>CAWCEW010000007.1:0-122712 GCA_963794665.1 uncultured Alphaproteobacteria bacterium | reverse complement strand
CCTCGAGGTACTTCCCCCAGGCGGGCGTCACCTATTTCGGCATGACGTCGCTGCTGAACCCGACACCGGCACGCCGCTGATCGATGTCGCAGGTCATGGCCGATCCGAAGTGGCTCGCCGACGTACCGGCGAGCGCGCGCGAATCCGCTGGCCAACAAGGTCGGCTGGTTCGACCTCAACAACATCAACTGCGGATTGCTGGGCATGCCGCTCGGCTTCCTGGTGATCTAGATCGTCAGCTTGATGACGAAGGCGCCATCGAGCGGAAATGCAGGCCTTCATCGACGAGATCCGCAAGCCGCGCGGCAGGACCGTACTCGAAGAGAAGACGCTGAGCGTCATCATGCTCAGATCTACGGAGCGGGGTCCTCGGGGCCCCGCTTCTTTTGTGGCATCGTCCTTGCCGCGTCGCATGGCCGCCGCCATTGTGCGCATCTGCGGAGTTCGCGCCGTGAGCGCCACCGTTCGCTTCCTCACCTACTGGTATTTCCACCTGCCGAACTTCGTTCTGGCGGCGCTGATGTACACGCTGCTCGGCCGCGCCCTGCTCGCGCTTTTCGTCGAGCCGGACTCGTCGAACTACATCTGGCGTTTCTTCTGCCGCATCACCGATCCCGTGGTCGCCGCCGTGGCGCTGGTCACGCCGAAGGCGGCGGCTCCCGTCGTCATCTGGCTGTTCGGCTTCGTCTGGCTGTTCTGGCTGCGCGTGCTCTGCTCTATGTGTTCCTGTTGCGGGCGCAGTCCCGCAGGCATGAGCTGAGCGCCATGGAACGCAATTTCTACTACGTCGGCATCGCCTTCTTCGGGATGGTCAACGGCCTGTTCAATCAGCTGATGCGCTGTCTTCGCGCTGATTCATATGCAGATCCTGGCGCCCGCGCTGCTGTTCGGCAGCGTGCCGCTGACTCTGATGTTCTCGTCGCTGATGGTTTCGACCGCCACGATCATCCTTGGCGGCATTCCGGCGGCGATCTACGAGCGGTTCATCGGCGCCAAGGACGATTCGACCGAGGCCTCGCTGTGGATTTGGCTTGCCGGGACGGCGATTCTTACGCTCCCGGCGATGGGCAATTTCTTCAACATAGGCCTCTGACGGCTGGCATCGCTCCGTGCCACACGATTGTGAGCACAGCGTGCGGATTTTCCGCTAAATTCCGGCGGACCATCGGAGGGTTGACCTCGCCGAACCGTTGACGAGACCGCGGGATTATTCCGCCATGGAAAACATGCGCCGCATCGCTTACGAAATTGTCTTGCGCGCATGCGGCTTCGGCTCGCTCGCGATCTTCTGCGTCATGATCGGCATGTCTTTCGAGCCGCGCTGGCCTTCCAGGCCGGCGGATTTCTGACCACCATGATGTCCGCATCCTGATCCTCAAGGCTTACGAGGCTCGGACCAAAAAATACCGCAGAGACCGAGATGTGGCTTTATCTGCCCGAAAGAACAAAGGCCCGCGCGCAGAACATGCCCAGTGGGCGAGCTCAACCGTGCTGCACGAAACCTATCTCACCTTCGCACGATGGACCGCCGCGATTGCGATTGCGATGTGGGTGATGGCATTGGTCTTTTCTATTCTGGGCAAATAGCCGACAAGCTTTAGCAAATCCCGCCCCTTGGACGGCCTCTTCCTACTTTTAGTATTATGAGCCAGCTCGCTACCGGTGAGGGACCTGCCATGGCCAAGATCGAAGACACTCCGCGCAAGCTCGTTTTGAAGGAAGGTTCGACGACACTGACGCTCGATAAGGACTCCGGCAAGGCAACGCTCCAGCAAAAAGTGCTGTTGTGGAGCAAAAAGCCCATCGAGTTTGCACTCGCCGATATCGACGACATAGCAGTGAAATCGGACAAGGACGGGCTTTCAGGCGCGATGATCCATCACAGCGTCTTGCACAGGCGGTCCGGCGAGATCATAGTTCTAACCACCGAGGAAGCCAAGGACGCCGCGGCAACAGTTAAAAAGCTCCGCGACTTTGTTGGCCTCTAGCGTGCGATAGACCGACTATTCGCTACTCAATGTCCATTTGAGCGGTTGGACTGCCGCGAACCATCGCGCGTGACGATGATACTGCTCTTTCCGCAGCGGCAAATAACGACACGTAAGACTAAAGTTCACTTCCGCCGCTGGACCGCAACTTCGCGGCCGCAAGCGTTGCTCTGTGCTTGATTGCCCTATCAAATTTCGACAATCGGCCAACGCCTTATACGATCATCTTAGGCCCAAAGTCGAATAATCCGCCGATAGTCTGCGATGTAGAGTTTTTTCACTTCAAAGCGGGCACAGAAGAACCGGGCAAGCAAAATTGCGACGTCAATTCGGGACGTCGTGCACATCAACAATTGGGGGGCGTTTCGATGGGGGCGACAGACAAATCAAGCAGCACCCTGCGAAGCGACGAAGCCCTGCTAGCAGGAGAACGAAAATGGCTGGTCCACAAGTGCCAACAGACTTCCGGCGTGTGATCATCGCCGCGGCAGTAGGAAACGTCATCGAGTGGTACGACTTCTATATCTTCGGCAGCTTGGCCGCGGTCTTGTCGGTCAAGTTCTTCGAACAGAGCCATCCGGTGGCGGCGCTGCTGAGCACGATTGCGCTGTTCACCGCCGGATTCCTGATCCGTCCGCTGGGGGCCTTCCTGTTCGGATGGATGGGCGACCGCGTAGGCCGCAAGTACACATTCCTTCTTACACTGACCGGAATGGGCATCGGCACGGGGGCGATCGGGTTGATTCCGACCTACGCGGAAATCGGTTTGACCGCCGCGTTTCTCCTCTTCGGCATGCGGATGATCCAGGGCCTGTGCTTGGGCGGCGAGTACGGTGGCGCCATCACCTACGTTGCCGAGCACGTGCCAGACGAACACCGCGGCTACTACACCGGCTGGCTACAGACCTCGCCGACGCTCGGCATCGTCGTCTCGCTGGGCGTAATCATCGGCACGCGCACGTATTTTGGCAACGAAGTGTTCAACGCGTGGGCGTGGCGCGTTCCGTTCCTGGTGTCCTTCCTGTTGGTAGCGATCGCAATCTGGATCCGGCTCCAACTCCAGGAGACACCGATCTTCGAGGAGATCAAGGCCAAGGGGCAGATGGTGAAGAACCCCTGGAAGGAAGCCTTCGGGCGCGCGAATATCAAATACGTCCTGATCGCCACCGTCGTGCTGATCGGGCAAGGCGTGGTCTGGTACTCGGGTCAGTTCTGGGCACTGTACTTCCTGCAGCAGGTTTCCAAGGTGGACCCGCTGCACTCGGCCTACATCGTGGGAGCCGCGCTGCTTCTCGCAACGCCGAGCTTGATCCTGTATGGCTGGCTGTCCGACAAGATCGGCCGCAAGCCGGTGATCCTGGGCGGCATGTTGCTTGCGTCAATTACGTACTATCCGCTGTATCTATGGCTGGGAACGGTCACCGTGCCCGGCAACATCAACTATCCGATCGCGATCTTCATCATCTTCATCCTCGTGAACTACGTGGGGATGGTGTACGGGCCGGTCGGCGCGTTCCTGGCGGAATTCTTCCCGGCCAGGATTCGCTACACGTCGGTGTCGGTGCCGTATCACATCGGCAACGGCTGGGGCGGCGGACTGGTGCCGTTCATCACCTCGGCGATGTTCGCAGCCAGTGGCAGCATCGGCTACGCGCTGCTCTACCCGATCGTGGTCCCGGCGGTGTGCTTCATCATCGCACTGTTTGTGATGCCGGAGACCCGCAAGATCAGCATCTGGAAGCCGGCAGCGGTTAGAGCTTAGCAAGACAAGGCCGATCATGTGCCGGGCCACTCGGCCCGGCACACTCCGGAAGAAAACGCCCCGCTTGCCGGGGCGTTTTTTCATACGCGACTCTGTTGCTTGACGCAGAGCGGCACAATGATGGACCTGCCGAACGTTCACATTCGAGCACCAACAAACTGCAAAATAATTTCCCGGCTGTGCGGCTTGCGCCGATGTTCGATTAAATAGATTCCCTGCCAAGCGCCGAGCGCGAGCTTGCCGGCAGTGACCGGCACGTGCAGAGACACGCCATTGAGCATCGCCTTGACATGAGCCGGCATGTCGTCGGGCCCTTCGACGTCGTGGATCCACGGTGCGTCCTCGGGCGCGAGCCGGTCGAGCGCGGCAACAAGATCGGCCTGCACGTCAGGATCGGCGTTTTCCTGGATCGTCAACGAAGCCGAGGTGTGACGCAGGTAGATCAATAGAACGCCGTCGCCGGCTCCCGCCTTTGCGACAAAGCCCACCGCGTTGTCGGTAATGTCGGTGAACCCTACACCCGGCGTGTCGACGTGCAGGGTCGCGCCGGCGATCAGCTGCGGCGCGGCTTCGATAATGGTGGACATGCGGCGCGGCATGGACTCGCGTTGCGTGGAGAACTCAGCCCTTCTGCATCATGTCCTTTTGCACCGCGTTGATCATCTCGACCAGACGGTGCCATGTCTTTTCAATGAACGCGCGGGCGCGTGCAACATCTTCATGCGTGGGCAATCTGATCGTCACGTCCGGACCTTTGTCCGGCGGCGTCAGCTCTGCCGGCGGCCGCGGAGGAGGAGGCTCTTTGAGCGCCGCGACCTCTCGCCTCAGCATGGCGATTTCGTCGCGCAAGCGCACAATGTCCGATTTCAAGGTCTTCAGATCCTTCATGTCCACTTGCAGGCGTGCGACATCGGCTTCCAGTTCGGACCGGTTCTCGGGCACAGCCTGACATGACCAGCCGGCCGCCTGCGCACGGCAATAGGCAACCTGGCCGTTTTGTGTGTCGAGCCGCAGGAATCCGTTGTCGATACGATTGAACGTGAACCGGCCACCGCCTGCCGGCACCGCAGGGCTTTCATCCTTCGGCTGGGCCGGACTTTCGGCCTTCGGCGCAGCCTGCGGAACGACTTGGGGCACGACCTGGGGCTCGGGTTGTGCCGTCGGCCGATCCTGCGCCGGCGGTTGGGCGGCGCGTGGACCTTCCACATCGATCACGGCCTGCGCCGACGCGGCGGAGGCGGAGCAAACGAGAATCCCGGCAAGAGCGAGCATCGAGGCACGCATGTTTTCTTCCTTCGGTTCGACGCTGGGAATTTCTAAGCGTAGCATCGGCGCCATGCACGCCAAACCCAAACGCCAGTTGTCCCGGGAATGCCGCCCGGCAGCGCCGCGACACGGTCGGTTCCGCAGAAGCAAAATCAGACGTTTGCTCCCTGTTATCAAACACTTATGTCGCGGTCCCGTTTCCTTGACTCGCATAAATGCCATAAGTATGGTCCGCGCGGCTTTTAGGGCGGCGGAACACGCGAAACCTGAAATCCACGCGAGTCGAAAGCATGGCTGACGGCCCGCGCGGCACTGGTAATCGCAACGAACCGCCGGACGACGAGGCCGCTCTCTCCGCGAGGCTCCAGCGTCTCGGCAACCGGCTCGCAAAGACGAACCGGCCATCCGAAAACGGTTCCGGTCCTCGTCAGGCCGCCGATCTTTCGGGGTTCGCCCGCGGCTTCCGGCTGTCGACCGAATTGGTGGCAGGCGTGCTTGTGGGCGCGGTGATTGGCTGGCTGCTCGATCGCTGGCTGGGCATTTCGCCGTGGGGGCTCATTGTGTTTCTTCTGCTCGGCTTCGCGGCCGGCGTTCTCAACGTGATGCGGGCGGCAGGGGTCGTACGCGACAGGCAACTGAACGACGACGAGCACTCATGACCGTTGATCCTATTCACCAGTTCCAGATCACCAATCTCTTTCCTGTCGCCAAAATCGGCAACGTAGAGATCGCCTTCACCAATTCCGCAGCTTTTATGATGCTCGCGGTCGTCGGGCTCACGGTATTCCTGGTCGGCGCGACGGCCAAGCGCAGCCTGGTGCCGTCCCGCCTGCAATCGGCGGCGGAGATTTCCTACGAATTCGTCGCCTCGACGATACGCTCGACGGCCGGCTCCGAAGGGATGAAATTCTTTCCCTTTGTCTTCTCGATCTTCATGTTCGTGCTGACGCTGAACATGCTCGGGCTCATCCCCTATGCGTTCACCGTCACCAGCCACATCATCGTCACCGCCGCACTGGCCATCACGGTGTTCCTGACCGTGCTGATCTACGGCCTGTTGCGGCACGGGCTGCACTTCTTCAACCTGTTCGTGCCGAAGGGTGTGCCTATCTACATTTTGCCGCTGATCGTGGCGATCGAAATCCTGTCGTTCGTGTCTCGGCCGATCTCGCACAGTGTGCGATTGTTCGCCAATATGCTTGCGGGACATATTACGCTGAAGGTCTTCGCCGGCTTTATTATCCTCCTAGGTGGAAGCCTCGGCGCCATTGGCTGGGTGGGCAGCATGCTGCCTTTCGCAATGGTTGTCGTTCTTTTCGCGCTGGAGACGCTGGTCGCTTTCCTGCAGGCCTATGTCTTCGCCATCCTCACCTGCATCTACCTCAACGATGCGATTCACCCGGGCCACTAAGGCTCGACCGGAAAACTAGAAGGAGTTCGTTATGGATCCAGTGGCAGCAAAATACATCGGTGCGGGCATTGCTTGCATCGGCATGGGCGGGGCCGGCGTCGGCGTGGGCATCATCTTCGGCAACTACCTCGCAGCCGCGCTGCGCAATCCGTCGGCGGCCCAGGGCCAGTTCGGCAACCTGATCTTCGGGTTCGCCATCACTGAAGCGCTCGGCATCTTCTCGCTGCTGATCGCACTCCTGCTGCTGTTCGCGCTCTAAGAGAGTCCCGACCGGGGCTGACGATGGCCGAGCCGACCCACACCGCGAGCACTGAACACCCTGCGCAGGGCGGGCACGGCGGATTTCCGCCGTTCCAGTCGCAAACCTTTGCTTCGCAGCTCGTGTGGCTGGCGATCGCTTTCGTCCTGCTTTACGTGCTCATGGCCAAGCTGGCGCTGCCGCGCGTTGCCTCGATCATCGAGAGCCGGCAGAAGCGCATCGAAGACGATCTTGCCGATGCATCCCGCCTGAAGGGCGAATCCGACGCCGCCGTCGCCGCCTACGAAAAGGCTCTGGCCGATGCCCGTAACCGCGCGCAAGCAATCGCGAACGAGATGCGTGAGCGGCAGGCCGCGGAAGCGGACGCGCGTCGGAAGACCCTCGACGGCGAACTCAATACGAAGCTCGTTGAGGCCGAAAAAACCATAGCGGCTACCAAGCAGGCCGCCATGGGCAACGTGCGCGGTATCGCCGAGGACGCGACGCGCGCAATTGTCGAGCGCCTGATCGGCCAGGCGCCGAACGAAAAGGCCGTCACGGCCGCCGTCGCCGACGTGCTGAAAGGCTCGTAGCCATGCTGATGGAGGCAGAAACCTGGGTTGCCCTTGCCTTCGTCTTGTTCGTCGGCGTGCTGGGCTATCTCGGCGTGCATCGAATGATCACGAAATCGCTCGATGACCGGGCGGCGCGCATCAAGGCCGAGCTCGACGAAGCCCGCAAGCTCAAGGACGAGGCGGCGGAGCTGCTAGCCGAATATCAGCGCAAGCGCCAGGCCGCCGAAGGCGAGGCGCAGGACATCATCTCCGGCGCGAAAGCCGAGGCCGAGCGTATGGCTGCCGAGGCCAAGGTCCGGATCGAGGACTTTGTCGCGCGGCGCACGAAGATGGCCGAAACCAAGATCGCGCAGGCCGAAGCGCAGGCCGCCGCCGACGTACGCAGCGCGGCTGCCGAAGCCGCCATCGCCGCCGCGGAGAAAATTCTCAGCGCCGAGACGAAGGGAAGACTCGCGGGCGATCTGATCGCCAAGGGCATCGACGACGTCCGCAAGAAGCTGAACTAGCTGCGCGCGGCTGTCAGGCATTTGCAATCGCTTTAAGCGGCCTCCGGCGGAATTATCTGCGGATGTGTACAATTGTCGGTGGCTGCGCGCGGCGCCAATTGCGTCGCGATTCCGTCCCTATCCTCCCCAACTGATTCGGATCTGGAGTCAGTGCGTTCGACAGCCGATTTTCTCGGGCGGATCGCCGCTTTTCACCGGACGCCCAACCGGACATTTTCGGCAAGTGGACGTCCGCGACTGGCGTAAATTACCGGCCGGCTTCGCTGCACCTTTTTCTGCACGCCGCCGGCAAAATGGGCGTCGAGCCCAAAGCCTGCATCGTCGTGTAAGATTCACCAGTTGGCGTGACCGCTGGTGTGGTTGCCGGAATGACGGTGATCGGTTTCGCCGGCGCAAGCCACGCCGGCAGCGACACCGCCGATCAGCTGCGTGCCGCCGGCGCCTGCGAAGTGATTATGGAGCTGCGGGTGCTCAAACGCGCCATCATCGACCTGCGGGTTGGTAGCGCCTTGTTCAGCTTTGGCGCGGCTTGGGGGCAACGCGAGGCTTCGTTTTCGCCGCCGGTTTTTTCTTTTCCTGCTGCGCCCCCAGAGGATCAAATCCGACATACACGACATAGGCGTCGATATTGGCGGCGGGCTGTGGCATCGGAAATGAAATCTCCGGGTCGATGTGCGTAAAGGTGACGCGATCGACCGCGTTCTCAATTGTCACCTGCTCGCGCACAAACTTCGACAAGATGGTCTTGGGATTGATGCCTGCCTGCACGACGGCAAGCCGAAGCGGCACGTCGACCGTGCCCGGCCCACCCGCCGGACCGGTGATGACGCGTCCCTCGATGCCGACCTTCATGGTCATGACGCCGGCTGCGACCCGGCATTCGCGTGCCGTGCGTATGATCGTGGCCTGATAACGCAGGTCAAGCGCAGACGGCTCGCCCTCACCCGGCTTGCTGCCGATCATCAATGTCGCGGCGCCGCTCCGTACTTCAATGCCGGGGCATTCAACATCGGCATTCGGATCGGCGGCGACACCGGCATCGCCCGACGTCGCCTTCGATGAGGTACTGAACAGATCCAACGCGGATGTGCTGAACACACTGGTCGAGCCGCAGCCCGCCAGACCTAGCGCCAAGCAGATAAACGCCGTCGTCCCCGCCGGAACAGTTGCTGCCCGTCTGGTTCCCTTCACCACGATCCCTCGTTCCACATGTGAACCAGTGCCCTGTCCCGTTATAGCAAGTGAAGATCGGCAATCCCAAGGCACCGGCTCAGTCGGTGTCGTCCTTAAGGCGCGCATACAACAGGTGATCCTGCCAGATCCCGTTAATGCAAAGATAGCCGCGCGCATAGCCTTCGCGCTTAAATCCGGTCTTTTCAAGCAGGCGAACCGATGCCGTGTTGTTCGGGATGCAGGCCGCCTCCAGCCTGTGCAGCCGCAACGTGGTGAAGCTGTACGGGATCAGCGCGCGCACTCCGGCGGTCATGTAGCCTTTGCGCGCGAAGCGCTCGCCGACCCAGTAGCCGATGCTGCCTGCCTGTGCGACGCCGCGGCGAATATTGGCGAGCGTCAGACCCCCCACCATCGCGTTATCTTCATTTCGGAAGATCAGGAACGCATAGGCCAGGTCGCTACGCTGGTCCTCGGCGTAGCGTTTGAGCCGCCGCCGAAAGGCGCCCCGCGTAAGATCGTCCGACGGCCAGGTCGGCTCCCACGGCACGAGGAAATTTCGGCTGGCTGCGCGCAACGCAGCCCATTCGGCAAAGTCGCCGCTGTGCGGCGCCCGCAACGTCACGCCGGCGCCCGTGATGCCCGGGATGATATCGTTGAAGCTGACGGTTCGGAAGAGTGCCATGGACTTAAGGCCGGTCGCGCGGTTCAGGCTGCGCGGCGAAATAAACTCTCAGCGATCGCGGCAGTGCTGGCAAGGCCGTTGCCGGGTCCGAGCGCCGCGATCGCAGGCTTTGCGCGGCTGATCAACGCGGCACCTGCGGCACGTGCGCTTGCGATCGTGACGGCGTCGACTTTCGCCACGATCTCGTCGAGCGGAATCGGCCTGCCATAGGCAAGCATCTGCCGCGCCAGTTGCCCGACACGCGCCTCGGAGCTTTCCAACGCCATCAGCAGCCCTGCTTTCATCTGCGCCTTGGCACGATTGATCTCGGTGTCGTTGAGGGTCTCGGTGGCATTGCCGATCTGATCGATCACCACGCGCATCAGTTCCGGCGCATCGGTTTCGTCAGTGCCGGCATAGAGCGCGAACAGACCAGTGTCCGCGTAAGGCATGTGAAAAGCATGGATCGAATAACAGAGACCCCTGATTTCGCGCACTTCCTGAAACAGGCGCGACGACATGCCGCCGCCCAGCACGCTCGTGAACACCTGCAGGCTGTAAAGCTGCTCGTCGCGCACCGGCAACCCTTCCAGTGCCATGGCGATATGGACCTGCTCCAGATCACGCGCCTCCACGCGCGTGCCGCCGCGGAAGTTGGCCGGTTCCGGCGCCGGTGCCGCGGGTCCCGTAAAGCCCGCAAAACGCTTTTCGACATCGGCAACGATCGCGGCGTGATCGACCGCGCCGGCCGCAGCGACGACCATGCCCGGAGCCGTGTAGTTCCGCGACAGATAGGCGCGCAAACGCATCGGATTGAATGAGCGCACAGTATCCGGCGTGCCCAGGATGGAACGGCCAACCGACTGCGACGGAAACGCCGTTTCCTGCAGCCGGTCGAACACCAGATCGTCCGGCGCATCTTCGGTCGCGCCTATCTCCTGCACGATGACGTTCTGCTCGCGTCTGAGTTCTTCCGCGTCGAATGTCGGGTCCGAAAGAATGTCAGACAGCACGTCGATCGCGAGCGGCACGTCCGCCTTGAGCACACGCGCGAAGTAGCCGGTTGATTTCGACGCTCGTTGCTGCGTTGAGATCACCGCCGACAGCCTCGATTGCTTCGGCAATCTGGCGCGCGGTACGGCGCTTCGTGCCCTTGAACGCCATATGCTCGAGCAGATGCGAAATTCCGTGCTCGTCGGGCTTCTCGTTGCGGCTGCCGGAGGCGATCCATATGCCCATCGACGCGGTTTCGAGGTGTGCCATCCGGTCAGTAATGACCGACAGGCCGGACGGAAGACGAGTCACTTGCACAGTCATGCCGCTGCTCCTTCACGCGCGGCACGCGAGGCCGACGCCACAAACCGTTCGACGGCTACCTGATCGGCCGGCAGCACCGTCACCCGCTCCTTCCGCTTCGGCAGATCGGCCAACCAGTCGGGTAGCGGCGGCTCGACGCCGCAAGCGGCCTTTACCGCAGCCGGAAATTTCGCGGGGTGCGCGGTCGACAACACCACCATCGGGACAGACGCATCGCGGGTCTCTTTCTCGGCAACCGCCAGGGCGATCGCCGTATGCGGATCGACGCAATAATTCGCCTCTTTCATCCAGGCGCGAATTTCAGCGGCACACTCCTCTTCGTCGGCGCGATTGGCGCTGAAGAGCCTGCGTAATTCCTTGAGTGCCTGCGCCGACACCACAAATCGGCGCGATTGCGCTAGCGAGCCCATCAGCGTGCGAACCGAAGCTGCGTCGCGGCCGTTCGCATCGAACAGCAGACGTTCGAAGTTTGACGAAACCTGAATGTCCATCGACGGCGACATGGTCGCAACAACGTCGCGGATTTCGTAAGTGCCGGTGGCAAAGGTCCGCGCAAGGATGTCGTTGGTGTTTGTCGCAACCACAAGGCGATCAACCGGCAGCCCCATGCGTGCGGCCACATAGCCGGCATAGACGTCGCCAAAGTTCCCGGTCGGCACGGTGAAGGCGATTTTTCGATGCGGCCCCCCGAGCGCCACCGCGGCCGTGAAATAGTAGACGGCCTGCGCCATGATGCGCGCCCAGTTGATTGAATTGACGCCAGACAAGCGCACGCGGTCGCGGAAGGCGTGATGATTGAACATAGCCTTCACCAACGCCTGGCAATCGTCGAAGGTGCCTTCGACCGCGACGGCGTGCACATTACTGTCCGGAACGGTGGTCATCATGCGCTGCTGCACGTCGGAGATGCGTCCGCGCGGGAACAGCACCATCACGTCGACCTGCCCGCTTCCCTTGAAGGCCTCCGCCGCAGCGCCGCCCGTATCACCGGACGTGGCCACGACAATGGTTCTGCGCTCACCGCGCTGATGCAGCGCGTGATCCATGAGACGCGCGACCAGTTGCATCGCCAGATCCTTGAAGGCGAGGGTCGGGCCGTGAAAGAGCTCGAGCACAAATAGGCTGGAATCGAGTTGAACGAGCGGCGTGGCGGCCGGATGACGAAACCCGCCATAGGCTTCGCGAACCATGCGCGCGAGATCGCCATCGGCAATGCTCCCGCCCACAAAAGGACGGATCACGTCGGCTGCGACTTCGGCGTAAGGCCTGCCGGCGAAACCCGCGATCGTCTCGCGGTCGAGCGCCGGCCAGGATTCCGGAACATAGAGCCCGCCATCGCGGGCGAGACCCGCGAGCATCACCTCGATAAAATCAAGCGGGGCGGCCTCGCCCCGTGTTGAGACATAACGCATTGATTTCGCTTTATTTTAGGGGCCAAAGCCGCCCCTGTGCTGAATTGCACAGTACCCGCGAGCACCCATTTTCACAAGAAATGGTCAATACCGCCCAAAGAGCCGGCGCGCGAGCCACGCCACGTAGACGCCGGCAAGCGCAAGCGCGAGGCCGAACCAGGTAATCGCATATTCAAGATGGTTGTCGGGCAGACGAACTTCGAGCTTTCCCGGTTTCGGCAAGCCGCCCGCCGGAACGGGCGATTCCTGATCGATATAGAACGGTGCGGCAGTCAGCCATTTTTTCGATGCAGCGATCGCATCGGAATTGCGCAGGTACCAGACATTGTCCTTGGGATCGTCAGCCGGGGTGAACGATGTGCGTTTTTCTGGCCAACGAATGACTCCGACAATATCCACGCTGCCGTGCGGCGCGCCCTCCACTCGTGTTGCCGGATCCTTGCGGTCGATGGCAATGAATCCACGATTGACCAGAACAATGCTGCCGCCCGCGAGCTGCGCCGGCGTAAAAACCCAATAGCCCGGCCCTTTCACATCGGGACGCAGGGGTGAGCCGGCAGTGTAAACCAGCGCCTCTTCGCCGTTGAGAAATTCGGCGGGAAATGTGACACGGCGAAATTCCGCCTCGCTCTCCTTCAAAGTCCGCCAGCTATCGCGCGGCGGCAGGTCGCCTGGAGCCACCGTAAGCCGCGAATTCAATGTTGCGATCAGGTTTTCCTTCCAGACCTTACGATCGAGTTGCCACATGCCGAGCCCCCACAGGATCGCAACACCGGCGAGCGCGCACATGGTTGCGTCGAGCACGGTAGCGCGGCGCTTATGCTTGAGCTCTTTCCTCACGCATCACCTCGTCGCTCGAGACGCCCCTCGGCGGCCTTGTGATGATACTGCAGCGCGATCAACAGCCCTTTGAGCAGACGCAGCGGCGCAAGCGTCACGATCAGAATCAACGGCAGCCATAGCAGTGCGTGCAGCCAATATGGCGGCTGAAAGAGCACCTCGGTGATCAGGGCGGCGAAAACCACGATGCCGCCGCCGATCAGGATGACGAACACCGCGGGTCCGTCGCCGGCGTCGGCGAAGCCGTAGTCGAGCCCGCAGCGCTCGCAGGCCGGACGCAGCGCCAGGAAGCCCTGGAAAAGATGCCCCTCGCCGCAACGCGGGCAACGCCCGCGCAGGCCGCGGCCGATCGGCAAATTCCCCGGCGATGCTTGATCGGTCATGGCGCTATACAGCCATCAAAACAAAAGGGCGGCGTGATGACGCCGCCCTTTTAAGGAAATCTCCGCGTTGCTCACTCCGGATGCGGCGCGCCGGATCCCCACACATATATGCAGGCGAACAGGAACAGCCATACCACGTCGACGAAGTGCCAGTACCAGGCGGCGAATTCGAAGCCGAGGTGCTGTTTCGGCGTGAAGTGGCCCGCCAAGGCGCGCAGCAGGCAGACGATCAGGAAGATCGAGCCGATGATCACGTGCGCGCCGTGGAAGCCGGTCGCCATGAAGAATGTGGCGCCGTAGATATTGCCGCTGAAGTGGAAGTGCGCGTGCGAATACTCGTAGGCCTGCACGCAGGTAAAGGTGAGGCCGAGCAGGATGGTGAGGATCAGGCCCCATTTCAGGCCCTGCCGGTCGTCCTCCAGGAGCGCGTGATGCGCCCAGGTCACCGTCGTGCCCGAAGTGAGCAGGATCAGGGTGTTGAGCAGCGGCAGGTGCCAGGGATCGAAGGTCTCGATTCCCTTCGGCGGCCAGACACCGCCGGTGACGGCGAGCCGGCCGACCTCATGCGCCTCGCCGGGAAACAGCGCGGTGTTGAAATAAGCCCAGAACCAGGCGACGAAGAACATCACCTCCGAAGCGATGAACAGGATCATGCCGTAGCGGTGCGAGATCTGAACGACGCGCGTGTGGAAGCCGTCGTACTGCGCTTCGCGGATCACATCGCGCCACCACGCCGACGAAGGTGTAGAGCACGCCGATCACGCCGACGCCGAACACCAGCGGCGCGGCCGCATACATGTGGTGCATCCAGCTGATCGCGCCGACGGCGAGGATGAAGGCGGACACCGAACCGACCGCCGGCCATGGGCTCGGATCGACCAGATGGTAGTCGTGATGCTTGGCGTGGGCGTCGGCCATCGTCCTCGTCTCCGTTTATAGTTGGCTCATGATCTTATCCGAAAACCGGTCTCCAATTTTCGGGATCATGAGCTAAAGCTTGCTCGAATTCGGTGCAGGCGTTTCAGCGACCGGGCGCTCCTGATCGCGCGTCCGGTAGAAAGTGTAAGACAGTGTGATCGTATTGAGGGTGTCCTGGTCGCGGTCCTTGACGATTGCCGGATCCACATAGAATACGACCGTCATCTCGCGCGTTTCGCCTGGCTTCATGCGCTGCTCGGTAAAGCAGAAGCAGTTGATCTTGCTGAAATAGGCGCCAACCGTCGGCGGCGAGACATTGTACGAAGCCTGCCCGACGATTTCGCGCGCCGCCTCGTTGACGACCTTGTAGTTGACGGTCGCCACCTCGCCGATCCGCACCTTGATCTCGTTCTGCTCGGGCACGAATTTCCACGGCAATCCGGGAGTGACGTTGGAGTCGAACCGGATCGTGATCGTACGCCCGAGAACGTGGTCGGGCGCTTTCTCGGAAACCTGTGTTGTGCCGCCAAAGCCGGTCGTCTTGCAGAACCAGTTGTAGAACGGGACAGCGGCGTAGGCGGCGCCCACCATGCTCACTACAACCGCGCCGCAGCAGGCCGCGACCAGCGTATCGCGCCGCAACGGTTTTCGATCGGATTTGTGCGCGGGGCCAGCCATTGTTTCACTCAGATCGGGCGAATCAAAACGCCCGGTCCTTTCACCAGCGTCATGGCGTAGAACAATATGACCAGCGCGGCGAGCGCCAGCGCAATCGCGATCGAGCGCGAGCGCCGCGCGCGCTTCTGCGCTTCGGTGAGCACGATGCCGTCGTCGTCGTGCGGCTCGCTCATGGCGACTCCAGTGCTCACGTGGCCAACCGGGCAATCAGCCCGCCCCATCCGCGATCGACCAGCAGTACAGCAAAGAGCAGGAACAGGTACAGGATCGAGAAGGCAAACAGGTTCCGGCTGGCGCGCTCGGCGGGCGGCCGCTCGCGCAGCACCTGCCAGCCGAGCATTAGCATGATCGCGCCGCTGATGACCGCGGTCACTCCATAGATCGCGCCCGTATAGCCGAGCGGCCAGGGCGCGATGCCGAGCGGCACGAGGATCAGCGTGTAGAGCAGGATCTGCCGCCGCGTGCTGGCGTCGCCGCTCACCACCGGCAGCATCGGAATGCCGGCGCGGGCATAGTCGTCGGTCCGATAGAGCGCGAGCGCCCAGAAATGCGGCGGCGTCCAGAAGAAGATGATCAGAAACAGCAGAACCGGCTCAAGCGACAGCGAGCCCGTCGCCGCCGCCCAGCCGATCATCGGCGGAAAGGCGCCGGCGGCGCCACCGATCACGATGTTCTGCGGCGTGGAGCGCTTGAGCCATGCCGTGTAGACCGCGACATAGAAGAAGATCGTGAATGCAAGCAGGCCTGCGGCGAGCCAATTCACCAGCAGGCCGAGCGTTACAACCGAAAATCCGGCGAGCGTGAGACCGAAGGCGAGCGCTTCGCCCGGCTGCACGCGGCCCATCGGCACCGGACGGCGTGATGTGCGCGTCATCACCGCATCGACGTCGGCGTCGTACCACATGTTGAGTGCGCCCGCGGCGCCTGCGCCCGACCGCGATGCAGAGCAAAGCCGTGAAAGCCGGTCACCGGATGCAGAGAGCCGGGCGCAACCGCCAAGCCCGACCAGCGCCGTGAACACCACGAGCGACATCACGCGCGGCTTCATCAGCGCGAAGTAGTCGCCGACCGTCGCCAGGCTCGGCTCGGCAAGGCCTGTGCCTGCGGAGAGCGACCCGCGGTAGTCTGCGCCTTCGCTGACGAGCGACATGAGCTGCGCCGATTGGCCCTACTTGATGCGCGGCAACGTTTCGAACTGATGGAACGGCGGCGGCGACGACAGCGTCCACTCGAGCGTGGTTGCGCCGACACCCCACGGATTGTTGCCAGCCACCCGCTTCTTCGCGAAGGCCTCGATCATGCCATAGAAGAAGATGAGCACGCCGAAGCCGGAGATGTACGAACCGTAGGACGAGATCATGTTCCAGCCGTGGAACGCGTCCGGATAGTCGACGTAGCGGCGCGGCATGCCGGCAAGCCCGAGGAAGTGCTGCGGGAAGAACACCAGGTTCACGCCGATGAAGGTGACCCAGAAATGCAGCTTGCCGATCGTTTCGTTGTACATGTAGCCGGTGATTTTCGGGAACCAGTAGTACCAGCCGCCGAAAATCGCGAACACAGCGCCGAGCGAGAGCACGTAGTGGAAGTGGGCCACGACGTAATAAGTGTCCTGCAGCACGCGGTCGACGCCGGCATTGGCAAGCACGACGCCGGTCACGCCGCCGACCGTGAACAGGAAGATGAAGCCGAGCGCCCACAACATGGGCGTTCGGAATTCGATCGAGCCGCCCCACATCGTCGCGATCCAGGAGAAGATCTTCACGCCGGTGGGCACTGCGATCACCATCGTGGCGGCGATGAAATAGGCCTGCGCGCCGGTCGACATGCCGACCGTGTACATGTGATGCGCCCAGACGACGAAGCCGATGCCGCCGATCGCGACCATCGCGTAAGCCATGCCGAGATAGCCGAACACCGGCTTGCGGCTGAAGGTGGCCACGATCTGGCTGATCATGCCGAAGCCCGGCAGAATGAGGATGTACACTTCCGGATGGCCGAAAAACCAGAACAGGTGCTGGAACAGGATCGGGTCGCCGCCGCCGTCATTTGCGAAGAACGTCGTGCCGAAATTGCGGTCGGTGAGCAGCATCGTGATCGCGCCGGCAAGCACCGGCAGCGCCAGCAGCAGCAGGAATACCGTTACCAGGATCGACCATACGAACAGCGGCATTTTGTGCAGCGTCATGCCGGGCGCGCGCATGTTGAAGATCGTCGTGATGAAGTTGATGGCGCCGAGGATCGAGGATGCGCCGGCCAGATGCAGCGACAGAATGCCGAAATCCACCGCCGGACCTGGATGACCGCTGGTCGAGAGCGGCGCGTATAATGTCCAGCCGGCGCCGACGCCGTTGGAGCCTGGCTCACCCTCCACGAAAGCCGAGGTGAGCAGCAGCGCAAAGGAAGCCGGCAGCAGCCAGAACGAAATGTTGTTCATGCGCGGGAACGCCATGTCTGGCGCGCCGATCATCAGCGGAACGAACCAGTTGCCGAAGCCGCCGATCATCGCCGGCATCACCATGAAGAAGATCATGATCAGGCCGTGCGCGGTGACGAACACATTATACTCATGCGGCGTCGGGAAGATCTGGATGCCGGGATTCTGCAATTCCATGCGGATGGCGACCGACATCAAGGCGCCGATCACGCCGGCAACGAGCGCGAACACAAGGTACATCGTGCCGATGTCCTTGTGGTTCGTCGAATACACGAAACGCCGCCAACCCGTCGGATGATGCTCGTGGGCATCGTGTGCGCCGTGTGCCGCAGCCGTATTGCTCGCCATCTTAATTGTCCTTCGACTCGTCGTTGTCGCCCGCGTATTCGCTATTTCGTGCCGTCGGCCGCGGCCACCGCGGTCGGACGGCTGTCGTCAGTCGCATATTTCTTCTTCGCCTGCTCGACCCATGCCGTGTAGTCCTTGTCGTTCACCACGCGCACTGTGATCGGCATGAAGGCGTGATCCTTGCCGCAGAGCTCGGAGCACTGTCCGTAATAGATGCCTTCTCGCTCGGCCTTGAACCAGGTCTCGTTGATGCGGCCGGGGATCGCGTCGATCTTGATGCCGAATGACGGCACCGCAAATGCATGGATCACGTCGGCGCCGATCGTGAGCACATGCACGACCTTGTTCACCGGCACGACCATCTCATTGTCGACGGTGAGCAGGCGCGGCTGGCCCTGCTTGAGATCCTTGTCCTGCACCATCAGCGAGTCGAATTCGAACTTGTCGTCCGGATAGCTGTAGGTCCAGAACCACTGCTTGCCGGTCGCCTTCACAGTCACGTCCGCCTTCGGCATGTTGAGCTGGAAGAACAGCAGGCGGAATGACGGGATCGCGATCGTCACCAGGATGAGCACCGGCACGACCGTCCAGAGCACCTCGATCGTCGTGTTGTGTGTGGTGCGCGACGGAGTCGGGTTGGCGCGCGCGTTGAACTTCACGACCACGATGACGAGCAGCGCGAGCACGAACAGCGTGATCGCCGTGATCACCCACAGCAGAAAGTCATGGAACCAGATGATGTCGTCCATCACCGGCGTCGCGCCCTTCTGCATCCCGAGCTGCCAGGGTTCCGGTTGGCCGGCCGTCGCGGCGAGCGCCGCGCCTGCCGAAAGCGACGTCACGCCCATGATGATGAATGCAACCAACCGCTTGAGCACCAGCATTGTCCAATGCGCTCCTTCGACGAGAAAAACGGCCTGCTCAGGCCCCTTTTTTGCCGCCCACCACTGGCATGATGTCCGGCGCGGTCCCGCTGAGCACGGCATTTGCCACGGGCGTGGCAGCTTGGGCGGTGCGGCGGGACGGGGGAAAATCCCGGCCTCTCAAACCATAATTCCTGCCCTGCCGCAATGCACCTCATTATCTCCCGTCTGCGACAAACGGCGTACCCGAAACCCGCTTTCTGCATCATATTTCCGGGCCTTCCAGGTCTCCACCGCAGCACCGTCGCCGGCTTGCCTTGCTTGACAGGATCGGCCGGGCATGACCCAACCACCACAAAAAACGTGCCGAGCGGGCGACGATTCGCTTAGTCTGCGCCCCGAAAGGGCTGATAGCCGGATGACGAAGGACATTGTGATGCGAATTTCCAAGCATGACAGGCATGCACGTTTCGGCACGCGCTGGCTTGGATTCATACTTGGACCGATGGCGCTGACCACGCTGCTGGCGCTCACGGCTGCGGACTGCGCCTTTGCCCAAGGCGCCGTGAAGTCTGTGCATAAAGACTGGCAGATCCGCTGCGATACGCCGCCCGGCGCCAAAACCGAGCAATGCGCCCTGATCCAGAGCGTCACTGCCGAAGACCGTGCCAATGTCGGTCTCACCGTGATCGTGCTCAAGACCGCCGATCAGAAAAGCCGACTGATGCGTGTGGTCGCACCGCTCGGCGTGCTGCTGCCGTCGGGCCTCGGGCTCAAGATTGACCAGGCCGACATCGGACGCGCCGGCTTCGTCCGCTGCCTGCCAAACGGCTGCATCGCAGAAGTGATCATGGACGACGAGCTGATCAAGAAGTTGCGCTCCGGAAAAAGCGCGACGTTCATTATCTTTCAGACACCCGAGGAAGGCATCGGCTTCCCGATGAGCCTGGCCGGGTTCGGCGAAGGCTACGACAAGCTACCTTGAGCCTCTCGCGGCCCGGCATCCGCCATCCTATCTAACAGGCATTCGCTGACGGAGCCGACCATGAGCATTCCCGGTTCTCTTATCGACCGATCAGGCCTCGACCGCGCCAAGGTGCGGCAACTGATCGGCCGTGGGCTCGACGGCGCCGACGATGGCGAACTGTTCCTCGAATACCGTCAGGCCGAGGCGCTCACTTTCGACAACGGGCGACTCAAGCAGGCAACATATGACACCGCGCAGGGTTTTGGCCTGCGTGCGGTTAAAGATGAAGCGGTCGGTTATGCGCACGCCTCCGACCTTTCGGAAGGCGCGATTGCGCGCGCAGTCGAGGCGGTTCGCGCAGTCAAAGGGGGACATAGCGGCACCTATGCAGAGGCACCGAGCCGCACCAACCGCAAACTCTATACCGACGACAATCCGCTCGGCGCGCCAGCATTCGACGCAAAAGTGAAGTTGCTCGAGTTGATCGACGCTTATGCGCGCGGCAAGGATGCCCGCGTACGTCAGGTGACAGCGAGCGTTGCAGCGACCTGGCAGGTGGTGGAGATTCTGCGCGCCGATGGCGAGATCTACCGCGATATCCGTCCACTCGTGCGGCTGAACGTATCGGTTGTCGCAGGCGACGGCGACCGGCAGGAATCCGGCAGCTACGGCTTCGGAGGCCGTGAAGGTTTTCAACGATTTGTCACACCCGACGCCTGGCAAGGCGCCGTCGACGAAGCCGTCCGGCAGGCGCTGATCAATCTCGATGCGGTCCCCGCTCCTGCCGGCGAAATGGACGTCGTGCTTGGCTCAGGCTGGCCGGGCGTGATGCTGCACGAAGCCATCGGCCACGGGCTCGAGGGCGACTTCAATCGCAAGAAGACATCTGCATTTGCCGGCTTGATGGGCCAGCAGGTCGCGGCAAAAGGCGTCACCGTCGTCGACGATGGCACGATGCAGGCGCGCCGCGGCTCGCTCTCGATTGACGACGAAGGTACGCCGACCAATCGTACGGTGTTGATCGAGGACGGCATACTCGTCGGCTACATGCAGGACCGGCAGAATGCGCGACTGATGGGCATGAAGCCGACCGGCAACGGACGGCGCGAGTCGCACGCGCATGTGCCGATGCCGCGGATGACCAATACCTACATGCTCGCGGGGACACACGATCCGAAGGAGATCATCGCCTCGGTGAAAAACGGGCTTTTCGCTGTGAGCTTTGGCGGCGGACAGGTCGACATCACCTCGGGAAAATACGTGTTCCAGTGCACCGAGGCCTACAGGATCGAGAACGGCAAGATCGGCGCACCGGTCAAAGGCGCCATGTTGATTGGCAACGGCCCGACCGACCTCCATCGCGTCACAATGATCGGCAACGATTTCGCCCTTGATCCGGGTATCGGTACCTGCGGCAAGAACGGCCAGGGCGTGCCGGTCGGGGTCGGGCAACCGACGCTGCGGATGGACAAGATCACCGTCGGCGGAACGGCCTAAATTCGGGAGTTGAGAAATGCAGAAAAAACAGTCCGGCCTGCGCGGCTGGATCCGGACTATTGCCGATATAGCGGTCATCGTGCTGATCGTGCTCGCGGCGAAAACCGCGATCGCCGAACCGTTCTACGTTCCCTCCGGCTCGATGGAACCGACACTGCTGATCGGCGATGAGCTGCTGGCGATGAAATATCCGTACGGTTACAGCACCGCATCCCTTCCCGCTTTCTTTGTTTTCCCAAACACACAACGCGTCTTTGCGGCTCTCCCAAAGCGCGGCGACGTCGTCGTTTTCCGCTGGCCCGGCGATCGCTCGCAGATCTGGGTCAAACGCGTGATCGGATTGCCGGGTGATCGTATCGGCGTGAGCCGCGGCCAGGTCCATATCAACGGCAAGCCCGTCGCCATCAAAGGCAGCGGGAGCGGGCGAGATGGAAACGGAGGACGGCAGCACGGTTGCCGCCGCGCGCTTCGTCGAGACGTTGCCCGGCGGATATGAGCATCCGATCTTCAAGATGACCGCACACGGCGAGTTCGACGATATGCCGGAAGTCGTGGTGCCGCCTAACCATCTCTTCGTGATGGGCGACAATCGCGACAATTCCGCCGACAGCCGCGTGCCCGTCCGCGCCGGCGGTGTCGGATTGCTGCCGGTCGAGGATCTGGTTGGCCGCGTCGACGCGATCGTTGGTTCATGGGATCTCGCCGTCAAAAGCAAGCCAATTCATGATTGGCCGGCGGGCCTTCGGTTGTCGCGCTTTTTCACGTCTGTGCACTGAGTGCATTTTTGCGGCGCATGATCTTTTCCGAAAACCGGTGCCCACTTTTCGGGATTGCGCAGCTAACGCACGACGCCTGAAATGCAGCATGGCGTGTGCTGAGGCCGCGTGATCCTGTCCTTGAGGTAACAGCGCGCGCCGGGACTGATGTAGCCCTGCCGCACATAGGTCCAGGCACGGCATCGGTTATCCGCTTCGCACGCCGCCTTGCATGTGGCGCCGACCGAATTGGCCGCCACATCCAGATTGCGGTAGTCTCCGCCGAGCCGGTCGATGGAATATTCCATCGGCCCCTTACGCGGCTCGATCACACCAGAGCCGCGGACACCGGAGACGCAGCATTTATCCTCGACGCGCGGCGGCACCTGGCTTTTCAGCCAGCAGGTCGCGGCCGTGTTGGCGGTGCGCGGATAGGAGAAGCTCCAGGCGCGGCAACGTGCGTCGCGTTCGCAGCGCGCGGCACAGACGGCCGGATCCCCATTGCGGACCTGGAAGCTCACATAGTCGCCGCCGATGCGGTCAAATCCGCTTTGGCCTTGCGCTTGACCGGCAAGCGCGAGCACGGCGAGTGCGAGCGCGGCCCCTAGCTTGATCGGTGTTCGCATTGCGCGTGCGACCAACCCTGAAATAAGTCGTTATGAAGCCTTGCCCCATGCTCATGGTAACCCAGCCCTCCACCGTTGTGCAGACACAACAGCGTCAGCAATGGATCTTCGTTCTGCGAATTAAATTCAAATAAAGCGCCCGCCGGAGGGGCCGGCGGGCGCGGATCCGGCCGCGAGAGGGGATGATCGCGGGTGTCGGATCGAGCGGCCGATGAGAGGGCTCGGCCGTTTGCTTGATTAGTCGTCAGGGCGCCGGACGCGCCGACTAGGCCTTCGTTGAGCGGCGCGCGCTCGGATCGAATTCAGCGCGCCTGACCGCGTGGCCTAAGGCGCCGCTCAAGCGCGCGTTCGCGCAAAAGTGCGGTCGGGTCGTCCCAGAACGGCTCCGAAAAGGCATCGCGGACGTCGGCACGCGTGATGCCGATATCGGCAAGCATGCGGCGGTCGAGCCCGGCCAGAATATTGGCCTCGCGGCGATGCCGTCTCGCCCGCGCCAGCTCCTTGAGCCAAGAGGTGACAAGGGCCACCAGGGAGGCGAACGCCCGCAACAGCGCGCCGCCGGCGACTGGTAAAACGGGGTATTGGGCACTCATGGCAGTCTCCAATTCAGTCCAGTGGTTACGGCGCCAAAATCGCTATTGGCGCTGCCCAGAACCACCCGAAATCCCCACCCGATTCCTCTGGAAGCGAGAATATATTGCACTGCGGGGATTGATTAGTGAAACGAATGTTTTTAATCTGATCGATCAGAAATGATGATATGGTCACCCCGGCCCGGAAATGGGCCATTTCAGGATCCGCCGCCATGACCGCAATGCTCGATATCGACCAGCTGCGCACCTTCATCGCCATCTCGGAGACCGGCAGCTTCACGAAGGCGGCCGAAGTCGTGAACAAGACCCAGTCCGCCGTCTCGATGCAGATGAAGCGGCTGGAAGAGCGTCTCGAGCGTCCGATTTTCTCGCGCGACGGACGCGCCTCGAAGCTGACCGAAGACGGGCAGCGCCTGCTCGATTACGCGCGGCGGATCGTCAAGCTCAATGTCGAAACGCTGGCCGCATTTTCCGACGCCGAACTATCCGGTCGCGTGCGGCTGGGCGTGCCCGACGATTATGCCGACCGTTACCTGCCCGAGATCATGGCGCGCTTCTCGCACAGCTACCCGGCGGTCGAGCTGTCGGTTGATCTGCGAGCCGTCAGTCGACTCTGCTCGAGCGCATCGATGCCAACGAGATCGATCTCGCCATCGTCACCAATTGCGAAAGCAAGCGCGCGTCGGAAACGTTCCGCCGCGAGCGGCTGCTCTGGGTGACCTCGAACCGCCATTCGACTCATCTCGAGGAGCGCATGCCGCTCGCGCTCGGGCGGCCGAGCTGCACGTGGCGCCGCATCGCGATCGAACGGCTTGAAGCGATCGGCCGTCCATTCCGCGTGCTCTACTCGAGTTCGAACGCCGGCGCGGTCGCGGCCGCCGTGCTCGCCGGGCTCGCGGTCTCGGTGCTGCCGGAGTCGGGTCTGCGTCCTGGCATGCGCGTTCTGTCCGCGTCGGATGGTTTCCCCGACCTGCCGAGCTGCCGCATCGGGCTGGTGCGCAACGCGCACGAGAGCTCGGCGCTCGCCGACGCGCTCGCCGAGCACATCATCTCGTCGCTCGACAACCTGTCGGATGCAGCGCAGGCGGCGGAATAGCGCGCGCCGATCAGTACGCGTATTCCTCGAAGATCGGATCGACCGAGCCGCCCCATTCGCCATGGAAGCGCTCGAGCAGTTCCTCGGCCGGCGTGATGCCGCGCGCAATCGATTCTTCGAGCGGGCGCAGGTAGCGCGTCTCGTCGCGGCCGTTGCGATCGAGCCGCTTGCGCCGCCCAAGCCCCTGCGAGCACAGCCGCACCAATTCATCCGCCAGCGAGAGCACGTCGCGATTGCGGACCTGCGCCTTGAAGCCGAGCTTCGGCACGTCGTCGCGCAGCCTCTGCCGTTCCTCGGCGGTCCATGATTTGACCAGATCCCAGCAGGCCTCGAGCACATCATCGTCGTAAAGCAGGCCGACCCAGAAGGCCGACAGCGACGGCAGACGCCGCCACGGCCCGCCATCGGCGCCACGCATCTCAAGATACCGCTTGAGCCGCACCTCGGGGAAAATCGTGCTCAAGTGATTGGCCCAGTCGGAAATCGTCGGCCGCTCGCCCGGCAGTCCCGCCAGCTTCCCCGCGAAAAAATCCCGGAACGACTTGCCCGCGACGTCGATGTATTTGTCGCCGCGCTTGACGAAGTACATCGGAACATCGAGCGCGTAATCGACCCAGCGTTCAAAGCCCATGCCGTTCTCGAACGCCCAGGGCAGCATGCCGGCGCGCTGGTTGTCGGTGTCCGTCCAGATCTGCGAGCGCATCGACAGGAAACCGTTGGGCTTGCCCTCGGTGAAAGGCGAATTGGCGAACAACGCAGTCGCCACCGGCTGCAGCGCGAGCGACACGCGCAGTTTCTTGACCATGTCGGCTTCGCTGGCGAAATCGAGGTTCGCCTGCACCGTGCACGTCCGGTACATCATGTCGAGGCCGAGCTTGCCGACTTTCGGCATGTAGGCGGTCATGATCTTGTAGCGGCCCTTCGGCATCTTCGGCATGTCGCCGCGCGTCCAGTTCGGCGTCATGCCGATACCGAGAAAACCGATGCCCAGCGGCTTTGCCACTTCGCGCACCTGCGCGAGGTGCGCCATCAGCTCGGCGGCGGTCTGATGCACGTTGTCGTAGGGCGCGCCCGACAGCTCGAACTGGCCGCCCGGCTCCAGCGAGATGGCGCCGCCCGCCGGTCACGTCGAACATGCCGATGATGTTGTCGCCCTCCATGATCGGCTCCCAGCCGAGCAGCTCGTGCATGCCATCGAGCAGGGAGCGGATGCTGCGCTTGCCGGAATAAGGTACCGGCCGATGATCGGCGACGGTGAAGGCGAACTTCTCGTGCTCGGTGCCGACGCGGAACTGTGCCTTTGGCTTGCAGCCCGCTTCCAGCCAGGCGACGAGTTCGTCGCGCGTCTCGATCGGCGTCATGTCGACTTGGTCACGAGCCATGCAGGGTTACATTTTCCTTGCGCATGACGTTTCCGAAAACCGGTCCCCACTTTTCGGGATCCTGCGGGCAAAAAAGGTCGCGACCTTAAACATGGGAACCGGCAAAGGGCAATGTGAGGATCGGCAATGCGAATGTGCGCAGACGCTGATCAGACGTCTTTCAGAAAGGCATTAGACATCTAGGAATATATACCTTAGACTTCATTCCGGTGACGAGCGCCATCGTTCATATTTTGTTCTTTGCCTCGGGCAGGCCTGTTGCTCTATTGCATTTTGGGGATGGCGCACCGCGAGTATATGCCCCAGTTCACCCCCCACCAGGAGCAAGCGCTGACCGTCGTCGCCGAATGGCTCAAGTCCAAGCCCGGCTCGAACGGCACGCCGCAGGTCTTCCGTCTGTTCGGCTATGCCGGCACCGGCAAGACCACGCTCGCCCGCCACATCGCCGACGAGGCCGACGGCGAGGTGAAATTTGCCGCCTTCACCGGCAAAGCCGCGAGCGTGATGCGCGGCAAAGGCTGCAGGGACGCCTCGACAATCCACAGCCTCATCTACCGCGCGCGCGAGAGCGGCGAGGAAATCCCGAGCTTCGATTTGTGGGACGAGGCGCCGGCCTCGAAGGCCGAGCTGATCATCATCGACGAGTGCTCGATGGTCGACGCCGAGCTCGGCCGCGACCTGCTCTCCTTCGGCGTGCCGGTGCTGGTGCTCGGCGACCCCGCGCAGCTGCCACCGATCCAGGGCGGCGGCTTCTTCACCGAGGCCGAGCCCGACGCGATGCTCACCGAAGTGCACCGGCAGGCGCAGGATGACCCGATCGTGCGGCTGTCGATGGACATCCGCGCCGGCGAGTATCTCGAGCCCGGCCGCTACGGCGAAACGGAAGTACTGCGCAAGGCCGATCTCGATCCGCAGCGCGTGCTCGAGGCCGACCAAGTGCTGGTCGGGCGTAACGTCACGCGGCGCTCATACAACAAGCGCATGCGCGAACGGCGCGGCTTCGAGGGCGATATGCCGTCGGCCGGCGACAAGCTTGTGTGCCTGCGCAACAACCGCAAGAAAGGTCTGTTCAACGGCGGGCTGTGGACGGTGAAGGAGCGCGGCGCGACGCAAGGGCGCACAAAACCGGCATCATGACGATGCGGCTGTTGCCGGACGACGAGACCGCGACGCGCGGCGTGAAGGTCTCGGTGCGGCCGGAATGTTTCATCGGCGGCATCGAGCATATCGACTGGCAACGGCGCAAGCCCTACGACGAGTTCGATTACGGCTACGTGCTCACAGTGCACAAGGCGCAAGGCTCGCAATGGGACGATGTCGTGCTGTTTGACGAATCTGTTTGCGTTTCCCGACAGCCGCGAGCGCTGGCTCTATACCGGCATCACGCGCGCGGCTAAGAAACTGACGGTGGTGGTGTAGATACGGCTCAGCCGATTCGCCGTGTCCTGATTTTGTCGCCCGCCATCGCACGAAGGGAAGCACCGCCAGTGCAATCGCGGTGAATGCCGCGCCGGCGAGAAACGTGCCGGTCGGGCCGGCAATGTCCCAGAGTGCGCCGGCGACCACACTTGCTGACCAGCATTGCGATGCCGCTCACCAGATTGAACATGCCGAAGGCGGTGCCGCGCAATTCGTCGGGGGCGGAGTCTGGCAACGAGCGCGGACAGCAATCCCTGCGTCAGGCCCATGTGCAGGCCCCACAAAACCACGCCGACCATCACCACGGTAATGGTGCCGCCGATGGCAAGCGCAAGATCGGCCAGCACCAGCAGCGCAAATCCCACGGTGACGACGCCATATCGTCCGATGCGATCGGACAGAGCGCCAGCGGGCCAGGCCGTCAGCGTATAGACGATGTTCATGACCACCAGCACCATCGGCACGATCGCTACCGGCAGCCCGACCGACTGTGCGCGCAGCAACAGGAAGGCCTCGCTGAACCGGGCCAGCGTGAAGATCGCGGCCACGCCGACGATCATCCAGTAGATCCGGCTGAGACGCATAAGCTCGCTGGCGGGACAGCGGCGCGCGCACCTCGCGCAACCCGCGCCGGCGCTCCGGCTCATGCACCCCGAAAATAATGAAGGCGACCGAGATGAAGGCCGGAATCACCGCGATCCAGAACACAGCGGTGAAATTGTTCGCGAACGCCGCCATGAATATGATCGCCAGCAGCGGCCCCAGCACCGCGCCGATGGTGTCGAGCGACTGGCGCAGGCCATAGGCGCTGCCGCGCAGATTGGCCGGGCGTGAGATCGGCAATCAGTGCATCACGCGGCGCGCCGCGAATGCCCTTGCCGACGCGGTCGATGAAACGCGCCGCGGTCAGCCAGCCGATGCCGGAAGCGAGCGGAAATACCGGCTTGGTCACCGCGGCAAGACCGTAGCCGAATGCGGCGAGCCACTTGCGCTTGCCCAGATAGTCGCTCAGCGCGCCGGAAAAAATCTTGGTAATCGAGGCGGTGGCCTCGGCAATGCCCTCGATGATGCCAACCGTGAGCGTCGAGACGCCGAGCACCGTGACGAGATACAGCGGCAGCAGCGCATGGATCATCTCGGACGAGATGTCCATGAACATCGATACGAGACCGAGGATCCAGACGCTGCCGGGAATTTCGCGCCAACGGAACAGAGAGCGGGGCTGCGCATGGCGCACACTCGCGTCATGTGCGCCAGCCATGATGAGACTTTCTCACAGGACCTTACGTAGGGTTGGGTCCACGGCTGGTCATCATGGTTGCCGCTCATGCCCGGCAATGACAGACCTCAAAAGAGCTATGCCGCCTCTTTCTTCTTCGCCGGCGCGAAGCGGTCATAGAAGCCCTCGCCTTTCGCGGCGAGATCAAGCAGCAGCTTGTTCGGCGCAAATCGTGCGCCGTACTTCTTCTCGAGCTTGCGGCACGCGGCGACGAAGTTCTTCGTGCCCATCATGTCGATCCACGACAGCGTACCGCCCGAAAACGGCGCAAAGCCGAAGCCCAGGATCGAACCGACGTCCGCCTCGCGCACGTCAGTGAGCACTTTCTCCTCGAAGCAGCGCGCGGTTTCCAGCGCCTGGATGCCGAGCAGGCGCAACTTCAGCTCCTCGATGTCGATCGTGTCCGGATCAAGCTTCTTCGGCTGCAAATCGGCGAGGTCGGGCCACAGCTTCTTCGGCCCGTTCGCCGGATAGTCGTAGAAGCCCTTGCCGTTCTTGCGGCCGAAGCGGCCGCGTTTCTCGACCATCTCCTGCAGAAGCTTCTTCTGCCGCGGATCGATCGCCTTGGCACCAAGATCGGCTTCGGTCGCTTTCAGAATTTTCCAAGCCAGATCGACCGCCACTTCGTCGTTGAGGGCGAGCGGGCCGACCGGCATGCCGGCCATGCGGCCGACATTCTCGATCATCGCCGCCGGCACACCCTCGATGAGCATCAGGTGGCCTTCGCGGATATAGGTGCCGACCACGCGCGAGGTGTAGAAGCCGCGCGAGTCGTTCACGACGATCGGCGTCTTGCGGATGGCGCGCACATAGTCGAGCGCAACCGCGAGCGCCTTGTCGCCGGTCTGCTTGCCGAGGATGATCTCGACCAGCATCATGCGGTCGACCGGCGAGAAGAAATGGATGCCGATGAAACGCGCCGGATCCTTGAACTCGGAGGCGAGCGAGGTGATCGGCAGCGTCGACGTGTTGGACGCGAAGGTGGCCTTGTCGCCGATCACGGCCTGAATTTTCGCGATCACATCGGATTTGACCTTGCGGTCCTCATACACCGCCTCAATGACGAGATCGCAGTCCTTCAGCACCGCGTAGTCGGCTGTCGGCGTGATGCGCGCAAGCAGCTCGTCCCGCTCGGCGCCCTTCATGCGGCCTTTCATGACGCGGTCGCTGAGCGCCTTGTGCAGGCCGGCCTTTCCCTTGTCGGCCGTCTCCTGGTCGCGGTCGATCAGCGCCACCTGCAGGCCCGCCGCAGCGGTCACCTGGGCGATGCCGGCGCCCATGAAACCGGCGCCGACAACGCCGATCTTCTTCAGGCTTGTCGGCGGCTCGTTCGCCGGCCGGCGCGCGCCCTTGTTGAGATCCTGCATCGACACGAACAGCGTGCGGATCATCGCCGCCGCTTCCGGCGAGCGCAGGATTTTCGCGAACCAGCGCGACTCGACGCGCAGCGCCGTATCCATCGGCAGCTGCAAGCCTTCGTACACGACCTGCAGAATCGCCCGTGCGGCGGGATAATTGTCGTAGGTCTCGCGCCGGTAGATCGCGTTCGCCGCCGGGAACGTCATCATCCCGGCCTTGGAATAGACCGGGCCGCCGGGCAGGCGGAAACCTTCGGTATCCCAAGGCGCTTTGGCCTTGCCGCCGGCCTTGATCCAGTCCTTTGCGGTCTTGATCAGGTCGGCTTCCGGCACGACGGCATCGATCAGTTTCATCGCCTTGGCGCGGTCGACCTTCAGCTGATCGCCCTTGAGGAGGAACTGCAGCGCGTCGGCCGGCTGCAGCATGCGCGCGACGCGCTGCGTGCCGCCGGCGCCGGGAAAGAGGCCGATCTTGATTTCGGGCAGGCCGAGCCGCGTCTTGGCGTCGTCGGAGGCGACCCGGTAGTGGCAGGCGAGCGCGAGCTCGAAGCCACCGCCCATCGCCGTGCCGTTGAGCGCGCAGACCCAAGGCTTGCCGCAGGTCTCGATGCGCCGATAGAGCTGCGAGAGCTTGCGGCTTTCATCGAACACCATTTTGGCCGCCGCTTCCTCGCCCTGCTTGCGGACCATGTCGGTGTAGAGGCCGCGCATGCTTTCAAGCATCGTCAGGTCGGCGCCGCCGCAGAACGCCGCCTTGCCGGATGTGATCACCACGCCCTTGATCGCGGCATCGTTCGCCACCTTGTCGACGATCGTGCCGAGCTCCGCGATGACGTCCATGGTGATGACGTTCATCGAGCGATCGCCCATGTCCCAGGTGACGAGCGCAATGCCGTCGCTGTCGACGTCAAGTTTGAAACTGGCCATCGCTGGTTCCCTCGTTTCGCTGCGCTAGTACGGCTCGCCGTTCTTTTTCGTGTAGCGCGCGCCCTTGTCGTCGCGCGTCACCATCATGTCGATGTCCGAATAAAATGCACGCTCTGCAGCCGCGCGCGTGCCGACTTCGATGAAGACCGCATCACGACTTGATTTGTTGATCAGGCAATGGCCGTTTTCAACGCCGGCCTTCCACGCCGCCGCATCGCCCGGCTTGAGCACGGTCTCGCCGCCATCCTCGCGCAGAACGACCTCGCCCTGGAGCACATAGACGAACTCGTCCTCCTTCTCGTGCCAGTGGCGTTGCGAGGAGGCCGCGCCGGGCTTCAGCGTGCAGATATTGACGCCGAAATGCGTAAGCCCGGCGGCGCGTGCCGAGCCGCTTGCGCGAGCGGCCTTCCACCGCCTTGTTGAACGGCGGCGGGTAGCCGGTCGCGGTATCGATCGGGATCTTGTCGATGTCGATCTTCGGCATCAGACGCGCTCGATAATGGTCGCCGTGCCCATGCCGACGCCGATGCAGAGCGTGACCAGCGCCGTCTCTTTGTCGCGCCGCTCGAGTTCATCGAGCACGGTGCCGAGGATCATGGCGCCGGTCGCGCCGAGCGGATGGCCCATGGCGATGGCGCCGCCATTCACGTTGATCTTGTCGTGCGGAATGTTGAGCGCCTGCATGTAGCGCAGAACCACCGAAGCGAAGGCTTCATTGAGCTCCCACAGGTCGATGTCCTTCTTGGTCATGCCGGCTTTCTTGAGCACCTTTTCGCGTGACCGGAATCGGGCCGGTGAGCATGATCGACGGCTCGGAGCCGATATTCGCGAACTGGCGGATGCGTGCGCGCGGTTTCAGCCCGGCCGCCTTGCCTGCCGCCTTGCTGCCGATCAGCACGGCGGCCGCGCCATCGACAATGCCGGACGAATTGCCCGGCGTGTGAACGTGGTTCACGGCCTCGACTTCCGGATAGCGCTGCACCGCGACCGCATCGAAGCCGGCCATCTCGCCCATCTGCACGAAAGACGGTTGCAGGCTGGCAAGCGTCTGCATGGTCGTGCTCGGACGCATATGCTCGTCCTTGGCGAGGATGGTGAGGCCGTTGACGTCCTTCACCGGGATGACCGAATTCTTGAAGCGGCCCTCGTCCCAGGCTTTCGCCGCGCGCTTCTGGCTTTCGACGGCGTAGGCATCGACGTCGTCACGCGAGAATCCGTATTTGGTCGCGATCAGATCGGCGGAAATGCCCTGCGGCAGAAAATAGGTTGTAACGGCAATCGATGGATCGACCGGCCAGGCGCCGCCGGAGGCGCCGATGCCGACGCGGCTCATCGGATTCAGCGCCGCCGCCGATCGTCATCTCGTGCTGGCCCGACATCACCTCGGCCGCCGCGAAATTCACCGCATCGAGTCCCGAGGCGCAAAAGCGGTTGATCTGCACGCCGGGCACGTCGTCGCCGAGCCCGGCGACAAGCGCAGCCGCGCGCGCGATGTCGCCGCCCGCCTCGCCGACCGGATCGACGCAACCGAGAACGACGTCGTCGATCAGCGCGGGATCGAGCTTGTTGCGGTCCTTGACGGCCGCGAGCGTCTGCGCGGCGAGATTGAGCGCCGTCACCTCGTGCAGCGAGCCGTCGGCTTTCCCTCGCCCGCGCGGCGTGCGGATGGCGTCGTAAATGAATGCGTCGGCCATGGGGCCCTCCAATGATCTGACGCGCGTCAAAGGCTTCGCGCGATCAGCAATTTCATGATCTCGTTGGTGCCCGCATAGATGCGCAAAACGCGCGCATCCCGGTACATCCGGGAGATCGGATATTCGTCCATATAGCCATAGCCGCCGAACAATTGCAGGCACCGGTCGATCACTTTGCCTTGCGTATCGGTGAGGCGGTATTTGGCCATCGAGGCCGTCACGGTGTCGAGATCGCCCTTGACGTGCCTTTCGATGCAATGATCGAGGAAGACCTTGGCGATGGTCGCATCGGTCTTGCACTCGGCAAGCTCGAACTGGGTGTTCTGGAATTCGATGATCGCCTGGCCGAATGCCTTGCGTTGCTTGACGTAGTCGACGGTGAGCGCAACAGCCCGCTCCATCATCGCGACCGCATGGATGGCGACGATCAGACGTTCCTGCGGCAGCTCCTTCATCAGCTGATAGAAGCCCTGCCCTTCCTCGGTGCCGAGCAGGCTCGATGCCGGCAGTTGCACGTCCTCGAAAAACAGCTCGGAGGTGTCGGCCGAATCCATGCCGAGCTTTTTCAGCTTGCGGCCGCGGCGGAAGCCTTGCGCGTCGTCGGTCTCGACCACAAAAAGCGAAGTGCCCTTCGCGCCGGCTTTCGGATCGGTTTTTGCGACAACGACGATCAGGTTGGCGTGCTGGCCATTGGTGATGAATGTCTTCGAACCGTTGAGCACATAGCCGTTGCCCGATTTCTTCGCCGAGGTGCGCACGCCCTGCAGATCGGAGCCGGTGCCCGGCTCGGTCATCGCGATTGCGCCGACGAACTCGCCGGTGGCGAGTTTCGGCAGCCACCGCTTCTTCTGCTCTTCGGTGCCGTAATGCAAAATGTAGGGCGCGACGATGCCGGAGTGGAGCGGCGCGCCGAATGTGTCGAACCCGGCAAGCGCGAACTCGCGGTTGATCACCGCCTCATGGGCGAACGTTCCGCCGGCGCCGCCATATTCCTCCGGCATGGAGGCGCAAAGCAGTCCGGCCTCGCCGGCTTTGGTCCACACGTCGCGATCGTAAATGCCGGCTTCGTGCCAGCGGTCAAGGTGCGGGACAAATTCGTCGGCGATGAAGCGTCGCGCCTGCTCCTCGAGCAGCACGAGATCTTCGGTCATCCAGTCCGGCCGCGGCAGATTGAGAGCGTTCATCGGGCGACTCGCCTTTCATGCACAATAAGGCCGGCCGCCCACGCGCGCGAGGGGTCAGCCGCCCGGCGGCGGCTGACTTCGCGGCACAATTTACGGCTACTTTGCCGGATCCTTGACGTTCTCGATCTTGTCGAATTCCACGTTCTGGCTGGCGCCGCCGATCTTTCTCCACCTCGGCGGATGTAGACGTTCTGCACGATATCGCGGGTATTCGGGTCAATCGAAATCGGGCCGCGCGGGCTTTCCCAGCTTCATCCCCTTGGCCGCGGCGATCAACGAGTCGCCGTCGGCCTTGCCGCCGGTTTTCTTCAAAGCCTCGTAGATCAGGTGCATGCCGTCCCAGCCGCCGATCGAGAACACGTCGGGATTTCGTTTGTATTCGTCCCGGTAGGCCTTCACGAAAGCCTCGTTCATCGGCGATTTGTGCTCCCAGCCGTAGTGAAAAACCGTGCGGATGCCGATGGCGGAGTCGCCCATGCTCTTGAGCGCGTTGTCATCCATCGTGATTTCACCCTGGCCGAGGATCTTGCTCGGCGGGATGCCGCGCTCCTGCATCGCCTTGGCGATGGCCGGCGGCTGCGCTCCGCCCGGAATGAAAATGAAGATCGCCTCGGGGTTGACGTCCTTCGCGCGTTGCACGAAGGCCGAGAAGTCGGGACTGGCGATCGGCATGCGGACCGAGCCGACGATCTCGCCCTCCCGCATCCTTGAAGCTTTTGACGAACCACGTCTCGGCGTCGATCCCCGGACCGTAGTCCGAGACCATCGTGTAGACCTTGCGCACGCCGCTCTTGTACAGCCCAGGCGCCGAATGCATTCTCGAGCTGCGGAATGGTCAGCGATGTGCGCGCGATATACGGCGACTTGGCGGTGATGATGGAGGTTGCCGCATTCATCACCACCATGAGCTTCTTGGCTTCGGCGGAAATGTCGGCCGCCCCGAGCGCTTCCGGCGTAAGCGTGAAGCCGGCGAGGATATCGACCTTGTCACGCACGACGAGTTCCTGCGCCAGCCGCTTGGCGACATCCGGGTTCGGTCCATTCGTGTCCTTGCGGATGATTTCGATCTTCTTTCCGGCAACGGTGTCGCCGTGCTGCTTGACGTAAAGCTTGATGGCATTGTCCATCTGCGTCGCGGTGTCGGCGAACTGACCCGAATAGGCCATGATCAGTCCGATCTTGACGGTCTGCTGCGCGTTCGCTGAAGTGACCGCCAGCATTGTCGCCGCAGCAAAAAGCAAAGTCTTTCGCATGCAAGTTCTCCCAAGGGCCGTTTTCAAACGCGATGGCTCGCCCTGCAGGCTAGCGGGCTTTTAGGCTGGCGTCACGGAGCCCCCTGGCATGCTGAAGTTCGCCATCTTCGATCACCTCGACAGCGATGGTGGGCCGTTGGGCCAATTCTTCGAAAACCGCCTGCGCCTGCTCGAGCTGATCGAGCAGTCGGGCTTTCACGCCTATCACATGGCGGAGCACCATTCGACGCCGCTCGGCATGGCGGGGAGCCCGAGCGTGTTCCTGGCGGCGGCGATCCAGCGCACCAGCAAGATCAGGATCGGGCCGCTTGTCTACGTCCTTCCGCTTCATCATCCCCTGCGCCTCTACGAAGAAATATGCATGCTCGACCATCTCAGCGGCGGCCGCCTTACGGTGGGCGTGGGCCGCGGCGGCGCATTGATCGAGCATCAGCGCCTTGGCGTCGATCCCGCGCTGGCGCCGGCGATGTATCACGAGGCGTTCAGCGTGCTCATGCGCGCTTTCGAGGCCGACGTGGTCGACTTCGAGGGGCGATTCTACAACTACAAGGATTATGTCGTTCAGATGAAACCGGTGCAGCGCCCGCACCCGCCGCTCTGGTACGGCGCGCCGAACGCGGACGCGATTGCATGGGCGGCCCCACGCGGCGTGAACGTGGTCTCGCTGGGACCGGGCGCCCGCGCGCGGGCGATCAGCGATCGCTATCGCGAGGAATGGAAAAAGCTCGGACGCGACAGTGCCGCGCTGCCGGGGATCGGAATTACCCGGCATATCGTCGTCGCCGACACCGACGACCAAGCGCAATCGATTGCGCGCGCCGCCTATCCGCGCTGGCGCGAAGCGATCGAGCACCTTTGGCGGCGCGCGGGCGTGGATTTTGTCCTGAAGGAAATCTACCCGACCGATTTCGAGCGCGCTGGCAGCGGATCGGCCACGGCATTGCCGGCTCGCCGGCGACCGTGCGTGACTATTTCGCGCGCCTGCAATCGGAGACCGGCGTGAACACGGTTCTGTGCCAGATGGTGTTCGGCGACATGCGTTTCGAGCATGCCGCGCACTCGATCGGGCTGTTCGGCCGCGACGTCATTCCGGCATTCGCATAGCGGATCGCCGGCCGTCTGGAATACTTCTTCGCGCGGTGTTACCACCCGGTGCAATGCCGGGTTCCCAATCATGATCGTACCGAACGGATCGAAGCGCACGGCGGCGTCGATTCGCCGGCCGCATGGTTGCGCCTGCTGGTGGCGATGGCGCTCTCCACCATCGGCGGAGTCGGCATGTGGTCGATCATGGTGGCGCTGCCGACGATCCAGGCCGACTTCGGCGTCAGCCGCGCCGACGCATCCCTGCCCTTCACCATGGTCATGTTCGGCTTTGCCGGCGGCGGCGTGCTGATGGGACGGCTGGCCGATCGCTTCGGCATCGCCGTACCGCTCGCCCTTGGAACGCTCGCGGTATCGGCCGGCTATCTCGCGACCGGGTGGTCATTCAAGCCTGTGGCAGGTTGCGCTTGCGCACCTGCTGATCGGCATCGGCTGCTCGGCCAGCTTCGGCCCGCTGATGGCGGATATCTCGCATTGGTTTGTCGCGCCGGCGCGGCATCGCGGTGTCGCTGGCCGCCGTCGGCAATTATGTCGCCGGCACGATCTGGCCGCCGGTGTTGCAGCATTTCATCGCCACGTCCGGCTGGCGCGCGACCCATATCGGCGTCGGCTTGTTCTGCCTGGTGACGATGATGCCGCTGGTGCTCTTCATGCGCCGGCGCATCGAGGATCATCACGCCGACGAGACAGGAGCGGCCGCGGCGGAACGGCAGGCCAACATGCCGGTTTCGCCGATGACCTTGCAGGTCCTGCTTGTGCATCGCCGGAGTCTGCTGCTGCGTGGCGATGTCGATGCCGCAGGTGCACATCGTCGCCTACTGCGGCGACCTCGGTTATGGCGTCGCGCGCGGCGCCGAGATGCTGTCCATGATGCTCGGCTTCGGCATCATCAGCCGTGTTGGCTCCGGCTTCATCGCCGATCGCATTGGCGGCGTGCGCGACCCTGCTGCTCGGCTCGGTGCTGCAGGGAACCGCGCTCTTTCTTTATCTTTGGTTCGACGGGCTCATTTCTCTTTATGTCATTTCGGCGCTGTTCGGGCTGTTCCAGGGCGGCATCGTGCCGAGCTACGCCATCATCGTGCGCGAATATTTTTCGCCGCGCGAAGCCGGCACGCGCCTCGGCATTGTGCTGATGGCGACGCTGCTCGGGATGGCGCTCGGCGGCTGGCTGTCGGGCCTGATCTTCGACCTCACCGGCTCCTATCGCGCGGCGTTCTTCAACGGCCTCGCGTGGAACCTGGTGAACGTGTCGATCATGGCCTGGCTGCTGCAGCGCTCGCGCCGGCGCGGTCAACTCGCCGCAGCATAGCGCTCAAAACGCGTCGTCCGGCAATTCCATCGTCGAGCCGGCGCCCGCCTTGATGCGTGCAAGCCGCGTGGCGGTTTCCGGCAGCAGGCGATCCATGAAGAAACGTGCGGTGACGAGCTTGGCGTCCATGCCCGGCGCCGCGCCATTTCCCTTCCTGGCGAGCGCGGCCTCGGCGATCAGGCACCACATGTAGCCGAGCGCGACCAGTCCGAAGAGATGCATGTAGTCGTATGAGCCCGCGCCGGCATTGTCGGGCTTGGCCATGGCGTTCTGCATGAACCACATCGAGGCTTCCTGCAGATGCGCCAGCGACTGCCCGAGCGGCTTGAGATAGACGTTCATCGCATCGTTGTTCGTGCGCTCCTTCAGATAGGTCTGCACCTCGTTGAAGAATGCCATGATGGCGCGGCCGCCGTCCTTGCCGAGCTTGCGGCCGACGAGGTCGAGCGCCTGGATGCCGTTGGCGCCTTCGTAGATCTGCGCGATGCGCGCGTCGCGCACGAACTGCTCCATGCCGTGCTCGGCGATGTAGCCGTGGCCGCCGTACACCTGCTGCGCCATCACCGCATTGGCAAAGCCGCCATCGGTGAGCACGCCCTTGATCACCGGCGTGAGCAGGCCCATGTGGTCGTCGGCGCTCTTGCGGTCCTTTTCATTGTCCGAGCGATGGGCGATGTCGCTCTTGAGCGCGGTCCACATCACCAATGCGCGCGCCGCCTCGTTGAAGGCGCGGATGGTCATCAGCGTCCGCCGCACGTCGGGATGCACGATGATCGGATCGGCCGGCTTGTCGGGATACTTCACGCCGGAAATCGCGCGGCCCTGCAGGCGCTCCTTCGCGTAGATCGCCGCGTTCTGATAGGCGACTTCCGACAGCGCGAGCCCCTGCACGCCGACGCCGAGGCGCGCCTCGTTCATCATCGTGAACATGGCGTTGAGCCCGCGGTTCTCCTCGCCGATCAGCCAACCGGTGGCGCCGTCGTAATTCATCACGCAGGTCGAATTGCCGTGGATGCCCATTTTCTCTTCGATCGAGCCGCAGGTGACCGCGTTGCGCGCGCCGATCGAGCCGTCGTCCTTCACGAGAAACTTCGGCACCACGAACAGCGATATGCCTTTCGTACCCGCCGGCGCGCCTTCGATGCGGGCGAGCACGAGATGGATGATGTTCTGCGAAAGGTCGTGCTCGCCGGCGGAGATGAAAATCTTGGTGCCGGTGATCTTGTAGCTGCCGTCGCTCTGCTTCACCGCTTTCGCGCGCAGCAGGCCGAGATCGGTGCCACAATGCGGCTCGGTGAGATTCATCGTGCCGGTCCAGACACCTTCCACCATCTTCGGCACATATTTTTTCTTCAGCGCATCGGAAGCGTGCACCAGCAGCGCGGCAATGGCGCCTTGCGTGAGGCCCGGGTACATGGCGAAAGCCATGTTGGCCGAGCACAGAAACTCGTTGACCATGACGGTCATCGTGGCCGGAAGCCCCTGCCCGCCGTATTCGGCCGGCACCGAAATGCCGATCCAGCCGCCGTCGATGATTTGCTTGTAGGCGTCCTTGAAACCTGTCGGCGTCGTCACGCTGCCGTCGGCTGCGCGTTTACATCCTTCCTTGTCGCCGACGCGGTTGAGGGGGGTGAGCACCTCCTCGCTGAACTTGGCGGCTTCGCGCAGGACCGCCTCGACCACATCGGGCGAGGCATCGGAGAAACCGGGCAGATTGCCGTAACGATCGATATGGAAGACGTCGTTGAGCAGAAACAACGCATCGTCCACTGGAGCCTTGTAGGTCGGCATGATCCTCTCCCCGGCAACACGCCGCGAGATGTTAACAGAATATGAAGCGCGCGGTTTCCCCGGGCGATGACACCAGGATTATGTAGGTAGGCGATTTACACCCGCGTTAAGGGCGCCGGAAGTGGCGCAAACACGGGCATTCAGCCCTCACCGCCTGTGGTCGCGTCAGCCTCGCGCGGCGCTTCCGCGATGCCGAACATGTCGACGTAGATCTGGCGCAGCTCCGCCAGCGCGCGGTCGATGTCGTTGCGCTGCTGCTCAAGCAGCTTGATCTGCTCGCTGCATTTCTTGCGGGTGACCGGCAACGGTCCGACAACGCCGCGTGCGCGCGCGTCGAGCATTTCCCGAATTTCCGCAAGCGTGAAGCCGAGCCGCTTTCCTCGCAAAATAAATTCGACGCTGTTTCTATCGTCCTGGCTGAAAAGCGCGGCCTGCCCTTCGCGGCGCGGAAGCAAGCCCTTGCTCTGATAGAATCGCAACGCGCGTACCGTGACACCGGCCTCTTGCGCCAGCTCAGCGATGGTAAACCCGGCGGATACCGCCGGCACTCGCGCATCGTCCCCGGTACCCCCAATACCGCCGCGCTTGTGGCTGCGGCTTTCGTTCTCCATCCACGCCCCGCTGCAAACTTGGAATTCGTCCCGACTCGGACAAATCCTAGTCCTGCAACTTCCGGCGTCGGTAGCATCGGGGTGTTCCGCCCCGAAAATCTTACTTCCGTTCCTGCCCAAATTTGCGCCACCGCCGCTCCAGCGAAGTTGCGCGGGGCGAATCTAAATATGCGCCGGACGCCGGACGTTAACCGCTTGTTTACCGCAACCGGCAAAAAGTCGAGGCGTGGACGAAGAACCGGGCCCCGTCTCAACCCGTCATTAACGTGCCCCGGTTCCACGAGAGTCGATCCGGACTCTCAGCGACTCCACCTCGGATGCGGGTGTGAGCATGAGATTTGGCCTTCCGTGGCGCGTCGAAGGTATTCGATACGAAGCCCGCGAAACCGCCGAGGCTGCGGCGCGCCGGGCCGGGCTGCCTTTGAACGAATGGCTCAACACCGTCATCCTGCAACAGGCGGGCGGTCAGGGATTCAAGCAGCCGCACTCCGCCGCGCACAGCGACGATCGCGCCGATGATTTCTCCAGGGTGCAGCTGCGCCTCGACGACCTCACCCGACGTATCGAACATGTCGCGCGCACGGGTCCGGCCGCTTACGCACCGAAGCGAAATCCGTCTACGACACCGACCAGATCGCAGACCAGGTCGAGCGGCTCGAGCAACGCATCCGCGAGGTCGCATCTCATCGGCCGGAGCTCGCACCGCAGGGCGCACAATTGCCGCCGACCCTCGACCGCGCCATGGACGAGCTCACCTCACACCGACGTGCACTGAGCGGCGAAGAGATGTCCCTGCGCACGCCGGGTGCGCCGTTCAGACTCGATGGATTGGAAGAGCAGCTGCGCCACATTACCGAGCAGATTGAGACCCTCAAGCGCCCGGCCCTCGAAGAAGCAATACGAACCCTGCGCGCCGAGCTCGGCGACATCGGCCGCGCGCTGAACGAGGCGCTGCCGCGCCACGCGATTGAAACGCTCGAGATGCAAATTCAGGTTCTGGCGCAACGCATCGCGGAAGGCCGTGAAGCCGGCGTTGACGGCGGCGCACTCATCGGGATCGAAAATGGACTGGCCGAAGTGCGCGATGCCCTGCGCGATCTTATGCCGGCTGAAAATTTGGTCGGCTACAACGAGGCCATCGAGACGCTCACGCAAAAGATCGATCTGATCGTCGCCGAGAGGAATCCGGCGACGATGCAGCAACTCGAGCGCTCGCTCACCACGTTGCGTGAAATGTCAGCGCATGTCGCATCCAACGATACGGTGAGCAGGCTGTCGGCGCAGGTACAGACGCTCGCCGAAAAGATCGATCGCCTCGCCGTCGGGCCGCGTTCCGAGGTCAAACTCGATAATCTCGCAAGCCGCATCGACGCGCTCACCCGCGCGCTGGCGGAACGCACCCAGGTCGAGATCGCGGCGCCACAGCGCCTGGAAGCGCTCATCCAGACGCTGTCGGAAAAGATCGAGCAGCTGCAAAAATCGGGCGCCGGCAACATCGCCGCCGACCATCTCGAAAATCGTATCGTCAAGCTGATGGAACGGATGGACGCGTCGGATTCGCGTCTTGACAAGCTTGACGCAATAGAGCGCGGCCTCGCCGATCTCCTGGTGCACATCGAAGAACTGCGAGCGAACAGAAAATCGACGGCCATCCGCGCGGAAGGGCCCGGTATCGATTTGCTCACGCAGGATATTGTCTACACCCGGAAATCGGTGGACGCCGTGCACAGACGGCTGGGCGATCTTTTCGATCGCTTCGCAATCATCGAAAAGGGAATTCACGGCGGCGAGGCGGACAACCCTGCAACGCCAAAGCCCGAAACGGCGCAAGGCGACAACTTCCAATTTGCCTCACCCGCAAACCTAGTATCGGCTGAACTTCCGATCGCTGCAGAATCACCGATTGAAACCTCCATCGTGCCGGAAACGCCGGCTCCGGCGAATCCTCTTCTGGCGGACGCCGCACCGCTGCCAATTCCCGCCGCGCTTCCCGTCTCAAATCGTATCGAGACGCCGGCACGCGTCGCCATCGAATTGCCCCCGGATCAACCGCTCGAGCCCGGGTCAGGGCCGCCGCGCCGCGCTCCGCCGAGTTTGCGGATTGCTGCCTCGGAGGCCGCACTCGGAGGAGCGCGACCGGCTGCGGGGGCTTCCGCCAGCAAGGCGAGTTTCATTGCGGCGGCTCGCCGGGCGGCCCAGGCCGCGGGCCAGGAGCAAGGCGGCCGCATCTCGCGCGCCGATATCCGCAATGCTCCAGATGATGTGACACCGCCCATGCGGAGCAGGGTCGCAACGCGGGTCAAGTCGGCGCTGCTGGCGGCGAGCATCGTCGCGATCATCGCCGGTTCGTTCCAGCTGCTGGGCAACATCTTCGATTTCAGCATCTTCGACACGATCGAAAGCAAGCTCGCCGCAAATATCGATTCCGACGCCGTCGGCACTGACGCCGAGGAGGGCGACGCCGCGAGCGTCGCCGCCATTCCGAACGATGAACCGGCCTCACCGGGCACCCTGGACACTGCAACGCCGGCCGCACCACGCTCCGCCGATGTCACCGCCAGCCTGCTGTCGCCGCAATCGTTGCCAAGCCTGACGCCTGCGCCGCCGGTCGGGATCCAACCGGCCCCTCAGCAGGCAGCGCCGTCTCTCCTTGCGCCGGCGTTGAGCGTGCCCGGCCCGGTGGCCGCCGCGCCGGGCGGCGACGTCACTGGCTCGGTGGCACACGCGCCCGCCAAGCAGGCGGCACCGGCGCAACAGCCGGCAGCCGACCGCCTTCCAGCGAACATCGGCAGCCCGCGGCTGCGAAACGCCGCGCTCGGCGGCGATGCCGGGGCAGCCTATGAAGTCGCGATGCGCTTCGTCGAAGGCCGCGGTGTTCCGGCCAATCTGGAAGAGGGCGCCCGCTGGTTCGAGCGGGCCGCGAGCAAGGGCCTGACGCCTGCGCAGTTCCGCTACGCGAGCATGCTCGAAAAGGGCCAAGGCGTGAAAAAAGACCTGGCGGCAGCGCAGAAGCTCTATATCGCCGCAGCCAGCAAAGGCCACGCCAAGGCCATGCACAACCTCGCGGTCCTCTATGCGGAAGGCGCCGAGGGCAAGCCCGACTATGCCAGCGCCGCCCAGTGGTTCCGCAAGGCCGCCGAGCACGGCGTCGCCGACAGCCAGTACAACCTCGGCGTCCTGGCCGCCCGCGGCCTCGGGACCGAGCGAAACATCGCGGAATCCTACAAATGGTTCGCCTTGGCCGCCGCCCAGGGGGACAAAGAGGCCGCCCGCAAGCGCGACGACGTCGCCGCCCATCTGGATGCGCAGACGCTCGCATCCGTCCAGCAAGCCGTGAAGAGTTTCACACCGACGCCGCAGCCCGCCGAGGCCATCCAGATCACCGCGCCGCCGGGCGGATGGGACCGCGTGACCCAGTCGGCGCAGGAAAAGCAGCGCGCGGCAGGTCCGGTTTCGATCGGCGCCTTCGAGTTAGGAAAGCTGTGAACCGGCACGTCCGATTGCGAGAGGACGTAAACTTCGGCGGTTTCATCGGTTAAATTCAGTCGCATTGAACCGGCCGGTCCTCAATCCAGCCGTGCCGGTTGGCCCCGCTGACGTTTGCGCGCGCCCCGGTGTTAGTTGTCGTATGAGGCATTGGGACGCGGCGCCAACAGGCCGCGTATCGACTTAACCGCTGGACGAAGCGCTTGCAGATCTATCTTCCGATCGCCGACCTGCCCGTCAATGTCTTCCTTGTGCTGGGGATGGGTCTCGCGGTCGGCTACATCTCCGGCATGTTTGGAATTGGCGGCGGCTTTCTCATGACGCCGCTTCTGATCTTCATCGGTATTTCACCGGCGGTCGCGGTGGCGACCGTCTCAAGCCACATCGCCGCATCTTCTTTCACGGGCGCGATCAGCTACTGGCGCAAGCGCGCGCTCGACATCGCGCTGGCGATGATGCTGCTGAGCGCCGGCATCGTCGGCACGGCGACCGGCGTCTGGCTGTTCACCGAGTTGCGCGCACTCGATCAGCTCGACCTGGTGATCGGACTCGTCCTACGTCACGCTGCTCACCGATCGTCGGCGGCATGATGATCTACGAAAGCGTGCAGGCGGTACTGCGCACGCGGCGCGGTGGCCCGGCGACATTGCGGCGGCCCGGCAGCCATACCTGGATTCACGGCCTGCCGTTCAAGCTGCGGTTCAAGCGCTCCAAAATCTACGTATCGGCAATTCCGGTCTGGGCGATCGGATTTTCGATCGGGTTCGTCGGCGCCATCATGGGCATCGGCGGCGGCTTCCTGCTGGTGCCGATGCTCATTTATTTCCTGCGCGTTCCGACCGCGACCGTGATCGGCACCTCCATGGTGCTGACGCTGATCACGATGGCCTCGGCGACGGTCATGCATGCGGCCACCAACCACCTGGTCGACGCGGTGCTGGCGCTGATCCTCATGGTCGGCGGCGTCATCGGCGCGCAATTCGGGGCGCGCACCGGTCAGAAGATGCGGGGCGAACGACTGCGGCTGCTGCTTGGTTTGCTGGTCTTTGCCGTCGGCCTGCGCTTCGCATACGAGCTTGTCGTGCAGCCGGACGATCTCTACTCGCTCCGCTATGTAGGGAGCGGATGATGCGACGGCTTGCAATCGCTCTCGCTCTCCTGCTCGTCGCCTGCAGCGCAGGACCGGCCGCCGCGGAACGGCTGGTCGTGTCGTTGTCGAACCACCGCGTCGCGGTGACATCCAACTTCGTCGGCGAGGAGCTGGTGCTGTTCGGCACCATCGAGCCCGACCCGGCAGCGGGCCAGTTGCGCCCGCCCTATGACCTGGTGATCACGGTCACCGGACCGCAGCAGACCTTGCGAACGCGCCGCAAGCAACGCGTGCTCGGCATCTGGGTCAATGTCGACTCGCGCGAGTTCGTCAGCGTGCCGTCCTATCTCGCCGTGCTCAGCAACCGCCCTGTTGCCGAGATCGCCGACCAGGACACGATGCGCAAGCTGCAGATCGGACTCAACTATTTTCTGTTGCCGCAGCGGATCGGTCCTGATGTCGCTGACACGGTGACCGACGACCCGTTCCGTCGCGCCTTCGTGCGGCTGCAGAGGCAGCAGGGCCTCTATCGTGAATCAAGCACGGCAGTGACATTCCTCACGCCGACGGTATTCCGCACCGCCATCGCGATGCCGGCGGCCGTTCCCACCGGTACCTACGCCATCGAGGTCGAACTGTTCTCGCAAGGCAAGCTCGTCGCACGCACGAACTCGGCGCTGGAGGTGATCAAGGCCGGTTTTGAGCAATATGTCGCCGACGCCGCGCGCGATTACGGCCTGCTCTACGGCATGGCCACGGCATTGATGGCGCTGCTGATCGGCTGGTTCGCGAGCGTCGTGTTCCGCCGCGACTAGCGCGCCGGACCGACCGTTGAGGGAACGCCCGGCGTCAGCATGTGCAGTCGCTTGTCGAAGCCGAGCGCCTTGAAGGCCCTCTGCAGATCGTCACCGCTCTGCCTGAAATGCGCCCAGCCTTCGTGGTGAACAGGCACGATCATTGCATCGGGAAATGCGGCTGCGGTTTCGATGGCGTCGTTGGTGTCCATCGTCAGGTGAAACGGCCCTCGCGTCTGCGCCGAGCCCGCGAACAGCAGCACGATACCGGCCTTGAACCGGCGCGCCACCTCGGCAACGCCGTCGTACCAGACGGTATCCCCGGTGATGTAGATCGGCACGACCGCCGGGTCATTGCTGGTCAGCACGAAACCGATCACGTCGCCTGCCAAAGGCTCGATGCCGGCGGGGCCATGGCGAGCGGGCGCGGCCGTGACCTGAACCGATTTGCCGTCCTTGCTCAAATCCACGCTTTGCCACGGCGTCAATCCTTCGGCATTTCCTCCGAGGCGCTTTGCTCCCACCGCGGTCGTGAGCACGCGCAGCGCCTTCCGCAAAAAATCGCGTCCGGAATTGTCGAGATTGTCGGCATGCTGATCGTGACTGAGCAGCACGGCATCGACCGGCCCAACAGCGGCCGCAGCGATGGCCGGCCGCGACGTCTTGGTCAATGTGACTTGCGGCAGTTGATAGTCACCGGGCTCGTCGAAGGTCGGATCGGTCAGGAAACGGAATCCGCCGAATTCGACGAGCGCGGTCGGACCGCCAATCAAGGTAATGGCGCCGTCATGCCATCTCCCGTTCTTCAGCTTGCCGGCGCCGGCCGCGTCACCAGGTAAATGCCGAACGCGACAGGAACGATACCGAGCATATCGGCAGGTCCACGTGCTCGCCGAGCAACAGCCAGCCGAACAGCATGCCGAGCGGCGGAATGAGAAAGTGGTAGCTGCTGGCGGCCGTCGCACCGGACACGGCCAGAATCCGGAACCAGAGCAGGTAGGCGAACACCGAGACGATGACTACGCTGTAGGCGAAGGCCGCGATGCAGGCGCCCAGCTCGGCACGATGTCGCCGAAGCTCTCAAAGCTGAGCGCGAACGGCATCGAGCGCAATGCCGGCGGCGAGGCTTTGCACGCCGTTGCCGATCCAGAATCCGTCCTTCGGCGCGAAAGCTTGAACAGGATGGTGCCGCCGACGAAGGCGAACAGCGCGCAGCACGGTGAGCAGAATGCCGCGCACTGATCGCTGCCGAGCGTCGAGGCGGCTCTTGACGATGAAGACAACGCCGCCGAGACCGAGCAGGAGTCCGATCAGCCTTGCGCCAGGTCATGCGCTCGCCGAGCAAGAAGACGGCAAGGACGGCGGCGAGCATCGGATTGGAGCTGATGATCAGGGCGGCCAGCCCCGCCGATACGGTCTTGAGGGCGATGTAGCCGATGCCGAGATATATCGCCTGGTTGGCGACGCCGAGTGCGGCGAAAACCAGCACGTCGCGCTTTGATAACGTCCAGCGCAGGCCGCTCGCGGCGGCAAGGGCCGAGCATCAACACGCCGGCGGCGAGAAAGCGCACGGCAAGAAAGAGCAGCGGCGGGCAATCGGCGATGGCCATCTTGGCGACGGCAAAAGCCGACGCCCACAGCAGGCAGAACGTCACGACCATGACGGGAAGCGGGAGGGTCCAGGACGCGGACGGGGCAGCGGCAACAGCGGGCAGTGCGGAGCGCATGGGAATTTCCTTTCGCACCGCAACATCTACGGCCCGACCTATACATTTGGAAATTAAATGATAGAATACAGATCAGTGGCTCTATAAATGGACGTAAGCCTATGATGGATATAGATCTTCTCCGTAGTTTCGTGTCGGTTGTCGATGCCGGCGGCTTCACGAAGGCGGGCGAGCGGGTGCACCGCACCCAATCGACGGTCAGCCAGCAGATCAAGCGGCTCGAAGACCAACTCGGTCGCCCGTTGCTGCAGCGAAACGGCAAGCAGGCGACGCTCACCGAGGAAGGTGAGCGTCTCCTCTCCTACGCGCGGCGGATTCTCGCGCTCGAGCAGGAGGCGCGCGACGTGGTGGCGCGGCCGATGGCCGACGGCATTGTGCGCCTGGGCATTCCGGAAGACTTTGCAGCCTACCGGCTGGCAGAGTTGCTGTCGGATTTCGTACGCGCGCGGCCGACCCTGCGGCTCGATGTAAGCAGCGGCCGCAGCGTCGCGCAAAAGCGCGCGCTCGAGCTCGGCGAGCTCGATATCGCTCTGTACAAGCGCAACGCCGGCGACGGCCGCGCGATCGCTGCGTGGCCCGAGCGGCTGCAATGGGTGACCAGCCGCAAGCATCCGGTCGATCTCAAGCGCAATCCCATACCGCTCGCCGTGGCCGAGCAAGGCTGCCTCTACCGCAACCGGCTGATCCACGCGATCGAAGCCGCTGGCCGCACCTGGCACATCGCCTACACGAGTCCGAACCTGCCGGGCATCCAAGCCGCTGTCTCGGTTGGGCTCGGCGTGAGCATCCTTCCCGACGTGGCCATCCTGCCCGAGCACAAGATCATCAACGAGACGGGCTTGCCGCCGATCACGAATACCGAGCTGGCGCTTGTCGTAGCCGAAAACGCCAACCACGGCAACTCGGCATCTGGCAGAAGTGCTGGCGGAGTTCTGCTCGAGCTTCGATCCGCGCGACGGCGGAAGGTTTCAGTCGGGCAAGCAGCGCTTGGCGGCGAACGCATAAAGCCGGCCATCGCCGAGCAGGTGCGCCTTGAAGGTGAGCGTGCCGAACACATCGGCAAATATCGCGTCGCGTATGTTGAGGCCGCCGGTGAATGCGCCGAAGGCAGGCATGATCATGCGGGTGGCATCCGCCGCGAAACAGCGTCGGCTCACCGCACGGCCGCGATGAGCCACTCTTGCGACCGGATGTAGATGCCCACTGATCTCACCGGAAGCACCTGTCGGCAAATGTCGGAACGCCAACGCGCCTGTGGTCATAGTTGCGGTGAAAGTACCGCCGATGCCGGTTGCCGGCTCGGGATCATGATTGCCAGTGATCCAGATCCATTCGCGGCCTCGCTGCATGATCCTCAAGGCTTCGCGGTCGGGGTCGGCGAGCCGCGCCGGTCCGCCACCGTCATGAAAGCTGTCGCCTAAAGCAACAACGCAGCGTGGCGCATAATGCGTGACAAGACGCGCAAGCCGCGCCAGCGTTGCGGCGGTATCATAGGGCGGCAGCAGCACGCCGCGCGCGGCAAAGCTCGAACCTTTTTCCAGATGCAGGTCGGCGACGACCAGCATACCCTGCTCCGGCCAATAGATCGCGCCTTCCGGATCGGCGAGGAGCGAAGCGGAACTGACCACGATGGCATGATCCGCATGTTTCCGCGGAACGGGATCGGCGCGAGAATGGGCAGGAAAAGCGGTCACTTCATCGCCTCTTTGATCAGTTCATCGGCGGCCTCGGCCAACAGTGTATCCGACGCTTCGCCGTAGACCGTCTCGCGCCCTATCTCCAGCAGCACCGGAACCGACAGAGGCGAGACGTGGTCAAGTGCTTTATGGACGATTCGGCCCTTGATGCGCGAGAGCATTTCACCGAGCCGCTTGATGTCGAGCAGGCCCGTGGCGGCATCGGCCCGCGCGGCGCGCAGAAGGATGTGGTCCGGCTGGTGCTTGCGCAGCACGTCGTAGACGAGATCGGTGGAGATGGTGAGCTGACGCCGCGATTTTTCCTCACCGGGAAACCGCTTCTCGATCAATCCGGCGATGATCGCGCAGCTGCGGAAAGTGCGCTTCATCAGCGCCGATTCCGCGAGCCACGCCTCCAGATCGTCGCCCAGCATGTCCTCGTCGAACAGTTGCGCGAGCGAGAAATCGCCGTTGCCGATGCGCCAGGCGACGTCGCCCAGGCCCCACACCGCCAGCGCATATTCGTTGGCGACAAAGCCGAGCGGCCGCAACCGCGCGCGCTCGAGGCGGCGCGTGAGTAGCATGCCGAGCGTCTGGTGCGCGAGGCGGCCCTCGAACGGATAGCAGACCAGGTAATATTTGGCGGCGCGCGGGAAGGTTTCGACCAGCAGATCACCGGCCTTCGGCAGCATCGAGCGCCATTGCTGGATCTCGAGCCATTCGCGCACCTGTTCGGGCAAGGCGCGCCAGGCGTCAGGCTTCGCCAGCAGGGCGCGCACGCGCGCGGCAAGATAGGTCGAGAGCGGAAATTTCCCGCCTTCGTAGGCAGGCACTTTCGGATCGGTCGCGTCGGCGCGCGAGACATAGGCCTCGTCCTCGACCAGCGCCTCGTATCTGAGGATTTCGCCCGCGAACACGAAGGTGTCGCCGACCATCAGCGTCTCGATGAAATATTCCTCGACCTCGCCGAGAATCCGTCCGCCGCGCGGAACGACCGCGCCGCTTCGGCGCGAGCGCACCAGCCGCACCCGGATCATGTCGGCTTCGACGATAGTCCCCACGTTCATGCGATAGCGTTGCGCCACGCGCGGATGCGTGATGCGCCAGCGGCCGTCCTTGCCCTGCCTGATCTTGGCGAAACGTTCGTAGGCTTTCAGCGCGTAACCGCCGGTCGCAACGAAATCGACCGCGGCGTCAAAGTCCGCGCGCGCGAGCGCGGCATAAGGCGCGGCCGTGCGTATTTCCGAAAAAAGCTCGTCCGCGAGAAATGGCGCGCCCACCGCGCGCCCAAGAATGTGCTGCGCCAGCACGTCGAGCGCGCCGGTGCGCAGCGGCGGCGTGTCCTGCGCATTCTCGGCAACTGCGTCGATCGCCGCCCGGCATTCGAGAACCTCAAAACGGTTCGCAGGCACCAGCACGGCTTCGGAGGGCTCGTCGAGCCGATGGTTGGAGCGCCCGATCCGCTGCAGCAGCCGCGAACAGCCTTTCGGCGCGCCGACATTGATCACCAGATCGACATCGCCCCAGTCGACGCCGAGGTCGAGCGAGGACGTGCACACGACGGCGCGCAGCTTACCCTCGACCATGGCGCCCTCGACACGACGGCGTTGCGCGACGTCGAGCGACCCGTGATGGAGCGCAATCGCCAGGTTGTCGTCATTCGTGCGCCACAGCTCCTGAAACAGAAATTCCGCCTGGCTGCGCGTGTTCACGAAGATTAGCGTAGTCTTGTGCGTCTTGATGAGCGCATAAATTTCGCCGAGCGCGTGACGGGCCGAGTGGCCGGCCCAAGGCAGATGCCCCTCGGTGTCGAGCATCGCGACATTCGGCTGCGCCCCGGCTTGCGCGATCACCAGATCGGCACGCGCCTCGCCCTGCGGCGGTTGTGGCACCAGAAAACGGCGCAGGTCGTCGGGTTCGGCGACCGTCGCGGACAACCCGACCGTCGCGAGCTGCGGCGCCAGCGCGAACAGCCGCGCGAGGCCAAGCGACAGCAGATCACCGCGTTTGGAGGTGACGAGCGAATGCAATTCGTCGAGCACCACGCGGCGGAGCGTGCCGAACATGTAAGGCGCATCGGCGCTCGCGAGCAGCAGCGCAAGCTGCTCAGGCGTCGTGAGGAGGATGTCGGGGGGATCCCGGCGCTGGCGTTGGCGCTTGGATGTGGGCGTATCGCCGGTGCGCGTTTCGAGCCGGATATTCAGGCCCATCTCGCGCACCGGAATTTCCAGGTTGCGCGCGATGTCGACCGCAAGCGCCTTCAACGGCGAGATGTATAGAGTGTGCAGACCCTGTGAGCGCACCAGCGCGCGTCCGGTGGATCTTCAAGTTGCGCGGCCGCATATCGCGCTCGCTCAGTTCGACAAGGGTCGGCAGGAAGCCCGCGAGCGTCTTGCCGCCGCCGGTCGGCGCGATCAGAAGAGTGGATCGCCCTGCCCTTGCTTTCGCCAGCAGGTCGAGCTGATGCGCGCGTGGCTGCCAGCCCCGGCTTGCGAACCAGCGCGCAAATACGTCCGGCAGGGCCGGCCTGGTATCGAATAGGTCGTGCGCAGGTTCCATAGTCAGTGCGTGGCCACCACGATCAGGCCGGCGACGGGTGCACCTTTTTCGGTGCGAGTCGAGGCGGAATCGAGGCTGACCGTTTTCAATCCCGCTGCCGCCAACGCCGCCCGGACGTGCGCTTCGCCATGGGCATAACGAAGCGTTTCGCGCAGAAGCACTGCATCGCCCTCCTGCGTCTCGACGCTGAAGGCAAGCGTGCCATCGGGCGCCAATACTTGCGCCGCAGCTTTGAGCACCGGCGCAAGGTCGTTGAAATACATAAAAACGTCGGCGGCAAGGATGAGATGATAGTACGCGCCGATCTTTGCCTCGGCCTCGAGGAAAGCCAGAGCCTCGCATTCAATCAGCCGGTCGTAGAGTCCTTTCGCGCGCGCCTGCGCCAGCATCGCTGCCGACAGATCGACGCCCACCATCCAGTCGCTGAACGGCCGAAAGGGAAGCGCGGCAAGGCCGGTGCCGCAGCCGAGATCGAGGACCGAGCCGAACTTCGTCCGCGATTCGGACGTGGGCTGCCTGCACCGCATTGACCAGCAGCCCGGGCGCTCGATAACTCAGGCCTTCGGTGAGCGCCTTGTCGAAATCTGGCGCATAGCTCTCGAAGAGCGCGCGAATATAGCCTTCTGGCATGGCAGCGGTCGGCTGCCCGCCGAGCCGCATGAGATGCAGCGCGGCGCCGTGGCGATCGGATGAGTCCATTGCCTTCGCCTGCTCGAACGCCGTGATTGCCCCGGCGCGGTCACCGAGCTTTTCGCGCAACTCGCCGAGCACGAACCAGGCGGCGGCATAGCCGGGTGCAAGCTCGAGCGCTTGGACCAGCAAGTCCGCCGCAGCCGCAAGGTCACCCTTTGCCTCGCGGTCGCGCGCCCACTCGAAGCGCCGGTCGGCGATCGATGTCGCCGGAAGACAGGAAGATCGGGCTGACCATTCGTGCGTCTTTGTCGTTTGTCGAAGAACACCTATCTAAGCACGATGCGGCCCCAAGATATCCTTGTTCCGACGCCCTCCGGCGTGTGCTGCAAGCCCGGCGGTTTCCACATCGATCCGACCCGGCCTGTCGAAAAAGCCCTGATCACGCACGGGCATTCCGATCATGCGCGCGCGGGTCATGGCGCGGTGCTCGCGACGCAGGAAACGCTGGACATCATGCGGCTGCGCTATGGCGAGAATTTCGCAGGGCGCACGCAGGCCGTCACTTACGGCGAGACTTTGAAACTCGACGGCGCCCGCGTCAGCTTCCATCCGGCCGGCCACGTACTAGGCTCCGCGCAGATCCGGTTGAATGCAAGGACTTCCGCGTAGTCGCCTCCGGCGACTACAAGGACGTCGCCGATCCGACCTGCGCACCATTCGAGTTGATAGCCTGCGACGTCTTCATCACCGAAGCGACGTTCGGCTTGCCGGTTTTCCGCCATCACCATGCGGATGGAGAGATCGCGAAGCTCATGCGGTCGGTCACGCTCTTTCCGGAGCGCGCACATCTTGTCGGCGCCTACACACTCGGCAAGGCGCAGCGCCTGATGGCGATGCTGCGCACCGCCGGCTACGACAAGCCGATCTACATTCACGGCGCGGCGGAAGCAGTCACGCGCTACTACCAGGCCCGCGGCGTCGACCTTGGCCAGGTCGAGTTGGTCGCGCGACGCCAAAAAAGCCGATTTCGCCGGACAAATTGTCATTTGCCCGCCGAGCGCCATGAGCGATTTGTGGTCGCGGCGTTTTCCCGATCCGGTCGCCGCGTTTGCATCGGGATGGATGCGCGTGCGCGCACGGGCACGCCAGCGCGGGGTCACGCTGCCACTGGTCATTTCCGATCACGCCGACTGGGACGGCCTGACATCGACAATCGCGGCAACCGGGGCTTCCGAAATCTGGGTCACCCATGGCCAGGAGGATGCGCTGGTGCACTGGTGCCAGTCGAAAGGTCTGAAGGCACGGCCGCTCGACATCGTGGGCTATGGCGACGAAGAGGAAGCCGACGCGCAGGCCGGCGAGGCCGAGGCATGAACCGGTTTGCCGAACTGCTTGATCGCCTTGCCTACGAGCCGGCGCGCAACGCCAAGCTTCGCCTCATCACCGACTATTTGCGCGGCACGCCTGACCCGGAGCGCGGCTGGGCGCTCGCCGCGCTGACGGGCGCGCTCAGCTTCAAGCACGCCAAGGGCGGAATGATCCGCGCCCTGATCGCGGAACGCACGGACCCGGAACTGTTCGCGTTGTCATACGACTATGTCGGCGACTTGTCTGAAACGGTCGCGCTGATGTGGCCGGCAAACCCGCAACAAAAACCCGAAGCTGCGCCGAGTTTGTCGGAAGTCGTCGAAACACTGTCCACGCTCGGCAAGGCGCAATTGCCGGCGCAAATCGCACGCTGGCTCGACGGGCTCGACGAGACCGGCCGCTGGGCCCTGCTGAAACTCGTGACCGGAGGTTTGCGCATCGGCGTCTCTGCACGCCTCGCAAAGACTGCCGCGGCGGCGCTTGGTGGAAAGGAGTCAGATGAGATTGAAATTCTTTGGCCGGGCCTGACGCCGCCTTATCTCGACCTGTTCGCCTGGCTTGAAGGGCGCGCGGACAAGCCAGCGTCGCAGGACCCGGCGCCGTTCCGACCGCCGATGCTCGCCCACGCGGCGGAAAAGCCCGATCTCGCGGACCTTGAGGCTGCGGATTTCATGGCGGAATGGAAATGGGATGGCATCCGCGTGCAGGCCGTCGCCGGCAAAGACGAAACCGGTGGCATGGTTTCACGTCTTTATTCGCGCACCGGCGAGGAAATCTCCAGGAGCTTTCCAGACCTGCTGGAGGCGATGCGGCTTCCCGCAGCGATCGACGGCGAGCTGCTGATCATGCGTGACGGCCGGGTGCAGTCGTTCAATGTCCTGCAGCAGCGGCTCAATCGCAAGGCCGTAACGCCCAAGCTCCTGGCCGAATTTCCCGCGCATCTGCGCGCCTACGATCTTCTCGCCGAAGGTGACGAGGACCTGCGCGGCCATCCTTTCACGGAGCGCCGCGCGCGCCTGAAGAATTTCATTGCGCGGTTGAACGACCCGCGCATCGATCTCTCGCCGCTCATCCCGTTCAAGACCTGGGATGAGCTGGCAGCAGCGCGCGCCGACCCGGCCGCCGCCGGTGCGGACGAGGATGCGGAAGCCGTTGAAGGCGTCATGTTGAAGCGGCGCGACGCACCCTACATGCCGGGCCGACCGAAAGGACTCTGGTGGAAGTGGAAGCGCGACCCGATGATCATTGATGCCGTGCTGATGTATGCCCAGCGCGGGCACGGCAAACGATCGTCATATTACTCCGACTACACGTTCGGCGTCTGGAGCAAAGGCGACAGCGGCGACATGCTGGTACCTGTCGGCAAGGCCTATTTTGGCTTTACCGACGAGGAGCTGATTCAAATCGACCGGTTTGTGCGGCGGAATACGATCGACCGCTTCGGACCGGTGCGCGAAGTGACCCACGAGCCAAATCAAGGCCTGGTGTTGGAAGTGGCGTTTGAAGGTCTGCAGCGCTCAACACGTCACAAATCGGGCATCGCCATGCGTTTTCCGCGCATCAACAGATTGCGCTGGGACAAGCCTCCGGGCGAGGCCGATCGCCTTGAAACGCTGGAGAATATGTTGGAGCGCCGTGAGCGTGTTACAGTGCCCGTTAACGGAGACAGACATGGCTGACAATCAGGTCGCGCGATGGGCGGGCGGCTCACTGCTTGGGGTGCTGGTGCGCCTTGTTCTGGTATCGATTTTGGTGGGCGTCATTCTGTCTGCGTTCGGACTCGACCCTTTCGACATCGTGCACAGCATCCAGCGCATGATCCGCACATTGTGGGACCTGGGCTTCGATGCGTTCCGCTGGCTGTGGCGGTATTTCCTGCTCGGCGCCGTGATCGTGATCCCGGTCTGGATCCTGATGCGACTGTTCAACGCGCCGCGCGGCCGCTAGCCCGGCCAGCTTTCCGCGGTGATCGTTGCCGCGTCGTTGCCGATCATCGAGGCAAGGGAATTGCGGTAGCCACGCTTGATCGCGGCAGCGAGATCCGTCTTGATCTCGTTCACCACTCCGATACCGCGGTAGACCATGCCGGTATAGAGCTGCAGCAGCGTCGCGCCGGCCTTGATCTTGGCAATCGCGGTTGCGCCGGAATCGATGCCACCGACGCCGATCAGCGGGAACGCGCCTTCCGCGCGCACGAAAGTTTCCGCCAACATACGCGTTGACAGTTTGAATAATGGCCGCCCCGACAAACCGCCCTGCTCGCGCGCACGCTCGCGTTCGCGCAGCGCTGTAGGCCGCGTGACCGTTGTGTTGCCGACAATCATGCCGTCGACGCGGCGCTTGCGCGCAACGCCGACAATATCGTCGAGATCAGAGAGCGTGACGTCAGGCGCGATCTTGAGCAGAACCGGCGTCACGCCCGCGCGGAAGCGATTTCGCTCACGTGCATCGAGCACCCGTGCAAGCAAATCGTCGAGCGCCTTTGCCTGCTGCAGATCGCGCAAGCCCGGCGTGTTTGGCGACGAAACATTGACGGTGAAGTAGCTTGCGACCGCGGCGAAAGTCTCGACCAGCCGCACGTAGTCCTCCGGCTCGGTCGACGGAGTCGCGATTGGCTCCGATATTGACGCCGAGAATACCTTCCGCGTTCTGCCGCGCGGCGAGCCGCGCATGGACGGCGGCAGCGCCGTCGTTGTTGAAGCCGAGCCGGTTGATGACCCCCTGGTCCGCGTCCAGGCGGAAAAGCCGCGGTTTCGGATTGCCGGATTGGGCGCGCGGCGTGATTGTCCCAACCTCGACGAAGCCAAAGCCGAGCCGCAGCAGCGCGTCCGGCACTTGCCCATTCTTGTCGAAACCCGCGGCCAATCCCACCGGGTTCGGGAAATTGAGGCCGAAAGCCTGCACGCGAGAGCTCGGCGGCGTCGGGCGGCGATTTGGCCAGCGGCACGTAGCGCAGCGCTTTGACCGTAAGCGCATGTGCATCCTCGGGATCGAGCGCCCGCAGGAACGGACGCGACAGGCGGTCGAAAAGGCCGATCACAAAATTCCACTCCACGCTTGTAAGCGAGCCAACCCTATCGGCAGGGCGCAAGGCTTATTCAAGGCAGCAGCCGAGGAAACGGTTGCGCACGGGGGGCGACTCAAGGTTATAATTCCTAGCTGATCGTATCACAGTCACGGTGGTGCCCGCGCCCATGGCCATGCTCACCCACAACCAGATCTGGACGGCGATCGACCGGCTCGCCGCGCGCGCCAAGCTGTCGCCGTCGGGGCTTGCCAAGAAAGCCGGCCTCGACCCGACGACGTTCAACAAGTCCAAGCGCGTCACGCCGGAAGGACGGCAACGGTGGCCGTCGACCGAATCGGTCGCCAAGTCGCTGCAGGCGACGGGCACCAAGTTCGACACCTTCGTGACGCTGATCACCGACGGCGGCAAGGCCGCCATGCAGAACGTGCCGCTGATCGGATTTGCGCAGGCCGGCGCCGGTGGCTTTTTCGACGACGGCGGCTTTCCGGTGGGCAAAGGCTGGGACGAGATCGCCTTCCCCGCGGTCACTGACGAGCATGCCTATGCGTTGGAGATTTCGGGCGACTCGATGAAGCCGGCGTACCGCGCCGGTGACGTCATCATCGTGTCGCCGGGCGCAACGGTGCGCAAGGGTGATCGCGTTGTCGTGAAAACGAAAGACGGCGAGGTCATGGTGAAAGAGCTCAAGCGCAAGACCGCGAAAGCGATCGAGCTCAAGTCGCTCAACGCCGAGCACCGTGACCGCACGCTGTCGATGTCGGACGTCGTCTGGGTCGCGCGCATCGTCTGGGCGAGTCAGTAAGCTACGCCGAGCGCGCCAGCGCGCCGTCGATCATATCGATGGTGTTCTGCAATCCGTAGACCGCGACAAACGAGCCGAAGCGCGGCCCTTTTTCCTGCCCAAGCAGCACCTGGTAGAGCAGGTTGAACCAGTCGAGCGAAACGCCGGGCTTGCCGTCCTTCGCCTTCTTTTTCTGGTCGAGAAACGGCTCGCGGCGGCCGACTTCGTAGACGACGTTCTGAATGTCCTCCGCGGTGGCGCCCGACTTCAACTGCGAGAGCGCATCGCGCAGGTCGATCAGGGCCGCGCGCTCCGCGCCGCTCGGCTCGCGGAATTTCTTTTCCGGCAGGACGAAGTCGCGGAAATAATGAATGGCGTACTCGACCAGCTCATTGAGCTTGGGATGCGTCTTCGGCGTGACGCCCGGACGGTAGCGGCCGATGAAACCCCACAGCGTTTCGGCGTTCTCGGCATTCGACGACGACACCAGCGTGAGCAGCATCGCAAACGAGATCGGCATATCGATCTTCGGCGGCTCGCCGGAATGAATATGCCAGACCGGATTGGACAGCCGTTGCCGCGTGTCCTGCCGCCCATAGCCGTCGAGAAACTGATAGTACTCGTCGACGTTGCGCGGAATCACATCGAAGTAGAGCCGCTTGGCGGCCTTCGGCTCGCGGTACATGAATAACGACAGGCTCTCGGGACTGGCATAGCGCAGCCATTCCTCGATGGTCAGGCCGTTGCCTTTCGACTTCGAGATCTTCTGCCCCTTCTCGTCGAGGAAGAGCTCGTAGTTGAAGCCTTCCGGAGCGACGCCGCCGAGCGCGCGGCAGATTTCGCCGGACAATTTGACGGAATCGATCAGGTCCTTGCCCGCCATTTCGTAATCGACGCCGAGCGCGACCCACCGCATCGCCCAATCCGGCTTCCATTGCAGCTTGCAGCGGCCGCCGGTGACCGGCGTCGTCACCGGCTTTTTGGTGTCGGGGTCCTCGTATGTAATGGTGCCGGCCTTTGCATCATGCCCGGTCACCGGCACCTGCAGAACGATGCCGGTCTTCGCATCGATCGGCAGGAACGGCGAATAGGTCGCCGCACGCTCCTCGCGCAGCGACGGCAGCATGATCGCCATCACTTCATCGAAGCGTGAAAGCACTTTCAGCAGAGCCTGGTCGAAGCGTCCCGACTTGTAGCATTCGGTGGACGACAAGAATTCGTAGTCGAAGCCGAAGTGATCGAGGAAAGCGCGCAGCCGCGCATTGTTATGCTCGCCGAAGCTCGGATGCGTGCCGAACGGATCCGGCACCTTGGTCAGCGGCTTGCCGAGGTGCTGCTCGAGCATCTCCTTGTTCGGCACATTGTCCGGCACCTTGCGCAGGCCGTCCATGTCGTCGGAGAACGCAATCAACCTCGTCTTGATCTTGTCGTCGGTCAGCACCCGGAAGGCATGACGCACCATCGTCGTGCGCGCGACTTCACCGAAGGTGCCGATATGCGGCAGGCCGGAGGGTCCGTAGCCGGTCTCGAAGATCACCTCGTTCTTCGGGTGCTTCTTGAGCCGGGCGACGATCTTGCGCGCCTCCTCGAACGGCCAGGCATTCGATTGCTCGGCGGCCTGACGCAAGGTTGCGGCGGTTTCGGCGACTGCCATCATGATCTCCGGGGCGCGGACACTAGAAATGCCGCGCGGAAACGTCAAATCCGAAGGCTCAGAACGGGCTGATCGGGAAATAGCGCAGCCACAAATCGGTGAAGCGGCCCCTCTCCCAGATGCGGAACAGCGCCCAGTTGAACGCCTGCCGCAAAAGATCGTTGCCGCGCCTTACCGCAATGCCGACACCTTCGCCGAAGAAACGGCTTTCGAGATAGGGACCGCCGCGAAATTCGCAGCAGTTCGCGGAGTCGGTGCCGTTGAGCCAGAAAGCAAGTGAAATGCCGTCGCCGAACAGCAGATCCACCTCGCCCCGCTTCAAAGCAAAGCGTGCGGCGTCGGCATCGGGATACGGCCGCAACTCGGCCTCGGTGAACAGCGTCTTGAGATAGGCTTCATGGGCGGTGCCGGCGACGACCGCGATCTTTTTGCCCTCCAACGCTTCCGGGCGCACGTCGTCGATCGGACTGTTACGGAGCGCAACGAAGCGCGCCGGCGTGCGGTAGTAGGGATCGCTGAAATCGACGCGCGCGCGCATCTCCGGCGTTTGCGCGATCGACGCAATAATCGCATCGCCGTTGTTGCTGTTGAGCGCACTGATCAGCGTATCGAACCGGCGCATCTGCATGGTGCATTGAACCTTGATCTCCTCGCAGATCATCCGCGCGAGATCGACGTTGAAGCCGATCGGGTTGCCGTCGGGGCCGGCGTAATTGAACGGCGGATAGTCGGTCTCAGTGAGGAAGCGAATGATGGTGATGCGGGAAAGGTCGGGCCGCTCGGGCCGGCGCCGCGGATCCCAGAAGCCCGGGACAGCCATTGGGTCGGACGTCACGGCCGGCGTGTTCGGCACTCCCGGGCCGACGGCCGGAGGCGACGGACCCAGCTGCCGCGGCGTCTGAGCATGCGCAACCGTGGCCGCGCCGATTAGCAGACCGATGGCGCATGCAGGGCCGCCGCGCAGCCACATGCCGAATTTCGAAATCATCCGATGGCCCTTCCCCGGAATCGCGGGACCATATCATCGCCGTAGCGGTCGGCTAGTCATATTCGGGGTTTGTTTTTTTGGCGGTCAGACGGCGGTCAAATGCCTTTCGATCTCATGCACCGGCATTTTGACAAGATCCTTGTCGACCTCCGCGCGCACGGCACCTTTCAATGTCTGGGAATAGGCCGGGCGGATCATGCCCAGCGCACGCGGTGGCGCCACCACTATAAGAGACTTGGCCTTCCCGGCCGCAACGGCACCGTCCAACTGCTGCGCCAGATGAACGAGAAAGGTCCGCTCCGACTGGTCGTGCCAGTCGGTTTGCTCGACCGCACTTCGCGCACTACCGACGGAATTGTTGGTGCGGCCCGGCGCGTCGGTGCCGAGCGCGTGCGTCGGCAAATCCCTCTGTTCCAGCACTTTGATGGTCTTCAGATTGGGAAACTTGGTGTCGCCGGCATTCTCCAAGATCAGCGCCTTGGCACCGTCGCAGACCACAACCCACTCGCCATGACGTATCAGCAATTCAGGCATCGACCGACCTCCAAATGATACTCAACAATGTTCATAGTATGCCGCGCGAAGGGGCTGGCATTTTGCTCTAGGTCAAACGTTTAGACGTTCGATTTGTTGCCAAAACGGCGGTCAGTTCGTGCCGTCGAGCAGCCGCCGGGCGATGACCTGCGCCTGGATTTCGGCGGCGCCCTCGAAAATATTGAGGATGCGCGCGTCGCAGAGGATGCGCGAGACCGGAAATTCAAGGGCAAAGCCGTTGCCACCGTGCACCTGCACGGCATTGTCGGCAGCCGCCCAGGCGACCCGCGCCGCGAGCAGTTTGGCCATGCCCGCCTCGAGATCGCAGCGGCGTCCGGAATCCTTCTCGCGCGCCGCATAATAGGTGAGCTGGCGCGCGATCATGATTTCCACCGCCATCATCACGATCTTGTCGGCCACGCGCGGGAAGCCGACGATCGGGCCGCCGAACTGCGCGCGGTTCTGCGCGTAGTCGAGCGCTTGCTCCATCGCCGCCTGCGCGACGCCGATAGCACGCGCCGCCGTCTGAATGCGGGCGGACTCGAACGTCTGCATCAGTTGCTTGAACCCGAGGCCTTCGGTCCCGCCGAGCAGATTCTCCGCCTTCACCTCGAAGCCGTCGAAGGCAATCTCGTATTCCTTCATGCCGCGATAGCCGAGCACCTCGATCTCGGTCCCGCTCATGCCTTTCGCCGGAAAGGGATTCTTGTCGTCGCCGCGCGGCTTTTCGGCAAGCAGCATCGACAGCCCGCGATGGCCGCTCTCCTTGGGATTGGTACGCACAAGAAGCGTCATCAGATCGGCGCGGACCGGATGGGTGATCCAGGTCTTGTTGCCGTAGATCTTGTAGACGTCGCCCTCACGCACGGCGCGCGTCTTGATCGAGGCAAGGTCGGATCCGGTGTTCGGTTCGGTGAACACCGCGGTCGGCAGCACCTCACCGGATGCGATCTTCGGCAGCCACTTCTGCTTCTGCGCATCGGTGCCGCTGCCAAGAATCAACTCAGCAGCGATTTCCGAGCGCGTGCCGAGCGAGCCGACGCCGATATAGCCGCGCGCCAGCTCTTCCGAGACGACGCACATGGACTCCTTGCCGAGTCCCATGCCGCCGAAGTCTTCAGGAATGGTAAGGCCGAACACGCCAAGCGCGGACATCTGCGCGATAATGTCGAGCGGGATGTAGCTGTTAGTGAGATGCCATTTCTGCGCGTTCCCGATCACTTCGGTATCGGCGAACTTGCGCATCTCCTCGCGGATCGATTCGAGCGTATCGTCGAGTCCGCAGGCGCCGACCGTCGCGGCATGATGCGTGCGCATCAATGCGATCAGGCGGGCGCGCCGCTCGGCACTATTGCCGCTGACCATGAGGCCTTCGACTACTGGGGTCATGCGCGCCGCGACCTGCGCGGGTGTCACGCCGAGATCGGTCAAACGGACGACTTCGCCCTGGCTCATCGGAATGCCGCCGAACACCTGTGCGAGATATTCGCCGAGGCCGATGCGGACCAGGAGATCTTCGGTTTCGCCGAGCTTGCCAGCCCTGCTCATTCGCTCGGCGTAGGCGGCAAGTTGCCGGACGGCCTCGACATAGGTTGCGAGCCAAGCGAGCCCGTGGGTTGCCCTTTGCTCGCGATCGAAACGTCGCGCCGTCCACCTGCCCTTTTGACGAGACGCGCTCGCGCACTTTCACCGTCGCATCCGCCAGCAAGGCGTCCAGAACGGCCGTTGCCTCGCGGATTAGCCCGATCAGTTCGGGGTCTTTGGTGGAACGGTTGGCGGCAGTGGACATGCAAATTATTGAGCGATGATGATTTTGAAGACACTACGCGTGCAGTGCACAAAAGCAAAGCCGTAGGAATTTCCGGCAGTTACCGGCGCCCCGCACCCGCCGTTTACGGAGAATTGCTATAAAAATTAACCATTGCGGCTTTACATATTTACCTCTGCGCAGCGCCACACTTCCAATTGGCGAGACCAGATCCAAGCCGCATGCAGCTCACCCAATTTTTGCTTCCTTTCAATTGGTTGACGCGGATGCTCGCATCGTTCTCGGTGCGCACGCGTATCGTGCTGCTGGCTCTTATCCCTGTCGCAGGCTTTGTGGCGAACGGCCTCACCTACACCTCCGGCGAAGGCGACGTCGGCCGCACCTTCGACACGTTCACCCGCTCGGCCTCGCTCGCCGATGCGAGCCGCGACTTCAAAAGCGCGGTTGCGTCGATGCGCATCGTCGTCAAGGACTTCAGCGTGAAGCCCGGCGACAATCTGGTGGCGAGCTTCGAATACGCGTACGCCGTGGCACTGAGGAATCTCGACACGATCGAAGCATCGGTCGACAAAAGCCACGCCGAAAGCATTGCCGGCATGAGCCGCGACCTGAACGCCCTGCGCGAAGAGTTCAACAATCTTGTGCGAGAACAGAATACGCTGGGCTTCGACGAGTCATCCGGCCTGCGCCGCCAGCTGCAAGTGGCGGGCAACGCCGTCGAGCGCATCATCAACGACAACATGTCCTGGCTGCCGGAAGCCGACGCCAGCAAATTGATGGTGACGCTTCTGTCCATGCGGCACCACGAGGCCGAATTCCGCGTCACCGAGAGCGAGCTGGCACGCCAGCAATTTCAGCAAGCGTACAAGGCCTTCACCGATATCATCCGGCCAATCAACGCCACACCGGAAATGAAGGCTTCGCTCGAGCAAGTGGTGAAGACCTATGCCGAAACATTCGGCAAATGGGTCGAGGGCTACGACAAAGTGCGGCCGTTGCATGCGGTGATCGACATCGACAGCCAGAACATGCTGCCGCGCGCCGACGATATCATTGCCTACGCGCGCAAGACCGCCGAAAACGCCGGGCGACAGCTCACCAAATCGCAGAGCCGCACGCGCAACGGCATTATCAACGTCGGCATCGCCATGGTGGCGCTGGGGCTCGGCTTCAGCTGGCTGATCGGGCGCAGCATCACGCGGCCGCTGAACGGGCTCGCCCGCGTCATGACGCGTCTTGCCGACGGCGATACCACGGCGCGAATACCGGCAACCAGCGCTCGCGACGAGATCGGCGACATGGCGCGCACCGTGATCGTATTCCGCGACAACATGATCGAGCGGGAACGGCTGGCGCAGACGCAGAGTGAGGCAGGCCGCGCGCGCGAGCAGCGCAGCGAAGTGATCGCGTCGACGATTTCACAGTTCAAGCATTCCGTCGAAAGCGCGCTCGGCAAGCTTCGCGGCGCGTCGATGAAGCTGGAAATGAGCTCGTCCGATCTCAACAAGGCCGCGGATACCGTCTCTTCCGAGGCTGACACTGCGACGAGCCGCGTGACCGCCGCTTCCGAGAACGTCACGGCAGCCGCCAGTTCGGTCGAAGAGCTTGCGGCCTCGATCGGCGAAATTGCCGCGCAGGCCGCGAAATCGACCGACGTCGCAGGTCGCGCCGTCTCCGAAGCGCAACGCACCGTCACGACGATGTCGCAGCTCGGCACTGCGGCCACCCGCATCGGAGAGGTGGTCGGGCTCATTCAGGCAATCGCCGGGCAAACCAATCTGCTCGCGCTGAACGCAACGATCGAGGCGGCGCGCGCCGGCGAGTCCGGCAAAGGCTTTGCCGTCGTTGCCGCCGAAGTGAAGTCGCTTGCGGGACAGACCGCCCGGGCGACAGAGGAAATCGCGGAGCAGATCGGCTCAATTCAGTCGGCGGCAGCCGATGCCTCGGAAGCCATCGGGCAAGTCGACGCCATCATCCGCGAAATGTCGGCGATCGCCACGATGGTGGCAGCGACCGTGGATCAGCAGAATTCCGCCGTCGCTTCGATTGCCGAAGGCGTCAATCGCGCTTCGGGTGAGGCTCGCGTCGGTGCGGAGGCGATGAGCCGGGTAGCGGGCGTCACGACAGACGCACGGTCTACGGCCTCCGACGTCAAGGATCTCGCCGACGCGGTCGCCATCGAAGCCGAAGGTCTCGAGGCCCAGGTCCGGCAATTCCTGACCAACGTGCAGGCTGCCTAGATTCCGCCGCTCGGCGAGGCCGATACCGGCCTTGCAAAGCCAGCGCCGATGGATGATCTGAAAGGCGCAAGGCCTGTAGGGAGCAATCCTTTGAGCGCATTGAGACGGACAGTGCGAATTGCGGGCGACGCCTTTCAGCACTTTATCGACGACGACGGCTGGGCGATCGCGAGCCATATCGCGCTGTCGACGTTGATGGCGCTGTTCCCGTTCCTGATCGTGGTCACCGCGCTCGCCGGATTTTTTCTGGGCTCCAAAGAGCTCGCCGACGAAGCCGCGCGCCTTTTGCTCGAAGCGTGGCCCAGGGAAGTCGCCGCGCCGATCGCGCTTGATATCACCGGCGTCCTCACCTCGACCCGCGGCGACATCCTTACCCTCGGTGTTCTTTTCGCACTCTACTTCGCGTCGAGCGGCGTCGAGAGCCTGCGCATTGGGCTCAACCGCGCCTACGGCGTGAAAGAGCCACGCGCATGGTGGCTGCTGCGCATCGAATCCGTCATCTACGTTCTGATCGGCGCAGTCGCGATCCTGGCGTTTTCGTTCCTCGTCGTGCTGGCGCCGTTGATCCTCGCAAAACTGATTCAGTATGTGCCGGCGCTCGAGCCCTTCGCCGACCGGATCACGTTCGCGCGCTATTCGACGGCGGCGGCGGTGCTCGTGATTGCCCTGATGATCGTGCATCTGTGGCTGCCGGCAGGCCGGCGCTCGCTTGGTGAGATTGCGCCGGGAATCATCGCCACGATGCTGTTGTGGCTCATCACCGGTGCCGCCTTTGGCCGCTATCTCGCCAATTACGCCTTTGCCTACGTATCGATGTACGCCGGGCTTGCTTCGGCAATGATCGCGCTGGTCTTCCTTTACGCCTGCGCGTCGATCTTTATCTACGGCGGAGAATTGAACTCGACAATTTCCCAGCGCGCGAAAAAAAGCCGACTAGCGCCCGGCCTCCTGCGCGTCCTCGAAAGTTTTCAAGCCGGTGCGCGGCGCGTTCACCATCACCGCCATGTTGCCGGGCGGATGCTGGTTCTTCCACATCTTCACGTGAGCGAGCGGAATGTTCTCCCACGGGAAGACTTCGCTCATGCAGGGGTCAATGCGCTGCTCGAGCACGAACTGGTTTGCATGCGAGGCCTGCTTGAGGTGCGCGAAATGCGATCCCTGAATGCGCTTCTGTCTCATCCACACATAGCGTGCATCGAACGTGAGATTGTAGCCCGTCGTTCCTGCACAGAAGACAACCATGCCGCCGCGCTTGACGACAAGGCATGACACCGGAAATGTCTGTTCGCCCGGATGCTCGAAGACGATATCGACATCGCGTTTTCCGGTAATTTCCCAGATCGCCTTGCCGAAGCGGCGCGCTTCTTTCGTCCACTCGCCGAATTCCGGCGAGTTAACCGCCGGCATCTGTCCCCAGCACTTGAAATCTTTGCGGTTGATGACGCCCTTGGCGCCGAGGTTGAGAACGTATTCAATCTTCGACTCGTCCGAGACAACCCCGATGGCGTTGGCGCCGGACGCAGCAACAAGCTGGACACCGAACACGCCGAGGCCGCCGGAGGCGCCCCACACCAGAACGTTGTCGCCGGGCTTGAGCGTGTGCGGAGGATGCCCGAACAGCATCCGATACGCGGTCGCAAGCGTAAGCGTGTAGCAAGCCGACTCTTCCCACGAGAGATGGTTCGGCTTCGGCATCAGCTGGCGCGACTGCACGCGGCAGAACTGCGCGAACGATCCGTCCGGAGTCTCGTAGCCCCAGATGCGCTGCGATGGCGAGAGCAAGGGATCGCCACCGTTGCAGTCCTCGTCGTCGCCATCATCCTGATTGCAATGGACGATGACTTCGTCCCCGACCTTCCAGCGCTTGACCTTGGTGCCGACGGCCCACACCACGCCGGACGCATCGGAGCCGGCGATGTGGAATGGATGCTTGTGGCCGTCGAGCGGTGAGATCGGAATACCGAGGCCGGCCCAGACGCCGTTGTAATTGACGCCGCCCGCCATCACGTAGACGAGCACTTCGTCGTCACCGATCGGCCAGGTCGGCACCACCTCGAGCTGGAACGACTTGTCGGGCGGTCCGTGCCGCTCCTTGCGGATGACCCATGCGTGCATCTTCTCCGGCACGTGCCCGAGCGGCGGAATCTCGCCGATATCGTAGAGATCTTTGAGCGGAGCCACCCCCCGCGCTTTGGCGACTGCCGGCATCGAACTGATCCTCCCTGCCTATAACACTCTGGCGCAAATTATGTTGCATCGCAATAATACCTTTTGCGTCCGCAAAAACGCTGCGGCGGCAAATGGTTACGAAGCGGCGTGGGCTATTTCCGGATCCGATACAAGGCGAATCGGGGCGCCCCCATAACGAACTCGAGGCGGTCCGGCATCGGGTTCGGGATCGATGGGCCGATCAGATAGAGGTAGTCGAAATCGCGCTGCCAGTTCTGCACGAACGTCGGCGTGCCCGCCGGAGCGCCGCGCTCGGCGATGTATTTGAGAAATTTGACCGGCAGGAATCCACCTTCGGGGATATCAAGCCTCTGCCAGGCCGCACGCGGCGTGACCGGCTGCTTGCCCGGCGCCGTGAACAGGTGCGGCACGAAAGCATCGGCATAGTGCACGGCAAGCGTTGGCAAGTTGAACACCGGATAGTCGCGCAGGTCGGCGGGGGGATCGTCGCCTTCGCCGGTCTGCGCCGTCAGCACGATGGCGCCCTTCGGGAGAAGCTCGAATGATTTCCTGGCTGCTGCGAAATCCTCGCGATAGGAGAGCCAGACGCTCGTCACGTCGCCGACGTTGATGATGACGATGGCCGCGGCAAGCGCGATCGCGGCGCGCCGCCAGACGACGCCGGGAAACGACACGGAAACGAACGCAGGCATAATGAGTGCCAACGCAACGACGATCCGCATGTCGACGAAGGCGGTGTCAAACAACCTGAAGGGCATCACCAAATAGAGCGCCGAAAATCCTGTCAGAAGCCACATCGCCGACTGCTCAAGCCGCAAGGCGCCCCGGCGCGCGAGCACAACGATCAAGCAGGCCAGCGCGATCACGCCGATCTCCGACACAACCATGCTGTATCCGCTAAGGATATGCAGGATCCAGGTCGCCTTGTTGCCGAAAGCCCATACGTTTCCGGAGCCGCCGACACTACCGTTCACAGCAATCATCAAGGCGGCGAGCAGCACCGACGGAATCGCAAGTGAGAAAAGCGCGCAAACGTTTCATCGCAAGGACGTTCGCCGCGACCAGGCCCGCCAGAGCTCATGCAGGCCGACAGCGAAGCCGTAAATTCCCAACGCAAACATGTGCGCGGCGAAAAGCAGCGCGATGAACGCCGTGTGCGCAACAAACCGCACCAGCCATGAACGGTCTTGCAGCCAAACCGCGCAGGCAAATCCCCAGAGTGCACAACCAAGGCCGAATTCGAAGTTCTCGAACCCGAATGCAAACGGCATACTGTAGAGAAAAATCAGCGCGACGAATCCCGCGACCTGGAAGCGTCCCTTGACGGCGCGTTCGAGCGCCATCGCACCGGTCACGATCAGGATCTGGCTGAGCAGATAGAAAAGCCGGTTCGCCACCTCGACGCCGATGTGGCGACCGATCCCGGGCACGATCAGGTCCATCGCAAGGTTCGGAACGAGCGACCAGGTGACCTGATAGTAGGGATGCGCCTGTGCCGTGCCGTCACGTGCAAGCACAAACATCCGTGCGAGATGATTGTTGTAGTCCACCATCGCCGGCGGAAGGCTCGGCCAAAGAATCGGCATCACCGCCGTCGCAAACAGCAGCGCAAAAATGACAACGGTGCCGTTAAGTCCCGCGCGGGATTGGCTCGCGCTGGAAGCGGCGACGGCAGGCTGGCTCATGAACACCGTCCACTGCACCCGGTGGCTTCGGCGGCATCATCGTTGGGCGGCTTTAACAACGCCTTTCCGTCTCCCCAGGTGCCGATCGGAAGCTTCGCCACTCCCGCAGCGGACCGAAAGCTGTTTTGATTCAAAAGGTTATATCGATCGTTCTGCCGCCGAGCGCTTTAAGGCTTTTGCAATTCGGCACCCGTAGCGTGCCCGGATCACTCAGAGCGCGGGAATGTCCGAGCAGACCATTCGCCGAACCGAACGGATCGTGGATCTTCGGGCCGCGATGCCGTGGCTTGTCGCCGCGGGCATCTACGTTCTGGTGATCGCAGTTGCGCCACAGCTGCTTGGCGACCCCGACACCTACTCACACCTCGCCCTCGGCCGCTGGATCCTCGATCACGGCGCCGTACCGACGGTCGACCCGTTTTCCGCCAACTTCCGCGGAACGCACTGGCTCGCCTTCGAGTGGCTCTCCGAAGTTGTGTTCGCACTGGCCTATGCCGCCGGCGGCTGGATGGGCATGGTGGCAGTCGCATCGGCTGCCGCCGCAACGGCATTCGGTCTGCTGACACGCTTCCTGCTGCGCGAGCTGCGGCCGACCGCCGCGCTGTTCGGCGTCCTTGTCGCTTTGCCTCTCACGGCTCCGCATATTCTGGCGCGGCCACACATCCTCGCACTTCCATTGCTCGTCGCATGGATCGCAGCGTTGATCCGCTCTGTCGATACGCGCACGGCGCCGTCGTGGCTCCTGCTGCCGCTCATGACGCTGTGGGCGAACCTGCACGGCAGCTTCACCTTCGGCCTCGCCATGATCGGTGCAGCGGGCGCCGAAGCGCTGTTCCGCGCCAAACCTGCCGAGCGAATGAACGTTGTCCGCCAGTGGGGCTCGTTCGGCGTGCTCGCTTTGGCCGCGGCCTGCCTCAATCCGTACGGTCCCGAGATGATCCTGGTGACGTTCCGCACCGTGGCGCTCGGCTCGGCGCTCGCAACGATCACCGAATGGCGGCCGCAGGACTTCAGCCATATTGGCAGCTTTGAGATCATTATGCTGGGCGGGTTGGGCCTGGCGCTTTATCGCGGCGTCAAGCTGCCGCCCTTCAGAATCCTCATGCTGCTTGGCGTGCTGCACTTGAGCCTGTCGCATGTCCGCCACGCGGATCTGCTGGGAATGCTGGCGCCGATATTCCTGGCGCGGCCGCTGGCAAAGCAGTTCACCGATCTTTCCGCGGGACGCGCCGCAGTGGCGCATGCGGCCCGGCGCTCTGATCCCGGCAACACTGGTGTCAGTGATGCTTCTCATCACCGTGCTGTCGGCATTTCGGAGCGATGTGGCTCCGCCGGAAAAAATTACGCCAGCCAACGCGGTACATGCGCTTGGCAGCACGAAGCACGGCGCGATTCTCAACGACTATAATTTTGGCGGCTATCTCGACTTCGTCGGTATCGCACCTTTTATCGATGGCCGCTCGGAGCTCTACGGCGAAGCCTATATGCTTCGCTATGACCGCGCCCTGAACCTGCACGACATTCCCGACTTCTTCCGTCTGCTTGATGAGTACCGCATCGGCGCAACCCTGTTGGCGCCGACGGCGCCGGCAGCCGCCTTGCTCGACCGGTCACCCGGCTGGCAACGTTTGTACGCCGACGCTGTCGCGGTCGTGCATACTCGGCGCGCTGAGCCTTCGGCTCGAAAAAAATAATCACAACGGACGGCGGTCGACGCAGCCACCGCTTTGGTGTTCAATCGCACCGATCCGCGGCTGCTCCCTGAGAGCGAGCCGCGAATAGGGGGAGGTCACCATGGCTCTTGAAGCATTGATCGTTCTCATCATCGTCGGCGCAATCGCCGGCTGGCTTGCCGGGCAGATCGTCAAAGGGATGGGTTTTGGGCTGATCGGCAACATTGTTGTCGGTATCGTCGGCGCCTTCATCGGCACCTGGTTGCTCGGGTTTCTTGGCATTTCAATCGGCGGCGGCATCATCGCTTCCATCATAAATGCAACGATCGGCGCGGTGGTTTTGCTGTTCATTGTTGGCCTCATTAAACGGGCCTAAAATCACATCGCGCGTCGCTATCCGCATCGAAATCGGTGCGGCCGGGGCTAACACAGCCCGGTCAGCGGGTTGATGTTGCGTTGCAATAAGTGCTGGGCCAAACTACCTCAGGCCTTCGATGCACGACAAAAACCAACGCGATAAGCCCTGGATTTTCCGCACCTATGCCGGTCATTCGACGGCGGCGGATTCCAACGCGCTGTACCGGAAAAATCTGGCGAAAGGTCAGACCGGCCTGTCGGTCGCCTTCGATCTGCCGACCCAGACCGGCTACGACTCCGACCACGTGCTCGCCAAAGGCGAGGTCGGCAAGGTCGGCGTGCCCATCTGCCATCTCGGCGACATGCGCGCGCTGTTCGACGGCATCCCCCTCGACACAATGAACACCTCGATGACCATCAACGCCACCGCGGCGTGGCTGATGGCGCTCTACATCGCGGTTGCCGACGAACAGGGCGCGCCGCGCGCAAGCCTGCAGGGCACGCTGCAAAACGACATCATCAAGGAATATCTGTCGCGTGGCACCTACGTCTTCCCGCCGGCGCCGTCGATGCGGTTGATCAAGGACGTGATCCTGTTCACGACCAAGGAAATTCCGAAATGGAATCCGATCAACGTCTGCTCGTATCACCTGCAGGAAGCCGGCGCGACACCGGTGCAGGAACTGGCATTTGCACTCGCCACCGCGATCGCGGTGCTCGACACCGTGAAGGCCTCGGGCGAGGTGCCGCCGGACAAGTTCGGTGAGGTCGTCGGGCGCATCTCGTTCTTTGTCAACGCCGGCCTGCGCTTTATCACCGAGCTCTGCAAGATGCGCGCCTTCACCGAGTTGTGGGACGAGATCACGCGCGAGCGCTACGGCATCACCGACGCCAAGCAACGGCTGTTCCGCTACGGCGTCCAGGTGAACTCGCTGGGGCTGACCGAGCCGCAGCCGGAAAACAACGTCGCGCGCATCCTGATCGAAATGCTGGCAGTGACGCTGTCGAAAAGCGCACGCGCGCGTGCAGTTCAGCTGCCGGCATGGAACGAAGCGCTTGGGCTGCCGCGTCCATGGGACCAGCAGTGGTCGCTGCGCATGCAGCAGATTCTCGCCTATGAGACCGATCTGCTCGACTACGGTGATATCTTCGACGGCTCCAGCGAAATCATGCGCAAGGTCGAAGAACTGAAACAGCAGGCACGCGAGGAGCTCAAGCGGATCGCGGAGATGGGCGGCGCAGTCGCCGCCGTCGACACCGGATACATGAAACAGCAGCTTGTCGAGTCGAACACGGCACGGCTCGAAGCCATCGAGCGCGGCGATCAGATTGTCGTGGGCGTGAATAAATATCTTGAAAGCGAACCATCGCCGCTGGCCGCAGCAGCGGATGCCATTCTGACGGTATCCGAGGAAGCCGAGCGCGGGCAGACCGAGCGGCTAAAAGCCTGGCGCGAAACGCGTGACAATGCTGCGGTCGCCGCTGCGCTGAAGGACCTCAAACGCGCCGCCACCACCGGCGACAACATCATGCCGGCCTCGATCGCATGCGCAAAAGCGGGCGTCACAACGGGCGAGTGGGGATGGACGCTGCGCGAGGCTTTCGGCGAATATCGCGCGCCGACCGGCGTTGGCCGCGCGATGCGCAACGACGTCACCGGGCTCGACGATATCCGCGCCGACGTCGACCGCGTTTCCCGCAAGCTCGGTCGCCGGCTCACGTTCCTCGTCGGCAAGCCGGGACTGGACGGCCATTCCAATGGCGCCGAGCAGATCGCAGTGCGGGCGCGCGATGCCGGCATGCAGGTCGTTTATGAGGGCATCCGGCTGACGCCGGAGGAAATCGTCGAGGCCGCGCGCGAGCAAAAGGCGCATGTTGTCGGGCTTTCAGTGCTGTCCGGGAGCCATCTGCCGCTGGTCGAAGATGTTGTCAGCCGCATGAAAGAGGCCGGCCTCGATGTGCCGGTGATCGTCGGCGGCATCATCCCGCCTGAGGACGCTGCGGAGCTGGAAAAAGCCGGCGTAGCAGCGGTCTACACGCCGAAAGATTTCGAATTGAACCGCATCATGTCTGACGTGGTGCGAATTGTCGAACGTGCCAAAGGCGCCAGCAACGTCTGATCAAACTGAACTGCATTCCGCCAGCGCCTGCGCAAGCTTTCGCGGACTCACTGGTTTCAAAAAATAGAAATTCATCCCTGCAGCCCGCGCGGCTGCTTCGTCACCGCTTTCACCACGGCCGGAGATCCCAACGATCGGCGTAAGGCCAGCCTGTCCCGGCAGCGCGCGAATGCGGCGTGCCGCGTCAATGCCGTTCAGCCCGGTGAGTGTGACATCCATCAACACCACGTCGTAACCGCCGCGCTCGACCGCCGCCACGACGGCTTCGCCGGTCTCGGCGAAATCAACTCTGTGCCCCAGCTCGCCAAGAATCGTGTGCATCACCACGCGGCCATAGGGATTGTCTTCCGCGCAAAGGATCGACAGCGACCGAACAGGTGCCGGCCTGCGGTCCTGTCGCTGCGCCGTTGCTCGCGCTTCAAGCGATTCAACGAGCACACTTAAGCGGAACGTGGAGCCGCTGCCTTTTTTGCTGGTCACACTGAGGTCGCCGCCCATCGCCTGTGCGAGACGTTTGACCAGCGAGAGCCCAAGCCCCGCGCCGCCGTAAAGTTTCGAAATCTTGACGCTGGCCTGCGCGAACGGACGAAACAGCTGCTTGAGCTCGCCGGCGCTGATGCCGATGCCGTCGTCCGCAAAACTGAAGACCAGGCGCACGCGGCCTTGCTTGGCCTGTTCAGCCGTTGCCGCAAACGTCACCTTTCCCTGGTGCGTAAATTTTACGGCATTGTCTGCCAGGTTCTCCAGCGCTGCGCGCAAGCGCAAACCATCGCCCGACGCCATGGCCGGCAGATCGTCGGCGATTTTGATGCTGGTCTTGAGATCCTTATTGTGGGCGCGCGCCGTCGAGCGCCGCGCCGACAGCCTCGGCAAGCGCACGGGGTGCAAAAGGCTCCTTGCGAAGAACGAGGCCATGGGCCTTTGCCTTTGCCGCATCGACAATGACAGTGGTCAGGGCCGAAAGGTGGTCGGCGCCGCTTTTGATCGCGCTTGCCCACTCGCGCTCGCGCGTACCCAGATCCGACGACACGAGCAATTCGGCAAGCGCCACGATTCCGGTCAATGGCGTGCGGATATCGTGTGCGATGCCGGCAAGCGCAGCCTCGATCGCGCGCGCTGACGGCGCCTTTTCCGCGGACGATCTGGGCGTGCGGCGTTGACGGCGCCGCCGCGGCGCTTTTTTCCGGACCTTTGGCATAAGTCCCTTACCCGAGATGCGACATTGACATGGAAGACCGGCTCAATCGAGCCCGATCAAGCGGCGAATATCGGCGGGCGTTACTCCGCGCGCGCGAAGCTCGCGCAGGCCGGTGGATTGCGTCGATTTCGACAGTTTGTTGCCGGTCTCATCGAGAACAAGCCGGTGATGACGGTAGCGCGGCGCGCCCAGACCGAGCAGCACCTGGAGCAAGCGGTGGACCGCGGTTGCGTGAAACAGGTCGCGGCCGCGCACCACGTCGGTCACGCCTTGCACGGCGTCGTCGACGACGACCGCCAGATGATAGCTCGTCGGCGTCTCTTTGCGCGCCAGGATCACATCGCCCCACAGGGAAGGATCGGCTGCGACTGTGCCGGTTTCGCCGGCCGGCCCGGCGCCGGTCTCGACCCAGGCCAACGTGCCGGCGCGTAGCGTCGCCGCCTGCATGTCGAGCCGCAGCGCATATGGCTCGCCAGCTTCGATACGCCGGTTTCGTTCAGCTACGCTCATGTTCTTCGCATCGCCCGGATAAAGCGGCGTGCCGTCGGGATCGCGCGGCCAGGGTCCCTGCGCCTCGCGGTCGGTCACGAGGCGCGCAATCTCGGCGCGGCTCTCGAAACTCGGATAGATCAGACCCATGGCCTCAAGCTGCGCGAGCGCGCCACGGTAGTTGTCCCAGTGTTCGGATTGCCGGCGGACCGGTGATTCCCAATGCAAGCCGAGCCATGCCAGATCTTCGTAGATCGCCGTCTCGTATTCCGGCCGGCAGCGCGCGGTGTCGATATCCTCGATGCGCAGCAGCAGCCGGCCACTATTCGCGCGCGCCATGTCGGCATTGAGCAACGCCGACAATGCATGGCCGAGATGCAAATAGCCGTTCGGCGAGGGCGCAAACCGGAAAACGGGTGGCATGGCTTTTCTATCTACCGTCTTGCTTGCTAGACGGATAGCGCATGACTCATTTCCTCCATACTGAAGCCGATCTCCAGGCCGGCCTCGCAGAGCTTGTTATCGCCGACCCGCGGCTCAAACCGGTCGCCGAAAAAGCCGGCGCCTTCAACTTGCGCCGGCGCGAGCCGGGATTCGCCGGCCTGTGCGCGATCGTTTGCGGGCAGCAGCTTTCCACCGCAAGCGCCGCCGCGATCCGTGCCCGGCTCTTCGCCGCGTTCGATCCATTTCACCACGACACCGTGCGCCGCGCGCGCGCCGACAAGCTCAGGCGGCTTGGGCTGTCCGCCCCGAAGATCAAATCGATCCGCGAAATCGGCAAAGCGGTCGCCAAAGGCCGGATCGATCTAACTGCCGTCGGCAATATGGATGCCGACGTGGCGCACGCTGCGCTCACCGCCCTGCATGGCGTCGGGCCCTGGACGGCGGACATCTATCTTCTGTTTTGCCTCGGCCACGCAGATGCCTTTCCGTCCGGCGACCTCGCCGTGCAGGAATCCGCGCGCCTTGCCCTCGGTCTGCGCAAACGCCCGGACGCCAAGGCGCTCGCCAAGATCGCCGAGGCCTGGCGGCCGTGGCGCGGCGTGGCGGCGCATCTGCTTTGGGCCTATTATCATGTCGTGAAGAAGCGCGACGTGGTGCCGGTTCAGCCGAATGGCCGGCCGAAAGAAGCGGCCGGCAGAAAGACACCGAAAAGGAAAAAGAAGAATGGCTGAACTCGATGGACCGCGCCTTGAGCCGCGCTCGGGACGCGCGCGCCAGCTCGTGGTTTTCCTCCACGGCTATGGCGCCGACGGCAACGACCTCATCGAGATCGGACGCGCCTGGCAGGGCCTGCTGCCTGACGCCGCGTTCGTGTCGCCGCACGCGCCGCGCCCGTGCGGGCAGGCACCGATGGGCCGCGAATGGTTTCCGCTGACATTCCGCAATCCGGAAGAGCGCTGGACCGGAGTGAACGAGGCCGCGCCGATTCTCGAACGCTTCCTCGACGCCGAGCTCAAGCGCCGCGACCTGCCGCCGTCGGCGCTGGCACTCGTCGGCTTCAGCCAGGGCACCATGATGTCGCTCCATGTCGGCCTGCGCCGCCCGGTCGCGCCGGTGGCAATCGTCGGCTATTCCGGGATGCTCGTGATGCCGGAAAACGTCGACGTCGAGTCGTTCGCCGCGGAGATCCGCAGCAAGCCGCCTGTGCTTTTGATCCACGGCGACGCCGACCAACTCATTCCGGTGCAGGCGCTGTTCCACGCCGCCCAAAGCCTCGCAGCGCTGGGAATTCCGGCGCAATGGCACATTTCATCCGGGGTAGGCCACGGCATCGACCAGGAGGGCTTGCGCCAGGGCGGCGAATTTCTGGCCAAGTGCTTTGCCGCAGGCAAATAGCAGGCTTGCGGGTAACCCCCCGTCCCCGCTTCACAATCCTGTCACGCTGCCCTATTACTAGGCCATTAGCTGCGTGGCGGCAGCCTTAAGGAGGTCGAGGAGCGTCGCTTGAACGTTCACGTTTCGCCTAGCGGTTTTCCGGCTCTGGTGCTCAACGCGGATTTTCGGCCGCTGAGCTATTACCCGCTTTCGCTGTGGTCCTGGCAGGACGCGATCAAGGCGGTGTTCCTCGAGCGCGTGAATATCGTCGCCAATTACGACCGCGCGGTGCACAGCCCGTCTTTCGAGATGAAGCTGCCGAGCGTGGTTTCGCTCAAGACCTTCGTGAAGCCCTCGACGCACCCGGCCTTCACCCGGTTCAACGTCTTCCTGCGCGACCGCTTCTCCTGCCAATACTGCGGCGAGCGCGACGACCTCACCTTCGATCACCTGCTGCCGCGCTCGCGCGGCGGCCACACGACCTGGGACAACGTCGTTGCGGCCTGCTCGCCGTGCAATCTGCGCAAGGGCAATCTCACGCCGAACGAAGCGAAGATGTGGCCGTCGCAGATGCCGTTCCAGCCGACGGTGCACCACCTGCACCGCAACGGCCGGCTGTTCCCGCCGAACTATCTGCACGAAAGCTGGCTCGATTATCTCTACTGGGACACCGAGCTCGAGCCGTAAGCTTCACACCATTGGAGTTTGTCATGACGAGCAGGCTGCAACATTTCCGCAGCGTGCTGGTCGTGGCCGCAATCGTCGAGCTTTTGGAGTGCAGGCGCTGCCGCGCAGCCGGCGCCCACCTCTGCCGGGCCGCCTGATCCGAAGCTGGTCGAAGACCTGGTTGCTGCCGGCCGCATCCTTGCGGATCATGGCCTGCTCGACGGCTGGGGTCACGTGTCGGTCAGGCACAATCGCGATCCCAACCGATTTCTGATGTCGCGCGGCCTGTCGGCCGACCTCGTCACCGAAAAAGATATTCTGGAATTCGATCTCGACAGCCGGCCCGTCGACACGCACGGCCTGCCGATGTCGGCGCTTTTCACCGAACGCTATATCCACGGCGAAATCTACAAGATGCGGCCGGACGTGGTCGCCGTCGTGCACACGCACGCGCCGTCGCTCATTCCGTTCGGTGTCACCAAGGTGCCGCTCAAGCCGATGTACCACCGCTCGGCCTTCATCAGTTTCGGCATTCCAGTTTTCGAAATCCGCGACCGCGCGGGAATGACCGACATGCTCATCCGCAATCCGACACTTGGGCACGATCTTGCGGAAGTGCTCGGCAATCATCCGGCCGCGTTGATGCGCGGGCACGGCGCGGTCGTCACCGGGCCGTCGCTGCCGCGCGTCGTCGGCCGCACAATATTCCTCGCCCTTAACGCCACGCTGCAGATGCAAGCCATGAGCATGGGTGGGCCGATCACTTACATGGACGATGAGGAAGCCCGCAAAATCGAGGCGCGCGAGGGCCATGGGCTTGCGCGCACCTGGGAAGGCTGGAAGCGCAAGGTGATGGGCAAGCCGTGAACTAACCGCCCGGCAGCATCCGCTGCAGCACCCGGTCGCGGCGAATGAAATAGTGATAGAGCGCCGGCCAGCACGTGCAGACCGACGAGTGTCAGCATCAGATAGTTTGCCAGGAACGCATGCACGTCGCCAGTCCAGCCCCAGCCGGGGGCGCGCGTCGCCGACCAGTTTCGGCAGCTCCATCCCGAACATCACGATCGGCATGCCGCGCCATGACGCATTGATCCAGCCGAGAATCGGCACGACAAACAGCAAGATATAAAGAAGCCAATGCACGACGCGTGCGCTCAGCACCTGCCAGGGCGGCACGCCATCGAGCGGCGCCGGCTCACTATGCGTCGCGCGCCATGCGAGGCGCACGATGCGCAACGGCAAGCACGATGATGCCGAAGGTGAAATGCAGGCTGATCAGGGTCGTCACGGGTGTGTTGCGGCCGATGTGCGGCATCGTCCAGGCGAAGATGAATTGGGCGATCAGGAGCACAACAATAAGCCAATGCAAAAACTTCGCGGTCGATGTGTAACCCTGCGCGTTTGCCATATTGTCCGTCGCCCTTGAATTGGAACAAACAACGCCTATATGCATCTCAGCGATGATGTCGAGCCTTCAGGCTCCATCATCGAGCGGCCACGAAGTTGCAGCGGGTGACGCCGGATGTACGCGCACCCAAGCATTTCGTGGTCGTCAGCTTTTTTGGCGACCCGTCAAACCCGAGATTTCAGCCGTTCCTTGTCGTAGCCGGCGACGCGCTTGTAGCTCTCGGATAGCGCGATCAATTCCTCGCGGCTGATGACATCGTCGATATTCTTGAACGGCTTGTCGCCAGTGCGGCGATAGACTTCGTGCAGGATGGCGTCGGGTGGAGCCTTGCGGTTGGCCAGCACAACTTCGCTCGTCGCCGGCAGGCGCTTGGCTTCGTAAGCCTTGAGTGCCGCGACCGGATCGGCGTTGGCAACAAGAGCATCCGTCAGCGCGCGGCAGTCGAGTATGGCCTGCGCCGCGCCGTTGGCGCCGCGCGGGTACATCGGGTGCGCTGCATCTCCCAGCAGCGTCAGGCGGCCGAAGCTCCAGCGCGGCAACGGGTCCTGATCGACCATCGGATATTCCAGAATCGCGTCCGAGCTGCTGATGAATTGCGGCACATCGAGCCAGTCGAAATGCCAGTCGGCCATGGCGGGCAGGAAGTCCTCCAGCCGGCCTCGCCTGTTCCAGTCGCGCGCCTGGTATTGCGGCGTCTCGATATCGCAGACCCAGTTCACCAGTTGACGGCCCTCGGCGTCGACATTGTTGCGGATCGGATAGATCAGCAGCTTGGCGGGATGGTGCCAGCCGATGCGGATCATGCTGGCGCCGGACAGAAACGGCTTCCAGCGTGTGACGCCGCGCCACATGTTGATGCCCGAATACTTCGGCGGCCCCTCGTTCGGATAAAGCTGCTTGCGCAATACCGAGTGGATGCCTTCGGCGCTGATAACGACGCTGCCGCGCTGCGACGGCAGCGGCTTGCCGTTGACGTCCTCGAAATGCGCGATCGCTTCCGGCCCGTCGTGCTCGACGCGCGTGCAGCGCCAGCCGGTGATCACCTTGTCCGCACCGGCGCGCTCGACGAACGCATCGAGCAGGACCATCTGCAGATCGCCACGATGGATCGAGAACTGCGGCACGTCGTAACCCGCAAACCTGCCGGCTGGCTCGCTGTAGATGTACTGGCCGAAGCGATTGTAGAAGCAATATTCGCGCGTCGTGACGGCGACTTTTGCGAGCGCATCCTCGAGCCCGAGGGCGCACAGCTCGCGCGACGCATGCGGCAGGATGTTGATGCCGACGCCGACGGCCTTGAGTTCCGGCGCCGCTTCAAAGATACGGCAGGCGATGCCGGCACGATGCAGCATCAGACCCAGCGTCAATCCGCCAATGCCCGCGCCGATAATCAGAACTTCCATGATCGTTGAACCTCTGCTGCGCATTCTAGCCGGCCCGGCTCCGCCGCGCGAGCGAGGCCTTCAGGCCCCAGCCGGCGACAGCCGCGAGGAACAGGGACACCAGAACATCATAGCCGGCGAGCGAGATACCGAGGAAACGCCACGCCGCCTCGTCACAGCGCACGATTCTGATGTTCTGAAGTTGCTTCAGCAAATTGCCAGCCGAGCCAAGGCTGTTGAGCGGGCCCGAGCAATCGTTCGGGCCCGGCCAGAATTTCCACTCGACGCCGGCGTGATAGGCGGACAGTCCTGTATTCCAGAGCATGACGGCGGTGATAACGGCAAAGCCAGCAATCATCACCTTGTGCGAAGCGCCATAGCTGGCACCGAGACAGAGCAGCGCCGCGAGCGGTACGCTGACGTAGAAAGCGTTGCGCTGATCGAGGCAGAGCGGACACGGTGGATAGCCGAGTACGTACTCGAAGAAAAAAACTCCACAGATCGTAAGCAGCCCAACCCCGGCAATGATCGTTGCCGCGGCAAGAACCGGATCCCGCCTGGCGATAGCCAAGATAGCCGTCCATGTGCGCAGCGATATCGTTGGTCATGGCCGTCGATAACCTGGGTGGTGCCGGTGGTCGGGGTCGAACCGACACTCCTTTTGGGAACACGATTTTGAGTCGTGCGCGTCTGCCAATTCCGCCACACCGGCTTTTGCGGCATAGCTATAGCGTCAACTCGCCAGACAGCCAAACAAAAAGGCGTGTCTCGCATGACATGACAGCCAGCTTGGTGGCTTGCCTTGCACGCCGTAAGATCGGCTTTTCAAGGAGTGTCCGAGATGAACGAAGAAGCCCTGAACATGTCGCTTCGCAAATTTCTCAAGGTCGTGGGCGTGACCTCGCAGCAGGAGATCGAAAAAGCAATCCGTGCGGCTGTGGCCGATGGCCGATTGAAAGGCAACGAAACGATCAATGCGCAGATGGTGCTCACCATCGGCAAGATCAATCTCACTCATAAAGTGGACGGCACTATCGAACTCAGCTGAGGGCAGGCTTAATGCGCAAGCAGCGCCGTCAAGGCGATCATGAATGCCGCCGAAAGTCCCATGGCAACAATTTTGATGTGAGTGTTGCGATCTGCTGTAAGTAAGGTCGCGTTCATGACGTGCCCTCCTATCCAATGGTGGAAGGATCACCCAATCCGCCGTGCAGAGTTTGATGTTGATCAATTGCCCGCTTAGGGGATTCTACGTAACCCACTAGGCCACGGACTCAGCCCCAACATTGCGCCGGCCGAAGGCGGCTTCCATTTCGCGGCGGATTTTTACCGCCGGATCGTTCGGATCGTAGACGACGTCCGACCATCGCAGGGCCTGGCCCTCGGCAATATCGGCCTTGAGCTTCACGTTGTGCGCAAGTCCGAGCGGCAGTAGTTCGCGTTCGAGCGACACATCCGCCGGCGTCTGCCTGCCCCAGACGCAGAACCCGCCCTCACCGTCGAGCATTTCGCCGGCTTTCAAGGCGCGCTTTGGCGGTCGCCACGACATCTGAGCGGAATCCGTTCGGAGCGCCGGTCGGCTCGTTGCGCAGCGCGGCGCTCGCGACGGAAATGCCGAGCTCTAGCCCGATCATGTGGATCGGGCGGTAGAGAGCCGCGTATTTTCCGGTCTTGTCCGGCAGCATCGCGTATTCCTTGAAGCAGCGCCGCGCATATTCGGTGTCGCCTTCAAAGACGACATACGTGCCGAGCGCAAGGTGATGTGGCACGTCGCGACCGTCGCGATAGACCGACGAAGTCACTTCGGTAACGCCTGCTTTTTCCAAGGTGCCGCCGTCGCTCTTGGGTTTGCAGATTTCGGCGAGCTCGAAGCGCGTCGCCGGCGGAAAGCCGAGCCCGTTCGACTGCGGCACCAGTCCGGTGGCATTGCATACCGCCGTCATTTCGATGCCTGACTTGGTCCCGTCCACGAATGAATTGAACATCTTCGGATTGATCGACTTGCGGTCCGAGATGTTCAGATATTTGTCGAGAATGTCCCAGACGTTATCGGGATTGGACTTGTGATAATGCGGCTCGTAACGCGTGCCCTTGCCCGCGCAGATGACCTTGAAACCGGCGGCGCGTGCCCAATCGACCTGCTCGCAGATCAGCGCCGGCTGATCTCCCCACGCGAGCGAATAAACAACGCCGGCGGCTTTCGCGCGGCGCGCCAGCAAGGGGCCGGCCACCGCATCGGCCTCAACGTTGACCATGACGATATGCTTGCCGTTGGCGATCGCGCTGAGCGCATGCCGGATGCCGGCGCCGGGCACGCCGGTTGCCTCGATGATGACTTCGATCTGCGGATCGGCGATGAGCGCTTCGGCGTCGTCAGTGATGAACGTCGTACGCTTCTTATGTGCATCTGCCCGAGAAGCAGCGCGTATAGGTTTCGTCCGGCCAGCCTGCTGTTTTCAACTGACTTCGTGCACGACCGACGTCGAGATCGGCAACGCCGGCGATGTGCATACCTTGCGTGAGGCGCGCCTGCGAGAGAAACATCGTTCCGAACTTGCCGGCGCCGATTACGGCGACCGTCACCGGCCGGCCGGCCGCCTCACGCTCAAGAAGTTTCGTATGAAGATTCAAGAGATGCTCCGTCGCTACGCTGCGACGGAAACATAAACACGGCCGCGGTACAAGCAGCCGCCGATCAGACGTGCCGACGCTCACTGACAGACTGCCCGCGAGACAAACGTTTCCGATCCGACACTCGGGACCGGTCGATCGCCCTGCCATCCAGACTTTGGGCGGACAGATCTCGGCTGTCGTCATGTCGAGGCTACGCCCTGAATCAAAACCTTTCGTCTTGCAGATGGCGTTCGCCGCGGCAACACAGTCGGGCGCTCCGTTCGGCGCGACCTGACATTTTTCGTGGCCGCTCACGGTCCGCACGTTGGGAATACGCGCGACCGCTCCGGCCGCATCCTTGGCGCCTTCGACAGTTGACTTCGCGGCAGCGCCCGCATCCTGGCTAAACCCTTCAACCTTCTGGCGCGCGTCCTTGAATGTCGAATTCACGCTGGCAGATTGCTGCGAAAACCATCGGCCGACGGCCGCGAAAAATCCCGCGTCCTCCTGTCGCGCCTCCGTTGAAGGCGCAGCGTCTTGTGCGAACGCCAATGCCGACGTCAGCACAAGGACGATCGCGAACAGCCAGACGAACGAGCCAGTCCGACAAAACTTTCAAAGCCTGCTTGGTGCCCATGGCCGGAAAAACCGGAAATCAATCAGCCCGACGGCAATCGATTTACCCACTTTCGGTGGCGAAAATGAGGAACCCGGTACCGTCAGAACAAGTATAGCGTGCCCACCAGGCCGATGACGATAACTATGGCGCCGAGCAGCACCCATAGGCCCAGGCGTTTTTCAATGATGTGACGCGCACTCTCTCCGTAGCGGTGGAGCAGAAACGCCAGCACGAAGAACCGCGCGCCCCGCGTAATAATCGAAAAAAGGATGAATAGCCCGAGGTTGTAACCGGCAAATCCGGACGTGATGGTGACAATCTTGTAGGGAATCGGGGTCAGGCCCTTCAAAAGAATGATCCAGGCACCCCACTGCGCATAAGCTTCGCGAAAGGCTTCGACTTTGTCGCCATAGCCATAGAGCTGGATCAGCCAAAGCCCGACGGAATCATAAAGCAACGCGCCGATGGCATAGCCGAGAATGCCGCCGGCCACCGACGTTACTGTGCACCACATCGCCATCACATAGGCGCGCTCGGGCCGCGCCAAGGCCATCGGTATAAGCATCACGTCAGGCGGAACCGGGAAGAATGAGCTTTCGGCAAAAGAAACCGCGCCCATAAGCCACATCGCATGCGGTTTATGGGCGGCTGTCAGGCACCAGTCATAAAGACGGCGCAGCAGGGATCGCGGCTCGGCGGCCTCAGCAGTCATCAGCCCACTCGTAGGGAGAATTGTGACGGATCAACGGCGCTTGCGGACGCGCCTGCTCTCCAACGCCACGACCTTACGCCGTGATGCCGCCCGAACCAAATCTTTTGGCACTTTTTCTGCAATGCCGAACATCAATTCGCGGCGGCGCATTTCGGCCCAGACATCCTCCGGACGTACACCGGCGTGAACCCAAAGCACCACGAGATTGTAGACCAGATCGGCGCTCTCCATGACCACGGCTTCCGGCTGTCCGTGCATGGCATCGATGACAACTTCGACCGCCTCTTCGGCGAGTTTCTTCGCCATCTTCGCTCGACCCGCGCGCAGCAGTCGAGCTGTCCGCGATTTCGCCGGGTCCGCGCCGCGCGCCGCGATCACGGCGTCATAAAGCCTGGCAATCGAATCAGTCATACGCGCCAGAATACCCGAACCGCACGCTAAACCGGTTAACGCATGTGACAGTCGCCGCAGGCCGCGGCCTGACGGTAATCGAAGGATTAACCCGCGAAATTGGCCCAAACGGAGGCAATTTCACGTTGAACGAGTCATTCAAGCGCACCCGGCGCTCGGAGATGGCCGCTATTCTTCCTCTGACAGTAGCGTCGCATTGCCACCTGACGCCGCCGTGTTCACCGTAACCACCTGTTCGAGAGCAAACCGGCGCAAATAATTTGGGCCGCCGGCCTTCGGTCCGGTTCCCGACAAATAACTCCCGCCGAAGGGCTGGGAGCCGACCACCGCCCCTATCATGTTTCGATTCACATAGACGTTGCCGTGTGGCATGCGCGCGGCAACGTGCGTGACGACCGACTCGATGCGAGAATGGATGCCGAGGGTCAATGCGGTGTTATTGGCGGCAATATCACCGAGCAGCCGATCGAGTTCGCTTGACCGCCAGCGCACAAAATGAAGAACCGGTCCGAATACTTCTTCCTTAAGCTCGCGCGCGCTGTCGAGTTCGATGATTGCCGGCGCAACATAGGTGCCATCCGCCGGAGGGTTTGATTCCAGACGAAACACAACGGCACCGCGCGAGTCCATCATAGCAATCCAGCGGTCAAGCTTGCTCTTGGCATCACCGTCGATCACAGGGCCAATATGCATCGCAAGATCGCGCGGGTCTCCGAGGCTGAGTTCGCGCGCCGCCCCGGCGACCATATCGAGCACGTGATCGGCGACGTCCTCCTGCACGCAGAGCAACCGCAATGCGGAGCAGCGTTGGCCGGCCGAGCGGAATGCCGAGGCGATCACGTCGTCAGTAACTTGTTCGGGCAATGCCGTCGCATCAACGATCATGGCGTTGACGCCCCCGGTCTCGGCGATCAGCGGCACAATAGGCCCACTCTTGGCCGCTAACGCGCGGTTGATGCCGCGGGCCACCTCGGTCGAACCCGTGAAGGCAACCCCCGCCACGCGTTGATCGGCAACCAGGAGCGCACCGGTTTTTCCGTCCCCCGGAACGAGGTTGAGCGCACCGGCGGGGATCCCGGCGCGATGCAACAGCCTGATTGCCTCAAAGGCCACAAGCGGCGTTTGCTCGGCCGGCTTTGCTACGACGGCGTTTCCGGCAGCGAGCGCTGCGGCGACCTGCCCGGTGAAAATTGCCAGCGGAAAATTCCACGGGCTGATGCAGACGAACACCCCGCGGCCCCGCATACGCAGCTCGTTGGATTCACCTGTCGGACCTGGCAGGACCTGCGGCGCAAGCATACGGCGCGCGTCCTGCGCATAGAAACGGCAATAGTCGACCGCCTCGCGCACCTCGGAAACACAATCGTCGATCGTCTTGCCCGCCTCACTTTGCAGCAGCGCAATCAAGCGGCCACGATTCTGCTCAAGCAAATCGCCAGCGCGTTCGAGCGCGGCGGCGCGCTCGGCGACGGGAGTCAAACTCCACGCCGGGAAGGCAGCCTGTGCAGATGCCATCGCAGCGGTAACCAGAGCCTCATCGCCTTCCTGGACGGTGCCGATGACAGCGCCATCAATGGGAGAGTTGACCGCACGTTCGCGTCCGGTCACCGCAGAACCGTCGATCAGTGGTTTTGCGCCGGTAATTTTCGGGGCCGAACGGACTTCGGCAACCAGCGCCTCAAGCGCAGCGCTGTCGCCAAATTCGATGCCGGATGAATTCCGTCGCGACGCGCCGAACAGATCGCGGGGTAATGGAATATGCGAATGACGCGCATGCGACGCATCACCAATCCAGCTTTGCGGCCGCCGCAGGATGTTTTCAACCGGCACTGACGGATCGGCCGCGACGGACACAAACGAGGAATTGGCTCCGTTTTCCAGCAGCCGCCGCACCAGATAGGCGAGCAGATCGGCATGTCCGCCAACGGGGGCATACACACGACAGCTCAGATCCGGCAATTCGGCGAGCAGCGCATCGTAGAGCGCTTCACCCATGCCATGCAGCCGCTGGAATTCGTAACCGCCGGTGCCGCCGGCATCCTCGATCACGCAGGCGACGGTCAACGCATTGTGGGTCGCAAATTGCGGATAAAGCCGTGGTCGCGCCACAAGCAACTTACGCACGCAGTCGAGGTAGCAAAGGTCGGTCATCGCCTTGCGCGTAAACACCGGGTAGTCGGGAAGGCCCCGCTCCTGCGCACGCTTCACCTCGGTGTCCCAATAGGCGCCCTTGACGAGACGGATCATCAGCCGCCGGTTCAGGTTTTCCGCGGCGGCGCCAATCCAGTCGATCAGAGGCCCGGCGCGCTTCTGGTAGGCCTGCACGGCAAGACCGAAACCATCCCATCCGGCGAGCGAGGCATCGCACAGTGTCGCGGCGATCACATCGAGCGAGAGCTCCAGCCGGTCCGCCTCTTCGGCATCGATCGTGAAATTGAGCTCGTGGCGCTTTGCGAGCTGCGCCAGCTCGAGTAATTTCGGGACGAGTTCGGCAAGCACGCGATCGCGTGACAACGCCTCGAAGCGCGGATGCAGCGCTGAAAGCTTGACCGAAATTCCGGGACGACGCGGAAGCGCGTCGTTGCCAGCGGTCTTGCCGATGGCTTCGATCGCACTGAGCATAGGAATCGAGATAGTGCGCGGCGTCGGCGCTTGTGCGAGCCCCCTCACCCAGCATGTCGAAAGAATAAAGAAATTCACGATGCGAGCCGGCGCGCCCGAGCGCCTCTTCGATCGTCTGTCCCAGCACGAAATGCGAACCGAGCAGACGCATGGCCTGGCGGGTCGCCGCCCGCACCGCCGGCAATCCAAGTCGCTTGATCAGGGCATCGACGATGCCTTCAGGGGTCTCGCCGGGGTGAATGACCTTGACCGTGAGACCGAGCGTCCAGGCCGAGGCCGATACCAGGAGAGGCGCCGAACGTGAGCCATGACGCGCCCAGTCGCCCGCCTGTAACTTGTCCTCGATCAGGCGGTCGGCGGTTTCCGCGTCGGGCACACGCAGCAGCGCTTCGGCCAACACCATCAGCGCCAGGCCTTCCTTGGTGGACAGCGCATAGGCGTGGAGAAAGTCCTCGACCCCGCCGAGACCGCCGGTACGGGCCCGGATTGCCTTGACGAGACGCGTGGCGCGCGCGTCGATGCGCGCTTCTGCGTCGCTCCCGCGGCCGGCCGACGCCAATAATTCGGCCGCAATAGCCTCATCGGGCGGGGCGTAAGGCGCCCGAAGCGGCGGAATGTCGCGCGCAAGCTTTTTGGCGGCTGCTGGCGCCATTGCCCGAACCTCCGAAGCGTCTCGCAATTCTATCTCAAAGCCGCCTTTATCGTGCTCAAGATTTACGTCTCCGGGCGGACCGTAACTGTCGGCGTTAGTCATAACGTCGCAAATTGGCTGCCAACCATGTTTATGCGTATTGCCCTTTGCAGCGACGTGTCCTTTGCTGTGCGGCGGGAACAAGCGCGACGGGCGCCCGCCGCTGAAGAAGGATGCGCACGATGAAAGCTCACCACACCCGGCTGGTGGGCATGGATGCCAGCTGCTGATTGCCGCGACGTTGACGACCAGCGCCGCAGCCGGGGAAACAATCGTTAAATTCTCGCTCGACTACGGTTTTGAAGGGCCGGCCGCGCTCTTCCTGCATCCGCTCGACAAAGGCTATTACAAGTCGGAAGGCCTCAATGTCACGATAAATCCCGCCTCCAACTCGATCGAGCCGGTCGAGCGCGTGGCGTCGGGCGAATACGACATCGGCTTCGGCGACATCAATACCCTGATCAAGTACCGCGATGCCAAGCCGGGCGCGCCGGTGAAGGCTGTGTTCATGCTCTACAACCGGCCTCCGTTCGCGGTGATCGGCAGAAAGAGCCGCGGCATCGTCGCGCCGAAAGACCTGGAAGGAAAGACACTCGGCGCACCGGCATCCGACGGTTCTTTCGCGCAGTGGCCGATTTTCGTGCAGGTAAACGGCATCGATCCGTCAAAAGTAAAGATTGAGAACGTAAGCTTCCCGGTGCGCGAGCCGATGCTGGCGGCAGGGCAAATCGACGCAATAACTGGCTATTCATTTACGACCTTCGTCGATCTCAAGGACAAGGGCGTGCCAGTCGGCGACATCTCCGTGCTGCTGATGGCAGACTACGGCGTCGAACTTTACGGCAATGCGATCATTGTGAACTCGAAATTCGCCGCTGAGCATCCGGATGCGGTGAGAGGTTTCCTCAATGCGTTCATGCGCGGCCTGAGGGAGACCGTAAGGAGCCCGGCGACAGCCATTGATTCCGTTTTGCGGCGCAACCCTGACGCCAGGAAAAACGTCGAACTCGAGCGCCTGACGATGGCTATTCGCGAGAATATCGTCACGCCTGAGGTCAAAGCGAATGGTTATGGCACTATCGACGAGCAACGTTTCGCGAGCGCGATCGACCAGATTGCGATGGTCTACAAGTTCAAGGCCGCGAAACCGAAACTGGACGATGTTTTCGATTCGTCGTTTCTGCCGACGCTGAAAGAGCGCAAGTTCAACTAGCCGGCTGCGCGAAAACGCTATTTGATCCGCTCGAGAACGCTCACGTAATTCGCCACCGACGTCCCGCCCATATTGAAGATGCCGCCGAGCCGCGCGTTCTTGACCTGCAGGTCGCCGGCGGCACCGGTGAGCTGCATGGCCGCAAGCGCGTGCATAGAAACACCAGTCGCTCCGATCGGATGTCCTTTCGCTTTCAGGCCGCCCGACGGATTCACCGGCAGCTTGCCGTCTTTTTGAGTCCAGCCTTCTGTGATCGCTCGTGCCCCCTGCCCTTCGGCGGTCAAACCCATCGCTTCATATTCGATCAGTTCAGCGATAGTGAAACAGTCATGGGTCTCGACGAACGACAAATCGCTCAGTTGAAGTCCGGACTGCGCAAGCGCGCGCTGCCAGGCCTGTGAACAACCTTCGAACTTCAGAATGTCGCGCTTCGACATCGGCAGAAAATCCTGCACGTGCTCGGCGGCGCGGAACGCGACTGCCTTCTTGAGCTTGAGCGCGGTCTCCACATCGGCAAGCACGACCGCCGCGGCGCCATCCGAAACCAGCGAGCAGTCGGTACGCTTCAACGGGCCGGCCACAAACGGATTCTTCTCGCTTTCGGTACGGCAGAAGTCGTAGCCCAGATCCTTGCGCATCTGCGCGTAGGGATTGCCGACGCCGTTCTTGTGATTCTTGGCGGCGATCATCGCCAGCGCGTCGGACTGGTCGCCCCATTTCTGAAAATAGAGACCCGCGATTTTACCGAAAATCCCGGCGAAGCCTCCATCGATGTCGGCCTCCTCGCGCACGTACGACGCCTTCAGCAGATTGCGCCCGATCTCCGGCGCAGGCGTTGCCGTCATCTGCTCGGCGCCGACGACAAGCACGATGCGCGCAGCGCGTGCCTCGATCGCCTTGATTCCCTGATGCACGGCGGCGGAGCCCGTGGCGCAGGCGTTCTCCACACGCGTTGCGCGCTTGAAGCGCAGGTCATTTGAGGCCTGCAGGACCAGAGAGGCGGTAAAATCCTGTGCGGAGAATCCGGCGTTGAAATGCCCGAGCACGATCTCGTCGACGTCTTTTGCGGCGATCCCGGCGTCAGCCAGCGCCTCGCCGGCAACCTTCACGATCAGGCTTTCGAGCGTTTCACCGTCAAGCTTGCCGAAGGGGCTGTGCGCCCAACCGACGATACAGGCCGTCATTAACGCCTCCTCTGCCGAACTTTGGTCGTTTTCATCAGGCTCTGCTGGTACTTACTATAAGTATTCACGCTGTGGTTCACGCGCTTTGCCTACCATTCGAAGCTTAGATAGCCTAGCACGGCCGACTATGGAACTTTCTCGTTTCCAAGGCCTTAGGATCCCGAAGCGCGAACGATGAGTGCCCGCCCAAGCCATTGCCGTCGCGTCATGGTCCTAGGCTTGGCCGCGGGAGCGCTTTTGCTTTCCGCAACCGGTCATGTGCGCGCGGAAGCGCAGTTGCTGATTGAGGCGTCGACCGGCAAGGTGCTGCACGCCGAGAATGCCACTTATCCGTGGTATCCCGCTTCGGTCACGAAGCTGATGACCGCCTACACTACGCTGCGCGCGGTCAAGGAAGGCAAAATCGCGCTCAACACCCTGCTCCCGATTTCGCGCAATGCCGCCGCACAGCAGCCGACGAAGATGGGCTTCAAGGTCGGCACCAACGTCACCGTCGACAACGCGCTGAAGATGCTGATGGTGAAATCCGCAAACGACATTGCGGTAGCGATCGCGGAAGGCGTTGGCGGCTCGATCACAGGCTTTGCCGACCTCATGAATGCCAATGCACGCCGGCTCGGCATGTCGCAAAGCAATTTCGTCAACCCGAACGGCCTGCCCGCAGAGAACCACATCTCCTCGGCCCGCGATCTCGGCATCCTGGCGCGCGCGCTGATCCGCGAATTCCCCGAATACGACAGCTACTGGCACATTTCGTCGATCCGCTACGGCAACCGCGTGATGCGGAATTACAATTCGCTCATCGATCGCTATCCCGGGCGCCGACGGCATGAAGACCGGATTCATCTGCGCGTCGGGCTACAACGTCGTCGCCTCCGCCACACGCAATGGCCGCCGGCTGATCGCGGTGATCCTCGGATCATGGTCCGGCGCTGTGCGTGCGCAAAAGGCGGCGCAGCTCCTCGAGCGCGGATTTAATAGCGGCGGCCTGTCCTGGCTGACGCCCTCGCTCGGCACGGTCGATGCCTTGGCGCCGATCGACGCACAGCCGCCCAACCTGCGCGAGGAAATGTGCGGCGGGCATCGTCGCAAACCGCCTTCCGAGGAGAACGAGGAAGAGCCGGAAGAGTCAACGACCGCCGCGAACCGGCGAGTCTGAAAACGGCCAGGCCTTCATGCTGTCGAGCCTGAAGCCGGCCAATGGCAAATTCGTGCTTGGCCCGCCGGTCGAGACCACGCCGCCGGTCGTGGTGTTCACCGGCCCGGCCGATCATCCGGATCCGGTCGCGCAGACCGCCAGCGCCGCGCCGAAGAAGAAAAAGAAGACCGCCGCCAAGGCCGATGGTGCTGAAAAAGCCGCCAAGGGTGCAGCGGCCGAAAAGCCCAAAAAGACGGATGACGCAAAACCGGCCAAGGCTGCAAAGCCCGCAAAACAGACCGAAACCGAAAGTCACCTCGTCGACGCAATGAGCGAGCCCGCGCCGCGCGCTGAGCGAAAGACACCGCCCACGCCCATTCCGTTCACAGTCCTTACCGGCTTCCTGGGCGCCGGCAAGACCACGTTGCTCAACCGGTTGCTGAAGGATCCGGCGCTCGCGGAGACCGCGGTCGTCATCAACGAATTCGGCGAGGTCGGGCTCGACCATCTGCTGGTCGAGTATGTCAGCGACAACATGGTGCTGCTGCAATCGGGCTGCCTGTGCTGCACGATGCGCGGCGACCTCGTCGACGCGCTGGAGACGCTGCTGCGCGACCTCGACAACCGGCGCTGCACATTCAAACGGCTGCTGCTCGAAACCACGGGCCTCGCCGATCCGGCGCCGGTGCTGCATACCGCGATGTCGCATCCCTATCTCGTCTTACGCTATCGTCTGGACGGCGTCATAACCGTCGTCGATGCCGCCGCCGGTGAGGCGACGCTCGATGCGCATGTCGAGGCGGTGAAGCAGGCCGCTGTCGCCGACCGCATCGTGCTGACCAAGACCGACCTTGCTGGACGAGGCCAAACGTCAGCGAATTGTTGCCAGGCTTCGCGGGCTGAACCCGGCCGCGCCCATCCTCGATGCTGCCAAAGGCGAGGCAACGGCCGACAGGCTGCTCGGGAGCGGGCTTTATGACCCTGGCCGCAAAATCCCTGACGTGAAGAAATGGCTTGCCGCCGAAGCCTACGCGGACGGTCACAGTCATCACCACCATCACCACGACGTCAATCGGCACGACGAGCACATTAGTTCTTTCGTTCTCACAGCCGACGATGCCATCCCATCGGGAACTCTGGAGATGTTTCTCGAGCTGGTGCGTGCTACGCACGGAGAAAAGCTTCTGCGGGTCAAAGGCATCGTGAAACTTGCGGAAATGCCGGACACGCCGGTCGTCGTGCACGGCGTGCAGCACATTTTCCACCCGACCGCGCGGCTTGAACGCTGGCCTGACGATGATCATCGCACCCGGCTGGTTTTTATCACCCGGGATTTGCCGCAGCGCACAGTGCGCGAGCTTTTCGAGGCTTTTCTCGGGGTAGCGGCCCCCGATCGGCCCGACCGGGCCGCGCTGGTCGACAATCCGCTCGTTCCGTTTGGAGGCCGCTAGCGATTGCCGGTCTTGCATGCGGGACCGGTTGGACTCATGCTGACGCGGAATTGGCCGTCGTCGCGCTGGCGAAAAGGCGGTCGCGGGGGAAGCACCATGGACCGGCTCTGGCTGCGGCATTACCCGCCGGGCGTACCCAGCGAGATCGACGCGGTGCGCTATCCGTCGCTGGTCGCGATGTTCGAGGAAAGCTTCACGAAATATGCCGACCGTGAAGCCTGCGCCTGCATGGGCAAATCCCTGACCTATGCCGACCTGGAAAAGACATCACGCGCCCTTGCAGCGTGGCTGCAAAACCTGGGGCTGAAACGCGGCGCGCGCGTCGCCATCATGATGCCGAACGTGCTGCAATATCCAATCGCCATCGCCGCCATTCTGCGGGCCGGCTGCACCGTCGTGAACGTCAATCCGCTCTACAAGCCCCGCGAATTGGAATTCCAGCTCGCCGATGCGGGCGCGGAAGCCATCATCGTGCTCGAAAATTTCGCGGGCGTCCTAGAACAGGCGCTGCCGAATCTGCAAGTCAAGCACGTCGTGATCGCGAGCCTGGGCGACATGCTTGGCACGGTGAAGGGCACGATCGTCAACGCGGTCGTTCGCCACATCAAAAAGATGGTGCCGGCTTACACGATTCCGGGCGCAACCAAGTTCAACGACGCCGTTGCAGCCGGACGCACGATGGCACTCGAAGCATCAACGTTGGCGCCCGACGACATTGCATTCCTCCAGTACACGGGCGGCACCACGGGAGTCGCGAAAGGCGCGATGCTTCTTCATCGCAACCTGGTCGCCAACATGTTGCAGGTCGATGCGTGGAATCAGCCGATGGTCGATATCCCGCCGAAAATCGACCACATGATCATCGTCACGGCGTTGCCGCTGTATCACATCTTCGCCTTGACCGCGTGTTTCCTGCTCGGCATGCGCATCGGCGGAATGTGCCTGCTGATTCCGAACCCGCGCGATATCCCCGGGCTCGTCAAAGAACTCTCGCACTACAAGGTGAACATTTTTCCGGCGGTGAACACGCTGTACAATGCGCTGCTCCACCATCCCAATTTTGGCAAGATCGACTGGAGCATGCTGAAGTGCACGATCGGCGGTGGCATGGCCGTGCAGAAACCGGTCGCCGACGCCTGGGTGAAGGCGACCGGCAGGCCGATCATTGAAGGCTATGGTTTGTCCGAAACCTCCCCGGTCCTTACGTGCAACCGCGGCGACATCAGCGAATGGACCGGCACCATTGGCCTGCCATTACCTTCGACGGAAATATCAATTCGTGACGACACTGGCCGTGAGGTACCGATCGGCGAACAAGGCGAAATTTGCGCGCGGGGTCCACAGGTGATGGCGGGCTACTGGCAGCGTCCCGACGAAACCGCCGCGGCAATGACTAAAGACGGCTTCTTCCGCACCGGAGATATCGGCGTGATGGACGAGCAGGGCCGCGTGCGCATCGTCGACCGCAAGAAGGATATGATTTCTGTGTCGGGCTTCAAGGTATTCCCGAACGAGGTCGAGGAAGTAGCCATGAGCCATGGCGGGCTGCTCGAATGCGCCGTCGTCGGCGTGCCCGATGAACACTCTGGCGAGATTGGAAAGATGTACGCGGTCAGGAAAAAACCCGATGTCACCGCGGACGACCTGCGCGCCTTCCTCGCCTCACGCCTTGCCAGCTATAAAGTGCCGAAGCAGATCGAGTTCCGCGACGAACTGCCGAAAACCAACGTCGGCAAGATCCTGCGGCGCGCGCTGCGCGATGAAGGCGAGCATCGACCGACCAATTGATGCAGGGTGCAATGGTTGTAAGCGCAGCCGACGTCGTGTCGTTCTGGCAGAAGGCCGGGCCCGACCGCTGGTTCAAAAAGGACCCGGCCTTCGACGACGAGATCCGCGAACGTTTTCTTACGACCTATGAGGCGGCCGCTGCCGGACAATTATCCGGCTGGGAGCAGAGCGCCGAAGGGGCGCTGGCGCTGCTCATTTTACTGGACCAGTTCCCGCGCAACATATTTCGCGGTGACGCGCGGGCGTTTGCCACCGACCCGCTGGCGCGCGCCATTACGGCTGGAGCCATCGTCCGCGGATTCGACAGCCAGGTGCCGAAGGAGATGCAGAACTTCTTCTATCTTCCGTTTGAGCATTCCGAGGATCTTGCCGACCAGGAGCGCGGCATTGCCTTCAACAAGGCCGCAGGCGATGCGGAAAATCTGAAATGGGCGCAAATTCACGCCGACATCATCCGGCGGTTCGGACGGTTCCCGCACCGCAATGCCGTCCTCGGCCGTACCACCACGCCAGAAGAGCAAGCCTTTCTCGACAGCGGCGGTTTTGCCGGCTGAAATTCCCGGCGCCGAGGCTTTCGCTTTTGTAGGCCTAGGCGCGTGGATGAAGCCCTGGAGTAGCATCGCTCCCGAACGGTCGCCGCGGGGGCAGGCGCCGAAAAACGCCAGGGAGCTGCCATGCGTCACGTCATATCCGCCGTTTTCACCGCAACCGCATTGGCCCTCAGCGGCGCCGCGCACGCGCAGGCGCCGCAAGGCTATCCGGCGGACTACGCCAAGATCGTCGATGCCGCCAAGAAGGAAGGCAAGGTCGTCATCTACGTCGACCACCGACGCAGTCGCCGCCAATCCGTTGATCAAAGACTTCGAGGCGCTCTACCCCGGCATCAAGGTCGAATACTCCGACCTCAATTCCACCGAGCTCTATAACCGCTTCATCGCCGAGGCTGCGGCCAACAACGGCACCGCGGACGTCATTTGGTCGTCGGCGATGGATCTGCAGGTGAAGCTTGTCGCCGACGGTCACGCCGCGGCCTACGCCTCGCCGGAGATCAAGGCGCTGCCGAAATGGGCGGTGTGGAAGGATTCGGCCTACGGCACCACCTATGAGCCCATCACCTTTGTCTACAACAAACGCCTCGTTCCCGAAGGGGACGTGCCGAAGGATCACACCGATCTTTTGAAGCTGCTCAACGCCAAGACGGATTTCTACAAAGGCAAGATCACTGCGTACGATCCCGAGCGCTCCGGCGTCGGCTATCTGTTCTGCAACGCGGACATCAAGGATTTCCCGCAGGCCTGGGACCTCTTCAAGGCGATGGGCAAGGCGCAGGCCAAGCTCTACACCAGCGCCGGCGCCATGATGGAGCGCGTCACGTCGGGCGAGCACCTGATCGCCTATGGGGTTTTCGGCTCCTACGCGCTCGGCCGGTCGAAGAAGGACCCGAACCTCGGCATCATTCTGCCGAAGGACTACACGATGGTGACCTCGCGCGTCGCCTTCATTTCCAAGCACGCCAAGAATCCGAACGCCGGCAAGCTCTTCCTCGACTACATGCTGTCGAAGCGCGGCCAGGACATCATCGCCAACAAGGCCGATCTCTATTCGCTTCGATCGGACGTTGATGGCGAGGCGACGATCAAGAGGCGTTACGCAGCTGATCGGCGACAAGGCGCGGCCGTTCCGATCGACCAGACGCTCCTGAAAATCTCGACCAGGCCAAACGCCTTGCCTTCCTGTCGAAGTGGCAGCAGGCGAAGAAGGGACAGTAGGCATAGCAGCGCCGCCCTTCGGGCGCGCCGGATCAAGGGCAGCCATGCCCATTGTCGTGTATCGCTTGCTCGTGCTCGGCGTCACCACGCTGGTCGTGGTGGCGCCGCTCTCGCTTGTGATCTACCAGAGCTTCCTCAACGCGCCGTTCTTCGACCCTTCGGCAAAAGTCGGCCTGCTCGCCTATTCGTTCGTGCTGGCCGATCTCGATTTCTGGCAGGCGTTCTGGACCACAATCGCGATCGCAGCCGGCATGGCAGCCATCGCGGTGCCGCTCGGCGCTCTGCTCGCCTTCCTGATGGTTCGCACCGACGTGCCCGGCAGGCGATACCTCGAGCCGCTGATGCTGGTGCCGATCTTCATGTCGGCCGTGGTGCTTGCCTTCGGATACGTCGTGGCGCTTGGCCCGGTCGGCATCTTCTCGACCTTGGTGAAGGACCTCATCGGCTTCGTGCCGTGGAATCTCTATTCGCTGCTGTCGCTGATCATCATCGCCGGCCTCACGCACGTCCCGCACGTCTACCTCTACAGCGCGGCGGCACTGCGCAACCTGGGCACCGACCTCGAGGAGGCCGCGCGCGTTTCCGGCGCCTCGCCGTTCCGGGTCGCCCTGACTGTCAGCCTGCCGATGGTCCGGCCTGCAATCTTGTTTGCCGGCGTGCTCGTCTTCTTCCTGGGCTTCGAGCTGTTCGGCCTGCCGCTGGTGCTGGGCGATCCGCAGGATCGCTGGTGCTCGCCACCTATCTGTACAAGCTCACCAACAAGCTCGGCGTGCCGTCCTACCAGCTGATGGCCGTGGTCGTCGTGGCCATCATCCTGATCACCGCACCGCTGGTGTTCATGCAGCGCCGGCTGCTGCGCCAGGCCAACGCTACGTCTCGGTGCGGGGCAAGGGCCTGAAGACGCAGCCGCTCCGCCTTGGCGCACTGCGCTGGCCTGCCTTTGCCGGAATCATTCTCTGGCTCGTTCGTGACCGTCGGCGTGCCGATCTTCGGCATCACGCTGCGCTCTTTCGTCGTGACCTGGGGCGAAGGCGTGCGGCTGCTCGACGTGCTGACGCTCGATCACTATCGCGAGCTCACCGACTATCCGAACGTGGTCACGCGGCATCGTCAACACGCTCGGCATCGGCGTCATCGGCGGCGCGCAGCCGTCGCCTGCTACACCGCGATCGCGCTGGCCATGCACCGCTGGAGCTCCGGCTGGACGCGGCTTGTCGACTATCTGGTGATGATGCCGCGCGCCATGCCGGGCCTCGTCGCCGGCCTTGCGATGCTGTGGCTCTTCCTGTTCGTGCCGTTCCTGTCGCCGCTCAGGTCGACGATGGTCTCGATCTGGCTCGCCTACACGATCGTCTGGCTCGCCTACGGCATGCGGCTTGTCTCCGGCACCCTGCTGCAGGTCGCGCCGGAGCTGGAGGAGGCCGCGCGCACGGCCGGCGCAAGCGAGCTGCGCGTCAAGCGCGACGTCACCGTGCCGCTGATCAAATACGGCATGCTGGCGGCCTGGCTGCTGGTCTTCCTGATCTTCGTGCGCGAATACTCGACCGGCATCTACCTGCTAGGTCCCGGCACCGAGGTGATCGGCTCGCTCATGGTGTCGCTCTGGGGCACCGGCGCAGTCGATCTCGTCTCCGCCCTCTCGGTCATCAACATCGTCATCATCGGCGTGGCCTTGCCCTCGCCCTCCGTCTTGGAGTGCGCCTCCATGGCTGACCTCGTCATCAAGAACGTCACGCTGAGCTACGGCGACAACGAGATCCTCAAGGGCGTCTCGCTGTCGGTCGGAGGGCGAGATCGTCGCCCTGCTTGGCCCCTCCGGCAGCGGCAAGACCACGCTGCTGCGCGGCATTGCTGGCCTGGAGATGCCACATCAGGGCACGATCGCCATCGGGGATACCGTATTCTTCGATCGGCCCGCGGCGTCGATCTGCCCGCAGAGAAACGCGGCCTCGGCCTCGTCTTCCAATCATATGCACTGTGGCCGCACCGGACAGTGTTCGACAATGTCGCCTATGGCCTCAAGTTGCGCGGCGTCGCGACCACGGAAATCGCGACCCGCGTGGACAAGACGCTGCGCAGATCGGGCTCGGGCATCTCGCCGCCCGTTTTCCGCACCAGCTTTCAGGCGGGCAGCAGCAGCGCGTCGCCATCGCCCGCGCACTCGTCTATGAGCCGCCGGTAATCCTGCTCGACGAGCCGCTGTCCAACCTCGACGCCAAGCTGCGCGAGGAAGCCCGAGCCTGGCTGCGCACGCTGATCGGCACGTTGGGCTTGTCCGCTATCCGCGTCACCCATGACCAGGTCGAGGCCATGGCGATCGCCGATCGCGTGGTGCTGCTCGATGCCGGGCTTGTCGGGCAGGAAGGTGCACCGACGCGCTCTACAACGAGCCGGCGACCCTGTTCGCCGCGGAGTTCATGGGTGCCAACGATCGGCTCAACGGCACGCTGGCCGACAATTCCGGCGGCCGTGCCACTATCGAATTGTTCGGCGAGCGGTTGACCGGCATGTCGCGCACGAAAGCGGCTACCGGAGCGAAGGCGACCGGCATCATCCGCATTGAGCGCGTGCGCTGTTCATCGAATCCCGGCCCCAACCGGCTGAAAATGCAGCTCAAGGCTCCGATGTATCTCGGCGAGCGCTGGGAGCTTGTGTTCGCGCGCGAGAATCTCACGGTACGCGCTTATGCACCGGCGCCGCTCGATCCGGGCGAACACTACGTCGAATTCCCGCCCGACGCGCTGTGGGTGTTCTAGGTTCACACATGTCCGACTTTCACGGCGTCTTCCCATATCTCGTTTCGCCGATCGACGCAGGCGGGCCCATCCTCACCGACGTGCTCGGCAAGCTTGCGTCCGACCTGATCAAGGCCGGCGTGCACGGCCTCACGCCATTGGGTTCGACCGGCGAGTTTGCCTATCTCAACCGCAAGCAACGCGAAGCGGTGGTGAAGGCGACGATCGAGGCTGCAGAGAAAAAGGTGCCGGTGATCGCCGGCGTCGCATCGACGGCAATCGCCGACGCAGTCGAACAGGCCAAGGCCTACCAAAAGCTCGGTGCCGACGGCATCCTGGCCATCCTCGAAGCTTACTTCCCTCTCAAGGATGCGCAGGTCGAATCTTATTTCCGCGCGATCGCCGACGCGGTCGATATTCCCGGTCGTGCTCTATACCAATCCGCAATTCCAGCGCAGCGACCTTTCGCTCGACGTGATCGCGCGACTCTCGGAGCATCCGCGCATCCGCTACATCAAGGATGCCTCGACCAATACCGGGCGCCTGCTGTCGATCATGAACCGCGCGCCGCGAATGAAGGTCTTCTCTGCATCGGCGCATATTCCGGCAGCGGTGATGCTGATCGGCGGCGTCGGCTGGATGGCGGGGCCAGCCTGCATCGTGCCGCGCCAGAGCGTGAGCCTGTACGATCTCTGCCGCGCGGGAAATGGCCCGAAGCCATGAAGCTCCAGCGCGATCTTTGGCGCATCAACGAGGCTTTCGCGCGCTTTAATTTCGCCGCCTGCATCAAGGCCGGCTTGCAAATCCAGGGCTATGCCGTCGGCGATCCGGTGCCGCCGCAGGCCGCGCTCGGACCGGCCGACGAGAGGCAGTGGAAGGGATCCTGGCCGACGTTGCGAAGTTGGAAATGCCGTAATCTGGGGGCTTTCTGCCCTCACATCCAACTGATTCTTAACGATTCCTTGCTAATCGGGCCGCATGGCCATGCCGTCATACGCATCTTTGCCGCAGCCGCTTGCCGGCGCGATCGCGCGTGTCAAAGCGATCCTGTCCGATCCGAGCGACAGCCAGTTGTCGCAACTCGTCGCCGGAAAAGTATTCCTCGTGCGCGTCGCCAGCGCCATGCTCGCGCTGGTGTCGCAAGTTTTGCTGGCGCGCTGGATGGGCAGCTTCCAGTTCGGCATCTACATCTATGTCTGGACCTGGGTATTGATGATCGGCGCTCTCTCCGACATCGGATTTTCGTCGGCGGCGCGCCGTTTCATTCCGAATACATCGAGCTCGAAATCCTTCGACAAGCTGCGCGGCTTTCTCGCGGGTAGCCGCTGGCTGGCTTTCGGCATCGCGACCGCCATTGGCGTCGTTGGTGCCCTCGCTGTGACACTGCTTGCCCACCTGGCTCGAGACTTCGTCGTCATTCCGCTTTTTCTCGCCTGTCTTACATCCCGGTCTACGGCCTGGTGCAAATGCAAGCCGGCATCGCGCAATCCTACGACTGGCCCAATCTGGCGCTGATGCCGTTCTATATCTGGCGCCAGCTTATCATCACGATTCTCATGGGCGCGGTTTTGGCTCTTGGCGCGCCGACCGACGCGGTGACCGCGATGATCGTCGCGGTCGTCACGACCTGGGCGGTGACCATCGGCCAGCTTTCGTTGCTCAACCGCCGCCTCCACGACAAGGTGCCGGCCGGGCGAAAGCACTACGAGGTCAAGACTTTGGCTCGCGACCTCGATGCCGATTTTCGTGGTGGAAGGTTTCTATCTGTTGCTCACCTATGTCGACATCCTCGCGCTCGAACATTTCCGCTCGCCGACGATGTCGCGGTCTATTACGCGGCGCGCGCCTGCTCGCGATTGTCGCTTTCGTTTATTTCGCCATCGCCGGCGCCACCACCCACAAGTTCACGAATATCATGTGGCCGGCGACAAGCGCGGCTCGCCTCGTTTTTCCGCGAGACCGTCCACTGGACGTTCTGGCCTTCGCTTGCGGTTTGCGCGCTATCCTTGCCTTCGGCAGGCCGCTGCTGTCCCTGTTCGGCGCCGACTTCCGGCGGGCTATGGCGTGATGTTCATCCTCGCGATCGGCTTGCTGTCGCGCGCCGCGGTCGGGCCCGCCGAACGGCTGCTCAACATGCTGGGCGAGCGCAAACAATGCGCCACCATCTATGCCATCGCATTCGCGATCAATCTGGCGCTGTGCGTCTTTCTTATTCCGCGCCTTGGCATCGAAGGCGCGGCGGCCGCAACCTCGACCGCGCTGGTCGCCGAATCGCTGATGCTCTTCTGGTGACGAAGCGGCGGCTTGGTTTCCATATCTTCGTTTTCGGCCGTCCATCGGACTGACGTCACGCCCGCTGCCGCAATAAACGCCGGATCACTTTGCCGGTCGTGGTCATCGGCATGCTGTCGATGAATGCAACCTCGCGCGGATATTCGTGCGCCGATAGCCGCGTCTTGACGAAGCCCTGAATTTCGGCGGCCAGCGAGTCCGACGCGGTTGGCCGCCTTTGAGCACGATGAAGGCCTTGACGATTTCCGTGCGCAGCGGGTCGGGCTTGCCGACCGCGGCCGCAAGCGCCACGGCCGGATGGCGGATCAGGCAATCCTCGATCTCGCCCGGCCCGATGCGGAAGCCGGCCGAGGTGATGACGTCGTCGTCGCGGCCGACGAAGCTGACATAGCCTTCATCGTCCATCACGCCCTGGTCGCCGGTGGTCATCCAGTCGCCGATGAACTTGTCGCGCGTCGCTTCGGGATTGCCCCAATATTCGAGGAACATCACCGGGTCAGGACGCTTGACCGCGATCTGCCCGATCTCGCCTGCTTTCAACGGATTCCCGGCGGCATCGATCACCGCCACCGTGTGGCCGGGCACCGGCCTGCCCATGGCGCCCGGCCGAAACGCCGATCTGCGCGCACGCCGAACACCATATTGCATTCGGTCTGGCCGTAAAACTCGTTGATGGCGAGCCCAAACGCCGACTTGCCCCATTCCAGGTCTCCGCACCGAGCGATTCACCGCCGGAGGCGATCGTGCGCATGTTGAATGTGTGGCGGCCCTGCGGGCTTGCGCGGCGCGCATCATGCGCAGCGCCGTCGGCGGAATGAAGGCGTTGCGCACGCCTGCGCGCCATCAGCGCGAAGGCCTCTTCCGGATCGAACTTGTCGAACCGGCGCGCCACCACCGGCACGCCGTGGTGCAGGCCCGGCAGCAGCACGTTGAGCAGCCCGCCGGCCCAGGCCCAGTCGGCCGGCGTCCAAATGCGGTCGCCCGGCTGAGGGAAAAAATCGTGATGGGTTTCGGCGCCGGGGAAATGGCCGATCAGCACGCGGTGGCCGTGCAGCGCGCCTTTCGGCTGGCCGGTCGTGCCGGAGGTATAGACCATCATCGCCGGATCGTCGGCCGACGTGTCGACCGGCGCAAAATCCGACGAGGCCTTCGCAAGCAGATCAGCAAACGCGAGCGCGCCGTCGCCTGCGCCATCGAGCGACAGCACGAGCTTGAGCGCGGACAATCCTTCGGATTTCGGCGATGCGCTCGACACCACGCGCGTTTGTGATCAGCGCCTCGGCGCCGGAATTCTGCAGACGATAGGAGAGCGCGTCCGGCCCGAACAAAATGGCGAGCGGCAGCGCGATGGCGCCGAGCTTGTAGATCGCGATATGGATTGCCGCCACTTCCGGCGGCTGCGGCAACAATATCGCGACGCGGTCGCCGCGCTTGATGCCATTCGCGCGCAGTACGTTGGCGAGCCGGTTGGAGGTCTCGCGCAGCCAGCCAAAGGTGACCGTTCGTCGCGCCCGTCCGGCCTGCATGCAGAATGGCAAGACGGCCGGGCTCCTTCTCCGCCCAGCGGTCGCAGCATCGACGCCGATATTGTATCGGGCGGGCACCGGCCAGCGAAACTGGCGGATAGAGCGAGTCGTAATCCTTGACGCGGGGCAGCACCGGCATAGGGTGCAAAACTAGTCAGCGAGCGACGCGAGGTCCAGCCCGCCTTTCAATTCAACCTCACCCGCAGAAAATTCCAGTACGGCGTGGTCGGGGAAACGATATCGCTCGGCTGCTTTTCTCCCCCCTGACCGGAGACGAATGCCGCCGCCCCGGCTCGAAGCGTAGCACCATGATGTCGCAGGGGGCGGAGGGTCCTCAAATGATTCGGTGTGCTCGGCCGGACGCTTGATCTCGACGATCGCGACCGGCACCTGATTTCAGCGCGATGAGAGAGCGGCTCGTAGTGACCGCCAAGTGGCCCTGACAGGCGTCGAGCCCTCTCTTGTCGTCCGGCTCGGCGATGATCATCGCCCAATATACCTTGTATTTCGAGCTCGGCGTATAGACCGCGGCGATGCCCAGGCGGGTGGCGCCGGCGAGCAGCATATTGGCGCGGTGCGGATTTGAATTGCGCCAGCCGGAAAATGCCTCGGCCAGCGTGTGATAGCCGGCGCTGATGTTCTCGGCCGCTCGCTTGGCATCGTAACCGGAGCCTTCAGCCTTTGCACGAACGGTTTGCCGGCACCGTGGTCGAGCTTGTCGCGCTTGGCCATCACTTCGGCCTGCGCCTGCGCGAGCCGCATCAGCTCGGCATCAAGCGCGACCGCCGGCAAACCGTTGTTGGCGCGATACCCCGAGATCATCGAGGCGGCCGCGGCGGCATCAAGCTGGGCGCCCGGCTGCGCCAGATTGCGATAGAAGCTCGGCTCCGACTTCGGAACGTAGTTGTCGGCGCAACTTCCGAGCAGGCAGAGCGCGGGCAGCAATAGCAGCAAACGATAAAGCGGCATCAGCGGGGATTTCTCCGAATCGACAGCCCGACCTCGCCCTATGACAATGGCCGAACGGTGAACACCGCGTTACACCTGTGAGGAACGCAAAGCCTGCCAGATACGCTCGGGCGTCGCCGGCATGTCGAGCCCCGCGCCCTTCGGCAGCGCGTCGATGATCGCGTTCATTACCGCCGGCGGCGCGGCGGTCGTGCCGGCTTCGCCGGTTCCTTTCACGCCGAGCGGATTGGTGCGGCAGGCGACGGTGTGGTGCTCGACCTTCATCCCCGGCATCAGGTCGGCGCGTGGCATCGCATAGTCCATGAACGAGCCGGACACGAGCTGCCCGCCGGCATCGTAGACGGTGTTCTCCGTGAGCGCCTGGCCAAGGCCCTGCGCGACGCCGCCGTGAATTTGCGCCTCGACGATGGTGTGGTCGAGCACGTTGCCGCAGTCGTCGACTGCGACATAAGAAACAATCTCGACCGCGCCTGTCGAAGGATCGATCTCGACTTCGGCGATGTGGCAGCCGTTGGGAAACGACGGCGGCACTTTGATGCCGGCCTGCGTGTCGAGGCTTCTCCGGGATGACGCCCTGCGCTTGAGCTCGGCGGCGCGCTCCGCCACATCGAACAGCGAAACCTCGCGGCCGGAATTTTTCACGCGGAACTTGCCGTCGGCGAAGTCGATCTCGTTCTCGCCTGCCTGCAACAGCATGGCGGCGACGCGCTTGCCCTTCTCGAGCACGGCATCGGCGGCACGCGCGACGGCGCCGCCGGTCATCATGGCCGAGCGCGACGCAACCGCGCCGAAGCCCGGGACGTCGCGCGCGGAATCGCCGGAGGTGAGCGTGACCGCTTCCGCCGCTATGCCCAGTCGCCGCGCGGCGACACGGCCAAACACGGTCTTGTGCCCCTGCCCGCTTGCGCCGGCGCCGACACTGACCTGCACCGATTTTCCGCCGGGAAACGAAATGCGCGCCGCCTCTTCCGGAAAGGCGCCGGAGATCTCGAGGTAGCAGCCGATGCCGATGCCGCGCAGCTTGCCGCGTTTTTTCGCCGCCTTCTTGCGGTCGCGAAACCCGTCGTAGTCGGCGGCCTTGAGCGCCCGCTCGAAGACCGCCGGAAACTCGCCGCTGTCGTAAGTGTTTCCGAAGGCCGTGGTGTACGGGATTTTCTCGGGCTTGATCAGATTGCGCCGGCGCAACTCGGCGGCATCGATGCCGGTGGCATCGGCGGCCGCGTCGATGACGCGCTCGATCAGATAGCTTGCCTCCGGCCGTCCGGCGCCGCGATAAGGCCCGGTCGGCAGCGTGTTTGTGAATACGCAGCGCGTGTTCACCTGTGCGAGCGGGATGTCATAGACGGTCGGCAGGCAGCCGGAGACGTGGGTCGTGAACACGAAATGCGCGACGCCGGTGAAATATGCGCCGAGATTGCCGATGCAGTCGACGCGCAATGCCTGAAAACGGCCGCGGGAATTGAGCGCGAGCTCCACCGTCCAGAATGAATCGCGGCCCTGGTTGTCGGTGACGAATGCCTCGGAGCGCGTCGAAGCCCAATGGATCGGTTTGCCTAGGGCACGCGCGGCATGCAGCATGGGCACGTATTCCGGATAGCACCAGCCCTTCATGCCGAACGCGCCACCGACATCTTCGGTGAGAAGGCGCAATTCCTCCGGCTTGATGTTCATCGCGCCGGCGATTTGCCCGCGCACGCTGGCAACGCCTTGGGTACCGACGCGCAACATGAATTGCTTGGCCGCGGCATCGTAGCTCGCCGTCGCCGAGCGCGCCTCAAGCGAGGCTACGACCAGTCGCTGGTTGACGAGCTCGACGCGCACAACATGGGCCGCTTCCTTGAAGGCGCGATCGAGCGCGGCCTGCTTCTTGCCTTCGGGATCGGGCGGGGCCGTCCAGTCGAACCCGATATTGCCGGGCGCTTCCGGCCAGAGCTGCGGGGCGCCTTGCTTCACCGCCTCGCGCGCATCGGTGACCGGCGTCAGCTCCTCATAGTCGACCGACAACCTTGTCGGCGGCGTCCTGCGCGGCGGCTGCCGTTTTCGCGACGACCATGGCCACCGGTTCACCCACATGCATCACCCGCGTTTCGGCAAGCGACGGACGATGCGGCGAGACTGCGGTTTTTCCGCCGCGCCCCGGAATTGGATGGCCGTGTGAGATGGAATGGTAATGGGCGTCGCTGAGATCGGCGGCAGTGAGCACTGCAACGACCCCGGGCGCGCTTTTTGCAGCCGCGACGTCGATCCGCACGATCTTGGCGAAGGCATGCGGTGATCGCACAAAGTAGGCGGCAAGCGTGTCATCGGGCTTGACGTCATCACCGAAGCGGCCCTGCCCGCGCAGGAGGGCATCGTCTTCAACTCTGCCATTCCATGCATCGTCGTTGCTGGCGGCTGCTGATTGCGTCATGCGATGCTCCAAAAAATTCAAAGCTTGCGGTCGGTGATGCCGGCCTTGGCATAAAGCGCGTTGATATGCGCTTTCACCTCGGGGTCGGTCGTGTCGTGTTCGGGAGCCGCTGCCCAGCCGGTTTTTGCGCGCGCATAGATCGCCATCTCCTCGTCCTGCTGCGACGTGCCGCCGGAAATTCCATAGGCGCCGACCATCTCGTCGCCTTTGAAGACAGGCGCAGAACCGCCGCTGGCCGCAATGCGGCCATTGGTCATGGCCGCGAGGCTGACCAGCAACTGGGGATTACGCTCCTTGAACCACTGCTGAATCACCAGGCCGTCGGGAAAGCGCGGGCTCATCGAACGGAAAGCGGCGACCGTGAAAGCCTTGGCGATGGCGGTTTCCGGCGTGATGAAGCCCGCCTCGTCCATCCGCTCCACGGCGATCAGGTGCCCTTCCGGCCCTACAACGGCAATCGAGACCGGCACGCCCATGGCGCCGGCTTTTTCGACCACGGCATCGATGAATTCACGGCACTCGGCCGCCCGCAACTTGGCCATCCCCCACCCCTCCAGCCTGGCCTATTAAGCTTCGTTTAACCTGTTATGTCCGGCAATTAACTGCAAAAAAACGTGTTGGGGAATACCGTCCGGGGCCTACCTGGACGCGAACATGGTCGAGCATACCTCCGCAAACGCTCCCGCGCGCGATTGGCGTTTGGTCATGCTGGCCGGCGGAGCAAGCTTCGCCGTCAGCTATGCTCTGTTTCATTACGTCTTTCCCGTCGGCAGATGGGTCGCCACCGCCTCGGCGCCGGTCGCGTCACTATTTCTCTCCGCAATCGTTGCGTTCCTTGCCATGGCGCTGACTTTGGCCGTGCTCTCCCGAATGCTGCGCACGGATAACCTGCGCATGCGGGTTGCGATCAACAACATGTCGCAGGGCCTGTGCATGTTCGACGGCAACGAACGTCTCGTCGTCTGCAATCAACGCTACATGGATATGTACAAGGTGTCGGGCGACGTCGTTAAGCCGGGCATCACGCTGCAGAACCTGCTCAAGTACAGAATCAGCAACGGCAGCTTCGCGGGCGATCCCGTCGAATACCGGCGCGACCTGGTCGGCGCCATGTCCGCGGGCAAGACGACCAGCACCGAAGTAAAGTCGGCGAATGGACGGTCGATAACGGTCATCAATCGCCCCATGGCCGATGGCGGCTGGGTTGCGACGCACGAGGATATCACCGAACGGCGCGATGCAGAGCGCGAACGGGTGTCGATGCAGGAGCAGCAGCAGCGCCGCGCCGTCATCGAACAGGCGATCGCCGTTTTCCGGCAACGCGTCGAGGACCACCTTAAGACGGTCGGCGAAGGCGCACGGACGATGCATGCGACCGCCACGACCTTGTTCGGCAACTCGGCCCAGACGTCTCAGAGCGCCGATGGCGCGGTGTCCGCCTCGAATGAGGCGTCGACGAACGTCGAGACGGCAGCGGTCGCCGCCGACGAGCTGAGCGGGTCGATCAATGAGATCGGCCGTCAGCTCGCCAAGACGACCGAGATCGTCCGCGTCGCCGTGACCGAGGCGCACGGGACCAACAGCCAGATCACAGCGCTTGCGAATGCTGCGCAAAAGATTGGCGACGTCATCAAGCTCATCCGCGCCATCGCCGGACAAACCAACCTGCTGGCTCTCAACGCCACAATCGAAGCAGCACGCGCCGGCGAGGCCGGCAAGGGTTTCGCGGTCGTGGCTTCCGAAGTCAAATCGCTCGCGGTGCAGACCGCCAAGGCAACCGAAGATATCTCCAAGCTGATCATGTCCGTGCAGGCGGCGACCACAAGCGCCGTCTCGGCGATCGGCAGAATTTCCGGACGCATGCAGGAGATCGACAGTTGCGCGACCGCGGTTTCCGCCGCCGTCGAGGAGCAAAGTGCGGCCACTGGAGAAATTTCGCAGAACGTTGCGAGCGCGTCCGATGGCGCAAAGGTCGTGGTTCAGGTGCTGGGCGACGTGTCCGGCGCGGCCGCGCAGACGCGGGAATCGGCCGAAAACGTGCTCTCTGCCTCGCAGGCGGTGGAAGCCGCCGCCGCCGAACTGCGCAGGGAAGTCGAAGGTTTCCTCTCGCGCGTCGCGGCCTGATCAGCCGAAGAGGCCACTCAGCCAGTAGAAGAAAGCAGACAGCAGTCCTGCCGCCGGAATCGTGATGATCCAGGCCGTAACGATTTCGCGCGCCACGACCCATCGCACGGCGCGCACCTTCTTCGCCGCGCCAACCCCGATAATGGAGCCTGTGATGGTGTGCGTGGTCGATACCGGCACGCCCAGCCAGGTGGCGGCGAAGAGCGTGATCGAACCGCCGGTTTCAGCGCAAAATCCCTGCATCGGAGTAAGCCGCGTGATCTTTGAGCCCATCGTACGCACGATGCGCCATCCGCCGGCCAAGGTCCCCAAAGCCATGGCGATCTGACAGGTGAGCACCACCCAGAACGGAACGTAGAAATTACCTCCGAGGTGGCCCTGTGAGTAAAGCAGCACTGCGATGATGCCCATGGTCTTTTGCGCGTCGTTGCCGCCGTGACCGAGGGCGTAGAGGGACGCCGACACGAACTGCGCGCGCCGGAAAATATGATCGACGCCGTGCGGCGTGAAGCGCACGAACAGCCACGACACCAGCAGCATGAGCAGAAGCGCCAGCAGACAGCCCACGCCTGGCGACATGAAAATCGCCACGGTGGTTTTCCATACACCGGCCCACACCACGGCACTAAATCCGGCCTTGGCGATGCCGGATCCGACCAGCCCGCCGATCAACGCGTGCGAACTTGACGACGGTATGCCGAGCCGCTGGGTTACGATCTGCCATACGATTGCGCCAGCGAGCGCGCCAAAAATCACGTGTTCGTTGACAATATCGGCTTCCACGATTCCCCGGCCAACCGTTTCAGCGACATGCAAGCCGAAGAATAGGAAGGCGACAAAATTGAAGAACGCGGCCCAAGCCACCGCCAATTGTGGACGTAACACACGAGTCGAAACAATTGTTGCAATCGCATTCGCAGCATCGTTCATGCCGTTGAGAAAATCAAACGCCAGCGCGACAAGGATCAAGCCAACAAGAAACGGCAAAGTCAGCGCTGCGGCGTCCATCGTCTTTCGGCCTTGAAGTAATTACACGTGCTCGATAACGATGCCGTGCATGACGTTGGCGACGTCATCAAATCGGTCAACGACCTTTTCCAAATGGTCATAGACTTCATTGCCGATAAAAAAGGCCATCGGATCCGATTTCGCGTAGTCGCGGTAAAGCGCGCGCAAGCCCTCGTCATGGAGCTCGTCTGCGTGGCCCTCAAGCTGTGAGATCTGCTCAGTCAAGGTACTAAGCCGCGTCGCTTGCGTCGTCAGCGATTTCAGTAACGGCACGGCTTCCTGCACGAGCTCCGCCGATTTCACAATCGCATCACCCATTTGCTTCATCTTCGGCGTGAATTCTTTTACGTCAAAAAGCGCGACCGTCTTGGCGGTCTTCTGCATCTGGTCAATTGAATTGTCCATCGCCGTGACCAGGTCGCGGATGCTGCCGCGATCGAACGGCGTGATAAACGTGCGGCGCACCGCAATGAGCACTTCGCGCGTGGCATCGTCGGCGTCGTGCTCGCGGTCCATCACCGTCTGGCAGTTGCGAGCGACCGCATCGCCGCCTTCCATCATCGCCCTCAGGGCCTTGGCTCCCGCCAGCACGGCCTGCGAATGGCGGGCAAATAGGTCGAAGAAGCGTTCCTCCTTCGGCATCAAGGCATGGAACCAGCGCAGCATGAGAATCCCCGCGACCCGTGTGAGGGCAAGCTAGTCGCTCGGCTTGAGGTTGCGAAATCTCGCGAAAGCGCGCCTGTGGAAACATCGTTGGCCACACCGGAAGGCCACACAATGCCTGCACGCCGATCAAGTTTAACATCATGAAAACAACAGCTTGCGACACCGGCACCTACTGCCGATCACCGAAGATTTGCTGCATCGGCGCGCGGGGTCGGTTAGTTTGCGGTCACTGGGATTTGGTCGGAGACGTAGATGCGGTTGGGTTACTTCACCATGCCCGTGCACCCCTTGGGCCGGGACTGGTCGCAGACGCTGCGCGAGGATCGCGAGGCAATTATCCTCGCCGACAAGCTCGGCTTCTACGATGCCTTCGTCGGCGAGCACCTGACAGATGCCTGCGAGAACATCACCAACAGCATGATGTTCCAGGCGACGCTGATCCACGACACCAAGACAATCAAGCTTGCGACTGGCACTACCAATCTTGCGCAGATGCATCCAGTGGTGATTGCAGTGAACGCCGCGATGTTCGACCATCTGTCGCAGGGCCGCTTCGTCATGGGTGTGAGCGCGGGCGCTCTTACCTCGGATTCCGAAGCGATCGGAATCCTCGACCTAGACCGCAACAAGATTTTCGCGGAGGCGATCGACGTCATCCTCGCGGTCTGGGAGCGCAACCCGCCCTACGACATCGACTTTCCGGACAACCGCTTCAAGGTCACCTTCGCGCGCACCGCGGCGCTCGAGCTCGGCGTCGGGATACTTGCCAAACCATTTCAGAAGCCACGGCCGGAAATCGTCGGCACGGTGGTCGCGCCGTTTTCTCCGGGCGTCGTCCTCATGGGGAAACGCGACTTTCATCCTTTATCGGCGAACTTCCTTCTGCCACAACACCTCAAGTCGCATTGGTCAAATTATGCCAAGGGCAAAGCGGAGGCGGGCGCGAAGGCCAATATCGCCGACTGGCGCGTGGCGCGGACGATCTTCGTCGCCGACGATGACAAAGTGGCAAGGCGGTATGGCCTCGATGACGCCGAACAGCCCATATCGGTTTTACTTCGAGCAGATGCGCGCCAAGATGAAGCGCGGCAACCGGCTTTACGTCTTCAAGAGTCACAAGGAACAGCCGGACGAAGAAATAACGCTCGACTATGTCATGCAGCACTGCATAACCTTCGGGAGCGTCAACAAGGTCGTCGATGCAATTCTCAAGCTCCACGAGGAAACCGGCGACTTTGGTGAACTGGTCTATGCCGGAATGGATTGGGTCGACCCGACACTCGCCAAGCGTTCGATGCAGCTCATGGCCGAGGAAGTGATGCCGCGCGTGAATGCCATCATCGGCAAGGCCGCGAAGACGGCGGCAGAGTAACCTTCCAATTACACTGACAGCGGATCCGTGCCGGGAGCGGCGTAAAGGCCGTGCTTGGCGCCTTGCGTGAACGGAACGCCCTTCTCGAGCTCGATCGACGCCGAGCGAACGCGCTGCGCCTCGGGCTCAGTCGCCGGCACGGCGCCGCCTTCGGCCGCGGCCTTGGCAGCACGCAATAAAATCTTCCGTGTCATAACGATGCCGCTGTCGGTCGCGCACAGGTGCTCCTTCGTACGATCCTGGATCGGCCCCATGCTTTCCTGGATCGACGCATCCTGCATGGCAATGCCGTCGACCCCAGTCGAGGAATGGCCGTGCCGCTGCGATTCACGGTCGAGCAAATAATTATTGGATTTGTTCGCGAGGGGAATGAAGGTGCCGGGCACATATTTGACGTGGATGCCCTCACCGTCCTGCATCGCCGAGACTTCGGCTTTCGTCAGCGCGCGCTTGGGATGGTAGTTGATGCTCCAGGCCCAACAGTTTTCGTCGTCGATCGGCACCCACGCATGCGCGCCCAGCGGATGGCCCGCGCGCGGCGGAATTATCGAATACCAGGGCATGATCCAGGGCGTGATGCGCCAGTAATATTTGCCGCCCTCGGCATTGCGCCGCGCCCCGATCAGCAAACCGCCGGGGAACTCCTCCACCTCGAACAGCGGCATGCGGTCCTGCTCGTTGTAGACGTTCCCCTTCGAGCCCTTGAACAGCGGATCCTTATTGAGCTCGCTGCCGTGCAGCCACGAGACGTGGCTTGAATCGATGCCGCCTTCCATCGCCTGCAGGTAATTGCACTCCTGCAGGCGCTTGGAGACGAAGCGTTGCGGCGGCTCGACATCGGTCCACTCCAGCGCCGGCGGCGGCGGCTGCAAGGCAGGCGGCCCCATGTAAGCCCACACGATGCCTGCCTTCTCGATGCAGGGATAGGATTTCAGCTTGATGTTCTTCCGGAAGCCGGATTCCTCCGGCTCCGACGGAAGATCGACGCATTGCCCGGTCACGTCGTATTTCCAGCCGTGATAGGGGCAACGCAGGCCGCACTCCTCGTTCTGTCCGAACCAGAGCGAGACGCCGCGATGCGCGCAGAACTCGTCGATCAGCCCGATCCGGCCCTTGCTGTCGCGAAAGCACACCAGGCTCTCGCCCATGAGCTTCGCGCGCACCGGCGGGCAATCGGGCTCAGGAATTTCAGAGGAGAGCAGAAACGGCGCCCAGTATCGCCGCAGCAACTTGCCCATCAATGTTCCCGGGCCGACGCGGCTTAGCTGCTCGTTTTGTTCACGCGACATCATGGCGACGTTTCCTCACGGCTTTGCTATGTTCTTGCAGTTATTGGCGCGCCATTATAGGCGCCGCCGTCGACGACGGAAGTCAGCCGCCATGCCCCTGCCGCGCATCGCCATTGCAACCGGAGACCCGGCCGGGATCGGGCCGGAGATCGCGCTCAAGGCCGCGCTCGATGCGCGCGTGCGCAGCCTCTGCCGGCCCCTGCTGGTGGGCGATCCGGCGGCGGTCGAAATGCATGCCCGCGCCGCCGGCCTTTCGCCCAGCCTTCAACGTCATCGCAAATCCGCCGGAAGCACGATTGGGTCAGACGGCACGGTCAATCTGCTGGACGCGCGCGACGGCAGCAACGCGCCGGTCAAAATCGGCACGGTTGACGCCGCCTATGGCCGCGCTTCGCTTGGCAAGCGCAAGCCGCGCCATCAAGGCGGCGCTTGCCGGCGATGTCGAGGCGGTGGTGGCTGCGCCGCAAACCGAGCGCTCGATTGCCGCCGCCGGCATCGCGTTTGACGGCTATCCATCTTTCGTCGCGCGAGAGACCGGCACGCCGGTCAACGACGTCTATCTGATGATCTGCTTCGACCAGTCGCCGCATCGTGCACGCGACGTTGCACGTGAGCGTGCGCGAAGCAGTGGCGCTGATCACGCCCGAGCGCGTCGAGCGGGTGATCCGGGTCACCGACGCATCGCTTAAAGAAGCTCGGCATCGCACAGCCGAAGATATTTCGTGAGCGGCCTCAATCCGCACGCCGGCGAGGACGGCCTCTTCGGCTCGGAGGAGATCGACATCATTGTTCCGGCCATCGCGCGCGCGAGCAAGGATGGCATTGACGTGTCGGGGCCCGTTCGGCGCCGACACCATGTTCCGCAAAAAAGGCTGCGACGCCTTTATCGTGATGCTGCACGACCAGGGCCACATCGCCGCCAAGCTGCAGGCCTTCAACCGCACCGCGGGGCTTTCGATCGGCTCGCCGATTCTGTTCTCATCGGTCGCGCACGGCAGCGCACACGACATCGCGGGAAAGGGTCAAGCCGACCCCGGCGCCATGATCGAGGCGATCACGCGGCTCGCGAAAATCAGCGTGTAAGCAGCCGCCTAGCGTACCGGTGGCGGCAAAGGCGACGATGTGACCGCGGCAGCGCTGTTGCTCTGCGCACCGACCGAGCCGGATGGCGCGATATTGGTCGGAGCGGCTGGCGGCGGCGCGCCTGTCGGAGCCGGTTGCGCGCCGGTGTTGGCGACATGCTCCGGCGGCTTGCCGGGCACAACGACGACACGCGTGCCGACCTGAACGCGGCTGTAGAGATCCTCGATGTCCTCGTTGAGAAGGCGGATGCAACCGGACGATACGAACGAGCCAATCGTCGAAGGTTGGTTGGTGCCGTGGATTCGATAGAGCGTACTGGCCGAGATAGAGAGCGCGCGCGCCGAGCGGATTGCCGGGGCCGCCCGCCATCATGCGCGGCAGATATGGCTGGCGTTCGATCATCTCCGACGGCGGGAACCAGTCCGGCCATTCCTTCATCCTCGAGATGCGTTCGGTGCCAGCCCAGGTAAATCCTTCGCGGCCGACTCCGATGCCATAGCGCATCGCCTTGCCGTTCCCGAGCACGAGATAGAGGTAGGTATTCGCGGTATCGATGAGATCGTGCCGGCCGGCTCTTTGGTCGTGAAATCGACCAGCTGCTTCTTGAGGTTCGCCGGCAGTTCCTTCGGCTGCCCCGTTTCCGGCTGATCCTCCGGCGGCAGGGACATGACGTTGTTGGACGGTTGGGTCGGCTGCAGCGCCGCATTCGGCACCACGCCAACGGTCCCAGGCGGACGAAGGACGGGCTCGGAATTCGCAGCGGGCGGCTGCGTGGCCGGTGCCTGGGTGGCGGCTGGGGGCTGTTGCCGCGTATCGATCTGCGGCTGCTGGCGCGTGTCCAGCTGATGCCCGCGCGATGACTTGAAAAGTCCGGGCGGCGGCGGTTGCGCGGGTTCATCGTCCGGATAGGCCAGAACCCGATTGGACCCACGCCGTCCGTTACGGGGAGCCATCGGCGTTGCCGGGTAGAGATCATCGTCGTCGTAGCGACCCATGACCGGGGGAAGACGCTCTTCATACACTCCCGGCGGGGGCAACGGCCGCTGGGCCAGAGCGGGCGTAGCCGAAAAGGCCGCCGCAACCGGCAAGTCAGCATAAAAGCATTAGAAAATCGGGCCATTGCTCCACCTTGCGCCGGGAAAAGGAGTCGCCGTCAAGCCGTGCCCTCATTGCTCCGGGATGAAGGCACATTCAAGACCACAATACGACTATCTCGTTAACGTGTTTCTGCTGCCCTGATGGCTGTTCTTATCAAGTTTTCTTGGCTTCGGCGGCGAGCACCTGCTTGGCGACCCGGTGGCAGTCCACCGCCGCTGGGAACCCGCAATAAATCGCCACCTGGCGCAGGATTGCCGACAGCTCCTTTGGCGTCAGCCCGTTACGAAGGGCGCCGCGAAAATGGGCCTCGAATTCGTGCATGCGGCCAAGGCAGGCGATCATCCCGAGATTGAGCAGGCTGCGGTCGCGCGGTTTCAGGTCCTCGTCAGTCCATACCGCTCCCCAGCAAAACTCGTTGAGCAGATCCTGGAATTTGCGGTTGAAGTCATCGGTATTGGCGATGGCACGATCAACGTATTCATCTCCCAATACCTTGCGGCGCATCGCCATTCCGCGGTCGTAAAGTGCCTTGTCCATTGGATCCTCCGTTCATGAGCCGGTGCCTTATTAGCCCATGTTGACAGAGGGAAAGCGATTTCGTCCATTCCAACGCGAGATTTGGCTATCTGATCAGCGCCGAAACGAATGAAAATTGCCATTATCGGCGGCGGCATTTGCGGATTGTCGCTCGCACTCAACCTCAAGGAACGCGGCATCGCCTGCCGCGTCTACGAGCGTGCGCCCGAGCTGAAGGAGCTCGGCGTAGGCATCACGCTGCTGCCGCATGCCATGCGCGAGTTCACCGCGCTCGGCTTGGCCGACGAACTGCTCAAGGCCGGCATCGAGAACCGCGAGAGCCGCTTCTACAACCGGTTCGGCCAGCTCATTTACAAGGAATCGCGCGGGAAGCTGGCCGGCTATCAATATCCGGAAGTCTGCATCCATCGCGGCCGCCTTCACATGATCCTGTATAAGGCGGCGCTGGCGCGTCTGGGCGCCGACTCCGTCCGCACCGACTACGAATGCACCGGCGCCGAGCAGGACGAACGCGGCGTAACCGTGCACTTCAAGACCAGCACCGGCAGCAAACGCGACAGCGTGCGCGCCGATATCGTGGTCGACTGCGAGGGCATCAATTCGACGCTCCGCAGACAATTCTACCCCAACGACAAGGTCGCATTTGCCGGCATCAACACCTGGCGCGGGGTGACGCGGCGCAAGCCAATCTTCGACGGCCGCACGTATATGCGCGTGGGTTCCATTTTGACGGGCAAAATCGTCATCTATCCCATCATCGACGACATCGACGGTGACGGGCGCCAGTTGATCAACTGGATGGCCGAGATCAAGCGCGACACGTTCGAGCAGAACGACTGGAACAAGCCCGGCAATATTGCCGATTTTTTTCCGCTCTACGAAAGCTGGCGCTTCGACTGGCTCGATGTTGCGCAGATGATCCGCGACGCCGACCAAATCCTCGAATATCCGATGGTCGACAAGGATCCGATCGACAAATGGACATTCGGCAGGATCACGCTCGCGGGGGACGCCGCGCACCCGATGTATCCGCGCGGCTCAAATGGCGCGGCGCAAGCGGCAATCGACGCGCGCACTCTGGCCGACCTGCTGCACACCAACGCGAACCCGCGTGATGCGCTCAAGGCGTATGAGACTGCGCGGGCCGGACCCGCTGCAAGGGTCGTGCGCACCAACCGCGAGCACCCGCCCGATTTCATCAATATCAAGGTTGAGGAACTTGTCGGCGACAAGCCGTTCGACGATCTCGACAAGTACATTACCCAGGACGAACTGCGCGCGCTGTCGGAGAACTACAAACGCATCGCCGGCTTCGCGCTCACCGACGTGAGCGGGCGGTGAACGGCGCGACGGCTCGCACGTGCGCGATCGCGGCATGAGCGCGCAAATCCTTATCGTTGGCTGTGGCGCCATCGGCAGCTTGTTCGCTGCCGCGCTGTCATCAGTGGCCAGCGTCACCGCGCTCGATGCGAACGCCGAGCATGTCGGCGCGATCAGCACGCATGGGCTACGGATTTCCGGCAGAAATCCACAAACTGCACGCGTTCGGGCAACCGCCGATCCGGCCGCATTGAAAGGCGCGGCGTTCGACGTCGTAATTTTCCTTATCAAATCCAAGATGACGGCCGCAGCGCTCGCACAATTGCGGCCGGTACTCGCTGGCAATCCGAGTCTGGTCACACTGCAGAACGGCATGGGCAACGCGGAGGTGCTGCTCACCGTACCGGAAGCGGCCGTCATCCGAGGCGTGACAATGAATGCAGGCCGCTATGTCGAACCTGGCTGCGTCGAGCGGCTGATCGAAGGCAAGACCTGGCTCGGTCCGGCGCGCGGGAGCGCCGACGATGTTCGCTCGCTCGCCGATCTTCTCAACAAGGGTGGCATGGAGACCGAAATCGTCGCCGATCCGATGGGCGCGGTCTGGTCCAAATTCGTCTTCAATTGCGTGATGAACCCGCTGGGCGCGCTGATGATGGGAGATAATGCCGCCAGATATGATTCCGCCGAGATGCGCGCCTTGATCGACGACATGGCCGCCGAATGCACAGCGGTGGTGCAAGCGCTGGGTGGCAGTTTCGCTTTTCCACCCATGGAGTTCGTTGAAAAGGTCCGCATCGGCGAAATCCCCCTATCAAAACACGCCGGCTCGATGGCCCTCGATATCGCAAGGGGTGCGCCCACCGAGATCGACGAACTGACCGGATTTATCGTCCGTGAGGGCGAACGGTTGAAAGTGCCGGTGCCGAACTGCACAGCGGTCTATCGGCTGGTGAAGGGGCTCGAGCTTGCAGCCCAGAGGCGTGTTTCGAATCCTCGATAATTCAATACGTTAGGTACCTATCTGGGCCATTTTCCCGGTATACTTGCCGCCACAGGATTTGGACGCGCCGCCCGTTAAAAAGACAGGCCAAGTCGACAACGAACGGGCATCTGATATGGCAACCACCGCATCGCGATGGATGACAGCGACGAAGCGCTCATGGCCCGGGTCGCACGCGGCGACGAGCGGGCATTCCAGGTGCTTGCCCGCCGTCACTTGCCGGCCATGCTCGGCCTTGCCCGTCGCATTCTCAGAAATGCCGCGGAGGCCGAGGACGTCGCACAGGAAGCGCTCCTGCGCGTGTGGACGCATGCGCCGCGTTGGCAGCCGCTTGCGTTGTTCCGCACCTGGCTCACCCGCGTGGTGGTCAATCTCTGTCTCGACCGCAAACGTCGCGCGCCGTGGGTCGAGCTGGAGGCGGCCGGCGATATCGTCGACCCATCGCCGGGTGCAACCGAGAAAGCTGAAACCGACGAGCGCGAGCGCATGGTCGCGGGCGCAATCGACAAGCTGCCCGCGCGCCAGCGCAGCGCGATCATGCTCACCTACGGCGAAGGCATGAGCAATGCGGAGGTTGCTGAAATTCTCGACACGTCGGTATCGGCGGTCGAGACCTTGCTGGTGCGCGGCAAGCAGAATTTGCGCCGCGCGCTCGGCAATATGATCGATGAGGACGAGGAAAAATGAACAACGAGCAGTTCGACAAGCTTCTTGAATCGGCGCTCAAGCGTCAGCGCGATGGCACCTGCCGACGAGGCTGCGGTCAATCGCGTGCTCAGCCGGCTCAGCGGCCCGCTGCCGCGGCAGAAGCAGCCGTTCTGGCGGCTGCCCGGCGGTGCTGCTCGACTGGCAGTTCGCGCCGGCCTGGCCGCGCATGGCGGCACTCGCCTGCTGCGCTGCGCTCGGCTTCTTCGTCGGCATCGCCGGGCTCGACCGTCGTTTTGACGATCCGGCGGCCGCCCCGGCTTTCGTCGGCGGCGGCGGTATCGGCTCGATCACCTTCGAACCCGAAGCATTCACGGGAGCGCGTCCATGAGCATCGCCCACGCCCTGCCGCGCGCCATCGCGCGGCTCACCGCGCTGGCTGCTGCTCGGTTCGCTCGCGCTCAACCTGTTCTTTGTCGGCGTCGCGCTTGCGATGGTGTTCCGGGCGCCGGCGCCCTCCTATTGGGACCCCAACGTATTCGTGCGCGTCGAGCGACTGGCGGCGACGTTGCCGCCGGCCGATGCCGATATCCTGCGCAGCCAAATCAACGCCAACCATACGGCGATTGACGAGGCGCAGACGAAATATCATTCAGCACGCCAGCACATCCACGAGGTCCTGCGGCAGGAACCTTTTGACGTCGAGGCCATGCGCGCGGCTACCGCGCAGACCCGCGCCGCGCGCCTGAATTTCGATCAGACGATCCAGGGCGTTTTTGCCGACATCGCGGCGAAAATCACGCCCGCGGGACGGCAAGCCCTCGCCAATTGGCCTCCCGGGCGGAGAAAGACCGTCAGGCGACAAACGGTAGTAATATTGTTGCTTGACCGAGTCGCTCTTTGGCCGGGATTTGAAGGCTCTTTGGATGCATTGGGGTGGGGATACTAAGGAGGCGGGAAAGAAAGCTTGGGGGCGCCCGTTTTGGATGATGCTGCAAAGTGTATGCGTAACATTGCCGCTCGGTGGCTGCCTGCTCGCTGGCGACAAGCCCGAGCCCGGGCTCAATATTCCGCCGCCTACAGCGCAGGGCCGCGCAATCCCGCGGCGGCGGAAGCGAGAACGCCGCCGCTCGACTGGTGGCGCGGCTTCCGCTCGCGCGAACTGACCGAGATCATCGAAGAGGCGCGCGCCGCCAATCTCGACATCGCGGCGGCGGTCGCGCGCATCGTGCAGGCCGACGCGCATTCGCGCATCGCCGGCGCCGCGCTGCTGCCGATCGTCGATCTCAATGGCAACGCCACGCACTCGCAGCAGTCAAAGACCACCGGCAGCTCGAGCGTCGTCAACGTTTCGCGGTCGGGCGCCAACATCCGAATCATCAACAACAACCTCTCGGCCACGCTCAGCGCGAGCTACGAGATCGATTTCTGGGGCAAGAACCGCTCTGCTGCTGCGCGCCGCGGAAGAAACCGCGGTCGCCAGCCGCTTCGATCGCGAGGTGGTCGCGCTGACCACCGTGGTTGCGGCCGCCAACGCCTATTTCCAGGTGCTGGCCGCGCAGGACCGGCTGCGCGTCGCGCGCGAAAACCTCGCCAGCGCCACGCGCGTGCTCAACCTGATCAAGCAGCGGCTGCAGGCCGGCACCGCCTCCGCGCTCGACACCGCGCAGCAGGAAAGCCTGGTCAACACCCAGCGCGCGGCCATCCCGCCGCTCGAGCAGACGCTGCGCCAAAACCGGATCGCGCTCGCCGTGCTGATGGCCCGCTCGCCCGAAAGCGTGCACGATCCGCGGCGGCAGCCTGCGCAGCATCGCCTATCCGCGCGTGACGCCCGGCCTGCCGTCCGAGCTTCTCACGCAGCGCCCCGACATCCGCGAGGCCGAGGCCAATCTCGCCGCCGCCAACGCCAATGTCGAAAACGCGCGCGCGCAATTCCTGCCCAGCATCACGCTCACCGGCGAAGGCGGCTATCAAAGCGCCGTGCTCAAGCTGCTGTTGCGGCCGGAGTCGGCCATCTACACGGCCGCCGCCGGCCTGACGCAGCCGATCTTCGAAGGCGGCCGGCTGCTCGGCAATCTCGACCTGCAAAAGGGCCGGCAGGACGAATTGCTGCAGACCTACCGCAAGGCGGTGATCTCCGGCGTTTGCCGACGTCGAAAACGCGCTCGATGCCATCCGCCAGACCGCGCAGCGCGAACGCCTGCAGCGCGACGTGGTCGCAAGCTCGCGCCGTGCCTTCGACATCTCCGAGCAGCGCCTGCGCGAAGGCACGGTCGATCTCGTCACCGTGCTGCAGACGCAGCAGACGCTCTTCCAGGCGGAAGACGCGCTGGTGCAGGCGCGGCTCGCGCATGTGCAGGCGATCGTCAGCCTTTATCAGGCGCTCGGCGGCGGCTGGCTGCCGAAACCGGTGGAAGCCGCCGATGCACGGTGAGCTGCCCAAACAGTCCTGGCCAAGGCGCGCACGCGGCACGCCGGCGCACGCTTGTGATCGGCTATCGTGCTGATCGCGCTCGGCGGCGGCGCTCTACTACGTGTTCAGCCGCGTCGGCGCCGCAGCAGCGGCGCGGCGGACGCTTCGCCGCCGGCGAGGGACCCGGTGCCGGTGCTGGTCGCCGCCGCGGCCCGCGCCGACGTGCCGGTCTATCTGGATGCGGTCGGCACCACCAAAGCGCTCAACACCGTGACGGTACGCCCGCAGGTCGACGGCAAGCTGCTCAGCGTCAACTTCAAGGAAGGCGAGGACGTCAAGAAGGGCGACGTGCTGGCCAACATCGATCCGACCATCTATCAGGCGCAGCTCGATCAGGCGATCGCCAAGAAGGCGCAGGACGAAGCGCAGCTCGCCAACGTCGAAGATCGATCTTGATCGCTACGAAAGACTCGCCGCCACCAACGCCATCAACAAACAGCAAGCCGACACCCAGCGTGCGCTGGTCGCGCAGAACACCGCGCTGGTGCAGGCCGATCAGGCAGCGATCGACAATGCCCAGGCAATGCTCGGCTACACGACAATTACCGCGCCGATCGACGGCCGCACCGGCATCCGCATGGTGGACGAAGGCAACTATCGTGCGCTCGGCCGACACCAATTCAGCAATTGTTGTCATCACGCAGCTGCAGCCGATCTCGGTGCTGTTCAACTCTGCCGCAGCAGGACCTTTCCCAGGTCAACGACCGCCTTCGACAAAGGTCCGCTCGACGGTCGAAGCGCAGCGCTCGGACAACGACGCGGTGATCGACCGCGGCATGCTCAGGGTCGTCGACAATCAGGTCGACCAGACCACCGGCACGGTGAAGCTCAAGGCCGAATTTCCCAACGCCAACCTGCAGCTCTGGCCCGGGCAGTTCGTCAATGTGCGGCTGCTGGTCGACACGCTGAAGCAGGTCGTGGTGATCCCGACCGGCGCGGTGCAACGCGGTCCGAACGGCACCTTCGTGTACGTCGTCAAGGACGACAATACCGTCTCGGTGCGGCCGATTACGGTGCAGAAACAGGACGAGACGCAGACGGTGGTCAGCAAGGGTCTTGAGGCGCCCGAGCGCGTCGTGACCACCGGCTTTGCCCGCCTCACCGACGGCACCAAGGTCGCGATCGGCAGCGGCGAAGCACCGGCAGCTCAGCCCGCCGGTCAGCGCCCGCAGGGGCAAGGCGGCAGCACGGCGACAACGGGGCGGCGGCACGGCAAGACCAAATACACAGCAATGAGCGTCTCGTCGCCATTCATTCACCGGCCGATCGCGACCTCGCTGCTCGGCGTCGCGGTGATGCTGGGCGGCTGTCTCGGCTACTGGTGGCTGCCGGTCTCGGCGCTGCCGCAGGTCGATTTCCCGACCATCCAGGTGACGACGCAATTGCCGGGCGCCAATCCCGACACCATCGCCTCGCTGGTGACCGCTCCGCTTGAGCGGCAGTTCGGCCAGATCCCGGCGCTGCAGACGATGACGTCGTCGAGCTCCTTCGGCATCAGCCAGGTCACGCTGCAATTCGACCTCAACCGCGACATCGACGGCGCCGCGCAGGATGTGCAGTCGGCGATCAATGCGGCCGCCTCGACGCTGCCGCGCAACCTGCCCTATCCGCCGCTCTATTCGAAGGTGAACCCGGCCGACGCGCCGATCATCACGCTGGCGCTGACGTCGCAGACGCATCGATCAGCGCACGCTGAGCGACATGGCCGACACCATCATGGCGCCGCGGCTGTCCGAAGTGACCGGCGTCGGCCACGTTTCGGTGCAAGGCGGTATCCGGCCGGCGATCCGCATCCAGGCCGATCTTTCGCGGCTTGCCGCCTACGGCATCGCGCTCGATGACCTGCGCACGGCCATCGTCGGCGCCAATGTCGCCGGCCCGAAGGGCGCGCTCGACGGCGCGCACCAGTCCTACACCATCGCCGCCAACGACCAGATCACCGCCGCCGATGCCTACAAGGACATCGTCGTGGCCTTCCGCAACGGCGCGCCGGTGCAGATCAGCGACGTCGCCGACGTCGTCGACGGGCTGGAAAACACCAAAGTCGGCGCCTGGTACCGGGGCAAGCCGGCGATCGTGATCGACGTGCAGCGCCAGCCCGGCGCCAACGTGATCGAGACCGTGCAGCGCGTGCGCGCGGAACTGCCGCGCCTGCGACGCGCCATGCCGGCCGGCGCCGACCTCACGATCGTCAACGACCGCACCACCACCATCCGCGCCTCGATCCACGACGTGCAGTTCACGCTGGTGCTCAGCGTCGCGCTGGTCGTGCTGGTGGTGCTGATCTTCCTGCGCACGATGCGCGCCACCATCATCGCCGGCGTCGCGCTGCCGCTGTCGCTGATCGCGACCTTCGGCGTGATGTGGTTCTGCGGCTTCTCGCTCGACAACCTGTCGCTGATGGCGCTGACCATCGGCACCGGCTTCGTGGTCGACGACGCCATCGTCATGATCGAGAACATCGTCCGCCACATGGAGAACGGCGAAAGCCCGCTGCAGGCGGCGCTGCGCGGCGCCAGCGAAATCGGCTTCACCGTGATCTCGCTGACGCTGTCGCTGATCGCGGTGTTCATCCCGCTGCTGTTCATGACCGGCCTGGTCGGCCGCATGTTCCGCGAATTCGCGCTCACGCTCACCATCGCGGTGGTGGCTTCCGCCATCGTGTCCCTGACGCTGACGCCGATGATGTGCGCGCGCCTGCTGCGGCACGTCGGCGAACGCGGGCCCAGCGCGATGACACGACGCTTCAATGCCCTGATCGATCGCACGTCGAGTTCTACCATCGAGCCTCTTGTGGGTGCTGCGCCGCCAGCCCGAAACGCTCGCTGTCACTCTGGCGACGCTGGCCGCCACCATTCTGCTCTATGTCGCATGCCCAAAGGGTTTCTGCCGTTGCAGGACACCGGCCTGATCACCGCGGTGACCGAGGCCGGCACCGACATTTCTTTCACGCGATGCAGCGCCGCCAGCGCCGAGATCGAGGACCGATCCGCGGCCGTCCCGACGTCACCGGCGTGGTGTCGG
>CAWCEW010000006.1:0-220288 GCA_963794665.1 uncultured Alphaproteobacteria bacterium | reverse complement strand
CCACTAAGATGACGCACCTCGCGTCTCGGGCACGACAGCAAATACGAATACCAGTCCCATCACGCCAACGCATGCAAGTAACAAAAAAGTAATCGCGGCCCCGGACGTGTCGGCGATAAATCCGGCAAGCGTTGTGCTGAACGAAGCACCGATGCCAACGGCAGCGCCAATCAGTCCTTGAGCAAAATTGAAATGTCCGCTCCCGCGCGTTACATCCGCGATGATAAGCGGAACCAGCACGCCAAGTGATGCAGCGGATATGCCATCAAGCAGTTGCGCCGCAACGAGCAAATAAGGGTCGCTTGTTACCGCGAATATTGCACCGCGGGCCGACAGCGCGACGAAGGTAAGCAGCAAAAGCGGGCGACGGCCCCAGCTCTGCGCCTTCACTCCGATCCACGGTGCGATGGCTACGACCACGAATTGCGGCACGAGAATACATATTGATAGCACCAAGGCGGCCGTTTCCGGGTCCCGCTTTGCCAATATCCCGGCCAGGATTGGCAGCATCGCCGCGTTGGCGAGCTGAAACAGGACGATCGTGGCGGCAAAACCAATGAGCACGCGATGGTGCACAAGGCCGGAGATTGTATCGAACCAGGTGCCAACTCCACTCTTTGAGATTCCCCCACGGGCAAGTTCTGGATCAATTTCAGATGAGCTGATCTGCGCCAGTGCGATCAATGTTGGGACGCCGAGCGCGGCCGTGAGAAAGAAGATTGCCTGATTTGAATAATAGTAGGCGATGCCTCCTGCCACCCCTGCCGCGATCGCATTTCCCAATGACAGGAAGCGCACGTTGCGGCCGAGCCTAATGCTAAACAAGGCATGGCCGACGAGGCCAAGGCTCATCGCGACAAGCGTAGGCCCGAGCAATGAACTTGCGATCGCGTGCAGCACTTTAGCAGCGACCACCACGCTGAAGATCGGCCACAATGCAAGCAGGAGTGCGCTGGCGCTAATCGACGCCACTGCAAGAGCGGCGAGCAGGCGTTTGGCAGGCACGCGATCCACCAGCGCGCCGGCGGGGATTTGCAATGCGAGACCTGTGATCGTCCCGATCGTCAGAATGAGACCGATGTCGAACTGCGTCCACGCCACCGATGTCAGATAGGTGGCAACGAACGGCCCCCACCCCGTCTGAATATCGGCGACGAAAAACGCAAACCAATCGAGACCGCGAAGGCTGCGCTGCGACGCCATGGTTCTGCTGAGCTTCGTCTAGTTCTATCGTTCCTACCAGCGCGCATGTCCGCTTTCGGGGTAAAGCGGACATGACCTTTTGCGAGAATTCGCTTTCGGGTCGCTATTGGGGGCAAAGCGGAGATGCCTTTTTGCACTGCACAAGTCTGCTTCTGACCCAAAGCGGACATTTGAGTGACGGCATTGAATGGTCAAGGCTAGCTACCGAACTCAAAGCCAGCGTCTGACGAGCGACTTGTAGCTAATGTATTCTGCCCCAAAGCGGTGCGTCAGAAATGCTTCCTCTGGCTCAATAGCCTTGCGCTGTATGATCAGCAAAACGACAGGAAGCAAAATTAAAGCCCAAATAGATTGCTCGGCTATTCCTATACCCAGATACGCGAGTGCTAATCCGAGGTACATGGGGTTACGGGTGATCTTGTAGGGACCTTCGACCACTAAGCTGTTTGAACCTCGGTCGGGTCGAATGGTGGTCCCCGTCAACTTGAACTTAATGATGGCCGAGCCAGCTAGCCCCACACCAATAAAAATAAGCAGTGCGCCGATGGTCCATGCCGCCGGACGCGGGGCGATCGTAGTCGGAATCCATATGCTCACGATGGAGCCCAAGATTAGTCCGGCCAGATAAACCAACGGGGGAATAATTTTGACGTTTGGTGCGTTGAGGTTCGAACTGTTCATATAGCACTCCGCGTTGTACTTAGCGGACATTCCGAGCATAGCCGCGAATGTCCGCTATTGGCCCTTAGCTGACATCGTATTTTGCGCCGCACACGTCCGCTTTCGGGGGTAATGCTGACGTGACCGTTTCCGCGAGTTCGCTTTCGCGGTCGCTATTCTGGGTAAAGCGGACATGCCCTTTCGCACTGCACATGTCTGCTTCTGACCCAAAGCGGACATGTGCGATGTGCCCCATCTGTGAGCTAAATCAATGCAGTCGGAAAGCGATAGCCATTGGGGTAGATTTTGCCGTTGGCTCTAGTCGTAGCCGGATTACTCTGGATTAATGGCGTGCTTAGTTACAAGTTCGAACATCGTCGTTCGCGAGGTACTGATCTCTTTACGGAGGAACCGACATGCTACGCCTTTCTGTATCGGCGAGTATCTTCGTGATTGTCCTAGGGCTGGCGGAACTACCAGCCAGGGCGCAAAGCTCGTCGGATACCACGTCAAAATCGTTTCGAGTGGCACAAAACATAAGCCCAACTCAACAGGAGGAGCAGAGGGCCGCGAAATCAGCCTCCTGCCGAAAGCAGGCGAAAGAACAAAAACTCAGCGGTTCAAAAAGAAGGGCGTTCGTGAAGAACTGCATAAGGAAATAGGCGGAACTCAACGGCGCCGATGCCGGACAAACGCGGCTTGAGCGAAGGGCACAAAACAACTCGGGGCGGCGAGCGCGTGCTGATCCGACCGGCTTGCCCTGAAGACGCAGCGCTATACCCGGAGTTTTTAGCTGACGTGAACGCGGAGGATCTGCGGCTTCGCTTTTTTGCGCGTATTGCCGAGCTAAGCGCTGACGAGATCAATTGGCTCAGCCATCTCAACTACCAGCACGAAATGGCTTTCATCGGCGCCGACGAAAACACGGGGCGCATGCTCGGGCTGGTGCGGCTGAAAGAGGAGCTTGATGAAGTAACTGCGGAATTTGCGATCCTGGTGCGCTCGCAGCTCAAAGGTCACGGTGTCGGCTGGCTTCTGATGCAGCGAGTCATCGACTACGCCAAAGAAAAGGGCCTGCGGCGTGTATACGGTGATGTGTTAGTTGAAAACACCGCTATGCTGCAAATGTGTGCTGAACTCGGCTTTAACGAGGAGGACATCGGATCGGGCCTGAGGCGCGTTGTGCTGGACCTCAAAAATACCGCGGATGACCACTGAGCGGCAGCCGTTTTGTCTACTGGGAAACTCCCTATTGGCCCTTAGCGGACATCGGCTGCTGCACTGCATATGTCCGCTTTTGACCCAAAGCGGACATTGCGTCGTCTCTTAACGAGCCTCGTTTGAACCGATACGATGCTCTGTCTTGTCCTCGGGGGCGCAATGAGACGGCGTGAGTTCCTTGGGTTCTTTGCCGGCGGACTGTGCGCGACGACAGTGCGCGCGCAAACATCGGCGCCCGTGCGCATCGGATTCCTGATCACCGGAAGCGTCACGGAGAACGTCGGTATCGTCGCTTTCCGGCAGGGCATGAGCGAGCTCGGCTATACGGAAGGCAAGAGCTACATCATCGAGCCGCGGACGGCGGAAGGCAGGATCGAACAGCTTCCGCGGCTCGCGAAAGAGCTGGTGGCCTCCAGGGTCGACATCATCGTTGCAGGGGCGACGCCAGCGGGCCAGGCGGCGCAGCGCGCAACGGATAAAATCCCAATCGTTGTTGCGGCCATGGGCGAGCCCATCGGCGACGGACTTGTAGACAGCCTGGCGCGACCCGGAGGAAATCTTACGGGAACGACCTTTCTCGGGCCGGCTTTGGTCCCGAAGCGCTTCGCTTTCTTGAAGCAGCTTTTGCCCAGCGATTCGCGGATCGCCATTCTTTCGCATCCGACCGCCTTCAGCGCGCAGACCACGGCCGACATGCTGAAAGAAACCACGAATGCCGGCGCGAGCCTCGGCATGCAGCTGCAGTTCGTGGAGGTGCGCAGCCCCGATGACCTCGCGCGCGCATTTTCCGACATTGCGCGGCTGCGCGCGGAGGCCCTATTTCCCCTTCCGAGCACGATGCTGTTCAGCGAGCGAAAGCGCATCGTCGATCTAGCGGCGGCCGGCAAGCTGCCTGGAATGTACAATTCGCGCGAATTCGTCGAGCTCGGCGGTCTCATCGGCTACGGGGCCAATCTCGCCGACCTGAGCCGGCGCGGCGCGGGCTATGTGGACAGGATCCTGAAGGGGGCTAAGCCCGCTGACCTGCCGGTCGAGCAGCCGACCAAGTTCGAGCTTCTGATCAACATGAAGACCGCAAGGGCGCTCGGGATCACGGTGCCCCTGGTGCTGCAGCAGGTGGCCGACGAAATCATCGATTGAGAAGGATCGCTGCGGCGCGAACGGGCTTTTCGGTCCCGACCACGCTGCTCGCGCGCGCCAACGAGGTCATCGAATAGAAGCGCGATGTCCGCTATTGGCCCAAAGCAGACATGACCGTTTGCGCCGCACATGTCCGCTTTCGGGGGCAAAGCAGACATCGGCCTCGATAGACACCCCGTCCGGGTGACAAATACCGCCGCCGACCCTAGCCTGTCCGCTGGCGGAGATATGCCACCGGCACAGCAACGGATATCTGGAGGAATGCGCCATGATATTTCCACGCCGCGGATTCCTGCAGTTGGCTGCCGGCACGGTTGCGCTCGCCGCGTTCGCGCCTATTGCCTCGGCGCAGATCTATCCGTCGCGGCCTATCACCCTGGTTGTGCCGTTCCCGGCGGCAGGGCCGGCCGACGTGTTAGCACGCATCCTCGCCGAACGCATGCGGGAGACCCTTGGGCAGCCGGTCGTCATCGAGAACGTCACCGGCGCCGCCGGCAGCATCGCAACCGGACGTGTCGTGCGCGCGACAGCGGACGGCTACACCATCGTGCTCGGCAATCTCGGCACCCATGTCGTCAACGGCGCGATCTATCCGCTGCAATACGACCTCGCCAAGGACTTCGAGCCGATCTCGCTGTTGCCGAGCAATCATCAGCTGCTGATCGCCAACAAGGCCACGCCGGAAAAGGATCTGCGCGAGCTGATCGTACGGCTCAAGGCAAACCCCGACAAGGTGACGATCGGCAATGCGGGGCCAGGGAGCCCATCGCACCTCGCCGCAGTCTATTTCCAGACCGCTGTCGGCAAGAAATTCCAGCTCGTGCCCTATCGCGGCACGCCGCAGGTGCTGCAGGACCTGATCGCGGGGCAGATCGATCTCGTGTTCGACCAGGCCTCGAGCTCGTTGCCCCAGGTGCGCAGCGGCCAGGTCAAGACCTATGGCGTCACCGCCAAGACGCGGCTTGCCTCGGCGCCCGAAATTCCGACCATCGACGAGAGCGGGCTGCCGGGATTCTATGCCTCGATCTGGTTCGGCCTGTGGGCGCCGAAGGACACGCCCAAGGCCGTGATTGCCAGGCTCAACAGCGCCGTCGTCGATGCGCTCGCTGATCCCTCGGTGCGCACGCGGCTTACTGGACTGGGCGCGGACATTCCGCCGCGCGAGCAACAGACGCCAGAGGCGCTCGGCGCATTCCAGAGGGCCGAGATCGAGAAGTGGTGGCCGCTGATCAAGGCCGCCGGCATCAAGGCGGAGTAGTACGAGGAAGCCATTATGCGCCAATTGTTTGCGACTCTGCTCGCCGCCGGTGCCGTTCTCATCGTCCCGGTTGTTTTGCGCGCTCAGTCGACGACCGACTATCCAAACCGGCCGATCAGGCTGGTGGTCGGTTTCGCGCCTGGCGGCGCCACCGATACGCTCGCCCGCCTTTTGACGGGCGCGCTCGGTCAGGAACTTGGGCAGACGATCTATGTCGAAAACATCGCCGGCGCGAGCGGCTATATCGCCTGGCGGAACGTCGCGGCCTCCGTGCCGGATGGCTATACGCTGCTGATGGCGGAGAACGCAGTCGCGATCCGGCCGGGGTTCAAGGATATGACGCCGACTTTCGATCCGGTCACGGAACTCGATGCGGTCGCGTCGGTGGCGCATTCGCCGCTTGCACTGTGCGTTGCCGATGCGGTTCCGGTCAACAGCGTCAAGGAACTGATCGCGTACTCTCACTCCGGTAAGGCTTTGAATTACGCTTCGGCCGGGACGGGATCAGTCGCCCAACTGGTCTGGGAAGTCGTTAAAGAGGGGGCAAAAATCGACGCACTCAGCGTTCCTTACCGAGGTGGCGGACCGGCAATGGCCGCCATCATTGCGGGGCAGGTCGACGTCATCATGGCATCGAGCCAGGTGGCGAAGCCTTTGGTTGAAGACAAGCGGATCAAGGCTCTTGCCGTCACCGGCAAGGAGCGCTCCCCGGTGCTGCCGGATGTTCCGACATTGACGGAGGCCGGCGTCACGCACGCCGACGTCGATCTCCAGTTCTGGTTTGGCGTATTTGGACCGAAGGGTATGCCGGCCGACGTAAAGACGAAGTTGGAGAAGGCCGTCCAAAAGGCGCTGGAATCGCCCGCCGTCGGCGAGCGCCTCGCTGCACTCGACATCAAACCGGAATTCGGACCCGCTGCAGCGCTGCGGACGCGGCTGCAGAACGAGATCAAAAATTGGACTACCTTCATCGAGGCCAAGGGGCTCAAGGCGAATTAGTGCGCCGGTGAACGAGCCAATACGACCTCGTTCAAGCGCATGCATGCGATGTAACAATCCTCCAGAACCTGCCTTCGTCCACACGCCAGCTAACGGTGGACACATAAATCGACCAACTTGCGAAAGGATTTTTCATGACCCGTGGACCATGGATCGATCATTTCGGCGATAACTTTCTTTGGTCCAATGCAACCCTGATCTTGAAGGGCATGGCGCCCTATGGCGTGGTCGCGCTCGAGGAGATCGATCGCGTCTGTGAGAGGCTCCGGGTGCGGCAAAGCGATCCGAAGGCCTGGCACGAAGAATGGCGCGCGATGGGCGCGCAGCTCGAGAGCCGCGCCGATGCGGCGCTGGCGAAAAGCCACAAGATCAGCGCCGGCGACTATTATCTGCGCGCCGGCATCTACCACTACAACGCCGAGCGTTTCATCACGCCGGGCCCGGAAAAGCGAGCGCAGGCCGAGAAAGCCTATCATTGCTGGCATGCCGGCATCCGCTTGCGTGAACCGTCGATCGAATTCGTCGAAGTGCCCTATGAGGGAACCACGCTGCCGGCGTTGTTCATGAAGGCGTCCAAGAATGGCCTTCCCGCGCCGACGGTCGTCGTCGTAAACGGCATGGACAATGCCAAGGAGATGAGCATCTTTTTCGCGGGCCGAGAGTTCGCGCGTCGCGGCATTAACACCCTCGCACTGGACGGTCCCGGCATGGGCGAGACGCGACGGATCCGCGACATGCCAAGCCGCTACGACTACGAGGTGCCTGGCACGGCGGCTTTCGATTATCTCGCCAAGCGCTCGGACGTTGACGCCAAGCGCATCGCCATCTTCGGTTACAGCTTTGGCGGCTATTACTCGTCCCGTATCGCCGCTTTCGAGAAGCGCTACGCAGCATGCATCGCGCTTTCCGCACTGCATTGGGACCTTGCGGAGTGGCAGGAGAAGATCAGGCAGAAAAACGCCAACTCCCCGACCACGGTGGCGCAATCGAATTTTCAGTTCCGCTGGGTGGTCGGGGCGGAAACGGCGGAAGACGGCATCGCCATCGCAAAAAAATTCACTCTGAAGGACGTGGCGAAGAACATCACATGCCCTTTCCTCATCACCCATGGCGCGAACGACAGAGTCGTGCCGGTCGAGAATGCCCAAAAGCTCTTTGATGCGGTCGGTTCGAAAAACAAGACAATTAAGATCTTCACGACCGAAGAAGGCGGCGCAGAGCATGCGCATGTCGACAACCGCCAAGTCGGCATCGATTTCGCCGCTGACTGGATCGAAGATAATTTGTAGGCGGCAGACGCAATAAACAGTGGCTGATGTCCGCTATTGACCCAAAGCAGACGTGAGCTACTGCACTGCACATGTCTGCTGTCGGAGGTAAAGCCGACATGGCCATTTGTGTTGCCCTGATGTTCGGACGATTGTCCTTTCTGGCCTGGGTGCGGCTTCGCGGTTTACTCATCGCGATCGAATGTTCGGTGAGCGGCCACCAAGCCCGATGGATTTGTCTAAACTTGAGCCTGTAAGGGTTAAACTCAATCCAGATCGGCTTACCACAGGCCAATGCGCGTTCTGTCGTAGCTTCTCAGTTGGGGAAGGGGCTGCGACAAATGGGAGACTGCAATGGGGAATCTTCTGTGGCTTGTGACGACCATCTATTTCGTAGGTATCATCTTGATTATTTATCACCTGCAGCAACGGGACCTAGATCGGTTACAGCGGCAATTCGATGAGATAGCTGCCGGAAACAATTTTGGAGAGAGCTAGTTCGCTTTCATCCACGAATGTCGCTGCCGCTCAGTCTTAAATTGTTGGACGAACGGTACGGTAATTCTGCCTCCAGAACCTGACTTTGGGACTATGCTTCTTCAGCAAAGGAACAGAGCGTTTTTAGTCAGGCTTGCATTATTTGCTGCGCTGCTCCTAGGCGCGACAGAGCGCCTTGCGGCGGCCAATTGCCCAGTGGGCTATTCAATTCAAAACGGCTATTGCCGCCCGCCCGACTACCCGTATTTCAGGGATCGCTCCCGCAGCTACCACTACCGACGCAGCAAGGAGGAATTTATATTCTCCGGCAGCGCTCGGCCATGCCCTAAGGGCTTCACGGTACGCGACGACGTCTGCATATCGAGGAGTTGTTGACCAGACAACTGCAAGCCCTTGCGTTGTATGCCGCGCGTCTACTGGCGTAGAGAGCCTGGCGCGTAGGCGGGCCGTACTCTACCGGCGGGCGACTGTAACAGCCATTAGGGGTCGCGTGAGCGTTCCACCTCTACGCGGCCCCACCAGGTTTAGCAGCAGGACGACAAAAAAATCTGAAGTCCGCCCTTTCAGCCAACCCCGGTCAGCCGCGCGTTGCCGTGGGAAAACGGATGATGCTCGCGTTCGTCATCAGATCGGCGGGATCGGGTATGTCCTGAGCGGCATTTCCCTCTTCAAGCTCATACGCCGTCAGCATGATCTCGGTTAGTCCCGCCAGGACTATCAGTGGCAGATAATAAAAAAGCAGCGGCGGCATTTTGACCTCACGATCTGAATTGAACATGCGTGAGTCGCTATCGAAAGCGCCGGTACCATCCCACTAAAAGATTAAATCTCTCGCCCGCCCGGGGATGCCGCCAGATGGCCCGCCTTGCCACGGCAATAGACGAGCAACTGGTGAACGCGATGCACACGAAGTAAGGCGATTGTGACGGGTGGACAGGGCCTAGTCATTTACGCGCTAATGTCTGCTTTTGCGGACGTTATTGGGAGTAAAGCGGACATGGGTTGGTGTGTTGCATATGTCTGCTCCTGACCCAAAGCGGACATCGGCAGGTTTTCACATGAGCTGCATTTGCATCTAGCTAGTTTGAAAGTGGTCAATTTTGAACAGACTTAGAAGCCAATCAGATTGAGCATGCGGTTGGTCCCTGTGTTTCCCAAGTCGGGAGTGGCACCATGCGAATCATTCGCGAATGTCGGATGCGGGCAGCAATTCTTATTGAACTTGCGAAGGATGCTCCGGAATTAGAAAATCAGTTGGTCTACGTTGCCGAAAAATGGCTGACGCTGGCCATTATAGCGGAGCAACTCAGTTCCGGTGCGGATCGGGCGCGCCACAAGTTATTTGCACCCAACTAGGTGGATAGATGGAGCGATCAACGACAATTTCTGACCCTGATTGCCCTAAGTGCCAGAAGGTAATGAATTGGTACTGCGTCCAGGAGTCGGGAACGAAACGGTTGAATGTGTTTCATTGCGAAAGCTGCAATACGTTCGCCGCCGCTCCTGCGTCCGAAGCGCCAACGCTTTGGTTTTAGAGCGATTGCGTCGGCCGATGTTGGCACAAAGCGGACATGCTTCCTGTCTCAGAGTGTATGCGGCGGCTCGTCAAGCAGCCTGAGCTTAGCGGTTAGCATCGCGATGCGTATATCCGCTTCGGTGGGGGTGAGGTTCGACTTAAACGCGTCTAGTTCGTAGGTGACCAGTGTAAGCCTTTTCAGCGTCGCTGCCTGCGCGGTTGTCATTAGCCCGTCAGCCGTCATTGGTTGTGGCTCGCGGTGAGAGTTCGGGCCTTGCGGCATCCATCGCGCCTTCATTGGGTCATGCTGCCAGTATAAGCGAGCCATCGGCGCTTCGTTCCGTGAAAAGAGTTCAAAGGCCCTCGACTTCACCGTGCCGCGGATGCTGCTCGTTCGCGCCGACGAGGTGATCGAATAGAGGCGCTGTTTGCTGCCGTGCACGAGTCCGCTATTTGCCCTTAGCAGACATTGATTTGTGCAGCGCCAATGTCCGCTTTCGGGGGTAAAGCGGACATGACGATTGCAATGCGAAATGTCCGCTAATGACTCGAAGCGGACATTGGCGTGCGTTCAACGGGTGCTAAGCCATGAAACCATCATGATGAGAAATCGTTGGATCGCAATACTACGGGTCGGTCGGCTTGAGCCTGCTCTTCGAAGAACTTACGCGATGCTCGCTCCTCAATTATTTCGCGCAACCGCATAAACTGGTCTATGCGCTGATCTGACTTCACGTCACGCCTGCCTTCGAGATCGTCCATCGCCGCTGTGCTGATCGAGCACCGAACTACCTTGCCCTGATTGACCATCGTGAACTCAACGGCCATCCGATTGAAATCGTAACCCTGCACCTCACCTCGCTGCAGCGGCATCGCAAGTCTCCTATCGTGAGAGAGCCCAACTGGCCGACGGCAGTGTAGTAGCTCCGATGAAAGAAATGGCGAACCCTTTGCTGCGCTTTTGGGGGTAAAGCGGACGTGACACGGACATCGCGGAATGTCTGTTAATGACCCAAAGCGGACAACGGAATCAATGTTCGACCAGCTTTTGACCCCTGAAGTAACTGCCGCTGATTCTCCTTGATTTCGGCGTAGAGGAAAGTGATGCCGATGGCGATGCCCGCAGACCCTCGCTCAAAGGGCTGGCTGGTGTCGGTGCAAACAACTGAGCGCACAGATTGGTACGCAGTCCGTGTCGGCGATACTAGCGACGCTCACGGTCTAGTCGTCGAATACTGCAAGGCTCATCTCAGTCACGCGGTCCGGCTCGAAAGACCCTTGACTGATAGAGAGATGGACGACCTTCAACTCCAACAGGGCGAAGTCAAGCCGTTTAAACACTCCGCCTAAGCGGCGCCGCCTCGCGACGAGGTGATCGAATGAATGGTGGAATGTCCGCTATTGGCCCATAGCAGACATCTCTGTTTGCAGCGCACATGTCTGCTTTCGGGGGTAAAGCAGACATCAACGTGGGCGTAGTTTGTGTCGGCGCCGGAAGGTGAGGGCGGCAGCGTAAATAACTTTTCCGCTTCAAAGGCACTTATTGGCCCTTACCTTATCTCTATCCGATTGAAAATCCTCGATAGTGTGACATCTCTCGGCCGCACCAAACTGAATAACACCCACCCCAAAAATTTGAGTTCGATCTTAAAGCTATTGAAAGCAGGGCTCGGTTAAAGCCTGGTCGTCCCGGCGACCAGGGCCCGATGAGTTACAGCACATCTTTACTCTGGCTGGAGATGGCCGTTCTGACCTGCTGCGTGGCGCTCTCCATAAAGAGGCGCAACAAGCCGGCCATGTGGGTGGCGCTCGCGATCGTGGCGCATCAGGCCGTGCTGCTCGTGGCGCGTGAAGACCAATTGCTGTTCGACGTGGCCGTTTCCGCGCTGATCTATCTCGGCCTGCTGAAACTGGCGCCTAATGCTGCGCGCGTTTGGCTGTGTGCAGGCGGGGCTCTTGCCGGCGCCGTTTTTTTGGCAGGCACCGGGCTTTCTATAATCGGCCTGTTTCAAGACGGGTGGAACGTGTTCGGCCTGATGCTTTGGGCCGCGCCGGTTTTCGCGGCGCCAGGCCTGCTGATCGGCTTTTGGGTCGTGCACCGCTGGACCGAGCCTGCGCAGTTCGGCGAAAGTCAGCCGCGACAAGAAGCGTAAGCCGTCGAAGCTTGAGCTGGTCTTCAGCTCAGTGAGCTAGAAGGACGTTGCGAGACCACGAGGCTGGCCGAACCAGTTGGACTGCTTTTGCTTCCAGGAGTCCGTGCCGTTCAACTCGTGCTGTCCCACCACGGCGGACCGGCGGCGTTTGGTGGTGGCATCGTTTTTCGCACGATGCCGCAGTGCGACCTTCGTCGGCGTCTCACGGCTGGCATTGGCCTTCAGGACGCGAGGCCAGCCTTCCTTATTGTACTCGGGCGCGCCCAGCAATTCAGGCACTGACGCAGGGCGCTCGCCCGCCGCGACGACCTGGACGACGTGGTAGCCGCGCTCTTTCAACTCCTTGAGGAGGACGGGCACCGCAAGCGCCGTCGCCGGATGGATGTCGTGCAGGAGCAGAATGCCGCGGCCTTTCTCCTCCAGCCGCCGCATCGCGCGACGGACGATCTCGCTCGCTCTGATATGTTTCCAGTCATCGGCGACGACGTCCGCGCTCCACGTCACCAGTGACTTCGACGCCAGATAACTTTCGATCGCATCCGTCCTGCCAAGACCCGGAATGCGAAAGAAGGGGGAGAGCGCTTTGGGATCGCCGAGCGCTGCGTCGACCGACTCGATCCCGGTCTCCACCTGACGTTCCGCCTTTTCCAGGCCCAGCCGCTGGAAGGCGAAAGGATGGTTCTGGCTGTGGGTGCCGACCGTGTGCCCGGCGTTGTAGATACGGCGGACGATAGAGGGATAGGCGCGCGCCATTTCACCGACGAGGAAATAGGTCGCCTTCACGCATTCCGAAGCGAGCGTATCGAGAACGGCATTGGTGTAAGGCGGGATCGGGCCATCGTCGAAGGTGATGACGACCTCATGGTCTTCGAGCGGCAGGGTTTGCGCATATTGCATGCTGCCGATGCGGGCGAAGTCGGCCGGGTTGATGGTCAGAACGCGGCTGGTGCCAAGCGCATCCGGATTGCCCGGGCACGGCTCTGCGGCGGACAGCGGCAACGCTTCCGACAAGCCAAAAAAACAGATATCAATTCGCTCGCATCGAGGCCCCCCGACCCGTCGCGCCGACTGCCTCCAACAAGAGGCTCGCGACATTATTGTGTCGCGACATTAACGGAGGATTAAGCGTTGTGAACGCGTTCGAAGCGCCGATTTCCAGTGGTTTTTTTGCAGGCGCGGTAAACAGGCGACGCATTTACCGTGTATTCCAGCCGGCTTTCGGGACGACATGGACGACGCGTAAACCCCGGCGTTTGAGTTCGCGCAGGAAGGCCGGGAGCATCCGGGCGGTCTGCGCTTTGGTATCGTGAAACAGCACGATGCCGCGTCCGATCTGCTCGATGCGGACAGGATCAGCCGCAACTCCTGCTCCGGGTCATGGCAGCCAGTCGCTCGCCCAGACATCGGCGCCGAAAACCGCGATGCCGCGCGTCGCCAGGCGGTCGAGCAGCGCGCTGGTTGGAGGCGAAGCCGGGAAAGCGGAAAAACGGCGTCGCCGGCCTGGTGCGGCGGCTCCCGTAGATGGCGAGTTTCGTCGGCCGCGATGCCGCGGTCGATCTCAGCTTCCGCCTTCGCAATCGCCATGCGGCTGAGCAGAGGATGCGAGTAGCTGTGATGGCCGAGCGTATGGCCTTCGGCGAGTGCGCGCCGCGCGAGCTGCGGGTGTGCCGCGGCATTGCGGCCGAGGAGGAAAAATGTGGCGCGCACGCATTCAGTCTTGAGCGCGTCCAGAACTTTCGCCGTGGTGCCCGGCCACGGGCCATCGTCGAACGTCAGCACCAGCTCCTTTGCACTGCAGCGGCAGCGTCGACGGAAATGCTTTCGTCCGACCCGCGGCGTACTGCCGGCATCGACCTCGATGATACGCTCCGTCCCAAGCGCATTCGGATTATCCGGGCAGGATGCAGCTGCAGCCGACAAAGGCCGAGGCAATGGCCAGTGTGAGGACGAAGCGCGTGCATGATCGGTGATCCAATGACGCAAACGGCTCATCCCGGCAAGTTCGGATTGAGGTCGAGGTTCACGCGGTAATCATTTGCCCGCAGCGTCGGCAAGGGCGTACAAGCGTCGCGCTTTAATCGATTGTCGATAGGCTTCGTCATGCTCGATCAAGACCAAACACGAGACGACCGAGGCTGCGCAACTGCCGCGCAATAAAGACGGCTCGATCCGCAAGACCTTCGTCAAAAGCGTCGCGCGCAGGATCGAGGCGGCGGACGCTGCCGGGTCTACGCGCGCTGGTCGGCGACCTGCACGAGTCCGACATGGGCGCGCTGATCGAGGCGCTGGAGGCCGAGCAACGGCCGCGGCTTGTCGAGCTGCTCGGCATCGATTTCGACTTCACCGCGCTGACCGAAGTCGACGACGCGGTGCGCGAAGAAATCCTCGAGGAATTGCCGCCGCAAGCTGTCGCCAAAGGCGTCAGCGAGCTCGAATCCGACGATGCCGTCGCGATCCTCGAGGATCTGCCGAAGGACGAACAGGCGGAAATCCTCGAGCAATTGCCGCAGCCCGAGCGCGTCGCGCTGGCACGCAGCCTCGACTATCCGGAAGATTCGGCCGGCCGGCGGATGCAGACGGAATTCATCGCCGTACCGCCGGCATGGAATGTTGGCCAGGCCATCGACTATATGCGCGAAACGACGGAGCTGCCGGACCACTTCTACGAACTCTACGTGGTGGATGAAGGCGGGCACTTTCTCGGGGCGGTGCCGCTCGACCGATTGCTGCGCAGCAAACGGCCGATCCCGATTTCCGACCTGATGGAACGTGACCGCCCGCGTGTCAGTGCCGACCAAGACCAGGAGGAAGTCGCGCGTCAATTCCAGCGCTATAATTGGTGACGGCTCCGGTCGTTGACACGGACGATCGTCTGGTCGGCGTCATAACCTTCGATGACGTTGCCGATGTTATCGAGGAAGAAGCGGAGGAAGACATCAAGGCGCTTGGCGGCGTCACGCGCGATGAAGAACTGTCGGATTCGGTCTGGACCATCGCACGCGGGCGGTTCAACTGGCTCCTTATCAACCTTGCCACCGCTTTTTTGGCGTCATCGGTCCTCGGCTTGTTCGAAGGGCAACTGCAAAAAATGGTGGCGCTGGCCGTGCTAGCGCCGATCGTTGCGAGCCAGGGCGGCAACGCCACCACGCAGACCATGACTGTTGCCGTGCGAGCTTTGGCAACCCGCGACTTGAGCGACACCAATGCCTGGCGGGTCATCACACGCGAACTGATGGTCGGTCTGCTCAATGGCATTGCCTTTGCGTTTATTACCGGCGTGGCCGCCTACGTCTGGTTCAAGGTGCCGGGCCTTGGCGTCGTGATCGGCCTTGCCATGATCTGCAATCTTGTCGCGGCTGCGCTCGGTGGGATCCTGATCCCGTTGTTGCTCCACCGGCTCAAATTCGATCCGGCGGTGGCTTCCAGCCCATTTGTGACGACCGTAACCGACGTGGTGGGTTTTTTCTCGTTTTTGAGCATTGCAAGCCTGTGGTTCGGGCTGCGGTAAGTCACAGCGGTTACCACTTGTTCACCCTATTTGCTGACCAACGCTTAAAGTCCGGCTTCTAACCCTGTACCCCGACGCCGTAGCGTAGGCTGGGAGTATCCCGGTGCAGGAGTTCAATACTGTCGCAACGGGCCTTAATCCCGGACGCGGGCTGCTGGCTCGGGCGAAGCGAGGCGCTTTTCACACGATCATACGAGGGCGCTTCGGCATCCGCACGTCGGATGCTCGCCGTATCGCGCCTTGTTGTCGCTTTTGTCGTCGTCGCAGTCTCGCTGATCCTCTTTGTGATGGGAATTGGATTTTTATTCGCCCAGTACAGCGACGATCGTCTGTCATTTGAGCAGCACGCAGGCTTGCGAAGCGTGATTGCCGAATTTCAGTTGCCGATTATCAACTCCGGCGAAATTAATCCGAATCTGGTCCGCATGGCTGGGCAGATTGTTGGCGTGAAAAATATGAAATTCGGCGGGAGCCGGACAGGACAACCGGCGAAATACAACCGGTCATGTCCCAGGATGGCCGCATCGCAGGATTTTTCACGTGGGAAAAAGCCCATCCATGATGGAGACGATGAAGCGACTGGCGCCGCTCGCCGGGGCGATCGTCGTCGTACTGGTTGGTTTTGGCGCAGCATCCCTCAGGCAACTCAAAAGCGTGCGGCGGGAATTGGCGGTCCGGGAAGAGGCGGCCGCGCGGGCCGCCGATGAAGACAAGCTCACCGGGTTGCCGAACCATGCCAAGATCCTGGAGCTCCTGGATCTTGCCCTCGCAGAGCGAGCCGACGACGAGTGCACAACATTTGTGCTGATCGAACTCGACAGAATGGATGATATTACCGCACAAAGCGGTGTACTGGGCAGCGATGAACTCATCGTGGCGGTCGCAAAACAATTGAAAGAGGCGTTGCCTGCCCACGCAATGTGCGGCCGCATTGCCAACGACGAGTTTGCGATTGCTATTACCGCGAATAAAGATATCGATCCCGAAACAATTATCCGCGCCGCTCTCGATGTCATTACACGTCCACATTGGCTCGATACTGTGATGCGGGTGAGTGCGCATGCGGGCTTTGCGCAAGCGCCGCAACATGCCACGACGCGTGGGGAGCTGGCACGTCGTGCCGATCTTGCGTTGCGTGCCGCCGCCAAAAGAGGCCCGGGCGCTATCGTTATGTTCGATCTTGCCATCGATACCATTTCGACCGATCAGAAATTCATCCACCGCGAATTGCCGCGGGCACTCAGCGCAAACGATCTCGATTGCACTATCAGCCGATCGTGTCCTCGCAGGGCGGACGCATGGTCGGTGTCGAGGCCTTGCTGCGCTGGACCCATCCCAACGCGCGGCTCGATCCCGCCGGCGACGTTCATTCCGGTCGCCGAGCAGATGGGACTGATGGGGACGATCGGCGCATTCGTTCTGCGCCGCGCATTGCACGAGGCCAAGCGCTGGCCCCAGGATCTCTACATTGCGGTAAACCTCTCGCCGCTGCAGGTCCGCGACGGACGATCGTCGACCTCGTCCGCTCGGCGCTGGCAGAAAGCGGCGTGTCGCCCGCGCGGCTCGTTCTGGAAATCACTGAAGGCGTGCTCATCGACGACCCCGACGAGATGGTCAAGCGCATCAAGGATCTGCATGAGCTCGGCGTGCGTGTCGCGCTTGACGATTTCGGCTCCGGTTATTCCAATCTCGGTTACCTGCAGCGATTTCCGCTCGACAAGATCAAGATCGACCAGAGCTTCGTGGCCGCGCTCGGCCGCTCCTCCAATGGCGGCGTGATCATCCAGGCAATGGTGGCGCTCGGCCGCGCGCTTGGTCTGTCCGTGCTCGTCGAGGGCGTCGAAACCGAGCACCAGCGCGTTCTGCTGCGGCTTGCCGGCTGCGACGAGATGCAGGGCTTCCTCTTTGCCAAGCCTGGCGCCGGCCAGCGCGATCGATGTGCTGCTGGAAAAGGCCAGGCAGGACGGCATGCCCAGGCCGGCGTCGGGCGAGGCGCTGACAGCGTAACGAACAGCTTATAAAGTCGCCGGCGGCGCCTGTCGGGGCGCTAGCGGAGGCGGCGCATGATTCCCAACGCATGGACGGGCTTCGATTTTGGGCTTGGCCCCGACGTCGACATGCTGCGGAAAACCGTGAACGGCTTTGCGCAGGATCGTATCGCGCCGCGCGCCGACGCGATCGACCGCGACAATGTCTTTCCGCGCGATCTGTGGCCGGAGATGGGGGCGCTCGGCCTGCACGGCATAACGGTTGAGGAAGAATACGGAGGCACCGGTCTCGGTTATCTCGAGCATTGCGTGGCAATGGAGGAGATCTCGCGCGCCAGCGCTGCCGTCGGGCTGTCCTATGGCGCTCATTCCAATCTTTGCGTGAACCAGCTCCGGCGCAACGGCAGTGAGCAGCAAAAGCGCAAATACCTGCCGAAACTGGTATCGGGCGAGCATGTCGGCGCCTTGGCCATGTCGGAGCCGGGAGCGGGCTCCGACGTCGTCTCGATGCGCACGCGTGCCGACAAAAAAGGCGACCGCTATGTGCTCAACGGCTCAAAGATGTGGATCACCAACGGGCCGGTGGCGGATACGATGGTGATCTACGCCAAGACCGACCGTACCGCGGGCGCGCGCGGCATCACCGCATTCATCGTTGAAAAAGGCTTCAAGGGTTTCGCGCCCGCGCAGAAGCTCGACAAGCTTGGCATGCGCGGCTCCGACACCAGCGAACTGGTGTTCACCGACTGCGAGGTGCCGGAGGAAAACGTGCTGGGCGCGGTCGGGAACGGCGTCAATGTCCTGATGTCCGGCCTCGACTACGAACGCGTTGTTCTCGCAGCCGGTCCGCTCGGGATCATGCAGTCCTGCCTCGACGTCGTGATCCCCTATGTGCACGAACGCCAGCAGTTCGGTCAGGCGATCGGACGGTTCCAGCTCGTACAGGCCAAGCTTGCCGACATGTATGTCACGATGAACGCCGCCAAGGCCTATGTGTATACGGTCGCGCGCGCCTGCGACGAAGGCCGCACGACGCGTGAGGATGCCGCCGGCGCTATTCTTTATGCCGCCGAGCGCGCGACCTGGATGGCGCTGGAGGCGATCCAGTGCCTGGGCGGCAATGGATACATCAACGATTTTCCGACCGGCCGCCTGTTGCGCGACGCAAAGCTTTACGAGATCGGGGCGGGAACATCAGAGATCCGCCGCATGCTGATCGGGCGTGAGATCTTTGAGAAGACGCGATAGTGCCGCCATTAACTTTTCACCGCCCCGAATCAGCTAGTGCATTGGCCGACACCACCAGCGGAGGGGTTGCGGCCATGATGCGGGTGCGGCTGAAGGCGGACGGGCGGATCGTCGAAATCCTGCCGGACGGCAACGAAAGAACAGTCGATCACAGCAACCCGGCGCATTTCGTGCGCCAGGTGCGCGCGCGCTGCGGACTGACACAGGCCGCTTTCGCGGAGAAGATCGAAGTCCCGATCGAGACGGTGCGCAACTGGGAGCAGGGCAAGCGCCAGCCGCGTGGGCCTGCACGAGCGTTGCTCAAATTGATCGATCAGGCGCCGGACGTTGCCTTTGCCACATTGGGCAGGCGCCGCTGACGCTTACTCAGCGGCAGCGGGCATCGGTCTGCGCGGCGACGGGCGCGCAATCCGCATCAAAATGTACATCGCGATTAAGATGGCGACGTAAACGAGAAGCTGCATCTCCGTCGGCCGTTCCGTGTATCCTATTAGGGCGTGCAGCATGCGGCCAGGAATACTGCCCTCGGACAGGAGCCAAGACGTGTCCCACATCGTTTGATCCAGGGCGACGACGAGACCCGCGTTGTTGAGAAACTGGACAGATTGTGCCGCCATGCCCGCGGCAAGCAATGCGATGAGCCAGCTCGTGACAGAAAAGATATGACGGTTCGGAATCGCCAGCAGGCCGAAATACGTCAAGGCTGAGAAAGCGGCGCCGGCTGCGATACCGAGCACGCCGCCGGTGAGTAGGGCAGACCCGGATGTTCCCGGACGCCATGATGCCGTAGAGAAACAGAACGACTTCCGATCCCTCGCGAAGCACCGCGAGCCCCACGACGATAGCCAGCGCGGTCAGGGGCTTTGTACCTTCACTCACTGCCGTTCCAACGCGCTGCATTTCGTCGGCGATTTCGCGGCCATGGCGCGCCATCCAGGCGTTGTGCCACATCAACATGACGACCGCGACGCCGAGCACGCCCGCGTTGAACAGCTCCTGGCCGGAACCCTGGAACGCGTCTGAAATGACGCCAGCAAACATGGCGACAATCGCGGCGCCGAGCATGCCGGCTGCGATACCGATCGTGACCCAGCGGCCGCGGCCCGGAACGCCGCGCGTTGCCGCCATCACGATGCCGACAATCAGGCCGGCTTCGATAACTTCACGAAAGACGATGATAAGTGCACCGAGCATGATTTATTCCGCGATGAGCGTGCCCTTTGCCGTGGCCTCGTGAAACTCGCCGAAGAATGGATAACGGCCGGGCTTGAGCGGGCCGACCCGCACCACGCCTTTCGATTTACCGGGGATCACTTTCTCGACTTTCATCTCTTTGCTTTCAAATTCCTCGGGCGTTGCGTCGTCGTTGATCGACCGTGATCTGCACCCGTTTGTTGGCCGGCACCTTGATCTCGGTCGGCGTAAAACGGTGATCCTTGATGGTCAGTACATATTCCTCGCGCGTGGGCGGTCGCAGCCCCCATGACCAGGAGCCCGGCCAATCCAACCAGAATAAGTGTTTTACGCATTCGATCCTCACTGCAAATTGTAATCTTCACAAAACGCATTAAATGTTGATCATGCAATAACTTTCTTCTACTCTCGAATTATTCCAATGTAAGAACCGTGCCGAAAAGCTTGCGCTGACAAGTAATGCAATCTGGCTTGGAAGATTTTGCGTGATCTTTCGACGCAGCTGTTTAATGCCTACGGCGATGGGCGCCCCCGTTGGCAGCCGCGATGGCGGCGGGGCATTCTTCAGGCCCTTCCGCCGACCTCTTACCCAACGCTGTTGCAAGGAGATTGTGATGCAAGTGGTTGAAGCTCATGGCGCCCGCATTCCCACCATTGGCCTTGGCACCATGACCTTAAAAGAAGACGTCTGTGTCCAGGCGGTCAAAACGGCATTGCAAATCGGCTATCGCCACCTCGACACTGCGGCGTTCTACGGCAACGAGACAGAAAATGGCGAAGGGCTGCGCCAGTCGGGGATCAAGCGCGAGGAGGTCTTCATCTGCACCAAGGTCAGGCAGGGCGATCTGATGCCCGACGCCTTTGCCAAGGTGCTCGAGCAAAGCCTCGCCAACCTCAAGCTTCCTTACGTCGATCTTCTGCTGATTCACTGGAACAACCCCGACATCCCCTTCAAGCTGTCGGTCGGCGCGCTTTGCAAGGCGAAGAAGGAAGGCAAGACCAAGCATATCGGTGTCGCCAATTTCACTACGACCATGCTGGATGAGGCCTGGGCCGTGACGTCGGAGCCGCTCGTCTGCAACCAGATCGAGATGCATCCCTTCATCAATCAGGACAAGGTGCTCGCCGCCTGCAAGAAGCATGGCATGGCGGTGGTTGCCTATTGCCCGATCGCGCGCGGAAAGGTGCCCGGCGCCGACGCGCTCGAGCGCATCGGCAAGGCCCACGGCAAGAGCGCCGCGCAGGTATCGCTCCGTTATCTGGTGCAAATGGGCGTCTGCTCCATCCCGCGCACGGCAACCCCCGACCATCTGAAGCAGAACATCGAGGTGTTCGACTTCAAGCTTTCGGATGCCGAGATGGCGGAGCTCAAGAAGCTCAACGCAACCAATATGCGCGTGGTCAACCCGCCGCACGCGCCGAAATGGGATACGCCGTGAGGCGTAGCGGCGTCGCGGCCGTTGTCCTTTGTCTTCTGGCCGCATCGCCGGCCATGGCGGAGGAAGACAAGCCGGATCCCCGCGACGCTGCAGCGATCCAGCAATGCATCAAGGCCAAGACCGGCCGGCACTGGGCTTGGGAAAATTGCATCGGTATCGTATCCGAGCCGTGCATCAAGGACGAGATGGCGATGCCGCCGTCGGAGATCATGGCGTGCTACGAGCGCGAAAAGCTCGTCTGGGACAGCATCCTCAATGACAGTTTCCGCCGCCTGCGCGCAAAACTCGAGGACAAGCAGGTGCGCAAGATGCGCGAGATGCAGCGCGCCTGGATCGCCTCGCGCGACAAGGGCTGCGACTTCATCTATGACTATTTTGAAGGGACCATGGCGAATCCGATGATCGCCGCTTGCCAGAGCCGCGAGACCGGGCGGCGGGCGCTGTTCCTTCGCGGTTTTGCCGACGACGCCGAAGGCAAGTAAAAGCGCATGCAGTCCGTCGAGGCGAAAGGATTCAAGATCCCGATTGTCGGCCTCGGAACGTGGGCCCTGCGCGGCCGCGACTGCGCGCGGCTGACCGAGCAGGCCATCCGCATCGGCTACCGGCATATCGACACGGCGCAGATGTACGACAACGAGCGCGAGGTGGGCGAGGGCGTGCGCGCGTCCGGCCTGCGATCCGAGGTCATGGTTACGACCAAGGTGCAACCGACGCTGCTGGCGCCGCATGATCTCGAGCGTTCGGTGAAAGAAAGCCTGGCGCGGCTGCGCCTCGACGTGATCGACCTGCTGCTGATCCATTGGCCGAACCCGCGCGTGCCGCTTGCGGAGACGCTCGGCGCGATGGCGAAGATGAAACGGGAAGGCTACGCGCGGCAGATCGGCGTATCGAATTTCACCGTCGCCCTGCTCGATGAGGCCAACAAGATTTCCAGCGAGCCCTTGGTCTGCAATCAGGTCGAATGCCATCCGTTTCTGAATCAGGACAAGGTCGTTGCCGCATGCCGCAAGCACAAGATGGCGGTCGTTGCCTACAGCCCGATCGCGCGCGGCGGCGCCAAAGGCGACAAGGTGCTGGAGAAAATCGGCAAGGCGCACGGAAAGTCGGCGGCGCAGATCAGCCTGCGCTGGCTGGTGCAGCAGGGGATTGTCGTCATTCCGCGCACCAGCAAGGTCGAGCGGCTGGAAGAGAATTTCGCGCTGTTTGATTTCGAGTTGAGCGACGCCGAGATGCGGGAAATCGCCGGGCTCGCGCGCCGCGGCGGCCGCATCGTCGACTGGACCTGGTCGCCGAACTGGGACTGATCGTCAGAAAAATCCGAGCGATTCACAGCCGGTGCCGGCCTGGAAGCTCTGCTTCCAGCGCTTGCCCGGAATATCGATCACATGGACCGAGCCGTCGCCCTGGCAGGCGACGAACAATTCGTTGCCGCGGAACGCCATGTCCATCGGCTGGCTGCCGACCTTGATCGCGGTCTGCTCGCGGAACGACGGGTCGATCAGGCTCACGGTGTCGCTGTTGAGGCTGGTGACGCCGAGCGTCCGCCAGTCGGGCGCTGTAGCGGGCGATCTGGGCGGGCTTCGGCACGTCCTTGAGGCGGACGGTCTCCCGGACTTGTTCGGTTTCGGTGTCGATCAGAAACAGCACGGGCTCCTGGTCCGACACGACGGTCACCGTGCTCCGTCGCCCGAGATCGCGATGCCGGCGAGCGGGTGCGGGGTCTTGATCTTGCCGAGCAGCTTGCGCTTGGGCAGGTCGATCACCGAAACCTCGCCGTCCTCCTCGTTCTCGGTGTAGAGCCGCTGCCCGTCGGGCGCGATGATCAGGCGGTGGGCGTTGGTCGAGCCGGAATCGATCGCGCCCACGACCTTGTTCGTCGTGCGATCGATGATCGCGACCACCGCGGTGTTCTCGCAGGTGATGTAGATCAGCCCGTCGGGCCCGAGCTTGAGCGTGTGCGGCGCGATATAGGGCCGCAGATCGATGTTGGCGAGCACGGCTGCGCGTCTCGAGATCGAAGACGCACAGACAGTGTGGCCGGGGTTCGGGATTGCGGCCGTGGATGCCGTCGCCGAAGATCGGCACATAGGCGCGGCCGGTTTCGGGCACGACCAGCAGTTCGTGCACGGTGCTGCTGGAAGCCGTCGAGCACCTTCTGTGTCTCGTAGGTCGCCGGGTTCGATGAACAGCATCTTGGCGCCCATCTTGTCGACGCGCGATCATCCCGTGCGCAGCTCCGTTTCCCGCCATGGCGCTCCTCTTCGATCGCGCTCTGCCACTCATTAGCATGCGCAGCCGGCAAATGGTGTAGGGAAGAGCCATGACATCAGTCCCGACACCGCCCTGGTCCTGTTCTCCGGCGGGCAGGATTCCACCGTCTGTCTGGCCTGGGCGCTGGAACGCTTTTCGCGCGTCGAAACCATCGGCTTCGACTACGGCCAGCGCCACGCCATCGAGCTCAGCGTTGCGCGCGCGCCTGCGGGAGAAGATGGCGGCGCTGAACTCCGGCTGGGCCGCGCGCCTCGGCGACGATCATATGGTCAAGCTCGACGCCTCGGCCGCGATTTCGGATACGGCGCTCACGCGCCAGACGGCAATCGAAATCGCCGACAGCGGACTGCCGACCACCTTCGTGCCCGGCCGCAACCTGATGTTCTTCTGCTTCGCCGGCGCGCTGGCCTACCGGCGCGGCGCCCGCCATCTCGTCGCCGGCATGTGCGAGACCGACTACTCCGGCTATCCCGACTGCCGCGACGACACCATTAAAGCGATGCAGGTCGCGCTCACGCTCGGCCTGGACAAGCGCTGTCGCCATCCATACGCCGCTGATGTGGATCGACAAGGCGGAGACCTTTGCGCTGGCGGTCGAAATCGGCGGCGAGGCATTTCTTGATCTCGTGATCGAAGACAGCCATAGCTGTTACCTGGGCGACCGCACGCAAGCGCCATGACTGGGGCTATGGCTGCGGCACATGCCCGGCCTGCCAATTGCGGGCGCAGGGATTTGCCAAGTTCAAGAGTCGAAGAGACGTCATGATCGACAACGAAAGACGGAAAAACGTCGAAGGCACCATTTTTCTTGTGCTGTTCTGCCTGACCATTCCCGCGGCCAACTGGATGATCGGGCAATGTCGGGACGGTCTGCGCGCCCAACGGCCCGTGCCTTGTTCCGGTCGCGCCCGGCGTCGATGGCGCCGTCCGGCGTCCTGATGGTCGGCGCCGCTCTTGTTCTGCGCGACCTGGTGCAGCGGCGGCTCGGCGTCGAATTCGGCGTCGGCGCGATCATCGCAGGCGCCGCGCTGTCGGCCGGTCTTGCGCCGCGCTCGCTGGTGCTTGCTTCCGCGGCTGCGTTTCTGCTGTCCGAGTTCGCCGATTTCGCGTCTATACGCCGCTTGCGCGCCGGCGCCTGGTGGCGGCCGTGGTCGCATCCAGCACTGGTCGGGCTTGTCGTCGACTCGATCGTATTTCTGTGGCTGGCGTTTGGCTCGCTCGAATTCCTGTTCGGTCAGGTCGTCGGCAAGCTCTGGATGGTGCTGCTCGCAATTCCGTTCGTCGCCTGGATCAGGCGGCGCGACGAGCGGCTTGGCCTGAACCCTGCGTGAGGATCGTCATGGCGTCTGCTCTCGAAATTCTTCGCAATGTCACGACCGGCACCATCACCACGATGCTGCTGAAGAAGGGCATTCGCCACTCCTGGATGGCGGGCGCCATGCCGTTCGGCTTTTCCGGCAAGCGTGTCGTCGGTCCGGCCTTCACGCTCCGCTTCGTGCCGGTGCGCGAGGATCTTGCGACGCCGGAAAGCTGGTCGAAGCCGATTTCGACGCGCGGCGCCATCGAGGCCATGCCGGAAAACTGCGTGGTGGTCGCCGACGCGATGGGCGTGACCGGCGCCGGCATATTCGGCGACATCCTGTGCATGCGCATGGTCAAGCGCGGCGTCACCGCGCTGATCACCGACGGCGTGATGCGCGACAAGCACGGCGTGCTGGCGACCGGCCTGCCGGTCTGGTGCGCGGGCGTCGCCGCGCCGGCCTCCGTCAACCAGCTCACCTTCGTCGGCTGGAACGAGCCGATCGGCTGCGGCGGCTGCGCGATCTTTCCCGGACGACATCATCGTCGCCGATGACGACGGCGCGGTGGTGATCCCGCAGGCCTGGTCGATTTCGTCGCCAACGAAGGCGCCGAGCACGAACTGCTGGAAAGCTGGCTGGTGCAGGAGGTGGAGAAGGGCGCGAAACTGCCCGGCCTTTATCCGCCCAATGAAGAAAACAAGAAGCGCTACGAGGACTGGAAGAAGAAACGCTGATGTTCTTCATTCTTTCGAAGACCGTCGGCTTTCTTCTGCTGCCTTCCAATTTTTTGCTTCTTCTTGGCGCTTGCGGGCGTGGTGCTGCTGGCGACGCGCTGGAGGCGCGCCGGCCTGCGCATGGTCATTGGCGCCGTCGTTCTGCTCGCAATGGTGGGGCTGTTCCCGGTTGGGACCTTCCTCATCCACGGGCTCGAAAGCCGCTTTCCGCAGTGGGATGCGGCGCGCGGCACGCCCGACGGCATCATCGTGCTCGGAAACGCAATCTCGCCGAAGCTCTCGAGCGCGTTCGGCGAGCCGGTCTTTAACGGCAGCGGGTCGCGCATGCTCGCCATGGCCAAGCTGGCCCGCGCCTATCCGAACGCGCGTATCATCTACTCAGGCGGGGATGCGAGTCTTTTCGGCAACGGCGTACGCGAAGCCGATTTCGTGTATCCGGCTCTTGAAAGTTTGGGCATTGCGCGCGAGCGCGTGCAGCTCGAAACGCAATCACGCAATACCGCTGAGAATGCGGCTTTTACAAAACTGCTGGTGAAACCAAAACCGGGCGAGCGTTGGCTGCTTGTGACATCCGCACGTCACATGCCGCGTGCGATCGGCTGCTTCCGGAAGGCCGACTTTCCTGTCGAGGCCTATCCGGTTGGTTGGTGGGCTGCGGACGCTCTGGACGTGCAATGGGGGCGAGGACTGGCGGATGGCCTGGAGCGTCTCGATGCCGCCGCGTATGAGTGGATTGGTCTGTTGGCTTATCGGCTGAGCGGACGAACGGCAGAACTATTCCCGTCGCCATAACGAAAGGCGCGAGCGGCTAACGTTTGCGCACTTTTCGGCAGAACACGTCGTAGATTGCGCCGATGATGATGCGCGCTTCCTCGCTCGCGAGTTTGTAGTAGATCGCCTTGCCGTCGCGACGAGTCGACACCAGGCCGTCGGCCCGCAGACCGCGCGAGCTGCTGTGATACCGTCGGCTGACGAAGACTGGAGCAGATCCTCGAGTTCGCTGACCGATTTTTCGCCCTCCGCCAAGTATGCAGAAAATCATCAGGCGGCTTTCGTGCGCGAGCGCCTTGAGAAAATTGCTGGCGCGCGTCGCGTTCTCGACCATCTTGTCGAGTTCGCTGGCGCGGTTGCGGCCTTCGAGGTGATGCAATTCCATACGTACACCAACAAATCTGTCCGGGTGCGGCCTGAATACAGACGATCAACAATCAACGTGCAACTTAATTCGCGCGGTCAGGTGCGTTCCCGGCTCGTTCCGTCCGCGTCCAATTTCTTGATCAGCACTCCGAGCAAACCCCAGAAATGGTCTTCGCCGGGATAGCCGCGGATACGACCGACTTCGCGGCCTTTGTCGACCAATACGAACAGCGGTGCAAGCCGTTCCACTGCAATGAAACCCAAATCCGCAGGCAATGGATAATCGATATTTACGCGCCGCAAGGGCGCGCGCTGGCCTTCCGTTGTTTTTGCATAAACAGGCGCGATTTCGCGGTCAAATGTCTCGCACCAGACGCAACCAGCCTGCTCAAACATAATAAGTTCCGCAGCAAATGCGCTTGTCGTGCAGAAAGCGGCGATGACTGCAGACAAAATGATGCTGCGAGAAAAAAATTCCAGAATTCGTGACGTGCAAACCAACTTCATTCTCTCGTGCAAACGAACGACGCGATCGGCGACGATTGGCGCCCGCAAATATACCACGAATAGACTGCGGAACCGTCAGCCGAAGCGGAAATCGAGCAAATTGTCGAATGAGCGCAGCTCGATCAGAACGCGGTGGAGGAGATCGGCGTCGCGGGTGGCAATTGCCTTTGGAATAAGCTCGAGACTTGCTTTGGCGCCGTCGATCAGACGGCGGAACTCCGGCATTTGGCGGACCGATTCGCCGGCGATGCCGTCGCAACGACCCAGCACGGTGCCATAGGCCGATGCCTTGCTTGCGATGTCGCCGTCCGTACCGGGCTTGCCCCAGTCGAGTGCCCGATCGTTGTAGATCATGAGCGCATCCATGGCCGCATTCGCGTCGCGCACGCAATCGGCCAGCACGACCACGCCGCTTGCCTTGCGCAGGTCGTAGAAGTCTTTCCGGATTGCATTGAGCCCGTTGCGCGCGGCATCAAGCCGCCCGGTCTTGAGCATGAGATCGACGCCGACCAGGCGCGCGTTCACGGCGGTGAAGAGATTGCCGTAATGCGGATTTCCCTCGAATATGTCCGGCCGGTTGCCGGCAAAACGCTCGGTGAACGTGACCCAGGCGTTGCGCATGCGGTCGATTTCGAGCGCGGCGAAGTCGACGTTCTCGGTACGCAGATAGCCGATAGCGACCCGGTTATGCGCGCTGACGTCCTCCACCGCCGCGTTGAATTCGGCAAGGTCGCCGGCGGCACGCGAATCGGAGAGGCCTCCGACAAGCAAGGCAATCAGACATGCAATGCGGGCAACCCAGGCAGACATGGCATTCACCGGATTTTGACGCGCGGCAGATTAGAACTATGAATATAAGCATGACCGCGGCGGGCGAGGAGACGCCTTTCCCGTCGTGGTTTACGGAATGCGACCATGATCGGACGGCGGAATTTACTGGTTGGCGCGGCATCTTTGGCGGTGTTTGCCGCCGCGCGTGCCCGCGCAGAGCAGCCGATCCTGACGGACGACGGCCTCTATAAGCAGTCGTGGTTTCTGGAGAGCTTTCTCGACCTTGCTGACGACCTCGAGGGTGCGCGCAAGGAGGGAAAGCGTTTTGCGATCATGTGGGAATTGAGAGGCTGCCCCTACTGCAAGGAAACGCACCTTGTAAATTTCGCGCAGCCGAGAATTTCCGACTACGTGAAAGCCAATTTCGAAGTTCTCCAGCTCAACATCATCGGCTCGCGCAAGGTCACCGATTTCGATGGGCAGGAGTTGTCCGAAAAGGAGCTGGCCGCCAAATACGGCGTGCGCTTCACGCCGACGTTCCAGTTTTTCGGCGAAGGTGGCGCTGAAAGACTTGCCGCCGGCCAAGCGCGAGGTCAGCCGGGCGTCCGGCTACATGCTGCCCGGACGATTTTCTTGCGATGTTTCGCTACGTGAGGGAAAAAGCGTACGAGGGCAAGAGCTTCCGCGACTACCTCAAATCGCGCCCGAGCTGAACGTCTCATCCTTCGAAATCGGGATCGGCGAGAACTATATTCTCATTTATGAATATGATTTGAATAGCGCGCCCGCCGCCGTTATGGTCCGGGCTGGGCGGGGCAGGCTGCTGTCCCAGGACGTTCATTGGAGGAAATAGGAATGCGGCAACTATCCCGTCGCGACGCATTGGCGCTTGGCGCCTCGGGCGCGGCGCTCACCGTCACCGGCTGGAGCACGAGCGCATCCGCCGCGGCCAAGGAAGCGGCCGAGCAGATCGCCAAGTTCACCGGCGGCAAGACGGCCGAGAAGGGCAAATCACGATCGAGCTTCCCGAGATCGCCGAGAACGGCAACACGGTGCCGCTGTCGGTCGCGGTCGATGCGCCGATGACGGCGGACAATTACGTCAGCGAAATCCTGGTCGTGGCCGACGGCAATCCGAACCCGGGCGTCGCGACCTTCCATTTGTCGCCGTTGGCCGGCAAGGCCGAAGCGTCGACCCGCATCCGTCTGGCGACGACGCAGAACATCATCGTGGTCGCCAAAACCAGCAAAGGCGAATTCTTCACCGATCAGAAGCTGGTGAAGGTCACCATCGGCGGCTGCGGCGGCTGAGCGCGACAACGAGAGAACCGGGAGACAATCATGGCAGAAAAGCCGCGGCTCAAAATTCCGAAGGAAGCCAAGAAGGGCGAAGTCATCGAGATCAAGACGCTGTTGCCGCACGTCATGGAGTCGGGCCAGCGCAAGGACAAAGACGGCAAGACCGATCCCGCGCAAGATCATCAACAAGTTCGCCTGCGAGTTTAACGGCAAGCCGGTGTTCACGGCCAATCTGGAGCCGGCGATCGCCGCCAATCCGTACATGCAGTTTCACGCCAAGGTCGAGGAGAGCGGGACGTTCAAGTTCACCTGGACCGATGACGACGGCACCGTCACCACCGCGGAAGAAAAAATCACCGTGAGCTGACACCCGTCGCGCCAACTGGCGCGACGGACAATGAAAACAGTCGTTGGGAGGATCTGATGACGCGTGGAGGGATTCTGGCGGGCACTGCGGCAATCGCATTGCTCGCGGGGGCCGTCGTGCTGGCGGGCGGTCCGATCGCCAGTGCGCAATCCAAGAAGGAAGCGCCGCTCGACACTCAAGGGCGATGCGTCGGAGCGCCCGTGGAAACGCTATGCCGGCTGGCCCACGCGCGACGAGTCGAAGTACAACACGCTCGGCAATCTTGCGTCGCCGCCGGCGCCGAAGCAGCCGCGCAAGATCACCGGTCCGATCACCGGCGACGCCGAAAAAGGGCGCCGAGCTGGTGGCCGACCGCAACCGTGGCGGCTCGTGTCTCGCCTGCCATGTGATGGGTCCGGCCGGCGGCGCCAATCTGCCGGGCAATGTCGGCGCCCGATCTCTCGGAGATCGGCAATGCGGGCCGCGAGGACGAATGGCTGTTCAATTACGTCTACGATGCGCGCGTCTACAATCCCGACACGGTGATGCCGCCCTGGGGAAGCCACGGCCTGTTCAACGATCAGGAAATCAACGACATGGTTGCGTTCCTGAAGACGCTGAAGTCGCCGGCCGTGTTCAAGACCGAGCTCGACGATCCGGACAAGCGGCCGCCGCCGGTCGAGAAGCGCGACAATCTCGACCCGATCGAAAATCCCGGCATGTGGGCGGTCGAGAAGGCGCAGGAGCTGTGGAAGCAGAAGAGCTCGAGCGGGTTCTCATGCAACACCTGCCACAGCGACCCGCAGGCCACGTTCAAGACCTGGGCGGCGTCGATGCCGAAATGGGAGCCGCGGCTCAACAAGGTGCTGGGCGTGGAGGAATTCGTCACCCGCCACGCCAAGGCGACGACCGGCGCCAACTGGCTGATGGAGACCGACGACAACCTCGCGATGTCGGTCTATCTGCGGTTCCTCGCCAACGGCACGCCGATCAAGGTCGATACCAGCAGCGCCGAAGCAAAGGCGGCGATCGAGCGCGGCAAGGAGCTGTCGCAACGCAAGCTCGGCCAGCTCAACATCGCCTGCACCGACTGCCACGGCAAAGTCGCGAACCACTGGATTCGCGGCCAATGGCTCGGCGAGCCGAAGGGCCAGTACGACCATTTCCCGACCTGGCGCACCAGCCTGCTGAAGGTCTGGGATATCCGCCAGCGCTTCCAGTGGTGCCAGGTCAATATCCGCGCCGACGAGCTGCCGCCCGACGCCAAGGAATACGGCGATCTCGAACTGTATCTGGCCTCGCAGAACGAAGGCCTGAAGCTGAGCGTGCCGGGCATCCGGCATTGACTGGATCATGGCCGGGCTGCCCGGCCATTCCGATCACGTGCGCGCGTCCGGCATGACCGGGTCGACATTGCGCCGCGACGATGCTTACACGTCGTGCGCTCGCCAGGTCGGCGCCGCGACCGCGCGCGCGGCGATGGCGGTTCACGCGCGCGCTTGGCGCAGCAGCGGCTGACGCGAGGCCGAACTGCTCAAGTTCGACGCGCTCGGCAACGTCACGCTGCTGCATGTCGCCGACATCCACGGGCAGCTGATGCCGGTCTATTTCCGCGAGCCGTCGGTCAATCTCGGCGTCGGCGAGGCGAGAGGGCCGGCCGCCGCATATCACCGGCAAGGATTTTCTCAAGCGCTTCGGCATTCCGGAGAAGTCGGCCGCGGCCTATGCGCTGACCGTCGAGGATTTCGAGGCGCTGGCCAAATCCTACGGCCGCATCGGCGGGCTCGACCGGCTGGCCACGCGTCGTCAAGCGCGTGCGCGCCGAGCGCGGGAACGACAAGGTGCTGTTGCTCGACGGCGGCGACACCTGGCAGGGCTCGCTCGGCGCCAATCGCAGCAAGGGCCAGGACATGGTCGACTGCATGGCGCTGCTCAAGCCCGATGCGATGACCGGCCATTGGGAATTCACCTACGGCGAAGACGCGCGTGAAGGAGCTGATCGAGCAGCCTCGGCTTTCCGTTCCTCGCGCTCAATATCCGCGACACCGAATGGAACGAGCCGGTGTTCGAGCCGTACAAGATGTTCGAAAAGGGCGGCGTGAAGATCGCGGTGCTCGGCCAGGCGTTTCCCTATACGCCGGTCGCCAATCCGCGCTGGATGATGCCGAAATGGTCGTTCGGCATCCGCGAGGAGGATGTGCGCGCCAATGTCGAGAAGGCGCGCAAGGCAGGCGCGCAGCTCGTCGTGCTGCTGTCGCACAACGGCTTTGATGTCGACCGCAAGCTTGCGTCGCGCGTCGCCGGGCATCGACGTGATCCTGACCGGTCATACGCATGATGCGCTGCCCGAGGCGATCAAGGTCGGCAAGACGCTTGCTGATCGCGTCCGGCAGCCACGGCAAATTCCTCTCGCGCCTCGATCTCGACGTGCGCGACGGCGCGGTCGAAGGGCTTCCGCTACAAGCTGATCCCGCTGTTTGCCGATGTCATCAAGCCGGATGCCGAGATGGCGGCCGCGGTCGCCAAGGCGCGCGCGCCTTATGCGCAGGAGCTTGCGCGCGTCGTCGGGCCAGGCCGAGTCGCTGCTTTACCGGCGCGGCAATTTCAACGGCACGTTCGACGATCTGATCTGCGCGGCGCTCCTGAAGGAGCGCGACGCCGAGATCGCGCTGTCGCCCGGCTTCCGCTGGGGCACGAGCGTGCTGCCGGGCCAGGCGATCACGGTCGAGGACATCCACAACGCCACCGCGATCACCTATCCGCAGGTCTATCGCATCAGCGATGACCGGCGAGCGGCTGAAGGAGATTCTCGAGGACGTCGCCGACAATCTGTTCAATCCCGACCCCTATTATCAGCAGGGCGGCGACATGGTTCGCTGCGGCGGGCTCGGCTACGCGATCGACATCTGCTAAGCCGATGGGCCAGCGCATTTCCGCGATGACCCAGCTGAAGTCCGGCAAGCCGATCGAGCCGAAAAAGGAATACATCGTTGCCGGCTGGGCGAGCGTCAACGAAGGCACCGAAGGTCCGCCGGTCTGGGACCTGGTCGAGCGGTATGTCGCGGCGGAAAAAACGGTGCGGGTTGCGCCGAACACGAGCGTGAAAATTTCCGGGGATCTGACGTCGCAATTCTATTACATTCACAAAATAGAATGTGATAAGAGCCTTCGTACAGGCCATCTGCCGGGAGGTGCGCGATGACAGAGCCGATCGACACAGAAGGCGCGACGCGCCGCCGGCTTTCTTGCCGGCGCTGCCGGACTTGCGGCCGCGGGCGCAACGCGGCGCACGCGCGGACAATGCCAAAAACCTTCCGCCCAACGTCCCGGACTGGACGCGCCAGCTCGGCGACGGCGTCGGTGTGCGCGCCTACGGCAAGCCGTCGAAATACGAAAAGGATGTCATCCGCCGCACCGTGCCGTGGCTGACCGCGACGCCGGAATCCTCGGTCAGCTTCACGCCGCTGCATCGAGCTCGACGGCATCATCACGCCGAACGGGCTGTGCTTCGAGCGCCATCACGGCGGCATCGCGGAGATCGATCCGGCCGACTACCGGCTGATGGTCCACGGCCTGGTCGACAAGCCGCTGATCTTCACGCTCGACGACCTCAAGCGCTGCCCGCGCGTCAACAGGATCTATTTCCTCGAATGCGCCGCCAATTCCGGCATGGAATGGCGCGGCGCCCAGCTCAATGGCTGCCAGTACACGCACGGCATGGTGCATTGCGTGCAATACACCGGCGTGCCGCTGCAAGCTGCTGCTCGAGCAGGCCGGGCTCAAGCCGAACGCCAAATGGCTCCTGGCCGAAGGCGCCGACGCCGCCGCGATGAACCGCTCGATCCCGCTCGAGCAAGGCGCTCGACGATTGCCTCGTCGCCTATCGCATGAACGGCGAGATGCTGCGTCCCGAGCAGGGCTATCCGGTGCGGCTCGTGGTGCCGGGCTGGGAAGGCAATGTCTGGGTCAAGTGGCTGCGCCGCATCGAAGGTCGGCGACCAGCCCTGGTTCACGCGCGAGGAAACCTCGAAATACACCGACCTGATGGAGAACGGCAAAGCGCGCCAGTTCACCTTCGTGATGGACGCGAAGTCGGTGATCACCTCGCCGTCGCCGCAGGCGCCGGTGAAGCAGAAGGGCTTCACGGTCATCTCGGGCCTCGCCTGGTCCGGGCCGCGGCAAGGTCAAGCGCGTCGATGTCTCGCTCGACGGCGGGCGCAACTGGCGCACGGCGCGGATCGACGGGCCGGTCTTCGACAAGGCCTGCGTGCGCTTCTACTCCGAGTTCGACTGGAACGGCGAGGAGCTGCTGCTGCAGTCGCGCGCCATCGACGAGACCGGCTACGTGCAGCCGAGCAAGGACGCGCTTGCGCAAGATCCGCGGCGTCAACTCGATCTACCACAACAACGGCATCCAGACCTGGCCGCTGAAGCCGGACGGGGAGGTCGAGAATGTCGAGGTCGGCTAGACCGTCGCTCGCCCTGCGTTGCTGCTCGCGCTCGGCGGCGCCGGCGCTGGCGCAGAGCAAGCCGAGCGCCACGCAATTACGGCATCGGCCATGCCGCGACGCCGCAGCAGATCGCCGGCTGGGACATCGACGTGCGGCCGGACGGGCAGGGCGCGCCGCCCGGGCACGGCTCGGTGAAGGACGGCGAAAAAGTCTACATGGACAAATGCGCCGCCTGCCACGGCGAGTTCGGCGAAAGCGCCGGGCGCTGGCCGCAGCTCGCGCAGGGCAAGGGCACGCTCGCCTCGCACGATCCGGTGAAGACGGTCGGCTCGTATTTTCCGTATCTGTCGAGCGTGTTCGACTATATCCGCCGCGCCATGCCGTTCGGCGACGCGCAGTCGCTCACCAACGACGAGCTCTATGCGGTCGTCGCCTACGTGCTCAATCTCAACGACATCGTGGACGACAAATTCGTGCTGTCGAAGGAGACCTGGGCGCAGGTGAAGATGCCGAACGCCGGCGGCTTCTACGACGACGATCGCGAGACGACCGAGAAGGCGTTCTGGAATCCAAAGCCCTGCATGAAGGATTGCAGGCCGCCGGTGACGATCACCGGCCGCGCGCAGGTGATCGACGTGACGCCGGACGACAAGACGCAAAAGCGCGGCGTGGAGTAGCGTCTTCGCCGTCACTTCGCGCATGACCGTTTCGCCGGCGACGCTATGACGTCCGGCACAGCCGGAGTATCTCATGGCCAAACTCAATCTCTCCGTCGCGGTCGGCGACTACGACCGCACCCGCCCGCTGATCGACGGCGCCGTGCAGATCGACGGCGTCGATCCGGTGTTCATGACGCTTCGATCCGGAGGAAATCTTCTTCCGCGCGTTCCGCCACGCCGAATTCGACATCTGCGAACTGTCGCTGTCGAGCTTCACGGTGAAGACCGCGCAGGGCAACTGCCCCTATGTCGGCGTGCCGGCCTTCGTGTCGCGCGCCTTCCGCCACACCTCGATCTATGTGCGCACCGACCGCATCAAGAAGCCGGACGACCTCAAGGGCAAGAAGGTCGGCCTGCCGGAATATCAGCTCACCGCCAATGTCTGGGCGCGCGCGATCCTGGAGGACGATCACGGCGTGAAGCCGTCCGACATCCACTGGATGCGCGGCGGCATCGAGGATGCCGGCCGGCCGGAGAAGATCACGCATCAAGCTGCCGCCCGACGTGAAGCTCGAGAACGCGCCGGAGGGCAAGACGATCTCCGCGCTGCTGGACGGACGGCGAGATCGACGGCTTCATCGGCGCCGCGCCCGCCGTCGCTGCTCGAAGGGCACGCCGAACGTCGGCTGGCTGTTTCCCGATCCGGTCGCGGCGGCCAAGGACTATTTCAAGCGCACCGGCATTTTCCCGATCATGCATCTGGTCGGCGTGCGGCGCGACTCTGGCCGAGCAGCATCCGTGGCTGCCGGGGGCGGTGTTCAAGGCCTTCGAGCAGGTCGAAGACAGTCGGCGCTCGAGCAACTTGAGCGACACCTCGGCGACCAAGGTGACGCTGCCGTTCGTCGAGGAGCGGCTCACGGAAGCGCGCGCGCTGATGGGCGAGGACTTCTGGTCCTATGGCGTCGACCGCCAACCGCAAGACGCTGGAGACCTTCCTGCACCACCATCATGCGCAAGGGCTGTCGTCGCGCCTGGTGAAGGTGGAGGAGCTGTTCCATCCCGGCACGCTCGAGACCTTCAAGCTTTAGGACGTTGCAATGGCCACAATTCGCATTTTCAGCGGCGGCGCGCCGAAGGAAATCTTTCTGCAGCTGACGCCGCAGTTCGAGCGCCAGTCCGGCCACAAGGTCGATTACGTCTTCGCGGTGATGTCGGCGCTGCGCGACAAGCTTGCGGCCGGCGAGAAGGCCGATGTGCTGGTGATGCCGACCAACATTCTCGACGGCTACCAGAAGGACGAGTCGTGCGCGGCGCAAGGCCGCGCGGTCCTCGGCCTCGTGAGCATCAATGCGGTGGTGCGCACAGGGCGCCGCCGAAGCCGGATCTCTCGACGCCCGAGAAGGTCAAGCAGGCGATGCTCAACAGCCGCGCGATCACGCATGCGACGCCGGGCGCGACGCCGAGCGGCACGCATATGGGAAAACTGATCGAGCAGCTCGGCATCGCCGACGCGATGAAAGGCAAGATCATCCACCGGCCGGCGCTGGAAGGCGGCGTGCAGCTGGTCGCCAGCGGGGAGGCCGAGATCGGCTTTTATCCGAAGAGCGAAGTGGTCAACACCGACGGCCTGACCGTCGTCGGCCCGTTACCGGCCGCGATCCAGCTCACGACCATCTATGGCGCGGCCGTCACCGCGGCGAGCCCGGCGCCCGACGCCGCCGCGGCGTTCATCACATTCATGAGCGACCCGGCGCACCGCGCCGCCTGGACCCACGCAGGCTTTGATCCGCCGGCTAGGTTTTGGGTGCTTTCAGCTTCACGTGGATGTTCTTTTCCTGCGTGAAGGCGAGCATCTCCTCGAAGCATTCCTCGCGCCCGATGCCGGACTGCTTGAAGCCGCCGAACGGCGCGCCGAGGAAGTGCTTGCTCGACCTCGTTGATCCAGACATAGCCCGCCTCGACCGCAAGCGCGGTGCGGTGCGCGGTCGAGAGGTCGTTGGTCCAGATCGAGCGGTGAGGCCGTATTCGACCGCATTCACCTCGCGAGCATCTTGCTCTCGTCGCTCCATTTGAAGACGCCGAGCACGGGCCCGAAAATTTCCTCGCGCGCGATGCGTCATTGTCGGTGACGTCGGCGAACACGGTCGGCTCGATGTAGAAACCGCCCTTGCAGCGCCGGATCGGCCGGCGGCCCGCCGCCGGTGATGAGCCGCGCGCCTTCGCTCTTGGCCGAGTCGATGAAGCTCATCACGCGGTCGAACTGCTGCTTGGACACGATCGCGCCCATGGTGGTGGCGGGATCGGTCGGAATGCCGGGCTTGAAATACTTGATCTTCTCCTTCACCCGCGCGAGCACGGCGTCGTAGATCGCCTCGTGGATGAAGGCGCGGCTGGTCGAGCCGCAGGACTGGCCGCACCAGGTGAAATTCATGCCGCCGATCACGGCGCCGGCGACCTCGTCCGGGTCGGCATCGGCATAGGCGATCAGCGCGTTCTTGCCGCCGAGCTCCAGCATGATCGCGCTTGACCGTGTCGGAGGCCGCGCGCATCACGGCGCGGCCGGTCGGCACGCTGCCGATCAGCGCGACCATGGCGACGTCCGGGTGGCTGGCGAGCGCTTTGCCCGGCCTCGCGCCCGCCGGGCACCACGTTGAAGACGCCCGGGCGGCAGCAGGCCGCCGATCAGTTCGGCCAGGCGCAGCGATGACAGCGGCGCCTGCTCGGGCGGCTTCACCACCACCGTGTTGCCGGCGGCGAGCGGAGCCGCCGACTTGCCGGCGCAGAACATGAACGGATGATTGAACGGAATGATGCGGCCGACCACGCCGAGCGGCTCGCGCACGGAGAAGTTGACCACGTCCGGACCCATCGGAATGGAAGCGCCCTTCATTTCCGTGACGAAGCCGGCGAAGAACTCCATCTGCGCGGCGGCGATCATCGCGTCGCTGACCATTTCCTTGACCGGATTGCCGCAGTCGGCGGCATCGATCATCGCGAGCTCGTTGGCGTTCTGGCGCAGGATTTCGGCAATCCGTCGCAGGATTTTGGCCCGCTCGAGCGGCAGCACGCGCCGCCATTCGGCGAACGCGGTCTTTGCCGCGGCCACCGCCGCATCGATGTCGTCGGCGCCGGAATCGGCGACCTTGCCGAGCGACTGTCCCGTGCCGGGACTGATCGTGTCGACGAAGCGGCCCGCCTTCGGCTCGTGCCAGGCGCCGCCGTAATAGGCGCCGCGATTTTTCGGCAAAACGACCGCTTGCGCAGAAGCGGCTTGCGGGGAAACGGCGGTGGTCATGGCGGCACCTGTCTGCTGCGGCTTACTTGCGTGGCGAGATCTGGATCAGCTCCGCGATCTGCTCCTTGGTGAGCGGAGCGGAGATGAATTTCAGGTTCACCGCCTCCGGGATCAACGTGTCGAGGCCGTGGATCTGATCGGGATCGACCAGGCTCTTGGGGAAGAACTCGTCGCGCACGCGCTTGGCCAAAGGTTCGGAGACCCTGGCGAACTCAGCATAGTCTTTCATCACCTGCGGATTTGACGAATACATGTAGTCGATGCTCTCGCGGTAAGCCTGCATGAAGCGATCGATGACTTCCTTGCGCTTCACCAGCGCGTCGGCATTGGCCACGAGCACGCGGATCGTCTGCCCGCGCACCAGCGTCGGCATCGGTCGCGCGCGCAACGAGATGGATCTTGCCTTCGTCCATCTCCTTCAGGCCGAACGGCGGCGCGGCCCAGCCGACGTCGACCTGATCGGTCATCACGGCGGTGAGCGTCGCGCTCGGGTTGCCGGTCGGCCTGCGGCTTGGCGGTCGAGCTTGAACTCGTTGATGAAGGCGCGCACGATCGCTGTTGGTCGAGGAGCCGTTGGTCGAAAAGGCGATGGTCTTGCCGTTGGTGTCCTTCAGCGTCTTGATGGCGGGGTTCTTGGCGTACCAGTAGTCGGCAGCGCCGGTCGCCTGCGCGCCGATGATGCGCACCGGCGCGCCCTTTGAATAGGCCGCCATGGCGCCGAGCGTGCCGACCGCGAGGCCGAGATCGACGCTGCCGGAAATCACCGGCTGCAAGGTTTCGCCGCTGCCCGAGGTGTAGATCATCTCGAGCTGCATGCCGTGCTTCTTGAAGATGCCGGCCTTCTCGCCGAGATGCGTGATCGCGGTGTCCCAGTTGCCGCGCTGGCCGATGGTCATCTTCACCAGGTCGTCGGCCGCAGCCGGTGCCGTGAGCGTCAGCCATGGCGATCGCTGCGGCGGCAAGTCCAACGCACATGTTTCATGCGTCGCTCCTCGCTTGCTTGATCGTCAGGTTCTTTTGATGCCTTCGAGCCCGCCGAGGCGGCCGACCAGCGCGTTGGCGCCGATCGCCAGCACGAACAGCACGATCAGCATGGCATACATGCGCGGCATGTCGAAGGTGCTGTAGGCCTTGATGATCAGGAAGCCGATGCCCCTGTTCGACAGCTTGGTCTCGGCCAGCAGCGTGCCGATGAGCGCGACGCCGAGCCCGAGCCGCACGCCGTTGATGATCGGATGGCGCATCGCCGGCAGATAGATCTTCGTCACCATCTGCCAGGTCGATGGCGCGGAAGCTCTTGCCCGACGCGGATCAGCACCTTGTCGATCTGCGCGCATGCCGGCCGCGACCGAAGCGCGACCGGGAAGAAGCACGACAGCGTGCCCATCGCGACCTTCGAGCCGGGGCCGACGCCGAACCACATGATCATGATCGGGAAGAAGATGATCTTCGGCGTCGGGCCGAGATAATAGAGATAGGCTTCGAACGCTTGCGACGAGGAACCGGTTGGCGCCGAGCAGCGATGCCGACCGCGAGCCCCGAGACGCCGCCGATCGCAGCGCCGTCGCCGATCTCGCCGCGGTGACGCCGAGATTGCCAGTAATAGTCGCCGTGCGACAGCAGCTCGACGAGCGCGCGGCCGATCGCGAGCAGCGACGGCACCACGTCGCGATAGAGCAAGCCGGAAGCGGCGAGCGATTCCCAGATCGCCAGCACCGCCGACGATGATCGCGACGCGCAGCAGCGTCACCGGGCTGACCAGCGGCGCCGCCGGCGCGGTCCGTGTCAATCGACCGGTCTCAGCCATCGCTCGACCTTTTCCAGAGCCATGAAGAACAGCACGCTGACCAGGATCACGAAGCAGATCGCCGCATAGGTGCCGGCCAGGTCGTAGCGCTCGGCGAGGTCGTTGATGAGCTGGCCGAGCCCGCCGAAATTGATCAGGAACTCGACGCCGACGATGTTGATCAGCGCGAAGATCAGCCCGAGCCGCAGGCCGACGAAGATCGTCGGCAGCGCGGCCGGAAACATGATCTTCCAGAACTGCTGCGTCGGCGTGAGGTTGAAGCTGCGCCCGACATTGACCAGCACCTGCGGGTGCTCGGCCAGGCCTTCGATGGTCTTCAGGATCACCGGCGGCAGCGCCGGCGACAAAGCCCATCATGATGATGGTCCAGGCGTTGCGGCCGAAGATCACCATGAACAGCGGATACACCAGCACGATCGGCGCCGCCGCCATGGCGGCGACCCAGGTCTCGCACGCCTGCTGCAAGAAGCTTGAAGCGATGCATCAGCACGCCGCCGGCGATGCCGAACACCGTGAGCATGACGCCGGCCGTCAGGCATTCGCCGCAGCGTCAGCAGGAAGCGGCTGCAAGACGTGCTCCTCGACGATGACGCGCCCGAAGCTGCCGACGATCTCGGACGGCGGCGGCACGATGAAGCGGTTGATGACGTCCAACTGGATCAGCAGCTTCCATGATCAGCAAGGCGACAAGAAGCGTTGCCACGCCGACCAGCGCAGGCGGCACAAAGCGCGGTGCTGGTTGCTGTGACGCGGCCATGGTCATGACGCTGTACCCGGTGCTCGAGCGCGTGCTTTTCCTCGTCCTGCATGCCGCGGCTCGCTTCTTCGCGCAGGTCGCCCCAGATCTGCGGCGACGTAGCGGCCGAACGCTTCGCTGCCGACGATTTCGGACGTGCGCGGGCGCGGCAGGTCGATATCGACGATCCGCTTCACCTTGCCGGGACGATAGGTCATCACCAGGATACGGTCCGACATCTGCACCGCTTCGGTGATGTTGTGCGTGATCAGCAGCGTCGTCTGCTTCAGCTGCTGCTGGATCTGCAGCACCTTGTCGCCGAGCAGGAGCCGCGTCTGCTCGTCGAGCGCGGCGAAGGGCTCGTCCATCAGCAGGATTTTCGGCTCGGAGGCGAGCGTGCGGGCGAGCGACACGCGCTGCCGCATGCCGCCGGACAATTCGCCGGGATAACGGTTCTCGAAGCCGTCGAGCCCGACCATCTTGATGAAATGCCGGGCGCGCTCGATGCGCTGCGCTTTCGGCATGCCGACGAGCTCGAGCGGAAAGCCGACGTTGTCGGTCACGGTGCGCCAGGGGAATGTCGATTCTTCCTGGAACACCATGCCGATCGACTTGTGCGGGCCCGAAATCGTCTCGCCTCGCGACGGTGACGACGCCTTCGTGCTCGCCGAGCAGGCCGCCGATGACGTTGAAAAGCGTGGACTTGCCGCAGCCGGACGGGCCGATGACGGACAGGAATTCGCCCGGCTGGACCTTGAACGAGACATTGTCGACGGCCGTGATCGGGCCTTCGGGCGTTTCGAACTGCACAACGATGCTCGTCCGCCACCAGGATGGCGTCGTTGGCTGATGCATGTCGACGGCATCGTCGGCGCTACTCGCTTTTGCGCGTCATCGCTGCGGTCGTCGCGGCGGTATAGCCCGGCTCGACGCGGACATCGACGACGGCGACGGCGCCGGCCTCGACCGCGGCAATGGCCTTCGCAAGCGTCGGCGCGAGATCGGCGATTGCCGTCACCGGACCGAAGCCTTGCGCGCCCTGCGCGCGCGCCATGGCCGCGAGATCGATGTCGGGCTCGGAAATGCGCTGCCCGACCCAGCGGTTCTCGACTGGCCGATTGCGCATGCGGGCGACACGTTCCTGATGCAGTTCGTCGTTGAAGAAGGAGCGATTATTGGCGACGACGACCAGCAGGGGAATGCGGTAATGCGCCGCCGTCCAGAGCGCGGTGACGCCCATCAGGAAATCGCCGTCGCCGCAGACCGCGACCGGGAGACGCCCGCTGCCTTTCAAGCGCGAGTGCGGCGCCGACCGAAATGCCGGGGCCGCCGCCGACGCCGCCGCCGCCGTCGGAGCCGAGATAGTCGAGCGGATGATCGAAGGTCCAGGTCGCGCCGTTCCACGAGAGCGAGACATGGGTGAGGCTGGTCGGCCGGCTGCCGACCGCTTCGCGCAGCGCGGTTGCGAGGTGATCCACTGTCAGTTTGTCGCCGGCAGGCTTTGGGAATTCCTTTGCACGTCCCGGGGCCGCGCGCGCTGGGCCGGGACCGAGCGCCTCCAGCAATGGCGGCACGGCCACGTCGGGCTCGCAGTCGATGAAGACATCGACCGGCGGCAGGCCCTGGTAGTCCATGCTCCAGCCATTGTGCAGATGATGATCGACGGACACCTGGATGATTTTGGCAGACGACATTGCCGACGGCCTTGAACGTGCCAGCCGGGTCCAGCCAGTCGAGGCTGAGGATGACGTCGGCGGCGCGGATTGCGTCTCGCCGCTTCGGGAGCGAGCACGGTGCCACCGGGCGCGCCGGCATGAAGATAATGTGAGGTCGGAAACGACGCGGCGATCTTGAGATCGGTGACAACGCGCGCGTTCAGCCGCTCGGCAAGCGCGACGCGCTTGTTCCAGGCGTCGACGGTCGCGCGATGTCCTGCCGGCGAGGATCACCGGTTGCTTTGCGCTACGCAGCAGATCAGCGGCCTGCTTGATCGACGCCGCGGGCGCCGCGCCTGCAACCGGCGGCATGAAGCGCCTGGTGTCAATCGCCGGCACGGCGGTCCTGCAGCTTGCTCTCCTGCATCCCGGCGTCGAGATTGACGTAAGTCGGTCCGCGCGGCGCCGTATTGGCAATCCAATTCGCGCGCAGCACGGCCTCGCGCGCGGCGACTGGCGATGCCGGCTGGTCGTCCCATTTGGTATAGCCGCGCACCAGCGCGCCCTGGTCGCGCGCGGTGTGGATCCAGTCGATCCACGGCCGGCGCTTGACTGCGTCGACGGGCCCGGTCGCGCCCAAAATCAGCATCGGCATGCGGTCGCACCAGGCATTGAAGATCGCCATGGTGGCGTGCATCAGGCCGACATTGGAATGCACCGCCGCGGCCATCGCCGTGCCGGTGACTTTGGCATAGCCGTGGGCGATTGCGACCGCGCTTTCCTCGTGCAGACAGAGCAGCATCTGCGGCCGTTCATTGCCGAGATAGTTCACCAGGCTGTCATGCAGCCCGCGATAGCTGGCTCCTGGATTGAGGGCGATATAGGGGATGTCGGTTGCGCGCAGCGCATCGGCCACGACGTCGCTGCCAAAGCCCGCGGCGTTCACGCCCGCGGGAACCGGTCGATCGATGGCAGCGAGGCTTGCAGCCTCGCTCGCTCGCTTTTTGGACGGGTTCGTTTCTGTTGCTTGACACGTGATTTGCCCGCTTTGCCGCCCTGGGGGCGGATGAGCGGGCATCCAACCGGATTACGGGCCCTGACGCAATCGGGCGAGCAATTTCAGGCCTGCGTAGCCGTCGGGCTCCATGCCGACCTTTTTCTGGAAGGCAATGATTGCCCGCACGGTGTCGCTGCCGGTACGGCCATCGACGTCGTTCTTGAAGCCGTGCTCATTAAGGCGGCGTTGTATTTCCTTGACCTCCTCCATGGTCGGCGCGCGCTCCCCGCCGGGGAACTGCTGGCGGAACGGAGGATCGCCCCGGATTAGGTCTCCGAGATGGCAGAGCGCAAGCGCGTAGCTGCTCGATGGATTGTACGAATAGACGGCACGGAAATTCTGGCCCGACCAGAAACGCCGGGCCGCCGGCGACGGGCATCCAGAGCTTCGCTTGGTCGCTGGGCCGGGCAAATGCGGTGCCGTCGGCGCGTCGCACGCCCAGATCGTGCCATTTCGCGTACGGGCGCATCGTCCGGTTATTTGCGAGGCGCGTTTGGCCGGGCGGCACCTTCACCTCACAGCCCCAGGCCTCGCCGCGCCGGTAGTTTCCGCGCTCGACCAGGATAGCGCGCCGTGCCGGCGAATGCATCGTCCGGCTTGCCGAAAGGCGAGGCGCGGCCGTCGCGGTCATAGTCGACGCCCATGTGGAGCCACACCTCCGGCATCCATTGCGTGTGACCCATCGCGCCGGCCCACGAGCCGACCATCTCCTCGGGTTTGGCCCAGCCGCGGTCGACAATGGTGAGTGCGTTGAGCAGTTCGGCTTCCCAATATTTTCGCCGGCGCGGCTCGCCCCAGGCGAGGGCGGCGAGCGCGGGAATGACCGGCCGCATGTATTTCGGATTGATCATGACATCGCCGAACGACGACTCCATGCCCCAGAGCCCGAGCAAAATGTAGCGGTCGACGCCGTAGTCCTTTTCGATGCGTGACAGAAGCGCGGCATATTGTTTCGCGCGCTCTTTGCCGGTGATGACGCGCCATTCGGAGCAGCGCCGGTTGATGTACTGCCACATCAGTTCCGTGACTTCGGGTTGCGCGCTGAACTGCGCGTAGACGCTCGTGTCCGGCGTCACGTTGCCCATCACGCGGTCATAGGTTTGTTCCGAAATGCCACGCGCGAGCGCGCGCGGGCGAAAATTTGCGACCCAATGTGCGAATGCCGGCGATTGCACGGCAACGGCGGCGCCCTCGATGGAGAGGCTTGCGGCAAAGGCGACTGCGCTCACCAGGAAGGAGCGACGGCTGCGGATTTCGGCAGCGATGGGAAAAAAGACTCGCGCCATGACGGCATTGTAGTGACAGGGTGTGCACGCACAATCGGCAGTATGTCGCTAGCCGTCGTCGCGCTTACGCCGTTTTCGGGCGTGTTTGCGCTTTTTGTGAGGCTTCTCTTTTACCTTCTGCGGCTTGTCAGTTGCGCTGACCGATGCATGTGTTTGCACGATGGGAGCCTGGGCGACAGACGCCCGATCCGAAGGGCTCATGATCACGGGCGGCACGCCGACAATGGCAGGAACCGGATCGCCGTCCTTGATCTCGGTTCCCCGTGCGCCGATCAATCGTTCAAAAGCAGCCACGAGCGTCATGTACGGGTTAACGAAGACCCAACCGGCCTTGGTCGGCACCTGCATGTCGAAATGCAGGTGATAGGTGGTGCCGCGTTCCGTGCGGTTGTAGTTGCCGACCTTGCCGATGATGTCGCCTTCGCGCACCAGCTTGCCGCTGACGATGCCATCGGCATCGAGCTGGTTCGGGTTCATGTGCATGTAGCGCACGCGTACATGCATCGCCGGTGTATTGATGAACAGGTAGACGGCCTCCTGCTTGCGTGCGCGCAGAAGGAACCCGTCATGGGCGGCCACCACCTCATGCTGATAAGGCTGACAGCGATCGGCGCCCTCATTAAACAGCGTGCAGGAGCTGGGGCGGATGTCCTGGCCCTGGTGACCTTCGCCTCCGGGGCACTGGCCGACGAAGTAGCGGCGATGTTCACAAAAATTGTCGCGCCAGGGATAGGAGTAGTTGCCGGGCGCGGATTCGTTGAAGACCAGCGGCCTGCCGTTCACTTTGCACGAATAGGGTTGGTCCTTCCGGCGCGGGCTGCGGACCGATCGGCCGGTGAAATCGCAGTCGCCCCAGTTGTTGAATGATTGTGAATTTGCGAAAGCCGGCGCGTCCTTGAGCGGGAAACGCAGGCGCGCATAGACGGTGTAGTCGCCGCGGCCGCCGGTATCTTGTCTTCAGCCCGGTGTTGGGAATGATGAAACCGGGGCTGAAATAGGTGAAGTCCTTCGAGGTTTCGGCAGGACGGTCCAGCGCAACCGCCTCGGGTTTTTCCAATGCCAGCGCCGGCAATCCGCCGGCAAGCTTGAGTGCGCGCAGGAAGCGATCCATGACGCGATCGGCCTGCTTGCAGGTGAGAACCTTCGAGCGCGGCCGCGTGTCCAGACAGTAGATCGCAGCGACATAGGTGACGCCGTAACGCTCGAAGCCGTAGCGGATGTATGAACTCGTGCAGGTAGCGGCGGATGCCAGGGTATTCGTCCTGAAGCGATTTCACGAGTTCGCCGTCGGGCATCGCCGGGCCGTCGAGCTCGTAGGTCATGGCGAGGCCCGAGAACAGGACGTAGACCGGCTCGGCGTAACGGATGTCGGAAAGCTCCCGAACATCGGCAAGCGTCAGTGCGAAGGCGGAGTCATAGCCGGCCGGGCCAGTCACGAAAAATCTTGTCGGCCGAAATCCCGACCGCATGAAACGATCGGCATTTTCGACGGCCTTTTCCGGCGGAGGCTCGGGATTGGCCGTGCGGTCCTTGATAAAGGCGTCGACGTCGTAAGGCAGGAGCACAGGTACGGAGCTGTCGGCAATTTTCGGGAAGCTGATGCCGGCCGCCGCGTTGATCTTGGCGAACGCCTCGGCCGGCGTGCCCGCCGGTCTGTCGACTATGCTCGCGGCCGCGGCATCCCAGTCGACCTTTGCGACCGAGATACGCGGGCTCTTCAGCTCCTGGGCGGACGCTGCACCGGCAAAGAGCAGCGCTAGACCAACGAGAATGACACGCTTCAATCTGCTTCCCTCGCTCTGCCCCGTCAGCCAAGGGTTAACATCGCAAACGGAAGTTAAAGGCATCGAACTCCGGCATACAAGGGCTGCTTTCCGGTGTAGGGTGCGCCGCAATGTCCAGCCGCCGTGCTCACGACGGGAGATGCATGGAAATGACGGTGCGTGAAGCCAATCTGACTCCGGCCTCGAGCGCGGATCGCGAACCCGAGATGATCGAAAGTGGCGGTATCGCGCGCCTCCATCTGACGCTGGCCACCACCGACTACGACCACGTGCGCGATCTTGTGAATGGGGTCATCCGCCCCGAGGGCATTACGCTGACCGCCTTCGTGCTTCCGGTCGAAGAAGTTTTCTACAGGTTTATTAAAAACCGGGAGTGGGACATCTCGGAAATGTCCTTCGGCAAGTTCATCGGCTTTGCCTCGCAGGGCAACTCGCCCTTCGTCGGAATTCCGGTTTTTCCATCACGTGTTTTCCGACATTCGGCATTCTATGTGCGCGCTGACCGGGGCATCGGCACGCCGAAGGATCTCGAAGGCAAGCGCGTCGGCATTCCGGAATGGGCACAGACTGCCGGCATCTATGCGCGCGGCTTCCTTGCGGAAACAGCCGGCGTCGACTTACGCAAGATTCATTGGGTTCAATCCGGTATGAACGAAGCGGGCCGGGAGGAAAAAGTCGAGTTCAAGCTTCCGGCCGGAATTCAATATGAGCAGCGGCGAGACACCAGCATTTCCGCCATGTTGCTGTCTGGCGAACTCGATGCAGCGATTTCGGCGCGCGTGCCCGATGCGTTTGAAAAAAGCGGCGGAAAGATCGTGCGGCTCTATCCGGAATACCGTAGCGAGGAAGCGCGCTATCACGCGGCGACCGGCATTTTCCCGATCATGCACGTGATTGCGATGCGCCGTGCCGTATTCGACCGGTATCCGTGGGTGGCGATGAACTTGTTCAAGGCTTTCGATGAAGCCAAGCAACGAAGCCTTGAACGCGTGCGGGATTTGACGGCATCACGGATTCCGGTGCCCTGGTCCGCCGCAATCAGCAGCGAGTGGGGCAAGAACTTCGGCGATGACCCGTTTCCGTACGGACTTGAAGGAAACCGCAAGACGCTGGAAGCGTTTTGCCGTTTTGCCCACGCGCAGGGGATCACGGCAAGACAACTTGCGCCGGATGATCTGTTCCCAAAAGAAGTGCGCGCGAGCGTCCGCGTCTAGTCCTTGGCGCGTTCGACGTAGGACCCGTCGGCGGTACTCACGATGACTCGCGCGCCGACCGTGATATGTGTCGGGACCATGGTGCGCCCACCGTTCGACAGCTTGGCCGGCTTGAACGAACCGGATGCGGTCTGTCCCTTCATGGCCGGCTCGGTGTCCACGATCTCGAGCGTCACCTTTTGCGGCAGTTCGATCGCGACCGGCACGCCCTCGTGCACGCTGAGGTTCACCACCATGCCTTCCTGCAGATAGATGGACTGGTCGCCGATGATGTCGGCGGGCACCTGGACCTGGTCGAAGGTTTCCTGATTCATGAAGTGAAAGCCGTCGCCATCCTGATAGAGGTAGCTGAATTCGTGGTCCTCGACATGGGCGCGCTCGACCTGGTCGGTGGTCTTGTAGCGCTGCGATGTCTTCACGCCGTCTGAAATCCGGCGCATATCGACCTGGGTTGTCGGGGTGCCCTTGCCGGGATGAAAATTTTCCGCAGTCATAACGACATAGAGCTTGCCGTCGATATCCACGATATTGCCTTTGCGGAGCGAAGAAGCGATGACCTTCACGATTATGATCCTTAACTTATGTGCAGCAGGAGGCCGCGGTTTCGGGGCGCACCATAGCGATCTTCGTGGCCGATTCCAGTCTTTCCCGCATAGCGTCTGATAGAGGTAAATGTGCCGGGAAGCCCACCGTTCTGGAGCCGAGATGTCCATGTGGCCCGCAGGCCTTACCTGCTTGCACGTGGGCGTATCATGGCGACCCTGCGAAATTGGTTTGCGGCGCGCGATTTCGTTGAAGTTGAAACCGGGGCGTTGCAGGTGTCTCCGGGCAACGAGACACATCTGCACGCCTTCGCGGCCGATCTGATCGGGCCGGGTGGGGAGAGCCGTAAACTCTATCTGCGCACATCACCGGAATTCGCCTGCAAAAAGTTATTGGCAGCGGGCGAGACTCGCATCGTTGAGTTTGCCCGCGTCTTCCGTAACCGCGAGCGTGGCGCCCTGCATCATCCCGAATTTACGATGCTCGAGTGGTACAGAGCGCACGAGCCCTACGAAACGTTGATGGATGACTGCGCCGGTCTGCTGGCAGAGGCGGCACGCGCCGCTGGCGCGGCGCAATTCGTCTATCGCGGCAAAGCGGCCGATCCTTTTGCGGCCGCGGAGCGATTGACCGTCGCCGAAGCATTCTCGCGTCACGCCGGGATCGATCTTCTGGCGACGGTCCGCAATGGAAAAGGCGACCGCGCCGCGCTTGCGGCGCAAGCCATGAAGGCGGGGATCGCAATAGCCGACAATGACAATTGGGCTGACATTTTCAGCCGCATTTTGGTCGAGCGCGTGGATCCCCATCTGGGGGTCGGCCGCGCCACTATATTATATGAGTACCCGCTGCCGCTGGCGGCGCTGGCGCGCGCAAAGCCGGGCAGCGATAAGGTCGCCGAGCGATTCGAGCTCTATGCCTGCGGGGTGGAGCTTGCCAACGCCTTCGGCGAACTGCGCGACACCGCGGAACAGCGGGCTCGCTTTGAAGCGGCGATGACGGAAAAGGAACGACTGTATGGCGAGCGCTATCCGATCGATGAAGATTTTCTCGCGGCTTTGGCCGGCATGCCGCCCGCGAGCGGAATTGCTCTTGGCTTCGACCGGCTGGTGATGCTGGCGACGGGTGCGCAGCGGATTGACCAGGTGATCTGGGCTCCCATGGTCGAGATAACAAAAGGCAGGTGAATCATGACGACGTTACGAACCGCCGCGCAGCTCTGCGAGCACGGTTATGTGCCGTCCGAGCGCCAGCAGGCGATTGAAAAGGTAACCGCACGTTATGCTGTGGCCTTGCCCGAGTCATTGGCCGATCTGATCGACAGAAACGATCCGGACGATCCCATCGCGCGTCAGTTCATTCCAAACGCGGCGGAGCTCGATCACAAACCGGAAGAGCTTTCCGACCCGATCGGAGATGACGCCCACAGCCCGGTCGAGGGCATCGTGCACCGCTATCCCGATCGCGTGCTGCTCAAGCTGACGCATATCTGCGCGGTCTATTGCCGGTTTTGCTTCCGCCGCGAGATGGTCGGCCCTGACAAGCCGGCCGGGCTGTCGCAGGCGCGCTGGCGGCTGCGCTCGACTACATCCGCTCTCATCAGCAAATCTGGGAGGTTATTCTCACCGGCGGCGATCCGCTCATTCTATCGCCGCGGCGGCTGCGCGCGGTGATGAAAAGCCTTGCCGCGATCGATCACGTCAAGGTCGTCCGTATTCATACGCGGATGCCGGTCGCCGAGCCCGAGCGGGTGACGACCGATCTGGTGAGAGCCATCAAAATCAAAGGCAAGCCCACTTATGTCGCGGTGCACGTCAATCATCCGCGCGAGTTGACCGCACAGGCGCGCGAGGCATGTGCGCGGCTGGCCGATGCCGGGATTCCATTGCTGTCACAAACGGTGCTGCTCGCCGGAGTCAACGACACAGCCGGGCATGATGGACGAGTTGATGCGTGCTTTGGTCGAGTGCCGGATCAAGCCTTACTATCTGCACCACGGCGATCTCGCGCCAGGCACCGGCCACCTGCGGACTGACATTGCGCGAGGACAAGAGCTGATGCGCGGCTTCGCGGCCGCGTTCAGGGCTCTGCCAGCCGACCTATGTGCTCGACATTCCGGGCGGCCACGGCAAATCGCCGATCGGACCGAATTACGTCACACGTGTGCGGATCGGATGGGACGCAGGCCGTCGTTGAAGACTTCAACGGCACGCAGCACCTTTACCCGGTGCGTTAAAATCATTTCGGAAGGATAGGATGTCGAGCAGGGCGGCCGCGACCGCGAGGCTCGCAAAACCGATAAAGACGACCGCGATCACGGCATGCCAGACGAACACGACGTCGCGGCGGAGAGCCTCGCCGACATGCTTGTTCTTGATCACGATCATGGCCTGACGCTCCAGGGCAGAGCTGTTCGCAGGACGCGTAAGTTTACCCCTTATGAATCACAGTCCCCATAATTTGTGCGTTAAAAAGAGCGTGAAATAGTGCCGCACCGCGCATGGCAGCCATGAAGTTCCTTGATAAGGTCGGCCGCCAGCGTCCGCTTGGATAGGGCGGAAAATGTTTATGAAAATGAAAATTACCGTCACTTTTTGATCAATCTCAAAGCCTTGCCGGCCGCCATGCTTCGGTACGGGCAGACTAAACGACCTCGAGCGGGGGAACTTACCATGCCAATCAAGCACGCGGCAGCCGCGGGTCAAAGCCGCGCGCTCTGGATGTCCACCATCGCCTTTACCGTATGTTTTGCGGTGTGGACGATCTTCGCCATCATCGGCATTCAGATAAAGCGCGACCTCAATCTCAATGAGACCCAGTTCGGCCTGCTGGTTGGCACGCCGATTCTGAGCGGATCCTTGATCCGAATCGCACTTGGCGTCTGGACCGACCAGTATGGCGGGCGGATCGTCTACACGCTGGTGATGTTGGCGGCGGCGGTTGCAACCTATTTCCTGACCTGGGCATCTACATACCCACAGTTCCTTGTTGCCGCGTTCTTTGTCGGTATCGCCGGCGGATCATTCGCGGTCGGCATTGCCTACGTCTCGCGGTGGTATCCGACTGAAAGACAGGGCACGGCCCTCGGCATTTTCGGTGCCGGCAATGTCGGCGCGGCGGTAACGAAATTCCTCGCGCCATTTGTGCTTGTCGCCTATGGCTGGCAGGCAGTCGCCCAGATCTGGGCCGCCGGTATCGCGATCATGGCGATCGCTGTTCTGGTTTTTCACCGATGACGATCCGGTGCTGGTCGCAAGGCGTGCACGCGGCGAAAAGCCGCGCAGCGCCTGGCTCGAACTGGAGCCGCTGAAGAATATCCAGGTCTGGCGATTTGCTCTCTATTATTTCTTCGTTTTCGGCGCATTCGTCGCGCTGTCGCTGTGGCTGCCGCAATACCTGATCAATGTCTACGGCGTCGACATCAAGACCGCCGGCATGGCCGCTGCTGCATTCTCAATTCCCGCGAGCATCTTTCGCGCCTATGGCGGTCACTTGTCGGATCGCTATGGCGCGCGCCGTATCATGTACTGGACCTTCCTGGTCGGCGGTTGCTTGCACCTTTGTGTTGTCATATCCGCCGACCGACTACATCGTGCGTACTATAAACGGACCGCGGACGTTCCATCTTGAAATGGCCGTGGTGCCTTTCACCAGTAACGGTGTTTGTGCTCGGCTTCTTCATGGCCTTGGGCAAGGCTGCGGTCTACAAGCACATACCGGTCTACTATCCCAAAAACGTTGGCGCGGTCGGCGGCCTGGTCGGCATGATCGGCGGGCTGGGCGGCTTTGTGCTGCCGATCGCGTTTGGTGCGCTGAATGATCTCACCGGTCTGTGGACGAGCTGCTTCATGCTGCTGTTCGTGCTGGTGAGTGTCGCCTTGATCTGGATGCATGTCTCGATCCGCCAGATGGAGCGCGGCGTGGCCGGGCCGGCGCTTGGCAAAGCTTCCGCAGCTTCCGGAATTCCAGGAGATTCACAAACCAGCGCATGTCGGCATCCTGTCGGGGGCGGTGCTCACCGACTGGCGGCCGGAGGACAAGAAGTTCTGGGATACGACGGGCCGCGCCATCGCGCGGCGCAATCTCTGGGTGTCGATCCCGGCATTGTTGCTGTCATTCGCAGTCTGGCAGGTGTGGTCGGTAGTTGTGGCCAAACTGCCATCGGTTGGGTTCCAGTTCACGACCGATCAACTGTTCTGGCTTGCAGCCTTGCCGGGCATATCCGGCGCCGTGCTGCGCATCTTCTACTCCTTCATGGTGCCGATCTTCGGTGGCCGCCTGTGGACGACGCTCGCAACCTGGTCGTTGATGATTCCGGCCGTGGGCATCGGTTACGCGGTGCAGAACCCGAACACGCCGTATTTTCTGTTCCTCGCACTTGCCCTGCTGTGCGGGTTTGGCGGCGGCAACTTCGCTTCGTCGATGTCGAACATCTCGTTCTTCTTCCCGCGCTCTGAAAAGGGCAACGCACTCGCGCTCAATGCCGGGCTTGGAAATCTCGGCGTGAGCGTCGTTCAATTCGTGGTGCCCCTCATCATTACCGTCGGCGTATTCGGCTGGTTCGGTGGCGATCCTGCGATGGTGAAGGGCCCGGCTGGCGCGACGCCATTGTGGCTGCAAAATGCCGGCTTTATCTGGGTGCCGTTTATCGCCGCGAGCGCGTTTACCGCCTGGTTCGGCATGAACGACATCGCATCCGCCAAGGCGTCGTTCAGCGAGCAGGCGGTCATATTCCAGCGCAAGCACAACTGGCTGATGTGCTGGCTTTACACCGGTACGTTCGGCTCCTTCATCGGCTACTCGGCGGGATTCCCGCTGCTCGCCAAAACCCAATTCCCGGCCGTCGACGCGCTTCCGTTCGTGTTCCTTGGGCCGCTGGTGGGAGCGCTGTCGCGCTCGGCGACCGGCTGGGTTTCCGACCGCTGGGGCGGCGGGCGCGTCACCATTGTCGTGTTCCTGATGATGATGGCTGGCGTGGCGGGTGTTCTCTACTTCCTCGGCATCAAGGACCAGCCGAACGCCTTCTGGGGGTTCTTTGCGATGTTCCTGCTGCTGTTCTTTGCCACAGGCGTCGGCAATGCATCCACCTTCCAGATGATCCCCAACATCATGCGCAAGGAAATGGCGCGCCTGATGCCGAAGCTCGACAAAGACGACCAGGTGCGGCAGGCGGAAAAAGAGTCCGCGGCTATTACGGGATTTACATCCGCAATGGCGGCATTCGGTGCGTTCTTTATTCCGAAATCTTACGGATCATCGATCGCGCTGACGGGTGGTGTCGAATTTGCGCTTTGGGGTTTCCTGGTCTTCTACGTAAGCTGCCTCGTGATCACCTGGTGGTTCTACACACGCCCCGGCGGCCTGCTTTACGACGTCGAGCGCCGATCGACATCACGGCGAATGGCTTCCGCTGCTGCACCTGCTGAATGAGGGGAAGATCATGAGTTATTTTCTTGATCGCCTGACCTTCTTCAAGCGGACCGTTGCTGATTTTTCGGACGGCTACGGAATCACCACGCGCGAGGATCGCCGCTGGGAAGACGGTTACCGCAAGCGCTGGCAGCACGACAAGATCGTGCGCTCCACCCATGGCGCCAATTGCACCGGCTCGTGCTCGTGGAAGATCTACGTCAAGGGCGGCATCGTCACCTGGGAGACGCAGCAGACCGATTATCCACGCACGCGACCGGAATTGCCCAACCATGAACCGCGCGGCTGTTCGCGCGGGGCGAGCTACTCCTGGTACCTCTATTCCGGCAATCGCGTGAAGTATCCGCTGGTGCGCTCGCGCCTGCTCAAGCTCTGGCGCGAGGCGAGGGCGCTGCGCACGCCGGTTGCCGCCTGGGGCTCGATCGTCGAGGACCCGAAGAAGCGCGCGGCCTACACGGAAAAGCGTGGCCTCGGCGGTTTCGTGCGCGCGACCTGGGATGAAGTCACCGAGATCATCGCTGCGGCCAACGCGTATACCGTCAAGAAACACGGACCCGATCGCGTCATTGGCTTTTCGCCGATCCCGGCGATGTCGATGGTTTCCTACGCCGCCGGTTCTCGCTACCTGTCGCTGCTCGGCGGCGTCTGCATGTCGTTCTACGACTGGTATTGCGACCTACCGCCGTCTTCCCCGCAGACCTGGGGCGAGCAGACCGACGTTCCTGAAAGCGCCGACTGGTATAATTCGAGCTTCCTGATCCTGTGGGGCTCGAACGTCCCGCAGACCCGCACGCCGGATGCGCACTTCTATACCGAGGCGCGCTATCGCGGCGCAAAGAGCGTCGTGGTTTCGCCCGGACTATTCGGAGGCGTCCAAATTCGCCGATCTGTGGATTTCAGTGAAGCAGGGCACCGATGCCGCGCTCGCTATGGCGATGGGCCACGTGATCCTGCGCGAGTTCTATCTCGACCGGCAGGCCGAATATTTCGAGGATTACGTCCGGCAGTACACCGACATGCCGATGCTGGTGCGGCTGGTGAAGCAGGGCGACCAGCTCGTGCCCGACCGGCTACTGCGCGCTTCAGATTTTGCCGACAATCTCGGCGAGACCAACAATCCGGACTGGAAGACGGTCGCCTATGACGAGACCTCGGAGAGCATCGTCGTGCCGCGAGGCTCCGTCGGCTTCCGCTGGGGCGAAAAGGGCAAGTGGAATCTTGGAAGAAAAGAAGTCGGACGGCGCCGAAACCAATCTTCAGCTGACCTTCGCCAATGACAAGGATGAGCTTGCCGACGTCGGATTTCCGTATTTCGGCAATCGCGAGCACGATCATTTCGCCGGCACCAGCCATCCGAGCGTGCTGGTGCGTAAGGTTCCGGCGAAGCTCATCAAGACGAAAGATGGCGATGTTCTCGTCGCATCGGTGTTCGACCTGTTCGTCGCCAACTATGGGCTCGATCGCGGCTTTGGTGGCGAGCACGTGGCCAAGTCTTATGACGACAATGTGCCGTACACGCCGGCTTGGGCCGAAAAAATCACAGGCGTTCCACGCGACCAGATCGTGACGGTCGCGCGCGAATTTGCGCTCAACGCGGAAAAGACCAAGGGCCGCTCGATGGTGATCATCGGGGCCGCCATGAATCACTGGTACCACTGCGACATGAACTACCGCGGCGTCATCAATATGCTGGTGATGTGCGGTTGCGTCGGCCAATCCGGCGGTGGCTGGTCGCATTACGTCGGGCAGGAAAAGCTGCGGCCGCAATCGGGCTGGTTGCCCCTGGCCTTTGCGCTGGATTGGAGCCGTCCGCCACGTCAGCAGAACTCGACGTCGTTCTTCTATGCTCATACCGACCAGTGGCGTTACGAGACGGTTGGTATCGACGAGATATTGTCACCGACGGCGCCGGCAGGACCGTGGGACGGCGCATTGATCGACTACAACGTGCGCGCAGAGCGCATGGGCTGGCTGCCTTCGGCGCCGCAACTCAGGCAGAACCCCCTTGAGGTTGCGAAAAAGGCGCAAGCCTCCGGACTAGAGGCGAAGGACTATGTCGCAAAGGCTCTCAAGTCCGGCGAGTTGCAGATGGCCTGCGAGGACCCGGACCATCCGGACAATTGGCCGCGCAACATGTTTGTGTGGCGCTCGAACCTGCTCGGGTCGTCCGGCAAGGGCCATGAGTATTTCCTCAAGCACCTGCTCGGCACTACGCATGGCGTGCAAGGCAAGGACCTCGGCGAGACCGGCAAGAAAAAGCCGAAGGAAGTCGCCTGGCACGACGACGCGCCGAAAGGAAAGCTCGACCTGCTGGTGACGCTCGACTTCCGCATGTCGACGACCTGCGTCTATTCCGACATCGTTCTGCCGACCGCCACCTGGTATGAGAAGAACGACCTCAACACCTCCGACATGCATCCTTTCATTCATCCGCTGACGTCGGCGGTGGATCCGGTATGGGAGTGCAAGAGCGATTGGGAGATCTACAAGGCAATTGCCAAGGCGTTTTCGCGCGTCGCGCCAGAAGTGCTCGGCGTCGAAAAGGATGTGGTGCTTACGCCGATCCAGCACGACTCACCGGGTGAAATCGCGCAAGCGCTCGACGTCAAGGAGTGGAAGAAGGGCGAGGTCGAGCCGATTCCGGGCAAGACCATGCCCGCCGTTGCCGTCATCGAGCGCGACTATCCGAACGTCTACAAGCGTTTCACCGCACTTGGTCCGCTCATGCAGAAGATCGGCAACGGCGTGAAAGGCATAGCCTGGAACACCGAGCACGAAGTCGATCTCCTGAAGCGTCTCAATGGCGAGGTGACGGAGGAGGGTGCGAGCAAGGGTCTGGCCCGCATCGACACCGATATCGACGCCACCGAAGTCATCCTCTCGCTCGCGCCCGAGACCAACGGTGAAGTGGCCGTGAAGGCATGGGAGGCGCTGTCGAAGACCACCGGTCTCGAGCACAAGCATCTCGCCATCCCGAAGGAAGATGAGAAGATCCGCTTCCGCGACGTGGTGGCTCAGCCGCGCAAGATCATTTCGGCGCCGACCTGGTCGGGCCTGGAATCCGAAAAGGTCTGCTACAACGCCGGCTATACCAACGTGCACGAGCTGATCCCCTGGCGAACTTTGTCCGGACGCCAGCAGCTTTACCAGGATCACTTGTGGATGCGTGCCTTCGGTGAGGCGCTCTGCGTCTATCGCCCGCCGGTCGATCTCAAGGCCGTGAAGCCTGTCATCGACAGCAAGCCGAACGGCGAGAAACAGATCGTTCTCAACTTCATCACTCCGCACCAGAAGTGGGGCATCCACTCGACCTATACCGACAATCTTCTGATGCTGACACTGTCGCGCGGCGGGCCGATCGTATGGATCAGCGAAACCGACGCGAAAAAAGCGGATATCGTCGATAACGATTGGATCGAGGCCTACAACAACAACGGCGCGCTGGTCGCCCGCGCTGTTGTCTCGCAGCGTGTGAAGGAAGGCATGTGCCTGATGTATCACGCGCAGGAGAAGATCGTGAATGTGCCGGGCTCGGAAGTGACCGGGCAGCGCGGCGGCATCCACAATTCCGTGACGCGCATCGTGGTCAAGCCAACCCATATGATCGGCGGCTATGCCCAGCAGAGCTACGGCTTCAACTATTACGGCACGATCGGCACCAACCGCGACGAATTCGTCATCATCCGCAAGATGTCGAAAGTCGATTGGCTGGATAAACCGACCGCCAATCAGCCCGAACCTCTGCCCGTCGCGCCCAAAATGGAGGCCGCAGAATGAAAATCCGCGCACAAGTCGCGATGGTGCTTAACCTCGACAAATGCATCGGGTGCCACACGTGTTCGGTCACCTGCAAGAACGTGTGGACCAACCGCGAAGGGATGGAATACGCCTGGTTCAATAACGTCGAGACCAAGCCTGGCATCGGTTACCCGAAGGACTGGGAAAACCAGGACCGCTGGAATGGCGGCTGGCGACGCAAGCGGAACGGCAAGATCGAGCCGCGCATCGGCTCGAAGTGGCGGGTTCTCGCCAACATCTTCTCCAATCCGGACCTGCCTGAAATCGACGACTACTACGAGCCCTTTACCTTCGACTACGAGCATCTGCAGACGGCGCCAGAATTGCAGGCTTCGCCGACAGCGCGACCGCGTTCGCTCATTACAGGCGAGCGCATGGAAAAGATCGAATGGGGCCCGAACTGGGAAGAGATTCTCGGCACCGAGTTTGCCAAGCGCTCGAAGGACGTCAATTTCGAAGGCATCCAGAAGGATATTTACGGCCAGTTTGAAAACACTTTCATGATGTATCTGCCGCGGCTGTGCGAGCACTGCCTCAATCCGGCCTGCGTCGCGGCGTGTCCGTCGGGAGCAATCTACAAGCGCGAGGAAGATGGCATTGTGCTCATCGACCAGGACAAGTGCCGCGGCTGGCGCATGTGCGTATCGGGGTGCCCTTACAAGAAGATCTATTACAACTGGTCGAGCGGAAAATCCGAGAAGTGCATCTTCTGCTATCCGCGCATCGAGGCCGGCCAGCCGACCGTTTGCTCGGAAACCTGCGTCGGCCGCATCCGCTATCTCGGCGTCGTCCTGTATGACGCCGACCGCATCGAGGAGGCCGCGAGCGTCCCGGACGAGCAGGACCTTTATGAAGCCCAGCTCGGCATTTTCCTCAATCCGAATGATCCAGCCGTGATCGCCCAGGCGCGCGCCGATGGCATCGCCGACAACTGGATGGAAGCCGCGCGCCGTTCGCCGGTCTACAAGATGGCGATGGAGTGGAAGGTCGCGTTCCCGCTGCATCCGGAATACCGCACGTTGCCGATGGTCTGGTACGTGCCGCCGCTTTCGCCGATCCAGTCGGCCGCGCAGGCCGGCAAGATCGGACACGACGGCGAGATGCCCGACGTCCGCAGTCTGCGCATTCCGCTCAAGTACCTCGCGAATCTGCTCACGGCCGGCAAGGAAGAACCGGTCGCGCTCGGGCTCGAGCGCATGCTGGCGATGCGCGCCTATATGCGCGCAAAGACGGTCGATGGCGTGATCGACGAGAATATCGCCAGACGCGTCGGCCTCAGTGGTCAGGCGATCGAAGACATGTACCACATGATGGCGATCGCCAACTACGAGGACCGTTTCGTCATCCCGACCGCGCATCGCGAGGTCAACGAGGACGCCTATCGACCTGCGTGGCTCCTGCGGTTTCTCGTTCGGCAACGGCTGCTCCGGTGGCGTCACCGAAACCAATCTGTTCGGCACGCCAAAGCGGGCGAAGACGCCGATGGAGGTCGTGTGATGAACCGGACCCTCAAGGCGCTGTCTGCGCTCCTGACTTACCCGACCGAGGAATTGAAATTAGCCGCCGGCGAGATCAGCGAAGTGCTCGAAGCCGACACGCTGATTGCAGGCCGCATCCGGGACCATCTGCATACGCTGCTGCATGAGATCGCGATCGGCGATCTCTACGACCTGCAGGAGCGTTATGTGCTGCTGTTCGACCGCACGCGGTCGCTGTCGCTTCATCTGTTCGAGCACGTGCATGGCGAAAGCCGCGATCGCGGGCAGGCCATGATCGATCTCAAGTCGCAATACGAGCAGGCTGGATTGTTCATGGACGCCAGCGAGCTTCCGGATTTTCTGCCGATGTTCCTGGAATTCCTCGCCACGCGCGCGCCAAAGGAAGCCTGCGAGGCCCTTGGCCAGCCCGCCCATATTTTTGGGGCGATGGCGGAGCGGCTGCGCAAGCGCAAGTCGCCCTACGAGGCCGTGTTTCGTGCGCTGATTGCCTTGCTGCGGCGAAGCCGAAGGCCGAAGTCGTTTCGGCCCTGCTGGCCACCGGATCCGGATGCCGACGACCTTGCGGCGCTCGACGCCGCCTGGGAGGACGAGCCGGTCCGTTTCGGACCAGGCGCCGGCGACAGCTGCAAGGATGGCCTTATCGCCCGTGTCCGCGGCGCCATGCGTCCGGCGCCCGGCGTCGCAAGCCCGCCAAGTCACGCCGCGCCAGTGAGGACAGTCCCATGCGCGAGCCGCTCAATTCATGCGGTGTTCGGCTGGTACCCGTATCTCTGCCTGATCGTATTTCTGCTCGGCAGCCGGCTTCGCTTCGACCGCGAGCAATACACCTGGCGGAGCGGATCGAGCCAGTTGTTGCGCCGCCGGCAATTGGTGTGGGGTTCGAACCTGTTTCACGTCGGCATTCTCGTCATTTTCTTCGGCCACTTCGTAGGACTGCTGACGCCGATCTGGGTTTTCGACGCGTTCGGGATCTCCCACACCTTCAAGCAATGGATGGCAATCGTTATCGGCGGCGTCGCTGGCGTGTTCTGCTTTATCGGTATGACGCTGCTGATCCACCGCCGGCTTTTCGACTCGCGAATCCGCAAGACATCATCATTCGGCGACATCGCGATCCTCTTGCTGCTTTATGCGCAGCTGATCCTCGGGCTCGCCACCATCGGCGTCTCGCTCGATCATCTCGACGGCCATGAAATGGTGAAGTTCATGACCTGGGCGCAGGGAATCCTCACGCTGCAGCCGGGCGTCGCTGCCTCATCGCGAACGCGCACCCGATCTTCAAGGTGCATCTGGTCCTCGGAATGACGCTCTTCCTCGTCTTCCCCTTTACCCGTCTTGTGCACGTCTGGAGCGCGCCGATCTGGTACCTCGGCAGGCGCGGCTATCAGGTCGTGCGCAGCGATGGACGGCGCGAAGCAGTTTCTCGCGGCCGTCAGGTCCCGGCGGAGTAGACCCATGTCCTGCTCCGTGCACGTCCAGTTTCCGGCGGGAAAGCCCATAACGGTCAGCGTCAACGGGGTCGCGATCGCGCGCGATGCCATTCAACGCGAGATGCAGCATCACCCGGCGGAAAAGCCGATTGCGGCCTGGCAACAGGCCGCACGGGCGCTGGTCATCAGGGAGCTCTTGCTGCAACGGGCCAAACACCTAGGTCTCGTACCGGACCCGATTTCTGACGAAGCTGGCCGGCGGGAAACGGACGACGAAGCGCTTATGCGGGCCGTCGTCGAGCGGGAAGTGGCCGTGCCCGCGCCGGATGACGCGACCTGCCGGCGCTATTACGAGCAAAACAGCGCGCGCTTCCGATCACCCGATATCTACGAGGCGTCGCATATTTTGTTTGCTGCGCTGCCGGCCGATCGGGAAGGTTATGCAGCGGCGCGGCGCGGATGCCGCTGCCGTCCTCGCCACGCTTCAAGATGATCCAAATTCCTTTGCTACGCTGGCGAAGGCCTATTCGAAATGTTCTTCGGCGGAGCAGGGCGGCAATCTCGGCCAGATCACGAACGGGCAGACCACTCCCGAATTCGAGCGCGCCCTCCTTGCGCTCGCACCGGGCGAGCTTTGCGCGGAGCCGGTAGCGACCCGTTACGGCTTCCACATCATCCGGCTCGCGCGCAAGACTGAAGGTCGTGTGGTGCCCTATGAAGCGGTTGCGGAGCACATTGCCGACTATCTGCGTGAAAGCGTCCAGCACCGCGCCAATGCGCAATATGTTGCCCGGCTGGCGTCAGCCGCGCGCATTGAGGGTGTCGAACTTGCGAGCGCGGAAGCTTTGCGCGTCCATTGAGATGTGACAGTCATGCTCCTCGGCGACATTTTGAACAGGCTGGAGAATGAAGGCGAGGCGGCCGAAGTCATTCTGGGTGCCGGCGACCTGCGTTTGCTGGCCGTGATGCGCGAGCGGGCGGAAGCCGAAGGTCTTGATCTTGCAGCCTATGCCAAGGCCGTGGTGCAACGTTACGCAGCGCAGGCGTCCGATGAGGAATGGCTGACGATGATGGGGCAGATCGGACGCGCGGCCGATCCCGGTCTGACCTGCCTCAAACGTGCGTTCGAAAAAGCGACTTGTGCCTGAAATGGCGAAGGGTCGCCGTTTCTAATTTGGAATACTGATGTGAGCGGGATCCAAACCCTGCTTGTAGCGATCGAACATCGCTCTGAAGGCATGTTCGATGTGCCGGGTATACTGCCGGGTATTGAATAACGGGGCAGTGGGCTTGTTTTTCAAAAGTGTATTTCTGAGCAGCGCCAGTTCGGCTGGATGAGTGGCCAGTCGGACCGCCGTTTCTTCGTATTCTTGCTGCGTTCGAACGGCAAGTTCGGGAAGGCCAACTGCGTTCAGCAAACTTGTCGCGACCCGTCCAGGGAAAGTCGTGCCTGTTTGAGTGAGCACGGGAAGACCAGTCCATAATGCATCGCTTGCCGTCGTGTGCGCGTTGTACGGAAGTGTATCAAGAAACAAACCGGCCAATTGATGCCTTGCAAGATGGTCCGCCAAAGGCATTCTGTTGGCGAATACGAGGCGATCGGGAGAAATGTCTCGTGCGACTGCTTCTTTAATCAGATTTGATGCGGCAAGTTCATTGCTTTTGAAAAGCCACAGGACGCTTCCATCGATCCGTTTCAGGATCCTTGCCCAGCAGTCAAAGACGTTGGGCACGATTTTGTAGCTGTTATTGAAGCAGCAAAAAACGAAGCCCTCTTTCGGCAGCCCCAATTCCTCTCGCTTGAAAATGGTCGCCCCAATTTTTTTTGTGCCGTCGTTGGGCTGATAGCAATGTGGTAAGTGGACGACCTTTTCTGTGTAAAAGGATCTCCGGTCTTCCGGGATCACGAAACGATCGGCGATTATGTAGTTGATATAGTCGCAACCAAAAGTTCCCGGAAATCCGAGATAGTTCACCTGAATGGGTGCCGCCCGCCGTGCGAAAACCCCCATTCTATGATCGTCCAGATAGCCATTTATGTTGACCAGAATATCGATGCCCGCCTTCCGGATCGTGTCTACGGCAACTGCATCACCTAGCTTCGTTATGTCGATCACCTCGTTCGCGGCCGCAACGATGCGCCGCCGCACGTCGCTCTTGTCATCCCAGCCGTTGTCAAAAAGCAGCACTTCAAAGTTGGTACGGTCGTGTTCTTCTAATACCCCGCTAAGAAGATGCGAGATTGCGTGGTGGCGGAATTCTCCCGACAAATAGCCCACGCGAATTTTTCCACGCGTTTTCTCTCCGGTGCCATACGTGATGTTGGCGGCCTGATCGCCCGGATACATCCTCGCGCCGCATAATTGCGCGGCCTGCTGCAGGCTTTGCTCCGAACTCAGAATACCCAGCAAGCCGAATGGCTCTGCTGATGGCCTTTTGAGTTCAATGTCGGTCTCTATCTCGGCGATTATACCTTCGATATTCGACCAGTCGCAGCAGCGCATCTTCTGATGCAGCAAATGTCCTTTCACGAAAGGCAATTGTGGATCTTCTCGCATCGCTTCGGAATAAGCGAGAACCGATTGCTCTGGTTTCCTGAGCGTGGCGTAGATGCCGCCCCGGAGGTCCCAAGCTTCAGCCAGTTTGGGTTTAGTCGCGAGCGCTCTGTCGGAAGCGGCGAGCGCCTCCTCGTATTGCCTTAAGGACGCCAGCGCGTTGCCGCGACCAAGCCAGGCTTCCGCGAAATGAGGGCTGATCTTCTGAGCATTGCCATATGCAACGAGGGCCTCGTTGTATGATTTGCACTTACAAAGGACATTTCCCAGATTGACCCATATCTCCGGATTCCTGGGATCCGATGCGGCGGCCAATCTGAAGCTTTCAATCGCGCCTTCGTAGCGGCCCAACTCCGTCAGGGCCAACCCCCGATTGTTCAGAGTTCGGCTGCGGAACGGGGCGATCTGGATGAGACGGTCGAAAATTTCCAGGGTCTCGGCAGGCCGCTTGAGAAGAAGAAGAATGGATCCCTTGAGGTCGAGAGCGACCGGGTGCCTTCCATTGATTGCAAGTGCCTTGTCGAAGCAGAACAGCGCGTCTTCCGACTGGCCGGTTTCGATCAGAATTTTTCCCTTGTCGACATAAAGATCCGGATTGTGGGGGCTTAGCGCCAGTGCACGATCCAAAGATTCCAGAGCTTTCGGAAAATTGCGCCGCAGAGCATCGAGTATGCCGAACAAATGCAGGGCGACGACATTGCTGTTGTCCTGTTTAAGAATGAGGTCACAGAGCCGATAGGCCTCTTCGAAATTATTTGTCTGATATGCGGAGATCGCCTGGCCCAGCGCTTGGGCCAAATCGTTATTGGTTTGTTGTGGAGGCGGGTCCGAGTTTTGCAATGGTCTGACGCGGCACTTGTGACACGTGACAGTGACACTATCGGTTTCGGCTGGCGCGCCCTACGGGATTCGAACCCGTGTTACCGCCGTGAAAGGGCGGTGTCCTAGGCCTCTAGACGAAGGGCGCGTGGCCGTCGGTCGGCCAGAGGGCAGCTGCCGGGCCGACGAGCAAAGTTTCGGGGGGTATAAAGGCGTTCGCCGCCAGCGGCAAGCGAGGGCCGGCTACCATTTTCCGGTATTTCCCATCGATTTCCACGGTTCCTGCGGCGGCTTGGGCGAGCCTTTCTGCAGCAACTCGATCGAATGCCTGTCGGGCGAGCGCACGAAGGCCATCACGCCGTCCCGCGGCGGCCGGTTGATGATGACGCCCGCCTTCATCAGGCGGTCGCAGGTCTCGTAGATATCGTCGACCTCATAAGCGAGATGACCGAAATGGCGGGCCTCGCCGTAGTCCTCGGTATCCCAGTTGTAAGTGAGCTCGACTTCCAACCCCGGCCGTCCCGTTTTCTTGCTGTCCTCGACCAGCTTTTCGTCGCCGGGCGCGGCCAGGAACACCAGCGTGTACCGGTTTTTTTCATCGACGCGTCGGCGCGTCTCTTTCAGTCCGAGCTTGTTGCAATAAAAATCGAGAGCGGCATCGAGATCGCGGACGCGGAGCATGGTGTGCAGGTATCGCATGGGCTAAACCTCACTGACTGACAGACGGCACGCACAATATAGCTATGATCGCGCCCGATCTTCCAACGGCAATCTCCCGCCTTCGCGACCTGATCGAGGCGGCCCAGACGATCGTCCCATTCACCGGGGCCGGCATCTCCACCGAGTGCGGAATTCCGGATTTTCGTTCTCCCGGCGGGATCTGGACGAAGAACAAGATGATCCCGTTCGACGCCTTTATGACCGATCAGGAGATGCGGGACGAGTCCTGGCGCCGGCGCTTCGCCATGGAGGATCAATTCGGCGGGGCAAAGCCCGGGCGGGGCCATCGAGCGATCGCAAGTCTCTATCGAGCGGGCAAGGTGCCGGGCTTGATCACGCAGAATATTGACAACCTCCATCAGGCGTCGGGCATTGCAGCGAAGGACATCGTCGAGCTGCATGGCAACACCACCTATGCCACCTGCCTCGACTGCGGTGAGCGCTACGAGTTGCCATGGGTGAGAAAAAAATTCGAGACCGCGGGCAAGTCGCGCACCCGACTGCGACTGCGGTGGCTACATCAAAACCGCAACCGTTTCCTTCGGCCAGGCGATGCCGGCCGACGCCATGGAGCGGGCTGACGAATTAGCCAGGAATTGCAGCCTTTTTCTCGCCATCGGCTCGTCGCTGGTCGTGTGGCCGGCGGCGGGATTTCCTCTGACGGCGAAGCGAGCCGGCGCGACGCTTGTCATCATCAATCGCGAGCCGACCGACTTCGACGATCTCGCCGATCTGGTGGTACGCGACGACATCGGCGACGTGCTCGGACCCTTCATCGCCCACTGATTCGGACCGCGCTGCGCTGTGCACAGAGCTGTGTGCAAGCGCATTTTGCACTTTGCGGTTCGAGGGCGGGTGTTAAATTCGATTCCTCAGGATTCGTTGAAGCGCTTTTCATGGCGTCGGACGGGATCGAACCGAAAATGTCTGGGACCAATCTCCGACCAGGAACGGTCAGAGAAATCGTCGATGATACGGCGACCAATCTCATCGAATTGTCGGGCGTCATCAAGTGGTTCGATGTTGCGAAGGGATTTGGGTTCATCATCCCCGACAACGGAATGCCCGATATCCTTTTGCATGTGACCTGCCTGCGCCGTGACGGCTATCAGACCGCCTATGAGGGCGCGCGGGTGATCTGCGAGGTGCTGCAGCGGTCGAAAGGCCTTCAGGCATTCCGGATCGTCTCCATGGACGAGTCGACTGCGGTGCATCCGGCGCAAATGCCGCCGCCGCGCACCCATGTCACCGTCACCCCGACCAGCGGACTTGAGCGCGCGCAGGTCAAATGGTTCAACCGGCTGCGCGGTTTCGGCTTTCTGACCCGCGGCGAGGGCACGCCCGACATTTTCGTCCACATGGAAACGCTGCGCCGCTATGGCTTTGCCGAGCTGCGGCCGGGTCAGACCGTGCTCGTCCGCTTTGGGCCGGGTCCCAAAGGGCTGATGGCCGCCGAGGTCCGCCCGGACGGCGGCTCGCTCGGACCCGCATCGCACTAGTCGGGGTCTATTTTCCGATTGCCGGCCTTGGCGAGGCCGCGTAAAGGCGACCCCATGGTCCGCCTCGGCTCGCTCGTTCTCATTGCCCTCTCATTGCCTTCGCATCCGGGCCCGCCGGGGCCGCCGGGGAGCAGACGCTCGAGATCGCGAGCAAGACCGGCGTCCACATCTTCTCGGTCGAGGTCGTCGACAATGACGCGGACCGGGCAAAGGGGCTCATGTACCGCAAGGAGCTGCCCGAAGGCCGCGGGATGCTGTTCGATTTTCACCGCGACCAGGAGGTCAGCTTCTGGATGCAGAATACCTATATCCCGCTCGACATGATTTTCATCCGCGGCGACGGACAGATCCTGCGGATCGAGGAAAACACCGTGCCGTTGTCGACGCGGATGATACCGTCGCGCGGAGCGGTGCGCGCGGTTCTGGAGGTCATCGGCGGCACGTCGCGCAAGCTCGGCATCGCGCCGGGCGACCGCGTTGCCTCGCCGATCTTCCGCGCGCGCTGAGGCTTGCTTGCCGGGCTATAGCGAAGCGTGTATCGAACGCCTGTTTCCCGGCGGGGCATAGCGCAGTCTGGTAGCGCGTCTGCTTTGGGAGCAGAAGGTCGCAGGTTCAAATCCTGCTGCCCCGACCAGCCCGGGAACCTGCTTATCGATTGTCACAAAGGCTCATCGACCTATAGGGTGCCAGCGTCGGGAGAGAGCATGGTTGCCAGAATCTACCAGCCCGCGAAGACCGCCATGCAGTCAGGCTTTGGCAACACCAAAGGCTGGGTGCTCGATTTCGAGCCGGAGACGCCGCGCCGGGTCGAGCCGCTGATGGGCTGGACGTCGTCCAGCGACATGCGGCAGCAGTTGCGGCTGCGGTTCGACTCGAAAGAGGAGGCGGTGGCCTATTGCGAGCGGCACAAGCTCGCCTATGAAGTGTTCGACGCGGCTCCGCTCAAGCGGCGGGCAATGTCCTACGCGGACAATTTTTCCTTCAAGCGTCGCGATCCCTGGACACACTAGAGCTTCGGTCGCGAAATTTGCGGATCAGGCCGGCCGTTTTTCGGTAGCGCCGCCGCGCCTTCGAGGCTGAGCCCCTGCGTCGCCGCGCGCTGGCGCAGAAGCGAAACGAAACGCTCCTGCGGCATGGGCTGGCCGAGCAGGTATCCCTGGCCGTAGTCGCAGCCCATGCTCACCAGCGCCACCGCGTCCGCGGCCTTTTCGATGCCGCACGCGACGACGTAGCGGCCGAAACTGTGCGCGAGATCGATGACGGTCTTGCACAGCGGAGCATTGACCTTGTCGGTGCCGCAGTCGGCGACGAAGGACTTGTCGAGCTTGAGCTCCTCGAACGGCATTTCCTCCGCCTTGGCGAGCGTCGAATAGGCGCGGCCGAAATCGTCGATCGCAAGCCTGACGTTGTGCGGCTCGAGCTTCTTGCTCAATTCGCCGGCGAGCTTGAGGTCGTTGACGATCTGCTCTTCGGGCACGTCGATGATCAGGCCAGGCCATTTTTCGCCGGCCGGGTGGTGCGCCTTGACGATGTCTTCAACCGGGATCTTTACCAGCGCGGGCACGGGAATGTTGACCGACAGCCGCAGATTGACACCGAGCTTGGAGAAAAGAGCGCTGGTCTTGAGCGCGTTTTCAAGCGCCAGCTCGGCCAATTTGGCGGTGGCAGGCTCGGACGCATTGGCGGTGAACGCCCCCGCAAGCACCATGCCATGCTGCGGATGACGCACGCGCGCATAGGCCTCGGCACCTGCGAGCTGCTTTTTGCGTAATGCAATCTTGGGCTGGTACCAGAACTCCACCCATTTGTTCTTGATCGCGTCGTCGAGCTCGAGCTTGGCGGCGACCGCGGGCGGAGTGCCAAGCTTGAGGTCCTGCACGAGCTTGACGATCGTTTCGGTCTCAAAGGGTTTCTTGAGCACGGGCAGCATCTGCAGCTTGTGCTGCGCGCCGATGCCCTTGACGTGCTCGAGGACTGCCGCGCCGCGCGCGCTCATCAATTGCACGGCGCCGCGGAAGCGCAACTTGCCGAGGGCAACGACGGTCTCGATCGCGTCGGCGGATTCAAGAGAGATATTTATGAAGACGAGTGCAGGCGCGCGGGACTCGATGGCCTTGCGCATGCTGGCGCCGTCGGGAAACTCGACGGTATCGACACCGGCACCATGCAGCACGAGCGACAGGAAATGCCGGATGCTCGGCTCATCATCGACCACATAACAGATTGGTACGCCGCCGGGGGCGAGTGGCGGCGACTCGACGGCAGGAGTGCCGTCGGCCGGTGTCGACGATTTAGCGGATGGCTCGGTCATTTGCGGTTCGGGCGCACTCAAACCGAGGGAATTGCAGCGTCCCCCCAGGCTATTGGTGTGCCAAACTTGTTAATTATGGGTTTCCCATAACCCGTGGCGATCCAGGCTCGAAAAGCCGAAATGGCTGTGTAATGTGGCAGATTTGCCACAGGTGATTCCGACCCCCGGTGGTACTTTGGTCCTGTGGGAAACGGCGTCATGTGGTGCGAGCATCGTATTTGGCCGACGCGACCGTCAGCGATCGCGCTTTTATCAGTCCTTATTTGCGCAGCGAGCGATCCAGCGTCGGCGCTATTCGTTTGCACGACGAATGCCACCGATACGGTCTGTACGAACGTTGGAACCGACGCCACCGTTAACAATTCCGAGGCGGTAAAAAACGTCACAACCAACAATTTTGGGACCGTCACCGGCTCCACGAATACGAGCTCGGCGAACGGCGGCGCCACGACCACGAGCACCGGACCGATCGGCGGCGACATCAACAACTCGACGGCGAATGGCAACGCCACGGTCACGAGCTCGGCATCGGTCGGCGGCAATATCAACAACTCGACGGCGAATGGCAGCGCCACGACCACGAGTTCCGGACCGATTGGCGGCAACCTCAACAACTCGACGGCCAATGGTGACGCCACGGCCACGAGCTCGGGCTCGGTCGGCGGCAACCTCAACAACTCGACGGCGAATGGCAACGCCACGACCACGAGCTCGGCCTCGATCGGCGGCAACCTCAACAACTCGACGGCGAACGGGAACGCCACGACCACGAGCTCGGGCTCGGTCGGCGGCAACATCAACACCTCGACAGCGAACGGGAACGCCACGACCACGAGCTCGGGCTCGGTCGGCGGCAACATCAACACCTCGACAGCGAACGGGAACGCCACGACCACGAACTCGGCCTCGGTCGGCGGCAACATCAACACCTCGACAGCGAACGGCAACGCCACGACCACTAACTCGGCCTCGGTCGGCGGCAGCCTCAACACCTCGACGGCCAACGGCAACGCCACGACCACCAACGGGGGATCGGTCGGCGGCAACCTCAACACTTCGACAGCCAACGGCAACGCCACGACCACCAACGGAGGATCGGTCGCCGGCAACCTCATTACCTCGACGGCCAACGGCAACGCCACGCTGACTAATTCCGGGGGAGTGGGAAACGGCGTTGTCGTGAGCACGGCAGCCGGAGCCGCGACGCTCAACCTGCTGGCGGGCTCAACGATTGTTGGCAACATCACGGTCGCTGGCGCAAGTCAGCGCGTCAATTTCCTGAGCGGCAACCACAATCTCACTTTCAACTCGCTGGCGGGCACGACTGTCGGCGGGACGATACCTTTTGCCGTGTTGGGCAATCGGGCCGCCGCTGTCGACCCGACGCCGTTTGCGATGACTGAGCGCCTGCTGATGGATTTCTCGCGCACGGTGTCGTCCTCGATCCCGATGATCGATGGGCGGCCGGGCATCGCTCCGGCATTGATGGGCTACGCCGACACCGGTGACAGCGCCAACAACCGCGTCGCAGATGTTTTTGCCAATATCCCGGGCATGTCCGACTACGCCGCAGACACCGCGGTGTTCAAGAGCCCGGCCGCCGCTTACCGCGACGGGATAGTCTTGTGGGCGCGCGGCTTCGTCGGTCAGCGCCAGCAGCAGACGGACGGTGCGGTGCTGCATAACTTCAACCAGTTCTACGGTGGAATGATCGGCGGCGAGTGGGGAGCGCGCGCGGATTTGCGGATCGGCGCCTTCATCGGAGGGGGCCATACGCGCAGCACCACCGACTTCACCGTAGGCGACACCACAAGCGACCTCGTCTTCGGCGGCGCCTATGCCCGCTACTTCTGGGGCAATTCGTTCCTGCACGGGGTGGTGCAAGTCGGCCACTCCAACAGCGACACGACCCGCAACATCAATAACAACCTGCTGCCGAACGGGCTGGAGGTCGCCAAGGCGAGTTATGACGGCTGGTATGTGAGCCCCGAACTCACCTACGGCCTCCACTATGGGCTGCCGTCATTCGACGGAGCGGTCTATACGCTGACCCCGAGCGTGCAACTGCGCTATCTCTACGCCTCGTTTGATGGCTATACCGAAAGCGGGACAACCGCTCCGCTGACTGTCGGCACGCGCACGTTGGGAGACTTTGAGGAGCGCGGGCAACTCAAGCTAACGCGCACGATCTCCGGGCGGACCGAGACGCTGGCGACCAGTGTCTATGGCGGCATCCTCGGCGTGCAGCGCGTCGGCGACAGCACGATCAGCGGCGTGCTGCTGGGCCAGGCGATCCCGTTCGCAACGCCGGGCGAGGACAATGTCTGGGCCGGTTTCGGCGGGGCAGAGGTTGCGTTGCGCACCGGCAATGTCGCCATGTACCTCGCGGCCGAATATTACGGGTTTTCACGACTCGAGCAACGTCGCCAGCGCCAGGGGCGGCATCCGCGTCTCGTTCTAACGGCGCGGCCATCGGGATATCGTGTTCTCAATCTCCTCCGGCTATGATTTCCCGTTCTTCTGGGCCGGGATGGATTAATCGTAAGGCTAGAGATGAGACAGCGCGACAAAGCAGGCGGCAAGACATCGGTGCGCTGCCCATTTTGCAACGAGGACGTCCAGGCCGACGCCTCGATTTGCCGCCACTGCGGCAACGACCTGAAAATTCCTGAATCTCTGACGCTCGAAAATGCAGAGCTCAAGGAACGCGCTGGCAAACCTGCGACGCGAACTGTCGGATCTGCACGGCCGGCTCGGCCGCCAAAATAAAAGTTAACGGCCCGGGGGATTGAATGGAGTGCCCTTATTGCCTCGAGGATTTCAACGAGGAGGCGCTTGTTTGCAAGGACTGCGGACGCGATCTTCGTCTGGTCCGTCCGATCATCAATGAAAATCTGCGGCTGCTCGCGCAGGTCGTCGATCTGGAAGATCAGGTCCACATAGGCGCGCTCGGCCGTCGCGCGCACGACAACACCTTTGGCTTTCTGGTCGGCTCACTGCGCAGTCTACATTTTGGCGCCTGTCGTTCTGCTTATTGCGGCGCATTTTCTGATTGTCGTCAGTCTCGATATCTCGCCGCTTTATCCTGCGCCTTGCGTCCATAGCAATTCCGTTGCCGTTCGGTTTCCTGCTCATCTGGCGTTCGCATCACGGAATTCAGTGGGCAATCATCGAGGGCATATTGATCGGCCTCCTTGCGGTGACAGGGATGCTGATTGCCGTTGCTGTCATCGACAAGGTTCCCGTCTTGCCGGAAAACGCGCGCGATTGGCGAGAGACCCTGGAATATGTTGCGAGCATCGCGCTCGCCAACATCACGGGTGCGGTGCTGGCGATTTTCGTGCGCCGCATGCTGCCAAGGACCTTGGATGCCACGGGGGCGCCGGGCCCTGCCGCGATAACGATCGCGCGAATAGCCGGACGTCACGTTGGAACGCAGGCGTTGCGCCGTCGTGCCCAGAAAATTCAGGACAATTTCAAGACGATCGCAACGGGAGCCGCTGCATTGGGCGCGGGTGCCAGTTCGTTGTACACCGGTGTTCGCGCCTTGTTGGCCGGGTTCTGATTTCGTCCTTTTGTCGGGCCGCGGATCCGCAGGTATTTATTTGACCACTTCGAACGTGAAGACACCGACGGCTTCACGCCCGTCACTGTCGGATATCCTTGCTTCGATCACGTGGCGTCCCGCCGGCGCTTCGGCCTGCGGCATCACGAGGCCGGTGGCCTGGATATAAGGCCGCACGCGTGCGGTCAGATCGACCGTCGGGCTCTTCAGATAGATCAGATGGAAGGAATCCGGCTTGATGCCGCTACTGCCGTGCGCCTGAAATTTGAATTGCAAATCGAACGGCGAATGCACCGACTTTGTCGGAGAGACCAAAATCAGATCGGGACGGCGCGTAATTGCGCGTGTGATCGCCGGAATTTTTGTTGCATCGGAAGCAGGAGGCAACGCGCCTTCGTCCGACGAGATAAGCAGGTTGCCGGCGCTGACGGTCTCGCTGCTCAAGGCGAATGCAAGGACGCACATGCCCAAGGCCACAAACCGCATGACATATTCCCCCAATCGGCCCCCCTCGTAAATTGATGATATCGACCGGTCGCCGCCGGGCAAGGCACCCTCAACCTAAAAAATCCTGCCAGGCCGGCCGATGTTCGACTTGCATGTGGCCTGCGATCGGCGGGCATGATAGATTCGCGGCGTTTCTGGGGGCGGGGGATGACCTCGCGGCTATTGAGCCTATCGGTTCTGATCGCGCTAACCTTGGCGGTGTCGGCTGGACTGGCGTCCGCCGAGCGCCGCGTCGCATTGATCATCGGCAACTCCACGTACAAAAACGTCCAGCCGCTCGCCAACCCCGCCAGGGATGCGGCGGCCGTGGCGGCGATGTTCAAGAAGGCCGGATTCGAGGTCGTCGAAAGCAAACTCGATCTCGGCAACACGGCGATGCGGCGCGCGATCCGTGAATTCACGGGGACCGCAAAAAATGCCGACATCGCAGTCGTCTACTATGCCGGCCACGGCATCGAGTTCGACGGCACCAATTATCTGATTCCCGATCGATGCAGAACTTGCCAGCGATGTCGACGTCGAAGACGAGACGATCTCGCTCGACCGTGTCATGCGGATGCTCGATCCGGTAAAGCGTCTGCGGCTGGTCATTCTGGATGCCTGTCGGGAAAATCCTTTCGCAAGAAAAGATGACGCGCACGATCGCGTCACGCTCGATGGGCCGCGGCCTTGCGAAGATCGAAGTGACGACGACCGATACGCTTGTGGCCTTTGCCGCCAAAGCCGGAATGACCGCGGCCGATGGTACCGGCGATCACAGCCCCTTTACGGCGGCCTTGCTCGACACACTGGCGACGCCCGGTCTCGATGTCCGTATTGCCTTCGGGCGCGTGCGCGACGAAGTCATGAAGTCGACCGATAACAAGCAGGAGCCTTACGTCTACGGCTCGATCGGCGGATCGACTGTCGCGCTCGTTTCGAAGCCACCCGAGAAACAGGCGCCGGCTGCGCCCGCCGCCGACACGCTGGCGCGCGACTATGAATTCGCCGAGCGGATCGGCACCCGGCAGGCGTGGGACAGTTTTCTGGCCGCGCACAGCACCGGCTTTTTTGCCGATCTGGCACGCGCGGCGCGCGACAAGATCATCGCCGCCGAACAGCGCGTGACCATGGGAAAGGAAAAGGCGGACGAAGAGGAGCTCAAGCGCAAGGCCGTCGAAGCGGCTCGGGTCCGCGCCGCGGAAGAAGCAAAGCTCAAGGCGGAAGCCGACGCGAAAAAGGACCGAGGAAGAAGCCAGGCGCAAGGCCATCGAGGAAGCTCGTACCGCGCCTCGAAGCGGCCAGGCTGAAAGCGGAAGAGGCGCCAAAATTCGCCGAGGAAGAGGCGAAGCTAAAGGCGAAGCTCGAGGCGGTGGAAAAATCGCGACAGGCACCAACGGTGATTGCGTCGGCGCCAAGCGCTGCCGAAGCCACGCGGCCATTGCCGCGATGGACCATGCCGATGTCGCGCGATTGCTGCAATTCCACTTAAAGCGAGTCGGGTGTGACCCGGGCGCACTTGACGGCAAATGGACCGACCAATCGACGCGCGCGATGGAAGAATTCAACAAGCGCGCGAAAGCAAATTTCGAGGTGAAAGTCGCCTCGCTCGGCGCTCTTGATGCGGTAAAGCAACAGAAGGCGCGCATTTGTCCACTGGTCTGCGGCAAAGGCTTCAGGGCCGAGGAAGACCGCTGCGTCGCCGAAGCTTGCAGGCGCGGCTTCGTGCGCAACAAGGCGAGCGGAGAGTGCGAGCGCGAGACGAAAGCAGCGGCAAGTCCGGCCTCGCGCGACGAACGCGGCGGTGGTAGCGGTGGCGGCGGCCAGATCTTTTGTTCCGAACGCGGTGGTTGCAAGGCGGTCCCCAAGAACTGCAGGATCGTCCACGGCAGGGGGACCGGCGGAACGGGCACGGCAAGCGTGGCCGGCCAGCGCCTGGTTTGCAACTAGCCGCAGCGGTTGAAGCGCGATGTTGCCGGTTGCTTTTAGTGTTCTCTCTGCCGATCTATAGCCCAATAAATCAGGGAATTTCGAATGCGCTGGTCAACAGTCAGTCGCACCGTTTTGGGGTTGGCGGGCGTTGTGCTGGTCGGCTATCTGCTTAGTCGCGGTGTCTACGTCGGCTCCGTCACTATGTTGAACTCGGCGAGTGGTCTTTTGGTTTATGAAAAACGGTGCCACTACTTCTCTCTGAATGGTGTCCGCGACGTTCACATAAATGCCGGCCTGGACGAGCAGGATGCCCAGCGCGCGTTCTGCCCGCTGCTCGGAAACTAGAACCGGCGTCAGGGGCGCGGGCGCGGTGCCGCCCGGCTATACTTCAAACCTTGTCACCCCGCCGCCGCGCTTGCCGTGATAGGCTTCGATGCAAACGGGGGACCTCAATGCTTGAAGTGGTTGGAGAGTTTGCAATCGGTGCAGCATCGCTCGTCGTCGCTGTCATCCTATTTTTCATCGGCATACCGAAGCATGGTGAAAGTCCGCGCTTTCTGCGATTCGATGCTTCGGTCGTTTTATATCCGGCTGTCATCATGACGTTTCTGGCGTTTGGTGTTGGCCTGATGCTGAGGGCTTACGCCGGGTAAGGCGTCTGGAGCGCACGTCGCAGCTAAGGCTTTGAAAAGATGGCGACCCCGGCTGGACTCGAACCAGCGACCCTCAGCTTAGAAGGCTGATGCTCTATCCAGCTGAGCTACGGGGTCGGTACCTCACGGTTTACCTGTGCCGGACGGCCGATGCCATGACTGGCAAAAAACATTTTTAATCGCGTTACGGCCGCAGTTGCGCATGCCGGACGCTGCAATTGGCGCCCGCCGCGTCCGGAGCATATTTCTATTGTTAGATTAAACCCTTAGCGTAATTCTTTAAGTGGCTCATCCGACTTTTGAGGATATTGGCCGAGCCGATTGATCGTCGTATCAATTCCAGTGCCCAGGCGGTTTGCCGCACCGGCTGGAGGGGGTGTTGCATCTTTTCGGCCATGTCCTCGACACCATCCGGACCTGAAATGAGGGCTGCGGCGAACCGCTGCCGCGGGAGGGTTCATTCCATGCGCTGTCTCGTTCGCGCCGGCCTTGCCGCCGCGCTCGTTGCTTTTGTCTTTTCGCCTGCGCTCGCGGCGGACAAAGCGTTCAAGCAGAGCGGGCTCGACGAGGCGGCGATCAAGCTCGAGGCGCAGATCAAGAGCGATGCCGGCAATGTCAGCAAGCCCGCCGCCACGCTGCGGCGCGATGCCGATGCCGCCTTCCAGAAGAACGATTTCCGCGCCGGCATGCTGGTGCTCGGCCAGCTTGTCGCCGCAGCGCCCGACGATGCGACGAGCTGGTTGCGGCTGTCGCGCGCCGTGCTGCAGATCAAGCCGCGCGACGACCGCGAGAAAGCGCTGTTGCTCGATCGCGCGTCGACCGCCGCCTACATCGCCTACCAGCGCGCGCGTGACCGCAACGTCGAAGCCGACAGCCTGTCAGTTCTCGGCCGGACGCTTGCCGACCGGCAGCAGTGGCGCGGCGCGCTCGATTCCCTGCGCCTGTCGCTCGGGCTGAGGGAAACGGCCGACCTTCGCAGCCAGTACGAAAAACTGCGCGCCGAGCACGGTTTCAGGCTGCTCGACTATACGGTCGATTCCGATTCGATTTCACCGCGCGCCTGCTTCCAGTTCTCCGAGGAGCTGCCGGGCAGGCGCACCGACTTCTCTCCTTTTGTCGCCGTTGCGGGCATCGAAAGGCCTGCGATCGCCGCAAGCGAGAAGCAGCTTTGCGTCGAAGGCCTCAAGCACGGCGAACGCTACGCGATGACGCTGCGTGCGGGCCTGCCGTCGGTCGTCAAGGAAACGCTCGCGAAATCGGCCGAGTTCACGATCTTCGTGCGCGACCGCAAGCCCTTCGTGCGATTTTCCGGCAAGGCCTATGTGCTGCCGCGCACCGGGCAGCGCGGCATTCCGGTGCTCAGCGTCAACACCCAGGCGGTGACGCTGTCGATCTACCGGATCGGCGATCGCAATCTGGTCGACACGCTGCTCGGCTACGACTTCCAGCGCAACCTGAGCCGCTATCAGGCGGAGCGACTGGGCAATGAGCGCGGCGCCAAGGTCTGGAGCGGCGAGCTTGCGGTCGAGTCGAAGCTCAATACCGAAGTGACGACCGCTTTCCCGCTCGATCAGGCGGTCAAGGATCTCGGTCCCGGCATCTACGCCATGACGGCGGAGCCGAAGGACGCCGTGTCGAACGACTACGGCCAGCAGGCCACGCAATGGTTTGTCGTTTCGGATCTCGGGCTCACGGCCTATACGACGCACGACGGTATCGACGTCTTTGTCCATTCACTCGCGACGGCCGATGCGCGCGGCAGCGTCGAGGTGCGCCTGATGGCGCGCAACAACGAGCAGCTCGCCGTCCGGCAGACCGATCGCAACGGCTTCATTCATTTCGAGGCGGGCCTGGCGCGGGGTGAGGGCGGGCTCGCGCCTGCGGCGATCGTCGCGGCCGAGAAGAATGACTACGCTTTCCTGAGCCTGAAATCGCCCGGCCTTCGATTTGTCCGATCGCGGCGTCGCGGGCCGCGCAATCCCGGCCGGGCTCGATGCCTTCGTCTACACGGAGCGCGGCGTTTATCGCACCGGCGAGAGCGTCGCCATAACCGCGCTCCTGCGCGATGCGCGCGGCGCGGCGGCGCTGAACGTGCCGTTGACCGTGGTGGTCGAACGCCCTGATGGCGTCGAATACAAACGCGCTGTTGTGGCCGATGGCGGCCTCGGCGGACGCTCGCTGACCGTGCCGATCGTCGCCTCGGCCTCGACCGGGACGTGGCGGGTGGCGGCCTACACCGATCCGAAGCGGCCGCCGGTCGGCGAAACCACCTTCATGGTCGAGGACTACGTCCCCGACCGCATCGAATTCTCGCTGACATCGCCGGCCAAGGGAATTTCACGCAGCGCGCCGGCGCAGCTCAGCGTGGACGGTCATTTCCTTTATGGCGCGCCGGCGTCCAAGCTCGATCTTGTCCGGAGAGGTCACCATCGGCGTTGCGAAGGAGCGCACCGGGTTCCCGGGCTATGTTTTCGGCCTGTCCGACGACGAAGTCACTGCCGTTCGCGAAGAGCTGGATGACCTGCCGGCCACCGACGCATCGGGCAAGGCGACGTTTCCGGTGAAGCTCGACGAGCTGCCTGCCAGCACGCGCCCACTGGAGGCGCAGATCACGGTCAGAATGGCGGAGTCCGGCGGCCGTGCCGTCGAGCGCAAGCTGACTTTGCCGGTGACGCCCGACGCGCCGATGATCGGCATCAAGCCGATGTTCTCCGGGCGCTCGCTCGCGGACGGAGCCAATGCCGAGTTCGACGTCGTGATGGCGGCGCCCGACGGCAAGACGCTCGCGCGGCCGGCGCTGCGCTACGACTTGCTGAGGGTCGAGACCAGCTATCAATGGTACCGGCAGAACGGCCAATGGGAATACGAGCCGATCAAGCGCACCGAGCGCGTTGCGAACGGCACCCTCGATGCCGACCGCCGACAAGCCGGCGCGGCTGTCGCTGCCGGTGAAATGGGGCCGCTATCGCCTGGAAGTCTCGACCGGCGAGCCGAACGGCGCCATCACGTCGGTCGGATTCGACGCGGGCTTCTATGCGGACGCCTCGGCCGACACGCCCGATCTGCTTGAAGTCGCGCTCGACAAGCCCGACTACAAGCCGGGCGAGACGATGAACGTGTCGGTGACCGCGCGGACCGCGCGGCCGGCTGACCGTGAATGTTTTCACCGACCGGCTGGTCGCCAGCCAGTCGCAGGACGTCAAGCCCGGCGCCGCGCGCGTGAGCCTCAACGTTGGCCGCGACTGGGGAACGGGCGCCTACATGGTCGCGACTTTGCGCCGTCCGCTCGACGCCCCCGCGCAACGCATGCCGGGCCGCGCCATCGGCGTGCAATGGTTCTCGATCGACAAGGTCGCGCACACGCTTGCCGTCGACATGAAATTGCCGGCGACGATGCGTCCGAGCTCGACGCTGAGCGTGCCGATCAAGCTCGCCGGCCTGACCGCGGGCGAAGAGGCGCGCGTTGTCGTTGCCGCAGTCGATGTCGGCATCCTCAATCTCACGAACTACAAGCCGCCGGCGCCCGACGACTATTACCTCGGCCAGCGTCGGCTGACCGCCGAGATCCGCGATCTCTACGGCCAATTGATCGACGGCATGCAGGGCGTGAAAGGACAGATCCGCTCGGGCGGCGATTCCGCCGGGGCGGAGCTCTCCGGCTCGCCGCCGACGCAGGCGCCGCTCGCTCTTTATTCCGGCATCGTCACGGTCGACCGCGACGGCGGCGCGCAGGTTCAGTTCGACATCCCGGCCTTCGCCGGCAGCGTGCGCGTGATGGCGGTGGCCTGGACCAAGGAAAAAGTCGGCAAGGCGTCCGGCGATGTCGTCGTGCGCGACCCGGTCGTTCTGACGGCGACGCTGCCGCGCTTCCTGCGCACCGGCGATCGCGGCGCGGTGCAGCTCGAGCTCGACAACGTGGAGGGCGCGGCGGGTGATTACAATCTCGCCGTAGCCACCGACGGTGCTGCCAAGCTGGACGGAGACCAGCCGCAGGCGCTCAAGCTTGCGGCCAAGCAGCGCGATCGCGTGTTCATCCCGGTTACGGCATCCGGTGCCGGACCGAGCACCGTGACGGTCAAAGTGAGCGGACCGGACAATTTTGCGCTCGAGCGCAGCTATGCGCTCGACGTGCGGCCGGCGACGCAAATCCTGACGCGCCGCACCGTGCGCGCGCTCGCCAAAGGCGAGACGCTCACATTGTCGAAGGACCTGTTCGCCGATTTCGTGCCGGGCACCGGCCGCGTCGGCCTGTCGGTCGCCGTTTCGACCTCGCTCGACGCCGCGACACTTCTTAATGCGCTCGATCGCTATCCCTTTGGCTGCTCCGAGCAGATCGCGAGCCGCGCCATGGCGATGCTCTATGTCAACGAGCTCGCCGCGCAGGCGCAGCTTGCGCCCGACGGCGACGTCGACCAGCGCATCAGGGACGCGATCCCGCGCCTGCTGGCGCGGCAGGGATCGAACGGCTCGTTCGGCCTGTGGTCGGTCGGCGGCGACGACCCCTGGCTCGACGCCTATGTCACCGATTTCCTGACGCGGGCGCGAGCGCGCGGCTTCGACGTGCCGCAGACGGCTTATACGCTCGCGATCGACCGCTTGCGGAATTACGTCGCGGCCGCGCCCGAGCCATCCAGGAACGGCGGGCGCGAGCTCGCCTATGCGCTCTATGTGCTGGCGCGTAACGGCGCCGCGCCGATCGGCGATTTGCGCTACATCGCCGACGTCAAGCTTTCCGATGTCGCGACGCCGATTGCGAAAGCGCAGATTGCGGCGGCGCTCGCCATGGTCGGCGACAAGGCGCGCGCCGACAACGCCTATCTTGCGGCGCTCGATGCCATTGCGCCGCAGCCGAAGCTCGACCTTGGACGCGCCGATTTCGGGTCGGCCTTGCGCGATGCGGCCGCGCTGGTGACGCTCGCCTCCGAAGGACGCGCACCGCAGAAGACGATCGATGATGCCGTGCTGCGCATCGATGCGGCGCGCACGCTGGCGGCGTCGACGTCGACCCAGGAGAACGCCTGGCTGGTGCTGGCCGCGCGCGCTCTTGCCAAGCAGCTCAACTCCATTTCGCTCAACGTCAACGGCGAAACGCGGCAGGGCGCGCTCTACCGCAATCTGCGGCCGGACGATCTTGCGTCGCTCCTATGCGGTTCAAAACAACGGCGACGGCAATGTGCAGGCCGTCGTCAGCGTCAGCGGATCGCCGCTCACGCCGGAGCCGGCGGCCGAGAACGGCTTCAAGATCGAGCGCAGCTACCACACGCTGGCCGGCGAAGCCGGCCGACCCGAGCAAGGCCAGGCAGAACCAGCGCTTCGTCGTGGTGCTGAAGGTGACCGAGCCGCAGCCGCAATTCGGCCGCGTCATCGTCGCCGACTATCTGCCGGCGGGGTTCGAGATCGACAATCCGCGGCTGGTTTCCTCCGGCGAGACCAGCACGCTCGACTGGATTGCCGACGGCGCAGAGCCGGTGAACAGCGAATTCCGCGACGACCGCTTCACCGCGGCTTTCGACCGGTCGGCGGAATTCGTCGCCGGTGTTTACGGTCGCCTACGTCGTGCGGGCAGTGTCACCCGGGCGTTACGTGCTGCCGCAGGCGAAAGTCGAGGACATGTACCGGCCCGACCGCTTTGGCCGAACCGCAACCGGCGCGATCGAGATCACGGCGAGATGAAGCGCTGGCAGCGCATACTTGTAGCAGCCGGCGCAGCGGCGGCCATTGTTCTGGCGGCGTGCGCGGGCGGGGTCTATGCGCTCGGGCCTGGCGCCGCTCGGCAAGAGTCTCGAGTACTCGCATGTCGTGCTCGACCGCGAAGGGCGTCTGCTGCGCGCCTATGCCACGCGAGAGGGTCGGTGGCGGTTGCCGGTCGACGGCAAAAGACGTCGATCCGCGTTTTTTGCGGCTGCTGTTTGTGTACGAGGACAAGCGCTTCTACGAGCATCACGGCGTCGATCCGCTCTCGATGGGGCGCGCCGCCTACCAGTTCGTGACCAGCGGCCACATCGTATCGGGCGGCTCGACCATCACGATGCAGCTGGCGCGGCTGCTGGAGCCGCGCGAGCATCGCACTTTGGGCGCCAAGCTGCGGCAGATCGTGCGCGCGCTTGAAATCGAGCACGCGCTCGGCAAGGACGAGATTCTTGCGCTTTACCTGACGCTCGCGCCCTACGGCGGCAATCTTGAAGGCGTTCGCGCGGCGTCGCTGGCCTATTTCGGCAAGGAGCCAGCGCAAGCTGTCGCTTGCGGAGGCGGCCTTGCTGGTCGCGCTGCCGCAGTCGCCCGAGTTGCGGCGGCCCGACCGTTCGCCGGAGACCGCGCGGGCCGCGCGCGACCGCGTGCTCGACCGGATTGCGGCGGCGGGCGTGGCGCCGCCGGACGAGATCGCCCGCGCCAAGACCCAGAGCGTGCCGCACGAGCGCAAGCAGTTGCCGATGCTTGCGCCGCATGCGGCCGACCAGGTGGTGTCGCTCGAACCTGACAAGCGTGTGCACCGCCTGACGATCGATCTTCCGTTGCAGAAGAGCCTTGCAGGATCTCGCCTTCGAACGCGCGCGGACGCTCGGTCCGGATATTTCCGTCGCCATCCTTGCGGTCGACAACGCGAGCGGCGAGGTGAGGGCGCGCGTCGCCTCGGCGGATTATTCCGATACGCGCCGCGCCGGCCAGGTCGACATGACGCAGGCGCTGCGGTCGCCCGGCTCGACGCTCAAGCCGTTCATCTACGGACTCGGGTTCGAAGACGGTCTGATCCACCCCGAGACGCTGATCGACGACAAGCCCTCGCGTTACGGCAACTACGCGCCGGAAAATTTCGATCTGACGTTCCAGGGCACCGTCACCATCCGCCGCGCGCTGCAATTGTCGCTCAACGTTCCGGCGATTGCCGTGCTCGGCAAGGTCGGCGTCAGCCGTCTGAGCGCGCGGCTGCACCCAAACCGGCGCCGCGCTCGTCCTGCCGAAGAACGAGGCGCCCGGTCTCGCGATGGGACTGGGCGGTGTCGGTGTCAGGCTCACGGATCTGGTGATGCTTTATGCGGCGCTGGCCCGGCAGGGCTCGGCGATGGCGTTGAGCGAACGTGCGGACGCAGTGCCGCCAAATCCACGGCGGCTGCTCGACCCGGTAGCGGCATGGTACGTCGGCAATGTTCTCATGGGCGCGCCGCCGCCGGACAACGCGCCGCATGGGCGTATCGCCTTCAAGACCGGCACGTCCTACGGCTATCGCGACGCCTGGGCGATCGGTTTCGACGGCCGCATGACGATCGGTGTCTGGGTCGGGCGGCCCGACGGTGCGCCGGTGCCCGGTCTTTACGGCCGCGCGTCCGCGGCGCCGATTTTGTTCGATGCCTTTGCCCGTTCCGGCTTCACTCCGGTGCCGTTACCGCAGCGCGCCGAAAGGCACGATCTTCGCGGCGAACAGCAAGCTGCCGCCGCCGTTGCAGCGTTTCAGCGCCGGCGCGGGTTTGCGTGAAGCGATCGAGCGTCCGCGCATCATGTTCCCGCCGGACGGCGCGCGGCTCGAATTGGCCGGCGGCGACCAGCCCAACCCGGTCGCGCTCAAGATCGCCGGCGGCCGCGCGCCGCTGACCGTCATGGTGAACGGCGTGCCGCTTGCGGCCGAGAGCGGCCGTCGCACATTGTTCTTCCGTCCGGACGGTCCCGGATTTGTCCGCCTGACGGTGATGGATGCGACGCGGCGCCACCGACAGCGTATCGGTGAGGATGCAGTAGCGCTGCCAATGACAGCGCGCGGGCTTGGCTCTATTGTCCGGCCAAATTTGCGGGTCTAAGGGGCTTCGAGAGTGAGCATCACGACGAATAAGGCCGGCCCATCGCTTGTTCCGGCCGCGGCCTTGGCACAGCGCTCGACTATGCGGTGGCTTCGCATCGACGCGCCGTCGCGCTGCTTCTGTTGTTTTCACTGCTGGCCTTCCTGCCGGGCTTTTTCCAGATCCCGCCGGTCGATCGCGACGAGGCGCGCTTCGCGCAGGCGACGAAGCAGATGCTGGAAACCGGCGAGTATGTCGACATCCGGTTCCAGAACGAGGTCCGCTACAAGAAGCCGGTCGGCATCTATTGGCTGCAGGCAGCCGCGGTGAAAACCGGACGAAGCGCTCGGCGTGCCGCAGGCGCGCACGACGATCTGGCTCTATCGCTTGCCGTCGCTCTTCGGTGCGATCGGCGCCGTGCTGCTGACCTACTGGGCGGCGCTCGCCTTCGTTTCAAGGCGTGGCGCGCTGATCGCGGCGCTGATGATGGCAAGCTCGGTCCTGCTCGGCGTCGAGGCGCGGCTCGCCAAGACGGACGCCATGCTTCTGCTGACCTCGGTCGCGGCGATGGGCGCCATGGCGCGGATCTATCTCGCTTGCCGGCGCACGCCCGACACTCCGGTTGGTTGGAGACAACCGGCCATTCTCTGGACGGCGCTGGCCGCCGGCACCCTGCTCAAAGGGCCGCTGGTCCTGATGTTCGTCGTCCTTGCAGCGGTCACGTTGTCGGTTGCCGACCGCTCCGCGCGCTGGGTGCGGTCGCTGCGTCCGGTTGCCGGTTTCGCCTGGATGGTGCTGCTGGTCCTGCCGTGGTTCGTCGCCATCATTGCCAAATCGGGCGGCGATTTCTTCGTGCAGGCGGTCGGCCACGACATGCTCGGCAAGGTGACAAGCGGACAGGAGGCGCATGGCGCGCCGCCCGGATATTATTTTGTGCTGTTCTGGGTCACGTTCTGGCCGGGCTCGGTCCTCGCGGGACTGGCGGCGCCGGCGATTTGGCGGTCGCGGCGTGAACCCGGCGCACAATTTCTCCTCGCCTGGCTTGTGCCGTCATGGCTCGTGTTCGAGACGGTGATGACGAAGTTGCCGCACTACGTGCTGCCGCTCTATCCCGCGATTGCGATTTTGATCGCGGGCATTCTCAGTTCCGGCAACCTGTCCAAGTCGCGCTGGCTGGTCCGCGGCACCATTGGATGGTTCCTGTTTCCCGGAGCCATCGCGATTGCCGTGCTGATCGCCTTCATCATGTTCGGCGGCGACCTTGGGCTCATCGCATGGCCGTTCTCTGCGGCCGCCGTGATATGCGGCCTGTTCGCCTGGTGGCTCTATGACGTTGACGGTGCGGAGCGCGCGTTGTTGCGTGGAATGATTGCGTCCGTGCTGGTCGCGATCACGGTCTATGCGGTGACATTGCGTTTGCTGCCGTCGCTTTTTCCGAGCGCGATGATCGCCGAAGACATCGGCATGCACGAATGCCGGCCTCCTCATGTTGCCTCGACATTCGGCTATCAGGAGCCGAGCCTGGTGTTTCTCCTGGGCACCGACACGCGCTTCACCGATGGGCCGGGGGCGGCCGACTTCCTGCGGGGCGGGCCATGCCGTTTTGCGGTGGTCGACTCGCGCAGCGAGCGCGCCTTCGCGCAGCGCGCAGAATCGACCGGATTGCGCTATTCACTCAGCCAGCGGTTTGAGGGGTACAATATCAGCATCGGCAAGCCGGTCTCGCTGACCGTCTTCCGTTCGCAGGTGAACCAATGAGCGCGGCCAACGGATTGAACCGCATGGTTGGTGAGAGTCATCGCTTCGCCGCTGCGCGGCTAACGTCATAACGGCGCTCAATGTGCTGGTGCGTCCGCGCCGGGTCCGGCTATCGTGCTCCGATGGGTACTCGCTGCCGATGCTGGCGATTGCGGCCGGCATCGCCATTGCCATTTTTCTGTTTCTGGCCTGGACGCTCGACGCTGCGGCCAGCCGTGGCGGCGGCCACCTGCCGCGTTGGATCATTTCCGTGTTCGACGACATTACCGATTTCGGCAAGTCGGGATGGTTCCTGTGGCCGCTCGGTTTGCTGTTTCTGGCGCTTGCCGCCCTGCCGCCGGCGATGACGCCGTTCTCGCAACGCGTGCTGGCGGCCGTCGATGGTGCGGGTCGGATTTCTGTTCACTGCAATCGCGGTGCCGAGCCTGTTCGTGACTATCGTCAAGCGCATGATCGGCCGCGCACGGCCGAATGTCGGCGGCAGCCTCGATCCGTTCCTCTTCAGTCCGTTCAGGTGGGAGGCGGCCTATGCCGGCATGCCGTCGGGACACGCCACGACGGCTTTCGCCGTGCTTGTCGCTTTCGGGACGCTTTGGCCGCGTGCACGCACGGCGCTGCTGATTTATGCCGTGTTGATCGCAATCAGCCGGGTGGTCGTCACCGCGCATTATCCAACCGATGTGCTGGCCGGCGCGCTGGTTGGCGTTGTCGGCGCAATGATGGTGCGGCGCTATTTCGCGCTGCGCCGGCTCGGCTTTTCGATCGGGCCGGGTGGCGACGTCCACCAACTTCCCGGACCGTCGCTTCGGCGCATCAAAGCGGTTGCCCGCGGGCTGCTTGCCCCATAAGACATCGCGTCATGACGACAACCGACCCGGCGGTATCCATCGTGGTGCCGGTCCGCAACGAAGCGGGCAATATTGCGCCTCTTGTCGAGGAGATCGCTGCGGCGGTCGATGGCCAGTGGCCTTTCGAGGTCGTCTACGTCAATGACGGATCCAATGACACGACCGACGATGAGCTCCGCAGCCTGATGGCGCGCTATCCCTGGCTGCGCCGGGTGCGCCACAAACAATCCTGCGGGCAGTCGGCGGCGGTGCGCAGCGGCGTCATGGCAGCGCGCGCGCCGCTGGTGGTGACGCTCGACGGCGACGGGCAGAACGATCCGGCGTTCATTCCGGCGCTCGTCCGCGCTCTGGAAGCGGGCGCGCCGCGCACCGGCCTTGTCGCCGGGCAGCGGGTCGGCCGCAAGGCGAGCGGCTTCAAGAAATTTCAGTCGCGCGTTGCGAATACAGTGCGTGATGCCGTGCTGCGCGACGGGACCCGCGACACCGGCTGTGGCCTGAAGGCGTTCCGGCGCGACGCTTTCCTGCGCCTGCCGTATTTCGACGGCCTGCATCGGTTCCTGCCGGCGCTGGTGCGGCGGGAAGGATACGACATCGCCTATGTCGACGTGGTCGACCGGCCGCGCGCACACGGTGTTTCGAACTATGGACTGTGGGACCGGCTCTGGATCGGCATTCTCGATCTGGCCGGCGTGTGGTGGCTGATCCGCCGCAGGAAGAAGATTCCGGAAATCTCGGAGGACTAGATGCTCATCGATATCGCGCAAGCCGTCGGCGGTTATCTGCACGACGTGTTCATCGGCAATGCCGACTGGGGAATCCTGATCGGCTACATCGCACAGATGTTGTTTGCGATGCGCTTCGTCGTCCAATGGATTGCCTCCGAGCGGGCCGGCCGCAGCGTGGTGCCGACGGCGTTCTGGATCTTCTCGATCGGCGGCGGGCTGATGCTGCTCGGCTACGCGCTGTACCGGAAGGATCCGGTCTTCATCATCGGACAGGCTTTCGGCGTTTTCGTCTACTTGCGCAATCTGCAATTCGTGCTGCGCAGCGGCGGCACGGCCGCGGCGGCGTAGTCAGTAATAATTCATCCGGTCGTCGCGAGCGCCGCGAAGCCGCGCTCGAGGTCGGCGATCAGGTCGTCGGGATCTTCAAGCCCGATGTGAAAGCGGATGCTCGGGCCGCCCGGCGCCCATTTGGTCGCGGTCCGGTATTCCGTGCAGTCGAAAAGGATCGCCAGGCTTTCAAAGCCGCCCCACGAATAGCCGAGCCCGAATAGTGTGAGCTCGTTGAGGAAGGCGTGCACGGCCTTTTCGCTCGCGGGCTTGAGCACGATGCTGAACAGGCCGCTGGCGCCGGTGAAATCGCGTTTCCAGATCGCGTGCCCGGGATCGCTTTCAAGCGCGGGATGCATCACGCGCAGGACTTCCGGCCTCTGCGCGAGCCATCGCGCGATGCGCAGGCCGGATTGATAGTGGCGTGCAAGCCGCACGCCGAGCGTGCGCAGGCCGCGCAAGGCGAGATACATGTCGTCGGGACCGACGCAAATTCCCATCGAATAGACGGTGTCCTTGAGCGCCGGCAATGTCGCCGCATTTGCCGACACGCAACCGAACATGATGTCGGAATGGCCGCCGATATATTTGGTGCCGGCCTGGATTTCCAGATCGACGCCTTTCTCGAAGGCGCGGAAATAAAGCGGCGTCGCCCAGGTATTGTCCATCAGCACGATCGCGCCTTTTTCATGCGCGACTTTGGCGATGGCCGGGACGTCCTGCATCTCGAAGCTTTGCGATCCTGGGGCTTCGACAAACACGGCGCGTGTATTCGGCTTGAACAGCTTTGCGACGCCGCTGCCGATCAGCGGATCGTAGTAGGTGGTCTCGATGCCCAGACGCGCGAACACGCCGTTGCAAAAGTTGCGCGTCGGACGATAGACGCTGTCGGTGACAAGAACGTGATCGCCGGCGCGCGCGACGGAGAGCAGCGCCGCCGAAATCGCCGCCAGTCCCGATGGCAGCAGTGCGACACCGGCGCAGCCGTCGCCGTCGAGCTCACGCAACGCATCTTCGAGCGCTTCCGAGGTGGGCGTGCCGCGCCGCCCATAGCTGTAGCGCGCCCGGTGGGCGACCTGATCGTCGGCTGTGGGATAGAGAACGGTCGATGCGTGATAGACCGGCGGATTAACAAAGCCGTGATTGGCCTGCGGATCGCGTCCCGCAGTGACCAGTCGCGTATCGGGCTTGATGGGAGATTTCGGTTTTTTCGCCATATGATTGGACGTCACTGCAATAATTGACCGAAAGGGTAGCCGCGCGTGTTCCCGGCGCAAAGACATATACGTCCGCACGGCGCGCGAGCGTCAACCCCTTGACCCGGCAAGCCGATCGTTCTGTGATGCCGCGCAAGAAGGGGCTATCGAGAGATAAGGGCCAGAGGGAGCGCCTGTTACCGCCGGAGGACCTCCGGCGACGGATAAGTTTGAGAATTGTACAAGCCCTTTGCACGAACAGGTTTTGAAGGAACCGCCACATGAAGCGACTTGACCACACTCGTTGCGCTCATCCTCGCCATTACCGCGCAAGGCGTATCCGCGCAGACGCTCAAGGCGGTGAAAGATCGTGGCATGCTCAACTGCGGTGCCAACGGCACGCTCGCAGGGTTCGGCCTGCCTGACGCGCAGGGGAAATGGGCCGGACTCGACGTCGATTTCTGCCGGGCCATCGCCGCCGCGGTGCTCAACGATGCCAATAAGGTCAAATATGTGCCGTTGTCGGCGAAAGACCGCTTCACCGCCTTGCAGTCGGGCGAAATCGATGTGCTGGCACGTAACACGACGTGGACGTCGTCGCGCGACACCTCGCTCGGCCTCAACTTCGTGGGGGTCAATTATTACGATGGCCAGGGCTTCATGGCGCGCAAGTCGCTGAAGGTGAACTCCGCGCTGGAGCTCAATGGCGCTTCCGTCTGCGTCCAGCAGGGCACGACCACCGAGCTCAATCTCGCCGACTATTTCGGCGCCAATAAAATGCAGCTCAAGAGCGTCACCTTTGCCACCGCGAACGAGGCGCTGAAGGCCTACGATGCGGGCCGCTGCGACAGCTACACGACCGACGCTTCGGCCCTCTACGCCGAGCGGCTTCGTGTCAGCAATCCCGACGACCACGTGATCCTGCCAGAGATCATCTCGAAAGAGCCGCTGGGTCCGGTCGTGCGCCACGGAGACGACCAGTGGTACGACATTGTGAAGTGGACGCTCTTCGCCATGATCGATGCCGAGGAGCTGAACATTTCCTCGAAGAACTCTCGACGATGCGATGAAGTCGCCAAACCCGGAGATCAAGCGCTTTGTCGGGACCGAAGGCAATTACGGAGAGCAACTCGGCCTGACCAAGGATTGGGCGGCTCGCATCGTCAAGCAGGTCGGCAACTACGGTAAATCGTTTGAGCGCAACGTCGGCATGGGCTCGCCGCTCAAGATCGAGCGCGGGCTGAACAAATTGTGGACCAAAGGCGGTATCCAGTACGCGCCGCCAATTCGCTGAGCGGATAGCGATACCGTTGGCCGCGATGCGCGCTCCCGCGGTCCTGTCAAAGGAGTGCCGACGCCGCTTTGGGCGTCCGACGAGGGGGAAATGCCGAGTGACCTGCCGGCGCAGCCGCGCCCCGCGCGTGTCGTGTTCTACAACGACCCGAAGGTCCGCAGCATTGCCTATCAACTCGTTCTCTGCACGGTGGTCGCGCTGCTCGTCTACGGCGCCGCCCGCAACGCGATCGACAACCTGGCGCGGGCCCAGATCGCATCCGGCTTCGGATTCTGGAACCAGACGGCCGGCTTCGACATCAGTCAGACGCTGATCGAGTATTCGTCGCGCGGCTCGACCTATGGCCGCGCTTTTTGGGTCGGGTTGCTCAACACACTTTTGGTCGCCGCCCTCGGCATCGTGTTTGCGACGATCATCGGCTTCATCGTCGGCATTTCGCGCCTGTCGAGCAACTGGCTGCTCGCGAAGGCGGCCGGCAGTTATGTGGAGATCATCCGCAATCTGCCACTGCTGCTGCAATTGCTCTTCTGGTACAACGCCGTGCTGAAGACGCTGCCCGACATCCGCGAGAGCATCGTCATTCCCGGCGGCCTCATTCTCAATAACCGCGGCTTTTTTCTGCCGCTGCCAATCCTCAAGGGCGGTCTTGGGTTCGTTGAATTGTCCCTGCTTGTAGGCGCTGTTGCCGCGATTGCGTTTTATGTCTGGGCCCGCAAGCGTCAGGAGCGGACAGGGCAGCGCGCTCCCGTTTTGGTCGTGACACTCCTGCTGATGATCGGGTTGCCGCTTGCGGTTTTCGCCGTGGTTGGCCGTCCCATCGGCTTCGAGTTTCCGCAGGCCGGACGCTTCAACATCGCCGGCGGCATCGAGGTGCTGCCGGAATTTGTCGCGCTGCTGTTCGGCCTGTCGATCTACACGGCCGCCTTCATCGCCGAAGTGGTCCGTGCCGGCATATTGGCGGTGTCGCGCGGCCAGAGCGAGGCGGCCTATTCGCTGGGCCTGCGGCCGGGTCCGACATTGCGGCTGATCGTCGTGCCACAGGCGATGCGGGTGATCATCCCGCCTCTGACCAGCCAGTATCTCAATCTGACCAAGAATTCGTCGCTGGCGGTGGCCATTGGCTACCCGGACCTCGTACAGGTCTTCACCGGCACGGTGCTCAACCAGACAGGGCAGGCCGTCGAGGTCGTGGCCATCACGATGCTCGTCTATCTCGTCATCAGCCTCGCGACGTCGCTGATCATGAATCTCTACAACCGTCGCATGGCGCTGGTGGAACGGTGAGGCCAAGCCCATGACCATGGCCGAAGGCGATCTTGCCGTTGCTGAAATGGCCTTTGTGCGCCGTGCGACGATTGCGCCGCAGCCCCCGCCGGCGGAGATGAGGGGCGCGTTCGCATGGCTGCGTGCCAATCTGCTGTCCACGCCATTCAATATTGCACTGACGGTGCTGATCGTGCTGCTGCTCGCCTGGGCGATCCCCGAAATCGTGCGGTTTTTGGTGATCGATGCGGTGTGGAGCGGCAGCGACCGCGACGCCTGTCTCTGGACCGTCCAGCACCGCGAGATCGGCGCCTGTTGGCCGTTCGTCTGGGAACGATTGCCGTATTTCATCTACGGCTCTTATCCCATTCCGCAGCGCTGGCGGGTCGATGTGTTCTTTCTTATGCTGGCTGTCGGAGTGGTCTGGCTGTTGTGGCTGAAGGCGCCGCGCCGCGACGTTGGTGCCATTTATTTCTTTATCGTGCTGCCGGTCGTGTCGTACATCCTGCTGACGGGATGGTCGGCGATTGGCCTAGAGCCGGTCGATACCGTGCTGTGGGGTGGGGTGCTCGTGACGATCGTGGTGGCCTCGGTCGGCATCGTGTTTTCGCTGCCCCTTGGGATCTTGCTCGCGCTCGGTCGCCGTTCGCGCATGCCGGTGGTGCGGGCGCTCTCGGTCATTTTCATCGAATTCGTCCGCGGCGTGCCTTTGATCACCGTGCTGTTCATGGCCGGAGTGATGCTGCCACTGTTCGTTCCCGAGCAGTATTCGCCCGACAAGCTGGTGCGTGCGCTGGTCGGCATTGCGATCTTCGCCTCCGCCTATATGGCGGAGGTCGTGCGCGCGGGCCTGCAGGCGATACCGAGAGGCCAGTACGAAGGCGCCATGGCCGTCGGTCTCGGCTACGCCCAAATGATGCGCCTTGTCGTCCTGCCGCAGGCGCTGACAGTGACGATCCCGAACATCGTCAACACCTATATAGGGCTGTTCAAGGACACGACGTTGGTCTTCATCGTAGGCATCTTTGATCTCCTGCGCACAATCGAGGTGGCCCGCATCGATCCGAAATGGGCAACGCCCGTCACCAGCACGACCGGTTACGCGGTTGCCGCCATTTTTTATGTGGTCTTCTGCTACGGCATGTCGCGCTATGCTCGCGCAATGGAAGCGCGTCTCGGCAAGAGCGGCCGACGGTGAGGGGCAGCACATGACCGCGGACGAAAATTCCGGCTCGCTCCTCAAGCCGGGGAGGCTCAGGACCGAAACCGCCGTCGAGCTCATTGAGCTCAACAAGTGGTACGGCGATTTCCATGTGCTCCGCGACATCAATCTGAAGGTCCGTGGCGGCGAGCGAATCGTGATTTGCGGACCGTCAGGGTCCGGCAAGTCGACGATGATCCGCTGCATCAATCGCCTGGAAGAGCATCAGGGCGGACAGATCCTTGTCGATGGCGTCGAGGTGACCGCGGACCTGAAGAAAATCGACGAGGTCCGCCGCGAAGTTGGCATGGTGTTTCAGCATTTCAATCTGTTTCCCCACCTGACGGTGCTGGAGAACTGCACGCTGGCTCCGATCTGGGTGCGCAAGATGCCGAAAGGAGAAGCGGAAGACGTGGCGCTGCACTACCTGACAGCGCGTCAAGATTCCCGAACAGGCCAACAAGTATCCCGGCCAGTTATCGGGTGGGCAGCAGCAGCGCGTCGCCATTGCGCGCGCGCTGTGCATGAACCCGAAGATCATGCTGTTCGACGAGCCGACCTCCGCGCTCGATCCCGAAATGGTCAAGGAAGTGCTCGACACGATGGTTGCACTGGCGCATGACGGCATGACCATGCTGGTCGTCACGCACGAAATGGGTTTTGCCCGCCAGGTCGCGAACCGCATCGTGTTCATGGACGAGGGTCAGATCGTCGAGGCAAACGTACCCGACGAATTTTTCGCGCACCCGCAGCACGAGCGCACCAAGCTGTTCCTGAGTCAGATCCTGCGCGTAATCCTTGGCGACCGGAAGGTCGGGGCGCGCGCCCCATTCCGACCATGAACCGTCATAGACGCGTGCCGGTTTTTTGCCGAGCGTTTCGAGGCCGAGGGTGAGGATCGCGGCGGTGACGCCGGAGCCGCAGCTGGTGATCACAGGCTTGTCGGTGTCTACGCCGGCTTTCTTGAAGGCCTGCGCAATGCGCTCGGGCGAGGCGAGGCGGCCGTTCTCAACGATCTCGGTGAAAGGGAACGCTGAACGCACCCGGCATATGCCCGGAACGAAGCCCGGCGCGCGGCTCGGGCTCGCGTCCGGCAAAGCGCCCGGCCGAGCGGGCATCGACCACCTGCGCGCTTTGATCGTTGAGCGCCATCTGCACGTCGCTGAGCATGGCCACGGCGCCGGTATCCATCTCGGCATTGAACGTTTTTTTCGGCCGCTTGACGGTGCCGGCTTCGGTCGGCCGGCCTTCCGCCTTCCAGGCGGGCAGGCCGCCATCGAGGATATAGACGTTGCGTGCGCCGAAGATTCGGAAGGTCCACCAGACGCGCGGCGCCGAATAAAGCCCGGTGCCGTCGTAGACGACGATCGTATCTTTCTCCGAAATTCCGAGATCGCCGGCGGCCGCGCCGAACTGGTCCGGCCCCGGCAACATGTGGGGCAGTTCGGTCGAATGATCGGCGACCGCATTGATGTCGAAGAACGCCGCGCCAGGAATATGACCGGCAACGTACTCCGCCCTGGCATCGCGATTCTGCGTCGGCAGGTAGTAGGACCCGTCGATGACGGCGACGTCCGGCTTGCCGAGCTCGCCGGCAAGCCATTCGGTTGACTTGAGCCAGCGACTTGATGGTAGTGCGGCCATCATAACTCCGTTTGGTGCGAGCCTCGCGATCTAATGCGCACAATCGTCCAATCGTTGCGTCCGCCACTAGGTTCATACAAGTGCCAGCCGGACGCGCCGGTTCTGCTTGCCCTTCTTCTCGATCTGCGTGACGCGGACCGCGCCGATTTCACCGGTCGCCCGGACATGCGTGCCGCCGCAAGGCTGCAGGTCGAGCCCGGCAATTTCGATGAGACGTACGCTGCCCGGTGCCCATCGGCGGCTTCACCGACATTGTCTTGACGAGGCCCGGATTGGCCTCGAGCTCGGCGTCGGTGATCCAGCGGCTGGTCACCGCCGCATTGCTGGCGATCATTTCAGCGACCTTCGCCGTGATCGCGTCCTTGTCGAGGCCGGCCTCCGGAATGTCGAAGTCGAGCCGGCTTTCGCTGTCGCCGACCGAGCCGCCGGTCACCGCGTAAGGCAGCACGGCCGACAGCAGATGCAGCGCGGTATGCATGCGCATGCGCGCGTAACGCTTGTCCCAATCAATGCTCGCCGTGACTTTATCGCCTATGTTCAGCGCGGGCGAGCCGGCGGCGGGCACATGAGCGATCTCGGTCTTTGCGGCATCGGTGTAGACCGCCGCTCTCGATCGGAATGCGGACGCCGCCTGCGGTCAGCGCCCCTGTGTCGCCGGGCTGTCCGCCTGAGGTGGCGTAGAAAACCGTGCGGTCGAGCACGATGCCGCCCTGGTCGGTCAGAGCGACAACGCGCGCCTCGCAATCTCTTGAGGTAGGAATCGTCGCGGAACAGGCACTCGGTCGCCATTGGCCGCTCACGTCTTCTCGAATGGCGGCTTGATGTTCGATTTGCGCTCGAGCCAATCGGGCACCGGCAATTTCTTCGAGCGCAGGAAGTCCGGGTTGAACAGCTTGGACTGATAGCGCGTGCCGTAATCGGCGAGGATCGTGACGATGGTTTTTCCCGGGCCGAGATCTTTCGCAAGGCGGATGGCGCCGGCGATGTTGATGCCGGACGAGCCGCCGAGGCAAAGGCCCTCGTGCTCGAGCAAGTCGAAGATGAGCGGAAGCGCTTCTTCATCGGGAATGAGATAGGACTTGTCGACCTTCAGGCCGTCGATGATCGGGGTCACGCGGCCGAGACCGATGCCCTCGGTGATCGAGCCGCCTTCGGTCGCCGTCGCCTTGCCGTCCTTGAACAAATGGTACATCGCCGCGCCGCGCGGATCGGCGACGCCGATCACAATGTCCTTCTTTTTCTCACGCAGGAATGTCGAGGCGCCCGCAATCGTGCCGCCGGTGCCGATCGCGCAGATGAAGCCGTCGACTTTGCCGCCGCACTCTTCCCAGATCTCCGGCCCGGTCGAGACGTAGTGGGCCTTGCGGTTGTCGAGATTGTTCCACTGGTCGGCGAAGATGACGCCGTTCTTTTCGGTCTTCTTGAGCTGCTCGGCCAGCCGCCGCCCGACATGCTGATAGTTGTTCGGGTTGGAGTAGGGCGCCGCCGGCACCTCGACAAGCTCGGCGCCGCACAGCCGAAGCATGTCCTTCTTTTCCTGGCTTTGCGTCTCGGGAATGACGATCAGCGTGCGATATCCCCGCGCATTGGCGACGAGCGCAAGGCCGATGCCGGTATTGCCCGCGGTTGCCTCGACGACGAGGCCGCCCGGGCGCAACTCGCCGCGCTTTTCCGCCTCAAGGATCATCTGCCGGCCGGCGCGGTCCTTCACCGAGCCGCCCGGGTTCATGAACTCGGCCTTGCCGAGGATCGTGCAGCCCGTCGCCTCCGATGCGCGCTCCAACTTGATGAGCGGCGTATGGCCGATTGCTTCAATAATGCCGTCGCGGATTTGCATGCCCGGTCCCGGGACTAATGGGAGGATTTGACCCTAGTGGAGGCCCTACAACGTCACAAGGCCGGAGAAACGCGGCCGAAGCCGCCAAACGAACGCGGAAATTTCAGTCGAATTGCGGCGATTGTAGCCACATTGGCAACAACTTCGAAACCATAGCGGCGTATTCGGCCGTCCGGAGTATTCACATTCATTAGATTTTTCCTGCGGACGTTCTAGTCGTGGCGGTGGGGACGGATTCTGGAGCTCGGGGGCCGGGCAGGTTGGCTGACGAATGACGCTCGACGTCCATACGCTTTTTCTGGTGACGATCTACGTCGAGGGCATCCTCGGTCTGCTGCTGCTTTTCGTTTGGGCGCAGAACATGGCGCTTCGCGCCGTCTGCTGGTGGGGCTTTGCCCATGTGACCCGGCTTGCCTCGATCGCGCTGTTCGGCCTCTACGGATCGTCGCCCGATCTGATCAGCATCGATCTTGCCAACGCACTGCTCTTTACCGCCTTTGCCATGACCTGGACCGGCGCGCGCGTGTTCGATGGCCGTCCGGTCGAGCCTGTCTATCTGGTCACCGGCGCCGTTCTCTGGCTGCTGGTGTGCCGCCTGCCGCTGGTGACGGAGAACAGCGATCTCCGGTCGCTGATCATCGCCGGCATCATCACGTCTTACGTCTGGCTTACCGCGTATGAATTCTGGCGCGGGCGCAGCGAGGCGCTGGTCTCCCGCTGGCCGGCGATCGTCATGTTCTTTGCGCACGGCGCACTGTTCCTGCTGCGCACGCCGATGATCGCGCTGCTGCCGTCGGTCTCGAGCGAGCGACGGCATTTACGGAAGCGTCTGGATGACAGTGCTGAGCTTCGAGGCCCTGCTGCTCACGATCTCCAGCGCATTCCTCCTGCTTGCGATGGCGAAGGAGCGCACGGAGCTGCGTCACCGCAAGGCCGCGATGGTCGATCCGCTCACCGGCATCGCCAACCGCCGCTCGTTTCTGCAGGACGCGTCCATGCTCGCGAAACTGCACGTCGCCAATCCGCGTCCGACGGCGTTCCTGGTCATCGATCTCGACCACTTCAAATCGATCAACGACCGCTTCGGCCATGCGGTCGGCGATCGCGTGCTGGAAATCTTCACCGAGGCGGCGCGCAAGTCGATGCGCGGATCCGATCTCGTTGGCCGGCTCGGCGGTGAGGAGTTCGCCGCGGTGCTCGCCGACACCAGCCGCGAGAAGGCCGTGGCCGTGGCCGAGCGCATTCGCGAGACCTTTGCCCAGATGGCGCAGGAGGTCGACGGCCACCCGGTATGCGGTACAGTCAGCATCGGCCTGGTGCATTGCCTGGGGCGGACACTCGACGTGACCGAGCTGTTGGCGCAAGCCGACCATGCGCTTTATTACGCCAAGGAGCGCGGGCGTAACCGTGTGGAAGTCGCCTCGCTCGATATGACCGGCGACCGCAAGAAGTTCGAGGCGACGTCCACCAGCTCGGTCGCCGCGATCAGCGCCAAAAGTGCCGCCTGAGCAGGCCGCCATCGGCGCATCGATCCCCGACGCATTGAAATCTGTAAAGGCTGCGTCACAGCGTGACGCCATTCCCGATTGACCGGGACCTTCAAATTAGTCCAGTTTAGGAGCGAGTGGGCCGCAGGGCGGGCCCATGGATTAGTGGGATTCCAAACTATTTCAAGTCTGTAGGGAGGATGAGATGCGCAAGTTTGGCTGGCTCGGGGTAGCCGCCCTGGCCTTTGCGGTGGGCGGAGCCGCCCAGGCCGAGACCGTCAAGATCGGCGTGGTGCTTCCGTTCAGCGGCGCCAATGCCGACCTCGGTCACCAGATCGACAAGGCGTTCGACCTTTACGTCAAACTGCACGCCAAGGACATCGCGCCGCACAAAGTCGAGATCATCAAGCGTGACGAAGGCCCGCCGACCGGCGCGCAGGCCAAGACCGTCGCGACCGAACTTGATCACCAACGACAAGGTGCAGATCCTCACCGGCTTCGTCTTCTCGCCGTCGGCGATCGCGCTGGCACCGGTGATGACGCAGGCCAAGGTGCCGATGGTCATCGCCAATGCCGGCACCGCCTGGATAACCAATCTGTCGCCCTATATCGCGCGGCTCTCGTTCAGCATGTGGCACCATGGCTATCCGATGGGCGCCTTTGCTCACAGCAAGGTCGGCTGCAAGACCGCGGCGATGGCCTATACCGACTTCCCGCCGGGCAAGGATTCGACCGAAGCCTTCAAGACCGGCTTCGAGAAGGCGGGCGGCAAGATCACCGAGGCGATCCCGATGGGCAGCCCGGTGCAGGTGCCGGACTTCACGCCGTTCTTTCAGCGCATCAAGGACGCCAAGCCCGACTGCATGTACGTCTTCATTCCCTCCGGCGCGCACGCGACCGGCGTGATGAAGGCCTACGGCGAGCTCGGCATGCGCAAGGCCGGCGTCAAGCTGATTGGCCCGATGGACCTGATCCCCGACAACAAGCTGCAGGACATGGGCGACGCCGCCATCGGCACCATCGTGATGGGCAACTACGCCGTCGATCTCGACAATGCCGAGAACAAAGCACTAACAAGGCCTGGCACGAAGCCTACGGCAAGGACTCCTATCCGGACTTCATGTCGGCGGCCGGCTGGGACACCATGCACGCCATCTTCGATACGATCAAAAAGCTCAACGGGAAGGTCGACTGACGGCCAGCAGGTGATCGATGCGATGAAAGGCTGGACCGCCAAGGGTCCGCGCGGCCCGGTCACGATCGACGCCGGCCACCCGCGACATCGTGCAGAACGAGTACGCCATGGAAGTCATCCGCAAGCCGGACGGCAAGCTTGGCATCAAGGTGCTTGGCACCACCAACGCGGTCAAGGACGAGTGCAAGGAGTTGAAGCTCGGCCGCTGCGGCACCTGACGTTCACTTGCATTTGACAGCAAACGGCGCCGCCGCGCATAAAGGCGCGGCGGCGTTTTCTTCAACACGAGGTGGGGCTCGTGCCGCATTTCGCGATCATCGCCGTCAGCATCCTGTTCGACGGCCTGGCTTACGCCATGTTCCTGTTCATCACCTCCGTCGGCCTTTCGGTCACGATGGGGCTGATGGGCTTCGTGAACCTGGCGCACGGCGCCTTCGCGATGGCCGGCGGCTATATCGTCGTCACGCTGACGCGCACGCTCGGCGTCGGCTTTGTTCCATCGCTCGTCATCGCGGCGGTCGTCGTCGGCGCAGTGAGCGTCGTGTTCGAGCGCGGCCTCTATCGCCGGCTCTATAAATCCACCGATCTCGAGCAGGTGCTGCTCACCATCGGTCTCGCCTTCATGGCGATCGCGACCGCGACTTATCTTTACGGGCCGATTCCGAAATCGGTGCCGCTGCCGGACTGGCTGCAGGGCGACGTCAACCTCGGCTTCCGCAATTTCCCGAGCTATCGCGCGTTCCTGATCGTGCTCGGCGCCGTGCTGATCGCCGTGCTCTGGTACGCATTCGAGCGCACCAATATCGGCGCCAAGATCCGCGCCGCCGTCGACAACCGGCGCATGGCGGAATCGGTCGGCATCAATGTCGACCGGCTGTTCACGCTCACCTTCGCGGTGGGATCGGGCCTTGCCGCGCTCGGCGGCGGGCTTGCCATCCAGCTGTTCGGTCTCTCGCCGAGCTTTGCCGTTCTCTATCTTGTGCTGTTCCTGATCGTGGTCGCGGTCGGCGGCCTCGGCAGCCTGAAGGGCACGCTGCTGGCGGCGCTTGTGCTCGGCGTGTTCGACACGGCCGGGAAATATCTGCTCTCCGATGCCGGCGGATTTTTCGTCTATGCGGTGACGGTTGCCGTTCTTCTGGTCAAGCCGGCGGGGTTCTATGGCCGCGAGTGAGACCATCAGCGCCGGCAGGCCGTTCCGAAGCGCGCGAGCGCGCGGCGGAATATCTGCTCAGGCGCCATCGTTTCCGCCTCGCGGAAACGCTTGCCGTGGCTCGTCGCCATCGCCGTCTATTTCATGTTTCCGGAGCGCATGACCTTCGGCAGCCAGGTGCTGGTGATGGTGATGTTCGCGCTCTCGCTCGATCTCATCCTCGGCTATGCCGGCATCGTCACGCTCGGCCATGCCGCCTTCTTCGGCGTCGGCGCCTATACGGTCGGCCTTGCCGCCGCGCGCCTGGGCTGGAGCGAGCCGATCAGCGGGCTGTTCGCGGCCGCGATTGCGGCCGGCCTTGTCGGCTTCATCACCGGCTGGTTCCTGCTGCGCTATCGCGGCCTCACGCTGCTGATGCTGACGCTCGCGACCGCGATCCTGCTGCAGGAAACCGGCAACCTGCGCTCGGACATTTCCGGCGGCTATGACGGCCTGCCGGGGCTGGATGTTCAAGCCGCTGTTCGGCGTGTTCGACTACGACCTCTATGGCCACACATATTACCTGTATGTCCTCGCGGTGCTGGTGGTGGTGTTCTTCTTTGTCCGCAGGATCGTCTATTCGCCGTTCGGGCAGGCGCTGACCGGCATTCGCGAGAACGTCCGGCGCATGCATGCGATCGGCTCGCCGGTGCACCGCCGCCTGGTGACGGTCTACACGATTGCCGCCGCGATCGCCGGCGTCGCGGGTGCGCTGTTCACCCAGACCAACGCCTACGTCACGCTGACGGTCTTCGACTTCGACAATTCCGCCAAGGTGATGGTGATGCTGATCCTCGGCGGCACCGGCCGGCTTTACGGCGCCTTCGTGGGCGCGGCGGTCTACATGGTGCTCGAGGACTATTTCTCGAAATTGAGCCCGACCTTCTGGCAGTTCGGCATCGGCCTGATGCTGGTGCTGGCGGTGCTGTTCGCGCCGCGCGGCGTGCTCGGCGTGTTCGAGAGCATCGGCAAATACTTCTCCGAGAGGAAGAAGTCATGAGCGCCGCGCTGCAGGTCGAGGGACTGAACCGGGCTTTCGGCGCGCTGCCGGTGACGCGCGACGTCAATCTGACGCTCGAGCGCGGAGCGCGGCACGCGCTGATCGGCCCCAACGGCGCCGGCAAGACGACGCTGGTCAACCTGATCACCGGCGCGCTCAAGCCGCATTCGGGCCGCGTGCTCCTCAACGGCGAGGACATCACCGCGCTGAGCCAGGCCGAGCGCGCGCGGCGCGGGCTTGCGCGCACCTTCCAGATCAACCAGCTGTTCCGCGGGCTCACGGTGCTGGAAAACATCGGCATGTGCATCAGCGAGCGCGACGGCCATGCCAATAATATGTGGCGGCCGGTCGGCAGCAGCCGGGTCGTTCTTGACGAGGCGCTCGATCATCTCGACTCGCTGCGGCTGGTCGACGATGCGCTCAAGCTGGTGCGCGAGCTGCCCTATGGCCGCCAGCGGCTGGTGGAGATCGCCATTGCGCTCGCGCAGAAGCCGCGCGTGCTGCTGCTCGACGAGCCGGCCGCCGGCGTGCCGTCGTCGGAGAGCCATCTCATCCTCGACGTGGTGGCCGCGCTCGATCCCGACATCGCGGTGCTGATCATCGAGCACGACATGGACGTGGTTTTCCGCTTCGCGAAGGAAATCACCGTGCTGGTGCAGGGCGCGGTGTTCACGCACGGCACGCCCGACGAGATCATGAACAACGAGCAGGTGAACGCGGTCTATCTCGGCCAGGAAGGCCATCGCGGAGGCCGCCATGGCTAAATGGGCGCTCGACCTCGAAAACGTCCGCGCCGGCTACGGCGAGACCGTTGTGCTCGAGGACATTCGCTTCGCGCTCGGCGCCGAGCGAGACGCGTGTCGATCATCGGGCGCAACGGCGTCGGCAAGACCACGCTGCTCGCCACCATCATGGGCCACACCACGCTGCATGGCGGCCGGCTGTCGCTGCACGGCAACGACATCTCGAAGATGGCGACCTATCGCCGCGTCGGCGCCGGGCTTGGCTACGTGCCGCAGGAGCGCGAGATTTTTCCTTCGCTCACGTTGCGGGAAAACCTCGAAGTCGCGGCGCGGCCGGGATCGTGGACGATCGAGACGGTGTTCGAGCTTTTTCCGCGGCTTGGCGGAGCGCGCCGACAACCGGGGCAATCAGCTGTCGGGCGGCGAGCAGCAGATGCTGGCGATCGGCCGCGCGCTCATCGGCAATCCGACGGTGCTGCTGATGGACGAGCCGTCGGAAGGGCTGGCGCCGGTGATCGTCGAGGAGCTGGCGCGCGCGGTGAAGCGGCTGACGCAGTCGAGCGGCCTGGCGATCGTGCTGGTCGAGCAGAACACGCGGCTTGCGCTCGACATCTCCCCGCGCGCGGTGGTGATGGACCGCGGCCGCATCGTCTATGACGGCGCCAGCGAAGTCCTGCGCAAGGATCCGGCAAAGCTCGAACAACTGATCGGCGTGGTGAAGGCATAGCGCAGGCGAATTGGGCCGTCGCCCATGCATTGCCTTTCATCCGCGCGGGAGGCATAGAGCGCGCATGAAACGCAGCACCGATCGCATTCTCACGACGCATGTCGGCAGCCTGATCCGCCCGCAGGCGCTGCAGGAATTCCTGCGCGCCAAGCAGGGCGGCAAGCCTTACGACGTAAAAGCCTATCAGAAATGCCTGAGCGACTCCGTTGCCGACGTCGTGCGCGAGCAGGCGGGTGCCGGCATCGACGTCGTCAGCGACGGCGAGTTCGGCAAGTCGATCAGCTGGGCGCAATATGCGCTCGAGCGGCTGTCGGGTTTCGAGCGCCGGCCGCTCAGGCAGGAGGCGGCCAATCCGTTCAAGCGCGGCGCCGACCGCACGAAGTTTGCCGAGTTCTACGCCGAGCTCGATGCCAAGGAAGCGGTCGCGACGACGACCGATGCCATCTGCGTCGGCCCGATCAAATATACCGGGCAGGCCGAGCTGCAGCGCGACATCGACAACTTCAAGGCCGCGCTCAAGAACGTGAAGGTCGAAGAGGCCTTCCTGCCCGTCGCCGCGCCGGCGAGCGTGATCCCCGATCGCAAGAACGAATACTACAAGAGCGACGAGGAGCTGCAGGCCGCGATCGCAGAGGCGATGCGCACCGAATACAAGATGATCGTCGATGCCGGCTTCCTGCTGCAGCTCGACGATGCGCGCAGCGCGGTCACCTATGACCGCATGGTGCCGCCGGCGAGTTTCGCCGATTACCGCAAATGGCTGTCGCAGCAGGTCGACATCCTCAATCACGCGATCGAAGGGCTGCCGGCCGACCGCATCCGCTACCACGTGTGCTGGGGCTCGTGGCCGGGGCCGCATACCAGCGACGTGCCGCTCAAGGAGATCGTCGACCTGATCCTCAAGGTGAAGGTCGGCGCCTATGTCATCGAGGGCGCCAATCCGCGCCACGAGCACGAATGGCAGGTATGGAAAAATGCAAAGCTCGGCGCGGGGCAGGTGCTGATTCCCGGCGTCATCAGCCACGCCACCAATGTGGTCGAGCATCCCGAGCTGGTCGCCGAGCGCATCGTGCGGCTGGCGCGCGTCGTCGGCCGCGAGAACGTGATCGCCGGCACCGATTGCGGCTTTGCGCAGGGGCCGTTCCATCGCCGCGTGCATCCATCGGTCATGTGGGCGAAACTGGAGGCGCTGAGCGAAGGCGCCCGGCTTGCGAGCAAGGAACTCTGGTCCTAGGCTTCTGTTTAATCAAGAATCCGAATGGAGGCGCGTCGTGAACGTCAACGCTCAGCCGGCCAAAGGACTCGCGATCCCCTTCGATCACCATCGCCTTGATCGCCTGATGGATGAGGCCGGCATCGACGTGGTGCTGGCGACCTCGAAGCACAATGTGCAGTATCTGCTCGGCGGCCATCGCGCCGACTTCTTCGACTACATGGATGCGACCGGCATTACCCGCTATCTGCCGGTGCTGGTCTACCCGAAAGGCGCGCCGGAGAAGGCCGCCTATATCGGTCACCGCCTGGAGAAATTCCAGCGCGAGGTCAATCCGATGTGGACGCCGGAGACGCAGACAAACACCTGGGGCACGGTCGACGCCATGCAGAAGGCGGTCGAGCACATGCGCAAGATCGGCCTCAAGCCGAAGCGCATCGCGACCGAGTTCGGCTTCCTGCCTTACGACGCCTCGCAGGTGCTGCGCGCCGCATTTCCCGATGCCGAGTGGGTCGATGCGCTCTACGTGCTCGAGCGCCAGCGCGTGAAGAAGTCCGCCGAAGAATTGAAATTGCTGAAATACGCATCCGAAGCGGTGATCGAGTTCGATGCAGGCGGTCATCGCGGCGCAGCAAGCCCGGCGTCACCAAGGCCGAGGTGGTCGAGGCGTTGCGCCGCGAGGAAACCAACCGCGGGCTTACCTTTGAATATTGCCTGATCACCTGCGGCACCAGCATGAACCGCGCGCCCTCCGACCAGAAATGGGAGAAGGGCGACATCATGTCGATCGATTCCGGCGGCAACTACGAGGGCTATATCGGCGATGTCTGCCGCATGGCGATCCAGGGCGAGCCGGACGCCGAGCTCGAGGATCTTCTGGGCGAGATCGAAACCATCCAGCGCGCCGCGATGAAGCCGATCCGCGCCGGAATGATCGGCGGCGAAATCTACGCCGCGGCGGCGCCGCTGGTGCAGAAATCAAAGCACAACAACCACATGGAATTCCTCGCGCACGGCATGGGCATGGTCAGCCACGAGGCGCCGCGTCTCACCGATCGCGGCCCGGTGCCTTACCCGAGCGAATACGCGAAGGAGCCGCTGGAAGCCGGCATGGTGGTGTCGGTCGAGACCACGCTGATGCATCCGGCGCGCGGCTTCATCAAGCTCGAGGACACGGTGGTCGTCACCGACAAGGGCCACGAGGTCTACGGCGAAGGCGCGCGCGGCTGGAATAGGGCGGGGCAGGGATAGCCTCATCAATCCGCATCTCTGTTCCCTTAGCGCTCATCGCGCGCGCCGATGAAAAAAATCGAGTGACAGGCGAGCTGGTCGTGAGGGGCGAATGAGACGACGCGACGTCATCAAAGCGCTGGTCGGCGCTCCATTTGTGCTGCCGGACCTGGCTCGCGTGCGTTCCGCATCGGCTGACGACTATCCTTCCCGGCCGATCACGCTGATCGTTCCGCAGGCGCCAGGCGGTGGCAATGATACCATTGCACGGATCATCGCTCAAAAGATGACGCAGTCGCTTGATCAGCAGGTGATCGTCGAAAATCGACCTGGTGCGGGTGGAACGCTCGGCACCCGTCAACTCGCAAAATCACCGGCTGATGGTTACGCGATTGCGATGGGCAGTACCGGAACGCTGACCATGGCTCCGACGGCCATCGAGAATGCGGGCTACGATCCGCGCAAGGATTTCGCTCCTGTCGGGATGATTGCCAAGAGTGCCATCATCCTCGTGGTTGGGCCTTCGGTTAAGGCTCAAAGCGTTCAGGAATTGATTGCGCAAGCCAGGAAAAATCCGCAGACTTTCACCTACGGTTCCGGGGGCGTCGGCACTGTAAATCACTTAACAGCGGTCATGTTTGCCGATCAGGCCGGCATCACGCTCACCCATATCCCGTTCAAGGGTGCCGGTCCGGCGATCAACGACGTGCTCGGAGGACACGTATCGATGATTTTCAGCAGTCTTCCGCCGACGATTGGCAACATTAGAGCCGGTACCTTACGTGCCCTTGGCACATGTGCGCTGCGCCGCACGCCTATGCTGCCGGACGTTCCGACAATGGAGGAGGCAGGTCTCAAAGGCTTCGAAGCAGAGCAACGCTACGGGCTCATTGCTCCAGCCGGCACCCCTGGTCCGGTGCTCAGAAAACTCAATCAGGCTCTGAGGCAGGCGCTTAATGCGGACGACGTGAAAGAACGGATCGCGGCTGATGGTGCGGTCGCTAATCCAAGCACGCCGGAAGAGTATGCCCTCGATATCGACCGCGAAGAGGCGAAATGGGCGAGGGTGGTCCAGCTTGCAAAGGCGACAAAATAACGACCGGCAGATCTACCGCAAAATCTTCTAACTGCCCGGATTGCGCAGAACAACGCAGTCGCCTCCCGCAAGATGAATTTTTTTGCAAATGTCGTTTGCGGCCTGGCGCGATTCGGCACCGACCCGCACTTGATAGCGAGGCAGTCCGCCGCGCGTGCGTTCAAATACAATCGGGTCCAGCCCGGCCAGCGCTGCTGCGAATTTCCGCTGGAGAGCAGCATAGCGGTCCAAGATTTCCGAGCGCGATTGGTTCGCGCCAAGGATGGCGCCCCAGGGTTGAATCGCACCCGCCACCACGCGTTGCTGAAGAGCGCCAAGGAAAGTCGTCGGTGGTTGCTTGAGCCTTGCCATCAACATTGAACAACTTGATTCACTGTCGTTTTTGCTTTTGACATCGCGACCCGTCGCCCACTCCTCAATAGAATTGCCGGTCACTGCCAGCACATAGGCCCGCGTCTGAGCAGGCATTGAGCTCGTGCCCGCCATCCACGCCCGGACCCGGCCTGGGCCTGCATTGTAGGCAGCAGCCGCAAGGCCAAGATTGCCAAACTGACTACGCAAATCTTTGAGGAACTCGGCCGCCTTCGGCAACGCCTCTATCGGATTGAACGGATCGAGCAGATTACGTTCGGCCGCAGTGCCCGGCATGAATTGTGCAATTCCCTGAGCGTGCTTGCCGGTTCGGGTTGATGGCCCGATGGCTCCGGCTCGGAAGCGGCTTTCCTGCCAGATCAGTCGGACAAAAAATTCGGTTGGCAGCTCGTTGGCCTGAGCCGCCGAATTCAACCAGGAGGCAGATTGATTGCTGGGCCTGGCGGCTTGTTTCGTCGTTGCTCGCTGTAAAGGCATGATCAGTGCTTTCCGCAGCATCTTGTGCGGCCAAGTCAAACGCCGTCGCCAAAAGCACGAGAAGGACGGATACCAGACGCAACATCAAAGTGACTCGATGGTCGTTACGATAACCATTGAGACGCTAAGCGCGTTCCGCTTCCTTACCGGCGGACGGCCTTTGCGTCCATTTCAGCCGCCAGCGCCTTGAGCTTCGCGGAAATTTCCACCGGATAGGCGACACCAGCCTCAAGCCGGCGCAGCGGCTCGGGCAATCGCGCTAGATCACGTTTGGCGCGTTCGCGAATTTGCGCGAGCGTCGGCACCGGCGCGACCCGCTTGCCGCCACGCATCACCGGAACGACCAGCGCTTCGCCATCGTGCCTGTCGCTCTCGAGCGAGAGCACGTCGCCGCGCATCCGCTCTTGCGCGTCATAGGCTCGCCACACCTGCTTGCGGCCGGGCCAGGTCTGCTTGCCCTCGGAGAGCTTGCGGCGCGGCCGGCCGGCATATTCCTGCAGCTTGTAGGCGCAGTCGAGCGAGGGCGCGTCGATCGAGGCATCGAGATTGACGCCGATGCCGAAGCCGTCGATCGGCGCTTTCGCCGCGGCCATCTTCAGCAAGACATCCTCGTTGATGCCGCCGCTCACCAAGATGATGACCTCTTCGAGCCCGCCGGCGTCGAGAATGGCGCGCACCTTCTTCGCCATGTCTGTAAGATCGCCGCTGTCGATGCGCACGCCGCGGATGGCGATGCCGTCGGCCTGCAGCTTCGGCGCAAGCTCCACGACCTTTCGCGCGCCGCGCTTCGGTGTCGTAGGTGTCGATCAGCAGGATCACGCCTTCGGGCCGCGAGCGTGCGAAATTCTCGAACGCAGTCATCTCGTCGTCGTGCACCTGCACGAAAGAATGCGCCATCGTGCCGACGATCGGAATGCCGTAGCGCTCGCCGGCAAGCACGTTCGCGGCGCCGCCAAACCCGGCGATATAGCTCGCGCGCGCGGAAAACAGCCCGGCCTCGGCGCCGTGCGCGGTGCGCAGGCCGAAATCGGACAGAATTTTTCCGGGCGCGGCCAGCACCATGCGCGCGGCTTTCGAGGCGATCATGGTCTGGAAATGCAGGATGTTGATCAGCCGCGTCTCGACCAGCTGCGCCATCGGCAGCGGCGCGGTGATGCGCATCAGCGGCTCGTTGGGAAAACAGACGGTGCCTTCCGGAATCGCGTGCACGTCGCCGGTGAAGCGGAACGCGGCGAGGTAATCGATGAGGTTGTCGCGGAAGCGCTTGGTGCTCTTCAGCCAGTCGATCTCGCCCGGCGAGAAACGCAACGTCTCGAGATAGGTCGAGGGCATCGTCGAGGCCGGCGGCAAGCAGAAAGCCGCGCCGTTCCGGCAGACGGCGCACGAAGAACTCGAACACGGCCTCCTTGTCCTCGCCGCGGTCCAGATAGGCCTGGACCATGTTGAGCTCGTAGAGGTCGGTGGTGAGTGGACTTTCGGGGGATGTCATAGTGCCTTACACGCGGTAATACCGTTGCGATGAGCGTAACCCGCGGCGCATTAATTTTACTCGCTTGGGCGAGATAACATGAAAGCAATTCTGACCTTAGCGGCGCTTCCCGGCGCCGCAACCGCAGCGTAACCGGCACCACCGGATAGCCCCTTTAAGGGGTTGGGTGGGAGGTTTTGTCGAGGCTGCATTTAAAACTCTGCCAAGTTCAACGCCTTACTTGCCTGGGGCACCATGCGCCAAATCAAGAGAACGCAATTGCCCTCGTTGGCCATTCAACGGTAAGCTTTTTCTTTGGTGAAATGTTTGCGACCGGTCTCGGGCGTTGAGCATGTGGCCGGACGGAGCCGGAAGCGGAAGCACGTTGCGGCGTGAATGCATTTGTCAACAAATGGGGGCGACAATGCGCGGGTCTCACTGCAGGCGAATGACACTAGCGGTTATCACTATCGGTACGGCGTTGATCACCATGCGGACCGAAGCCGCAACGATCACAATACCTGGCGCTCTGCGTGTTGCGGCGGCAGAGCTGTCTCTGATTGAAAAAACTCAGTTTGTCTGGGGAGGCCGTAGATACTGTTGGTACGACGATGCGTGGAGTGGTCCGGGTTGGTATTGGTGCGGTTATGCATGGCGTCGCGGGTTTGGCTGGGGCGGTGGCATTGGCTGGCATGGCTGGTCCCATCATCATCACCACCACGGCGGCATGGGTGGCGGCGGCGGCATGGGTGGCGGCGGCGGTATGGGCGGCGGTGGCGGTGGCATGGGTGGCGGCGGCGGTATGGGCGGCGGCGGCGGATGGGCGGCGGTGGCGGCATGGGCGGCGGTGGCGGCATGGGCGGCGGCGGCGGCATGGGTGGCGGCGGTGGCGGCGGCGGTATGTCCGACATTCGCGCCAAGCACGACGTCGTCCTGCTCGGCCACCTCGACAACGGCCTCGGCTTCTATCGCTTCAGCTACAATGGCAGCGACAAGGCGTATGTCGGCGTGATGGCGCAGGAAGTCGAAGCAATCATGCCCGACGCTGTCGTGCGCGGCAGCGACGGCTATCTGCGTGTGAATTACGACCGACTCGGTTGCACATGCAGACCTGGGAAGATTGGGTCGCCGCCGGCGCAAAAATTCCGGCGACCGCTGAAATCGATGCAACATTAAAGCTCGCAACTAGATCAATGTTGAACGATATGAAGGACGGCTGAAAGGCCGCCCTTCATTTTGTGTGCCGGGCCGGCATTTGCGTTGTGTGCTCCTCATCCAGCGGATGTCGACAGTGAGCGAAAACGGCGGTAGCGGTGCCATGACAGCCTCGCCGTATTCAATCTTCTGCTGACGATCTTTGTCGCCGCCATCTTCGTCAGCGCCGCGCTGCTGTTCGCGGTGCAGCCGATGTTCACCAAGATGGTGCTGCCGCGGCTGGGCGGCGCCGCGGCGGTGTGGTCGGTCGCGATGGTGTTCTTCCAGACGGCGCTGCTCGCCGGCTATGCCTATGCCCATCTGCTGACGCGCTTCGCGCCGGGCCGTCCGTCAGTCTTGATCCATCTGGCGGTGATGTCGCCGCCTGTCTCGCGCTGCCGCTGCACATCGCCAGCGGATGGGGCGGGCCGCCGGCGGTGGGCGAGGCGTTCTGGCTGCTCGGACTGTTCGCGGTTTCGATCGGGCTGCCGTTCTTCGCGCTCGCCGCCAATGGGCCGCTGCTGCAGGCGTGGTTCGTGCGCACCGATCATCCGGCGGCGAAGGATCCCGTATTTTCTCTATGCCGCGAGCAATGTCGGAAGCTTTCTCGCGCTGATCTCCTATCCGTGGTGATCGAGCCTTTCGTGCGGCTCGGTGACCAGACCTGGTTCTGGACGCTCGGTTCTATGTCCTGATCCTGCTGATCGCGGCCTGCGGCGCGCTGATGCTGCGGTCTCCCATCTGTGCCATTCGGCTGCGCGCGCCGACGGCCGCGGAAGCCGCGCCGCCGACGTGGCGCGATGTTGCGATCCTGGCTCGCGCTTGCAGCAGTGCCGTCGGGCCTTCTGCTCGCGGTCACCGCCCACATCTCGACCGACGTCGCGGCGGTGCCGCTGTTTTGGGTGCTGCCGCTCGCGCTCTATCTGCTGACCTTCGTCATCGTCTTTCAGACCCGCCCGCTCATTCCGCATTGGCTCGTCGTCAATGTGCAGCCGATTTCATCCTGGGTCTTGTTGCCACGCTCGTCGTCGTCCCGATCGACATCGATCGTCAGCCTTGATCGCGATCCACCTGATCGTGTTCTTCGTCATGCGCGCTGATGTGCCATGGCGAGCTTGCGCGGCGCCGGCCGGCGCCGCGCATCTCACCGCCTTCTACATGTGGATTTCGGCCGGCGGGATGATCGGCGGCATCGCAACCGGGCTGGTTGCGCCGCATGTGTTCAACTGGGTCGCGGAATATCCGATCCTGATCGTGCTCGCGGTGCTGTGCCGGCCGGGCCTCGCATTGCCGGCCGGCGGCAGCGGACAATATCGCTGCTCGCTGCGCTTGGCGTTGCGGCGCTGATCGTCCTCGGCTTTACAGGCTACGTTCAGACACTCAGCAATAACCTGTTCGGCGTGGCGATCGGCGTGCTGCTCGGGCTCACCGTGCAGTTCTGGCGCGCGCCGCTGCCGTTCGCCGCCATCGTCGCGTTCCTGTTCCTCGCCAGCTACTACTTCAACGAGAACATCGCAGTCAGACCGTGCGCAACTTCTTCGGCGTTCTCAATGTCGCCGAAACATCGGACGGCAGGTTTCGTGTGCTCTGGCACGGCACCACCGCGCAGGGCGCCCAGCGTATCCGCGACGACGAGGGCAACCTATCACCGGCCGGCCGGAAATGATCTCGGAATTCTTCGCCGGCGCCGGCATCGCGCAGATCTTCGACGCGGTGCGCGCACGGGTGCGGGACCGATCAGCTATCGCCGTGATCGGGCTTGGCACCGGGACGCTCGCCTGCTCGGTGCGGCCGGGCGACACGCTGACCTATTACGAGATCGATCCGGACGTCGTTCGCATCGCGCGCAATCCTAAACTGTTCAACTTCGTCTCGGAGTGCGCGCCGCATACGCGATTGTGCTCGGCGATGCGCGGCTCACGCTCGCGGACGCGCCCGACGGAGCTACGACCTCATCTTCGTCGATGCGTTCATCGGCGCCGCGATCCCGATCCACCTGCTCACCCGCGAGGCGATGGCGACTCTATTTTCGCAAGCTCAAGCCGCACGGCATCGTGGCGATGCATGTCTCGAACCGCAACCTGGAGCTCGCCTCCGTCGTGGCCGGCATCGCTGAAGCCAACGGGCCATCACGCGCGTGTATGACGGCGGCGACGTGGAAGAGGACGAAAGCGAGCAGAAATGGGTGCCGCGGGTCGCCGCGGTGGCGCGCAACCAAGAGGATTTCGGAGCACTTGCCAAGTCGCGCTATTGGCCGGTCCGCGAACGCTGACCCGAATCAACGTGTTTGGACCGATGACTATTCCAACATCTTTTGGTGCCGTATTTCGGAATCTACGTGAGCGCAGCTCCTCGGCTGGTGAGTGAGGGCGGTCGATCTGCCTCAAAGGTCTGCGTTCGGGGGTAAGCCGAAATCGGTTTTAGTGCCAAGGCGCATGTCGCTGACCGGTCAAAGCACGCAGGTCAGCCTCTCGTTTTGCCGCAGAGTTATGCGAATTCGTCAGAGAATCCAACTCGATCTCGTCGTCGACTGCCGGCCACTCATCGGCAAGTTGCTTTACGGCATTGGCCATTGGTTGATAGGCTCTGGCCCAACGAAAATCTGTCGGGGAGGACAACATGAAGGCGTTGCGGACTCTCTTTGTGAGCGCGGCGGCGGTCGGTCTTTTGGTGACGGCTGCGCAGGCGCAAGACAAGACCATCAAGATCGGTGGGTTGTTTCCCATGTCGGGGCCGGGCTCCTATTTCGGCGTGCAGGACAAGCAGGGAATCGAGCTCGCGCTCGAGCAGATCAACAAGGCGGGCGTCAACGGCTACAAGTTCGAAGTCCAGTATGAAGATTCAGGCTGCAGCCCGCTGCCGGCGACCCAGGCGGCCAAGCGGCTCCTCGAGCAATACAAGCCAGCATGTCGCGCTTGGCGAGGAGTGCTCCGACGCGACACTTGCCGATCATGCCACTCGTTGAGCAGGCCAAGGTGCCGCTGCTCAATGCCGGCTCCTCCTCGATCAAGATCACTGATCCCGGCAATCCCTGGACGTTCCGCATCATGCCAAACGAGGTGATGCAGGGCATCGACATTGCCACCAATGCCTACAAGCGGCTCAATGCGCGCGCCGCCGTGCTCCTCTACGAGAACACCAATGCCGGTATCGGCAATGCCAAAGTCTTCGCCGACACCTTCAATCGCTCGGCGGCCAGGTTCTCGCTGACATAGGATTTGGCCGCGACGTGAACGACTTCACTGCGATCGCGACGCGCATCTCCGGTCTGGGCAAGGTGGATGTGATTCCGACTTACACGCTCGAGGGCCAGGGACTGCGCATCACGCAAGCGCTCGCGCAGGCCGGCGTCACCAGGGGTGGGGGCGGGAAGGCGATCCAGCTCGGCACGATCTGGCTGCCTTTCGGCTTCGAGCAGAAGGCCGGCAAAGCGGCGATCGGTTACGTGCGCATCGTCCAGTTCGATCCGACCGACAAGCGCGATGTGGTGCAGAATTTCGTTCGCTCCTTCAAGGCCAAATACAATCAGGAGCCAACGCACATCAATGCGCATGCCTTCGACCAGATTTTGCTGATCGCCGACGTTGTTCGCCGCGGCGGCAAGGACGCGCAGTCGATCCGCGACATCTTGGCGGCGACCAACAGCTTTTCCGGAGTGACCGGAAGCGTGCAGTTCGACAAGTCGAATCAGAACATCAAAATGGACACAGTCCACTACATGGAGACGCTCCGGACCTGTCATGGAAAGCGCTGAGCTGGAACTGACGGGCACAATGCAGCATCGATCGCTGCAGCAGGCAATCAACGGCATAGTTTTCGGCAGCCTCTATGTGCTCGTGGCACTGGGGCTCACCCTCGTCTACGGCGTGCTCGTGCAGATCAATTTCGCGCACGCGGATATCGTCACCATCGGCGCGTTCGTGGCGTACTTTTTCACTTTTGTATTGGGCGGCAATTATCTCGTCAGCATCGCTGTCGCGCTCCTGGTTGGCGGGGCGCTTGGCTGGCTTGTGAACGCCGCGATCTTTGCGCCGCTGCGCCAGCGCAGCGAATTGCTGCCGCTGATAGCGACTATTGGCGTATCCATTCTTCTCCAGAACGCAGATGCTGCTTCTGTTTGGACCAATTCCCTATGCGTTCGATAGCCCATACAGCAACCATGTGATCCGGCTCTGGGGCGGCATCTTCATCACCTGGCAGAACGTCATCATTGTTCTCGTCTCGGCGTTCACCATTGCGCTGCTGTATGCGTTCATGAAATTGACATTCCTGGGCAAGGCGCTGCGCGCGGTAGCCCAGGACCGGGAAACGGCGGGGCTTATGGGCATCAATCCCAGTGCGCTCATCACGCTGACGTTCGTGATCGCCTCGGGCTCGCCGGCATGGGCGGCGCGATGCTTGGCCCCATCCTGGTATTGACGCCGTTTGCCGGCACCAGCGTCATTGTAAAGGCGTTTGCCATCGTGATCATCGGAGGATTTGGCAACGTCGAGGGAACCATCATCGCCGGACTCCTGGTTGGTCTGATCGAAAGCTTCACCACCCAGCTCATCAATCCCGGGCTGACCGACCTTGTCGTGTTCTCGCTGCTCCTTGTCATGCTCGCCTTTCGGCCGACCGGGCTGGTCGCCGAAAAGCGGGAAGAAAATGTCTGATCCGGCTCCCGCCGCACTACTGCGGCCGGATGCGGCGACGCTTTGGTCTCTCGCCGCCTATCGCTCACCATCGCGGCTCTTCCGCTCATCTTCAGGACTTCGTACTGGCGCGCGATCCTGGTCATCTGCGCCATCAATGTCATGCTCGCCATCGGGCTGGATTTCATTTTGGGCTATGCCGGCCAGCTTAACCTGGGACATTCGGCTTTCTACGGCATCGGCGCCTACGTCTCGACGCTGCTCATCATGAACCTCGCCGTGCCGTTCTGGCTCGCTTTCGGCCTGGCGTCGCAGTCGTCTGGCATTGCCGGAATCGCGCTGGCAATTTTTGCGGTTCGCCTGCGCGGTCATTACCTTGCGATCGCATCGCTCGGGTTTGCCGTTATTGTGCACCAGGTGCTTTTGAACTGGATCAGCCTGACCCAGGGTCCGCTGGGCATTTACGGCATCAAGCCCCCGCCCGCCGTCGCGCTTAGCGGATATGCGCGCATCTCGTTCGGCGACACGGCAAACCTCTTCTATCTGATCGCCGGCTTCGCCTTGCTCTCCTATCTGCTGCTTGATCAACTCGTGCGTTCGCCGGTTGGCGACACGCTCACAGCAATCCGGGAAGACGAGGTCTCGGCGGCTTCGTTCGGCATCGATTGCGCGGCCTGGAAGGTGTTTGCGTTCGGGCTTGGATCGGCCGTGGCCGGCGCCGCCGGCGGCTTCTATGCGAGCTTCGTCGGGACGCTCGTTCCCGACGCCTTTATCGTCACGAAGTCGTTCACCATTCTCGCCATGGTCATCGTCGGCGGCATGGGCACGCTGATCGGCCCTGTCTGCGGCGCGGTCCTTCTCACGTTGCTCCCCGAGCTCCTGCGCGGGTTTGGCGATCTGCGCCTCGTGCTCTACGGAGCTTCGCTGACCCTGGTCGTGCTTTTCATGCCCGGCGGAATGGTGCAGGCCGGCGCGCGCCATGCACCGGCGTTCTCCCAGCCTTCGGGCGAACGCGCCTATGACGATACCGAACCGGGCGCCGAACCGGCTCGCATGGCCGGAGCAGCCGCGTGCTGCGCGGCGCCAAGGGCTGCGCAAGCGATTTGGCGGAGTGCAGGCGGTTCGCGACGTTTCGTTCGATATTCCGCGTGGCGCGTGTTTGCGGTCATTGGCCCGAACGGTGCCGGCAAATCGACGCTGCTCAACCTGATGAGTGGGATCTATCAGCCAGATGCCGGCCGGATCATCTTCCAGGGTGTCGATCTCGTCGGCATGGCGGCACACAAGCGCGCGCGGCTCGGACTTGCGCGAACGTTCCAGAAGATCCGGCTGTTCCGCCGCCTCTCCGTGCTCGACAATGTCGTAGCAGCCTTTCATCTCCATCATAAGCATGCCTGCGTGGCACTATGTGGTCCACACCGCCGCCTTCGCTCGAGATCACAGCCGCTGCCGCGAGGAGGCGCTGGCGCTCCTCGCCTTCGCCGGCCTTGAAGGACGCGCGCGACGTGCTTGCGGGCTCGCTCGCCTACGGCGAGCAGCGCATGCTCGAGCTTGCGCGTGCGCTTGCGATCTCGCCCAGTCTGCTCATGGTCGATGAGCCTGCCGCCGGCCTCAACGCCGCCGAGGTGGAGCGACTGGTCGAGCGTATCCGTGCCCTCCGCCAGCGCGGGGTGACCATCATCGTGGTTGAGCACAATATGGATTTGGTGATGCAGGTCGCCGAGCGGCACTCGTCATGGACTACGGTCAACAACTGTTCGAGGGGACTCCCGCCGAGGTGCAGAGCAACCCGGCCGTGATCGCCGCTTACCTCGGACGTGACCGATGCGTCGCTCAGCTAGCTGCTTCTGGCAGGTCGAGAAGATCGAGATCGCCTACGGCGAGGCGCCGGCCTGCCGCGACCGCTGAGCTTCGACCGCGGAAGGAGAGATCGTCGCCCTGATCGGCGCCAACGGCGCGGGGAAATCGACCACGCTGCGCGCCGTCGCCGGAGTGTTGCTGCCGCGCAAGGGCACATCCATTTTCGGCGGCAGCGACATCACGCGCCTGCCTTCGCACGAGCGCAATGCGCTCGGCATCTCGCTCGTTCCGGAAGGCCGGCGCGTCTTTCCGTTCCTCACCGTGCGCGAAAATCTCGAGCTCGGCGCCTTTAAGTATCGCAAGGACGGCGCGAAAGTCCGCGCCTTGATGGACGACATTTTCGACATGTTTCCTCGCCTCGCGAGCGCATCAGCCCAGAACGCCGGCACGCTTTCCGGCGGCGAGCAACAGATGCTCGCGCTCGGCCGCGCGATGATGTCGCAGCCGCGGCTCATCTGTCTCGACGAGCCTTCGCTTGGGCTTGCCCCGATGGTCGTCCAGGATATCTTCCGCACGATCAAGGCGATTAATGCCGCCGGCACGAGCGTGCTCCTGGTCGAGCAGAACGCGCGCTACGCGCTTGAGACCGCGAGCCGCGGCTACGTATTGCAGACCGGCTCAATCATCGCCAGCGGCGCCTGCACGAGCTCAAGCTCAATCCGCGCGTGCAGGAGGCCTATCTCGGCCGCATCGCGGCGGCTGCGGTGTCATGACGCTCGCCGGCAAATATTCGCTTACGGGCAAATCCGCCATCGTCACCGGCGCCGGCAATGGCATCGGCCGCGCGATTGCGCTCGCTTTTGCGGAGGCCGGTGCGAACGTCGCCTGCGTCGATCTGGACAGAGCGGCGGCAGAGGCAACGGCTGCGGCGATCGGGAAGGCGGCGATCGCAGTTGCCTGCGACGTGAGCGACGAAGCCCAGATCGAGGCGGCCGCCAAAACGATCTTGGCCAAATATTCCGCGCGGTTCACATTTTGCTGAACGGCGCGGCCGGAAACGATCCGAACGGAACTGTGCTGGAGCTCACGCTCGCCGACTGGAACAAAGTATTCGGCGTCAATGTCGCCGGCGCGTTCCTGATGAGCCGCGCGATCCTGCCGGCCATGATCGAGGCGGGCGGCGGCAGCATCATCCACATCGCCTCGCAGCTCGGCAGCGTCGCGCGGCCGCGCCGCGCGGTCTACTGCGCCAGCAAGGGCGCGCTGATCCAGCTCGCCAAGGCGATGGCGACCGATCACGCGGCGCAAAATATCCGGGTCAACACGTTGTCGCCGGGCGCGGTCGAGACCGATCGCATGGTGAAGCGCTTCGGCGACATGGAGACCGCGCGGCGAACGGCCGGCCCGAAGCATCTGCTGCAGCGGCTCGGCCAGCCGGAGGAGATCGCCCAGGCCGCGGTCTTCCTCGCCAGCGACGCCTCGAGCTTCATGACCGGCGCCGACCTGCTGGTCGACGGCGGCTACAACGCGACGTAACGGCCTCAGCGCCCGAGGATCGTGCCCGCCATCGCGCGCGGGTCGCGCTTCGGCCATGTGCCCGCGTCGGCGGCCTGAAACAGGTCCGACAGGTGCATGTTGAAGACGGCCGGCTCCTCGAGATTGATGTTGTGGCCGGAATTTCCCATCACGACCAACGAGGCGGTCGGGATGTTCTTCTTCATGAGGATGCCCGGCTCGAGGCACGGCCAGTCCTCGTCGCCGGTCATGATCAGTGTCGGCACCGTGATCGTCTTCATCTTGTCGACCAGATCGAACAGCGACGGCCGCCGCTTCTGCACGCCGCGCATGGTGAGGGCCGCGCCTTCCGTCGAGTGCTCGGCGAGCTGGTCGGCGAATTCGCGCCAGCCGCGCGGATCCTTGTTCTGGTGCTGCACGCGGGTCGGGCCCAGCGCATAGCCCTCGGCCGCCTTCTTCATGGTCAGCTCTTCGAAACGCTTGGCCGAGGCTTCCGCTTCCTCGGCGAATTTCGCGCGCTCGCCGGGCGCCGCGCCGTAGCCGCAGCCCGCCACCACGATCGAGCGGGCGCGGTTGCCTAGGTGAAGCCGAAATGAAGCGCGGCGAAGCCGCCCATCGACAGGCCGACGATATGGGCCTTGTCGATCTTCAGGGCATCGAGCACGGCGCGGATATCGTCGCGCGCGCGCTCCTGCGAATATTTTTCCTGATCTTTCGGGACGTCGGAGGGCGGATAGCCGCGCGCGTTGAAGGTGATGCAGCGGTAGTATTTCGCGAAATGACGGACCTGCTGCTCCCACGAGCGAAAGTCGCCGGCAAATTCATGGATAAAAACGATCGGAATGCCTTTGCCGGTCTCTTCGTAATAGAGCTTCACTCCGTCGTCTGTCGTCAGATGTGGCATGAATTCCCCGTTCAGAAAGCTTGCGCGCGTGCGGAGAGGCCGGCGTCGATGGTGACGACGGAGCCGCTGGTGTAACCCGATCGCTCGGATGCGATGAAGGCGATGGCCGCGCCGATCTCCTCGGCGGTGGCGCCGCGGCCGAACGGCAGCGGCTTGAGGAGATCTTTCCAGTTGTCCTCGCTGCCGGTGCGGTCGCGCGCCTTTCGCTTCATGAGCGAAACCAGGCGGTCGGTCGCCACCGGGCCGGGATTGATCGCGACCACGCGGATGCCGTCCTTGGCACTGACGCTGCCGAGCGACTGCGTGAAGGCGGCAAGCGCTGCATTGCCGGCAACGCCGCAGATATATTCGGGGTCGTGCGTGTCGGCCGCGTTGCCGACCACGTTGACGATGACGCCGCGTTTGCGTTTCTGCATCAGCGCATAGAAGGCACGACACATGTTCACATAGCCGAAGACCTTGAGGTCCCAGGCCTTGCGCCACGTTGCCTCGTCGACATTGAGCAGGCTGCCGCCCGGAATGGCACCGGCATTGTTCACCAGGATGTCGATGTCGGGATAATCGCGCGCGAGTTGGTCGACCTTGCTGCTGTCTGACAGATCGGCGGCGACCGTGTCGACGCGCACATTCGATTTCTGCGCGATTGCCGACTTCGTTGCGGCGAGCACGTCGGCGCTGCGCGAGACGATGATGACATTGCAGCCTTCGCCGGCGAGAATTTCCGCGGCGGCCCGGCCGATGCCCTTCGAGCCGCCGGTGATCAAGGCCGTTTTGCCGGCAAGTTTCAGGTCCATGGTGCTCCCCGCAAGAACTGAGTAAGGTGAGCGACTATGACGGCCACGCGCGGGATCGGCAACCTGTCCGCTAGCGCGCGGCTTCGATCAGGCGGCGAACTCCCTCGCGATGACCGACTTGCGCGCGAAACCCGAAGTCGCGCGCGGCCGGCTCGATATCGAGCGGCCCGCGCTCGGCTCTTGGCCTGCTGACGTCAATCTCGATGCGCACCGGCTTGCCGGCGGCCGCAGCGGCAGCGGCAATATCGTCGGGCGTCACTCTTTCCGGATGGGCGATGAAATAGCTGAGTTGCTTGCGGCCTTTTGCATAGCAGGCCTGCGACGGCGGCGCGGGCGGCATCGTCGATATAGATGTAGGGCCAGTCCGCCATCGGCGCGATGCGCGCGACCTTGCCGGCGAGCGCCGCGCCGACGATCTCCTCGACCGTGTAGGTTGTCTCGCGTCCCGGCCCGTAGATCACGGTGAAGCGCAGCGAACACAGGTCGAGTGGCATCTTGCCCCACAGGCCACGCAGCACCATTTCCATCGCCGCCTTCGAGGCGCTGTAGGTGTTGTTCGGGCGCAACGGATAGCTCTCGTCGACCGGCTCGCTCTCATAGAAACTGCCCAACGCCGCAGCCGACGAGCAATAGATGAACGTCCGCGACACCGGCGTCCATCGCGGCATAGAGCAGATTGAGACTGCCGAGCACGTTGATGGTGATGACCTTGACCGGATCGTTGGCCAGCACCATCGGGCCGGAGACGCCGCCGGCGTGAATGATATGTGTGATTTTTTCGCGCGGCGAGCAGTTTTGAGCTTCTCCGGTCCGAGAGGTCGTCCACCACTTGCGTCGTGGCGGATGGGCGCGGATCGAGTCCGATCGCGCGCTGCTTCTGTTCGGCGAGCAGTTTCATCACGGCTTTGCCGAGAAAGCCGCTTGCGCCGGTCACCAGTGTCACATTGTCGGCCATGCGCGCCCTTAGACGATTTTTCTGCTGCGCAGGTCCGCGATATCGGCGGCGCTGTAGCCGAGGCCGCGCAGGATCTCGTCGGTATGCGCGCCCGGATCGGGCAGCGGCGAGACCACCTTCGCCGGCGTGCGCGACATCGTGATCGGCTGGCCGACCACGCGGACATCGCCGCGCGTCGGATGATGCAGCGGCTCGGCGATGCCGAGATGCTGAACCTGCGGGTCGGCGAAGACCTCGTCGACCTTGTAGATCGGCCCCGCCGGCACGCCTTGCTGCTCGAGCAGATCGAGCCACTGCGCCGAGGGCTTGGTCTTGAAGATGTCGGTGAGCAGGGCGGTCAGTTTGGGCCGGTTGCGCAGCCGCATGTCGTTGGTCGCGTAATCGGCCGCGGTGCCGAGCTCGGGCCTGCCGAGCGCGACGCACAGCGCGCGCCACTGGCCGTCGCCGCCGACGCCGATATTGATGAAGCCGTCGGCGGTCGGAAAGACGCCCATCGGCGTCGAGTAGGGGTGATCGTTGCCGGCCTGGCCGGGCGCGACGCCGTCGACGAGATAGCGCGCCGCCTGGAAATCCATCATCGCGATCTGCGCCTGCAGCAGCGATGTCTGCACCCACTGGCCGCGGCCGGATTGCTCGCGTTCGGCCAGCGCGACCAGGATCCCGGTCGCGGCATAGACGCCGGCCGAGCTGTCGGCCACCGCAATGCCGGCCCGCATCGGACCGGAGCCCGGCATGCCGGTGACCCACATCAATCCGCCCATGCCCTGCGCAATCTGGTCGAACCCGGCGCGCATGCGGTAGGGGCCGCTCTGCCCGAAGCCGGAAATCGACGCCAGAATGATGCGCGGGTTTACCGCGCTGCAGTGCCTCGTAGCCGATGCCCATGCGGTCTTTGACGTCGGGACGGAAGTTCTCGACCACCACGTCGGCGTCTTTCACCAGCCGCATGAAGATCTCGTGCCCTGACCGCCCCTTCAGATTGAGCGTCAGCGAGCGCTTGTTGCGGTGGAGATTGATCATGTCGTAGCCGTCGCGCGCGCCGCTGATGCCTTCGTTGGGGTCGACGCCCGGCGGGGCCTCGATCTTGATGATGTCGGCGCCGAAGTCGCCGAGGATGCGGCAGCAGGTTGGCCCTGCGCGCACGCGCGACACATCGAGCACGCGGATATGCGCCAACGCTTTCGATTTCTCGGCGGTCATGCCAATCGTCCGGACTTGTAGGACGATATCACCTGGTCGCGGATGGCGGCGGGAATCCGCGCATGCCAGTCGCTGCGTTTCTGCACGGCAGCGGCGAGCGCGATCAGCGCGTGGTCCGAGCCCGGCCGGCCGACGATCTGCAGCGCGACCGGCAGGCCACGGTCGTCGAATCCGGCCGGGATCGCAACGACGGGAAATCCGAGCACGTTGACGAAGCGGGTCCAGCGGCTGAGCTGGTAGAGCGTCCTCGGATTGAACGCAGGCGAGCGCGGATCGCATTCGCGTGCCGCGGGTGTCCTTGTCGTCATCACCGGCAAGGCGATTGCCTGCGCATTCTGAAATATCCGGGCAAGGAAATCGGCCACAAGTTGCGGGCGCGCAGCGATGCTCGCGGCGAGCGTCTCGTCATTGATCTCGAGGCCTTTCCGCAGGCGCTTCGTCAGGGTGACGTCGAGCATCCCGGAATCCATCAGCGCGCGATGCGCGCGGGCCGCTTCCGCCTGCATGATGGTGAAGACGTGCGGGTCGACCGCCTCGATCGCGGCGATGCTTTCGGTGCGGCTCGAGCTCGATGCCGCAACCGCCGATAGCCTCGATGGCATTGCCGCATGCGTCCGCGATGGACGCCTCGGCGAGATTGAGAACGTCCTCAACCACGGCGACTTTGCGAACAGGCTCGGCCTCGCGTGCCGCAAACAGAATGCGCGCGGGTTCCTGCAGATCCGAGGCGCTGCGGGCGAGAATGCCGACCGTGTCGAGGCTCGGTGATAGGGGCATCGCGCCGCCAAGCGGCACGGCGCCGTAGGTCGGCTTCCACGAGGTGACGCCGCAGCAATGCGCCGGAATGCGCAGCGAGCCGCCGGTGTCGGATCCGAGCGCGAAGACGACGGACCCGCTGGCGACGGCCACCGCCGAACCGGACGACGAGCCGCCGGTGACGTAATCGAAATTCCAGGGATTCTTCGGCGCGCCGTGCACCGCGTTGTAGCCGGATGGCTCATAGGCCAGCTCGGTCATCGCCGTGGTGCCGATGCGGCGCGCGCCGGCGCCATCGAGCAAAGTGAGCACCTCGGCCTGTTGCGAAGCCTGCATCGGCAGAGGCTGCGCCAGTCCCCCATGCGGCTCGCGCGTTTTGGACACGAACATGTCCTTCGACGCATAGGGCATTCCGCCGAGGACGCCTTGCGCTGGCGTGATGGCATCTTCAAACGCGACGTAGGCCTTCAATTGCACATCGAGGACACGTGCGAAGTCGCCGGCCTGTACCGAAAGCTTTCCGCGCTCGGCGGCATCCAGTGAAGCCCAGTCGGGAAATCGCGCGGTCACTGTTTTGCCAACGGAACGGCCCAGGGCCTGATCGTCTTGTCCTTCGTCTTGAAGGCCGCGATCTGCTCGCGATAGCTCTCGGTCAGATCGACGTCGTCCCAGCCATTCAGCAATTGATTGCGGCTGATCGGGTCGATCGTGAACGCGAAGGAAACGCCGTTGCCGCTCACCGTCTGCCTTTCGAGGTCGACGGTGACCGGCTGCGACGGTTTCTCGCGTACCAGTGCGGCGAGCTTCTCGATGTCCGCTTCCGCGGCGACGGCAGTCAGCAGCCCGTTCTTCACGGCATTCTGCGAAAAGATGTCGCCGAAGGACGGCGCGACGACGCAGCGGAAGCCGTGATCGTAGAGCGCGTAGACCGCGGCCTCGCGCGAGGAGCCGCCGCCGAAATTGCGCCCCGCCAGCAGGACCTTCGCGCCGCGGTAGGCGTCCTTGTTGAACGCGAAATCCTCCCGCGGCTGGCCTTTGGCGTCGAGCCGCACGTCGGCAAACAGGACGGTGCCGAGCCCTCTCGACCGCGGCCATTTCAGATAGCGCGCCGGCAGAATCTGGTCGGTGTTCAGGTTCGGGAGCGACAGCGGGCAGGCGGTTGCGGTGAGGCGAACGAATTTGTCCATCGGCGCCTCTAATGCTTTCGCCCGGCGAGCAAAGGCCGGACATCGGCGAGATGGCCGCTGACCGCCGCCGCCGCCACCATGGCCGGCGACATCAGATGCGTGCGCGCGCCCGGTCCCTGCCGGCCGCGGAAATTCCGGTTGGTGGTCGAGGCGCAGCGCTCGCCCGGCGGCACCAGGTCGCCATTGATGCCGACGCACATCGAGCAGCCTGAATTCGGCCCATTCGAGGCCGGCGTCGCGGAAAATCTTGTCGAGGCCTTCTTCCTCGGCCTGCCGTTTCACCGACGACGAGCCCGGCGAGACCAGGCCCGGCACTTTGCTGACGCGGCCGCTGAGCACGGCGGCGGCCGCGCGCAGGTCCTCGATGCGCGAATTGGTGCACGAGCCGATGAAGACCCGGTCGACCGCGATGTCGGTCAGCTTCGTTCCCGGCGCGAGCCCCATATAGTCGAGCGCCTCGCGCAGATATTTGGCGCGCGTCGCGTCGCTCTCGCGCGCGGGATCGGGAACGCGTCCGTCGACCGGCAATGCATCGTCGGGCGTCGTGCCCCAGGTGACGATCGGCGTGATCTCGTTTGCGTTGAGCGAGACCTCGCGGTCGAAGCTTGCGTCGGCATCCGATCGTCAGCGCCGACCAGGCTTCGACCGCGCGGTCGAAATCGGCGCCCTTCGGCGCGAACGGCCGGCCCTTCAGGTAAGCGAAAGTGGTCGCGTCGGGCGCCACCATGCCGCAGCGCCCGCCGGCCTCGATCGACATGTTGCAGAGCGTCAGCCGGCCTTCCATCGACAGCGCGCGGATGGCGCTGCCGGCAAATTCGATGGCGTGGCCCTGCGCGCCGTCGGCGCGAATGCGCGCGATGATCGCGAGCGCGATATCCTTCGCCGCGATTCCGGCGCCGAGCTTGCCGTCGACGGTGATGCGCATGCGCTTCGGCTTCTTCTGCCAGAGCGTCTGCGTCATCAGCACGTGCGCGACTTCGGACGCGCCGATCCCGAAGGCATAGGCGCCGAATGCGCCGTGCGTGGACGTATGGCTGTCGCCGCAGACGATCAGCAGCCCGGGCAGGGTCAGTCCCTGCTCGGGGCCGACCACATGCACGATGCCCTGGCGCGGGTCGCGCAGGCCGAACAGAGTGATGTGATTGTCGCCGGTGTTCGCCTCGAGGTTGCGCACCATGGCCGCGATCTCGGGATTGGCAATCCCGCCGTCGCGGCCGCGGGTCGGCACGTAGTGATCGGCCACGCCGAAGGTGAGTTGTCGGCTCTGCGACACTCCGTCCGCGCGCTTTCATCTGGCTGAAAGCATGAAACGAGCCTTCGTGCACGTAATGGCGGTCGACCCAGAGGAGCGAAGCCCCGTCGTCGCGGCGCACAATCTCATGCATGGCCCAAAGCTTGTCGATCAGGGTCTGGGAATTGCTCATCATCCGATCGGGTCTGCTTTAGCGGTTGCGGGCTCTGGGGCGGTCCGCAATAGTATAAAACCAAGATCGCGGCCTTGAACAATCAAACGGGCGGGCTTCGCCCCGCGACGCTGACCCAGGAGGGACGTCATCATGCCGAACCAGAAGTATCTGCTTAATCGCCGCCGCTTCCTCGCCACGACGGCCGCGGCGACCGGCGCCATCGCGATGCCTTCCATCCTGCGCGCACAGGGCGCGCCCGTGAAACTCGGCGTGCTGCATCCGGTCACCGGTGCGTTGTCCTATTCGGGACAGCAGGGCCGCCTCGGCGCCACATTGGCGATCGAGGAGATCAACGCCGCCGGCGGCATCAAGGGCCTCGGCAAGATCGATCCCGTGCTCGGCGATGCGCAATCGACGCCGGAAGGCGGCACCGCCGAGGTCGAGAAGATGAACTCGGCCGGCGTCGCGGCCATCGTCGGCGGCTATGCCAGCAATATCTGCCTCGCCACGACGCAAGCGGCCGCCCGCTATGAATTGCCTTATGTGGTCGACGTCGGCGTCGCCGACGGCATCGTCACGCGCGGCTTGAAGAACACGTTCCGCTTCGGCCCCGGCTTCGGCGTCATCTCGAAGACCGCGCTGGCCAATCTTGCCGCGATCAACGACGCGGCGGGCAAGCCGGCGAAGACCGTCATGATCGTGCACGAGGACTCGCTGTTCGGCTCGGGCCTGGCCAAGCTGCTCAACGCGCAGCTGCCGGCGCAGGGCTTCGAGATCCTCGAGACAATCCCGCACCCGACGCCGACGCGCGACTTCAACAACGTCGTGCTCAAGATCAAGGCGCAGAATCCGGATCTCGTGATCCCCGCGAACTACTACAACGAATATGTCCTGCTCGCGCGCACCATGCAGCAGCAGCAGCGTGAGGCCGAAGGGCATCTATTCGGTGCTCGGCGGCGCCGCGTCCTCCTACAAGTTCGTCAAGGAATTCCCGGATGCCGCCAAATACATCATGGACTGCAATCACTGGTTCGACCCGCGCAATCCGAAGGCGGTCGCGCTGAAGAAGACGGTCGAGGACAAGGGGCAGTTCTACACCTACGAAGTCTACATGAACTACAGCTGCATCCTGCTCGTTGCCGACGCGCTGCAGCGGGCGGCCTCCGCCGATCGCGCAAAGCTCACCGAGGCGCTGGCGAGCTCGACCTTCGCCGGTCACCTGATGCCTTACGGGCCGACCAAGTTCGTCAACGGGCAGAACGAAGGCGCGGCGCCGGTGAACACGCAGGTGCTCGACAACGACATCAAGGTGATCTTGCCGGCGACATTCGCCAACGCGAAGCCGGTGTTCCCGATGCCTGCCTGACAATAACCGTCCCGCGGGCGGCGCCCGCGCGCCGTCCGCGGGCCGTCCGGCGGGACCGTTTTATGCTGTCGGCTGCCATACTCATTCCTGCCGTCCTCAACGGTCTGTTGATGGGCGCGGTCTATGCGCTCGTCGCGCTCGGGCTGACGCTGATCTATGGCGTTCTCCACATCATCAATTTCGCGCATGGCGCTTTGCTGAGTGCGGCACTGTTCGCCGCGTTCTTCGCGTTCAAGCTGCTCGGGCTTGATCCCGTACCTGGCGCTGTTTCTGCTGGCGCCGCTGTTTTTCGTGTTCGGCTACGGGCTGCAGCGCTTCGTCATCGGTCCGGCCTCGCACGGCGACGACCGCAACATGTTGCTGGTGACGCTCGGTATCGCTGTGATCATCGAGAACGCGCTGCTTTACAACTTTCGCGGCGATACCCGCACGATCGATGTTCCTTACGCCTTCCAGACCTTCAATCTCGGCGTGACGTACCTGGCGGTGCCGCGCGTCGTCGGCTTTGTCGCGGTCTTCGTGGTGGCGCTGGCGCTGTGGCTGCTGATGACGCTTCACCGACGTCGGCCGCGCCATTCGCGCCGTCGCCAAGGAGAAGCTCGGCGCCCAGCTGGTGGGGATCGATGTCGGCCACGTCTACGCGATGACCTTCGGTCTCGGCACTGCCTGCGTCGCGATCGCGGCCTGCCTGTTGATTCCGACTTATTACGTCAATCCGGGCGTGGGTAACGCCTTTGTGCTGGTTGCCTTCACCATCGTGGTGCTCGGCGGCATGGGCTCGGTGCCGGGGGCGGTGATCGGCGCCTTCGTCATCGGCGTGGTGGAAAGCCTGTCCGGGCTCTTTCTCGGGGAATCGCTCGGGCAGATCGGCATCTTCCTCATCTTCATCGTCGTGCTGCTGCTGCGCCCGACCGGCCTGTTCGGAGCGCGCGCATGAAATCATTCGCGCCGACCGCCGTCGTCATCGCGGTGCTGGCCGCCGTGCCGCTGGTCGTGCAGTCGAACGCCACGCTCAATTTCCTCGTGGTGACGTTGATGATCGCGCTGGCGGGGCAGGGCTGGAACATCCTTGGCGGCTATGGCGGGCAATATTCGTTCGGCCACGCCGCGTTTTTCGGAACCGGGGCCTATGTCACCGCGATCCTGCAGACGCGCTACGGCGTCAATGCCTGGCCGGGCTTTGCGATCGGCATCGCAGCCGGGGCGGCGCTGGGCGCGGTGATCGGGGCCCTCACATTTCGCTCCGGGCTGCGCGGCTCATATTTCGCGCTGGTCACGCTCGCTTTCGCCGAGGTGCTGCGCATCGTCGCAAGCGTCGCGCCCATCACCGGCGCGGGCGTCGGCACGCTGATGAAGCTTGAGCTTGGCGCGCGCACGTTCCAGTTCCAGAGCCGCGCCGCGTTCTACTGGGCGATCCTCGCGCTGGTCGCGGTTTCGCTCGTGATCGCCGAGCTGATCGAGCGCTCGCGGTTCGGCACCTGGCTGGTCGCCGTGCGCGAGAACGAGGATGCCGCCTCGGCGCTCGGCGTCGACGCGCGCAAGGTCAAGACCGCGGCGATGGCGATCTCCGGCGCGATCACCGCCGCGGCGGGCTGCTTCTACGCGCAATATTTCCTCTTCATCGATTCCGGGATCGCCTACGGGACCTGGATCTCGGTCGAGGCGCTGCTCACCGCCATCATCGGCGGCGTCGGCACCGTCTTCGGGCCGCTGGCCGGCGCGTTGGTCGTCAAGTCGCTGGGGGAGGCGACGCGGCTATTGATCGGCGATGCGCCCGGGCTCGACCTCATCATCTACGGCGCCGTGCTCGTGCTGGTGATCTGGATCATGCCGCGCGGCCTGATCGGCGGAATTGCCGATGCGCGAAAGGTCTTCGGCCGGCGCAAGCCGGCGCACGCCGATAGAGCAGGTGCGCATGGCTGATGGCTGAGCCGCTGCTCGCAGTCGACAACGTGAGCTGCTGGTTTGGCGGGCTGAAGGCCGTCGACGGCGCATCGCTCTCCGCGCCGCCCGGCCGCATCACCGCGCTGATCGGCCCGAACGGCGCCGGCAAGACGACGTTGTTCTCGATCATCTCCGGTTTCGTGCGCGCCCGCGAAGGGACGATCCGCTATGCGGGCGAGGAGATCACCGGCAAGCCGCCGCATCGAGCTGGCGCGCCTCGGCATCGCGCGCACCTTCCAGATCGTGCAGCCTTTTGTCGGCCTGTCGGTGCGCGAGAACATTCTGGTCGGCGCGCATCTTCATCACCGGGCGCGCGATGCCGCGCTCGCGGTCGCCGACCGGGTCGGCCGCGATCTCGGCCTGACCGATATGCTCGACCGTCCCGCCGATACCTTGACGGTCGCCGCGCGCAAGCGTCTCGAGCTTGCGCGCGCCCTCGCCACCGAGCCGAAGCTGCTTCTGCTCGACGAGGTGCTGGCCGGACTCAACCCGACCGAAATCCGCGACATCGTTCCGGTCATTCGCGACCTCTGCCGGCGCGGCATCACCATCCTGATGATCGAGCATGTCATGCAGGCGGTGATGTCGCTCGCCGAGCACGTCTTCGTCCTGGCGGAAGGGCGCGTGATTGCGCAGGGCGCGCCGGCGCAGATCGCGCAGGATCCGCAGGTGGTGGAGGCCTATCTCGGCCATGGCGCCGCGGCAAAATGGGGGGCGTCACATGCCCAGTGAAGCCCTGCTCGACGTGCGCGATCTCCGCGCCGGCTACGGCGAGACCGAGGTGCTGCGCGGCGTCGACCTGACGATCGCGCCCGGCGAGATCGTTGCGGTGCTCGGCTCGAACGGCGTGGGCAAATCGACGCTCAACCGCGCGCTGTCCGGCATCGTGCGGGCGCGCGCCGGCGCGATCAAATTCGAAGGCCATGATGTGGCGCATGAAAAGCCGCAGGCCATCGTGGCGCGCGGGCTGATCCATGTGCCGGAAGGCCGGCGTGTCTTTCCCAACCTGTCTGTGCGCGAGAATCTCGATCTCGGCAGCTACCGGCGCGGCGCGGCCCGCCGCGCGCAGAACCGCGACCGCGTCTTTGCGATCTTCCCGCGGTTGCGTGAGCGCAGCACGCAACGCGCCGGCACTTTGTCCGGCGGCGAGCAGCAGATGCTCGCGATCGGGCGCGGACTGATGGCGGAGCCGAAGCTGATGATCATGGACGAGCCGTCGCTCGGCCTGTCGCCGATTCTGGTCGAAGAGCTGTTCGCGCTCATTGAGCGCATCAATGCCGACGGCGTGTCGATCCTGCTGGTGGAGCAGAACGTCGTGCAGAGCCTCGAGCTCGCGGACCGCGCCTACATTCTCGCTGAAGGAAAATTTGTCATGTCCGGCCTTGCAAAGGACATCGGCGCGAACCCCGAACTCAAGCGCGCTTATCTTGGAATGTGACCCATGACTGATACGACCTTGCGCTCCCGTCTTGCCGCCCCGCCGATCCTCGTTGCGCCTGGCGTCTACGATGCCTTGACGGCGCATCTTGCCGAGCGGGCCGGGTTCTCCGCGGTCTATGTCTCGGGGGCCGGCATTGCCTATACGCGGCTCGGGCGTCCCGACATCGGCCTCGTTGCGATGAGCGAGGTGGCCGATACGGTTGCCCTGATCCGCGATCGTGTCGGCAGCCATCTCATCGTCGATGCGGATACCGGTTACGGCAATGCGCTCAACGTGGCGCGCACGGTGCGCCTGTTCGAGCGTGCGGGCGCAAATGCGATCCAGATCGAGGACCAGGCTTTCCCGAAGCGCTGCGGCCATCTCGACGACAAGACGCTGATCCCGGCGCAGGAAATGGTCGGCAAGATCAAGGCCGCGCTCGATGCGCGGCATTCGCGCGAGACCCTGGTGATCGCGCGCACCGATGCCGTCGCCGTCGAAGGCTTCGAGCCGGCGATTGCCCGCGCCGATGTCCTATCGCGAGGCCGGCGCCGATGTGCTGTTTGTCGAGGCGCCGAAGACGCGCGACGAGCTCAAGCGCATATCGCCCGCGCTGAAGGGCGTGCCGCTGATGGCCAATATGGTCGAAGGCGGCAAGACGCCGTCGCTCAAGGCGGCTGACCTTGAGGCGCTCGGTTTTTCGCTGGTCATCTTCCCGGGTGCTATCGTCCGCGCAGTGGCGCACACCGCGGGCGAATTTTACGCGTCCCTTGCCGCCAATGGCACGTCGGAGCCGTTCCGCAACCGCATGTACGACTTTGATGGCCTCAACGAGGTGATCGGCACGCCAGCGATGATCGAGCTCGGCAAGAAATATGAGAGCGGCAAGAAAGGCGGCGGCCAATGACCGCGCGCGTGTTTTATCTGCCGTCATTGCCGTTCTCATGCTGGTGCAGGCGGCGCGCGCCGAAGACTTTCCGGCACGGCCGATCAAGATCCTGGTCGGGGCGCCGGCCGGCGGCACCACCGACACGATGGCGCGCGCGATCGCCGATCCGATGGCCGCGGCGTTGAAACAGCCGGTCCTGGTCGAGAACCGCCCCGGCGCGGGCGGCAACCTGGCCGCGGCTGCGGTCGCGAAATCTCCGCCCGACGGCTACACGCTGCTGGTGAGCTTCAGCAGCCACACCATCAACGCCACGCTTTATCCGTCGCTGCCTTACGATCCGGTTGCCGATTTCACGCCGATCACCATGATCGCGCGGGTGCCGAGCCTGCTGGTCGGGCGCGCCGATCTGCCGGCCAAGGACCTCAAGGAACTGATCGCGCTGGCGCGCGCGCAACCGCACAAACTGACGATCGGGATCGGCGGCATCGGCTCCTCGCTGCATCTGGCAGGCGAGAAGTTCAAGCTGATGACGGGCGTCGACCTGCTAAACGTGCCCTACAAGGGCACCGCACCGGCGCTGACCGATCTGCTCGGCGGGCAGATCGATTTGATGTTCATCAGCCTGGTGACCGGGGCCGAGCAGGTGCGGGCCGGAAAGCTGCGCGCCTATGGCGTGACCAGCGACAAGCGGCAGGCACATGTTTCCGGACCTGCCGGCGATCGGGGAGGTGGTGCCGGGATTTGAATCCACTGCCTGGTTCGGCGTCTTCGCGCCGGCCGGCCTGCCGGACGTAATCACCCAAAAGCTCTATACGACGATCGTTGCCGCGCTGTCCGAGCCGAGATTGCGCGAACAGTTGAAAACGGAAGGCGCTACGGCCGTCGGCAACACACCCAAGGAATTCACGGCCTTCGTGCGCGAGGATATCGAGCGCTGGGCGCCGGTCGTCAAAGCATCGGGCGCCAAGCCCAACTAGCAGATTCAAATCAGGGAATGTCTCGCATGGACAAGGTTTTCGATACCGTCATCAAGAACGCCTGCGTCGTCCGCCCGAACAAGACGTCGGTCGATTGCCTCGATATCGCGATCAAGGACGGAAAGATCGCGCGGCTTGCGCCCGACATCCAGGCCGGCGAGGCGAAACAGGTGTTCGACGCCAAGAACCGGCTGGCGTTTCCCGGGCTGCGTCGATGCGCACATGCATATCGGGATCTACGCGCCGCTCGCGCAGGATGCGATCTCGGAAAGCAAGGCGGCCGCGATGGGCGGCGTCACCTCGAGCCTCAATTACATCCGCACTGGGCACTATTACCTCAACCGCGGCGGGCCCTATCGCGAGTTCATGGAGGAGGTCCACAAGCAGGCGAAGGACAAGTTCTGGGTCGACTACGGATTTCACATTGCGCCGATCGAATCCGCGCATATCGACGAGATGGAGCATCTGGTCACCGATCACGGCGTGACATCGTTCAAGATCTTCATGTTCTATGGCGGCTACGGGCTGCACGGCGCTTCGTCGCAGCAGAACGAGTTCCTGATGATCGGGCCGGACGAGCGCTACGACATCGCACATTTCGAGTTCATCATGCGCGGGGCGCAGCGCCTGATGGAGAAATTTCCGGAGCTTGCCCCGTATATCAGCGTCAGCCTGCATTGCGAGCTGGCGGAAATTCTCACCGCCTACACCAAGATCGTGGAGCGCGAAGGCAAGCTGAAGGGGCTTCATGCCTACAGCGCGGCGCGCCCGCCGCATTCGGAGGGGCTTGCCATCTGGATCGCGTCATATCTCGCCAACGAAACCAATTGCCTGAACATCAATCTGCTGCATCTGAGCTCGCGCAAGGCGATCGACGCGGCCTGGACCATGCAGCAGGTCTTTCCGCATATCGCGTTCCGGCGCGAGGTAACCGTCGGCCATCTTCTGCTCGACACCGACTGCGAATGCGCGGTGCATGCCAAGGTCAATCCGCCGATCCGCCCGCGGGAGGATGTCGAGGCGCTCTGGCAGGCCGTGCTCGACCGCAAGATCGACTGGATCGTCAGCGATCACGCCTGCTGCTCGGCCGAGCAGAAATGGTCGAAGGATGACCCCGACAATATCTGGCTGGCCAAGTCAGGCTTTGGCGGCACCGAATATCTTCTGTCCGGTGTGGTGAGCGAGGGCAGCAAGCGCGGCATGTCCTACAACCACATGGCCGAGATGCTGAGCTGGAAGCCGGCGCAGCGCTTTGGTCTCAAGAACAAGGGCGATCATCGCGCCGGGCTATGATGCCGACATCGTGCTGGTCGATCCGCACGAAAGCTTCGTGGTGCACGCGTCTGAAGTCCGAATTCGGTGCAGGGCTATTCGCCGTTCGAGGGCGTCGAGCTCAGCGGCCGCGTGAAAAGCACGTTCCTGCGCGGCGCGCTGATTTACGACAACGGAAATGTCGTCGGCCCGGCGAAGGGTCAGTATTTGCGCAGGCCGATAATCAAGTGACGGGGAAGGGAATGAGACGGCGTGAGTTTGTCAAGACGATTGCCGGGCTGGCTGCGTGGTGGCCTCTTTCTGTGCGCGCCCAGCAATCAACGATGCCGGTGGTCGGGTTTCTCAGCAGCGCATCACCCAAGGCCTATGAGCACTTTGTGGCCGCGTTCAAGAACGGCCTTGCCGAGGCCGGATACGTCGAAGGCAAAAACGTTTTAATCGACTACCGGTGGGCGGAAGATCAATACGACCGTCTGCCGGCCTTGGCCGCGGAATTGGTTCGCCGCCAGGTCAGCGTCATCGTTGCGAGCGGGGGCCCAGTTCCTGCCCGTGCCGCAAAAGCGGCGACATCGACAATCCCGATTGTTTTTACCGCCTTGTCCGACCCTGTGAGATTGGGCTTGGTGGCCAGCTTCAATAAGCCAGGATCCAACGTTACTGGTGTAGCAGCGCTGACGAGCGAGCTTGACGCCAAGCGGCTGGAAATTTTGCGCGAGCTTGTCCCGAACGCCGAAACTATCGGAGCGCTGGTCGACTCGAACCGGCAGGCCGAAGGCCAGGTGGAAGGAATACAGGCTGCGGGGCGGGCGGCCGGACGGCAGCTTGTTATCGTGAGTGTCGGGAATGAGAATGATTTTGTCGGCGCGTTCGAAACACTCCATCGGCGCAAAGTAGGTGCTCTGGTTGTCGGCGCGTCGGCATTTTTCACGAGTCGCCGCGATCATCTTATCGAACTGGCAGCGCGCTACTCGATACCCGCGATATTTCAGTTCCGAGATTTCGCCACGGCCGGCGGTCTCGTGAGCTATGGTGCCAATGGTGCCGACGCATATCGGAACGCAGGGCTGTACACGGGCAAAATTCTTCAAGGGGAGAAGCCGGCCAATTTACCTGTTATTCAGCCCACAAAGTTTGAACTCGTCATCAATCTCAAAACAGCCAAGGCACTCGGCGTCACTGTGCCGCGGTCCTTACTCGTTGCCGCGGATGAAGTGATCGAATGATCTTTCGTGCCAGAGATCTGCGCGGCCCGAGAGCGCCCATTTTCCGGGGGTGAATGGAAACTTGAAGGGCGGCCATCGCGACATATTTATGGGATGAAGCTGGACGCCCCCGTCCCCCCATCCCCAGCGTCCAGCAGAGATTGACCCCAGCGGGAACCCCATCCGTCTGGGGTCAGTTCGTTGTGGGGTTGCTGCGAGTTCAATGAATGCTTCGCACTGACCGCGTCATGGCGGGATGGGCAGTGGCGGGATGGGATGTGACGCCGAGCGTGGCGGCGGTGGTGGCTGCATAGCCGGTTCGGGCGGCGGCGGAACATAAGATTGCGGCGGAACGGGCGCTACTCGCGTTTGGACGGGGGCCGGCGGCCGTTGCCGGGCCTGCTCCAGCGCCTGCAGTTTGGCGATGCTTTGGCCAGTCTGTTCTTGCTTGGCTGTAAGTTGTTGTTGCTTGGCAGCGAGCTGATCGAACTGTTGTTGCGCGGCGGCGAGCTGCTGTTGCTTGGCGGCAAGTTCCTCCATGCGGTGGTGCAAGGAGCTGATGTCTTCCGCCAATTCTTCCAGCTGCCTGCCCACATAAGGTGCGACGACGGGCGCGGGTGCGACCGGGACTGGCGCGGCTGCGTTGACGGCGTCGTTGGACTTGAGGTGAGTTTGCCAGGCGAACGTGCCTCCGGCGCCGATCACGGCTGCCACGACAAATCCCGCCAGTATGAGAACTCGGCTGCCGGATTTTGATCTGTCATTGATGACCTGATTGTTTTCGAAACCGGTCGGCCGTGGAAACACGCTGATGGACGGCTCGGGTGCCTGCGGCTCGCCGGGATCGCTGGCATCCGCACCTTCGCTCATGTTGCTTTGAACGGGCGATGCATCGTCTTGCCCGGACGAAGCGCGGGTGCCCTGCGTCACGTTGTGCGCGAGGGCTTTCAGCTGATCCATCACCTCGAGACTCGCCGCTGATGGCTCGTCCGTTGCCTCATCGACCGGGCGTTGCGGTCTCGTATCCGGTTCGAGCATCGGAACGGATTCTGCCGGGCAAGTTTCCTCGGCCGCGGCATCGATGTACTCACGCGATTCCACCGTTGAAACGGCAAAATCGCTCGTCCCAAACGTTGGCTTGTTCACAGAGGTATCCATGGAATCCGCCTTCGACCATTTGAGAGGCAGCCGACTGGGCTGGACGTGCCAAAGGAGGACATCAGGCTGTGACGAGACAAAGGCGGGCAGGTGGCAATGTTCTGTCTAAATTGGACATTCCGACGCGATAATTGCCTCGATTTTTCAAACGCGCGGCAAACGGGCAATATCTTCGGAACCCATCGTCAAGTGAGCAGATCGAAATGAAAGAAGATCAGTTCGTTCCTCCTGCCGGCGCGTTCACGCGCGCGGTGCCGATCCGTTTCTCCCACTGCGATCCGGCGGGCATCGTCTACTTTCCGCACTACTTCGACATGTTCAACGGCCTTGTCGAGGACTGGTACACCGAGCAGCTCGGCGTCAACTACGCGAACCTGATCCTGGGTGACCAGCACGGATTTCCCTACGTTCATATTGAGACGGACTTCAAGCTGCCGAGCCGGATGGGGGAGCGGCTCGACCTCACACTGCTGCTGACGCGGGTGGGGCGGTCGTCGATCAGCGTCGTCATTGTCGGCCATGTCGCGGGGATTGAGCGGCTGCGCGCCCGCCTGGTGACCGCGATGACGTCGTTGGAGACACATCAATCGGTGGAATTGCCCAAGGCGCTGCGGGATAAATTCGAGACCTATATGAAGCAGACAGGGCAGGGGTAGCCGTACACGCCTATCGGCGCCAAGTTCTTCCAGGACATTACGTTCGACTGGATCGCACTGCTGATGTGGTGCAGCTTCGCCTTTGCCGGCGTGGTGTTGGGTCCCGGGCCGTCTGCTGCGCTGGATCTGTTTCTGGCTTAAGGAGCCTGACGGCAGCGGCGCGACGCGGTAACGTCTGTTTGCTAGGATTGGAAACACCGGTACGCGCCACTCAAGGCTACGCCCATGAGCCACGATGATGATCCTCGGCTGAAGTACAAGCTGGACCGGATAAGCAAAGGCGGCCCACCGTCTTGGGCTTGCGGTTGCAGCGATCATCCTTGCAGCGGGTCTCATATTAATGGCGAAGGATGCCATCGGTCTGAGGTTATGGGACCTGACTCTGAGCGATATCCCAATTCTCGGTCGTAACATCTCTATCGCCCTGATCGGCATCGGATTGGTCGCTCTCGCCGCATACGGTCTTGTCCGTGCGATTGGTCGATCGATCAGCAAGTCGATCTAGCTATTTGCCGAGAGGGTACGACGTCTAGCCCGGCTCGCTGCTGAACGTCTCAACGACGATGTAGGCGCAGAGGGCGAGATAGATCACTATAAAAACGATCGGCGCCGGATCGAAAATTGCGGCGAGCACCACGCCTATCGCCAATGCGGCAGCAGCCCAGACATCCCAAGGTAAAAATTTAATCATGGCGCCCCTCCTCATTCTGTCAGGCACCGGCCAGCAAGGAAAGGTGGCGCCGTAACGCAGGGTCGTCATTGATCTTGATCAAGTGCTGACAGCTCACTTTCGCTTGCGCGGCGGCTCGGTGTTGCGCTCGCTCAGCCGGTCTGCGATCGCAAGAATAAGCATGGAGACCGCAAAGGCGAGCAGGATGCCGACGACCCAGGCCAGCTTGGTGTTGTCGGCCTGGCGCTCGATGTCCATGAACCACTCCAGGACGTTGACCGCGGCGATGACCGCAATCGCGCCGAACAGTTTCTGCTTGAGGCCCGAGAAGCCGATTTTGACCAGTCCCTCCGGCCATTCGGGATGTCTCGCGGGATCGATGTCGCTGATGAAATTGTCATAGATCGAGCAGACCACCAGCACGATCAGGCTGGCGACGAGCGTGAGATCGACGAGGGTGAGGATGCCAACGATGACATCCGCGGGCGGGGCCTTGGGGATGTGAATGACAAATTCATAGAGCTTGATGACAAATTTCAGCACAAGCGCTGCAAGCCCGACAACCAGGCCCAGCAGAAACGGCGCTATCAGCCATCGGCTGTTGAAGATGATCGCTTCGACAAAATGACCCACGCGTCGCACTAGAGCCCCCCGTCTTATGGCGCCGACGAAATCATTATAGGATCAAACCGGCTGGTCCGCCGATAAAACTATCCGGCAAAGCTGCCGGGCATTGCGGGGTGTGCGTTTATGAAAGCTGTCTTTGCAATGGCAGCGCTGTGCGCCGGGCTCGCAACGGCGATAGCAGCCGACGGTATTCAGCCCGGCTTGTGGAAAATCACGACCGCGGTCCTGAACAACGGAATGCAAATGCCGCCGCAAACGAACTCGCGCTGCCTGACCGCCGAGCAGGCGGGCGATCTTGCCGACACGTTTTCCCCGCGGTTCGGGGGCATGAACACGACGTGTCAGCGGACGCAATACGCAAAGTCCGAGCAGAAATTGACGTGGCGGCTGGAGTGCAGGGGGCAGCTGAATATGGATTCCGCCGCCGAATTCATTTTCGTCAGCCCGCTTCGCTATACGGCCGTCATCTCGACCAAAGGCTGGATGGGAAACCAGCAGATGATGGATACCCAGGTGTTGCTTGAGGGCGAATTTGTAGGAGCCTGTCAGTAGCGCCATCATTCGGAACGGGGGCGATATGGACCAAGTTCTTTTCTGGCTATTTATGCCCTATGACGCGCTGATCTTCCTTCCTCATTTTTGGCTGAAGGCGATCTTCGGTATTGCCACCGGACTGTTGATCCCCCGAAAAATGGTCGGACTGCTGATATGCGCGCTGGGGAACGCCGCGCTTTACATATACCTGAGCTGGAAGCATGGCCCGAACTTACCGGCCGACTTGATAGCGCTGGCTGTGTGGTCGATTTTTGCGTTCGTCGGAGTCGTGTGGTGGGTTGTCGGCCGGATCTTGCGTTGGGCTATTCGGAGGATTGCGCGGGTTCCTGGCGGACTTCAGCTAGTCGCTGCAGGCGTGTTGATCGTCGTCGGTCTGTGGCTGCTGGGCGTGGCGCCTCACACCGCGCTTGTGTGGTTCATCGCGCGCATTGCGGGGGCTGGGCTTGTGGTGGCGGGTGTCGGCCTTCGCGATCGTCGGCTTTCACCTTTTGTGGGAAGACGGTCTCGCGCTGGTGCTGGACGACTGGCGTTTCCGGCGCAGTCTCCGTTAGTCACGATCCGGATCCGTTATGTTTTGCCGGGTGTGGCCGTGTTGAGTCTTAACTCAACCACTCACGGCCAACGCATGCAGTCATTGAAGTACCATTGATACGCCTGATTGCGCTGACCCGCGCGTCGCACGGTGCCGATGCCTGCGCCGACGGCCGCGCCAATACCTGCGCCCCGACCGGCATTACCGGCGATCGCGCCGCCGATGGCGCCACCGGCGGCACCGCGCGCGGCGCCACGCAATGGCCCGGTCGTGCCAAGTGACGAACGCGCCATCTGGCGTGCCCAGGCCGAGCATTGGTCGGCTCTGCTTTGTGCATCGGCAGTGCTGCACGCGGCAACAAAAGCAACGGAAACCGCAATAAAAAGACCAAGTTTCATTAATACCTCCCGGCAGCAACCGCGCTGCTTCCCGATGGGATATCGCCGCACGGAAAAAAGCAATCCTCGCATCCACGGCGGTGGCGCGGATTACGAAGGTTGAGCCGAGCGGCGCCTGTCGGCTCTCCGCTCGGCCGGAGCAACCTCACGCTTGGCTCCTCCCTAGACAATTTTGCCGAGCGCCACGGGCTGCCCCTAACGAATTTGGCAGCGGCGTGTAGTCGGCTGCGCGTTACGACGATCTTGCCTCGAAATTAATGTTCGGTAATTTGTGCGGTGTTCACATAGTTCTGCTTCCGAAAGCCCCGCCACGAGGGCCATGGTCATCAAAAGATGGGCGAGCTAGTCTCGGTAGGAAGTGTAATTCGTTCCCGCATGCGGGAATTGGGGGTATTGCCATGAAAGCCGACGAGCTCGCCGAGCTCGCGCGCGGAATTGGCCAGGCTACCGACGATAACGATGTCGTTCGTATGCTTGCGTCGCTTGTGGCTGCCTCACACGAATTTATTGGCGTCGCCGATCCCGAAGGCAATGCCCTGTTCGTAAACGAGGCTGGCCGCAGGCTCGTTGGACTACGAGACTTGAAGGCCGTGCAATCGACTCAGGTCATTGACTATTTCGCGCCGGACGACCAACCGAAGGTTTTACAGGAGGTGTTGCCTGCCGTCCGCGCCACGGGCTTTTGGCAAGGCGAGCTGAAATTCAGAAACTTCGCGACCGGAGAGCTGGTGCCGGTGCTGTATAACATCTTTCCAATTCGCGATTCATCCGGCGCCATCGACGCTTACGGAACAATCACGCGCAATCTGACCGAAGCGAAACGCACGGAACAGCAATTGCGTTCACTGGCGTCAATTGTCGAATCCAGTGACGACGCAATTGTAAGTAAAGATCTCGACGGCGTGATCATGAGCTGGAATTCGGGTGCCGAACGTGTTTTTGGCTACTCCGCCAAGGAGGCCGTTGGCCAACCTATCACGATTCTCATTCCCGAAGATCGGCAAGACGAAGAGCGCGAGATTCTGGCACGCGTCAGGCGAGGGGAGCGTGTCGATCATTTCGAGACCATCCGCCAAAGAAAAGACGGCAGTCCGATCGTCATCTCGCTGACCGTTTCCCCCGTCAAAAACGACGAAGGCAAGATCGTTGGAGCATCAAAAATCGCGAGAGACATTACCGAACAGAAGCGCGCGCAGGAGCAAATCGTCGCTTTGGCTCGGGAGACAGAGCACCGAAGCAAAAATGTCCTTGCCAACGTACAGGCCATCGTCACTGTTTCTCAGGCTGACACGCCTGACGGCCTCAAGCGTGCAATCGAAGGGCGCATCCGCGCGCTTTCGATTGTTCACACGCTGTTTGCGGAAACGCGTTGGCGTGGTGCAAACCTGCAGGCAATCGCGACAAGTGAACTTGCGCCTTATTCTGCACCGAGCGAAGGGCGCGTGCAGATATATGGTCCACCACTCCTGTTGACGCCCGATGTCGCGCAGGCCGTAGCGCTGACTCTGCACGAGTTGGCGACCAATGCCGCCAAGTATGGAGCTCTCTCTGCACCCGGCGGCCGGATAGACGTGAAATGGTCGCATGACGCGAGCGGCCGAATAACGCTCCAGTGGACGGAGAGCGGCGGGCCGGCAGTACAGCAGCCCACGCGCCGAGGTTTTGGAGGGCGAATAATTGAGCAAATGATTGGCCAGCTAGATGGCAAAACATGTTTTGACTGGCGCGCAGACGGACTGGCTTGTGAAATCATTTTTCAAGCGTAGCGGAAGACCTCAAGACAGCGATCCTGCGTTCATCAGGTCCACAATTGCTTCCGCCCAAAAAAGAACCCGCCGACGAGCGGCGGGTTTGAGATTTATTGGGCAAGCGCGGCGCGCCAGGTGCCACTGCCATTTGGAAGGCCTCGCCCGTCCCCTTTGGTCGAGGCTCCTTCCGGCGCAGAGCGTTCACTTGCCGTTTTGATTTTTTGCTTAGTACAGCCAGGTCGGCGCGGTCTTGTTGGCTCGGGCCAAAATCTTGGGATTTTCTGCCTTGCTTTTCAGGCCGCACAACGGGCTGGGCCGGACACCATTTTTTAACGAGGGCGGTCACACTCTGACGACCTTTCAAGGAGTAGCCGGGACGCCATGTATAACCTTGCAACAGCCGCCGCGGCCGTCGGCCGCAACAAAAACGCCATCCTGCGCGCGATTGAAGCCGGGAAGATTCCAATTTCTCAGGACGCCAGCGGCGAAATGCAGATCGACCCCGCCGACCTGCACCGCATCTATCCTCCATTGCGGACTGGCGATACACAGCAGCAGCGCCTGTATCAGTCGCCGTTGTTGATGCCGGTGGGTGGATAGAGTTGGCCGACCTCTTCCTGACGATCAATAGAAATTGCTACAATCCCCGCTCTTAACCGGGCTTAGCCAAGCGGGGAGGCATTACGCCATGGCGACACGTAATGGAAATAGTTCACTTTCTGTATTGTCACATGCGGACGGTATCGCTGCGAGCACAGCCGATCTCGTGCTCCTGATCGGGCGAATTCTTTTGGCCTGGGTCTTTCTGCGCAGCGGCTATGGCAAGATCTTCGATATTGGAGCCGTCGCCGCCTCGTATCCGCCGCGTGGGCTGCCACCCTTCCTTGCCTACATCGCCACTCCGTTCGAGTTCTTCGGCGCAATTGCACTGATCGTCGGCTTCGCGACGCGCTACGTCGTTATTGGCTTTGTTATCTTCCTGCTGGTCGCGACATTCAGCTCGCACCGTTATTGGGAATTTGCAGACGCGGCGGCGCGCCGTGCCCAGGACGGCAACTTCTATAAGAACTTGTCTATGCTTGGCGGCTTCTTCGCATTGTTTGTTTGCGGTGCCGGACGGCTGAGCGTCGACGGCTGGTTGCGCAAGCTCAAATAGATATGTGGGCACCGAGCAATGGTGCACCGCGAAAAAGTTTGATCGAGATCAAAGCGGTTTCCACGCAGGAATGCATGCTGCCAGCGTATTGATTCCTGTCTTGGGAGACTGCACATGGACCCATTTGCAAGTGCAGGAACTCGTGGTCGTGCTAATTGCAGCGATAGCCGCCGGCTACTTTCTCATGAAGCCGGAGAAGAGCTAACCACGTCCGGGAGCTGAAGAGGCCAGCTCGGTTGGCGGCCTCTTCCGCCTTTAGAGTGCCTTAGGCGCATGTGCGACCGTCACGGTCACGCATGCGGGAAGTGTTTGTGTGAGCTCCAACATCAGATGAGCCGCGTGTGTTGTGCGACCAAAAATTTCGGCCGCAACCGGCGCGCCTTCCAGGCTGCCGCGACGGTGTCTTGTTGTTCTGCGACGATTTCGGCAAGCGCCTGAAGCAAGTGGCTCCCCGGGCCGGATTCGAACCAGCGACCAACCGGTTAACAGCCGGTTGCTCTACCACTGAGCTACCGGGGAACACGCCGAGATAGCGGCAGCGGCCCTATAACAAAGCCAAACTGCTTTGGAAAGGATGAAGGGCCCGCGAGTTGCCGACGAAGCGCGAAGGAGGTGGAGGCCACGCCCGGAATTGAACCGGGGTACGCGGATTTGCAGTCCGCTGCGTCACCACTCCGCCACGTGGCCAAACTTGTGAAATCAGGGCGTCGGGTTGGCCATGCCTATATAGGAGCCAAAGCCCCCCGACAATCACATGACAATCGCATGGCGAAACTTGCGTTTTCCGGCTTATTGCCGCACAAGAACCGCTCTTCCTGCGGCTCTTCTTCAGATCGAGAACCGCGATGACCGATTTCGCAACCGCTCGCCGGCACATGGTGGACGGGCAGGTCCGCACCGCCGATGTGACCGATCTGCGCATCCTCGACGCCATGCTCGAGATCCCGCGGGAGCGCTTCGTTCCGCCGGCTTCGGCCGGATCTTGCCTATCTCGATCTCGATCTGCCGGTCGGCAAGAGCGGATCGCGGCGGCTGCTCAAGCCGATGGTGCTCGCCAAGCTGATCCACGCCGCAGACATTGCGCCGGGCGACCGCGTTCTCGATGTCGGCTGTGCGACCGGTTACGGCGCCGCCGTGCTCGCGCGTGTCGCCGGCCAGGTGGTGGCGCTGGAGCAGGACGCCGACCTGGCCCAGGCCGCGCGCACGGCGCTATCCGGGCAGCGAACGTGACTGTTGTCAGCGGAGCCCTGACAGGCTGGCTGGCCGCAGAAGCTCGCCCTATGACGCGATCGTGCTTGAAGGCGCGACCGAGATCCCGCCGGAGACATTCCTCAGCCAGCTCAAGGAGGGCGGGCGGCTCGTCTGCGTCCTTGGCGGCGGGCCCGGCGCCAAAGCCATGCTTTATTGCAGGAGCGGCGACGAATTGGGGGGGCGGCCGATCTTCGACGCCACCGCCGCGGTACTGCCGGGCTTTGCAGAAACGCCGGTTTTCGCCTTCTGATTGCGGGTTTGTTCCGATCGTTGCGTAAATACGCCAGTTTCCCCCTTTTTTGTGACGCATGCGGTCTTGGGGGGTTTTAACGCTGCGTCAGGGCGCATATTGTTCCGCGTTCGATGCGGCGGCGCGAATCTGGCAGGGTACCAGTCGCGCCTAGTGGACGGGGTTTGAATGGCGGGGTGGGGAGCCAGAGGCTGGGGGCGCGGGTTGGCGGCCGGAGCAGCCGCTTGCACCGCGTGTGCGCTGTTTTTGGCGCCGGCGCGGGCCGACACGCTCGAAGGCGCCCTGGTGCAGGCCTATCAGAACAATCCGACGCTGAACGCGCAACGCGCTTCCGTGCGCGCGACCGACGAAGGCGTGCCGCAGGCATTGGCCGGCTATCGGCCGAGGGTCACGGCGAATGGTTCGGTCGGCACCGCAATATTGGGACACGACGACGCGGTCCACGACCGGGACCGTTCATTCCCTCCGCCAACAACCCGTCGCCCTATACGCCATCTGTCGGGTCAACATGTCGCCGTATGGCGGCGGCGTCACGGTCGACCCAGACGCTCTACAACGGATTCCAGACCGCCAACCGCACGCGCCAGGCCGAGAGCCAGGTGCAGTCGGCGCGCGAAACTTTGCGCACGACCGAGCAGACGGTGCTGCTCAACGCGGTGACGGCCTACATGAATCTTCTGCGCGACACCGCCATCCTCGACCTGCAGCGGCGCAACGTCGAAGTGCTGCAGGAGCAACTGCGGCAAACGCGCGACCGGTTCAATGTCGGTGAAGTCACGCGCACGGACGTCGCGCAATCGGAATCGCGTCTCGCCTCCGGACGCTCGCAGGTGCTGAGCGCGGAGGCGACCTACAAGGCGTCGGTGGCAACCTATCGCCAGGTGATCGGCGTCGAGCCCGGAAAGCTCGCGCCGGGCTCTCCGGTCGATCGCTTCTCGCCGAGCACTTTGCCGTCGTCGGTCGGCCTCGGCACGGCGACCCATCCAGCAGGTCGCGACGGCGCAGTATAATGTCGACGTCGCCTTGCAGGCGGTGAAGGTTGCCGAAGGCGCGCTTTATCCGACACTGTCCTTGCAGGGCAGCGTGCAGCAGAACAACGAGAGCAGCCTGCTCGGGCTCAAGAGCTTCAACGCGCTCGTGCTCGGCCAATTGACCGTGCCGATCTACCAGGGCGGCTCGGAATATTCGCTGATCCGGCAGAACAAGGAAACGCTCGGGCAGCGGCGGCTCGATCTCGACACCGCGCGCGATGCGGTGCGCCAAAACATCGTGCAGTCGTGGGGCCAGCTCGAGGCGGCGAAAGCCAATATCGAGGCGACGCAGGCGCAGGTGCAGGCGTCGGAAATCGCGCTCAACGGCGTGCGCGAGGAAGCGCGCGTCGGCCAGCGCACCACGCTCGACGTCCTCAACGCGCAGCAGGAACTGGTCAACGCACGCGTGGCGCTGGTCAGCGCCCAGCGTGACCGGGTGGTGGCGTCGTACACCTTGCTCGTCGTCGGTCGGGCGGCTCTCGCCGCAGGTCCTCGGACTGCGGGCGCCGACCTACGATGCCGCCGTGCACTATCACCAGGTGCGCGACAGCTGGGCCGGCGTGCGCACGCCGGACGGTCGCTAAAGGCGACTCAAAGCCGCACCTTGGCTGCACCGGCCGGGCACTTTCGTGTCCACAGTTCATTGCATGGGCATGTTGTTCCATCTGCCAAACCGGCGCCACTCTGGCGTATAAACGGTATGCGGCAGCAATTCGCGCGGCAGATGGCTGTGCGTTTCGCCGTGCGGAATGCGGGGAGTGTGTCGGGATTTTTAGGGGATGACGCAGACGGCGAAGGCCCAAGAGCCATCGATGGAGGAAATCCTTGCCTCCATCCGACGGATCATTGCCGACGACGACGCCAAGCCTGGCCAAGGCGCCGGAAACCGCGCCGCCAGCCAAGCAACCGGCCGCGGCCGCGCCAGGCAGCGCCGCCTGCGGCGCCCGCCAAGCCTGCCGGCTCCGCCGGCGTCCAAGTCTGCGTCGCCCGCCGCGGCCGCCAACAGCCAGGATGAAATCGACGCCATGCTCGCGGAACTCGATGGACCGCCGAAGGCGCGCCGAAACCCGCCGCATCACAGCCGGCCGCGCCCGATGTGCTCGATCTGACCGAGTCGATGACCTCGCCTGCGACGCCGCCGCCAGGCCCGGCACCGAGCTTCCGCACCATCGATGCAAATCCCGACGTCGTGTTTGCGAACAAGCCCGAGCCGGCGCCGCCGGTGCCCGATCGCGGATTGATCTCGAGCGAGACGGTGAAGGCGGTCGACAGTGCATTCAACACGCTCGCCCATACGGTGATCGGACAGAACGCGCGCACGCTCGAGGATCTGGTGCGCGAAATGCTGCGCCCGATGCTCAAGTCGTGGCTCGACGACAATCTGCCGGGAATGGTCGAGCGCATCGTGCGCGCCGAGATCGAACGCGTCTCGCGCGGAAGGCCGTAGTCCTTTTTTTAAGTCATTCCAGCGTCACCGCAGCCCTCCATTCGTCATGCCCGCGCTTGTCGCGGGCATCCACGTCTTTAGCGCTGCAACAAAACAAGACGTGGATGGCCGGGACATAGGCGTGCGAAAGCACGCCGTTCTTCGAACGGCTATGCCCGGCCATGACGACGAAACGACTATCCAGCCGATTGGAATGAGCGGGTCAGAGCCCCGCCGCCCGTCGCTGCCTCAGCACATGTGCGAACCACAGTCCCAGTGCGAGCAAACCTACGCCAGACATTACGAAGATAGGCACCGCGCTGAAGCGGTCGAAGATCGGCGCATTGATCGCGACGCCGAGCGTCTGCCCGAAATAGAGTGCAGCCGAAAAAATCCCGACAGCGGTGCCGCGCGCTTCGGGCGTCATCTGCGTCGCGTTGGTCTGCAGCGTATTGTGCAGCATGTAGTAGCCGAGACCGATGCCGGTGATGGCGAGGGGCGCGAAGTAGGCATGCGGCGCGAACGCGATCGTCATGTAGGCGAGTGCGAGCATTGCGCCGCCTCCGGTGACGAGACCGATCTGTCCCAGCCAGTTCACCAGCCGGCGTACCGACAGGCTGTAGATCAGCCCGCCGATCGCGAAGGCGCCGACGAAAAGGCCGACAACCGCAAAGTTCACGCCGAAGCGCAGGTGCAGGTCGGCGCCGACATAGGCAAAGCCGCCGAACATGAACAGGCTTTCGATGAAGGCCATGACGATAATGGCGCGCGCCCAGGATGAGCGCAGCACGGTAAGATTATCGACGACGAATCCGCGCGAGCGGGTGGCGGTGGCGTGACCGGCGCGCGTGATCGGATTGCGCAGAAATTCGATCACGAGCGCGACGGTGGCGAGCGCAAAGAGCGCGGCGAGGAAAAAGAACACGCGCCGCCAGCCGAACAAATCGCCGAGCACGCCGCCGGCGGCCTGGCCGAACAGCTGGCCGAGGATCTGGCCCGACAGGAAGGTGCCGAGCACCTGCTGCCGGCGCTCATAGGGAATGACGTCGCCGAGAAAGGCGAAACGCGAGCGGAATGATCCAGCCGGCGGCGAGCCCGCAGGCGAGGCGCGCGGCGACCAGCATCGGCAGCGAGGTCGCCAGCCCGCAGAGCAGCACCAGTATGGTGGCGGCAGCGCAGGCCGCGATGATGCAGGGATATTTGCCGAAGCGGTCGCCGACCGGGCCGATGACAAGCTGCACCGAGCCGTGCGCGAGGGCGTAGGCGGTGACGACGATCGAGGCCGCGCCGACGCTCACACCCATGTCGGTCGAGATCTGCGGCAACAGCGAATCGGAGACCCGCACCATCGACTGGCTGGCGAAGGATGCGACCGCCAGGAGCGCGATGGCGGAGGTGGCGCTGCCGCTTGAAGCGGTCGAAGAGGCGGTCAAAGTTGACTCCGGCGGGTCCGGTGGGCTTTCTACCGCGCAAGCGATTTCAAGCAAAACCAATGACGATCGATAAGACCTACCAGCCTTCCGAGGTCGAGGGCCGTATTTACCGGGCTTGGGAAGAGGCGGGCGCCTTCCGCGCCGGCCGACCCGAGCGCGCTGCTGCTGCGCCTTACTCTATCGTGATCCCGCCGCCCAATGTCACCGGCTCGCTGCATATGGGCCATGCGCTCAATAACACGCTGCAGGACATCCTGTGCCGGTTCGAGCGCATGCGCGGGAGGGACGTGCTCTGGCAGCCGGGCACCGATCATGCCGGCATTGCGACCCAGATGGTGGTCGAGCGCCAGCTCATGGAACGCCAAGAACCTGGCCGCCGCGAGATGGGGCGCGAGAAGTTCCTGAAGCGTGTCTGGGAGTGGAAGGCCGAGTTCGGGCGGCGTCATCGTCAATCAGCTCAAGCGACTCGGCGCGTCCTGCGACTGGTCGCGCGAGCGCTTCACGATGGACGAGGGACTGTCGCGTGCCGTTCTTAAAGTTTTTGTAGAACTTCATCGCACGGGGCTGATCTACAAGGACAAGCGGCTGGTCAACTGGGACCCGAAGCTGCTGACGGCGATCTCCGACCTCGAGGTCATTCAGGTCGAGACCAAGGGCCACCTCTGGTACTTGCGCTATCCCCTAGAAGGCAAAACGTTCAAGGCGGACGATCCGTCGACCTACATCGTTGTCGCCACGACGCGGCCGGAAACGATGTTGGGCGACACCGCCGTTGCGGTGAACCCGGAGGACGATCGCTACAAGGCACTGATCGGGACCAACGCAATCCTGCCGTTGGTTGGGCGCAAGATTCCGATTGTCGGCGACGAGATTTCCGATCCGGAGAAGGGCTCGGGCGCCGTGAAGATCACGCCGGCGCACGACTTCAGCGACTTCGAGGTCGGCAAGCGGCACAATCTGCCGCAGATCAACATCTTCAGTGTCGAGGCTAAGCTTCAACTGAAGGATAATGCGGACTTCGTCGCGGGCGTGCCGAAGTCGGCGGACCTCGATGCGACGTTGGCGATGCACGGCACCGACCGCTTCGCCGCCCGCAAAGCGATCGTCGCGCGTCTGGAGGAGATGGGGCTGGTCGAGAAAATCGAACCGAACACGCATGTCGTGCCGCACGGCGACCGCTCGAACGTCGTGATCGAGCCCTTTCTGACCGACCAGTGGTACGTGAACGCCAAGGAACTGGCGAAGCCGGCGATCGCGGCCGTGCGCGACGGCAAGACCAAATTCATCCCGAAGAACTGGGAGAAGACCTATTTCGACTGGATGGAGAACATCCAGCCTTGGTGCATCTCGCGCCAGCTGTGGTGGGGCCACCAGATTCCGGCGTGGTACGGGCCGGACGGGAAAGTTTTCGTCGCGCTGACCGAAACGGAATCGCAGGCGGAAGCCGACAAGCATTACGGAAAGAAGACGGCGCTGACGCGCGACGAGGACGTGCTCGACACATGGTTCTCGTCCGCGCTCTGGCCGTTCTCGACGCTGGGCTGGCCGGACGAGACCAAAGAGCTCAAGCGCTATTACCCGACGTCGACTCTGGTGACCGGCTTCGACATCATCTTCTTCTGGGTCGCGCGCATGATGATGATGGGTCTCCATTTCATGAAGGAGATCCCGTTCCACGACGTCTACATCCACGCGCTGGTGCGCGATGCCTCCGGCGCCAAGATGTCGAAGTCGAAGGGCAACGTCATCGACCCGCTCGGCGCTGATCGACGAGTACGGCGCCGACGCGCTTGCGCTTCACGCTCGCCGCGATGGCGGCGATGGGACGCGACATCAAGTTGTCGACGCAACGCGTTGAAGGCTATCGGAATTTCGCGACCAAGCTGTGGAACGCCGCGCGCTTCGCCGAAATGAATGGCTGCGCCACGGTCGCGAAATTCGATCCGAAATCGGCGAAGGAAACGCTCAACCGCTGGATCGCGCACGAGACCGCGAAAGCCGCGGCCGAGGTGACGGAAGCGATCGAGGCTTATCGCTTCAACGATGCCGCCGCCGCGGTCTACCGCTTCGTCTGGAACATCTACTGCGACTGGTATCTGGAGCTCGCGAAGCCGCTGCTGACCGGGCCGGACGGTGCGGGCAAGACCGAGACGCAGGCGATGGTCGCCTGGGCGCGGGACGAGATCCTCAAGCTGCTGCACCCATTCATGCCCTTCGTCACCGAGGAATTATGGGCGGTGACGGGCAAGCACGATGCGCTGCTGGCGCTGGACAAATGGCCGAAGTTGTCCGGGCTTGCCGACGACAAGGCCGAAGCCGAAATCGGCTGGGTGATCGATCTCGTCACCGCCATCCGATCGGTCCGCGCCGAGATGAATATCACGGCGGCGATCCCGCTGGTGCTCGCCGGCGCTTCCGCCGACACCAAAGCGCGCGCCGAGCGCTGGGCCGAGTTCATCAAGCGGCTGGCGCGCGTGTCCGACATTTCGTCCGCGGCGGCCGCGCCGAAAGGCTCGGTGCAGCTCGTGGTGCGCGGGGAGGTGGCGGCGCTGCCGCTCAAGGGCGTCATCGATCTTGCCGCCGAGCGCGCGCGGCTCGCCAAGGAAATGCAGAAGGCGGACGCCGACATCGCGCGCGTCGATGCCAAGCTCAACAATCCGAACTTCATGGCGCGGGCGCCGGAAGAGGTGGTCGAAGAGGAAAAGGAAAAGCGCGAGGAGGCGCTCGCCCGCAAGGCCAAGATCGCCGAGGCGCTGGACCGGTTGAAGGACGCGGGCTGATGGCGACCCGCATACGCTTGAGCGCAGGGACGAGCTTCAAAAGTTTCGCAGGGACGAGCGATGCATGAAGATATTTCTGGCCGGAGCGGGCGGCGCCATCGGCCGCCGACTGACGCCACTGTTGCGGGCGGCCGGGCACACGGTCGCCGGCACCACGCGGTCGAAAGACAAGGCCGCCGCGATCGCCGCGCTCGGTGCGGAGCCGGTGGTGGTCGATGTGTTCGACGCCGAAGCGCTCGCCCGCGCGGTGAAAGCGGCTGCACCGCAGGTACTGATGCACCAGCTGACCGATCTGGCCTTTGCACCTGGGACGCCGCGCTATGACGAAGCCCTTGAACGCAATGCGCGACTGCGCATCGAGGGCACGCGCAATCTGGCGAATGCCGCCAAAGCAGCCGGCGTGCGGCGCATGATCACGCAGAGCATCGCCTTCGTTTATGCGCCGGGCGAAGGCACGCGCGTCGAAACCGATCCGCTCGATGTGTCGGCAACCGGCGCCCGCAAGCGCACGGTCGACGGCGTGATCGCGCTCGAGCAGGCGACGCTCGAGCTGCCGGAGGGCATCGTGCTGCGCTATGGCTACCTTTACGGCCCCGGCACCTGGTATCCGAACGAAAAACGGGCAAAGCCTGCATTGCATGTCGATGCTGCTGCTCAAGCCGCTCTGCTGGCCGTGAGCAAGGGCAAACCCGGCATCTATAACATCGCGGAAGACGACGGCGCGATCTCGAGCGAGAAGGCCAAGCGCGATCTCGGCTTCGATGCGGGCTTCAGGATTTGACTTTCCCGTCATGGCCGGGCTTGTCCCGGCACATCCACGTCTTGCTGGTCCCGACGTAAGACGTGGATGCGCGGCGTCATAGGCGTGCGAAGTCACGCCGTTGCTTTCGAACTGGCTATGCCCGCGCATGACGCCGGAAGATAGCTGCGCGCTCGTGCTGTACGTCTCACTCACTTGAACGGCTTGCTTAAAAACGGCGAGCCCTTCAAACCATAACGCCACGGTTTCTCCGCGGCCTTGGTAATTCCGATCCGCACGCCGGTGGAAATCTCCGGCGTCTCGCTGCGCGCGCGCAATTCGAACGGCGCGCGGTCGAGCGCCAGGCCGTTTTGTTTTCGCGTGATGCCCAGCGCTTCGCACAATTTGCCGGGCCCCGAACAGAGTGCGCGCTCGTCACGCAGGCCGCGCCGGCGCCGCATGGCCGCGAGGCCTTGCGTCGGCGCGAGCGCGCGGATCAGCACGGCGCTGGCGCTGCCGTCCTCCTCGCAGACGAAATTGAGGCACCAATGGATGCCGTAGGAGCGGTAGACATAGACGTAGCCGGGCGGGCCGAACATCACTGCGTTGCGCTCGGTGCGGCCGGTATAGGAATGCGCGGCCGGGTCGGTGTGGTGATAGGCCTCGACTTCCACGATCATGCCGCCGCGCCGTTGAACAGCAGCGTCGCGCCGATGAGCTCGGGCGCGACCTTGTGGACGGAGCGGTCGAAGAATGAACGGCGCAGGCGAGGGGGCGAGGGCATGAGGCAAATTACACAGCGGCACGATGCCGGCGTGCTCGCATAAGCGCGAAACTTTTGCACAGGCGTGTTCTTGACTTTATTCCTATAGGATATTATTCACAGAATATCCCGCCCCGTTCGACCGAGGGGTGTCTGTCAGAGACGTCTCCAGACGGCGGGGCGGGGAGCGGTGGCCGGGACATGACGCTTGCATCGGAGATGCGGATGCGCCGGGGCTCCGCCGGTGGCCAATACGAGCCGCCTGCCTGGTGCTGGCTGACGCTGCAGCCGTGAGGCCTGCCGGCGGTCTTGCCGGAGAGTGCCATCAGAAGTGACGGCAATCCCGGTGAAGGCGCGACGGCAGCCTCGGATCGGGGAACCCCGATCAGACGGTGCCCGGAAAGCGCGGCCCGGCGCAGCAATTCCGTTTATGACTGTGGGCGAAGCGTAAGCAAGACGGCCGCGAGCCCGGGCATTGAAAGCTGTTCGGGTGGCACGCCGGGAGGCGCTTCCGCATGTCCGCGAGGAGAGGCGGATCCTTGAACCGACGACGGCGCGCCACCTGGCGCGCCATCCCCTCGATCCGGAGGGGAGAAAGAAGACGGGCCTGCCCGGGGCCTCGATAAAGAATACGGGCGATGGCGCTTGGGCTTGCCGGATTGTCTTGCAGCCCTTGTTGAACCGGCGGCAGGCGCGTACCTGCAACACCTGTGACTCCCTTGCAACAGTTTTAGAACATTTAAGCCATACCCTCCGATGGCACCAAAGGCGCCGCGATTCGGCCATACCATTCAACGACATCGGGGTCCGCTAAGGCCGGGTAAGCCTTACATGAAGCGGGCGGGGGCCGTCCGGCGTTGTTTTCGGGCGGGTGCGGTACAGGACTATGGACGCGAAGACCAATCTGAAATCGCGGCTGCCGAGCCGGCATGCCACCGAGGGGCCCGACCGGGCGCCGCATCGGGCCTTCTACTACGCGATGGGCCTGACCCCGAAGCAGATCCATCAGCCGTTCGTAGGAGTGGCGACCTGCTGGAACGAGGCGGCGCCCTGCAACATCGCGCTGATGCGCCAGGCGCAGGTGGTGAAGAGGGGCGTTGCCGCCGGCGGCGCGACGCCGCGCGAGTTCTGCACCATCACCGTCACCGACGGTATCGCGATGGGCCACGCCGGCATGAAGGCGTCGCTGCCTTCGCGCGAGGTGATCGCCGACAGCGTCGAACTCACCGTGCGCGGCCACGCCTATGACGCGCTGATCGGCATTGCGGGCTGCGACAAGTCACAGCCGGGCATGATGATGGCGATGTGCCGTCTCAACGTGCCGGCGATCTACATCTACGGCGGATCGATTTTGCCCGGCACGTTCAAGGGCAAGCCGGTCACCATCCAGGACGTCTACGAAGCGGTCGGCAAACATTCCGTCGGGCAGATGTCCGACGAAGATCTCGACATTCTCGAACAGAATGCCTGTCCCTCGGCGGGCGCATGCGGCGCGCAATTTACCGCCAACACCATGGCGACGGTATCGGAAGCCATCGGTCTCGCGCTGCCGTACTCGGCCGGCGCGCCGGCGCCTTACGAGATCCGCGACAAGTTCTGCATGCTCGCCGGCGAAATGATCATGGATTTGATTCAAAAGAACATTCGCCCGCGCGACATCGTCACGCGCAAGGCGCTGGAGAACGCCGCGGCGGTCGTTGCGGCGACCGGCGGCTCGACCAATGCGGCGCTGCATTTACCGGCGATCGCGAATGAATGCGGTATCGAATTCACGCTGTTCGACGTCGCCGAAATCTTCAAAAAGACACCTTATGTCGCAGATTTGAAGCCGGGTGGCCGTTATGTCGCCAAGGATATGTTCGAAGCTGGCGGCGTGCCGCTTCTGATGAAAACGCTTCTCGATCACGGATACCTGCACGGCGACTGCCTCACGGTGACCGGACGCACGATTGCCGAAAATCTGAAAAACGTGAAATGGAATCCGGATCAGGACGTCGTGCGTCCTGCCGACAAGCCTCTGCTGCCGACCGGCGGCGTGGTCGGGCTCAAAGGAAATCTCGCACCCGAAGGCGCGATCGTGAAGATCGCCGGCATGAAGACGCTGAAGTTCAGCGGGCCGGCGCGCTGCTTCGACGGCGAGGAGGCCTGCTTCGATGCGGTGAAGCATCGCAAGTACAAAGAGGGCGACGTTCTCGTCATCCGTTACGAGGGACCGCGCGGCGGCCCCGGCATGCGCGAGATGCTCTCGACGACGGCCGCGCTCTACGGCCAGGGCGCCGGCGAAAAAGTCGCGCTCATCACCGACGGACGTTTCTCCGGCGCGACGCGCGGCTTCTGCGTCGGCCATGTCGGACCGGAAGCGGCGATCGGCGGCCCGATCGGGCTCATCCGCGACGGCGACATCATCGAGATCGATGCCGTGAAGGGAACGCTCGACGTGAAGCTTTCCGCCGACGAGCTTGCGAAACGCAAGAGCCAGTGGAAGGCGCGCGAAAGCGAATACGGCTCCGGTTATCTGTGGAAATACGCGCAGCAGGTCGGGCCCGCCGTCAACGGCGCGGTCACCCATCCCGGCGGCGCGGGCGAGAAAGAGTGCTATGCGGACATTTGATTGCCTCCTGCGCGTTGCGCTCGTCGGCGCCGGCCTGATGGCCGCGATGCCGGCATTTGCGCTCGACGGCAGCAAGACCGACGGCAGCATCGGCCCGCCGCCGATGACGCCGGTGGAGGCATTCCGCTCCGGCGCGCACTGGCTCAAAGCGGGCGATACGGTGAAAGCCGTCAACTCGCTCGAATACGCCGCCGAGAAAGGTCACGCGCTCGCGCAGTGGAAACTCGGCCGCATGTATGCGGAAGGCGACGGCGTCGCGCAGAACGATCTCAAGGCGTTCGAGTATTTCCGCAGCATCGCGAACAGCCACGCCGACGACAATCCCGACATGCCGCAGGCGCGTTTCGTCGCGAACGCCTTCGTCGCGCTCGGCCATTATTATCTCGAGGGAATTCCGAAGACGGAAATCAAGCGCGACCCGCAGCGCGCGCGCGAGATGTTCGCTTATGCGGCGTCCTATTTCCGCGATCCCGACGCGCAATATTATCTGGCGCGGCTCTATCTCAACGGCACCGGCGCGCCGCATGATCCGCGCACGGCCGCGCGCTGGTTCGGCCTCTCGGCGCAGAAGGGCCAGTGCGAGGCGCAGGCCATGCTCGGCGCCATGCTGTTCGAGGGCGATCACGTGCCGCGACAGGCCGCGCGCGGCCTGATGTGGCTTGCGCTCGCCAAAGACAGCGCGCGCGCAGATCAGGCCTGGATCGCCAAGCTTTACGACAGCGCCATGAAGCAGGCGAGCGAGGACGAACGCGCGCTCGCGGCGGTCTATCTGCGGCGCTGGCTCGAGACGCGGCGCGAGTAGACGTCAGCCGTCATCCGTCTCAATATCCAGATCGACATAAACCGGCACGTGGTCGGAGGGCTTGTCCCAGCCGCGCACGTGCCGGTCGATGCCGGCGCCGGCCAGCCGGTCGGCGGCCTGCGGCGACAGCAGAACGTGGTCGATGCGGATGCCGTTGTTTTTTTCCCAGGCGCCGGCCTGATAGTCCCAGAACGTGTAGAGGTCGGACGCATCGCTGACCGCGCGCAACGCATCGGTGAGGCCGAGATTGATCAGCGCGCGGTATTTCTCGCGGGTCTGCGGCAGGAACAGCGCGTCATTCGTCCAGGCCTCGGGACGGCGCGCGTCGGCTGCTGTCGGGATGACGTTGTAGTCGCCGGCGAGCAGCATCGGCTCTTCCAGTTTAAGTCGTTCACGTGAGAAATTAATAAGCCGGTTCATCCAGCCGAGCTTGTAGGTGTATTTGTCGGTGGCGGGCGGGTTGCCATTGGGCAGATAGAGACTGACGACGCGCAGCACGCCGGTCTTGGTGGAGACGATCGCTTCGAGGAAGCGCGCCTGCACGTCGGCGTCATCGCCGATCAGCCCGGGCGCGACCTCGTCGAACGGCAGCTTCGACAAAAGCGCCACGCCGTTGAACGTTTTCTGCCCATGCACGGCCACGTTGTAGCCGAGCGCCTCGAACGGCTCGCGCGGGAAGGCGTCGTCGGTGCATTTGATCTCCTGCAGGCAGACAATGTCGGGCGCCCGCTCCTTGAGCCAGGCCTGCAGATTGTCCATGCGCTGACGGATGGAATTGACGTTCCAGGTGGCGATTCGCATCAATTTTCGGTGTCCGGAAGGGGCGAATAATGCCGTATTCACCGTGTTTATCAGGCAGCGCAGGGATATGCACGATTTAACGTTTATATGCTAGGAAAGCCGCCAACGCGGCCTCCTGAATTGGTAGAAAATCCGCGGAAGAGGGAGCGTCCGGGCGGGGCCCGATAAGTCCGGACCGAAGATTACCGATGCTTCAGCGAAAGTGGCTCATTGGAGGGGCGGCGCTGGCCCTGATCGGCATCGCCGTGCTCGTCCGCGGTTTCTGGACGACCGACGGCGTTGCGGCGCGCACGCAGGCGCAGGCCCGTCCGGTGCCGGTGGAGACCGCCACCGCCGAGCGCAAGACGATGCCGGTGCAGCTCCGGGCCCTGGGCACCGTGACCCCCATCGCCGGCGGTCGCCATCAAGACGCAGGTCGACACCACGATCACGGGCGTTCGTTTCCGCGACGGCGCGCGCGTCGAGAAAGGCGATGAGCTTTTCACGCTCGATTGCCGCCAGATCGAAGCCGACATGAAGCGCGTCGAGGCCGTGATCAACGGCGCGCAGGCCACGTTCGAGCAGGCGCAGCGCGACGTCGAGCGCTACACCGACCTTGTGGCGAGAAACGCGACCCCGATCGTCACGCTCAACAATGCGCAGACGCAGGTCAACATCTCGAAGGCGACGGCGGAATCGAACCGCGCGCAGCTCGAGAATCTGAAAGTTCAGCTCGGCTTCTGCACGATCCGCGCGCCGATCTCCGGCCGCATCAGCATGGCCAATGTGAAGGTCGGCAATTTCGTGCGTCAGGCCGACACCTCGCCGATGGCGACGATCATGCAGACGGCGCCGGTCTATGTCAGCTTCACGGTGCCGCAGAAAAATCTTCCCGACATCCGCAAGGCGATCGCCGCGGAAACCGCGACCGTGGAAGCGGTCATTCCCGGCGAGGACAAGCGCGCCAACGGCCAGGTCACCATGATCGAGAACACCGTCGATATGGCGACCGGCATGGCCACGATCCGCGCCACGATGCCGAACAAGGACGAGTTGCTCTGGCCCGGCACGCTCGTCACCGCCGACATGACGCTGCGCACGGAAGAGGGCGTCGTGGTGCCTTCGACCGCGGTGCAGGTCAGCCAGAGCGGAAACTTCGTCTTCATCGTCAAGGATGGCGTGGCGAAGGTTCAGAACGTTCAGGTCGAGCGGCAGGTCGGCCGTGAGACCGTCATCGCGTCGGGTCTGAGCGGCGGCGAAACCGTCGTCACCGACGGCCAGTTGCTCTTGTCCGACGGGACGCGCGTCAACCCGCGCCCGCCGAAAGTCGCCGGCAGCTGATCCATGAATATTTCCGAGGCCTGCATCCGCCGCCCGGTGCTGACGACGCTGATGACGGCGTCGCTGATCGTTTTTGGCGCCTTCGCCTACCGGCTGCTGCCGGTGGCGGCGCTGCCGGCGGTCGATTTCCCGACCATCCAGATCACGGCGACGCTGCCGGGCGCGAGCCCGGAAACGATGGCGGCCTCGGTTGCGTCGCCGATCGAGCGGCAGCTTTCGACGATTTCCGGCATCTCGTCGATGACGTCGTCGTCGTCGCTTGGCTCGACGCAGATCACCGTCCAGTTCGACCTCGGCCGCAACATCGACGGCGCCTCGCTCGACGTGCAGACCGCGCTTGCGACCGCGCAGCGCCGGCTGCCGGTCGAAATGACGACGCCGCCGTTCTTCCGCAAGGTCAATCCGGGCGACTTCCCGGTGCTGTACGTCAGCATGCGCTCGGACACGATGCCGCTGTCGGCGATCGACGACTACGCCGAGACGGTGCTGGCGCCGCAGATCTCGCAATTGCCCGGCGTTGCGCAGGTGCTGGTCTACGGCGCGCAGAAATTCGCCGTGCGCGTGCAGGTCGATCCGGTGGCGGCGGCGGCGCGCAACATCTCGCTTGACGACATCCGCAGCGTCGTCGCCAAAGCCAATTCTTCGGCGCCCGTCGGCACCCTGCAGGGCAAGGAGCAGGCGGTTACGCTGCTCGCGACCGGCGCGATGCGACACGCGGCCGACTACCGCGACGTCGTCGTGGCCTATCGCAACGGCGCGCCGATCAAGCTCAACGAAGTCGCGCGCGTCATCGACAGCGTCGAGAACGACAAGATCGCCACCTGGTTCAACGATTCGCGCGCGATCGTGCTCGCGATCCAGCGTCAGCCCGACGCCAACACCGTCGAAGTCGTGGACATGGTGCGCGCCAAGCTGCCGCAGATGCGCGCGCAGATTCCGCCGGCGATCCAGATGCAGCCGCTGTTCGACCGCTCGATCTCGATCCGCGCGGCGGTCTGGCGACGTGCAGGAGACGCTGGCGATCGCGATCTGCGCTGGTGATCATGGTGATCTTCCTGTTCCTGCGCAAAGTGTCGGCGACGATCATTCCGGCGCTGGCGGTGCCGGTCTCGCTGATCGGGACCTGCGCGGCGATGTATGCCTTCGGCTTCTCGATCAACAACATGACGCTGCTGGCGCTGACCCTGTCGGTCGGGCTTCGTGGTCGACGACGCCATCGTCATGCTGGAAAACATCGTGCGCCACATCGAAGGCGGCATGCGCCCGTTCGAGGCGGCGCTGAAGGGCTCGCGCGAGATCGGCTTCACCATCGTTTCGATCACGTTCTCGCTGATCGCCGTGTTCATCCCGGTTCTGCTGATGGGCGGCATGGTCGGCCGCGTGTTCCGCGAATTCGCGGTCTCGATCTCGGTCGCGATCATCGTTTCCGGCTTCGTGTCGCTGACGCTGACGCCGATGCTGTGCGCGCGCGTGCTCAAGAGCCATGAGCCGCACGAAAAGCAGAACTTCGTGCTGCGCGGTTCGAGACGGCTGTTCGCAGTCGGGCTGCGCGGCCTACGAATGGACGCTCGACCGCGTGCTGAAGGCCAAGCCGATCATGCTGCTGGTCACGCTGGCGACGATCGCCGGCACGATCTGGCTCTACATCGTCGTGCCGAAGGGCTTCTTCCCGACCGAAGACACCGGCTACGTGCTCGGCATCACCGAAGCGCAATACCGACATCGCGTTCCCGGCGATGGTCGAGCACCAGCGCAAGATCGCCGACCTCGTGCGCGCCGACAACGGCGTCGCCTATGTCAATTCGACCGTCGGCGCGGGCGGCCCGAATACGGTCGGCAACAGCGGCCGCATGCTGGTCGCGCTCAAGCCGCGCAACGAGCGCGACAGCATGCAGCAGATCATCGCGCGGCTGCGCCAGAACGCGAATGTCGTTCCTGGCATCCAGATCTTCTTCCAGCCGATCCAGAACATCAATCTCGGCGGCCGGCTGAACAAGAGCCAGTATCAGTACACGCTGCAGTCCAACGACACCGAGGCGCTCTATCGCATCACGCCGCGAGTTGCGCGACAAGATCGCGCAAATTCCCGGGCTGCTCGACGTCACCACCGACCTCTACGTCAAGAACCCGCAGGTGACGGTCGAGGTCGATCGCGAGAAGGCGGCGGTCTATGGCGTGTCCGTCGATCAGGTGCGCCAGGAGCTCTACAACGCGTTCGGCTCGCGCCAGGTCGCGACCATCTACACGCCGGCGAACGACTACCAGGTCATCCTGGAGACCAAGCCGGAATTCCAGCAGAGCCCGGACGATCTCAACCGCATCTTCCTGAAGACCACCAACGGGACGACCGTGCCGCTGTCGGCGGTGACGCATTTCGTGCGCACGGTCGGCCCGCTGCAGGTCAACCACCAGGGCCAGCAGCCGGCGGTGACGATCTCGTTCAATCTCGCGCCGGGATTTTCGCTCGGCCAGGCGGTCGATGCGATCACCAAGCTCGAGCGCGACGAGCGCCTGCCGGCGACGATCACGACCGGCTTCCAGGGCACGGCGCAGGTCTTCCAGGATTCCTTGCGCGGGCAGGGCATCCTGATCCTGGCCGCGATTTTCGCGGCCTATGTCGTGCTCGGCATTCTGTACGAGAGCTTCATCCATCCGATCACGATCATTTCCGGCCTTCCGTCGGCGGGCATCGGCGCGATCCTGACGCTGATGCTGTTCAAGCATGGACCTGTCGGTGATCGCGATGATCGGCATCGTGATGCTGGTCGGCATCGTGAAGAAGAACGCGATCATGATGATCGACTTCGCGATCGAGCGCCGCCGCGTCGGACTGTCGGCCGAGGCCGCGATCCGCGAAGCGGCGACGCTGCGCTTCCGCCCGATCATGATGACGACCTTCGCGGCGATCTTCGGCACGCTGCCGATCGCGCTCGGCACCGGCGCGGGCGCCGAATTGCGTCAGCCGCTCGGCGTCGCAGTCGTCGGCGGCCTGGTGCTGTCGCAGCTGCTCACGCTCTACATCACGCCGGTGATCTATCTGTACCTCGACCGCTTCGACCGGATGCTCAAGCGCCGGCTCGAGCCGCAGCTCGAGGAAGTCGAGGAAGCTCCGCCCGCGGTCGCGGCGGAATAAGCGCTACAGCGCGAAGCTGGTGCCGCAGCCGCAGGACGCCTTGGCCTGCGGGTTTTTCACCTTGAACGAGGCGCCGATCAGGTCGTCGACGAAGTCGATCTCCGAGCCGGCCATGTAGTTCACCGACACCGGATCGATCAGCACCACGGCGCCGTCGCGGCTGATGACGAGATCGTCGGCCGCCTTGGCGCGCTCCATGTCGAACTTGTACTGAAAGCCCGAGCAGCCGCCGCCTTCGACGCTGACGCGCAGCATGGTGCCGGCCGGCTCACCCTTGAGGATTTCGCCGATCCGTCTGTGCCGCCCGTTCGCTGACTGTGATGCCTGTGCTCATCCTTGTGCCTTTTAGGGCCGATCCTATTGGCAGATGACCCAACGGATAGTTAAGTGCGCCGGCCAGTGAGGTCAATCCAGCGCATGATCCCGAAAAGTGGGTACCGGTTTTCGGATAAGATCATGCGCCAACGACACGAATTGCGATGGCGGTCGAACCCGGGCGCGAAAGGGCGGTTTATGCCGCCGATCCGGCGCAAAGCCGCGGCCGGCTTCACGCCGAGCCGACCAGCCCGACGCGCAATGCCTTCCGGCGCGACTGCGACCGGATCATCCATTCCGCGGCCTTCAGGCGGCTTGCGCACAAGACGCAGGTCTTCGTCTATCACGAAGGCGACCATTACCGCACGCGGCTGACGCACACTTTGGAAGTCGTCCAGATTGCCCGCTCGCTGGCGCGCGCGCTTGGCCTCGACGAGGACCTGGCGGAGGCGTTGGCGCTCGCGCACGATCTCGGTCATCCGCCGTTCGGCCATGCGGGCGAGCGTGCGCTCGACGAGTGTCTCTCAGCCAGCGGAGGCTTCGACCACAACGCGCAGGCCCTGCGCATCGTGACGGATCTCGAGCGCCGCTATGCGGCATTCGACGGCCTCAACCTGAGCTGGGAAACGCTTGAAGGCCTGGTCAAGCACAATGGTCCGCTCACCAATCGCGAGGGCGCGCCGGTCGGACGCTATGCCAGACATGGCGTGCCCGCGGCGATCGTTGCCTACTCGAAGATCCAGGATCTCGAACTGTGGAGCTACGCCAGCGCGGAAGCGCAGGTCGCCGCGTTATCGGACGACATCGCTTACGACGCGCATGACATTGACGACGGCCTGCGCGCGGATCTGTTCACGCTTGACGATATTTCGGCGGTCCCATTGGTCGGCGGCATTCTGGCGGACATCGACCGCGAGCATCCCGGCCTCGAAACGGCGCGGCGCGCGCATGAGCTCGTGCGCCGCATCATTACGCGCATGATCGAGGATGTGATCGCCGAGTGCGGCCGGCGCGTCGCGATGCTCAAGCCGCGCTCGGCAGCGGACGTGCGCGAGGCACCGCGGCCGATCGTTGGCTTTTCGCCTGCCATGGACAAGGCCGACCGCGACATCAAGGGCTTTCTCTATCCGCGCATGTATCGCCACGACCGCGTAATGCGAGTGATGGATGATGCCGAAGGCGTCGTGCGCGATCTGTTCGGCCACTACAGCGCAACGCCCGCGGATTTGCCGGGGGAATGGCGCGAGGGAATAGGGGCAGACGATTCCGATTACGCCCGCCGCATTGCGGACTATATCGCCGGAATGACGGACCGGTACGCGCTGATCGAGCACGCGAAATACTTCAAGGAAACGCCGGAGCTTCGGTGAGGTGATGAACGCGGACATCAATGCCCACTCGGAGGTCGATCTGCTGATTGCGGGCGCGGGTCCGGCCGGCATGACAGCGGCGCTGGTCGCCTCGCTCGAAGGGCTCGACGTGCTCCTGTGCGAGAAGTCCGATCAGGTCGGCGGCACGGGATCGACCTCGGCCGGCACGCTTTGGATACCCGGGAACAGCCAAAGCCGTGCGGCCGGCTTCGACGATAGCGCCGCAGCAGGCGGACCGCTATCTGGATGCGCTGATCGGGGAGGCGACCAACCGCGAGCTCCGGACCGCATTTCTTGCGAGCGGGCCAAAGGTGATCGATTATCTGAGCGCCCGCACCGACGTGCAGTTTCTTGCCTGCGGCAAGCATCCGGACTATCGCAGCAACATGCCCGGCGCGGCGATTTCCGGCCGCGCCATCGTGCCCGTGCCGTTCGACGGGCGCTTGCTCGGCGCGGACTTCGCCCGCATTCGCCCGCCGGTACCGGAGTTCATGGTGTTCGGCGGCATGATGGTCGGCAAGGCCGACATTCCCCGGCTGATCGGCCGCTTCCATTCGATATCCAATTTCATTTATTCCGCGAAGCTGTTCGCCCGCTACCTGGCCGATCGGCTGACGTACAGACGCGGCACCCGCATCATGATGGGCAATGCGCTGATCGGCCGGCTGTTCTTTAGCCTGCGCAAGCGCAAGGTGCCCGTTCTGTTCGGCGCGCGAATTGCCGATCTCATTGGCGATGCGCGCGGCGTCACGGGCGCGCGCGTGAGCGTTGGCGCCGAGGAGATCGTCGTGAAGGTGCGCAAGGGCGTCGTGCTTGCGACCGGCGGCTACGCACATAACAAACGTTTCCGCGACGCATTCATGCCCCAGCCTGTTCCCGTTCACTCAATGAGCTGCGAGGGCAATCTCGGCGACGGCATCGAGATCGGTCAGCGTCTGGGGGCCGCAACTGCACCTGCCCAAAGCACCAGCGGCCTTTGGACGCCGGTGTCGATCGTCCCGCGGCCCGATGGAAGCAAGGGTTTGTTCCCGCATCTCGTGCTCGACCGCGCCAAGCCTGGGCTGATTGCGGTGAATTCTGCCGGCCATCGCTTCGTCAACGAGGCAGTGTCCTATCATGATTTCGTGCTGGCGATGTTCGAGAGCCACCAAACCGACGCCGTCCATTCCGGCCTGGTTGATTTGCGATGCGGCTTTTCTCGAAAAATATGGCCTTGGTGTCATTTATCCGGGGCACCGCAATCCCGGAAAATTCGTCGACAGCGGTTACATCGCGCGGGCGCAGACGGCTGGACGAGCTCGCCGGCAAGATCGGTGTCGATTCCTTGCAACTGCGCAAGACGGTCGAGCGCCACAACAAATTTGCCGAAACCGGCGTCGATGTCGATTTCGGCAAAGGGCGAAACGGAGCTCAACCGCTTCAATGGCGACCCCGACCACGCGCCCAATCCTTGCATCGGGTCACTGTCGAAACCGCCTTTCTATGCTCTCGCGGTCTGGCCGGCCGACATCGCGGTCAGCACCGGACTTGCGACCGATGCCGATGCGCGCGTGCTTGGGCAGTGACGGCAAGGCCATTCCCGGTCTCTACGCCTGCGGGAACGACATGGCGTCGGTGATGGCAGGAAGCTATCCGGGACCCGGCACGACGCTCGGTCCTGCAATCGTGTTCGCCTACCGCGCCGCGATGCACGCCAAAGACACTCCATAATAAGTTGCCTTGCGCGAAACGATGCGCGCTCAATATCATCATTTGTTTTCCGGGAGGGATCATGGCGCGGCTGGCAGGAAAAGTTGCCTTCATCACGGGCGGCGGCGGCGGCATTGGCCGCGCGACCGCCGAGCGTTTTGCCGAGGAGGGCGCCAAGGTCGTCATCGCAGAGATCGACGTCGGGCGCGGGGAAGCGGCGGCGCAATCGGCACGGTCGTGCGCGTCGAATTCGGGTGGCGACGCCCATTTCATCCACTGCGATATCCGCGAGCGCGCGAATGTCGAAGCGGCCTTCGCCGAGACGGTCAGGCGGTTCGGCGGTCTCCACATCCTTCACAACAACGCCGGCGGCTCCTCACCTGACGACGGCCGCGTAACAGACGTGTCCGAGGACGAATTCTGGCGGGTCATCAAGCTTGACGTCTACGGCACGTTTCTGTGCTCGCGGCTCGGCATCCCGCATATGATCAAGTCGGGTGGCGGATCGATCATCAACATGTCGTCGATTGTCGCCTTGCGCGCGCTTCCGGGCCGCGATTGCTATACGGCCGCCAAGGGAGCCGTTGCGGCGATGACACGATCCATGGCGGTTGAGTATGCCGCCGACAAAATCAGGGTGAATGCGATTGCGCCCGGCGTGGTGCTCACCGAGCGCGTCAAGAAGCTGCTCGAGGGCTCGAAGGACATCGAGAAGTTGGCCACCACGCATCTGCTCGGCCTCGGCCTGCCGATCCATATGGCCGACATGGCCGTTTACTTCGCCTCCGATGAGTCGGCGATCACGACCGGTCAGATCATTTCGGTCGATAGCGGGGCAACCATCAGATAAGTGTTCCGCCGCCCTTGTGTTGATTTTGACTTGCCGTAGGAATTGCGTTAGCCGCAGCCCTCATGTCGAGCGACGCCAAACCGCAGCATTTGTTCGCGACGATGCTTGCTTCCGTGCAGGCGGCGACGGCGGCCGTGCTCGGCTCCGGCGCCGATGTTTCCCGGATTGTCGTTGAGCCGCCGCGTGACCCGACACATGGCGATATGGCCACGAACGCCGCGATGGTTCTTGCGAAGGACGCCGGCAAGAAGCCGCGCGAGCTTGCCGAAAGCATTGCCGCCAAGCTGCGCAGCGACGGGAAGGTGGCCTCCGTGGACATTGCGGGGCCAGGCTTCATCAATCTCACGCTCAAGCCGAATGTCTGGAATGAGGAATTGCGCCTCGTGCTCGAAGCAGGGCAGGACTACGGCCGCAGCGACATGGGCAAAGGTGAAAAGGTCAATGTCGAATACGTGTCGGCCAATCCCACGGGGCCCATGCATGTAGGTCACGGCCGCGGCGCGGTGTTCGGGGACGCACTGGCAAACCTGCTTGCCTTTACCGGCTACAAGGTAACCCGCGAGTACTACATCAACGATGCAGGCGCGCAGGTCGACGTACTCGCACGCTCGGCATATCTGCGCTACCGCGAGGCGCTCGGGGAAAACATCACCATCCCGGAAGGCCTCTACCCCGGCGAATATCTCAAGACGGTCGGGAGGGATCTCGCGCAAGCGCACGGGCCATCGTTGAAGGACAAGCCGGAGGCGGAATGGCTCCCGATCGTTCGCAAGCGCGCCATCGACATGATGATGGCGGAGATCCGCAATGATCTGCAGGCGCTCGGCATAGTTCAGGATGAATTTTTCTCCGAAAGGTCATTGATTGGGAAGGGCGCCGATCGGGTCGCCGAAACCATCAATTGGCTGAAGGGAAAAGGCCACGTCTATGAAGGGCGTCTGCCGCCGCCGAAAAGCGGCGCTGTCGAGGACTGGGAAGACCGGGAGCAAACTTTGTTCCGCTCGACGGCCTTTGGCGATGATGTCGACAGGCCGCTGAAGAAATCGGACGGCAGCTATACTTATTTTGCGACCGACATCGCCTATCACAAGTCGAAGCTGGATCGTGGTTTCCGTGACCTGATCGACGTGTGGGGTGCCGATCACGGGGGCTACGTGAAACGCATGCAGGCAGCCGTCAAGGCGCTGAGCGGTGCGAAGGCCGATCTCGACGTCAAGCTTGTGCAACTGGTGCGGCTGTTACGCGCCGGCGAGCCGGTAAAGATGTCGAAACGTGCCGGCGAATTCGTCACCTTGCGCGAGGTGGTCGATGAGGTCGGGCGCGACGCCGTTCGCTTCGACATGCTCTACCGGAAAAACGATGCGGTGCTCGATTTCGACCTGGCAAAGGTCATCGAGCATTCGCGCGAGAACCCGGTCTTCTACGTTCAGTATGGGCACGCGCGCGGGCAATCTGTGTTCCGCAATGCGCGGGGAGAAATGCCCGATCTGCCGACGGATCCGTCAGCGCGGGCTGCATATCTCCGTAAAGCGCCGCTCGAGAAGCTGACCGATAGCGGCGAAGTTTCACTGCTGCGCCGGATCGCTCTTTTTCCACGTCTCGTCGAGGCCGCCGCGGCCGCTCATGAGCCGCATCGAATTGCGTTCTATCTGTATGAATTAGCAAGTGAATTTCATGCACATTGGACGAAAGGAAATGACTTGCCTAATTTACGCTTCATTATTCAGAATGATCGACAAACGACAGCAGCCCGGCTCGCGCTGGTGGAGGGGATCATCACAATTTTAGCCTCGGGTCTCGCATTGCTCGGGGTTAGCGCGCCGGATGAGATGCGATAAATCTCGTCCATTGGTCCGCGTCCGCGTGGATTGTAAAAGACCAACGCAAGGGCGAGTTGAATAATCGGGGAACGAATGGCGGACGACCAAAGCCAACGACCGTATCGAGCGAGTGAACCGCCGCCCGCGCGCGGCTCAGGAAAGACTGCCCGGCAGCGATCCGCTCGCCGAACTCGCGCGCCTGATTGGACAGACCGATCCGTTCGGGGAATTCGGTCGCGATGCCGCGCGCCGTTCGCCTCCGTCGCAATCGGTTGCGCGCGCCGATTGGAACCAGCCGCTTGGAACTTCATACACCGCGCAATATAGCGGCGATGCACGCGCGCCGGAGCCGGCGCCGCGATACGCAGGTGACGGCTATCCGGCGTCCCCGTCGGCTCCCGCGAGCCCGCTCATCCCCCAGGACTACGGCAGTCAGAATTACGGGCGATCAGCCCTACGAGGCTCAACCACTTGCCGGCGGAACCGACCACTATGAAGCCGAGCAGGGATCGCACCGCTTTCCCCTTGGCCAATCCGAGCATCAGCAGGATTTCTACGACGAAGCCCCCGTCGAGGACGAATATTACGAGGACGCGCAGCCCTCGCGGCGCCGGATCGTCGTTATGGCGATCGCCGGTGTCGCCGCTTTGGCGGTGATTGGCACCGCTGGCGCATTTGGCTATCGCGCGTTGGTCGGTTCCCCTGGCTCGACCAAACCGCCGCCCGTGATCAAGGCCGATACGGCACCCAGCAAGATTGTTCCGGCAACGATAGGCAAGGATGCCCAATCCAACAAATTGATCACCGATCGCGTCAACGAACGCGGGCAGAGCGAAAAGCTGGTCTCGCGCGAAGAGCAGCCTCTCGACCGACCGACAGCGGTCGACGCTGTCGCAGTCCGGGCAGCAGACGGCCCTCGGTAGCGGTGTGGTCGGCAGCGAGCCGAAAAAGGTTCGCACCATCGCAATTCATCCGGACCAGCCTGTGGCCGACGCGGCGCCATCATCGATGTCAGCCGCGGCAGCGCCTGCGAGGTCCGCGCCCGCTCCGATGCCGCGCGCCGCCGCTCCGCCGCGTCCCGCGCCGGATACGACTGCAGACGCGGAAGAGAGCGCGCCGGCTGCGCCAACCCGGCCCGCCCCACAATCACGTCAGGCGGCGGGTGCATCGAACATTGCGCCCTTGTCGCTCAACCCCAATGCGGCACCGTCGCGGGCGGCACCGGCACCGGCGCAGGCCCCCGCAGCTCCGGCCAGGACGGCCTCGGTAGCGCCCCAGGCGCCTGCGGCGGTATCGACCGGTGGTTCTGGCAGCTACGTCCAGGTTTCCTCACAGCGCAGCGAGGGTGAGGCTCAGGCGGCGTTCCGCAGCCTTCAGGCCAAGTTCCCGGACCAGCTTGGCGGTCGGCAGCCCTCTATCCACAAGGCCGACCTGGGCGCCAAGGGTACCTATTACCGCGCCATGATTGGGCCATTTGCCAATGCCGGCGAGGCAAGCCAGTTGTGCTCGAGCCTCAAGGCAGCCGGCGGACAGTGCCTCGTCCAGAGGAATTAACAGGCCAAAACTTGACCCCTGCGACGTGCGCGGGCTAATCCGCGCCGATGGCGGCGCGCGCATTTATCACGGGATTGGAGGGACTTACCTTATCCCCCAATGAGCGCGCCTTTTTGCGCGAAGCGCGGCCGTGGGGCCTCATCATCTTCAAGAGGAACGTAAGTACGCCCGATCAAGTGACGGAGCTTATTCAGTCATTTCGGGATATCGCGGGCAGCGAAGCGCCCGTGCTCGTCGATCAAGAAGGCGGCCGGGTTCAGCGCTTGGGGCCACCGCACTGGCCGGCTTACCCGCCCGGCGCACGTTATGGGGAACTCTATGACCAGGAGCCGGCGGCGGGCCTGGCGGCGGCCCGGCTGGCCGGTCATCTGATCGCTGCGGATTTAAGACCGCTGGGCATCGACGTCGATTGTCTTCCGATCGCGGATGTTCCGGTTGCCGAGTGGCGACCCCGTCATCGGCGATCGCGCCTATGGCAGCGAACCTGGCAAGGTCGCGAAAATTGCCAAGGCAATTGCCGAGGGTCTGGAAGCGGGGGGTGTGTTGCCGGTGGTGAAGCATTTGCCCGGCCATGGCCGTGCCACCACAGACAGCCATCACAAGCTGCCCGTCGTGGATACCGACCGCGCGACCCTCGAGGCCGCCGATTTTGCAGCGTTCAAGCCGCTGGCGGGCTTGCCACTTGGAATGACGGCGCATGTTGTGTTTAGCGCAATCGACCCCGTCGCACCGGCCACCACTTCGGTCACAATGGTGAGGCAAGTGATTCGCGGGTTTATCGGATTCCAGGGCCTGTTGATGAGTGACGACATATCGATGAATGCACTGTCCGGCAGCATTGCGGAGCGCAGCCGCGCTGCGCTGGCGGCCGGATGCGATGTCGTGCTTCATTGCAACGGCAATCTCGGAGAAATGGTTGCCGTCGCAAACGAAACGCCTGAGCTTGCGGGCGAAGCTGTACGACGGGCCGACGCGGCACTTGCGGCGCGCAAGGCGCCGGAAGAATTCGATATCGAAGCTGCGCGCAGATTGTTCACGCAGATGATCACCGACGAGCGGACGGAATTTCAACGGAAGACCGGGTCATGAGCAGCGAGGACTTCGACACGACGCTCGGTGCCGACCGCGGCACCACCGAGCCAGCCATGATCGTTGACGTGGAGGGCTTCGAAGGCCCGCTCGATCTGTTGTTGATGCTTGCACGCCAGCAGAAAGTGGATCTCGCGAAAATTTCGATCCTTGCGCTGGCGGATCAGTACTTGTCGTTCATCGAGGCTGCGCGTCAGTTGCGCCTCGAACTCGCCGCCGATTACCTGGTGATGGCGGCATGGCTTGCTTACCTCAAATCGCGCCTGCTTCTGCCGGAAACCGAAACAGGCGATGGGCCAAGCGCGGAAGACATGGCGCTGGCGTTGGCCAACAGGCTGCGCAGGCTGGAAGCGATCCGCGACGTCGCGACCCGTATGATGGAGCGGCCGCAACTCAATCGGGATGTTTTCCCGCGCGGCCTGCCCGAGCCGATAGAGGAAATAAAACAGCCGGAATGGTCGGCGACGCTCTACGACCTGCTTTCGGTCTATGCCACGCAACGTTCGCGCAGCGCGCTGTCCCGTGTCCGCTTCAAGCAGCGAACCGTTTGGTCGCTCGCCGAGGCGCGCGCCGCTCTCGAGCGTCTGATCGGGCAGTCGGCGGACTGGTCGCGCATCGATCAGTTCCTGATCAGTTATGTGGTGGAGCCGGCGCTTGCGGCGTCGGTGTTTGCGTCTTCATTCGCCTCCGCGCTTGAGCTTGTACGGGAGGGCCTAGCGGAAATTCACCAGAAGGAATCATTCGCGCCGATCTATATGCGCAAGCGCGTCGGCGCGATTGCGATAGCTACGACGCATGACGCGCAAGAAAACTCATAAGGGGAAAGAGTCCATGCCGAGCGTGGCCAAGAAGCTCGTGGTGGTGCAAAGCAATGAGGCGGCACCGCAAACAACGCCAATCGAGACAACGCGACCGGAGGAATTGCGGCTGCTGGAAGCTTTGCTGTTTGCCGCTGGCCAACCGCTGGACGAAGCAATGCTGGCGCGCCGCCTTCCAAACGGCGTGAACGTCAAAGCGGCGCTTGCGCAGCTCAAGGATGAGTATGCCACGCGCGGGGTCAATCTGGTGCGCGTCGGCAAGAAATGGACGTTCCGTACGGCCATCGATCTTTCCTGGCTGCTGACGAAGCAGATCGTGGAAACCCGCAAGCTTTCACGCGCGGCGATCGAAACGCTCGCGATTGTTGCTTATCATCAGCCAGTCACGCGCGCCGAGATTGAGGAAATTCGCGGCGTGGTGACCGCGACGGGCACCCTCGATGTCCTTCTTAAAACCGGGTGGATTCGTCCGCGCGGACGGCGCAAGGCGCCTGGACGACCGATCACATACGGAACGACGGAAGCATTCCTCTCGCATTTCGGGCTCGAGGAAGTCGGCGACCTGCCGGGCCTCGACGAACTCAAGGGCGCGGGCCTGCTGGAAGGCAATTTGCCTCCCGGTTTCGGCGTGCCGCTCCCTTCGGACGATTCGACATTGCGCGACGACGAGGATCCGCTCGATCCGGGCGATCTCGATCTCGGGACTGGCGCCGCCGGCGTCGCGTTCCGAAAAGTGAACGCGCGCCAGTTAAGGTAAACGACGCCATTTCAAGGGATTGCGCGGCGCTTTGACCGTCTGCGAAGTCCTTGTTTTTGCCCTCCGCGGGGCCTAGTTTCGGATTGAAAACATGGCGGGACGAGCCGAAAAGCCCGTCGCTGCGGAGGATTTGCCGATGGGTTCCCTAAGTATATGGCACTGGATCATCGTGCTGCTGGTCGTGATGGTCCTGTTCGGAGGCCGTGGAAAGATTTCATCGCTCATGGGTGACTTCGCCCAGGGCATCAAGGCCTTCAAGAAGGGCATGTCCGAGGACGAGAAGACCGCGGATGCCAAGAGCGAGCCGATCAAGACGATCGAAGCCGGCGGCAACGCATCCAAGACCGAAGCTGAGCGTCGCGCCGAGAGCGTGCGCTCCTGATCGTTGCGCTTGTGCGCGAGGAGGGCGCCGCCGGCTCGACTGTCGCAGCGGTGTCCACGCGTTGGCGTTTCGGAGTTGACTAATCCATGTTCGACATTGGTTGGGGCGAGCTCGTCGTCATCGGCATCGTCGCGCTGATCGCGATCGGGCCGAAAGAGCTGCCGACCGTTTTGCGGACGCTTGGCCAGTACATGGGCAAGGTCCGGCGCATGGCCTCCGAATTCCAGGGCCAATTCCAGGAGGCCATGCGCGAAGCGGAGTTGGTCGAACTGAAGAAGCAGGCCGAAGACCTGAAAAGCTCGGTCAGCGACCTCGGCAGCTCGGTCAGCGATCTCGGTAGACTTGATCCGCTTGCCGAGACCCAGAAACACATCGAGAGCGCATTCGACAACGCAGCCAATCCCGAATTGCCAAAGCCTGACTCGTCGAGCGTCGTGGAGACAACCGAAGCCGCTGCACCGCCACCGATCGACGTCGCGTTGCCTGAGCCGCCCGCTGCGGTCAGCGAGAAAGATTTTGCGACTGTCGAAGCGCCGCCGCCCAAGCAGGCCGGGGGCAAGGCATGAGTCACGAGGACATCGAGGCCACCAAGGCGCCGTTGATGGATCACCTGATCGAGCTGCGCTCGCGGCTGATCAAGGCGCTGCTCGCATTCGGCGTGATGTTCGGGATTTGCTTCGTATTCGCGAAGGACATCTACAATGTCCTGGTATGGCCGTTCGTGTGGGTCGCCGGGCCGGAAAATTCGAAATTCATCTACACCGCGCTGCTCGAATATTTCATGACGCAACTGAAGCTCGCGATGTTCGGCGCTGCGTTCCTCTCGTTCCCGATCGTTGCGACGCAAATTTACATGTTTGTTGCGCCCGGGCTCTATCGCCACGAGCGCAAGGCGTTCCTGCCTTATCTGATCGCAACGCCGATCTTCTTCGCGCTGGGCGCGGCGGTCGTCTATTTCCTGGTGCTGCCGATGCTGGTGCGCTTCTCGCTTGGCATGCAGCAGACCGGCAGCACGACCGATGCCTCGATCGCGCTGATGCCGAAAGTCGGCGAATATCTGTCGCTGATGATGGCGCTGGTGCTCGCCTTCGGCGTCGCCTTTCAGTTGCCGGTCGTCCTCACGCTGCTCGGCCGCATCGGGGTGATCACGGCAGAACAGCTCAAGGCCAAGCGGCGTTATTTCATTGTCGGCGCCTTTGTGCTGGCCGCCGTGCTGACCCCGCCCGACGTTCTGAGCCAGATGTCGCTCGCCATTCCGCTGCTCATTCTCTACGAAGGCTCGATCTGGTCGGTACGCTTGGTCGAGAAAAAGGCACGGGCCGAGGCCGCGGCGAAAGCAGCGTCCGAGGCCGCCTCTGCGAGCGCGAAGCCGGCGGAGTAGGGCATTGGTTCGGTATTGACTCCGTCATGCCCGGCCTTATGCCGGGCATCCACGTCTTGTTCATTAGAAAGGCGTGGATGGCCGGGACAAGTGACACCAAGACGGCACTTCGTGCCTTTTGCCCGTCCACGACGTGCTAAAAAGCGCCCGCCATGTACGACATCAAGTGGATTCGCGAGCATCCTGACGGCTTCGACCGCGGCCTGAGACGGCGCGGGCTCGAGCCGCTGTCGAAAAAGCTCGTAGCGCTAGATGAAAAGCGTCGGGCTGCCATCACAAAATTTGAGCAGGCGCAGGCCCGCCGCAATGCGGCGTCGAAGGAAATCGGCGACGCGAAAAAGGCAAAGGATGAGGCCAAGGCAGGCAAGCTGATGGCGGAAGTCGCCGAGCTCAAAACCTCGCTGCCGGCGATGGAGGACGAGCAAAAAGCTCTGGCCGCCGCGCTCGACAAGGAGCTCGCGCAAATCCCGAACACGCCGCTCGACGACGTGCCGGACGGCGCCGACGCCAGCGGCAACGTCGAGCTTCGTGTATTCGGTAAAAAACGCGAATACGCATTCAAGCCGAAGCAGCATTTCGATCTGGGCGAAGCGCTCGGACAAATGGATTTCGAGCTCGCTGCGAAACTGTCGGGCGCGCGGTTTGTTGTATTGCAGAAGGGTTTGGCGCGGCTCGAGCGCGCGCTCGGCCAGTTCATGCTCGATGTGCACACGGGTAAGGAGCATGGATACACGGAGGTCAATCCGCCGATCCTTGTTCGCGACGACGTCATGTTTGGGACGGCGCAGCTACCGAAGTTCGCCGATGATCAGTTCCGCACAACAAATGACTTCTGGCTCATCCCCACCGCCGAAGTTCCGCTCACCAATCTCGTGCGCGAGTTCGATCGTCGAAGAAGCGCAACTGCCGATGCGCCTGACGGCCTGCACGCCGTGCTTCCGCGCCGAAGCAGGCGCGGCGGGCAAAGACACGCGCGGCATGATCCGCCAGCACCAGTTCACCAAGGTCGAGCTCGTTTCCATCACGACGCCGGACAAATCGAAGGACGAGCATGAGCGGATGCTCGCCTGCGCCGAAGAGGTGCTCAAGAAGCTCGATCTGCACTATCGCGTGGTCACGCTCTGCACCGGCGACATGGGCTTCGCCGCGCAGAAGACCTACGACATCGAGGTCTGGCTGCCGGGCCAGAACGCCTATCGCGAGATCTCGTCCTGCTCGAGCTGCGGCGAATTCCAGGCCCGCCGCATGAATGCGCGCTACCGCGCCAAAGATGGCGTAAAGCATGTGCACACGCTCAACGGCTCCGGCGTCGCCGTCGGCCGCGCGCTGATTGCAGTGATGGAAACCTATCAGCAGGACAACGGCTCGATCGCGGTGCCGTCCGCGCTGGCGCCATATATGGGCGGCCTGAAAACGATTGAGCGGACGTAATGCGTATTCTCATCACCAACGACGACGGCATTCATTCGCCGGGACTGGCGGCCTGCCTGGAAATTGCACGCACTCTTTCCGACGAAGTCTGGATCGTCGCGCCGGAAATCGATCAGTCCGGCGTGTCGCATTCGCTCTCGCTGAATGATCCGCTGCGCATGCGCGAGGTCGGCGAGCGCCATTTTGCCGTCAAAGGCACGCCGACCGACTGCGTCATCATGGGCGTGCGGCATATCATGAAAGAGAAAGCCCGATCTTGTCCTGTCGGGCGTCAATCGCGGCCGCAATTGCGCGGAAGATGTCACCTATTCCGGCACTGTCGCGGGCGCGATGGAAGGCACCGTGCTCGGCATTCCATCTTTTGCGCTCTCGCAGGCCTATGCGTTTACGACGAAACACAATCCCTACTGGGACACTGCGATCAAGCACGCGCCCGATCTAATCAGGCGCGTGCTGAAGACCGGGATGCCGCGCGACGTTCTCGTCAATGTCAACTTTCCGGATTGCCAGCCCGAACAAGTCGCAGGCGTTGCCGTCACGGTGCAGGGCAAGCGCGACCAGGAGCTTTTACGCATCGATGCGCGCCACGACGGGCGCGGCAATCCCTATTACTGGATCGCCTTCGGGCGCGGCGGCGTTGCCGGCGCGTCGCCGGGCAGCGATCTCGCCGCGCTGACGGAAAACCGCATCGCGGTGACGCCGTTGCGGCTCGATCTCACCGACGAGCCGTTCATGACAAAACTGGCGCAGGTTTTCGACTAGCCCAGCAATCCGGCGAGCGTCGTTTTCAGTTGTTCGGCCTGAAATGGCTTCTGCAGGGCAGGGCGGCCGCGATAGGGCTCCGGCAGGCTGCGCTCGCCGTAGCCGGTGACGAACACGAAGGGCAGGCCGCGCTTGGTCGAGGATATCCGCGACCGGATAAATCTCCTGGCCGTCGAGGTTGACGTCGAGGATGGCCGCGCTGAAGTCACCATCGGCCGCGATCTGTCGCGCCTCGGACAATGTGCCGACTGCTGCGGCGATCCCGTAGCCGAGGTCGTCCAGCATGTCTTCGAGCAGCATGCGGATCAGATATTCGTCCTCAACCACGAGAAGGCGTGGCGTCGCCGCGGAATTTGCCATGGCTGATCTCCCCGCCTTGCAACTCGGTCGCGGGCCGCCGGGTTCCATCGGCTGTGCAACGCGAGCGGCAAGCTTAGCTCAGTTCCCAGCAAACATGGTAATAGTGCCGTCAAAGGGGCCTAAACGTGTCAAAAAGACCGCGCAGTCAGCAGGGTGACGATCATATGGAGTTCCTGCTGACCCTGCGTCGGCGGGGTATCGCCGACCAGGCTGTGCTGCGCGCGATGGACGAGGTGCCGCGCGAATTCTTCGTCGAGACCGCTTTTGCGGGCAGCGCCTACGCCGACCAGGCTCTGCCGATCGCGTGCGGCCAGACCATCAGTCAGCCTTATGTCGTGGCCTACATGACCGAACAACTCAATGTGGGGCCGACCCATCGTGTCCTGGAGATCGGCACGGGCTCAGGTTATCAGGCGGCCGTCCTGTCGCGCCTGGCTCGCGAAGTGGTGACGATCGAGCGCTATCGCACGCTCGCCGATCAAGCGCGCGAACGGCTCAAGGCGCTTGGCTACGACAATGTCGAGGTTGTGGCCGGTGACGGGTTCGCCGGAATGCCGGAGCGGGCACCCTTTGATCGCATCATCGTCACGGCCGCGGCCGAGACGATACCCGAAACACTCATGGCCCAGCTTGCGGATGGCGGCATCATGATCCTGCCACTCGGCTCGCACGAGGGATCGCAACACATTATCAAGCTTACCAAGTCGCAAACGGGAACTCAGCGGGAAAACCTTATTCCGGTCCGTTTTGTGCCGATGCTGCCGGGGCAGGCACAGGAACTATAGTTGTCCGGGCCAGGATGAGCCGTGACATTTTTGTCCGCTCAAATTTCATCGGTAGCGGCTCGTTAATTCTTAAACGCTTGTTTACTCGCGGCTGGTTTATTCGAACTCTACATTTTCTGTGTACGAGTGAGTAACCACATGCCGCGCCCAATGGTGGAGTCTCGCCCGCTTGCATGGCCGCGCGTTGCAGTTCTCGCGCTGGTCGGTATAGCCGCCGCCGGTTGTTCGGACTCCGCGCGCTTCGACTCCAGTTCCTACACGACTGATCGTCCGCCACAGAACGTGGCCGCCGCAACACCGACATACTCTGCGGCCGGCCGTGTCGAGGCTCAACCTCTGCCGGCGCCGAGCCAGCCGGCAACCGTCGCAGCGGCGCCCGCGCCGACATATACACCGGCGGCATACACGCCGAGCTCCGGCGGTTATCATTCGAATGCTCAATATTCCGATGTGACGGGGTCGGCTTCCGGTCACTGGACCTGGAACGGCGGTTCGCCGGTGACGGTGGGTCACGGCGAGACGGTCGAGAGCATCGCACGCAAACACGGCGTGCCGGTGGCCGCCCTTATGCAGACCAACGGCATTCGTGAACCTGGCCAGATCAGGCCGGGTCAGCGTCTGGTTATACCGCGCTACGTGTCGACTTCGCCGAAAAGTGCGCCGACATACGCCGCGCAACCCAAAGCGGGCGGAAGCGTTCACGTGGTGAAGGCGGGCGAGACGCTCATGAGCATTTCCCGCGGCACCGGTGTATCGGTGGCCGCGCTTGCCAAAACCAATCACATTGAATCTTCCAAGAAGCTGAGCGTCGGTGATCGGCTGACCATTCCGCAGGGTGGTCATCAGGTCGCAGCCGTCCAACCGCCCGCGACTCCCAAGGTCGCGGAGCCTCGCACTGCTCCGGCTGAAAAGAAGATCAAGGTTGCGAGCGCTGCGCCTGTGCAGACCGCGCATGTCGCCAAGGAAGAGCCCCAGACGACCGAAACGGCCGTGAAGGCTGCAGAGCCAAGCGGGGCCATGCCATCGTTCCGTTGGCCCGCTCGCGGCCGCGTCATTGCCGGTTTCGGCAGCAAGCCGAACGGCACGCAGAATGACGGTATCAATCTCGCCGTTCCCGAAGGGACACCGATCAAGGCGGCCGATGACGGCGTCGTCGCTTACGCCGGCAACGAGCTCAAGGGCTACGGTAATCTTGTTTTGATCCGTCACTCGAATGGATATGTGTCTGCCTATGCACATGCGCGCGAGTTGCTCGTCAAGCGCGGCGACACAATCAGGCGGGGACAGGTGATTGCGCACGCCGGACAGACCGGCAACGTGACGTCGCCGCAGCTGCATTTCGAGATCCGGAAAGGGTCGACCCCGATCGATCCAACGCAGTTCCTCGGCGGCGCCTAATTCTTCAGCGCGACGCCGAGGCGTCCGGCGAGATCCTGAACGAATTGCCACGCCACGCGACCTGAGCGCGAGCCGCGCGTCGTCGACCATTCCAGGGCCTCACGATGCATGGCTTCGCCGCGAGCGGGGATCTTGTAGTGCGCGACATAGCCGTCGACCATTGCGAGATATTCGTCCTGGCTGCAGCGATGGAAGCCGAGCCATAGACCGAACCGGTCCGACAACGAAACCTTTTCTTCCACGGTTTCGCCGGGGTTGATCGCCGTCGAGCGCTCGTTCTCCATCATGTCGCGGGACATGAGGTGTCTGCGGTTCGACGTGGCGTAAAAAATCACGTTGTCCGGCCGCCCTTCGATGCCGCCTTCAAGTACTGCTTTAAGAGACTTGTAGGTTGTGTCCTCGGCGTCGAAAGAAAGATCGTCGCAAAACACGATGAAACGGTGCGGGGAGCCTCGCGTAAGTGCCATGAGGGCTGGCAGACTGTCGATGTCTTCCCGGTGGATCTCGATCAGTTTGAGTGGCCGCGCGTTTTTTCCGCGGCCCAAGTCAGCATTGACGCCCGCGTGGGTCGCTTTGACGAGCGAGGACTTCCCCATACCGCGGGCACCCCATAACAGCGCATTGTTGGCTGGAAGGCCCTTGGCGAACCGCTCGGTATTTTCGACCAGCACGTCGCGAACGCGGTCGATACCTTTGAGAAGTGACATCTCGACGCGGTTGACGCGGGCGACCGGGGCAAGCCGCCCATCGGGGTGCCAGATGAAGGCGTCGGCGGCATCGAAATCGGCGGCAGCGGCGCGCCGGGGCGCCAGGCGTTCAAGCGCAGTCGCGATACGTTCGAGCACGTCGCCGGAGCCTCGCTGTTGGCGGCGCGTTTCGATTTTGGCGCTGACCTGCGCGGCGGTTTTGACTTCGATTTGGCCATCAGGTTGCTTCCGGAAATTCGAGGTGCTCTTAGCGGGGCGGCGTTGGCCAAGCAAGCGGCCCTGGGACAAAATGGCCGCAAATGGCCTATTTTTACGGCCTAACCATCGTTGCAATTGGGCGGGCGGCCGCTATAGTCCGCGCGAAAATCGAGCGCCGCCGGGCGCCGGGAAACCACGCAAGGAACAAGCTTCAATGTTCATAACGCCTGCGTTTGCGCAAGGCTCGCTGTTTGGCGGAGCAGGTGGCGAGGGTGGCATGCTGGTATCGCTGCTCCCGTTCGCTCTGATTTTCGTCATCATGTATTTCCTGATCCTTCGCCCGCAGCAGAAGCGGGTGAAGCAGCATCAGGAAATGGTCAAGAATGTGCGGCGGGGAGACACCGTCGTCACCAATGGCGGCCTGATCGGCAAGGTCACCAAAGTGATCGACGACGATCAGATCGAAATCGAAATTGCGGACGACGTGCGCATCCGTCAGATGCGGCAGATGGTCACCGACGTCCGCGCCAAGGGTGAACCTGTCAAGGAAGAGGCAACGGCCAGCTGAAGCCAGCGGCCGTGGCCTTTAAGCCGCAAGTCGGGACGTCATGCTTTATTTCACGCGGTGGAAGGCGACGGCGATTGTCCTGACGGCGCTTATCGTCTGTTTGTTTGCCGTTCCCAATTTTCTGCCTGAGAAGATGGTGCAGGGCTGGCCCAAATGGGCGCAGCGCCATGTGGTCCTTGGCCTGGATCTCCAGGGCGGGTCGCACATTCTGCTGGAAGTCGACACCGCCGCGGTCCGGAAGGAAAAGCTTGAGGCGCTGCGCGATGATGTCCGCCGGGTGCTGCTCGATGCGCGCCCGCGCATTGGCTATACGGGACTTGTCGTCCGCGGCAACAGCGTCGAGGTTCGTATTCGAGAAGGCAGTAGTTTCGATCAGGCTGTCGAAAAGCTTCGCGAACTGTCTCAGCCCCTCGGCGGAATACTCAATACCACCGGCCAGCGGAGCCTCGATATTAGAACCGAACCAGGTAACCTGGTTCGGTTGACGGTCACCGAGCCTGCTCTTGTCGAGCGGGTCCGGCAGTCGGTCGAACAATCGATTCAAATCATCGAACGGCGCGTAAACGAGCTCGGAACCGTCGAACCGCTCATCCAGCGGCAAGGGATTGATCGAATTCTCGTGCAGGTACCGGGTCTGCAGGATCCGACCAGGTTGAAGGAAATTCTTGGCAAGACCGCCAAGCTCGATTTCCGCATGGTGGACGTATCAATGCCGGCCGAGCAGGCGCTGCAAGGACGGGTGCCGCCCGAAGACGAAATTCTTTACAGTTCCACGCAGCCACGGACACCTTATTTGGTCGAAAAACGGATCCTTGTGTCTGGCGGCGACCTTACCGATGCCCAACCGGGCTTCGATCAACGCACTAGCGAGCCGGTGGTCAATTTCCGATTCAACACATCCGGCGCGCGCAAGTTTGCGCAAGTGACGCAGGAGAATGTCGGCAAGCCGTTCGCGATCATCCTCGACAATCAGGTGATCTCCGCGCCCGTCATTCGTGAACCCATTCTTGGCGGTTCAGGCCAGATTTCCGGGAGCTTCACGGTCGAGAGCGCCAATGACCTCGCTATTTTGCTGCGCGCCGGCGCGTTGCCGGCGCCGCTCACGATCATCGAAGAACGCACGGTCGGTCCCGGGCTCGGGCAGGATTCCATCGCCAAAGGCAAGCTCTCGTCTTACGTCGGCGCGGCCATGGTGATTATCTTTATGCTTCTCACTTACGGGCTGTTCGGCCTGTTTGCGAATATCGCGGTGGCAATCAACGTCGCCATGATCTTCGGCATCCTGTCGCTGCTCAATGCGACGCTGACGCTGCCCGGCATTGCCGGCATCGTGCTCACGGTCGGCATCGCCGTCGATTCCAACGTGCTGATCTACGAGCGCATCCGCGAGGAAGTGCGGGGCGGCCGCACGCCGATCAACGCGATAGACGCCGGATTTACGCGCGCGCTTGCGACCATTCTCGACTCCAACATCACGACCTTCATCGCCGCCGCGGTGCTGTTCTATATCGGCACCGGCCCGGTGCGCGGCTTCGCGGTGACTCTCGGCATCGGCATCATCACAACGGTCTTCACGGCGTTCACCCTGACGCGGCTGATCGTTGCCTATTGGGTGCGCTGGCGGCGCCCGCAACGCGTACCCATCTGAGGATCCCGCGCCGTGCGCTTGCTTCGCATCGTCCCCGACGACACCAAATTCGACTTCATGCGCTTCCGGCGCATCAGTTTTCCAATGTCGGCGCTGCTGTCGATCATTGCGATTTCGCTTTATTTCTTCCACGGACTGAATTTCGGCATCGACTTCAAAGGCGGCACTTTGATGGAGGTGCAGTCGAAGGTTGGCGACGCCGATCTCGCGAAGATGCGTGCAGCGCTCGGAGCGCTCGGCCTGGGCGAGGTGCAACTGCAGCAGTTCGGCGCGCCGAACGACGTTCTCATCAGGATTGCAGAGCAGCCCGGCGGAGAGGCCGCACAGCAGGAAGCGGTCCGCAAGGTGCGTGGCGCTCTCGGCGACGAGGTCGAGTATCGGCGCGTCGAGGTTGTCGGGCCGCGCGTGTCCGGCGAGCTGTTGTCCTACGGCGTCGTCGGTCTGATGCTCGCCATCTTCGGCATCCTGATTTACCTGTGGTTCCGGTTCGAATGGCAGTTCGCGCTCGGCGCCATGATCGCCAACGTGCACGACATCGTGCTCACGATCGGCTTCATGTCGGTCACCCAGATCGATTTCGACCTGACCAGCATCGCCGCGCTGCTCACCATTCTCGGCTATTCGCTCAATGATACCGTCGTCATCTATGACCGTATCCGCGAGATGCTGCGCCGGTACCGCAAGATGCCGATGCCGGACCTGCTCAATGCCTCGGTCAACCAGACCCTCTCGCGGTCCGTCATTACGCACGTCACCGTGTCGCTGGCGTTGCTCGCGCTGCTGCTGTTCGGCGGGCAGGCGATCCACAGCTTCACCGCCACCATGATGTTCGGCGTGGTGCTGGTCGGCACCTATACCTCGGTGTTTATCGCATCGCCGATCCTGATCTACCTCGGCGTTGGCACCGGCCGGGATTCCCTCAGCGCTCCCGACCGGGATAAGTAATGACGCTCCGGCGGCAGCGCCGATGCGCCGCATTTGCCGCAGCCTGCGCCGATCGATGCCTATGGCGATGGCGGATTCCGCTTTGGCGGGATGTCGCATCGAGGCTCGCTCCTTTGTTTTCCTGATGGCATCTGGGCTTGGCCGGTCGGCGATCCAAGACAATTGAACGAGGACGCGCTCGCCGCGGTGTTCGACCGGGCGCAAACCCTCGATTTCTTCCTGATCGGGGCCGGCCGCGATCCTTGGCCGCTGCCCGAGGCCTTGCGCCAGCGCTTCCGCGATCTGTCGCTATCGGTCGATACGATGCCGACCGGCGCGGCCGTGCGCACCTACAACATCCTTTTGGCTGAAAACCGCCGCGTCGGCGCGGGGCTGATCGCCGTCGCCTAACTCCACGCGCTAGGCTCCTAGGGATGGACGCGAACGACAAATATTGCGCGGCGTTGGTGCGCGAGGCCGACCGCGACAGGTATCTCGCGACATTGTTTGCGCCGGCCGACCGGCGCGGCGCGCTGTTCTCGCTCTATGCATTTGATATCGAAATTTCCCGCATCAGGGATGTCGCGCATGAACCGATGCCCGGTGAGATCAGGCTGCAATGGTGGCGCGAGGTGCTGGAGGGCGAAGCGCGCGGGTGAAGCGGCGGCAAATCCGCTCGCGGCGTCCCTGCTTGCGACGTTGGCGCGACATCGTCTGACGCCGGGGAAGCTTACTGATCTAGTCGAAGCGCACCGCTTCGATATCTACGATGACCCGATGCCGACATTGGCAGCGCTTCAATCCTATGCGTCAAGCACGGCCGGCGCGATTTTTGATTATGCGACAAGGATCCTTGGTGAGGCTTCGGAGGAAATCGCTATCGAGGCCGGACAAGCGTCAAGACGATCGCGGATGTCATCGCGTCTGCTGCCGCGCCATGCCGCGCGCCGCCAGCTGTTTTTGCCGCTGGACATGCTTCGGCAATACGGCGGCGGCCCGGACGATATTTTTGCCGATGCGAGCGAGCCCCGAATTGCGTGCCGCGCTCGCCGAATTTCGCCTCCGCGCCCGCCGTCATCTCAAGCGCATTGCAGAGTTGAGTGCGGATATTCCTGAGAAAATATGGCCCGCCTTTGTGTCCCTGGCACCGCTCCGACCATGGTTGAGCGTGATGGAGCGCACTGCGTATCAAGCCGTTTCGGCCGCCCGAACTGCCGGCCTGGCGGGCGCAGTGGCGCATCTGGCGGGCGGCAAAATCGCTCGAACGGATCGGCCGCTAATCACTCGGCGGCAACCGCCGCGCCGCTTGCCGATCCAGCGATCGAGATCGGCGCAGTGCACGGGTGGTGAGCGCGCTTTTGCGTGCCAGAGCTTTCGCCGTCGATGCGGCCAAGCTTGCTCTTGCGGTCGAAGGTCGGCGCCTGCGCCAAAGGCGGAAACAGACCGAAATTCACGTTCATCGGCTGGAACGACGATGGGCCGGCATCGATGGTGTCTATATGACCGCCGGTAATATGCATCGAGCAGTGCACCGTGCGCCGTGGTCGGAGGTGGAAGGGCGATCGCTTCGCCGCGCCGCTCGGCTACGGCAAAGCGGCCGGCCAGCAAGCCGATGGCTGCAGATTCCACGTAACCTTCGCAGCCGGTGATCTGTCCGGCAAAACGCCAACATCGGTTCGGCCTTTAGCCGCAACGTCTCATCAAGCAGTTTCGGCGAGTTGAGAAACGTGTTCCGGTGCAGGCCGCCGAGGCGCGCGAATTCGGCATTCTGCAGGCCCGGAATGGTGCGGAACACGCGCACCTGCTCCCCGTGTTTGAGCTTGGTCTGGAAGCCCACCATGTTGAACAGGGTGCCGAGTTTGTTGTCCTGGCGCAGCTGGACCACGGCGTAAGGCTTGTCACCGGGCGTGCGCGGATTGGTGAGGCCGAACGGTTTCATCGGCCCATGCCGCAGCGTCTCGGGACCGCGCTCGGCCATCACCTCGATCGGCAGGCAGCCGTCGAAATAGGGCGTCGACGCTTCCCACTCGTGGAACTCGGTCTTGTCGGCGGCGAGCAAGGCCGCGACGAAAGCGTCATATTGTTCGCGGGTCAGCGGGCAATTGATGTAGTCGGCTCCGGATCCGCCGGGACCAGCCTTGTCGTAGCGCGACTGGAACCAGGCCTGATCCATGATCGATGCTGTCGCGATGGACGATCGGCGCGATCGCATCGAAAAACGCGAGCGCTGCTCGCCGGTCAACCGCGCCGATTTCCATTGCCAGGCCAGGTGAGGTCAGCGGGCCGGTCGCGATGATGACGCTATCCCAGTCCGTCGGGCGGTAGAGCGCGATTTCCCCGCGCTGGAGCTCAATCAATGGATGAGCTGCGATGCGCCGCGGTCACCGCCTCGGAAAATCCGTCACGGTCGACCGCCAGGGCGCCGCCGGCCGGCACCTGGTTTGCGTCGGCAGCGCGCATGATGAGCGAGCCGAGCCGGCGCATTTCCTCGTGCAGCAGGCCGACGGCGTTGTGCTCCGCGTCGTCGGAACGAAACGAATTCGAGCAGACCAGCTCGGCGCAGCGCTCGGTCTTGTGAACCGGCGTGCTTCGTTCCGGCCGCATTTCATGCAGCACGACCGCAACGCCTGCCTGCGCGAGCTGCCAGGCCGCCTCCGAGCCCGCGAGGCCGCCGCCGATAACGTGAACGGCATTTATTTGACGCCTTGTCATTCGATGATGCATAGGCTCATGACGAGCAAGCTGCAATGGCGGTATGGGGTTCCGGATGCGTCTGAAAGTAACGCTTTACGTTGCCGGTTGTGCTGCTGCGCTTATGGCGAGCAGCTCTATCGCGACCGGTGCAACGAGACCCGGCGTGGTGGCAGCAACTTTCGCCGAATATTCCGTCGCTCCGCCGACCCCGGCCACTGTGTTTGTCTGCCACGGCTTTGGCTGCAAATTTCGCGTTGAAATTGACCTGACCCCGGGCGACCGCGCTAAGCTTGCGCAATTTTTGGCGGCGGGACGCGCCTCGGCCGCGGCCGAGCGCAAGGCTGTAGCCGCTGCGGGCGCCTGGTTTGACAAGCGTGTCGGTCCGGTTGCCGGCACGGCGAACCATGTGGCGCGGGCCGGCATGAAATATATGTACGACGTCCATCAATTTGATTGCATCGACAGCAGCCGCAATACGACAAGCTTGCTGATGTTGCTCGATCAACTCAGCCTGCTTCGCTATCACGATGTCGATGAGCCGGAAGCGCGCGGTTATATGGTCGACGGACGGCCGCCGCATGCGACGGCGGTGCTGATCGAGCGGGCAACCGGGAAGAAATGGTCGGTCGATTCCTGGACCGTTGGTTATGGGCAGGCGCTCGAAGTCATGCCCTTAGAGCATTGGAAGGATCTCGATTAGTCCCCGCCTGCGCCGAGCAAACGAAACGCCCGCGGAAATCCGCGGGCGTTTTCCGATGAGACGAGCGGCGCGTTCGGTTAGCTGCGGTGCGCAGCCGTTCCAGGCAACGCGCGGAATGTCCGAGCGGCTGATGCCGATATCGGCCAGCTCGCGGTCGCCCAGGCGCGACAGTTCGTTCAGGCTTCGGTTGTAACGCTTCCACTCCTGGAGGAAGCGGACGAGTGCGGCAATCATGGCAATCCTTCTTTCCTTGGGTCCGGCTCTATGCCGGTCTCTTGTTCGAAAAAAACATAGGGATGTTGGCGCGCTTGAAAAGCAATAATGTTGCGCCGCAGCTACGCGGAATTTGCATAGCTTAAGTTACCGTTTTTAAAGGAATAATTCACTTTTTATCACCAAAGGCCGGGAAAAACGCCGCGAAGACCATGCTGCAACGCAACAAAGCTGCCAATGGCGGGCATTTGTGTAGATTGCCTACGCATGGATTCGTGGAGACGGTCATGAATCGGGATGTCCGGCCCGGGGGCCGGGTTATGTGGGCAAAGGCGTGCGAGCCGGCGAGCTGAGGACGGTCAGATCTTGTTGTCAGCATTGCACCGGCCGCTCGATCGCCGCGTCGTCATCACCGCGCTGGGCATTGGCCAAATCCTGGCCTGGGGCACCTCGTTCTATTTTCCTGCGGTGTTTGCCGAGCCGATCGTCGCCGAAACCGGCTGGTCGCTCGGCACCGTCGTCGCTGGCACCTCGCTGGGCCTTTTGGTTGCCGGCCTGATTTCCCCGCAGGTCGGCCGCATCATCGACAAACGCGGGGGCCGGCCGGTCCTGCTCGCGAGCTCGCTTTTCTATGCGGCGGGGCTTGCCGGCATCGGCGCTGCGCCCGCGCTGCCGGTCTATCTTGCCGCCTGGGTGCTGATCGGTCTCGGCATGGGCACCGGGCTTTACGACGCTGTCTTCGCCGCGCTCGGCCGCATGTACGGCAGCGAGGCGCGCACGCCGATCACCAATCTGACGCTGTTCGGCGGTTTTGCCAGCACCGTCTGCTGGCCGCTCAGCGCCTTCATGATCGAGCACGCCGGCTGGCGCGCGGCCTGCTTTGTCTACGCGGGGCTGCATCTGTTTCTGGTCCTGCCGCTGCAGATGGCCGTTGTGCGCGCGGCACCCGGCAACCGGAACGGCCGGCGCGAGCGAACAGCACGACGCCAAGCAGGCCCCGCCGATCCACAATGAAACGCTGATTTTCGCGCTGCTCGCCGTCGTGCTGTCGATCGCGGCGGGCATCGGCTCGATCGTGGTCGTGCACCTGCTGATTTTCCTGCAGGCGAGGGGGCTCGATTTCGCCGTGGCCGTCAGCCTCGGCACGCTCTTCGGTCCGGCACAGGTCGGGGCGCGCGTGGTCGAGCGCCTGTTCGGCAGCCACTATCATCCGGTCTGGACCATGATTGCGTCGTGCGCGCTGATGGCGGCCGGCTTGCTGATGCTGTACGGCGCGGTGCCCGCGCTGCTGATCGTCATTCTGCTGTACGGCGCGGGATACGGAATCTCCTGGATCGGCCGCGGCACGCTGCCGCTCGCTTTGTTCGGTCCAATCCGGTTTCCGCGGCTGATGGGCAGACTGGCGTTTCCGAGCCTGATCATCCAGGCCCTGGCGCCGTCTGCGGGAGCCTTGCTGATCGAATCGCGCGGCGTTGACGCCACCATCGGCGTCCTGACGCTGCTAGCGCTGATCAATGTGGCGTTGATCGGCGGATTGTGGTGGCTCTGCCGCAAACCATCTATTGATGGATGAGCGTTGCCGCTCGGGCAGCGTTGGTCTCCTGCTCGCTCTGCGCGACGCTCAAGGAGATGGCGAGACCGAGCAGCGTGAGAGCGAAGATACTGATGGCGAAGCGAATGAGCAACATGGCAGGTATTGCGTCCGAAAGAATGATTGCAGAAAGCCCAGAAAGCCAAAAGCCATTGAACAAGGCGATGTGCGTGGAGCAAGAAACTGCAGGACACTGCCCAAGCCCAACCGCCGGTCCAATAACGCGCAGAGCCGTAAAATGTTGCCGCTGCAGATGCTTTATTTTGAGGACCTCTCGGTGGGCATGACCGAGACGCTCAAGAAGACCATCAATTCCTCCGACGTCGTCGGCTTTGCCGAGGTCACCGGCGACCGCAATCCGATCCATCTGTCCGAGCATTTCGCAGCCAAAACGCCGTTCGGCACGCGCATCGCCCATGGCCTTTACACCGCGAGCCTGATCTCGGCCGTGCTCGGCACGCGGCTGCCCGGCCCCGGCGCCGTTTACATTTCGCAAACCCTGAATTTCCGCGCGCCGGTGAAAATCGGCGACACCGTCGATGTCAGCGTGGAAGTGGCCGAGCTCATTCCCGAGAAGTCGCGCGCGCGGCTTGCGTGCAAATGCTCGGTGGACGGCGAGATCGTGCTCGACGGCGAGGCCTGGGTCAAAGTTCCGTCGAAACAATCGACGGGACGGCCGCTGCCGCGCATTTGAATCAATAGTCGCCGCAATTTGCGGCGAACTTCGCAAGACACTTCCGTTCGCTTCGGCGCGGATGGCGACGAAGCGCGTGACGGAAATTGATGCAGGCCGTGCGCCCGAAGCGGGCACGCCCCACAGCCCGTAACGTTGATCCTACAGACCGGGCTTGAGACCGAAAACGCAGCGCCGCGTTCCGTCGGGTCTGCGGCAGATGGTGAGCTGGCCGTCCGGCGGAGCGATCGGCATGGCCTCGTCGAATGGCACGATGCTCGCCTTCGACCATCCAGCCCGATGCGGTGGACGACGTCCGCGTGTAGCTCTTGCAGTCGTAGTCGCCGCAGCACCATTCGCCGGCGCCGTTCTTGTAGCTGCCGCGACTGATCCAGTTGTCGTGTGCGAACGCGTTATCGGTGACGAGTAGTGCAGGCACGAGAACAAGCAGTGAGCGTAACAAAGCTCGCGACATCGGTGGCCTCCATCAAAATCCCCCGGCGCTGCCTCACTGTGGTCTGTTACTGCTCCTCCTCCGTTTTCCGTAATAATTGGCCGCGTGATTTTGTTCCGCTGCGGCGAGACGGCTGCACGCAAGCTTATGATCGGACGTGACGAATCAAGCTGACTCGAAAATGGTAACACGCACATGCGATTCGATAAGTTAATTGGGCGTAGCAATAGCGGGCGGAAAGCGGCCGGATACCTTGAGGGAACCATGAATCGGCGGCGGTTTTCGCTGAATTTGCGTCGTTTTCGCAGCGCGTGTCTGATATGCGCGCAATGAGCGATCCGACGACAGCGTTCCTGGCAATTGTGGCGCGACCGGCGCGGCCGCCTGTCGGCCTTGCGCATCGCCGTGCTTGCGCTGCTGCTGATGCCGCTCGCCAAGGCGGTATTCGAGGCGGGCGCAGATCGCGCATGGCGCACGGCCGCTCAACGATCTCATTCATCGCGCCGGTTTCTGGGCGCTCGTGTTTCTCGGGGTGACGCTGGCGGTGACGCCGTTCCGCCGCATCGTCCGCTACGGCAACCTGATCGATGTCCGACGCATGCTCGGCGTCGGCACGTTCTGCTACATCGCCGCGCATCTCGCGCTGTTCTTTGCCGACCAGAGCTACAGCCTCGGCCAAGGTTTTTCACGAGATCACGCACCGCGTCTATCTGATCATCGGCGCGATCGCGTGGCTGGGGCTGGCGGCGCTGGCCGCAACATCGACCGACGGCATGGTGCGCCGCCTCGGCGGCTTGCGCTGGCGGCGCCTGCACCAGGCGATTTACGCGATCGCGCTGCTTGGCCTCATCCATTATTTCCAGCAGACCAAGGCCGACGTGACCGTGCCGACTTTCGCCGCCAGTCTGTTTCTGCTGGCTGATCGGCTACCGCGTGCTCGCCTGGTGGCAGGACACAAGCGAGCTGTCCACCTTGAGCCTGCTCAGCCTCGCGATCGTCGTCTCGCTGCTGACGTTTGCGGGCGAGGCGATCGGAATCGGCATTGCATTTCACGTTTCGCCATTGCGCGTGCTCGAGACACAGTGTTCGATTTCGACGCCGGGCATCCGGCCGGGATGGCAGGTGCTGGCCGCCGGCCTTGTGGTCGTCGCGATCGACGCCGTGATGGCGCGCGTGCGAAGCCGCGCCCCGCGGGCGCGCGAAGTCGCCGCCGAATAAGTCCAAATCAGATTTTGCGGCTGTCATAGGCCCAGTGCAGCAGCGCCTGCCGCTGGCGGCGGCGGCAGAGCAGGTCGCCGGGCTCGCAATGTTTCTGCACCTGGCGCACGTGACGGCGGATCGCCTTCCAGCGCTTGATCTGCCGCCGGTCTTCCTCCGGCATGCGGCGGCCCATGTAATAGCGGCAGTACCACTGAAACCATCCGCGCGGATCGTCGGGATGGATCCAGCCTTTGCGTTTCCATTCCGACAGCGGCTGGCTGGCATCGACGCCGAAGAAATTGCAGTCGCGGTCGTGCCGCGCGGCGAGAGCTTGGCTCTCGCGAACCAGCTTTTGGGAAATTCGCGGCGGCAGTCGGTCATGTATTTGCCGCCGAACACGCCGAGCGCGAGCATCTGCGCGGGCGTCAGCTCCGGCTTGAATTCCGGATCGAAGCCGCGGCCGGCCGGCGCGCTGAGCACGTAGCGATAGCCCTTCTGCATCTTGTCGGTGACGGAAACCGTGCGCTTGCGCATCAATTATTGCGTCAGGTCCGCATATTCGGGATGGCGCTCGACATAGGCCTTGGCGAAGGGGCACACCGGCTTCACCTTCAGGCCCTCGGCGCGGGCGGCATCGAGCACGCCGCGGATCAGCGCTGAGCCGATGCCGCGGCCTCCAAGTTCTTTGGGCACTTCGGTATGCAGGATGGTGAGCACGCCGTCGGCGCGCTTGTATTCCGAAAAGGCGATGTGGCCGTCGGTATCGAGCTCGAAGCGATGAAGCTTGCTGTTGTCGCGAACGTCATTGGACATGGTTATTGTCTCTGGTCACGGTCTCTGCACATTGATGGTCTAGCTCAGGTCGATCGTCCCCGCCAATTTTGCAAGGTGTTCCATGCCGAATATCACGCTCTACCATGCCTCGCCGTCGCGCTCCTCGATCGTGCTGTGGATGCTCGAGGAAGTCGGACAGCCCTACGACATCAAGCTCATCCGGCTGAGCGCCGGCGACAATCTCAAGCCCGATTATCTCGCGATCAACCCGATGGGCAAGGTGCCGACGCTCAAGCATGGCGATACGGTGATCACCGAAGGCGCGGCGATCTGCACTTATCTCGCCGACGAATTTCCCGACAAGAAGCTGAATATCCCGGTCGGCAATACGCGGCGCGGCGAATATCTCAAGTGGCTGTTCTTCGGCCCGAGCGTGATCGAGCCGGCGATGACCGACCGCGCCTTCCCGCGCAAGGAAAACCCGCGCGCCGGCCGCGATCGGCTGGCGCGATTTCGACACCGTGCTCGACATCGTGAGCAAGGCGGTTGCGAAAGGCCCCTATCTGATGGGCGAGCAGTTCACCGCCGCCGACGTCGTGATCGGTTCCGGCCTTCGCTACGGCATGATGTTCAAGATGATTCCCGAACGGAAAGAGTTTCAGGATTACGTCGCGCGCATAGCGACAGCGGCCGGCGCTGCGAAGCGCGCGCAGGAGAAGGACAAGGAATTGTCGGCGCAGGCGGCCTAGCCCGCCTGTCTCCGGTAGCGCAGAACCGAGGCGACCAATCCCCAGACGATCAGGATCACCGCCGGCCAGAACGTGAAAAAGGCGAGCAGGCCGGGGCCGATCGGGTTGGGATTGGGGTCGCTGGTGAGCCCGAGCTCGGCCGCGACGACGATCAGCAGCAACGGCCCGGTGCCCAGGACGAGCAGCGCAAGGCCGATCCAGAACACGACCGTGAGCTTGAATCGCTGCGGCGAATCCATGACGGCGTAGTTTAGCCGCTGAGCGACAAAAATTCTGCAAGCCTACGATGCTTTCCGCAGCCTTTCGCCGCCGCCGCGCAGATCATTGAGGATCGCGAGGGCTCGTGCCATCGAAAACTCCCTTGTCTTTTTGTCATAGGCGGCGCCCGCGTCCGGCATCATGTAGGCGTGTTTGATGCCTGGGAAAATGTGCAGCTCGACATTGCTCATGCGGTTCGCCACCGCGCGATAGGCATCGAGCACCTCAGGCGGCGCCTGATTGTCGTCATCACCCCAGATGATGCAAATCGGTGCGGCGACGCCCTCGAGTTCGCCGATATAATCCTGCATGCGCGAACCGTGGCATGAAATTCCGGCCGCGTAGCCAAGTCGTTTCGGTCCGATGATGCTGTAAGGGCCGCTGTAGCAGAAGCCCATCACGGCGGCGCGCCCGTTGAAGTCCGCCAGCTTGCGCAGTTCGGCAAGCGTGTCTGTGAGGTCGGCTTCGCCGGTCTTGATTTTTTCCGCGCGCGGCTGCGAACGCTTGCTCGTCAATTCGCCGTCGGCGCGGGTGAGGGGCCCGGGGATGGTGCGCCAGAATAGATCGGGCGCTGCCGCGATATAACCGTGCGAGGCGAACTCGTCGGCAAGATCGCGCAGGTCCTTATCGACACCGTGCACGGCGCATGCCAGCACCACGGCCGGCACCCGTCCGCTTGCCTGTGGTACCGCGAGATAACAGTCGAAGCTGCCTGTGCGGCTGTGGATCTGGATCGTCTTTCCCGCCATTGATTCTTCCCTTTTTAAAGGGCCATGGCTGGCATCAGGGTGCCCAGCCATGGCCGTACGCAGTTTATTGCTTCTTCGCCGACTTGTTGCGCGGATCGTCGTTGGGATTGACGTAAGTGATCGCGAACGGCCCCATGCGTTCTCATGATCGGTCTCTCATTTCGTCTCGGGAGCCCCTGCTGTAGATGATGCTACGCCCGTGCGCGGAGAATGGCGATGTAGACACGCTCACATTTTGCATCAATCCGGCTCACCAGCTTGCGAGGTGATGCTGCTTCAGCTCGGACAGAGTCGCGATCCGCAAATCGTATCATCGCTGATGATGTGCGCCTGATATACTCTTGGACAATTGTAATGCGCTGAGTTGATGACGCCAGTTCCTTTGAGCAATGGACCTGATTTACACCATTTCCGTATGGCTGCTGCCGCTGCTGTTTGCCATCACATTTCATGAGGCGGCGCATGGCTATGTCGCACGCTTTCTGGGCGACCCCACGGCATCTCAGCTGGGGCGTGTGAGCCTCAATCCGATCCGACACATCGATCCATTCGGCACGGTGCTTCTGCCAGGGCTACTCCTGTTCGCGCACTCGCCGTTTCTGTTCGGATACGCGAAGCCGGTGCCGGTCAATTTTCGCGCTTTGCGGCATCCTCGCATGGGGATGGTGCTGGTGGCGGCGGCCGGACCCGCAATGAACATCGCCTTGGCCATTGCCGCCGCCCTGAGCTTCCACCTCGTCGGCTATTTACCGTCCACCGCAGCGCAATGGGCCGCGCTCAATCTGAAGAACGCCGTGGTTATCAACGCGATCCTCGCCGTGTTCAATCTGTTTCCGCTACCACCGCTCGATGGCGGGCGCATTGCGGTGGGATTGCTTCCCATTGCGCTCGGGCGCTGGCTGGCGCGGCTCGAGCCTTATGGCATGATTATCCTGATCGGACTGATCATTGTACTGCCGTTGCTGGGGGCGCAATTCGGGGTCGATCTTGGATTTGTTTCTCAAGCCATCAGTATCGCAACCGACGCCGTCATTAGGGTCATCTTGCGGGTTACGGCAAACGTCTAGTCTCGCAGACCGCAGCCGCCGCAAAAAATGCGAGGTCCCGCGCGCTGGAACCCTAACGAAGCCCTGTCACTGCTACGTCAGAGGTTTCTCGTCTAGCGACCAATCGAAAGGGACGTGATTATTGTTGATCATGATCTTGTCGGCCCGGACAAATTTAAAAATAGGTCGCTTGGCAATGGTGGAATCCGCAGTTACGGTCGTCTCTGCTTTTGAGGGGAATTTCGTTTGTCAAATACCGCAATGGCGGCGCAGCCTTTCCGTGTCGCCGCTCCATTAAGGCCATGGTACCTCGTCGCGGCCGCCGCCGCTTTTGCGGTGATGATCGGCCGCGATCCTCGAGCCCGAGTCTCTGGTTCCTCAATTTCGTGCACGTGATGACCGGCGCGCTGTGGACCGGCATCGACCTGTTCATGGGCTTCGTCATCGGCCCCATTCTGCGTGGCGTGTCGTTCGAGACGCGGCGCACCATCATCGCCGGGCCTGATCCCTCGCACATTGATCCTGATGCCAACGCTGTCGATCGTCACCTCGACCGCCGGCTGGTTCCTCGCCGTACGCATGGGCTTCCTCGATCTCGGCTATCCGGAATTCTGGTGGGTGATCGCCGCACTTGCGATCGTGACCGTGCTCACGGTGCAGGGCCTCGGCTATCTGCTGCCGACGAATTTGCGTCTTTATTTGAATGCAGAAACCACAGCCCGACGGCGAGAAGATCGGGCGCTGGATGAAAACTTACGTGCGCGTCGTGGCGGTGCAGGGGGCCATGCAGGTCGCCATCATTGTCGTCATGGCGCGCTTTGCCACGGGATTCTAGTCGCATGCGGGCCGGCGTCTCAAAGATCAATCCCAATCCGTTCACGACGCGGCCCGAGATCGAAGGCACCTTCGGCGTCGTCACCACCACGCACTGGATCGCGACAGCGGTCGGCATGGCCACGCTCGAGAAAGGCGGCAATGCTTTCGATGCGGCGGTCGCAACCGCATTCGTGCTGCAGGTGGTCGAGCCGCATCTCAACGGGCCGGGCGGCGACGTTCCGGTCATTCTGCACGACGCGAAGCGCGGCAAGCCGGAGGTTATCTGCGGGCAGGGCCCGGCGCCCGCCGCGGCGACAATCGCACGCTTCACCGAGCTCGGCCTCGACATCGTGCCGGGCACCGGACTGCTCGCGGCCTGCGTCCCGGGAATGTTCGATACCTGGATGCTGCTGCTGCGCGACTACGGAACGATGCGTCCATCCGATGTGCTGACGCCGGCGATTTCCTACGCGCGTAACGGTCATCCAATTGTCGAGCGCGCCAGCGCGACGATCGCGATCGTAGAAGATCTTTTCCGTGACCACTGGCCGACCTCCGCGGCCGTCTATCTGCCGGACGGGAATGTGCCGCCGCCGGGTTCGATGTTCGCCAACCGGACGCTGGCCGACACCTATGAACGGATCTTGCGAGAAGCGGCAGATGCCGGCGGCGATCGCGTGAAGCAGATCGAGCGGGCGCGCCAGGTCTGGTCGCAAGGATTTGTCGCGGAGGCGATCGACAGGTTCTGCCGCACGCAGAAGGTGATGGATGTCACCGGCACGCCGCATGGCGGCTTGCTCACTGGCGCCGACATGGCGCGCTGGCAGGCGCATGTCGAAGCGCCGCTGACTTACGACTACGGCCGCTACACGGTCTGCAAGGCCGGCGTTTGGAGCCAGGGGCCGGTGATGCTGCAGCAGCTTGCATTGCTGCGCGGCTACGACCTCGACGGCATGGACCCGACCGGGCCGCAATTCATCCATCTGCAGGTCGAGTGCGCCAAGCTCGCCTTTGCGGACCGCGAGGCGTTCTATGGCGACCCCGATTTCGTGAAGGTTCCGGTCGAGACGCTGTTGTCGGAAAAATACAATGCCGACCGCCGCAAGCTGATCTCCAACAAGGCGTCGATGGATTTGCGCCCGGGCTCGCTCGCGGGTTTCGGCGGCGCCATCCGGATCCGGCGCGAGGAGGGCCCGCGCGCCGCCGTCGGCTCGCTCGGCGCCGGCGAGCCGACCGTCGGCCGCGTCGGCGAAGTGATTGGCGACACCGTGCACTTCGATATTATCGATCAGGCCGGCAACATGGTGTCATCGACGCCGTCGGGCGGATGGTTGCAGTCCTCGCCTGTTATTCCGGAGCTCGGCTTCTGCCTCGGCACCCGCGCGCAGATGTTCTGGCTCGATGAAAATCATCCGGCGGCGCTCAAGCCCGGCAAGCGGCCGCGCACGACATTGTCGCCGACGCTCGCGTTGCGTGACGGCAGAATCCTACCTCGCCTGGGGCTCGCCCGGCGGCGACCAGCAGGATCAATGGACCACGCAATTCTTTTTGCGGCACGTGCACGCAAAAATGAATCTGCAGGAGGCGATCGACGCGCCGGCCTGGCACTCCGAGCATTTCCCGATCTCGTTCTGGCCACGTACGTCGCGGCCGGGCGTGTTGGTCGTCGAGTCCCGGGTGCCGGAAGCGACCGTGAAGGAATTGCGCAAACGCGGTCACGAGGTCGAAGTGGGACCGGCCTGGTCGGAAGGCCGGCTGACGGCCGCCTCGCGTGTCGGCAAGCGCCGCCGCGCCGCAGCCAATCCCCGCGGTATGCAGGGCTACGCCGCCGGCCGGTAGCTACACCGATCTGTTACGGGCGCGCTTTACTGAGCATTAGGCGTCGCCGCACGGAGGGTGCGCTTTGGTGCATTGACCTGTGCGGGACGAGGCGGCTTGGCCGCAGATGCTTTCTGCCATTCCAGAAATTGCACAAACAGTGCTGCGTTCTGCTCTGGCGACGAGCCAGTGGTCTTGTCTCCCTCACGGTTGGCCATGAACTGATCGAATTTGCGCCGCAACTCCGACGATGGGTTGGTGTGCTGGTCGAGCCAGGACTGGGCCGCGGAAAATCTCTTCCATCCTGGCAGTGGCGCACTCAGGGATACTTCTTTCCACTTCGGGTGGAAGGGAGGCCTTTGCAGCACCTCAAATTTGCTGAAAAAAGCATCGACGAAACGCTCGACCTTGCGATAGCGATCGCTTCCGGCCGGCCAGTTGTACGACGCGAGGATTGCAGGCACGGCAATGGTGTCGACGCGCTGTCCATCGGCGATCAGCGCGGGATAGTCCTCAGACTTCAGCTGCGACGGCAAATAGTCCGACTGCAGCGCAGCCGTGTAGTCGACCGGCACCAGGTGAAATCTTTCGTCCTTGATCGTTGTTGTGAATTTGGAGGGGACGCCTTGAACGGCGATCATCGCATCGATTTCGCCTTTCCGTAGCTTTTCGTATGCAAGGCGCTGCTCGACGTAGACGAAGTTGGCTTTTATGCCGAGGCGTTCGAAAACCGTGATTGCAGTAATGAATGTGCCGCCATTCGGGAGGTCGACGGCAACATTTTTTCCGGCCAGGTCGGACAGCTTCTGCACCGACTTGGGTGCGACGACGTGCATTTCCTCGTTGTAGAGTTTCGTGATGTAGGACAGCTGGTTCTTGAGATTGACCGCGTAGCCCTTTCTTTCCAGGTAGTCGAGCGTGTCGGATCTGATGACACCGACGTCGACCCCTTTGAGATACAATATGTCCGCAATGCTCTGAACCGAGCCGCGTCCGACGATGGGAAGAATGCGAAGATCGTCGCCTGCGTCGAGGGCAGAAGCAAGGTCCGCGCCGATCTGCACATAGGTCCCGCCGATCGTGCCGGTGATGACGGTGATTGTACTGGCGTTGAGGCGATCTTTGGTTGATCGGCTATGTCCGTAATTAAATATGGCTTTCAGACCCTCGCTCACCTGGCCCGGATCGACTTCGCCTTTTTCGGCCATTGCGACGGTGCTTGTGGATAGCAAAACAACGGCTGACGTGATCAGGCAGGCAAAGCGAACGGCCGTCAACATGGTGATTGTCCCCCTTCGAGAGTTTAGTTCGAGCCAGCGGTGGCGCGGATTGCCACCGCTTCAGGTTCCTGTGTCGCACTAGGAAGTCTCGAGTTCACGGGCGCGTTGATACCAATACTGGGCGAGCGCAGGATCGGGCGCGACACTGCTTGCGCGGAATTTCTTCATCGCGATCGGGTCATAAGTCTCTGCGAGATCGAATGCGGCCTGCGCATTGTTTGTTTCCGCCACCCGCTGCAATAGCAACCGCGCCGCAGCAATGTCGCCGGCCGCTTTCAGATCTTCCGCGCGGCGCAGCAGCGAAGCCGCCTCTTTGGGATCGAGACGTCGTATGGGCGGATCGGACATCGTGGCCTTTGCCCGCGAAGCGGTTTGTGCCGATACGGGGCTTGCAGCGGAGGCGGGCGCGGAAACGGGTCGGGAATGCCACGTCAGCCGCACCGGGCTTCGTACGATTGGAAGATCGTTGCGGGTGCGCAGCTCGGCGGTGATGGTCATGGCCCCAGCATATCCGCTCGGCGGTGTGACTTTGGCGCCCGGCAATTCGTCGACCGCAATTCGCCACCGGCCGTCCGGTTCGGCGATTCCCTTGCTGATGCTGACCCCGGGGGGAAGACCACTCAATGCAACGACGGCGCCGGGCGTGTAGTTCTTTACCCCAAGTCCAAGCGCGAGCGCGGCATTCATATCTCCTTCGGAGTTTGTCACCGTTAGCGTCGGTGTCACGGCCTGTTGCGATGCCTTCTGGATATCGACGGCCGCGGTTTGCAGGCGCGCTGCAAGAGAGATCACCGGTTCCTGCGGGTGCGCTTCATGGACCGGCCTTGTGGCCTTTGAATATCCAAAAAGTGCAATACCTCCTGTAAGGGCAACGGCAGCAGCTCCCGAGAGAACGAGCGCTTTTGTACGCCACGTCCTCCGTGTTCTGTGTTCAAGGCCGTTCAGGTAATCGCGCGCTTGTGGAAAAGGAACGATGACCTCGTTGTCCTGGGCTGCAGCGCTCCAGTCGTTGGCCGCGAGAGATGAAGGGGAGGAGAGGTGTTCCGCGAGAGCGCTCACGGTTTCGGCATGCGGTCGGCGCGGCGCATAATATTCGAGGTCATCCGGACAAACTGAACCATTGTGAGTTGGAGAACTCATGCGCTTACCCCCCACCATCGTCGATCCGAACAGCGGCTGGTATTTTGGGAGCGGCAACGTGGCAAATTTCTGTTCGTTGATTCCTGTTCACAGCAAAACCGGAGGTATCAAACACTCCGATAGCATGCGGCGTTGGAGACGGCGGGTGGTGTTTAGGTACGCCGCGCACCAAATTGCGTCGGCGCCGGACATGCTCGCGTGATGAGAAGCCATCGATTGTCGATCATCGAGGAAATCCGAATAATCGACAGGGCGTGTCCCAGAACAGCTTGCGGCGATCTTTGGCATCCGGAAACAACTGCCCGGCCAATTGAACGAGCGGGCCGTAGTCCTGGCGCTCGGTTGCGCGCAGATAGGGCCAGTCCGATGCCCACAGGCAGTGATCGAGCGTGAATGCGTCGACCAGAGCGCGCACGAATGGCCGGCAGTCCGCGAAGGGATAAGGCGTTCGGGCGAATTTCAGATAGCCGGACATCTTGACGCTGACGCGCCCGGTTTTCGCCAGTCGAAGCATGGCTGCGAAAGCCGGCTGGTTCAGGCCCGCCGCCGGGTCGGGCCGCCCGGCGTGGTCGATCAACACCTTCACCGGGATCTGCTCGATCCACGGCGCGTACATCAGGAATTGATCGTGCTCGACCTGGAGATTGAAGAACATGTCCAGGTCGGCAAGGCGTTTCATCAGGCCATCGGCATGCTTGTAGTAGTCGTTGCCGTGGACCGTTGGATTGATCGCCGCGCCGACGATGCCTTGCGCCTGCAATGTTTTCAGCGATGCGATGTCGGCATCGAGATCGACGATCGCGATGCCCTTGAAGCGGCCTTCGCCTCTGGCAATCGCATCGAGCATGCAGGCATTGTCGCCCTCATAGCCCGAGTTCGGCTGCACCAGGAGCGCGTGCTTTACGCCATAAGATTTCATCACCTCGCGGAATTGCGCGGCGGTGCCGATCTCCTGCGCGGACGGCCTGTAGACGACATTTTTGCCATAGGGGAAATTGACCGGATCGATCACATGGGCGTGGCAGTCGATCTTCGGCTCGTCGAAAATATGCATCGGGTCGGCGGTTTCGGCTGCGTTTGCTGGGCCTAGAAATCCGTATCCTCTTCCTCGGCGGCGGCCGCGGCTCTGCGTTTTGTCTCGCGGCGGTGCTGCCAGACGGCAAGCGCCGATGGACAGAACCGACGCGGCGAGCATCGCGCCGGAAATCGGCCGCGTGACGAACAGCCAGGGATTGGCGTCGGTCGAGACCGCCTGGATCAGGTTGGCCTCGATCTGGTCGCCGAGCACGACGCCGAGGATCAGCGGCGCCAGCGGGATGCGGGCCTTCACCATCGCGTAGCCGATCACGCAGAAGAGCGGCGAGCACATAGACGTCCTTCATGCTGTTGCTGAGCGCATAGGCGCCGATCACGCAGAGCACCAGCACGATCGGGATCAGCATCGACTTCGGCATCATGATGATGCGCATCCAGGCGCGCGAGCCGGCCCAGATCACCGCGACCATCAACGGCAGCGCCACCATGTAGGCGGCGTAGATGCCGTAGGCGATCTTCGGATGCTGCGAGATGAACAGCGGCCCCGGCTGGATGCCGTGGATCGTCAGCGCGCCCATCATCACCGCGGTGACCGCGTCGCCGGGGATGCCGAAGGCCATGATCATCATCAGCGAGCCGGCGACGTTGGCGCTGTTGGAGGATTCCGACGCCATGATGCCTTCGGGAATGCCGGTGCCGAATTTCTCCGGCCGCTTGGAGAATTTCTTGGCCTGGTCATAGGCCATGATGTTGGCGGCGCTGCCGCCGATCGCCGGCAACACGCCGATCACGATGCCGATGAAGGTGCACCAGAGCAGGATGAACGGGCGGCAGAGGATGTCCCAGATCACCGACAGGTGCGACACCTTGAGGCTGAGCTTCGTGGCTGCCGCCGCTTTTGTCGGGTCATAGGCATTGAGCTGCTCGACATCGGGCATCAGCTGGGCGAAGGCGAAGATGCCGATCAGCACCGGCAGGAAATCGAAGCCGCCTTCGAGCGGATGAATGCCCATGGTGAAGCGCTGCACGCCCAAGATCGGGTCGGGGCCGACGATGGTCACGGCAAGGCCGATCGCGCCGGAGAGCAGCCCCTTGGTCACGCGAGCGCCCGACCAGCCCCGCCACCATCGACAGCGCAAAGACGAACAGCGAGAAGAATTCCCACGGCCCGAACGCGAGCGCGAGCGAGGCGAAGGGCCCGGTCAGCTCGATCAGGCAAAGCCCGCCGAGCGCGCCGCCGAAGAAGGCCGACCAGACGCCGACCCAGACCGAGCGGCCGGCCTCGCCCTTCTTCGTCATCGGGAAGCCGTCGAAGGTGGTCGCGACCGCCGACGGCGTTCCCGGAATGCCGATCAGGCTCGCGGTGATCGAGCCGCCGGCCGAGCCGCCGACATAGACGCCGATCATCGCGGCAAGACCCTGCAGCGGATCGAGGCCGAAGGTGAAGGGCAGCACCACGATGACCGTCATGGTGATGGTGACGCCCGGCAGCGCGCCGCCGATCACGCCGGCGATGGTGCCGACCAGCAGCGGCACGAGGTACTTCAGCTGCAGCACCGTCCCCATGTGCGTGAGGAGCAGTTCGTAGTGGTTCACATGTTGCTCCACGTGCCGCGCGGCAGCAGCACCGACAGATAGTCCTCGAAGACCAGATAACAGATCAGGCTGGTCGCCGCCGCGACCGCAGACGGCGAGCAGCCAGTGCTTGGTGCTGCGCGGCCATTCCAGCGTGACCTGCAACGACAGCACGAACAGGAAGGTCGCGATCCGGAAGCCGAGCGGCGGCAGCAGCAGGATGTAGAGCCCGAACTCAATGAAGGTCGCGAGCACCAGCCGGTAGTTCGGCGGCGGGCCTGCCGCCGGCGCTGCCGCGGGAGCGGCCGCAGTCCGCATGGCGCGGACATCGAGCGCGATCAGGATGACGCTGAGGAGCATCAGGATCGACAGCACGACGCGCGGATAGAACGCCGGCCCGATCGGAACGACCGCGGCCGGCGGCAATCCAAACGTCTGCGTCAGCAGGATGACGCTGATGGCGAGGCAGACGAGCCCCGAAATCCCGTCACGGCTCAGCATCATTCACGCTTGAGCAGTCCGAGGGCCTTGGCGATGTCCTTGGTCTGCACGTCGGTCTTCTTGAGGTAGTCCGCGTAACCTTTCGGATCCAGATAGTAGACCTCGGTGCCCTGCAGCAGCATCGCCTGGGCGAATTCGGGCTCCTTCGTCGCCTTGGCGCAGGCGTCGTTGAGCTTGGCGATGACCGCCGCCGGCGTTCCCTTCGGCACCATGATGCCGCGGTTGACCGCATAGGTGACGTCGAAGCCGAGTTCCTTCAGCGTCGGCACATCCTCAAGCCCGGTCGTGCGCTTCTCCGACATGTTGGCGAGGAACCGCAGCAGGCCGGCATCAACCTTGCCTTTCTGCGTGAGATTGCTGTCGCCAACATCGATATGACCGCCGAGCAGCGCGTTCATGCGCTTCGCTGTCCCGTCGTACGGCACATATTTGAAGGTGACGCCGGCGGCCTTGCCGGCAAGCGCGATCGAATACTGGCTGGTCGATCCGAGCGACGCGCCGACCACGATCTGGTCAGGGCGCTTCTTGGCATCCTCGACCAACTCCTTGAATGTCTTCCAGGGCGTCTTCGCGCCGACGGTGATCACCGAGGGCGTGGAGGAGACCATGCAGACCGGCTCGAACGCCGCGTCATATTTGATATCGGTCATCGCGGCGAAATAAACCGAGTGAATGAAATCGTGCGCGCCGAACAAAGTGTAGCCGTCCGGAGCGCCGCCCGAGGCCTCGCGCTCGCCGACGGTGCCGGAGGCGCCGCCGACATTGGCAATGACGATGGGCTGTCCAAGATATTTCTGGAGCAGGGGCGCCAGCGGCCGGAAGATCAGGTCGGTATCGCCGCCTGCCGCCCATGGAACAACCAGTTTTATGGCGCGGTCAGGATAATCGGCGGCAAACGTCGTCGCGGTCGCCGTGACCAGTGCGATTGCGGAGACACATGTCTTGATTAGGCGCTGTGAGGTGCGCGTCATTGGAGGATCCTCCCGTTTCGCTTCTGTTTGGTCTGAGCGATTAAGGCGCAAACTATAGCCTTATGTGAGACACGCTCAAGCCCTGCAGCCCCGGATGGAGACACAAACCGGGGGCGAACCATCATCCGCTCATCCCCGCGAAAGCGGGGATCCAGATTTCTTAGATGTGCTGGATGCCCGCTTTCGCGGGCATGAGCGGAGTAAAATTGACGGCTTTTACATTCGCCGCGGTGCCCGTCGCCGCCGCGATCCATTCAGCCGGCCCAATTCGCGCGTCGACGGCATCCGCATGTCGGCGCTTTGTTCGTCGCGCGCCAGGTTTTCTATAATCGAAAGCAATAATTTGCGTGTACGGGAAATATCCGTCGAACGGACGTGGCGGACGGCGATCCGGTTCACCTCCTCGGCAAGTGGCACGAGCGTCTTGCGCAGGCCGCGGCCTTTCGGAGTAAGGATGACATAGACTTTCTTGCGGTCGCCAGCACGCCTGCGGCGCACAACATAGCCAAGACGCTCCATTGCCTTCACCGCCGAAAATGTCGTCGGTTCCATGACGCCGGCCTGCTCGCTCAACTCGCGCTGTGTCAGCCCATCGGACTCCCAGAGGATGCGCAGGAACGTCCAATGTCCGAACGACACGCCGTGTTCGCCGAGCCGCATCTGCAAGGCACGCACGAGCGCGCGCGTTGCATCTTTCACGAGATGCGCGAGGCGATCGTTCGGCACGGCCTCGCGCCAGTGCCGGAGAATGACCTGCGTGCTCGACGGGGATTTGCTCATTTGAGACCCACGTCACGGCCATCGCGCGCTGATTGCAGCATGGCCAGCAGGATCTCGACCGTTGCCATTCCCCAGGCAGCATCATGCAGGGGCGCTTTGCCGTGCAGCGACGGCGTCGTAAAGCTCGTCGATGACCTCGGCGCGGGGCACGCCGGGCGAGGGGATCGCGTCAAGCCGAGCCGATCCGTCCTGATAGATCATGACTCCGTTCGGCACCGGACGCAGGTCGGCGCGGTCACAGCGTCACCAACAAAGTGCCGAAGTGCTGATGCGCCGTCGCGTCGCCGGGCGGACGGAAATCGGGGCCGCCGTAGTTACGGGAATGCTTATATGCTGTCTCGTCATCTGGCGTCTGTGAAACGCGGGCGCGGCCCGCCCGGGATAAGGCGTCTTCGTCTGGCCCATTTCGCCGACCCAACCTTCGAACTCGTCTGAATCGAAATGGCCATAGCCGCTGTAGACCAGCGATGCGAAAGCGCCATTCGCGAATGTAAGCAGTGTTGCGTAGGCGCCTTCGGTTGGCCGTTTCGCATCCCACGAGCCGGCCACCGCGCGCACGCTCGTTAACCGGCGCGCCGGCGATCAGGCGGACCATGTCGACCTGATGCGCCGCCTGATTGAAGACAGCGCCGCCGCCTTTCGAGGTGTCGAGCTCTTCGGGGCGGCGCGGACGGTAAAGATAGTCGGTGTAGTTCAGCGCATTGATCATGCGCACTTGGCCGAATGCGCCGCTCTCGATGAGCTTGCGCAAGATGACTGCACCGGCGCATCGAAAGAGTGGCTGTGCCCGACGACCACGTGCACGCCGGCACGCCGAGCGGCGTCGACGATCGCCGCGCAGTCTTCGATCGTCAGCGCCATCGGTTTTTCGATCAGCAGGTGCTTGCCGGCCCGGGCCGCCTGCGTGGCATGCTCGCGATGGAATTGATGGGGCGTTGCGACATAGACTGCGTCGACGGCCGGATCGGCGCAGAGCGCCGCGACCGTGTCGTAGGCATTTGCGGAAAATTCCTCGGCGAACCGCTTGCGGGCCTCGGCGCGGGTGTCGGCGGCGGCAACGAGCCGCACCGCCGGGTGGCGGGTAAATGTCGGCAGCATCACCGAAAACGCGCGGCCAAGTCCGGCGACGCCAAGTCGGAGAGGAGTTGCATCAGCCATCGACAAGGTCCGGCGCTTTCATTAGTCTTATCTTAGATATCTAAGAAAGAAGACGCGACAGGAATTTCTGCCGCGCACGAGGGAAGCGCCGCCATGATGACCCCCGAGGAAAACGACCTGCTGTGCCGCGTCGAGGGCGATGCGCCGATGGGCCAGATCATGCGCCGCCACTGGATCGCGGCCTGCCTGTCGGAAGAGGTCGCCGAGCCCGACGGCGCGCCGGTCAAGGTGCGCCTGCTGGGCGAGGACCTCGTGGTGTTCCGCGACAGCAAGGGCCGCGTCGGCGTGCTCGACGAATATTGCTCGCACCGGCGGGCGTCGCTGCTGTTCGCGCGCAACGAGGACTGCGGCCTGCGCTGCCTCTACCACGGCTGGAAATTCGACGTGGACGGCAACATCGTCGAGATGGCGTCGGAGCCGGACAACAGCCTCATTTTCGATCGCGTGAAGCACAAGTCGTATCCGACGCGCGAAGCCGGCGGCTTCGTGTGGACCTATATGGGGCCGCCGGAAGACATGCGCGAATTCGAGCCGCCGGCCTTCGCGCCGACGCCGGATGCGCGGGTGAGCGCGACGAAAGTGCGCGTGCGCTGCAACTGGGCGCAGATTCTCGAGGGGCAGATCGATTCCGCGCATTCCTCCCACCTGCATTCGTCCGACATGGTGCCGGCGCAGGTCGATGGCGCGAAGGCCACCGAAGCCAACTGGCTGCGGCCCTCGACCGACAAGGCGCCGCGCTTCCAGATCGAGCGCACCAGCTACGGCTTCCGCTACGCGGCAATCCGGCGGCCGATCAAGAACGAGGAAACGCACGACTACATCCGCACGACGGTCTATATCGCGCCCTACACGGCGCTGATCCCGCCCAACAACGTGCACAACGTGGCGACGTTGCTGACGCCGGAAGACGACACCAACACGATTTTCTATTTCATCGCCTGGAACGGGCCCGACAAGCCGGGCATCGATGCCGACACCTGGCGGCAAGTTCAACGTGCTGCAGTGGGGCGTCGACGTCGACCGCAATTTCGACGGCATCCGCAATCGCGCCAACCTCTATCAGCAGGACCGCGCGGCGATGAAGGCCGGCAACTTCACCGGCATCAGCGGCATCCCCAACCAGGACATCGTGATGTGGGAGTCGATGGGGCCGATCGGCGACCGCTCGAAGGAAAAGGTCGGCGCCAGCGACGTCGCGGTGGTGGCGTTCCGCCGGCTGATGGTCGAGGCCGCGCGCGCCATGCGCGATGGCGGTCCCGCGATCGGCACGACCGAGCCGCATATCCGGCACGCGACCATCAGCTCCTACGAAGGGGTGGTGCCCAAGACGACGAACTGGCGCAGCCTTGGGGGCGGCAGCGAAGCGCCGCAGCAGCATTCCATCCGGCAGACAGAACCGGCAAAATAAGACCATAAAAGATCAGGGAGGATACACATGAGGACAACATCAACCGCACTTGCGCTGGCAGCCGTGATGCTGCTTGGCGTAGCCGCCGGCGCATCGGCGGACGACAAGATCAAGCTGGCGATCGGCCAGCGCGGTAACTGGGACACCTCGGTCTCGGAAGTCGGTCAGCGCGCCGGCATTTTCAAGAAGCACGGGCTCGAGCTCGACATCGTCTACACCAACGGCGCGGGTGAGACCCAGCAGGCGGTGATTTCCGGCAGCGTCGATCTCGGTATTGCAGCGGGCGTGATGGGCGTGATGAGTGCCTATTCGAAGGGCGCGCCGGTGCGCATCATCAGCGCGGAGACGACGGGTGCGAATGATCTCTACTGGTATGTGAAGGCGGATTCGCCGATCAAGTCGCTGAAGGACACCGCGGACAAGACCTTGGCCTATTCGACCAACGGTTCGTCGACGCACGGCATCGTTACGGCGTTCATGAAGCAATACGACCTGAAGGCAAAGCCGACCGCAGTCGGCGGCCCTGCCGCGAATTTGACGGCCGTGATGTCGGGCCAGATCGATGTCGGCTGGGCGGCGCCGCCTTTCGGCCTCGATCAGCTCGACAAGAAGGAAATCCGCATCATCGCGACCGGCAACGATGCCGCCGCGTTCAAGGGGCAGACGGTGCGGCTCAACATCGCCAACGCCAACTTTCTGAAAGACCACAAAGCCGTGGTCGATCGCTATATGAAGGCGTACCGCGAGACGGTCGACTTCATGTACACCGACCCCAAGGCGCTGAAGATCTATTCCGAGTGGCTCAATATCAGCGAGGCGAAGGCCAAGCGCACGCGCGACGACTTCTTCCCGCGTTCGTCGGTCGAGCCAGACAAGATCACCGGCCTTGATACGATCGTGAAAGACGCGGTCGCGCTGAAATTCACCGCCAACGAACTGACCAAGGCGCAGCTCGACGATCTGATCCAGATTCCGCCGCGCTGACGTTCTTACGCAGATGTCCTTTATGCCCACACAGGTCCATCTCGTTGGCAGCATCGGACTTGGCGGCGTGGAGGAGGTCTTTCGGACCGTTGGCCCCGCCTTGGGGCGGCGGTTGCGGCGCATTCCCGACGGCGAGCCGGGCCCGCGCCGCCTGTGGGTCAGCTTTCAGTACCCTCTGCTGCGGTCGAGTCCGTTTTTGCGGCCCGATCCGAGCGGCGCGCTACGCAAGACGTCCGGCTTTCCTCTGTTGTGCCTGGCGGACGGAGTTAAGGCGGACGAAGTCGAATTCGGCGAGCTCGGCTATGCTCGCGAGGCGCGCGGATCCTATCTCGACTTCCTGGCCGCACGTGAGCGCGGGGACATTGCGAAAGGGACGCGGTTTCAGGTCTGTCTGCCGACGCCGATGAGCGTCATCTATGCCTTTTGCACGGCACGGGATGTTGCGGCGATTGAGCCGGCCTACGAAAAGGCGATGGCGCGCGAAGTCGAATTGATCTGCCGGCACATCCCGCACGGCGATCTCTGCATCCAGTGGGATGTCTGCCACGACATGATCGTTTGGGACGGGCAGCCGCAGGACCAGTTCCCGCTGGTGAATGCTTCGAAAGATGACATCGCCCGGCGGTTCGTGCGCATTTGTGCGTCGGTGCCGGATGACGTTGAACTCGGCTTTCATCTTTGCTACGGCGATTTCGGCGGCAAGCATTTCTTCGATCCGGTCACGGCGCGCCATCTCGTCGATATCTCGAACGCGATCGTGCAAAACGTCCCGCACAAGGTCGCCTATATCCATCTACCGGTACCGGTGCCACGCGCGACCGACGAATTCTTCGCGCCGATGAAAGAGCTGCCCAAGGGCGTCGAAATCTATCTCGGCATCATCCACGCGGCTGATGGCGTCGAAGGCGTGAAAAAACGCATCGAACTCGCGCGCAAATATGTGCCGGAATTCGGAATCGCCACGGAATGCGGCTTTGCCCGTGCGCGCAAGCCGGGTCTCGTTCGCAGGCTGATCGAAATTCATGCCGGGGCGGCGAAGGAACCCGGGTGACAATTGGGCATCGCAAACATCGGTGTCCGCACCTTGATCGCTTGTGCGGCATTCTGCAGAAGTCTAATGTCGGAAATAAACGACATTGTGAGTAACGCGTGCGGGTTTATGCTCTCATTCCGGCCCGCTCTGGGTCGCGAGGAGTTCCAGACAAGAACATTCGAGAAATAGCGGGGCACCCGCTATTCGCTTACTCAATTGCCTTCGCCAAAAAAATAAAATTCGATCGCATCATCGTCAGTACGGATTCGCCGAAGTACCGCGCAATTGCCGGTCTCTACGGTGCCGATTGTCCTTATCTGCGTGGGCAAAAGGCATCCGATGACAAGGCCATGGAAGAAGACATCTTGTCCGATCTCGCGGCTAACCTGCCGCAATTTGGCATCGATATGCCCGACCTATGGGTTCGTCTAAAACCGACTTCTCCGTTTCGTTCAGTCCGATCTGTTGAGGCCGCAATCGACATGCTCACGGACAATCCGGACATAACATCCGTGCGTATTGTCAGCGAAACCGAGGCGCGACTGCACATTATTGATGAAAACGGATTCCTTGTCCCGCAATCGCCGCGGTGGGATCGACGGAGGTCTGTTATGCGGCGCGACGAGTTCGCGCGAGCCTACAAACCCTTTAACCTCGATGTCCTCAGGCACGCGCTCTGGGTTGAGCGCGGGTCGGCCTATATGGGCGATAAAGTTTGGCCTATTACCGATCACAAGATCACCGGCCTTGATATCGACGACGAAGACGATTTCGAGATCGCGAAGGCGTTGATCTCGTTGGCGCCCCGGCCCAGCTTTCTCACACCATTTGTGCATGACCCTGTCCAGTAGCGCTGCATGCAGTCGGACAACCTTTTAACGGTGCTTGTTTCGACTCGGAACCGCCCCCACAACCTCGCGGGTCAGGTTTCCCTGTTCGCAAGAGCGGGATCGAATCTCATCGTCGCAGACTCAAGTGACCCTGACGAAGCCGAAGAGGTCAGGTCCATCTGCAAGGACAGCGCGGAACTGTGGACCTATGCGCCGGACACTAGATTTTTTGACAAGCTTGCGGACGCTGTTTCGCGGATAGAAACACCCTTCGTTCAGTTGGTGGCGGACCGAAAAATCACGCTCCCTCACGCGGTCGATGCGGCTTTGGATTTCATGCACAAGCGTGATGACTATGTCTGCGCGCAAGGCTACGTCCTTGGCTTTAGTGTTCACGATGATGATATCGACATCAACCGTGTCGTATTTTTCACACCGAGCATCGAAGAATCCGATCCGCTTTGGCGGCAATACCACCTGATGCGACGATATCAGTCGTGGCAATTCTCACTCTTCAGGCTGGAGCCACTACGTCGCGCTATTGCCCAGGCAAATACGATCACGGGCGTCGTATTTCAAGAAATCATGTTCATGAACGCAATGGCGGTGCAGGGGAAACTCGCACGCTTGCCAAATATCATGACCCTTCAGACGGTCGAAGAATCGTTCAGCCGCCTGCGGGATATCGACCCGTTCTATTGGTTTCTTCACGATCCCCGCTCGTTTTTCCGGCACTATGTCCGCTACCGGAATTCGCTTGCGCGCTTCGTATGCAGCAATGGGGCAACAAGGGCCGCCCTCGCCGAAGTTCATCATATCCTCGACGCTGTTCATGCAGTTTGGCTTCGCTACAATTTCGATTCTGGCGTTTTAAATTTGGCAACCCAGCAGCTTCTTGACGCAAAGGGGCTCGATTTGCCTCATCCGCGGCCGGCGCCACCGTGGCGCAGAAAGCAATTCTGGGATGTCGCTCATTCTCGTCCAAAGAGAGGACGGTACCTGTGGCGCAGGAGCGTTCTTGAGGCAGAACCGCGAGAGGAAATCAGAATCTCTCGCGATGACATCAAGCGCGTTGAAAAACAGCTTGACGTCGTTTTCGCCTGACGGTTACGACGCGAAGTTTGGGTTAAGAGCTGGCCGAAATCTTCCGCCATTGTCGGCCGGATGTTAAAGTTTCGTCTCTCGCTATTGTTTGGGACTGCAGATGACGCCTGTCGCGGAAGCTTTGGTAAGTCCTGAAGAGCATCTCTGTCGCGTCGTCTTGGGCGCGAGCGTGGAACACTCGCCATTTCCGCATGCATTTGTTAGCAACGCTTTCCCCGATCCTTACTATAGCGACATGCTGCGTCACTTTCCGGCCGCCGACGCCCTTGTTTCAAATGGTGAGGCGGGACGCGGCAATCAGCTTCAGGCGCGATTTGTTTTTGAAATAAAGGAAAAATATCTAAACTCGCTTCCGGAACCACAGAGGGAATTTTGGTCTGATTTCCGAGCCTGGATTTTAGGCGAGAAATTGCGCGCCTCCATTCTCAATAGATTTTCGGAGCAGATCGAGAAGCGTTTTCCACAGAGCCGGTCGACTGACTTTTACGGCGATGCCGTCCTGGTCGAAGACCACACGACACATTCGATGGGCCCGCATACCGATCATCCTCGAAAGGCCGTGACGCTGTTGTTTTATCTTCCAAGCGATCAGTCACAGTCTCATATGGGAACGTCAATTTTCGTGCCGAAAGACCGAACGTTTGAATGCTCCGGATTAGCCCATCATTCTTTGGACCAGTTCGACCAGGTCTGCGATTTCCCGTTTGTGCCGAACGCGTTGTTCATGTTTGCGAAGACCGGCAACTCATTTCACGGGGTAGCGCCGGTTAAAGACTCCGACGCCCGGCGGCGGTTGCTGATGCTCAATATCAATGTTCGTAACGTTTCCTGATCGCCTAATCGTCCTGGCTCAGCATTTCGACCAGCCGGCGGCGCGCGCGGGCGAGGCGTGACATCACGGTCCCGATCGGCACTTCGGTCGCCTCTGCGATTTCCCGGTAGTCGAGGCCTTCGATGTCGCGCAGCACAAGCGTTTCCCGGAACGGCGCCGGCAGTTTCGCGATTGCCGCGCGCAGCTGCTCGGCATCGACCTTGGCGATCATTGATGCTTCCGGCGTGTCGTCGCGGCGGTCGTCGGCTTTGACCTGCTCGCGCTCGACCGCCTCAAGGTCATCGACCGAGACGATTGCTGCCGGGCGATTCTTGTGCAGCCAGGAGTAGGCGGTATTGCGCACGATGCTCAGAAGCCAGGCGCGCGGATTGCCGCCGGCATAGCTGCGGATCGCGCGGTAAGCACGCAACGAGGCATCCTGGACAACGTCTTCCGCATCCGTGCCGTTACCGGTGAGCCAGCGCGCAAGACGGTAGGCCTCATCGATATAGGGCAGCACGACGGCCCTGAAGCGCGCATTATCGTCGAGCATACCGATCAACTCCTGCGCACCGGGCGTCACCAGCCGGATCGGCGGGCCTTCCGGACTGTTCGGGCCGGTCCTCGGCCGCAGCGGCGTTATCGACATGGCACCTACTCGATCGCCTAGAGTTCGTTCTGGCTGGTGCGGAATAGCTGCGCGAACATCTCGAGTTCTTTCGGCTCAAGATCGGAAATGGCCCAGTAGCTCACGCCGTTCTCGCTCCAGCGCACGATGTTGTAGCCGTTGATGCTGCGCGGGCTGCCGTTGAACGCGAACGTGCTGTCTGCCGGAACGGCGGTGAGGCTGATCAGGTGCTTGGCGCGGCGATAGACGAGCGTCGACACAGGCGTGCGGCCGAGCACGTCGACACGTCCGCCGATCAGTGGGAAGTCGTCCTTGGCAAGATCGACGACGCGCGGCGAGTTGGATATGCGGCCGTTGAACCACGGCTTCACGGTGTGGCGGTCGGACGAGACGACGTCGACGGGCTCCGGCGCCATAAGCCCGCGAATATGGTCGGACACCAACAGTTCCGCGACCTGCATCGGCTGCTGCCGGGAATTCGACCGCGAGCCAGGTGGAAGTGCCCGCGATCACGGCGGCGACCGCAATCGAGGCAGCAAGCGCAAGCCATGACGGCTTTGCGCGCTCGTGCCTTGTTCCGCCGACCGAGGATTCGATCCGCGCGCGCAATCCGGGCGGTGCGGCCTCTCGCGCCAGGCGGTCATGAATAAGAGTTCTGCAGTTCTTTCACGCGATCAGCCTCCGCGGCAAGCGCCGGTTCCTGGCTCATCTGCTGGGCGACGCTGAGGGCATTCGCGGGGTCGAGTTCGCCATCGAGATAGGCGTGGACCAGCAGCACTGAATTGTCGTCAGACCGGGGACGGTTCATTGCTTTTCATCCGATATGGCGATCGGCTTAGCCGGAATGCTGGAGCGTGGGAATACGCGCCCGCTGTAACGGCAAACACGATCACGTCATCCTCAAAACTCCGCGAGCGCTCGTTTCATTCCCGGCCCGGCATAAATTTTCCGAAAACAGGGCAGGCCGAAGCCCGCCCTGTTTTCCTTGTGTTTCTAGGGTCAAAAGTTGCGCAGCATTTCGTTGTATCCGGTGCTGCCGCCGCCTGTGGCGGCTGGGGCGTTGGAATCGCCCGCCAGGCCAGGAGCCGGAGCAGCGGCGTAGGCCCGCAAGGCGTGGTCATTCACTACCGCTTTGCCGTTTGCGGGCATGAATGCCTTGTTTGAAAAGACCAGGACGTTTCCGGTGCCGTCGCAGGTGCAGAACGACTGAGCGGAAGCCGGCCCCGCGCTAAGCGCAAAGCCAAGTGCCATACGGAGCACTGTGAAGATGACAGGAAGTTTTTTCATTGTCGTGTCTCCTTTTGATGGGCAGCCGTGATGGCCGCATGCCGTGAAGACTGGCCGACCCTCCGACAAATTTCGCAGCGCGCCTGACTTTTTCGTGATGACGATTGTGCGGGAATAAATCTGCGCGCGGCTCAGTCTCGTCTCCAGCAACACGTTCAGAAGGAGACGCGCGATGACTAAGCATGACGATGGCATGAATCGCCGCAAGGTTCTCGAATGCATGACATGGGCAGGAACCGGCGTGCTTTGGACGATCACCGGCGGCGTGCCGGCTTCGCTCGGCATCATCGACGAAGCCGTGGCTGCGCCGGTGAAAGGATTTACATTCCTTCAGATCAGCGACAGCCACATGGGCTTCGACAAGCCTGCCAACCCCAACGTCGAAGGGACGCTGGAGGAAGCCATCGCGCGCGTGAAGACGTTGCCGGTGAAGCCGTCCTTCATGATCCACACCGGCGATATCTCGCATCTGTCGAAGCCGACGGAATTCGACGACGCGGATCAGATCATTTCGCACGCCGGGCTGAATGTGCGTTACGTGCCCGGCGAGCACGATCTGCTCGATGAGGATCAGGGCAAGCTCTATCGCGACCGCTACGGGCGCGGCACCAAAGGCGCCGGCTGGTACAGCTTCGACGACAACGGCGTGCACTTCATCGGCCTCGTCAATGTCGTCAATCTGAAAGCCGGCGGGCTCGGCAATCTCGGCAACGAGCAGCTCGAATGGCTTGAAGACGACCTCAAGGGCCGCTCGGCGTCGCAGCCGATTGTGGTCTTCGCGCACATTCCGCTCTGGACCGTCTATCCGGAGTGGGGATGGGGCACGGAAGACGGCGCGCGCGCGCTCGGCTACCTGAAGCGCTTCGGCTCGGTGACCGTGCTCAACGGGCACATTCATCAGGTCATGCAGAAGGTCGAGGGCAACGTCACCTTCCATACCGCGCGCTCGACCGCCTTCCCGCAGCCCGCGCCCGGCACCGCGCCGTCGCCCGGGCCGATGAAAGTGCCGGACGACAAATTGCGCAGCATGCTCGGCATCGCCAGCGTGACCTTCAAGCAGAACGAGCAGCGGCTCGCCATCATCGACACGCCGATTCAGAACTGAGGCAACGGCCATGACGATGATCAAAATCCTGACGAGACTGCTCGTGGCCGGCGTCGCGGCGGCCTATCTCCACGCCGCGGCGCCGGCCTCCGCGGAGGAGGTCGCGGTCAAGATCGGCAACTTCACCTTCGGGCCGCAGGAGCTGAAGGTCAAAGCCGGCACGACCGTCACCTGGACGAACGAGGACGACATCCCGCATACGGTTGTGTCGGCCAACACCTTCCGTTCCAAGGTGCATGGATACCGACGGCAAGTTCTCTTTTACGTTCACGACGCCGGGCACCTACAAGTATTTCTGCTCACTGCATCCGCACATGACGGGAACGGTGATTGTGGAGACGCAGACGGGAAGTGTGGCGCCGGAGAAACAATAGGCCCTTCGCCCCGTTCATCCGCCGCGAAAGCGGGGATCCAGCACTGTTGTCGTACTGGATGCCCGCTTTCGCGGGCATGAACCGTTAGGTGCTGGCCGCGCATGACAGGCAGCGCAGGCCGTCAAGTCTCGCATTTTTGAATTTCAAAACTTTGCCCGATTGCTACGCTACGGACCTCTTGAGCGGGCATGACGGAACAACGCCCGCCTGGAATGGCTGACTTCAGGGAGGTCCCCGATGGCTTCGTTCTCAGTGAACGGCAAGCCGGTTTCCGTCGATGCCGACCCCAAAACACCTCTGCTCTGGGTAATCCGCGACATCGTCGGGCTGACCGGCACGAAATACGGCTGCGGCGCAGGGTTTTGCGGCGCCTGCACGGTGCACATCGACGGCCGCGCGCAGCGCTCCTGCCAGGTGCAGGTTTCGGCGGCGGAAGGCGCGCAGATCGTCACCATCGAAGGTCTCTCGCCGAATTCCTCGCATCCGTTGCAGAAGGCCTGGGTGGCCGAAGAGGTGCCGCAATGCGGCTACTGCCAGTCGGGGCAGATCATGAAGGCGGCCGAGCTGCTCGCCAGCAATCCGAAGCCGAGCCGGCAGCAGATCGTCACCCATATGGACGGGAACATCTGCCGTTGCGGAACCTACAACCGCATCATCGCGGCGATCGAACGCGCGTCGAAGGAGGGCTAGGCCATGACAATCGCTCTCAGATCGCCGGAGATCACCCGCCGCGGCATGCTCGCCGGCATCGGCGGCATGACATTCTTCTTTGCATTCGGGACCGACGGCACGCGCATCCTGCCGCCTGCCGATGCTGCCACGCGGCCCGCACCACTGTCGCCATGGGTGCGCATCGCGCCCGACGGCAACATCACAATTCTCACGATTACCGAGATGGGGCAGGGCTCCGGCACGTCCATTCCGCTGATGATCGCGGAGGAGATGGATGCCGACTGGAACAAAGTGACGCTCGAATGGGCGCCCTCGAACCCTGAAGTCTATGGCTGGCCCGACCGCAGTGGCCGCCGTGTCATGACCGTCACCGGCAGCCGTGCCGTGATGATGTACTGGAACGATCTGCGCACCGCGGGCGCGCAGGTGCGCAAGGTGCTGATCGCGAATGCCGCCGATCATTGGGGCGTTGACGCCGCGATCGCTCAAGACCGAGCCGAGCGCGGTGCGTCGATCCCAAATCGGGAAAGCGCCTGAGCTATGGCGAGATCGCGGGCTTTCGGAAAGGTGCCGTCGACGCTGCCTGCCGTCGACAAGAGCGAGCTGAAGGCGCGCAAGGACTTCCGCCTGATCGGACGGTCGGTGCCGCGCCGCGATCTGCCGTTCAAGGTCAACGGCACGGCGCAATATTCCATCGACGTGAAATTGCCGGGCATGGTCTATGCCAGCGCCCTGCATTCGCCGGTGAGCGGCAACACGCCGGAAAAATGGAACGATGCCGCGATCAAGGCCATGCCCGGCGTGATCGCGACCGTGAAGCTGCCGAATGGCGTCGGCATCGTGGCGGAAAGCTTCCCGCAGGCGATGGCGGCGCGCCGCACGCTGCGCGTGAGCTGGAGCAAGAACAAGGTCGACGGCTTCGATTCCGAAAAGGCGCTGGAGCACTATGCGGCGATCCACGCCGATACGGCGGCGCCGGTGAAGGTCGTGGAAACGAAAGGCGACACCAAAGCCGCCTTCGACGGCGCGGCCAAGGTCTACAAGGCCGAATACCGCAGCGACTACACCTACCATGCGCAGCTCGAGCCGCTGAACGCGGTGGCGCGCTTCAACGAGGCCGGCGACAGAGTCGAGGTGTGGGACGGGTCGCAAGATCTCGGCCGCAGCCGCGATCTCGTCGCGAAGACGCTCGGAATGAAGCCCGAGCAGGTCGACGTCCACCAGTGCTATCTCGGCGGCGGCTTCGGACGGCGCTCGCTCGCCGACTATGCCGCCGAGGCGGCGGTGCTCGCGCGCGAGGTCAAGCGCCCGGTCAAGCTGGTGTGGACGCGCGAGGAAGATGTCGCGCACGGCATGTTCCGCCCGATGACCTTCCAGTGCCTCGAAGCGGCGACCGATGCGTCAGGCAAAGTCGTCGGCTGGCGTCACTGCGCCATCGGCGACGATGGCGGGCTCAATCTGATCACCGGCGGCATGCGCATCTCGTCTTACTACGGGCTGCCGAACCAGCAGCTCGAGCTGCGCAATGTCGATGAGGGCGTCCGCATCAAGCACTGGCGCGCGGTCGCGCATAACTTCAATCTGTTTGCGATCGAGACCATGGTCGATGCGATGGCGGAGGATCAGAAGCTCGATCCGGTCGAATTCCGCCTGCAGCGCATGTCGATCACGCCGAAGGCGCGACGCTGCGTCGAGGCCGTCGATCAAGATGGCCGATTGGGGCGCGAAACGCCCCGATGACCGCGCGCTCGGCTTTGCTATGAGCGAGCGCTCCGGATCGCTCGGCGCCTGCATCGTCGAGGCTTCCATCGATCGCCGCGCCGGCACGATCCGCGTTCACAAGGTATGGGTCGTGGCCGACGGCGGCGTCGATCGTGCAGCCGGAAGCGGCCAAGGCGAATGTCGAAAGCGGCATCGTCTATGGCCTGTCGTCGGCCTTGCATGAGCGCCTGACGGTGCGGGATGGCGCTGTCGAGCAGTCGAACTTCGGCGACTACAACGTCATGCGCATGTCCGACATGCCCGAGGTGATGCAGGTCTCGTTCCTCGACAGCGACGGGCACCCGACCGGGCTCGGCGAGATCAGCACGCCCGGCATGGCGCCGGCGATCGCCAATGCCTTCCACAAGCTGACCGGCAAGCGGCTCTATCACATGCCGTTCACGCCGGAACGCGTGCTGGCGGCGTTGAAGGCGTAGCGGGCGCCCACCGGCGGTAAGTGCCGCGTGCCTGTGCATAACTGTCCAATGGACGGCGCGCGTCCGCACGCCTGTGGCGGTGCGACATTTTGGAAATGCTGTGAAAACAGCCGCACTTGCCCACATTAAAAATTTTAAATCCCTCAAGACAGGTCGCCGTAATGCGCTCTCTGGCAAGTGATGCCCATCACAAGGGTGTCGTTTGCCCTCTGGCAAGTGACGCCCGTCACAGAGGCATTGCTGAACGCACGCTATATTTCGTACCCCAGAATTGAACCAAGAAGGCCAGTGAGCGCGACTAAGTATTGAGCCAGAATACCAATGGGAAGGCAACACATGGGACGGAAAATTCTGACCAAGGCAGTGCTGGCCACCATCCCGGAGATGGTTGAGCGGGGCGGCATGCGGGCGGACGACATCGCCGAGAAACTTGGGTGCAACATCGGCACGCTTAAAGTGCGCTGTTCCCAGGCGAAGATCAGCCTGCGACCGCCGGGAAGCCGTCGTGGACGGCCCAGGATCGACGAGCGCACCATCAGGCTGAGCGGGGCCGCACTGGCGCTCCTGCAACGTCGCGCCGCCGCGAGCGGAAAAACCGAAGCAGCGCTTGCGCGGGACCTGCTGGAAACGATCGCGAGAGATGACCTTTACGACGCTGTGCTGGACTGCGCCTGAACCTCTTCCCGATGAAAAAGCGGGCGTTCGGGTAGTGCAAACTGAAGTGCGCTAAGGGCGGCAGTCTTTTAGACACACCCCGTACAGTCCAGGCGCGCCCGGTCAGGCGCTTACTTTTCCATGCAGGTCTTGATGAAGTTCAACCGCTTCATCAGATGCAGCTTCTGCTCTTTCGCTTGCTTCTTGCAGTCGTCGCGCTTGGCGCGCGCGGCATTCTCCTGCGCGATCCGCTGCAGATTGGCGTCACGGTTCGACGCGACGGCGGCTTCGAACCGCTCGGTGCGCTGCTGCTTGCGCTGCGCAGCCTCCCCGGCCTTCTTTCGACGGGCCGCTTCCTTTCTCGCGATTTCTTTCTTGTGCATGCAGTCGGCGAACAGGTCGACGCGGTGCGGGTCGATGCCCTGCTTGGCGCAGTCATCGCTGTCCTGCCGGAGCTGTTGACGCTTGCTCGGGGGCGTGGACGTCGTCTGCGCCGACGCGGCGTCAGCACATATGACCGACACGGAAAGGACCGACAGAAAGGCGAGCAGGTATCGCATTGTGTTTTATTTCCCCCCGAAAGGCTCTTCAAAGCGCCGCACAATACCTTCGACAACGGCATCAGGCTAGGGAGTTGCAGCAATTATGACGGCGAGGCCGTCCGAGGATCTCAGCAAAACCGTAGCGTCGCGCCTTCGAGCCCGATGCCCTTGAGCTCTGTCGTCCAGGTCTCGCCCGGCTTCACCGGCAGCGCGCGGGTCAGGTCCCGGTCGAGATGATCTCGCCGGCGGCGAGCGGCGGGTTGTCCGGTGTCGCGCGCGAGCAGGTCCATCACATAGCGGATGGTCGAGAGCGGGCCTTCGAGCACGTTCAGCGCGTGACCCTTGTCCATGAGCTTGCCGTCGCAGAAAAGCTCGACCTCGAAGCTTGTCAGCGCGCGCAGCCATTCGGTGGCCTGTGCGCCGATCGTCGTGGCGCGGCCCGATCAGCAAGGCGCCGTGCATTGCGTTGGCCACGACCGTGTCGGCAGGTGCGAATTTCCAGCCGGGAAAGATCGATTGCACGATCTCGTAGCCATGCGCGACCCAGTCGATGCACGACAGCAGCGCGGCATCGTCCATGCCGGGCGAGGGCGCCCTGGCGAGGCCGAACATGATCTCCGGCTCGATCTTCGGCTCGCTGTAGGGCGCAAGCGGCAGCGGCGCCGCGAGATCGTGCAGGGTGCGATCGTAGACATAGCCCCAGTTCGGCGCGCGCACGCCGTATTCGTCCCAGATGCGGCGGTTGGTGAAGCCGAATTTGCGGCCGACAGGCCTGTAGCCATTTGCGACGCGCATGTCGTTGGCGAGCGCCAGGATGCGATAGGCGTCGTCCATCGTGAGGTCCGGATAGCGCGCGGAAAACGACTGCACCGGCGAGCGCCAGCATTGAATGCGGCAGTGGCCTCGGCGGCGATCTGGCGAAGCGCCGCCGTGTCCACTCCGCTCTGTTTCACGTCGTCTTTCATCCTAAGGGCTCGTTTGCAGACAATTTAACGCAACTTCGCCATAACGCGAGATCAAAATCTGAAAGAGTTTTGCGGTATCCGTCGCATAATGAGACGTCTTTGGCTCGCATCGATTGCAATCGTTCTGTCCGGTGTGGCCCAGGCCGTGGCGCCGGATTTCAACACCGATCGTTTCTGCAGTGACTTCGCCGAGCACAACGCCGGCAACATGCCCGAGATGGCGAAGGCGGTCTGCCTGATGAGTGAGGGCTCGACCAAGGAGGTCGTCGTTGCCGGATGGGATCATGCGCCGGCCGCCGGCCGCGATGCCTGCGCCAAGTCCGCGGGCGGCTCCTATGTCAACCTGGCGAAGTGCCTGAAAGCCCTGCCGGGCCAGTAAAGCTCCGCTGTCCGCAGCTTGCGACTTATTTCTTGTGATTGTGCATGCCGGGCGAATGACCAGCCGGCGCCGCGCTACCATAGCCACGCAATTCGCCGTAGCGCCGGATCTGCTCGGGCGTCAGCACCTCCAGCATCGCAAGGTGATATTTCAGATGCGTGGCGCGCAGCGTTCCCTGCGTCGTCCCGATTGCCGCCGTCGCGGCAGCCAGGGTCACGGGCGTGATGGTGCGGCCGGAAAACTGCCGGTCGAGATCAGATTCCGCCGCGATCAGTTGCTGCCCGAGCGGAACGGCCTCGGCCTTCATCGCATCGAATAGCTCTTGCGTGCGGGCGCGTTGCGCTTCAGTGAGGATTAATTCCCTGGCGAGCTCCAGCACGTGTTTCGGTCCCGGATACCCGTTCAGCTCGCCGGCCAGAGCCAGGCCCATGCCGCGGCCGGCTTTCAGGTCGGCCAACTCTTCACTCGAAAGAGCCTTGAGCGGCCGTGCCTGCATACCGGCATAGGATTGCGGGCTTTGGGCAAACGAAGTGCCGGCCGCAAGCGTCAGCGCCGCGGAAAAAAGAACAATTGCGCGCATCATGGTCACGATCTCCAAATCCTGCCGCCGACCATAGCATGGAGGTGCGCTGTCGCGAAAAACGGGTGTGTCGGGGGGTCTCCGCGGGCCAAATCTTGCCGCTGACATCGCAATCTATGATGACGATGATGAAGGATGGAGCAGTCCGATGGTGGCGACGGTCGACAAAGTTTTCGCGGGATCGATCCCCGAACTCTACGAGCGCTTGATGGTTCCGCTTATTTTTGAACCCTATGCGCGCGATCTCGCCGGGCGGCTGGCAAAAACCAATCCGCGCGCGGTGCTGGAGACGGCGGCAGGAACCGGCGTGCTGACGCGCGCGCTTGCATCGGCCCTTCCGGCCGAGACGCGCATGACGGTGACCGATCTCAATCAGCCAATGCTTGATCATGCAAAAAGCCGGCAACCTGCCGACAGCCGGATCGCGTGGAGACAGGCGGACGCGCTGGCGCTGCCGTTCGAGGATCGAAGCTTTGACGCCGTGGCCTGCCAGTTCGGCGCGATGTTTTTTCCCGACAAGGTGCAGGGCTACAAGGAAGCGCGCCGCGTCCTGAAATCGGGCGGTCATTTCTTCTTCAATGTGTGGGACGCAATCGAGGCAAACGATTTTGCCGATGTCATCACGCAAGAGCTCGCGGCGGTCTTTCCGAACGATCCGCCGCGGTTTCTCGCCCGCACGCCGCACGGCTATCACGACGAGAAGCAAATTCGCGCGGAGCTGAAGGCGGCGGGCTTCACGAATGTTTCGTTCGATGCGGTGGATGCGCGCAGCAAGGCTCCGTCGCCGCGCGATCCTGCCGTCGCCTATTGCCAGGGGACTCCGTTGCGAAATGAAATCGAGGCGCGCGGCGCGCCGGGCCTGGAGGAAGCGACGAACAAGGCGGCCGATGCCATGGCGCGCAAGTTCGGCACCGGCGCCGTCGACGGCCGCATCCGCGCACTCGTGATCAGCGCGAGCTGATCGCCCGGGCCGGTTGAAGCGGCGAACACAGGCGGGTACAACCCTGGGTAACGCAATGGGGTCGGGGGGCGTCATGCGGTCCATAAAAGTTGTGCTGGCGCTTGCGCTGGCGTCGATGGTGGCTGCTTGTGCAACGCAGCAGGCGATGACGGTCAGCGTGAGCGCCGTCGCCAATCCGTTGCCGAAATACAGAAATGCCGTCAGCGTGCGATCGGTGACCGGTGGCGCGCCAATGGACGCGCTGACAAGACCGGGCGTGCCCAACGAGCCGCTCAAGGCGGCGCTGGAAGAAAGTCTGCGTGCGAGCGGCTACCTGGCATCCGGCACGCCGAAATTTCAGGTCGATGCCGAAATCAATAATCTGCAGCAGCCCTTCGCCGGCCTGGATTTGGATGTTGCAGCGGCTGTGACCTACAAGGTTTCCGGTGCGGGAGCGGTCGCGACCTATCCGATAAAAAGCACGGGCCAGGCGACCTTTTTGGACTCGCCGATCGCAGCCGACCGGCTGCGCATCGCCAATGAGCGGGCGATGCAGGCGAACATCAAGCAATTCTTGCAAGCGTTGAAGTGAAGTAGCGGCAGCTTCCTTCAAGGCGTTATGCTCACCGCATATTTCCGGTGAAGCCCGCTTATGAGTGAAATCGATGCCATCCGCGCGCTGCTGACGGCAAAGCCGCGCCCGGTCGGCTGGGCGAGCGGCGGGCGCGCATCGACGAGATCGGCGCGACCTGGCCGGTTGCGCCCGACGTGAAGCTCGAGGAAGTCGATCTGCGACGGCGTGCCGGGCGAATGGTCGATCGTGCCCGGGAGCGACGCCGCGCGCGTGCTGCTGTTCTTTCACGGCGGCGGCTATTGCTCGGGCTCGATCGTCAGCCATCGCCGCATGGTGACCGAGGCGGGCCGCGCGGCGCGCATGCGCACGCTGGCGGTGCAACTACCGGCTTGCGCCCGAGCATCCTTATCCGGCGGCGCACGAGGACGCGATGAAAGCGTGGCGTTTCCTGCGCGGCGCAGGGTATCGCCGCACGCGACATCGCGGTCGGCGGCGACAGCGCCGGCGGCAACCTCACCATCACGCTGATCAACCGGCTGCGCGCCGCGGGCGAGGAGCAGCCGGCCTGCGCATGGCTCGCGTCGCCATGGACCGACCTGACGATGTCGGGCGCTTCGCTGGAGACCAAGGCCGCCATCGATCCGCTCATTCACAAGGCCTATCTCGAGGAGCTGGCGGACGCCTACGCGCCGAAGCCGATAGACCGCAAGGATCCGCTGATTTCGCCACTGTTTGCGGACCTCACCGGCTTTCCGCCGGTGCTGATCCAGGTCGGGTCGGCGGAAACATTGCTGGACGACTCCGTGCGCTTTGCGCGTGCCGCGGGCCTCGCCGACGTCAACGTCACGCTCAGGTGTGGCCGCACATGATCCATGCCTGGCCGATGTGGAATGCGAAGCTCGGGAAGGACGGGAGGCGCTGGAGCAGGTCGGTGCGTTTGTGCGGCGATGGGTGCAACCGTAGCGGCCTCAGCGAGGACATAATGTCGGCACTCACGGCCCTTATCTGATGCATGCTGGAACTATCCGCGCCGGGGGCTGCATCCGAAACTGCCTTTGCGCGTTAGCGTGAGAACCGAAACCGGAGGTCATTATGCGTTTTGTCTTGTGCATTGTTGTTGCGGCGTTGTTGCCGGCGTCGGCCCTGGCCGCGAATGGCGGCGTCCATGAGCCTGTCGAGCGCACAGGCCGCCGCGGCGAAAGGCGACCAGAAGGCTGCGGCTGCGCTCGCGACCACGACTGACCACGATACCTGCATGAGCGGCTGCGCCTCCCGTGGTCATTCGAAAAGTCAATGCGTCACCGCCTGCCGGCCGGGCCTTTGCCATCCAGGCGGCGAGCAGCCTTACTGCGTGTCGAAGTAGGGGAACGCCACGGAGACGAGCCATGAGCGAGCTTCGCTATCCGAACGAAAGCAAGGACTATCGCGAGGCGCGCGACGCGCTGCTCAAGGACGAGCAGGAGCTGCTCGACAAGATGAAAGCCGTGGCGGCGAAGCGCCGCAACGCTCCCGCCCGGCGGCGCAACTGAAGGAGGACTACGTCTTCCAGTGGGCCGAACGACGGCAAGGTCGGGCAGCGCGTGAAATTCTCCGAGCTGTTCGGCGACAAGAACACGCTGCTGCTCTACTCATTCATGTTCGGCCCGAACTGGGACAAGCCGTGTCCGTCCTGCACGTCGCTGATGGATGGGTTCGACCGCACCTGGTACTCGGTCAGCGCAGGACGCCGCGTTCGCCGGCGATCGCCAAGGCGCCGGCCGAAAAGATCAACGCCTGGGCGAAGGAGCGCGGCTGGTCGCAGATCCCGCTGCTGTCCGGATACGAGTCGCCGTTCCAGGCGGACTACAAATGCCAGGGCGAGAACGACGACATGCAGCTGCCGGTGATGCTGACGTTCAGCAAGCGCGACGGCAAGATTTTTCTTTTCTGGGCACCGAAGGGCATGTGAACCACGTCGACACGGTGTGGCCGTACTGGAACCTGATGGACTTCACGCCGGAGGGCCGGCCGGACCGGGACACGCCGCCGCAGAAGTTCAGGTCGGAGTTTTTGGAGAAGAATATTCTGAATAAGTAGCGCGGCT
>CAWCEW010000005.1:0-84787 GCA_963794665.1 uncultured Alphaproteobacteria bacterium | reverse complement strand
TATATATATATATATATATATATATATATATATATATATATATATATATATATATATATAAAAAAAAAAAAAAAAAAAAAAAAAAAAAAAAAAAAAAAAAAAAAAAAAAAAAAAAAAAAAAAAAAAAAAAAAAAAAAAAAAAAAAAAAAAAAAAAAAAAAAAAAAAAAAAAAAAAAAAAAAAAAAAAAAAAAAAAAAAAAAAAAAAAAAAAAAAAAAAAAAAAAAAACAGATGATAGATAGATAGATAGATAGATAGATAGATAGATAGATAGATAGATAGATAGATAGATAGATAGATAGATAGATAGATAGATAGATAGATAGATAGATAGATAGATAGATAGATAGATAGATAGATAGATAGATAGAGAGAAAAATTCTCAGCCTCGGCGATCGGCCGGCAAACCGTTCAACTTTACGACCACCTCGTCACTGTTAACCCCTGACTGCGTCAAGAATCTGCAGCGTTTCTGACAACAGTTGGTCGGCAGCGGGGATTGCGCTATGCTGGGCCATACGGTTGTAAAAAACATTATTCTGTTTGTGATTGGTAGCGCGTATGCACGCTTTATTGGCTCTCGCGGAAAAGGTCGGATACCGCGCTCGCAGCAAAACTTTTTACGTGTGCTATGGCCCGCACCCGAACGATCCGATCTATGCGGAAAACTTGCTGGAATTCTTTCGTGAGGCCGGTATAGCCGCAGAAGCGATCAGGTTGCAGCCAAAAAATCCGCAACGTGAGTTGCTTCGCTGCCTGAACGATTTAACGCTCGGCATCATCGGCCTGAATGTCCAGCTCGATCATTCGTGGATCGATTCCGACAACTTCCTCGACCTTGCTTCCGCCGCCGAGGTGCCCGTCCTCCATTGGATCCTTGATCACACCAGCTCGCGGTGGCGCCAGTTCACAAAAGCAACTGCGCAAAATTCGCGATTTGTTTTTCTGTCTCCCTCTTCGGAACAGTATTTTCGCCGGTACGCCTTGCCGGGCAGCCTTACCGCCTGCACCGTGAATACCGGGCCAAGTCATCGCTCGCGCGTTCAGCAATTCACGCGTGATGAATTTCTATCGCGCGACATCCCCTGCCTTATTCCCATCAACTTGCAGCGCATCAGCGGCTCGTTTGAGGACGCGATGCTGCGGCGGCAAGCGCTCGACAGAAGGCTTGCGCGGGCGGTGGATATTGCGTCCGAGCAGGCTTATTACGACCTGGACGACCCGCTGGAAAGTCATCTGGAGAACGCCCTCGCCGATGCCGGCCTTGCCTTGAACAACAGTCTCTTCAACGACGCGTTCCAGATCGTTGAGGACGTCGTCCAGATCCGGCGGCGGCGACGGATTTTCGAGATCGCACGCCCATTTCCGGTTCTGATCCAATCCGATGAGTTCGCCGCCCCGTTCGCCTCCGGGGGAAAAGCGAGATTTGAAACCAATGTCAGCATCCAGACCACGCTCGCCCGAATGAAGTCGGCACGCGCGGTGTTGAGCGCGAGCCGGGTCAACGATGAAATTCACAATCGCATTGCGAATGGCCTGAACGCGGGCTGCGTCAACATCATCGAGGACAATGCCGTAAACCGGTCCGTTCTGGCGCATCGCAAAAATGCACTGCTTTTCGATTTTCGGGACGACATTCTCCGCGAGCACCTCGATTTCGTTTGCAGCAATCCGCGGCGGGCCTATGAGCTGGCGCAAGCAGGTTTTGCGCTCCGCGATGAGGCGCCATTCCGGTTCGGCGGATTTCACAACATTATTGACCTGGCGCGGATGCCCCCAGCCGGCAAAGAATTGGAACTCGCACGGTCGCCCTCGCTGGCGCTATGATCGCCGGCATGTCCGATCTCTGGCTGTTGGCCGGCCAGCTCGCATTGATTGCTGCTGCCGCCGGTGCCGTCAGTTATGGCCTCGTTGTCATCCTGGGCGCCTCGTTCGCCCGGTATGCATTGGCGCAGCCAAACGCCCGTTCGTCTCACAAGCAACCGACCCCGCAAGGCGGCGGCATCGCCGTCATCGGAGCAACGATCGTCGTGATCGGCGGTTGCATTCTTGCTGGTGTGGACCTGAACAACATGTACCGGCTGGGCATGGTGTTGTGCGCTGCCGTCCTGCTGGCGTTGGTCGGCGCGGCTGACGACGTCCGGCCGCTCGGCGCGGCGCCACGACTGGTGCTGCAGATCGCAGTTGCCATTCTCGTTGTTGCCGCCATTCCAACCGAATTGCGGATCGTTCAATGGCTGCCATTTTGGCTTGAGCGCGGCGTGGTTTTGCTAGGAATGGTTTGGTTCATCAACCTCGTGAATTTCATGGATGGGATCGACTGGATGAGCGTCGCCGAAATTGTGCCGCTGACGGCGGGCCTGACGATTTTCGGCCTGATGGGCGAGCTTCCGCGCGACGCAACCGCAGTCGCAGCCGGTCTCCTTGGCGCTGTTCTTGGATTCGCGCCATTCAATCGACCGGTCGCGCGCCTGTTTCTCGGGGATGTCGGCAGCCTGCCGATCGGACTGCTGCTCGCGTGGATGCTGATATTGCTCGCCGCCAGGGATCATCTCGCCGCGGCAATCCTGCTGCCGCTTTACTACCTTGCAGACGCAACAATCACGCTGCTGCACCGGTTCGTACGCGGGGCGCCGATTGCGCAGGCGCATCGCGACCATTTCTATCAGCGCGCCGTGGATGGCGGATACGGCATTTATCGGATCGTTGGCTCGGTTTTTTCGATCAATCTCGTTCTTGTGCTGCTGGCGCTCGTCTCAGTTCTCAATCCGTCCGCCGCCTATCAAGTGATCCTGCTTGCTTTTGGATGTGCTGGCGTCGGGATCCTTCTCTGGAATTTCAACGGTACGGCCGTCCGGCGCACCCGTTAGGACACCAATTCCGAAAAACGCCGGCGGACGGCGCGCATTCCACGCCGCAGGAGTCCGGTGTCTGCAATGGCATCTGCCGGCGGCGCCTGCTCGACCGGACGGCCGTGGAACTCAAAAACCAGGTAGCGCGCAACGGTGTCGCCCACATTCTTCATGCCGTGCAGTTCGCCCGCCGAATAGTAGATGACGCTGAAAGGTTCAGCCTTTTGCCCCAGAGTTTCGACCTGACCTGACAAAACGACGATCGCGACATCATAGGCATCCGCATGCGGCGGATACCCTGCTCCCGGCTGCAGATCCGTTATATGCGCGTGCAGCTTTCCGAGATGAGCGGTGGGACTTTCGAACAGCAATCGTGGTGCGAAGGCCTGCACATTGCCTGGCGAGCTTGCCCCATCAAAATGATAGAAGGTGGTGCCAAGAACTTGCTGCGGCTTTTTGGATTCCGTGCGCCACTTGAACATCAGGTAAGCGACCGGCGACTCTGGGGAATTCCGGATCGTATGGTGCTGGTAGGCGGGATAGTAAACGAACGAGCCGGGGCGCAGGCGCTCCACGCGGGCGCCATCCGGTCGCGGACCGTTTGCAATCAGGATATCGGCCTCTCCCTTGAGAACGATCAGAATTTCCTCTTCGACGTGCGCATGCGGCGGGTGCGGCGAATGGCCGGGACTGAGCAAAGAGTAATGACACGCCATATCGTCATGCGTGTGCGTCTGGCCGGAGAATAATGGATAGGGACGCCATTTTTCTCCCGCCAGATCGGCGTCGGCGAAACGGATAGTTTTGATTTCAGTCGTTATCATTGTTCGCTCAGCTGTGGCGGGTCAGCCGCCATGCGATGGCTGTGTTTGGTGCCGACGAATGGGATTTGGAAGATCCAACGGCCTACGGCGGCTGGAGCACATGCCACAATAAGGTTCATCCTCTTTGGCCAAGAATGCATTAAACTCGTTATCGCTGCAGGATGGCTCGAGAGGCTTGTAGCGAAGATAAAAGTCCCATTTCGAGGAAAGACCGTATTTGGCGTTTTGCATGGCCAAATAGGCCAAGGGGCCGCACTTCCAAATCTTCCCTTCGAAGAGCTGCATGCATTCGCGCGCGGGGCAGATCTCCCAACTTGCCCGCGGCGCGCCATCCTCGAACGGCTGCATGTCCACACCGAAGCCTTTGTACCGTTGAGTTCAGTTGTTGAACGATTGATCGACCTCCACAACGATTCCCAATTCCGTCTGCCAACGCGCGATCAGGTCGAAGGTCGTCTGCAACCGCTCCCGATACTCGGTCGAGTCGTGGTGGACGGCCAGGCTGACGATCGCCCGTCTGTCGGCCGCAAGAATTTCCGGCAAATCGGGATGCCGGTGCAGAAAAAAGCCGTTGGTGCGGATGCGTATGAGCGTTTGAGGCCAGTGCCGCCGCACGATAGGGACAAAACCTGCCAGTTCCGGATGAATTGTAGGCTCACCACCGAGAAGGTGAAATTCATCCACGGCCACGCGCGAACTCCAAGCATCCATCCAACGATCGGCGTCCGATAAACTTAGATGGCCGTAATGATTGTGGTTCGAATAATGCGAGCAGCTTTCACATGCCAAATTGCAGGCATGCGTAACATGAAGCTCCAGATGCTTGATTTGCGGGCGCTTTGCGCGTGGCTGGGGCGGTGTCAGGCCGTTATTCGACATATACGTCCCGCGTCTTCGCTCGATCTTGCAATATCATCCCCCCGGCCACACCGAGACCGATGACATAGGTCCATCCTTGCACAAAATCAAAAATGTGCGAATTGAACAGCGAACCCGTGATGTTTTGGGCGACGATGACAAGACCAATCCACGCAGCGAGGGTCTTGCCACGACACAATGCGAAATGGGCCACCCACATGGCCCACAGCGTCGCAATGCCGAGGACGCCGAGTTGTATTCCGACGGCGAGCGTCTGGTTGTGCGGATTGGCAGCGGCGACGCCCGCTGCGCCGGTCTGACCGGCGGCGGCTTTTTCAAACAGCATTCGGATCGAGCCGGTTCCATGACCGATCACCGGCGCTTGCTGTATGAACTCGGCCGATTTCTTCCAGAATTCCAGCCGTTCACCCGTTGACGTTCTTTCGTTTGTCTTCTCGTATTTCTGCGCCTCGGTCTGGAGCGCCTCGGTGCGCTCGCGCAGGTACGGCGAAGACATCCAGGCAATGACGCCGAGAACGATCGCCGCGGCGAGCAGCCCCGCAATTGTCTTCACATCGCGGACCTTGAGTGCGAGCAGGACAAACAGAACGAAAATCGTGACAAGCGCGGTGCGCCCGGTCGAGAAGTAAAAGATGCTCCCGAGCATGGCGAGGATGATTGCCACGCAGGCAAGCACCCACGGCCAGCGCTTTTTTTCACCGGTGGCCACCATCAAATACAGCAGACCGAAGATGCAGATGACAAATTCGCCGCTTTGGGTGGCGGCATTCTTCACGATGACATTGTCGAAATGCAGAAATTTTGCCGCCAGCGGCGGCACGGCGATGACAATGGCCGTAACGAGCAGGAGTGCAACGCACGACAAGAGATAGCCCGCAAAAACCCAGGTCCCGCGCCCGGACTGACGGAATTGCACCAGCAGCAACGGTATCGCTAGCAGCTTGAGAAACGAATCGAGCCCTTTCCATCGCTCAAGCAATGTCACATCGGCCCACAGCATCCCGGCAACGCCCAGCAGCACCAGCAAAACCGGCAATCCACCGGCGGGTGTCAAAATTTCCCGGTGAAGTTCATCCCAGCGAAGGATGGGAACCAGCGTGAAGAACCAGAGGCCAACGAAAATGGCGGTGGCCGACGTAGACCATGGAAGCGACACCGCGATCGAAACGGCAAGAACGTCCGCCCATGTCGCGAGCTTTTTTCGACTTTCCGTAGTCAAAAGCCCGGCCATGGTTCAGGTCGCCCGCGCGGCAGTTGTCGATGTACCTTGCAGCGACGACAGCCCGCGGAGCGCGCGCACGCGATCGCCCGCCAGGACATCGGCAAGTTTGTCTTCATTCCGCATCAACTGCGAGCGTTCAGCCTCGGGATGCCAGAGATGGATCACACCGGTGGCAAATATCCCGTCCTTGCGGCGGACGCCCGCGTGAAGAAGCCGGGCGATGATATCGGAGTTTTCTTTTCCCCAGCCCCGATAATCCGCATCGAAGCCGTCGACACGATCGAGATCGGACCGCCATATGGCGAGATTGCAGGAGCGCGCGCCCTGCCAGGCATTTTTTCGGAGTTCGCCGAAGAATGCCGAGCGGCAGGTTCAGAAGTGCCGCGAGGCGATTGACGCCGCCACGCGAGCGCTCGCCAAGCCAACGGCCGGCACCCCATGTTTCCGGAGTTCTGCTTTCCCGCAGCACGCTCGTCGTCAGCGCCGGTGACAGCAGGACGCGGTTGCCGGTCACGAACCAGCCTGGCCGCGCCAGCCGCCGATGCGTAGCGACAAAATCGGGGCGCACAATGCAATCGCCGTCCAGGAAAATACAGTAGGTACCGCGCGCCGCGAGAATTGCGCGGTTGCGGATCTCGGCCGCGCGAAAGCCCTGGTCGGCGTGCCAGACATGCTCAAGGCGGTGCGCAAACTTCGACTTCCAGGCATCGATCAGCTTCGCAGTCGCCGCACCCGAACCGTCGTCAGCCACGATGACCTCGAAATCCCGGTCGCCCTGGATCGCAAGCGACCGCAGCACCGCATCGAGCGCATCTTCGCGGTTGAAGGTCGTAACGATGACGGAAATCAGTTCGGCCACAGGCGCCCTCTCCTCCCGGCTTTAGCCGAAGTCGCTCACGCCGACAAACCCCTAGGGTCGGCGCACGCCTCGATGTTAACTTGTCGCCGACTCCAGAGCCTTTGCGGGCAAGCAATTATGCAAAAAATATCAGCCTATATCCTCACTTTTAATGAGGCGGAAAAGATCGAGGCCGCCGTGTCGAGCGTGTTGTGGGCCGACGAAGTCGTTGTGGTCGATTCCTTCAGCGTCGACCGCACTCGCCCAGATCGCGCGCTCGCTCGGCGCTCGTGTCGTGGATGTGCCGTTCAGAGGCTTCGGCGATTTGCGCAACCGTGCGATCGAAGCCTGCCAGTTCGAGTGGATTTTCAGCCTTGATGCCGACGAGCGCTGCACCGAAGCGGTGCGCGACGAGATTTTGGCGTTGCTGGCAGCTTCGTCGCCGCACGACATCTATATGGTACCCCGGCGTAGCTACATGATGGGCCGCTGGATCAAGGGATCGGGGTGGTATCCGAATTTCCGTCAGCCGCAGCTCTTCCGCAAAGACAGCATCCGCTACACGCTCGAGCCTGTACACGAAGGCTACGACGTCGTCGGCAGCCGGTCAGTCGGCAGGTTGAAAAATGCGGTCTGGCAGTTCCCGTTCCGCAATCTCGAGGAAGTCATCAACAAGATGAACCGCTACTCGACACTGGGCGTGCCCAAGCTCGCGCATAAACGGGTGTCGATGGGAAGCGCCCTCGGGCACGGCATCTGGTCGTTCCTGAAACACTACATATTCAAGCTCGGGTTCATCGACGGCTGGGCTGGCTTTGTCATCGCCTTGGGGAATTTCGAGGGCACGTTTTATCGCTACGCGAAGCGCTACGAGCAGGCGCAAGGTTGGAAGCCTCCGGAAAGCCAGGTGATCCGGCGCGAGACTAGTCCCTGACGGGCTTGCGTACCTGCCGCGAAAGATTGCGCAACATTCGAAACGGCAAGGCCAGATAATATTTGCGCAGGATTTCCCAGCGGTCGGCCCAACGGCAGGCGATCGCGGAATTGCGAGGCACGTACCAGCCGTTGTTCTCGTAGCGCCGAATGATGCGGTAGCCGGCCCCGCTCAGATATCGATGCTTTGACAGGTCCGCGACATGATCCTCGATCATGATGAGGCGCGGGCGCCAACGCGCAAGGTCGAGCCCTCGCAGCACCTCGATCTCGTGCCCTTCGACATCGATCGACAGAAAATCGAAGGCAGCGGGGCTGCCTGCCTCTTCGAGAATGCTGTCGAGGGTGCGGACGGGCACGCGGATGACTTTTTCGGGGGTGGCCCCCGGTGCCATGCTGCGCCGGTCGAGCGACGACAGCGGTCCGGCGACATGCAGCGGCAGCTCCTGCCCCGCCTTCGCGGGCGACGAGCAGGCGGCGGCGAAAACTTTGCCCTTGCGTTCGGCGCGCAGCGCGCCGCAAGATCCGGCTGCGGCTCGATGAGCACCCCGGTCCAGCCCTGCTGCTCCAGGTGCCAGGTCTGCGAGCGCTCTCGCGGATCGTTGGCGCCGACTTCGACGTAATAGCCTTTGATATTTCCGAAGAAGGCGGCCACCAGCCGCGTTTCCTGGTCGGACGAAAAGCGCGCCAAGGTCGAAACTTTCAGCCGGAGCGCGATTTCGGTGCGCGCGTACGCTCCACCATCGAACTGGTCGAGTGGCCGGGCACCAGATCGATCAGGATGATCTCGCCGCCTAGCGCTTCGACGATTTCGCGGCCGACCACCTGCTCGCGGGTATAGTCGGCACCCTTGACGAGCACTGTCGGCTTGACGCGCGCGATCAGCTTCTCCGGCGTGTCTTCCTCGAACACCGCGACGAGATCGACGGCTTCGAGCGCGGCCAGCACTTCGGCACGCGCCTGCACCGGCTGGACCGGACGGCCTGCGCCCTTGAGCCGGGTCACCGAGCCGTCGCCGTTGAGGCCGACGACGAGCCGATCGCAGGTCGCACGCGCACCGGCCAGCAATTTGACGTGGCCCGGATGCAACAGATCGAAGCAGCCATTGGTGAAGCCGACCCGCAGGCCCTTGTTTGCGCCAGTCGGACAAGTGGTCGTCGAGAACGTTCCAGTCGAACACGATCTTCTCTTCGGGCGCGAGTGTCGCCGCAGGCAAAATCCGCGACCGCAATTCGGCAACTGACGCCGTCGCGGTGCCGCGCTTGCCGACAACCACGGCAGCGGCCGCGTTGGCCGCACGCATGGCGGCCTCGAAATCGGCCTGCATCGCCAGCATTGCCGAGACGACGGCTACGACCGTATCGCCGGCGCCTGAAACATCCCGTCACGCGCACCGGATAGGCAGGCACGTGCACCGGCGCGCCTTTGCCCACGAGGCTCATGCCGGCTTCGCTGCGCGTCACCAGAACGGCCTGCGTTCCGAGTTCTTCGCGCAGCTCTTTTGCGGCAGCCGCTATCTCATCATCGGTGACGGCCGTTCTGCGTGTCGCGTCGGCAAGCTCCTGCCGGTTTGGCGTGATCAGGGTCGCACCGCGATAAATCCCGTAATCGCGGCCCTTCGGATCGACCACGACCGGCTTGCCGCGTTCGTTTGCCGCGTCGATCACCGCGCGAATAACGCGTGGCGTCAGCGTCCCCTTGGCATAGTCGGACAAGACGACCGCGCCCACACGCGTCAACGCCTTGATGACGTGCCCGATGAGCGCATCCTCGCTGCCGGCATCGACGGCGGACGGTGTTTCCCAGTCGGCGCGCAAAAGATGTGTCGAATGGTGCTCGGAAACGAAGCGAACCTTTCGGGTCGTCTGCCGTTTGCCGTCGATCACCAGATGAAATTCGATCAGTGGATGAGTGCCAAGCGCCTTGGTCAGGCCACTGCCTGCCTCATCGTCGCCGACCGCCCCGACGAATATGCAGCGCGCGCCAAGCGCCACGAGATTGCGCGCGACGTTGCCGGCGCCTCCGATCATCAACTCGGTGCGTTTTACCGCAATCACTGGCGTCGGCGCTTCCGGCGAGATGCGCGATACGTCGCCGTAGACGAATTCGTCGAGCATCAGGTCGCCGACGCAGAGAACCGTCTGCTTGGCGAGCGCGGAAAGGTGTTTATCGAAATCGTACATGGCCCTACCGGTAGCGGTCGTCACGGTCGAGATAGCCGGTGACGTATTGGCCGACGGCCGCTTCGAGCGGCGTAAAACCGGCATTATATCCGGCGCGACGCAATCGCTCGACGCGCGCCTCGGTGAAATATTGATATTGTCCGCGGATCGCCGGAGGCATATCGACGTATTCGATATTCGCCGGCTTACCCAGCGCCTTGAACATGGCACCGATCATGTCGCGGAAACTCTCCGCCTTTCCGGTGCCGACGTTGAAAATGCCATTGATGCCTGTTGCCTCCAGCAGCCACCGCAGGACGGAAACCGCATCGTCTACGTAAATGAAATCGCGGCGCTGGTCACCATCGGCGACGCCATCACGATGCGACTTGAACAGCTTCACCGGCTGGCCCGACTTTGCCAGGTCAAAGACTTTGGCAAGAACGCTCGCCATGTGCCCCTTGTGATATTCGTTCGGCCCATAGACGTTGAAAAATTTCAGCCCGACCCAATGAGGCGGCATTTTTTCTTTCTTCATGCAGCGATCGACCACCGCAAGGTCGAACAGATGCTTGCTCCATCCGTACAGATTCATCGGCTTGAGATTCCGCAAGGCCGCAAGCGACCAGTCGTCGTCGAACCCGTGGCCGCCGTCGCCGTAGGTCGCGGCTGAAGACGCGTAGATGAACGGCGTGCGCGTCAGCGTGCACCAGTCGAGGAGCCTGAGCGAGAGACGGAAATTGTTCTCCATCACCAGGTCGCCGTCCGTCGCAGTGGTGTCGGAGATCGCGCCCATGTGTATGACGGCATCGAGCTTGCGCTTCTCAAGCCATCGCGCGAGCTCGGCGGGCGGCACAAGGTCCACGACCTGATGCTTGGCAAGATTGCGCCATTTGGCATCGTCGCGGCCAAGCAGGTCGCTGACCACGACGTCGGTCGAGCCCGCCTCATTGAGGCTGGCGACGATGTTCGACCCGATGAATCCGGCCCCACCGGTGACCAAAAACATTCTACCCCTCGCCGGCGATTGGACTTTGCGGCAACCTTTGCCCCAGTCGGCGGCCGGGCGCAATCATATGCCGTTTGGGGCCTGCAAAACGCTCACAACAGGGTAAAAATCGCGACTGGACACGTCGCTGCTGCGCAGGGTAACGCCCTGCTTTGCTCGCCCCGGTATTGGGGCGCTACGGGGACGTGCGGCGCGGGAGCCATGAGCCACGAGTTCAATCAATCCGCTGCTCCGATGGTGATCGTCCCTTTCGTATGGATCGGCGACTTCGTTCGGTGCCATTCGGTCGTCAGGCTGCTGCGCGCGCAGAATCCCGATCGGGCCGTCGATATCGTCAGCAGCACTCTGTGCGCTCCGCTCGCCGACTACATGCCGGGAATTCGCAGGACAATCGTCGCCGATCTGCCGCGCCGCCGTCTTGGAGTTGCAAGACAGCGCCAGCTCGCGGACCAGCTACGCGAAGGAAAATACGGACAGGCGCTGGTGATGTCGCGCAAATGGAAAGCGGCGCTCGCGCCATGGCTTGCCGGGATTCCGGTACGGACCGGTTTTGCCGGAGAGTTCCGCTTTGGCCTGCTCAATGACGTTCGCTTCGGCGAACGCAGGCTGCCGCGCATGATCGACCAGATGGGCGCGCTGGCACTGCCGAAAGACGTTCCGCTGCCGGCCGAGTGGCCGTTGCCAGAGCTGAAAGTGCCGGCCCACGACGTGCAAACGTGGCTCGCGCGGCAGCGGCTCGCAGAAGAAAGCCGGCCGATCGTGGCGCTGTCCCCCGGTGCGGTTGGTGCAGGAAAAGCGTGGCCGGTTGCTCAATATGCCGAATTGGCCAAGGCACTCACTATGGACGGCGCATCGATCTGGATTCTCGGGGGACCATCGGAAACTCCGCTGGCGAAAAGAATCGTCGCGGCGGCCGGGGATCGTGCGCGTGACCTCACCGGATCGGACTTGCGGAACGCAATTCTGGCGCTGGCCGCGACCGACGTTTCAGTGACAAACGATTCCGGACTCATGCATGTAGCGGCGGCGATCGGAACCCCGACGGTGGCCATCTTCGGGCCGACCAGTCCCTGGCACTGGAAACCGCTCAATCCGGTCGCCGCAATTCTGGAACCGCCGGGCGACGACGAAGCACGGCTCCGTGCGCGCATCGACGGCAACGATGCAGTGCGGCACCGGCGCACCGACGACGTTGCCGTCGGCGACGTGCTTGCGACCGTGAAACGGGTCCATGCCGCAGGGAAAAGCAGCGTAAAATAGTGCGTCAAACGCGTGCACGTTAACGAAATTAGCCGCTGCAAACCTGACGAAACGTTCTTTCCATGCTATCAGAGCGCTATGGCGACACTGAAACCCGCCCACGCGCCGACTGACCGCGCACAGGATGCGATCGCATCGGCTTTGCGGACGCTCGAAGCCGAAGGCAGCGGCGTCGACGCCCTTAAAGCTGCATTGCGCGACGGGCTTGGCGGGACCTTCGCTGCTGCTGTCGACACTATCCGCAATGCGAAAGGCCGGGTGATCGTGACAGGCATGGGCAAATCCGGTCACGTCGCGCGCAAGATTGCGTCGACTTTGGCGTCGACCGGCACCCCTGCTTTCTTCGTTCACCCCAGCGAAGCGAGCCACGGCGACCTGGGAATGATCGCCAACAACGATGTTGTTCTTGCGCTGTCATGGTCGGGCGAGACGGCGGAGCTGAAAAATATTGCCGACTATTCCCGGCGCTACGGCATCAAGCTCATTGCAATCACGGCGATCGCCGACAGCGCGCTCGCCAAAGTCGCCGATGTGGCCCTTGTTTTGCCGCAGGCTCGCGAAGCCTGCCCGCACAATCTCGCGCCGACGACGTCCTCGCTCATGCAGCTTGCTCTTGGCGACGCGCTGGCGATCGCGCTTCTGGAGAGCCATGGTTTCACCGCGGTCGACTTCGGCCTCCTGCATCCCGGCGGCAAGCTCGGCACGCTGCTCAAGACCGTGCGCGATATCATGCACACCGGCGCGACGATGCCGCTTAGGCCGCTCGGCACCCGGATGTCCGACGCCATTCTGGAGATGACCACCAAGGGGTTCGGCTGTGTCGGAATCGTGGATGGGCGTGGCCTGCTGACCGGTATTATCACCGACGGCGACCTGCGGCGGCACATGCGCAACGACCTGCTCGATGCGCCTGTCGATGACGTCATGACGCGCAGCCCGAAGTCAGTGCGGCCGGATCAGCTGCTTAGCGAGACGCTGGATATCCTGAATTCAATGAAGGTGACCGCACTGTTCGCCGTCGAAGCCGGCAAGCCCGTCGGAATCGTCCACGTGCACGATCTCCTCCGTACGGGCGCGGCATAAAAAGCACCGTTAGCGGACGACTTTCTCAACCGCATCGATCACGGCATCAACCGCCGGCGGCGCCCCGTCAGCGCCGAGAACGGCGATGGGTCCGCTGCCGACCGGCCCTGTGAGGCCCGGCCGGCTGCCGGTGAAGATCGCGACCAGCGGAACGCCCAGGGCTGCGGCAAGATGCAACAATCCTGTATCCACGCCGACCACAAATTGCGCGCCGGCGATCAATGCCGCGACCTGGTCGAGCGGCTTCCGCTCTTCGACCCGCGCACCGGGAACAGCAGCGGCGATGCGCTCGCTGCGTGCGCGCTCCAAGTCGGTGCCCCACGGCAGTCGCAGGGCGACATTTCGGTCGAGCCTTTTGCCGAGTGCAATCCAATGCTCCTCAGGCCACAGTTTCTCCGGCCGGGCTGTGGCGTGCAGCAACAGTCCATAACGTGGGCCTGTCCGGGAAAACCGCGCACGGTCGAGACCAAAATCGGGGGCGCCTTGCGGCGAATAACCGAGGGCAAGTCCGCTCAGAGCACGGTTGCGCTCGACGGCGTGCAAATCGCGGCTGACCCGGTACCGCACATCGTAGAATGCCGATGCCAGTGGCTCGCGGATGCTGGACGAGTCGTAGCCGTGACGCCGCCCCCGCGCCGCGCGCGCGATCAATGCGGAGCGCAATAGACCCTGCGTATCGACGATGTCATCGAAATGCCCGTCACGGATGGTGCGCAGGCTGGCGGCAATCTCGCTCAGGGTTGATGGCGCATACAGTGACTTTCGCCAGCGCCGCCATGCGACCGGGATGACATGGCTGACCGCGGGGTGGAGCCGCACGAGCGGTGCGAAGGCTTCCTCGACCAGCCAGGAAAAGGCCGTCTCCGGGTACGCCTTGCGGGCGTCGATAACGGCCGGCATATGATGAATTACATCGCCGAGCGAAGATGTTTTGATGAAAAGGACGTTGGGCATGGTGCGTTTGTGGCACTCATATACCGGTCATTAAGGATGGCCGCCATAACCATGCCATCGGGTGGCGCGATCAAGACGCAGTTTTTACTGTCGGCCGGCACATTGCCGCACGCGCAAGGGGCAACGGAATGACAATTCTGGTGACGGGAGGCGCCGGCTACATCGGCAGCCACATGGTGCACGAACTCGCCGATGCGGGCGAGCCCGTCGTCGTGCTCGACAATCTGTCGACCGGTTTCCGATTCCTGATCCCGACATCCGTTCCCTTCGTTGCAGGCAGCACGGGCGATCGGCCGCTGGTCGAAGAAGTCATTACTCACCATCGCGTCAGCGCGATCATCCACTTCGCCGCATCGATCGTGGTTCCGGAATCGGTCAGCGACCCTCTCGGGTACTACAGCAACAACACAATGAATACCTGCGCCCTGCTGGACGTTGCCATCAAGGCCGGTGTCCGCGAATTCATCTTCTCGTCGACCGCCGCCGTGTACGGCAATGCCGGTGACGCGCCCGTGCGCGAGGATGCGCCGACTGTTCCGATTTCGCCTTACGGCACGTCGAAGCTGATGTCCGAAATCATGCTTCACGACGCCGCCAAGGCGCATGGCCTTCGTTTCGTCGCGCTTCGCTATTTCAATGTCGCCGGCGCAGATCCCAAATTACGCACCGGGCAGGCAACGCCGGCCGCAACGCATCTGATCAAGATTGCGTGCGAGACTGCAATCGGCAAGCGGCCGAAAATGAGCGTATTCGGGACCGATTATCCCACGCCGGACGGCACCTGTATCCGCGACTACATTCATGTCAGCGATCTCGCCAAAGCGCATTCGGCGGCGCTTGCTTATTTGCGCAACGGTGGCGCGAGCGCGACGTTCAATTGCGGATACGGCCACGGCTCTTCCGTTCTCGAGGTGATCGCTGCGGTGCGGCGCGCGAGCGGCCGGGATTTTCCGGTTGAGATTTCAGGTCGCCGTCCCGGCGATCCGCCCTCGCTTGTGGCAAACGTGGATCGCATCCGCTCCGCACTGTCGTGGCGCCCGCAATTCCAGAACCTCGATTCGATCGTCGCCCATGCGCTCGCGTGGGAAAAGCAGCTTGCGGCCCGGCGAAAGAGTGCGGTGGCCTGATTAAAGCCCTCCGCAGGCGGTTTCCGCCAATTTACCGAGTTTTGGCTTGAAAAATTCTTTGCTGACAGGCAAGGAAACGCTCATCCCTGCCCGACGTGTCCTATTAACAGCCCGACAGAGGGCGGATGAACGAACGCAACCTGCCCATCGACGAAGAGCGCTACAAGGCCCTGCCCCTGATCCGGCGTTTGCTCACGGAACAGGGCCTCGTGCATTGGCGCAAATATGCGATCGCGTTCATCTTGATGGCGTTGGCTGCCGGCTGCACCGCATTCAGCGCCTACCTGATCGGCGACGTGATCAACCAGGCTTACGTCAATCGCAACCTGCCGGGGATCATTGCTCTTGGCGCAATCACCGTCGTCCTGTTTTCGCTGAAGGGCCTCGCCACTTACGGCCACAGCGTGATGCTGTCCCGCATCGGCAATCGAATTGTCGCCGACAATCAGCGCGCAGTTTTTTCGAAGCTGCTCAACGAAGGGCTCGGCTTCTTCTCGGACCGCCATTCAACCGAATTCATCGCCCGTCTTTCGACCGGTGCCGCTGCCGCAACGCAAGTCATCAATCTGCTTATCACTTCGGTCGGGCGTGACCTGCTCTCGCTGATCGGACTGATCACGGTGATGGTGGTGCAGGATCCAGTGCTGTCGTTCTTCACCTTTGTCGTGGCGCCGCCGGCATTCTTCGTTCTCCGCAAATTGATCCGGCGCATTTATTCTATCGCCCGCACCCAGTTTCACGGCGGGACACGCATCATCGAAACCTTGCAGGAAACGCTGCAAGGCATCCGCATCGTGAAGGCCTTCACCCTCGAAGACATCATGCGCGAGCGTTTCGACCGGAATGTCGCGGCGGTCGAGCACGAAGCCAACAAGATGGCTCGCGTATCCAATCGCGCCAGCCCTTTGATGGAAACTCTTGGCGGATGCGCCATTGCGATTGCCATCACCTATGGCGGCTATCGCGTGATCGAGACAGGCGCCACGCCGGGCCAGTTTTTCTCCTTCATTACGGCGTTTTTGCTGGCCTATGAGCCGGCAAAGCGGCTTGCCCGGCTCAATATAGAGCTCAATAGCGCATTGGTCGGTGTGCGGGTCCTGTTCGAGGTCATTGACAGCCCGCCGAGCGAGGCGCCCGACGACGACAAGCCCGACCTGCAGACCACGACCGCGCGGCTTGAATTCAAGGACGTACATTTCGCCTATCGCGCCGATGAGGCCGTCCTGCGCGGCATGTCCTTCGTGGCCGAGGCCGGCAAGCTCACGGCCCTGGTTGGCCCCTCGGGCGGCGGGAAATCGACCGTGTTCAATCTGCTTCTGAGATTCTACGAGAACGAGCGCGGATTGATCACAATCGACGGTCAGGACATTTCCAAGGTATCGCGCCGCTCGTTGCGCCAGCACATTGCCTATGTCGGCCAGGACGTGTTTCTGTTCCGCGGCACGATCCGGGAAAACATTGCGTTCGGAAAACCGGGTGCCAGCGAGGACGAGATCGTCGCCGCCGCCAAGGCGGCCTATGCCCACGATTTCATCCTGTCATTTCCGCGCGGATACGATACCCCGGTCGGCGAACACGGCCTGCAACTGTCCGGCGGGCAACGGCAACGGGTCGCCATTGCACGCGCGCTCATCAAAAATGCGCCGATCATCCTGCTCGACGAGGCGACTGCTGCGCTCGAACTCGGAATCCGAGCTGCAGGTACGCGAGGCCATGGAGCATCTCTGCCAGGGCCGCACGACGCTGGCGATCGCGCATCGGCTGCACACGGTATCGCATGCCGACAGGATCTATGTCGTGGAGGACGGGCGCGCGGTCGAGTCTGGCCGCCATGACGAATTGCTCCGCAAGGGCGGCCGCTATGCATCCTTCTACGGGCTGCAGCTCAAGGCACAGGAGCCGGATAGCCCGGTCGTCGCCGTTGCGTCATCGTAACCCGGCGCGGTTGACGGCGGCGCACTTCACCTGATACGCACAGCCGTCTTTCGCCCGGCATTCGTCTCGCACCGTCGGGCTCCATCAGCAATAAAATCCAACGGCCAACACACATGTCCGATAGCCGCTACGTCATTTCGCCCGCGCCCCAGGCCACGATCGCAGTGGCAGGGACCGACAAGGTCTTTCCCGTTCGCCGCATCTGGTGCGTCGGCCGTAACTACATCGAGCACATCCGCGAGATGGGCCAGGACGAGCGCGCGCCGCCGTTTTTCTTTGCAAAGCCCGCCGATGCGATCGTTCCTGATGGGGGCACCGTCCCCTATCCCTCGCTCACAAAGGACATGCACCACGAGGTCGAGCTGGTGGTCGCGCTGAAAAGCGGCGGGCGGAATATCCCCGTCGCCAAGGCGAATGACTGCATCTACGGCTACGCGGTCGGCATCGATCTCACCCGCCGCGATCTGCAGATCGCCTCGCGGGACGTGAAGCGGCCATGGGAAGTCGGCAAGGCATTCGACCATTCAGCGCCGTGCGGACCGTTTATGCCGGCAAGCAAGATCGGTCATCCGGCCAAGGGCAAAATTGTGCTCAAGGTCAACGGCAAGGTGCGTCAGGACGGCGACCTCAACCAGATGATCTGGAACGTGCCGGAGACGATTTCGAAGCTGTCGGAAATGGTGGCTCTCGAAGCCGGCGATGTGATCATGACCGGAACACCGTCCGGCGTGGCCGCCACAGTTGCCGGTGACAAGATTGAGTGCGAGGTCGAAGGCGTCGGCAAGCTCTCCATCACCATCGGACAGCCGCTGAAATAGTCCGGCTATAACCCGAGATAGGCCTGACGAACGCGGTCATCGCGGAGCAGCTGCTCGCCCGATCCCGCGAGCGTGATGCGCCCGTTTTCCAGCACGTAGGCATGGCTCGCAAGCTTCAGCGAAACCGCGACATTCTGCTCGACCAACACGCAAGTGAGTCCGGCGCGGTTGAGATCGCGTACGGTTTTAAGCACACTTTGCACGATCGCCGGCGCAAGCCCGAGCGATGGCTCATCGAACATGATGAGTTCCGGATCACTCATCAGGCAACGCCCGATCGCGAGCATTTGCTGCTCGCCGCCTGAAAGCGTTCCGGCCGCCTGATGCCGGCGCTCGGCCAGGACCGGAAACATTGCATAGACACGCTCGAGATTGCGTTCCCGTCCGGCATGGGCTCGCAACACCAGGGCGCCCATCGCAAGATTTTCGGCGACCGAGAGCGTCGGGAATACCTGCCGTCCCTCCGCAACCTGGCCGATCCCGAGGTCGCAGACCTTATGGCTTGGCCATCCGGTTATGTCGGTGCCCCGATAAAGGATCCGGCCGCGCGCGGGCTTGTGCATCCCGGCTATGGTGCGGATCAGCGAGCTCTTGCCGGCACCATTGGCGCCCACGATTGTAACGATCGCACCCTGCTCGATCTCGATCGCGATATTGTCGAGCGCCTGCGCGTCTCCGTAATACACATCTAGATTTTCGACGCTAAGCATCAGCCGACGGCCTCCGCGCCGAGATAAGAGTCGATGACAGCGGGGTTCCGCACCACCGCTTCCGGTGTGCCTTCCGCGATCGCCGCACCGTGGTGAAGCACGAGGACCCGCGCGGCGAGCGCCATCACCGCCCGCATGACGTGTTCGATCAACAGGATCGTAAGCCCGGTCGTGCGGTTGAGCTCGCGCAGGGTCGCAACAACCACGTCGACTTCCATCGGCCGCAGGCCCGCCATCACTTCGTCGAGCAAAAGCAGCTTCGGGTCGGTGGCAAGCGCGCGCGCAAGCTCCAGCCTTTTCCGGTCAGGCAGTGTCAGCGAGGACGCTATTTGATGGCGCTTAACATACAGATCCAGCCGACGCAGAACGTCACGAGCGTGTTCGCGTGCGTCATCGACGTCATGGCGGTGCAGCAGCGCGCCGATGATGACGTTGTCCTCCACGGTGAGTGCGGGGAATGGCCGCACGATCTGAAACGTGCGGCCGATGCCACGTCTGCAGATCTTGTCCGAGGTGAGGCCTTCGATGCGCTCGCCAGCAAATGCAATGCTTCCGGCACTCGGCGCGAGCACGCCGGCGATCATATTAAAGAGCGTCGTCTTGCCGGCGCCGTTCGGCCCGATCACCGCAAAGATCTCGCCGGCGTCAACGTCAAATGTCACGCCGTCGACCGCCAGCAGACCACGAAATTGCTTGGTAACTCCGTTGACTGAAAGGAGCGCGGTCATTTTTGCCGCTCCGTCAGACCCAGTTTGCGCGCGAGCCAGGGCCACACCCCGTCGGGCATGGCGACAACAACGACCAGCAGGATGATGCCAAACACCACCTGCTTGATGCCGGGGACATCGATGCCAAACGATTCCAGCAGGCTTCTCAGCCCCTCGCCGAGGATTTCGATCAGAAAACTCCCAAGGATGGGACCGAACAGCGTGCCGATCCCGCCCGCGATGGGTCCAAGGATGATGTCAATCGAGCGGGAAATGTTGAACACCTGCTCGGGAAACAGGTTGTTGTAATAGAACGCGTAAACAACGCCCGCAAACGATGTCATTGCGGCGGAGATGACCACCGCGATCATCTTGTAGTGAAACGTGTCGATGCCCGCCGAGCGCGCGGCCTCTTCATCCTCGCGGATCGCAAGCCAGAAATAGCCGATACGGCTTCTCAGCAGGGCGTGACTGAAAACAAAGGCCAATACGGTCGCCGTCAGTAATACATAGTAGAACATTATCGGATGGCCGCGGAGCTGCCAGAGATCGTTATGGGCGTATTGCGCGACTGGCAGAAACAGACCGGACGAAGCGTTAGTCCACCCAAAATGGTCGAAGCCGACCCGCGCGAATTCGGCAAACGCAATGGTGAGAATGGCGAAATAGACACCGGCAACCCGAAACCGGAAAGCAAGGAAGCCGATAAATGCACCGGCGATTGCCGCGACAGGAATTGCAACAATCAAGCCGATCCACGGGCCTAGGCCAAAATGGACGTACAGCGCCGCCGCGGTATAGGCGCCCAATCCCACATAGAGCGCGTGGCCAAGCGACAATTGGCCGGCGAAGCCCATCATGATGTTCCAGGCCTGCCCCGTGTACGCGAAGTACAAAATCAGTATCAGCACGGTGAGCACGTAGTCGCCGGCGAACAATGGCGCCGCGATAAAGCCGACAAGGAGCGCGCCAAGCAGGAACAGGGCGCGCGCGGGAACACCGGCCGTCAGCCGCCGGATCATGCCGCCCTCTTGCCCATGATGCCCTGCGGACGGAAGAGCAGGACCAAAACCAGAATGCCAAAGGCGAACATGGTCTTGGCGGAAGGCGTGAACACGAGGCCTGCAATTGCTTCGGTGAGCCCAATCAGGACGCCACCGACGAGTGCACCGGGCATCGAACCCAGGCCGCCCGTGATGACGATGACGAAGGCGAGCAATGTGTAGGCGGGTCCTGCCGCCGGGGTGACGTCGAAGATCAGCAGCAGCATCGGACCCGCCGCGCCGACACACGCCGCGCCAAGTGCAAATGTCAGCGCGTAGAGCCGCTTCACGTTGAGTCCGACGACCAGCGCGCCGGTGTAATTGTCAGCGCAGGCGCGAATCGACGTACCGAGCATTGTGCTGCGGAAGAAAATAAACAGCGCGGCGGTCACGGCCACCGCGGCAAGCGCCGCATAGGCTTTGGTGGCATCGATGATCAGCGGGCCAAACTGAAAACTGTCGAAGGCGTAGGCAACCTGCACGTTCTGCGAGCTGGGGCCAAACGCAATGAGAAGCCCGTTGACGATGATGATTGCGATCGCGACCAGCAACAAGAACTGACTGTGTTCAGGGCGAGTGATGAATGGGTTGATCAGGCCGGCCTGCAACACATAGCCAAATGCAAACAACACCACGGCGATCGGCACCAGCATGACCAGTGGATCGAGATGCAGTGTCGAAAACAGCGTGACCGCGATGTACATCGCCACGGTCATCATCTCGCCGTGGGCGAAGTTGACGACGCGCACAACACCGAAGATCACCGACAGGCCAAGCGCCATCAGGCCATAGACAAGGCCGGTCAGCACGCCACTGACGGCGACATTGAGATAGACGTCAATCGGCACGGATAAATCCTGATAAGCAATGATCCGGCCGCCGATTCTGGCGGCCGGAGCGCAGTCGAAGCGACGCTTGTCAGCCGCGCTTGTCGTAGGGCTTTAACGGCCACTCCGGTTTGGCATTGGCTGCTTCTTTTGGCGCCAACGTCACCAGCTTGCCGCCGCGATTCTGGATCGCGGAGCCCTTCAGCTTGTCATTTTGACCCTTCGCGTCAAACATGATCCCTGGGCCGGGGCTGACATTGTTGGTGATATTGGTCGTGCGAATGGCGTCGGCGAGCGCCTTCGGATCGGCTGAGCCGGCACGCTTGTAGGCGTCTGCAGCGACCAACAATGCCTCGAACGTATAGACATGGTTGGTCGACATGCTCACGCCGGGGTGCGCCTTCGCCAGCGCGGCTTCCAAAGCTTGGCTGAGCTTCTTGTTGGGATCGTACCAGGGCACCAGGCTGATTGGGCCGTCCGATAGCTTGCCCAGGGTCTTGAGATATTGATCCTCGTACCATCCTGGACCGATGGCCAGCACCGCCATCGGATTCCAGCGCTGCTTGACCAGCTCACGGGTGAGCAGGATCGCATCGTTGAGGCGGCTGACAGCGATGAGCGCTTCGGCGCCGGTCGCCTTGGCCTTGGCAATTTCGACCGAGAGATCTCGCGCAGTGGGGTCATATGCGATTTCCTGGAGAATTTGATAGGGCATATCGAACTTCGGGAGCATGGCGGCCATGCCCTTCTGGATCGACGAGCCATAGGTGTCGTTGACATGCAGCATGACCGCCGTTTTCGGCGCCGAGCCGGTAATCTGGAAAATTTCTTTTTGGTTGAGGAAGGCATCACGCAGGATCATGGGCCCGGTCTGGAAATTGCGGAATACGAACTTGTAGCCCTGCTCGGTGATCGGCGGAGCGGCCGCTATGTTGATGACGAGCGGAATGCCTTTTTGCTCGGCCACCTGTGCAATCGCCGTGGTCTGTCCGGAGTCGAAAGCGCCGACGAGCAGCTGGGCGCCCTCGCTGATCAGTTTTTCGGCGCGTGAACGGGCGACATCCACGTTCGTTTCGGTATCCGCATTCATGATCTGAAGCGACGGCAGGCCGAGATCCTTGAGAATGCCGGCGGAAATATCGACACCGCGCTGGCAGTCTTGCCCGATGCTGGCCTGATAGCCTGAACGCGGCAGAAGCACGCCGACCTTCAACGCCGCGCCCTGCGCGCGAACGATGTTGAACGGCGCGGTCCCCGCAACGATGCCGGCTGCCCCGAGCCCGGCGCTGAAAGTTCGGCGGGTCACGGCCACCTTCGACTGAGATTTCTTCTTCATCGGATATCCTCCCTGGCCGAGCACGCGGCCCTTGTTCCGGATGATGCCGGATTTTTTCCAATCTTCACAAGATCGAACCTCGGCCGCAGCGACCACCGTGCGGGCCGTTCACCCATTCCCGTATTCACCTGGCCATATTGTTGACTAGGACAACAAATTTCGTCAACACCGTTGGTGACGACCGCGACAAGGCTACCAAGCCCCCATGTCTGACGCCAAACACGCGACCAAACGGGCCGTGCTGCTGCGCAAAACGCCGCAGAAACGCAGGAGCGCGCCTGTTATCGACCTCGGCGTTCTCAACGAACGGCTCGGTTATTTCATCCGCCGGGCACAGCTTTGGGTGTTTCAGGACTTCATCCGCCGACTGTCATCGATCGACATCAGTCCGGCCGAATTCTCGGTCCTGGTGGTCATCGGCGCCAATACGGGACTGTCCCAGGCGGAGCTGGCGACAACTCTGGGCATTGAGCGGGCGCGACTGGTCCGCCTGTTGCACCGCCTGGAAAAACGCGGCCTGACACAACGGCTGCCATCGTCTGCCGATGGTCGTCGTCATGCGCTGCGGCTCACTGCGGAAGGCCAAAAAATCCTGGCGCGCGCCAAAATGCTGGCCGCACAACATGAAGCCGCACTGAAAGAAAGGCTCGGCGCCGAACGCCACCGGTTGTTGCTTGAATCTCTACGGGCGTTCTAGGCGCCTACCCGCCAAATAGTCGTTCAACCGCCATCGCTATGCGGAACAGGCGATTGTCCTGACCGTTGCGGGCAACCAGCATCAAGCCGGCCGGAAGGCCGCCTTCGCGCGGGATCGGCACCGAGATGGCGCAGAGATCAAAGAAATTCACAATAAGCGTATTGCGCAGCAACATCGCATTTCTGCGCGCGAATTCATCGGCCGGCGCCACCTCCTGCATTGTCGGCGCCACAATCGGTGTGGTCGGCAATGCCAGAATGTCGAGGTCGGCCAGCCTCGCATCCATCAGCCGGATGAGCCGGGCGCGCTGCCGCACCATATCGATGTAGTCGGCGGCACTGACATTGCGTGCCCGCTCGAGCCGTACCCGCACATTCGGGTCAATGTCGTCGGCGCGGCGCGACATCAGCTCGCGGTGAATCGAAAATGCCTCTGTCGGCTGCACGCCGCCTTTGCTGTTGACGTCGGCCATATCGGCAAGCAATGCGAGTTTTTCTTCAGACAGACGCGCACCCGCCTTGCGCAATTGATCGACCGCTCCCGCGAAACGCTTCGACACGGTCTCGTCGAGATTCTCCAGTGGAGCTCCCTGCACGATGCCGATGCGAAGGCCGGCGAGCGGCGCGGGCTCGAGCGGCGCGAAATCTTCAGCCGCCATGACGGCATCGGCCTTGGCGCAGGCCTCCACCGTGCGCGCAATCGGGCCGATTGAATCGATGCTGTATGACAACGGGAAAGCGCCGTCGGTCGGGATACGCTGCCGGCTCGGCTTGTAGCCGACGATCCCGCAGATCGCCGCCGGGATCCGGCATGAGCCGCCGGTGTCCGAGCCAATGGCAATCTCGCACATGCCATCAGCGGCCGAGACCACGGCGCCTGACGACGAGCCGCCGGGAACGCGCTTGCGGTCGGCCGGATTGCCCGGCGTCCCGAAATGCGGATTGGCGCCGATACCGGTATAGGCAAATTCGCTCATGTTCGTTTTGGCAACGATGATCGCCCCGCCGGCGCGCAGCCTGCGCACGACCGGCGCATCGGCGGTGGCCGGCTTTCCTTCCTCCGCGAAAATCCTCGACCCGGCGCGCGTAACTTCGCCGGCGACGTCGAAAAGATCCTTGATGCTCACAATCGTGCCGTCCACCGGGCCGAGCGAGATTCCGGACTTCGCGCGCGCATCGGCGGCATCGGCCGCGGCCTTCGCCTGCTCGCGATAGACGGTGAGGCAGGTCCGTGCTCCTTCCCCCTTTGGGTCATCGATGCGGGCAAGCGCGGCCTCAAGCCGTTCGCGTGCGGTATTCCGTGCCATGGGGATTGCCTCTGCTGATCGGTACCGGGTGGCAACTGTCGGGCCATTTTCGCGTCCCGTCCAGCCCACTGCTCGACCATCGGCCTCTGTTCAGCCGGGGCACGCCTGTGCAATCAATTGGACCGGAAACGATCGAGAGAGGCCACCATGACCGCCAAGGGCAAGCACTCACCGCCGGGCAAAGGCAACATCTACGCCAAGGCCAACGAGGTCATCGTGAAGATCACGGGCGATGATACCGCTCAAACTTTCGAGGTGGTCGAGGAGAACTGCAAACCCGGCTTTCAGTCGCGCGCGCACTATCACATCAAGGCCTACGAGACGTTCTACCTGTTCGACGGCAGCGCGGACTTTCAGGTTGGCGATGAGTTGTTCCACGCCACGAAAGGATCCTGCGTTCACATCCCGCCCGGCGTTCCGCATCAGGTGACGTCGAAAGAAGGCGTGCGCATGCTGATGATCTACAGTCCGGCCGGTACCGAGGGAATGTTCGCGGACATGCACGCGCTCACGCAGGATCAGCTGATGAACGCCGAGCTCACCAAGCAGCTCGCGCTCAAGCATGACACGGTCATGATCGAGCAAAGCAAGGACGGCCGCGGCAAAGGTACGATTTTGGGCTGACAAGCCCCGTCATATTTAATCCTCAGAATTATCAACAGCAATTCTTCGGCCTTGCCTCGCCGCGTGGCGGAGGTAGGCTTCCCGACAGGTCGCCCATCTTCGGCTCTGCCGGACACGGATGGCCGCCATGACCGGACTGGACATGGGACGTGGGTGCTGCTTGCAGTATTCGTGGCTCATGACTACCGGCCCTGGCTCTCAGTAACTGGTACCTCCGCTGCGGGTTTCGGCCTGCGCGCCAGGAATGGATCCGAGAGCTTGTGACGGGTGGACGACGGTCTGCCCGTTATGGCTTTTAGGAGACCCGTTCGCGAGTGCCCTCCCCGGTCATAGGCTCGCGCCGTCGAATTTCTTCACCTTGAATTGCTCGACGTCGACGCCGTCCAGGCAACGCACGTTGAGCATCACCATGTCCCTGCCGCCGGGCCCCTTGCCGTAGGCGTACGGACTCGATGCCGCACGTCTTGCAGAATGGATGATGAATCGCGCGCTTGTTGAACTGATACTCCGTCATTTCATTCTCGCCTGACAGCAGCTTGAAGTCCGACATCGCAACGGCGGACAGCAACCCGCCGACCTTGCGGCAGCGCGAGCAGTTGCACGTGATCACTTCCCCGATATCGGCTTGCGCCTCGTAGCGGACCTTTCCGCACTGGCAGCCGCCGGTGTAGGTCTTTTTCATCGCTCACTCCTCTTTGCCGGCTGTCGGTTGCTCACCGAAGTTCGTCGAAATTCGGCCTGCCGCCATTTGCCATTGTGAGATGCCTCCGCTTGAGCTGCCCCCGGCGGCTTGACCGCCCGCCACTCAACCTAGTTTAACAAGCCGACATGTAAAAGGAGTGGTGGCATGGCGGATCAGAAGACCGGGCTTGTCGTGACGGCCCATCCCGGTGATTTCGTTTGGCGCGCGGGCGGAGCGATCGCGTTGCATGCCAAGCGCGGCTATCGGGTCAAAATCGTCTGCATGTCATACGGCGAGCGCGGGGAAAGCCAGTTTGCCTGGAAAGAACCGGGCGCCACGTTGGAAAAAGTAAAAGCCGGCCGCAAAGACGAGGCCGAGCGCGCCGCGAAACTGCTCGGCGCCGAGATCGAATTCTTCGACTGCGGCGACTATCCGCTCAAGCTCAACGAAAGCCATTTCGACCGCATGGTCGACATCTATCGCGAGCTCAACCCGTCTTTCGTGCTGACGCACGCGCTCGAGGATCCGTACAATTTCGACCATCCCAACGCGGCTCACTTCGCGCAGGAAACGCGCGTGGTCGCCCAGGCGATGGGCCACAAGCCCGGCGCCAAGTACAAATATGCGGCGCCGCCGGTGTTCCTGTTCGAGCCGCACCAGCCGGAAATGTGCAACTACAAGCCCAATCTCATTCTGAAAATCGACGAGGTCTGGGAGCAGAAGTACAAGGCATTCCAGATCCTCGCCGCGCAAAAGCATTTGTGGGGCTATTATGAGCGGGTCGCCCTCAACCGGGGCATCCAGGGCAGCCGCAACACCGGCGTTCCGATGACCTATGGCGAGGCGTATCAGCGACTGTTCCCGACCGTTGAGGAGATTTTGAAATGAAGCCCGTCGTCGTCCGCAACATCAAACGCGCCGACAGCAACGCCATCGGAACGCTCGGCGCGGTCGGCGTCTCCACAGCGCACGAGGCGCTCGGACGATCAGGATTGATGAAGCCCTACATGCGGCCGATCTGGGCCGGGGCGCAGATCGCCGGCCCGGCGGTCACCGTGCTGGCGCAGCCCGGCGACAACTGGATGATCCACGTCGCGGTCGAGCAGTGCCAGAAAGGCGATGTCCTGGTTGTCGGCTGCACGGCGGACAATTCCGACGGAATGTTCGGCGAATTGCTTGCGACAGCGCTGCGCGCGCGTGGCGTCGCCGGACTTGTCATCGATGCCGGCTGCCGCGACGTGCGGCCGATCTCGGAGATGCGCTTTCCGGTCTGGTCGAAGGCCATTTCGGCAAAAGGCACGGTGAAAGCCACGCTTGGTGCGGTCAACGTCCCGGTGGTTTGCGCCGGCGTCAACGTCGAGCCCGGCGATGTGGTGGTTGCGGACGACGATGGCGTCGTCGTGATCCCGAAGAAAGTTGCTGTCGAGACCGCGCAGAAGGCGCAGAAGCGCAAGGACGACGAAGACGGCAAACGCAAGCAGCTCGAGGCCGGCACGCTCAGCCTCGACATGTACAAGATGCGCGAGCCGCTTGCGAAAGCCGGTTTGGTCTACATCGACCATCCGGAGGACAATTGACGGCGGTCATGCACAACGCTGCGTTAACGTACGCGGCTGCCGCAAAATATTTTTAGAAAAGCCGTCATCCATTCGTTCGTCCGTGTAGTACTTGAAAAATATTTCGGTCTTGGCGTCGTCAGAACTTTTTTGCGCGTGACAACTCTCGCTTGTCTGCAAGCGATTTGGATTTTTGGAAAATTGCCGCGGCGATCGAAGATGCCTTTAACGGGGCGCTCTTACTGTGGCCGCGTATCCAGCCACATGGAGTATTCGAATGTCCAAGGTTGTTGCTTTTTTAAAAGACGAGTTTGGCGCCACCGCGATCGAATACGGCCTGATCGCCGCCGGTATTTCGGTCGTGATTATCGCCACGGTGAACGCGATCGGTTCGAGCCTCAATGGCAAGTTCCAGTACATCTCGGAACAGCTGAAGTAGTTTCGGCGCTTCGCTGAACGAATTGAGGCCGCCGGCAACGGCGGCCTCTTTTTGGCGAAGTCCCTCTCATCTACGCACCTGCCACTGGCTGTTCCGCCGGAGCGTCGCCGGCATTTGCGATTTAGGCCTGGTGGATAACGACCCGTTAACGAGCCTGGCTTTTGCTCGGGCAATTACCGGGCTGAACGGCGCACCTACACTTTGCGGGGTCTCGATTTCCATTGAAAATTCGCATCAAAACCCGCGCGGGGCCCATCCCTCGCGGTGGCTCGAGCCGACCGCGATCGGAATATCGATAAGAATTTTAAACAATTCTCCGTGTATCAGCGAAGCTTCTTCTTAACGGGCCGCCGGTAAGGTCCTGCCATCATCCACCCAGATGATGACTGTGTACTCGAGTTCCAGCTACATGGAGGATGCGTGATGTCTAAGGTTGTTGCGTTTCTGAAGGACGAGTCCGGCGCGACCGCGATCGAATATGGTCTCATTGCCGCCGGCATTTCGGTCGTGATTATCGCTACTGTGAACGCGATTGGTTCGAGCCTCAACAGCAAGTTCCAGTACATCTCTGACCAGCTGAAGTAATTTCAGCGGTTAGCTGATTTGATTGAAGCCGCCGGCAACGGCGGCTTCTTTCTTTTTGGCGGACCTTTCACGAAGGTCCTGGCTTGGGCTTGCGCGTCTACGGAGCTGGCCGGAATCTCCTTACAGCCAGCGCTCCGAGAATGAAAATCGCAAGCAAAGTCGCGCCCTGAGCGATCTGGAACGGTGGCTCGGACTGCGACGGTGCCAGTTTTTGCAATGCCGGCACCTTCTGGAAGGACTGCACGACCAGAACAAAAACGTTCAAATAGAGCGCCAGCAGAGCACTCGTGACGTAGATCCATCGCCACGCCCCGCTCAGGCGCTTCACGTAGAGCGCCATGAGCGCGACCGCCAATATCACGATTGATATCAGGCCAAAGACGATGGCCGGTGTGAGGCCATTTATCGGAAACATGAACCCAGTCACGCTCGTAAGAATGGTCGTGACAAGAAACAATGCTGTCCAGCCGGGTAGCGTGCGGGCGCGAAGCATCCCAGCCAGCACAACGAGACCGCTGACAATCCCGATCAGGCTGATGGCGACGTGAAGAATGGTGAAGTTCTGAATCGACAGGCCGGCAATCATCGAACACCCCCGTTACAAAGCGCGCGTTGTCCGTGCACGCATTGTCCCGCGCGGAAGTGGTGACTGCAATAGGACGAAAACCGTGAGCGTTAGCGGTTGGCGGCGCTCCAGGGCGCGATGCGCCGGCCTACCCATTTCAGCAATGTCGTCAGCGAAACGCCCAGCACCATCAATACGATCACCGGCACGAACGTCTTATCCATTGCGAAAACGTTCGCGTATTTCGTGATCATGAATCCCAGACCGGAAATCGTTGTGTAAAATTCCGCGATGATCATGCCGATCAGACCGCGCCCGATCGCGAGGCGGAGACCCGCGATGATGTAGGGCACTGCAAACGGCAGCAGCACGTCGCGCCACATTCTCCATTCGCTCGAGCGGAAAGACTGCGCGACTTCAATCATGCCTTTGTCGCATTCGCGCACGCCCTGATACGTGTTGATCAGGATCGGGAATACCGCGAACAGGAAGACGACGATGATCTTGGCCTTCAGGTAGATCCCGAACCACAGCACCAGCAGCGGCACAACCGCGACCAGCGGCGTCGCGTAAAGAGCATTGATCGGCAGGTCGAGCGCCCAGTCGAGCCAGCGAATTCGCGCCATCGCAACGCCAAGCGGAATGCCGACCACGATGGCGGTAACCAGGCCGTAGACCATGACCTCCAGGCTTTGCGCCAGAAAATACGGCAGTTCGCCGGACACGGTCGTCTCGTAGAAGGCGACCGCGATCTTGCTCGGCGAGGTGAAAAAGATCGGGCTGATGAAGGGCGCGACGATCTCCCAGACGATCAGGATGGACGACGACAAAGCCGTAACGGTAGAGCGCGGCGTGCTCCCACCAGGGCGTTTTGACCACAGCCGGCGCCTGCGCGCCGCCGGCGATTGCGCCGGTATCGACCTGCTGGGCAACGGTCATCGTCGTCCTTTCGTCGCGCCCTACGGGCGCGGTTCGTATGGCAGGCGCCACATACGGCGCGGCGCCTGCCGTTTCGGTGAAGCGTTTACTTCAGAACGCCGCGGTCGGGCAAACCGGCCCTTTCCACTCGCCAAGCTGCTCAATGGCTTTCTTGGCAAAAGTGGTATCGACGACGTCCTCGTATTTCGGCGTCTTGCCCTCTTTGATGTTGCCGACCTTGGTCATCAACTCGGCGGTGAAGTTCATGCGCTCGGGGCTGAGGCCGCTATTGGCGTCCCAGATGCACTGCTTGACCAGGAAGTCGAAGCTTTCGGCCAGAACCTTCTCCGGATAGCCGGTCTGCTTGACCAGGATCGGCATGATCTTGGCCCGGTCCGTGTACATGATGCGGGTGGCCTCGATATTGGCCGTGACGAACCTTCTGAACGACGTCCGGCTTGATCCTTGATCGTCTTTTCGGTCGCCGACAGGAACGTATAGAGCGTCTTCGGCTGCAGTTCCCACATGCGCGCGATGGCGTGCAGGTCCGGCACCTTGCTCTTGGCGAACATCTCCTGCTCGACGTGCAGGATCGCGGTATCGACCTGGTTGGCCACGAGCGCCGGCACGTCCTCGCTCGCGATGGTGACGAAGTTGACCTCCTTCGGATCGATCTTGGCCGCGCGCAGCACGCTGCGGCTGAGGATGTCGGCGAAGCCGCCCGGCTCCTGGATGCCGATGCGCTTGCCCTTGAGATCGGCCATCGTCTTGATCTCGCTGCGCACCACCATCGACGCTTCAAATTTCGGCAGATTGGCGGACAGCGCTTTCACCGCCGCGCCATTTGAGCGGCCGATGATCGTCGGCGCGCCGGGAGTAAGGCCGAATTCGATATTGCCCGCGAGCAGCGCGCGATAAACTTTCACGCCGTCGCCGAGCGACACGATGTCGACGTCGAGCCCGGCTTTTTTGTAGAGGCCCAATTCTTTGGCGACGATAGTCGGCATATGGACGATATTGGGCGGCGACGTCGGTATGCCGATGGTGATCTTGGTTTGCGCCTGTGCGGCCGCCGGCAACATGATCGCAGCGGCCAGCACCGCCAGCGATGATCTGAATTTATGCATCTTTGCTCCTCCCTGGATTTTTTATCGTTCGCGCGCAAATGGCCCGTGAATGCGGGGGATTTTGCCCCATTGTCAGTGCAAAAACAACGAAGCTCGGCCCGTTAGTCCCGCCCGATCCGCAACCTTTGACCGACAGCCAATGCAAGGGTTAAGGCACTTACCGGACAATGACGGCGGCGCAATCATGGCGCAATTCGTCAGCGAGTACGGTAAAACCACCGAGCCGGCGCAACCCGACGGCCGGCTGGATGCGCCGGCTTTTCATCGCAACCACGAGCCGATCTGGTCGGCTGTCGGCGGCTTTCTGGCGACGCAGAGCGGCGACCTTCTGGAAATCGGCAGCGGCACCGGCCAGCACGCCGCCGCATTCGCGCCGCGTGCGCCCGGAATGACGTGGTGGCCCAGCGACATCTACGAACTCTCACCTGAAGAGCATCGCCGCATGGCGCACATATTCGGGCGTCGCAAACCTGCGCTCACCCCAGCGCATCGATCTCAGCGATCCTGATTGGAGCTGGACCGGCGACGCCGGCCGCAATGCGCCGCTCACGGCGATGCTGTGCATCAACGTCCTGCACATCTCGCCCTGGCGCGTGTCAAAGAATCTGTTTGCAGGAGCGGGCCGATTTCTGCGAAAGCATGGCCGCCTGTTTGTGTACGGCCCATTCCGGCGGGATGGCGCGCATACATCGCCAAGCAACGCGGCATTCGATGCCAGCCTGCGGGCGGAGAATCCCGAATGGGGCGTGCGCGACGTGTCGGACCTGAATGGGCTCGCCAAATCTGCCGGCTTGACGGAGGCAGAGATTTCACCGATGCCGGCCAATAACCTGGTGCTGGCCTTCGCGCGAGCGCTTGGGCAGAATTGAGTTTAGCGACGGCAACACAAGAAGACCTCAACCATGCAGCCTGAACCGATCCACGACATTGCACACCTCGGCCATGTCGAGTTGCTGACGCCGAAATTCGAGGAGAGCCGCCGGTTCTTCATCGACATCATGGGGATGACGCAAAGCGGAGAAAAAGACGGCAGCGTCTATCTGCGCGGCTGGGACGACTATGAGCGCTATTCGCTCAAGCTGACGGACTCGAAGACGTCCGGTCTCGGCCATGCCGCCTTCCGCACCCGCTCGCCGCAGGCGCTCGAACGCCGCGCTGCTGCGCTCAAGGGTTCGGGCTTCGACATCGGATGGACGGATGGGGATCTCGGCCACGGCAAGACGTTCGTCTTCAAGGATCCGGACGGCCACAGATTCGAGATCTACTACGACACCGAATGGTACGAACCGCCGCGCGAATTGCGGCCCGCGCTCAAGAATCAGGCGCAGAAGTTTCCGGCGCGCGGCATCAACGTGCGGCGCATCGACCACTTCAACGGCCTGGCAGTGGACATCAAGGCCAACCGCGAATTCTTCCAGAACTATCTCGGCTTTATGTTGACCGAGCAGATCGTGCTCGACGACGGCACCGAAGCCGGCATGTGGATGACGGCGACGAACAAAAGCTACGACTTCGCCTACACACGCGACCACACCGGCACGAAAGGACGCCTGCACCACGTCACGTTCGCGCTGGATGCACGCGAGGATGTGCTGCGTGCTGCCGACATCTTCCTGGAGAATGGCGTCTACATCGAAACCGGGCCGCACAAGCATGCAATCCAGCAGACCTTTTTCCTGTACGTGTATGAACCGGGCGGCAACCGCGTCGAAGTCTCATGCGCAGGCGCGCGGCTCGTGCTCGCCCCCGACTGGAAGCCGATCACCTGGACCGAAGCGGAACGAAAGAAGGGTCAGGCCTGGGGCCTGCAGACGATCAAATCGTTCCACACCAAGGGCACGCCACCCGTTCCCGGCGTTCCGGACTCCTGAGTGAGCTTGCGTCATGAATCGTCGCAACACGCCGCGAATTTCCTTTATCGGTTTCGGTGAAGCAGGCCAGGCCATTGCCTCCGGCCTCAAGGACGCCGGCGTTGAACGCATCGCGGCCTGGGACATCCTGTTTCCGGAACAGGCCGGCGCACCTCTCAAAGCCGCCGGCGAAGCGATCGGGGTGCGTGCGGCCGCCTCAGCCGCCGATGCCGTGCGCGAGACGGACATCGTCATCTCTGCCGTCACCGCCGCATCGAGCGTGGACGCCGCGCGTTCCGTTGCCCCGCATCTGAACGGCAATCCCTACTATCTCGATATCAATTCGGTTTCTCCCGGCCGCAAGCAGGAAACCGCCAAGCTCCTGGGCGAGCGGGCCCGCTACGTCGACGTTGCGGTGGTTGCCGCCATTCACCCTGCCCGGCACCGGACGCCGCTCCTCATCGCCGGCCCGCATGCGGAGGAGATTTCGCCTTTGTTGCGCGAGCTCGAGATGCAGCTGTCGGTGGTCGGTCCCGAAACCGGCTCGGCGGCGGCCATCAAGATGATCCGCAGCGTGATGATCAAAGGCATCGAGGCGCTGACGCTGGAATGCTTCCTGGCCGCGGCGCGTGCCGGGGTCCTGGACGAAGTGACGGCGTCCTTGAAGAACAACTATCCGACGCTCGATTGGGGACAGATCGCCGACTACAACCTCGAGCGCATGGCCAGCCATGGCGCCCGGCGGGCAGCCGAAATGGAGGAGTCCGCCGCGACCCTGCGCGAGCTCGGACTCGACCCGCTGATGGTGGATTCGACCGTCAAGCGCCAGCGCGAGATGGGCGCGATCGGCAAGCTTGAAACGGTACGCGCCGCGCTTGAAATCCGGACGCGCCGCCATCCTTGGCGCGATAAACGCGGCAGCCAAAAGCAGGCATTGACCCTGCCCCACATGAATGCACGTTCAGGTTTGAGGGCGGTCATTTCAGCTTAAATTTCTTGTCATCGTGGCGTGCCACCTTCTACTATGTTTCGTCCAAAAACTGGTGGGGAGGAATAGATGAAATTCAAAAATCTTGCATATGCCACGTTCGTCGCGGCGGCCGCCGTCGCATTTGTGATCGGCTCGGCCGTGCCCAGCGAAGCCGCGAAAGAAGAAGGCGGCAGCCGCGGCACCGCCGCCGCCCCCGCAGCTCGTCTGCTCGGAGGACCGGCTCCGGTGTGCGCGACCAAGGGCGACCATGAAGTTCACCTATCTCAACGCCTGCTACGCCGCGAAAGACGGCGCGAAGGGCTGCCAAGCCGGGTGCATGCAAAGCAGCGGCCAAGCCAAGGGCGGCGGCAAGAAAAAGGCAAAGAAGAAAAAGTAATCCGCAATTCGGCATAAACAAACGGGCCGCTGCTCAAGCAGCGGCCCGTTTTCATTTCGTGCCGTAAATTCTATTTTTTGCGCGGCGGAATTTGCAGCAATTCCGCAATCTGTTCCTTGGTCAGCGGCTTTTCCAGGAATTTCAACTTCACCGCGTCGGCGATCGCGCCGTCGAGATCGGCGAACTTGTCCGTCTGCATCGCTTCCTTCGGCTGGAATTTCGCCATCGACTCCTTCAGCAGGTCGACGGGCCGATGAATCTTGGCCGAATACATTTCGACCGCCTTCGGATCGGAATACATCCAGTCGACCGACTCACGATACGCTTCCATGAAACGCATGATCGCGTCACGCTTGGTCTTCAGCGAGTTCTCATTGACGATCAGCGTGCGCACGGTCTGGCCGCGCAGCGACGGCACGTCGCTGCCACGCGCGACGATGCGGATCTTGCCTTCCTTGATTTCCTGCAGGCCGAACGGCGGCGCCGCCCAGCCGATATCGACCTGACCGGACATGACCGCCGTAAGCGTGCCGGCGGGCCGCCGGTCGCCGTCGGCTTGGCCTTCGCGCCGAGCTCGCTGACGAACGCAACGACGATATTGTTCGAGCTTGATCCGTTGGTCGAATAGGCGATCGTGTTCTCGGCCGTGGCGTCCTTCAGGCTTTGGATTTTCGAGTCCGCTTTCACGTACCAGTACAGATCGCCGGTGCCGGTGAAGGCCGGCGCCAGAATGCGCACCGGCGCGCCCTTCGAGAATGCGCGCATCACGCCGGCGGCGCCGACGCCGGCGCCGATATCGGCGGAGCCCGAGATCACCGCCTGGATGGTTTCGCCCGCTCCTTGCGTGCCGACATTCTCAAGCACCAGTCCATGCTTCTTGAAGATGCCGGCATCCTGGCCAAGCGTCGGCGCCTGATTTTCCCAGTTGTTGATCTGGCCGATGGCCACCTTCAGCTGGTCCTCGGCCGAAGCCGGCGCGACGGCCAGCGCGACCGCAATCCCGAGCACGCCGCCGATTGTCTGTGAAGGCTTTCATGCGTTTCCTCCCTGGATGCTTTTGTTTGTTAACGTACGCCCCCTTGTGGGCGGCATTCAACACCGGCGCCCGCCGCAGAAAAGCGCAATTGTCAGCGCCGCTTCTTGCGGCTTCGCTTTGGCGCGATCTTTTTGCAGGCGCGGCCCGGCGCTTTTGCGCTCGATTTACGCTCAGGAGCAGCCGTGAAGCCCGCCCGTCTTGGCGACCCGCATCGACCAATATTCCCACGAGCGCGTGAGGCCGGTGGTCTTGGAGCTGATCTGGCCCGCCAACTTGGTTTCGCCGGGTGAAAGCGTCGCGATGTCGGAGCCGATCGTCATCGCCGCGACCTGATACTCGGCATTGCGGGCCGAGAAGACCGAGCGGAAGACGCAATCGCGCACGCTGGTGCCGGCGACGGTGACGCCGTGGCGCATCATCAGCACCATCCAGTGCTTGCCGAGCGCGCGCGCAAGCGAAGCGCCCTCCTCCGGCTTTATCACCAGCATATTGGTGTCGCCGAATTCATCCCGCTGATCCCAGAACGGCGGCCTGATGCCGCCGACCGAGCCGAGATGGAAAATCGGCATGTAGTCGGTGCCGGTCGCGAGCAGCGGCATGAATGCCGGACAATGATGGTGACACACCGAATTCACCTCCGGCCGCGCCTTGTAGATTTCGCCGTGGATCACCCGCTCGGAATATTGCCCAACGCCCGGATCGCGCTGCGGCTGCGAGTCCAGGTCATATTCGATGAAGTCGTCCGGCGTCACCAGTTCGGGCGCGCGCGAGCGCGACAGCAAATAGCGCTTTGGATTGTCCGGATGCCGCATGCTGACATGGCCGAAGGCATCGATCACGCCCTCATTGGCGACAATACGGTTTGCAAGCGCGAGCTCGCGGCGGGCTTCGAGAAGCGTGTTGGCCACTGGTATTTCCTCTTGAAAGTGCTGAAAGTTGGGGGTCCCACATTATAGGACCATGCGCGGCATCCGGCCAGCGCGAACGGCGCTTGACAGATTGTGCCGGTTAGGGACGCTTCCTTCCGTCATGGCAGCCGCAGCACAAATCGTCGTCGACCGGGTCAACCATCTCTATCGTCCGCCGCGCGGGCGCGAAGTGCTGGCGCTCGACCAGGTTTCGCTTGAGGTCGGCAATCGCGAGTTCGTCGCGCTGCTCGGGCCGTCCGGCTGCGGCAAATCCACCTTGCTCTATCTCATTGGCGGATTTTTGCCGGTCGAAACCGGCGCGATCCTGATCGACGGCCAGAATGTCGCCGGCCCCGGGCCCGACCGCGGCATCGTCTTTCAGCACTTCGCGCTGTTTCCGTGGAAGACCGTGCGGGGAAATATTCTCTACGGTCTCGAACGGCAAGGCATGCCGAAGGAAGAGCGCGAGAAACGCGCCATGGACTTCATCGAGCTCGTCGGGCTCGCCGGCTTCGAGGACAGCTATCCTTCGCAACTGTCCGGCGGCATGAAGCAACGCACCGCGATCGCGCGCACGCTCGCCTTCGACCCGAAGATCCTGTTGATGGATGAACCGTTCGGCGCGCTCGACGCGCAAACGCGCGGCCTGATGCAGAGCGAACTGCTGCGCATCTGGCAACGCACGCCGAAGACCGTGATCTTTGTCACGCACGACGTGCAGGAGGCCGTCTATCTTGCCGATCGGGTCGCGGTGATGTCGGCGCGGCCCGGCCGCATCAAGACAATCGTCGACACCAAGTTCGACAAGAACGATCCCGATATCTTCAAGAACAAGTTCTTCGTCGAGAAAGTCGACGAGATCTGGAATCTGGTGAAGGAAGAAGCGATCAAGGCGCAGGGCAAGCGGTCATGAAGCAATCCTTGATCCGCTATCTTCCCTTGCTTCTGCTCGCGGTCGCCTGGGAGGTCGTGGCGCGGCTCGAGCTTGTATCGACGTCCGCTTTGCCACCTTTGTCCGAAGTGATCTCGGCCGGGATTGCCATGGTCAAGGACGGCGAGCTCATCAGCAATGGCGCGTCCTCGCTCTATCGCGCCGGCGCCGGATTGGCCCTCGCAATCCTGATCGGCGGCATCGTCGGCATCGCCATGGCCTGGTGGAAGCCGGTGAACGTGCTGGTCGCCCCGCTCGTCGAAATCTTCTACCCGCTGCCGAAATCCGCGTTGATCCCGGTGACCGTCATCTGGCTGGGCTTCGGCGACGGATCGAAAATCCTGCTGATTTTCCTGGGCTGCATGCTGCCGGTGACGATCGGCGCGTTCAACGGCGCGCGCTCGAGCGAGCAGGTGCTGGTCTGGTCGGCGCGCAGCATGGGCGCGAGCCGGCTGCGCATGTTGTGGGACGTCGTCGTGCCAAGCGCGATGCCCGAACTGCTCAATGGCATTCGCACAGCGCTCGCGCTTTCCTTCATCCTGTTGGTGTCATCCGAACTGATCGTCGCGCAAAAGGGCTTTGGCCACTTGATCGGCTCTCTCGGCGCCAACGGGTCGTATGACGCGATGTATGCGGTCGTGCTCACGGTGGCCTTTCTTGGCTTTGCCGCCGACCGGCTTTATTTGCTGATAACGAAACGGACGCTGGCATGGCGCGACTAGTCCCAGCGATTCCGGATGCCGCATCGCCGGACGGCCTGCCCGAAAAGGCCGCACGGCTCGCGTACCGGCTGCTGTGGGGTTTCGCTCATATCTTTTCGATTCTTGCGCTTGCGATTGCCTGGGAAGTTCTGGCTCGCAGCGGAACCTTCACGCCGTTCCAGCTGCCGGCTTTGAGCGCGGTGCTCGAACGTATCTGGAGCGATGCAATCTATGGCGATCTCTGGATCAACACTGGCCTTACGCTTTATCGCGCGCTTGTCGCCTTCGCGATCTGCGCGGTTCTTGGCGTCCTGATCGGGATGGCGATGTCGCGCAACGTCATCGCCAACTGGTTTTTTGACCCGATCGTTTCGGTCGGCTTTCCGATGCCCAAGATCGCATTCCTTCCGGTCGTCATCCTTTGGCTTGGCGTCTATGACGTTTCCAAAATCACCATCATCGTCATCGACGCCATCTTTCCGGTCATTGCGGCGACCGTCATCGCCATCCAGGGCGTCGAACGAGAATTGATCTGGTCGGCGAGAAATATGGGGGCGAACAACCGCGAGCTCCTCTATCAGATCATTCTGCCGGCGGCGTCGCCGCAGATCATGACCGGACTGCAGGTCGCATTGCCGCTGTCGCTGATCGTCGCAGTTGTTGCCGAGATGCTGATGGGCGGCTACGGCCTCGGCGGGGCAATGATAACGGCTTCGCGCTTCGCCAATTCCACCAGCGTTTTTGCCGGTATTCTTGAAATCGCGGTCGTCGGCTACGTCCTGGTCAAAGCCATGAGCCTGATCCGCCGCCGGCTGCTGATCTGGCACCAGGAAGCGCACGCGCCCAGCACCGCCTGAGTGTACCGGATGGCGGGCGTTTGCCGCGCCCGGTAGGCTTGCCAAAATCAGTTGGACCTCCGACAATCTTCATCTTCGCAGCGAGAAGTCTGCCAGTGAATGCGCAGACCCGGCGAAACTGGGAGGAAAATCATGCGCCTTTTGAAACTCGCGCTGGCCGGCGTGTGTGTACTCGGCCTTGCCGGCATCGCGAACAGTGCAGAGCCGGTGAAAATTCGCATGTCGTGGGTGGCGCCGGTCTCCAACTGGGCATCGATCGTTTTGGAAAAGAAGGATCTGGCCAAGCATCTGGGCAAATCCTACACGCTTGAAGCCACGCGCTATCAGGGCACGCCGCAGATGATCACGGCGATCGCCAATAACGAGCTGGAGGTTTCCAACCTCGCTTATTCGTCGCTCGCGATTGCAATCGAAAATGCCGGGCTCAGCGATATTCGCGTCATCGCCGACGAATTCCAGGACGGCGTGCCCGGCCACTACAGCACCCAGTACTACGTGCGCAAGGACAGCGGCATCAACAAGGTCGAAGACCTCAAGGGCAAGGTGATCGGAACGAACGGCGGCGGCAGCGCCATCGACGTAGCGATCCGCGCCATGCTGAAGAAGCACGGGCTCGAGGAAAAGCGCGACTACACAATGCTGGAAGGCCCGCTGCCGGCGATGCCGGCGATGCTGCTGGAAAAAAAGGCCGATCTCATCCCGGCCGTGCTGCCCTTCTCGTTCAATCCAAAGCTGAAGGAGGAAGGAAAGGTCCTGTTTGAGCAGCGCGAGGCCCTCGGCGTCACGCAGATGATCGTCTGGACCGCGCGCAAATCCTTCATCGACAAGAACCGCGCCGCGATGATCGATTTCATGGAGGACATGCTTCGGCATCACGCGCTGGTACCAGGACCCGAAAAACCACGACGAGGTCGCGAAGATCGCATCCAACCTCACCAAGGCGCCTCCCGAGCGGTTCGGCTGGCTCTTCACCAAGCAGGACACCTTCCGCGATCCAAATCTTATCCCGAACGTCGAAGCGCTTACAGCGCAACGTCGATGTGACGCATGACCTTGGATTTGTGAAGAAGAAGATCGACATCAAGAACTACGTCGATTTGAGCCTTGCGCAGGAAGCCGCCAAGCGGCCGAAATAAACTGTTCGAATATACAGAAGCGGCCCCGGGATCTTCCGGGGCCGTTTTCTTTTTCCGCGTCTTGCCGGACCCTACAGCTCGGCCCACTGCCGAAGCAGATTGTGATAGACGGAGGTTAGCTCGACGGCCGACGCTGTGCTCGGGGTGATCGCGGGAGAGCTTGATGATGGCCATGTCCATGTCGAACAAAAGCGATCGCTTGCTCTCGTCTCGGATCATGCTTTGCGTCCAGAAGAATGACGCGATCCGCGACCCGCGCGTGATCGGCGTGACGTGGTGCAGCGAGGTCGCCGGATAGACGATCATGTCGCCGGCCGGCAGCTTCACGGTGTGGCTGCCATAGGTGTCTTCGACGACCAGCTCGCCGCCGTCGTAGTCTTCCGGCGCAGAGATAAACAGGGTCGATGAGACGTCCGTGCGAATGCGGATGCCGCTGTTGGCGATACCGCGGATGGCATTGTCGACATGTGCGCCGAAAGTCATTCCGGCGTCGTATCTGTTGAACAGCGGCGGAAAGACCTGCTTCGGCAGACACCGCCGACATGAAGAGGTTATTTCGCGCCAGCGCTTCGACCACCATGCCGCCAAGCTCACGCGCCTCCGGCGAGACTTCAGGAAGCTGCAGATTGTTCTTCACCTTGGACGATTGATGTCCGGCGGTGACGCGGCCGTCGACCCACGCCGCTTTCTCCATGACGTCACGACAACGCGCGACCTGTTCGGGCGTCAGCACCTTGGGCACATGAATCATCATCGGCGGCGTGTCCTCTCTCGCTTACCAGCGCGTGCGGTAAGAGAGCGACGCCCAGCGGCCGGATGCCGGCACCGCTTGGCCCTGGTAGTACTGCGCGAAATAGAACTCGTCGGTGATGTTGTAGACATTGAGCTGGATCGTCGACTTGTTGTCGACCTTGTAGCTCACCATCGCGTCGAACTTCCAAAACTCGGGCACAAAAGCGGTGTTCGTCGTGTTGACGAACGCGTCCGACTGGTAGGTCGCGCCGGCCCCGACCGTCAATTTCTGGCGTGATATCGTAGGTCGTCCAGACTGACAGGTTGTGGCGTGGTGCGTTGGGCAGCCAGCGGCCGAGTTCCGCCAGATTCGACGTCTTCGCAATACTGGAATCGAGGTAGCTGTAGCCGCCAATGACCTGCCATTTGTCGGTCACCTTGCCGGCAGCCCCGGCTTCGAAGCCATCCACGCGCGCCAGGCCGTCGAGCACCAGGAATTGCTGCGCCGTCGGCGCGGTCGGATCGCCGGGTATGCGCAGGTTGGTCTTTTCAATGCGGAAAACGGCACCTGTGAGACTGAGGTTGCCCTCCAGCACATCCACTTTGACACCGGCCTCATAGGAAATGTTTTTTTCCGGCGCGAGCGTCACGCTCGCAGCGTTGTTTGCACTGCCGGACAAAGTGCCGAGCTCCGCGGACGGATTGTAGGAATTGCCGTAAACGACATAGATGCTTGAGTTCGGCGTCGGATGGTACACCGCGCCGAAGCGATAGCTCGGCAGGTTGTCAGTGCGCTTCAGATCTTGCTGGCCTGGCGCGCCGGTTCCGTCGAGAAAATGGGTATAGAAGCGGTCGAACCGGAACGATCCAAGCAGCTCGAAATACTTCGTGATCTTCATCTGGTCGATCACGTAGGCCGCGTAATCGGTCGACAGGGTTTGGTTTCCCGGGACGAAGGTGAAGCCTGTCGCTGGCACGCCACTAACCGTCGGATTCACCAGGCTGGTATAGCAGGCGAGATTGGCGGTCGCCCCGGTCGGCACGCACAGATCGGTGCGCGTCTGATTTCGTATTTCGCGGGACAACTCCACGCCGGCGGTCAGCGTGTGGTTGATGATGCCGGTATCGAACTTTCCGGTAAGATCGGTTGCATTGACCAGATAGCCAGCGTCGGTTTCGCGTTCGCGCCGCTCGCGGCCGATCGTCATCAGACCGACCGGATAGCCGATGCCGTTACCGCCAGTCCCGGTGGTCAGACCGCTGGTGAATGGCTGCATCGCCGCGTTGCCAAGACCGCGCGGTGCCGTGTTGCGGCCGAAGCGATCGTTCAGCAGATAACGCGTGCCGTTCGTGATCTTGAAATTGCTACCAAGTTCGCGCTCGATCTTGGCGCTCAGAATATGCGTCTCGGTGGTGACAATGTCGCGCAGCGGGCCTGTGGCAATGCCGAACCAGGTGTTGCGCGAGAATCGGCACCGGCGTGACCGGCGAGCCGTTACCGTTGTAGCCGGGATTGACCAGGTTGCCGGTCGTCGTGCTGTAGCCGGGCTGCGACAGATAAGGCCAGCCATAATCCGGCGCGCCCTCTTCGCCCTGATAGATATACCAGAGGGTCAGCTTGGTGGCGTCGTCGAGTTGCGCGCTGATCGAGGGCGCCACGCCCCAACGCCTTGTCCAGACATTGTCGCGATTCGGCGTGTCGGTTTCGGTATAGAGCGCGGCGATGCGACCAGAAATATTGTCGCGCTTGCCGCTGGCGTCGATATCGGCGCGATAACCGCCCACCGAGTTAATCGTTGCCGTGCCCTCGACGAAGGTCTGACCGGTCGGAAGCTTCGAGACGTTGTTGATGGCGCCGCCGGTCGAGCCGCGGCCGAAGGCGAATGAGGAAGGCCCCTTGTAGACCTCGACACGATCGACGTCGAAAAGATCGCGGGTGTACCAACCGGGATCCCGGAAGCCGTCGCGGAAAATATCGCCCCGGGCGACGAAGCCGCGGATGATTGGGCTGTCGCCCTGCTGACCACCCTCGCCGGCCATGAACGTGATGCCGGGGACCGTGCGCAGCGCATCCTCCATTGTGGTGAGGCGCCGCTCCTGGATCTCCTGCTGCGGGACAACATTGATAGTTTGAGGCGTGTCCAGCAGCGGCGTCTGCAGGCGAGTGATGGACTGCTGGGCCGCCTGGTAGCCGCCCTGATTGTTGCCGGAGACGTCGATTGTCGGCAGTTGCAGGCCTGAACTTCCGCCCTCCTGCGCCGATGCCGTGGATGCTGCCATCAAGGAGGCAAGACTTACGGCCGTGCGCAACAAAGTACGGTTGGACGTTTCCGGAGGAGTAGCCGGCCTTTGACTTTAGTAGTTGTGAAGAGTTGTCGCGCCGGTCGAACGGCTCCGACCGAATACTTGAAATCGCGTTGTTCATCTTCCCCAGCCGGATCGAATACTATACTTTAGAACCGTAATAATCAGGCTGATTATTAGGCTATATTTGAAACCATGGACAGTATTCACCGTCAAGAACAAGTTGATATTCAAGCACTATTATCGAATTAGAATATTTCTAAACTGGATTTATTGTTTTGAATACTTAAAAACTGCGAGCGACTGCGTGTTTTGTATTTTGCGGACATCGGATGGCTGTTATAGCTCCGCCAACGAATTGCGGAAGGGCGGCCCATGGCGGACACGCGCGCGGCACAATTGCGCCGCCTCTGGCTCAACGTACATCTCTGGATCGCGCTGAGCCTTGTCGCTCTACTCGTTCCCATTTCCATTTCCGGCGGCCTGCTGGTCTGGCACGACGAAATCGATTCCGTGATCAATCCGAAACGCTATGCGGTCTCAGGACAACAAGTCGCGCTGCAGCCGTCAGAGTATCTGGCAAAGGCAGAAGCGGCGGTCGCAGACGATCCAGCGAAACCGCGCGCCACAGCGGTGCGGTATCCCGAACTGGGTTGGCCCGTGCGCGTCGTCATGCGCGCACAACCTCGCGAAGCGGGGGCGCGGCCGCAGCTGTTGACGGCCTACGTCGATCCGCCAACGGGCAAGGTCCTGGATGTCGTCGATTTCCGTGCGTCGTTGTTCGGATTTCTGCACGTGTTTCACGAGAACCTGACAATTCCGGAATACAGCGGCCGCCAGATCGTCGGCTGGGCCGGCGCCGGAATGCTGATCCTGTCACTGACGGGAATCTGGCTGTGGTGGCCGCGCGGCGGTAATTTTCTGCGCGGCTTGCGCTGGCGGCGCTCATCGCTGTTCACCTTCAACCTGCATCACCTTCTCGGCTTCTGGATCTCGCTGCCGCTCGCGGTCGTCTCCGCGACCGGAATCTACCTGTCATTTCCGCAGACGGCGCGCGAAGCGATGTCGTCGATCGCGACCATGACTCCGCAAGGGCAACGCGGCTTCGGACAAGTTGCACAGCGTACGGCGCTCACTGCGGATCAGGCGCTTGCGGCGGCACTGAAGGCCGAGCCGAACGGAAAACCGATCGCCGTCTTCCTCCCTGTGCAGCAGCGTGAGCGGCCGCTCACCTGGCGCACGCAAATTTCACGCGCGGGCAACGGCGACATTGTCACCGTGACGACGGACGACCACAGTGGACAGACCTCACCGGCAATAGTGCCGCTCTCGGGCGACCGTGCCGCCGCGTGGATCCGATGGATCCACGAAGGCAGCCACAGCGGACCGGTGTGGGCCGTCGTCGTGACCCTGACCGGACTCTTTCCGACCGTCTTTGCGGTGACGGGCATCATCATGTGGCTGCGCAAGCGTTCCGACCGCAAGGAACTTGCTGGCAAAAGCGCCAAACCGCGCTTACGTCCCGCCGAGTGATCGTGTTGTGCTAGAGTTTGGAAGGCAGAAAGGATTGAGCGTTCAATGACCTCTCAATGTCATCAGTACCGCGCCATCGTGGCGGCCCTTGTTGCCGCCGTCCTCATTCTGCCGGCACCCGCGTTTGCGCAGACTGCGCCGACAACAGTGGCTCCCACGGTTCCGCAAGCGCCTGCCGCGACCGCACCCTCCTCGGCGGTTGCGCCTGCGGCTACAACTCCCCGCCGACTGCTGCGTCACCGGCCGTCGATTCACCTGCGAGCGCCCAGGCGGCGAATTCACCGGACATCGCGCTCAAGCTGCCGCGCGATCTCTCGCCATGGGGCATGTTCATGGCGGCCGACATTGTCGTGAAAGCGGTGATGGTCGGCCTTGCCTTTGCGTCCGTGCTGACCTGGACGATCTGGTTTGCCAAGGCCATCGAGCTCATGTTCGCGCGCCGCAGATTGCATGCGGCGATCGACAGACTCGCTCACGCGAAATCATGGAGCGAAGCCAATGTCCGGACCAAAGGCCGCGACGTCGGCGTCGCCGCAATGCTGCGCGCCACCGATACCGAGCTGCGCATGTCGGCCGATGCACATTCAGCAGCCGGCATCAAGGAACGCATCGCCTCGCGGCTCGAGCGCATCGAAGCCGCCGCCGGGCGGCAGATGATCCGCGGCACCGGCATCCTGGCAACCATCGGCGCCACCGCGCCCTTCGTCGGCCTGTTCGGCACGGTGTGGGGCATCATGAACAGCTTCATCGGCATCTCGAAGTCGCACACCACCAATCTCGCGGTCGTGGCGCCCGGCATCGCCGAGGCATTGCTGGCGACCGCGCTCGGCCTGGTCGCGGCGATCCCCGCCGTGGTCATGTACAACATGTTCTCGCGCTGGATCGCCGGCTATCGCGCGCTGCATGCCGATGCTGCCGCCGAGATTCTGCGGATCGTCAGCCGCGATCTCGATCGCGGCGCCTTCGACGAGCGTCCGGCCGATCGCCGGCGCGCCGATCGCAGCCGAGTAGACGCCATGAGCGTACGTCTTGACCACGGCGACGACAGCTCAGCGAAGTCCACGAGATCAACGTCACGCCGTTCATCGACGTGATCCTGGTGCTGCTGATCATCTTCATGATCGCGGCGCCGCTGGCGACCGTCGACATCTCGGTCGACCTGCCGGCCTCGAGCGCGGAGCGCACGCCGCGGCCCGACAAGCCGCTGTTTCTGACGCTCAAATCCGACCTGAGCCGTGTCGCTCGACAACGACACGATCAACCGCGCGACGCTTGGCGCGGCGCGCTCGACCGCGCAACCGCGGGCGACAAGCAGCAGCGCGTCTTCCTGCGCGCCGACAAGACGGTTCCCTATGGCGAGCTGATGAGCCTGATGAACGAGCTGCGCGGCGCCGGCTATCTCCACGTGGCGCTGGTCGGGCTCGAAGCCGACAAGATGTAGTCATGGCTGAAAGCCACAAGACATTCTCGCTCAGCCGCTGGCCGGAGGCGGCCCGCTGGGGCACGTGTTTTGTGTTTGCGGTCGCATTTCATGCCGCCGGCGCTGCCGCGCTGTTTGCGCGATGGAGTGAGGATTCCAATCTGGTTGCCGGCACAGCGATCGTCATGGTCGATCTTGCGCCCGTCGCGGTTTCGCCGAACATCACGACCGACGTGACACCCGGGCCGCTGCAGCAGGAGGCGCAGCCCGAGCCGAGCCCGAGAAGCCGATCGAGAAGATCGAGCTGCCGCCGGATCCGCAAGCCGAGCCGATCGTGGCGATGCCACCGCCGAAGCCCATCGAAACGCCGCCGAAAGAGAAAAAGCCGAAACAGAAGCATGCGAGCCTTGCGAGCGCGCCGACCAGGGCCGATCAGCAGGCCGATCGGCCGGCCGCGCCGTTGCCGGGACTGTCGCCGCGCAACTCAGATGCGTTGCCGAACTGGAAGACACAGCTGGTGGCCAAGCTCGAGCGTGCCAAGAGGTACCCATCGGAGGCGCGCGGCGATCAGGGCACAGCGCAACTTGCATTCAGCGTCGACCGTCAGGGCGGCGTGCACAATGCGCGTATCACGCACAGCTCCGGCTCCAGCGCCCTCGATCACGAAACGCTCGCGCTGGTGCAGCGCGCGCAACCTTTGCCGCCGCCTCCACCGGAAGTGCAAGGCGCGCAAATTCCGATCGTCGTGCCGATCCGCTACAATGCGCGCTGAGCGAAGGCATCTCGAGGCTTTGCAATTAGATAAAGCAAGCTCCGTGGGGTTACCAATCCGACACCGCTCTAAAACCGAAGCGTCGGCGATCAAGGTAGCTTACTCCGGCTACCTGATTTCGGCTTCCTCAACCGCGAGCTGCCGCACGGACCCCTCGACAGGTTGGGCCTCCGTTTTTCTAACCTCATCTTGAGCCATCAGCATTCTGATCTGATGCTTGATGACGGTCGTCGCAGGAAGTTTTATTTTTCGTCCAAACCGGTGCGTGCGCATAAGGCACTCCATACTTTGTCACTGGAAAGATCGGCGCGCTAGGCAGTGCGTTTTCGCTTACGTTCTTCAAGCCACGAACGTCCGCCGGTATTAATCCAGCTTGAGGCATCTTCCTCAGATGACCCCTCGAAGATCTCCTCGGACGGGGTGCCTTCAAGGACGGCCCAGACCGACCAAATCGAGGCATGAGATGCCTTTCGGACAATCAGCTTTGGTTCGTCGCCGCTCACACGAGCATTATCTAGAATATCGGTCATGTAAGCTGAATTTGTCCTTTGAGGTTGTTTGCAACAGCACTTGAGCACTTGCGCAGAAACTCTTTAGGGATGAATACCGGTCAACAAAATTGAGATAAAAATGAAAACACTCGCTGTCATGGAGAAATAGAATGTTCTGGTCGCCAAACCTTGAAGAGCAACTGAAGTCATGATCGCCTCCAATGACTGCCTGGTAATCCCTCTCTAAGATATGGGGTTAGATAGAGACACTGACAATGAAGACGGCAGATTTCTTTACGTGATGCTTTGCAAAGCATGACACGAACTGGGAAGGTACAGCCCCTTCCAATAAAGGTGTGTGACCGCGCGTAAAGCGGACACCGTCCGACGATGAGGTGCTATATCCGCGGCGTAGACGCCCTTTCATTTGGCTTCTTGCGCCGGCGGTCGATCTCCGACCTCTGCAAAGCGGGGAGATCGTTGGTTCGTTTGTCGCGACCATTTTTGGTCGCGCCACCCTCGTTCTCCCATCTTGCGATGGACCTTTTACTAGGATCGTGTAGGCGCTTGCGATGCTGACTCAAAGGGCACGGCCTCTTTCACTGATTGGCTTATTTTCGCCAGGCAATTCTCGCGACTGGAAAAAGGGCCGAGTAAGAGGTTGCCATGCTCGTCCGTCGCGTACCAACCCTCCTTAACTGCCCGCAAATCTGATTGAAGTTCGCTGATGTAATGCGGATTTGATTCGGTCATTGCTCATTATCGCCCATGCTTCGATCATCAGAACTTCTCTCTACGTATGCCCGACCAATCGAAATTGTAACGCGCCTGAGACTTTTATTTGGTTTTCATGTCAGTGACGCTTACGCATTCTTGCAGTTTTGGTGCGTGTTCTACGACTGCAATCCAAAAAGTGGAGATGGCCCCGCTTGTGCGAGGCCATCCTCCGATTGCATCAAAGGCCAGTTATCCGCAGACCTGTCGCGTTCTGAACACCACACGACCGCTGGGCGTAACGACACGCGAACGGATTAGGCGACAGTCGCCAGCGTAAGCATTGGCGTCATAGCCCCTGCGATAGTAGCGATCATCCGAAAACCGCGGACCTACGCCCACACCAACCGGACCAACTTGCACGCCCGCACCGCCGGAGTCCGCGCCTATAAACACTTGCGCACTAGCCGGTGCCGCAATGGCGAGTACACCCAAGGCAACCAACCCAAATACAAGTTTATTCATAATATTCTCCAATACTTTTTTGATTTAGCTCTTTAAATACAACGCGGGCGTGCCCCCTTTGTTCAAAGATTAAGTTCGTAGCTGAGTGTTCGATATTGCACACTTTGCGTCCCTTAATCGTGATGACAGGAGGCTCGACTATTCGCACATAAAAGCGCATCGTGCGTGCAAATCGACGCCCATGAAGGCGTCTTTGGCGTTCGCGCCACCTTCTTTAGCTTTAGGAAAATTAGCGCTGCCTTGCCGCTGCTCGAAAAGCGGGGCGAAAGGTTCATATGCTCACGTCGCTTCCATCGAAAGCCGTTCCTTTCGTAAATATCCAGGACGGACTTACGCTGGCGCAGGCCGTCGTCGATACCGTCCGCGATCCACTCGTGGTTCTCGATCCGAATTTGCGTGTCATCGCCGCCAGCCGCTCCTTCTTTCAAACCTTTCGGCTCGTGACTGACGATGTCATTGGGCGTCTGCTCTACGAGATTGACGGCGGCCAATGGAACATCCCGGAGCTTCGCCACCTTTTAGAGACGATCACAACCAGCGGTTCGCCTATCGAGGGATACGAAGTCGATCGAGAGTTTCCGGCGATCGGTCGGCGCGTCATGCTCTTGAATGCGCGTGAGGTGTTCTATGAGAACGGACCCCACACCACCGTGCTTTTGGCATTCGAGGACGTTACCAGCCGGCGTGCCATTGAGACGCAGGTGCAGGAACTCCTGCGGGAAAAGGACATGTTGCTCGAGGAAATTCAGCACCGTGTCGCCAATAGTCTGCAAATCATAGCCAGCATTCTCCTGATCAAGGCGCGCACGGTCCAATCGGAAGAAGCACGATTGCAGCTGGAGGACGCGCATCAGCGCGTTCTTTCAGTCAGCGCCGTCCAGCAACACCTGCATATTGCCGGTCGAAACGAGCCGATTGAAGTCGGCAGCTACCTTTCGAAGCTCTGCGAAACATTGGCGCAATCGATGATCGGCGACAGCCGGCCGATCTCGCTCAAGGTCGAGGCCGATGCCGGCACCGCCGTTTCGCGCGAGGCCGTCAGCATTGGGCTTATTGTTACAGAATTGGTGATGAACGCACTAAAGCATGCGTTCCCCGCTGCGAAGCCGGATGCGGCGATTCGTGGTTTCGTACAAAGTCGCGGAAACCGACTGGAAGCTGACAATTTCCGATAACGGCATCGGCAAGCCGGATGTCAAAGCAAGCGAAAGCAAGGGCGGGCTTGGTACAAGTCTTGTCCAGGCGTTGGCTAAGCAGCTTGATGCCCGTCGTGGATATCGCAAGCGATGGCCACGGCACCGCCGTGTCCCTGACTCACGCGACGTTCAAATCCAAACCATCTCAGGCGAACAAGATGAACTTTGTTCCGGCCTAACGGACCTTAAAAAAGTCCAGTAGACGTGCGCGCGTGATCGTCTCTTCGAACACGAATTGTAACCGCACTGCGGATCGTGTATTGCGCTTTAGCGTTGGGATAGCCACATAACAACCCACAGGATCGTATTGGCGTTTGGAAATTCTCGCGCGCTACGATCAATGATGATCCGACCAGCGCCTAGGGTGTCGCTTCCGGAAATTCCGTAACGGAACACGCCCTGAGGACAAGTGTCATGATGGATACCCAGACCAAGACAACGACAAAGCCGAGCGGCTCTTCCAGGGCCGACGCCACGCAGGCATTTCGTGAAGCAGCCGAAAACGGCTCCGCGCAGACCAAAGCAGCCTTCGAAAAGGCGAGCACCGCCGCAGCTGACGCCACTACTCTGATGAAGGACAGCTATTCGAGGACCATGAAGGGTGCGCAAGAGTACCAAACCAAAGTTATCGAATTTGCTCAGGCCAACACCAAAGCGGCTTTTGACTTTGCCCAGGAACTGGTGGGCGTAAAATCACCCTCAGAGTTTTTCGAATTGTCGACCAATCATTCACGCAAGCAGTTCGAAACGCTGACCGAGCAAGCCAAGGAGCTCGCAACGCTGGCTCAAAAAGTTACGGTTGCGAGCGCGGAGCCCGTCAAGGCAGGCGTCACCAAGGCATTTAATCAGCTCTCATAAGCTGCTCCGGTTCAATTTAAGCAATTTGAAGCCCAAGTTTTCTTGGGCTTTTTTTTGCATTCGTTTGACCACCACCGCAACGGCGATCGACAGCGAAGTGATGTGACCGACCACTCTCCCTCAACCCGCGTTTAGAGCCCCGCCAGCCCGTCAAAAGCAGAAAACGGCACTGGCCTATGCGCCTATATTTGTGCGCTGCGCCATAATTACTAATATTCCCCTCAAACCAAACATATATACTATTGTGCATTGCAACAAAGTCGTTATGTCTAACGCCTGAGTGATTCCCCTCAAACGAGGCAAGAAAAAAATGACAATGAGCAAAATGGCACTACTCGGGGTCGCCGTTGTAGCGGTGCTCGTGATCGGTTCGGGCACGCTTGCCTGGGTCCACAACGAGCCGGCAACGGCTAACCACGACAATGCCCCCAATTATGTCGTCGGACCGGACGGCAGATTAATCGGCGCGGCTCCCAATGCGAGCATACGTTCCCAATGGGAGCGGGACGGTCTTCCGAATTAATCCGTAAAGCTTGCGGCAGCCAAAAGCCTCAAGGCTTCTTGAATTTCAATATCACGATCGAGAAAACTTTTCTGTATCGCGCGGAGTTCTGCAACCCGCCGGTCTGACGCTCGATCGGCCTTTCGTCAGGACAGGTGCAGCAGGAGGATCGCGTCATGCTGCTCAGATTTGGATTTGATCAATGTTGCGAGATTGTCGGCCGGGCGTCAGCAATTATCGCCATCGCTGGCATGGCATCGCTTGTTCTCGCAGCGATCGCGGTTGACGTTTTGCGCTAATCGACCGGACATTGATGTTGGGCTGCGCAATGGCTGCGCGGGGGTCATTGTGCCACTTTACTTCAGGCTGTCCCGGTCGAGCGCCCCGAATCTGAAGCGGCCGCCGGCGTCACGGTGTTTCCAATCATTACAAGCACCGGACCTGGCAATCCGGTCTGCGCAAGCCGCTCAGGAAGTTCGGCGATCGGAGCGGTGACCACGGACTGATCGGGCCGGGTCGCGCGCGAAATCGCCAACGCCGGCGTGCGCGGATCGAGACCTTCGGCGATCGCCTTTTCGACCAGCGCAGCAAGCGTGCGCGTTGGCATGAAGACCGCGGTGGTGGTCGTAGGATCCGCGAGACTCTTCCAGTCGAGGTCGGCCGGCACGCCGCCGTTTTTCGCATGACCCGTGACGTACTGCAGCCGGCGCGCCTCCTTGCGGTTGGTGAGCGCGATACCGAGCCGCGACGCCGCGCCCTGCACCGACGTGATGCCGGGCACCACGTCGACGGCGATATTGGCCGCTTCGCAGGCAGCCATCTCCTCGGCCGCGCGGCCGAAAATCAGCGGATCGCCACCCTTAAGGCGGACGACGCGTTTGCCCTGTTTGGCGAGGCTCACCATGAGCGTGTTGATGTCTTCCTGCGTGCAGGACGGGCCGAAGCCGGTTTTTCCGACCAGCATCTTCCTCGCCTCCCGGCGCGCGAAGTCCATCACCTCGCACGACACGAGATCGTCGAACAAAATCACGTCCGCGGACTGCAGCGCGCGCACGGCGCGCAATGTCAGCAATTCGGGATCGCCGGGCCCCGCCCCGACCAAAGTCACCGATCCGCTCTCGACCGCTGCGCCCAGGCCCTTCACTTCGGCGATGAAGCTGTCGAAATCCGCTTGCGCCGGCGCGCGGTCGGGATTGGCAACCGCATAAGCGGTGAAGATCTGCCAGAACTTGCGCCGCGCCGCGAATGACAGCCCCGCAAGCTTCAACGCGCGGCGCCAGCGTGCGGCAGCGGTGGCCCAATCCGCAAAACCTTTCGGCAGCAGCGCCTCGAGCTTGGCGCGGATGGCCTGGGCGAAGACTGGCGCTGCGCCGTCGGTCGAAATCCCGATCACCAGCGGCGAGCGATTAACGATGGCGCCGAACGAAAAATCGCAGAATGCTGGTTTGTCGATCACGTTGACCGGCACGCCGGCCGCGCGCGCGGCTGCCGCAAATTCAGCTGCGCTATCATCGTCTTCGAACGCGCCGACCGCAATTGTGGCATCCTCAAAACTCTCCGCCGACCACGTGCAACGACGTATGACGATCGCGCCGCGCGGCGGGTCATCGGCCAGCTGCTGGAGTTCGTCGCATATGTCGGTCGCGTAGACTTCGACCCGCGCGCCCGAAGCCGACAGCAGCTCCGCTTTCCACGCCGCCGCCGGGCTGCCGCCGGCGAGCAGCGCCCGTTTCCCGTCGAGCGACAGGAATACAGGCAACCGCGCCAGCGCGGCCATGCGCGCGGGTTTCGCTTCGGATGGAGTTCGGTGCTCGTTCACCGGCATGGCCTCTTAATACACGTCGACCTGGTAGCGGTCATTCTTTTTCAGTTCGGCAACATAGCGCGCGGCATCTTCGGGGCTGCGTTTACCGTGTTCGGCAACGACGTCTATCAAAGCGCGTTCGACATCTTTCGCCATGCGCAAAGCATCTCCGCACACATATATGTGCGCGCCACGCTCAAGCCAGGCCCAGAGATCGCGCCCGTCATCGCGCATGCGATTCTGGACGTAAATTTTCTCGTCGCCGTCGCGCGACCATGCGAGCGTCAGACGGGTGAGATGCCCCGACTTGCGCATAGCCTTGAGCTCGTCCTCATAGAAGAAATCGTAATCGCTGCGCTGGTGACCGAAATAAAGCCAGTTCGGTCCCGACGCCTGCGTGGCGAGACGCTCCTGCAGGAACGCGCGGAACGGCGCAACGCCGGTGCCGGGCCCGATCATGATGATGGGCTTGTTCGGATCGGCTGGTAATGCGAAATGCTGTGCCTTCTGCACATAGACCCGCACCTTTTGGCCCGGCTCGATGCGACCCGCAAGGAACGTCGAGGCGACTCCAAGGCGCGTGCGCCCGTCGATCTCGTAGCGCACCGCGTCGACCGTGAGCGACACGCGACCCGCATTCATTTTGGGCGAGGACGAGATCGAGTAGACGCGCGGCTGCAGGGGGTCGAGCGCTTCGACGAAGGCTTCGGGATCGGGTCTTATCCCCTCGAATTTCCGCAAGGCCGCCAGCACGTCGAGGGTGGCGGCATCGCCGTCCGGATCCTGCCCGGAAGCGATCGCCTTTGCTGTCTTGCGCCGGTCTCCGCCGGTCAGAAAGGAAATGAGCTGGAACAGCATGTCGGGCGCAGGCGACAGCGACACCCCATCGCTCAGTGTTTCACGCAGCGTGCGTCCGCCGATCGGGAAATCGGGCGGCGCGCCCAGCGCGGCAATCACCGCATCGACCAGTCTCGTATCGTTGACCGGATAGATTCCGAGCGAGTTGCCGACGTCGTAGGCAAGCTCGGTCCCTTCGAGATCAAGCTCGATGTGCCATGTCTCTTTCTGCGATCCGTTCTTGTTGAGGCGATGGCGTTGCGCGAGCGTCGCGACGACCGGATTGTCGCGCGAATAGCCGAGCTTGGCCGGCGGCGCAGGCACCGTTTTTTCGGCCGGCGGCGCGGCACCCGGCGTTTCGAGCTCGCGGTAAAGCTCCTTGAGCATGCGGGCGGTCTCCTTGCCGCCCGGCACGCACAGGTTCAACCGCTCCTCGGTCTTCGCGAAAATCGCCGCCGAATAATCCTTGCAGTTATAGCCGCACTGGCCGCAATCCTGCTGCGCCATCGCTGCCATCATGCGGCGCGGCAGCGGCTTGCCCTCGGCGAGCTTCATGCGATCGACGATCGGCATCGCCGGATCGTGCCATGGAGCCCCGTCATCAATTTCAACGGTCGGTGCGAGTGCGACGCCGGGCACAAGCTGCGCGACTTCCTGCGCTGTCAGCGGCGTGACGCCTTCCGTCAGACCATAAAGCCCGGCGAACAGGCCGTTGAGCCAGGCGCGCTGCTCTGGCGAGAACGGCGCATTTTCCGGAAGAAAGGACGGGATCGGCGGGCGTGGCGTGATGCTCATGCGGCCTCCGCGGCAAGGGCTTTAAGCGCATCGATCTCGTGCCGGCGCGCGAATTCGATGAAGCTTTCTGCGGGTGACGCGCGATGCGCGAAATACGCCTTCAGGATGCGTTCGATCGTCTGCGGCGCATTCTCGGCCTTCACGTCCCGGAAGAGCTCGCGCCCGAGCGCGGCGTCTGGTCCGAAGCCTCCGCCGACCAGGACGTGATAACCCTCGACCGGATCGGCGTCCTCGCTGTCCTGCACCTTGCAGGCCAGAAGGCCGATCTCGGCCACGAAATGCTGCGCGCAGGAATGATGGCAGCCAGTCAGGTGGATGTTGACCGGTGTATCGAGCGCAACCCGCGTCTCGCACCAGAGCGCGATTTCCTCGGCATGGCGTTTGGTGTCGGAGGCAGCGAACTTGCAGCCGGTATTCCCGGTGCAGGCGACCAGACCTGAACGGAGCGCATTGGCTTCAACGGCAAGGTCGAGCGCTTCGATGCGCGCACGCACCACTTCGATCTTGTCGGTCGAGACGCCGGAGATCAGCAAATTTTGCCACACGGTCAGGCGAATGTCGCCGTCACCGAACTCGCGGGCGATGTCTGCGAGCCCGCGCATCTGCACAACGCTGAGATAGCCGACCGGCACCACCACGCCGATCCAGTGCAGCCCTTCCTGCTTCTGTGCATGGATGCCGATATGGGCGGTACGCGAGAATGGCGGCCGCGGCGCCAGCGCGCCAGGTGTGGCGCGATCGAGCTTGCGGCCAAGCTTTTCCTCGACGAGGGCAAGGAATTTCTCGACACCCATCTTCTCGAGCACATATTTGAGCCGCGCTTTGGTGCGGTCGGTGCGATCGCCGTGATCGATGAAGACTCGCACCACCGCATCGGCCACCAATGTCGCCTCCGCCGGCCTGACGATGACGCCGGTATCGCCGGCGAAGCTTTGGTGGCCTGTGAGACCGCCAAGACAAAGGCGAAACCAGACGCCCGCCTCAAGCCCGAAGCCTTCGTTCACCTGTACCGCCTGGAAGCCGATGTCGTTGGTGTCTTCAAGCACCGGGATCATGCCGCGCGCCGTCAAAACCGACATTGAATTTGCGCGGCAGGCCATAGAGCGAGCGGTCGTTGAGAATATGAAAGTGCCATTCGCGTGCATAAGGGCGCGTGTCGATCAGTTCCTGCGGGTCGATGCCGGCGGTCGGCGTGCCGGTGACGTTGCGGATATTGTCGGCACCAGAGCCGCGTGAGCACAGGCCGAGATCCTGCATCGCCTCGATCATGGCAACGGAGTTCTTTGCTTCGATCTCGCGGATTTGGATATTTGCGCGCGTCGTGACATGGGCGTAGCCGCCGCCATATCGTTCGCCGAGGTCGGCAAGCCCCGCAAGCTGAGCGGACTTCAGAATTCCATTCGGCAGCCGCAGGCGGCACATGTAGGAATTCTGATTGGGCGCAACGTAGAACAGTCCGAAGTAGCGCCAGCGGAAATTATCCTGCGGCTTGGGATATTCGTTCTTGGCGGCGTGCGCTTTCAGCCGCTCGTAAGCATCGAACGGATGCTCATCGCGTTTAAACTTCTCCGGATCCGAAAGTTTGCCGCCCGCAGCCAACACACGGTCCTGCGCGTTGCGCGCAGCGGCATCAGGGCCGATCGCTTCTTTCGACGCGGGTGATACGTCCGCAGCCGGCGCGGCAATGCCCTTCGCCGTCTTGGCGATCTGCAGCCCCGCGACAAATCCTTCGAGATATCGTTTTTGTTCGGGCTCGAAGTCGCCAGACGTGGTTTCGCCCGACGGCTTCAGCGATGTCCCGGCCTCAGTCGTCATTCGTGCAACAATCCTTTTGTTGCTATCTCAGCAATGACCGTGCCAGACCATAACTGACTGAAATCACATGATATTTTTGCAATGCAAGATACGGCTGCTCGCTAATTAGCCGCTGGCGGCGAAATTTTGTGCAGTGCAACGCAATTAGGCAGATGGTCACGCTCGCACGGACCGACACGCCATCGGCGTTGAGGGCCCAGCACGACGCACTTTCCGCAGCGAAAGCAGCGAACTGCCGCAACAACGCGCGGCGGTCGGGCAGTTGGCATGTCAATTGCTCAAAGACGTTTGAGAAACTGCAACCGACCACAAGGAGAGCGCTTCCGTGTCTTATCTCGTCCCTTCGGAATTCGTCACCAAGATGATCGACGCTGGTAAATCAAAAGTCTTCATGTCGACAAGAGACACGCTGGTGCGCGCCTACATGGCCGGCGCAATTCTTGCATTGGCGGCCTGGTTCGCAATCACCATCAATGTCAATACCGGTCAGCCGCTGGTCGGCGCGCTGCTGTTTCCAGTCGGATTTTCCATGCTGATCCTTCTGGGTTTCGATCTGCTGACGGGTGTGTTCGTTCTCTGCCCCCTCGCCTGGCTCGACGGTCGACCGGGCGTCACGATCAAAGGAATTTTGAGAAATTGGGGCCTCGTTTTCGTCGGCAACTTTGCCGGCGCTCTCACCACAGCCTTTTTTATGGCATTCGTGACAACGTATGGATTCACACAGGCACCCGATAAGGTCGGCACCGTCATTTCAAATATCGGCGAAGCCCGGACTCTCGGCTACGCGGCACACGGCGCAGCCGGCATGGCAACGTTGTTCCTCCGCGGCGTATTGTGCAACTGGATGGTCTCGACCGGCGTCGTCGGCGCGATGATTTCGACAACTGTGCCAGGCAAGGTTCTCGCCATGTGGATGCCGATCCTGGTCTTCTTCTACATGGTGTTCGAGCATTCCGTCGTGAACATGTTCCTGTTCCCGTCGGGCCTTATGTTGCATGCACCCTTCTCGATCGTGGATTATTTCATCTGGAACGAGATTCCGACCGTGCTCGGCAATCTGGTCGGCGGCCTGTCCTTCACCGGTCTCACGCTCTATGCCACGCATGTGCGGACCGCTCCCAAGCGTGCCACTGCCCTGAAGCGCGTCGCGTGATGCGATTTGCTATCGTAGAGCCTCAACCCGAAAGGGTTGAGGCTCTTTTCTTTGGTCGGGCGATGCCAAGTCAGCTCGCAATATCGATCGGACAGCACTCCGACAAAGGGCGGAAGGAGGTCAATCAGGATTTTCATGGCGCGCTGATTCCGGACGAGCCGCTGCTGAGCCTGAAGGGCATCACCGTGGTCCTGGCCGATGGCATCAGCACCAGCGAGGTCAGCGCGATCGCCAGTAAATCGGCCGTCAAAAGCTTCCTGACCGACTATTACTGCACCTCGGATTCATGGTCCGTCAAAACATCGGCGCAGCGCGTCATTGCGGCGACAAATTCCTGGCTGCACGCGCAGACACGGCAAAGCCAATATCTCTACGACAAAGACCGCGGCTATGTGTGCACGCTCAGCGCCATGGTCATCAAGTCGACGACGGCGCATATTTTTCATATCGGCGATGCCCGCATCTATCGGGTCGTCGGACGCGGCCTGGAACAGCTGACCGAGGATCACCGGGTCGTTGTGTCGTCCCAGCAGAGCTATCTCGGGCGCGCCTTGGGTATCAATCCGCAGGTCGAGATCGACTACCGCGCCGTCTCGATCGAAAAGGGCGACCTTTTTCTGCTGGCGACCGACGGCGTCTACGAGCATGTCGGCAGCCGCTTCGTCGCCGAAACAATCAGCGGCCACGCGAGCGACCTGGACCGCGCCGCGGCGGCGATCGTCGAAGAGGCCAAGCGCCGCGGCAGTTCCGACAACCTGACCGTCCAGATCGTCAGGATCGACGCGCTGCCCGACAGTGAGAGCAGCGAAATCGTCAGGCAGGCGACAGAATTACCGTGCCCTCCTCTGCCTGAAGCGAGAAACGTGCTGGACGGGTATCAGATTGTCAGGGAAATCCACGGCAGCAGCCGGAGCCATATCTACCTGGCCGTCGACAGCGCGGACAATTCGCTGGTCGCGCTGAAGATCCCGTCTATCGATCTGCGCGGCGATCCCGGCTATCTGCAGCGATTCATGATGGAGGAGTGGGTGGCCCGGCGCGTCAACAGCGCCCACGTCCTGAAACCGCGCATCCAGTCACGACCGCAAAATTACCTGTACGTCGTGACGGAATTCGTCGACGGGCAGACTTTGACCCAGTGGATGATCGACAATCCCAGGCCGGATCTGGAAACGGTGCGCGGAATTGTCGAGCAGATCGCCAAAGGGCTGCAGGCATTCCACCGGCTGGAGATGCTGCATCAGGACCTGCGGCCCGACAACATCATGATCGACCGGACCGGCACCGCGAAGATCATCGATTTCGGCTCGGTGCGGATTGCCGGCATCACGGACGACGCAGGCGAGTCGCACGACATCCTGGGAACGGCCCAGTACACCGCGCCTGAATATTTCCTCGGTGAGGGCGGATCTCAGCGGTCCGACATCTTCTCGCTCGGCGTTATCGCCTATCAGATGCTGACCGGGCAGCTGCCATACGGCGCACAGGTGGCCAGGACCAGGACGAAAGCCCAGCAAAAAAAATTAAGATACAAATCCACGCTGAACGACAGCCGCGACATTCCCGCCTGGGTCGACGGCGCGCTGAAGAAGGCCGTGCACCCTGATCCATATCAACGCTATGACGAGCTCTCCGAGTTCGTTTTCGACCTCCGTCATCCCAACAAGAAGTTCGTCGACATGGCGGCAAAGCCGCTCATCGAGCGTGACCCGCTGCTGTTCTGGAAATGCCTGTCCGCGATTTTGTTTGCTGCGGTGCTGATCGTTTCGGCGCTGCTCATCACGCAAATCGGCAAGCACTAGGCCGCCGGCGACGGCCTATTTCGGTTTATACGCCCGGACATTGGCATGGAAGTCGGCGCCATTGCCGCTCGCGGCGATGTGGCCGGTGCGGATGGCGTAGTCGCCGAAGCGCTCGCCCTTCTGCCGTTCCTTGGCGTAAGCCGCAAACAACGGATCGAGCGCGGCGACGATGCCAGCGTGATCGAGATCTTCGGCATAAAGCTTGTTCATGCGCGAGCCGTCGAAGGCAGCGCCGAGATAGAGGTTGTAGCGGCCCGGCCCTTTGCCGACCAAGCCGATCTCGGCGAGATAAGGCCGCGCGCAGCCATTCGGGCAGCCGGTCATGCGGATGACGATGTCGTCGGCCGACAGCCCGTGCGCGGCAAGCTTCTGATCGAGCGTGTCGATCAGCTCCGGCAGATAGCGCTCGCTCTCCGCAAGCGCGAGCCCGCAGGTCGGCAGCGCGACACAAGCCATCGAATTACGCCGCAGGCCCGACCAGGGCGCGAGCAGGTCCGCCTCGCGCGCGATGCGCTCGACCTCGGCCTGCTTCTCCGTCAGCACGTTGGAAATAATGAGGTTCTGGTTCGGCGTGATGCGAAGCTCGCCGTCATGCATCTGCGCGATCCTGCGCAGCGCGCTCTGCTGCGCGGCGCCAGGCACGTCGTGCACGCGCCCGTTCTGCACGAACAATGTCAGATGCCCGCTTCCATTTGTCCCTTCGGTCCAGCCGTAGCGATCGCCGGTCGAAGTGAATGCGTAGGGCTTTGCCGGCGCGAGCCTGACGCCCGAGCGCGCCTCAACCTCGGCGCGGAAGGCATCGAGCCCGCGGTCCTCGATGGTGTATTTGAGGCGCGCGTGCTTGCGGTTCTTGCGGTCGCCCCAATCGCGCTGCACGGTGACCACCGCCTCGGAAACTTTCAGCACATCTTCCGTGCGGCAGAAGCCCATCACCTCGGCAATGCGCGGATAGGTATCGGGCTCGCCATGGGTCATGCCCATGCCGCCGCCGACGGTCACGTTCCAGCCAGAGATATTTCCGGCGTCATTGGTGATCGCGATGTAGCCGAGGTCGTGCGCGAAGATGTCGACGTCGTTCGAGGGCGGCACCGCCACCACCACCTTGAATTTACGCGGCAGGTAGGTCTTGCCGTAGATCGGTTCGACCACCTCTTCCTCACCGCCGGCGATGCGCTCGCCGTCGAGCCAGATCTCGCGATAGGCAGGCGTATGCGGCAGCAGATCGTCGGAGATCGAACGCGCCAGCGCGATCGCCGCCGCATGCGCACGCGACTGCTCCGGCAGCACGTTGCACATGACGTTGCGGTTGATATCGCCGCAGGCCGCGATCGAATTGAGCAGCACTGTGTCGATCGACTTCAGCGTGGCCTTCAGGTTCGACTTGATGACGCCGTGCAGTTGCACCGTCTGCCGTGTGGTGAGCCGCATGGTGCCGTTGCCGTAGTCGCGGGCCACTTTATCCAGCGCGAGCCATTGCCGCGGCGTCAGCACCCCGCCCGGGATGCGCACGCGAATCATGAAGGCGAAGGCCTTCTCCATCTTCTTGCGGGTGCGCTCGGGCCGTAGGTCGCGGTCGTCCTGCAGATACATGCCGTGGAACTTCACCAGCTGCGCGTCGTCCTCGATGATGGCGCCGGTGATTTCCTCGCGCAGGCCCTGCTCAAGCGTGCCGCGCAGATAGTCGCTCGCTTCCTTGATGCGCTCGTTGCGCGACAATTCGTCGGTCATCTTTTCACCTCGTCATTCCGGCCGAGGCCGCGGAGCGGCCGAAGTCGGAATCGCAGATCCACGAAAGGCATTGAGATGGTTCTGGATTCCGGGTTCGCGCCTATCGGCGCGCCCCGGAATGACGTTCCTCCTGGGATCAATACGTATCCTGCAGATAGCGCTTTTCGCGCTCCAATGTCACCACCGCCTGCTCGGCTGCTTCGGGGGTGAGCGACTTCACGTCGGCAAAAGCGCGCACCAGGGCGGCGCGCACGTCCTTCGCCATCGCCTTGGCATCGCCGCACACATAGAAATAGGCGCCGCCGTCGAGCCATTCGATGAGCTCGGCGCGGCGGTCCCACAATTTGTGCTGGACGTAGATTTTCTCGGGCGTGTCGCGCGAGAAGGCGACGTCCATGCGCGTCAGCAAGCCGTCCTTCAGCGCGTCCTGCCAGTCGAGCTGGTAGAGGAAGTCGTGTGTGAAGGTGCGGTCGCCGAAGAACAGCCAGCTGCGGCCGCTCGCTTCCGTCGCGCGGCGCTCCTGCACGAAGGCGCGGAACGGCGCGACGCCGGTGCCGGGGCCGACCATGATGACGTCCCTGTCGGGCGCGGGCAGCGCGAAATGCTTGTTGGGCTTGAGCTTCACGCGCACGCGGCCGCCGTTCTTGAGACGCTCGGCGGCGTAGTTCGAGGCGACGCCCTTGCGTGCACGGCCATGGCTCTCGTAGCGCACCGCCGAGATGAGCAGATGGGCCTCGTCACCCACTTCGCGGCGTGAGGACGCGATCGAATAGGCGCGCGGGGCCAGCGGTCGCGTCAGCACGCGCAGCTTCTCGGCGTCGAGCGCAATCGGGAAGGTAGCGATCAGGTCGATCAGCTGACGGCCGGCGATCCACTCGCGCGCCTGCCCGTCGGCGATCAGCGCCTTGACGTATTGATGGCCGGTCTTTTCGGCGTAAGTCTCGACCGTCTTGAGCGACAAAGTGGTCACGTCGCGCGACGTGATGAAGTCGCTGCGCAGCTTCTCGTCGCCCGCAAGGCCTGCGACCTTGAGCAGCTCGTCGACATAGGCCGGGTCGTTCTCGGGATAGAGGTCGAGCGAGTCGCCCGGCTCGTAGGCCGGCGCGCCATTCTCGAAGGACAGCGCGAGGTGGATGGTTTCCTTGTCCGAGCGCGAGGAGTTGAGATCGACATGCTCGGTAATCTCGGCCTCAACGATGTCGATGCTCGCGGGCGCGGCGGGCTTACTGCCGAAATCGACCTCGATGACGCGGCCGCCGGCATTCGGCGGGGTCAGCACTTTAACGGCATCGCCGATCCAGCGCGCTGCCGACTCGGCGAAATCAAGATCGAGATCGACGCGATCGACGACGCGCTTGCCGCCAAGGGCCGCGAGGCGCTCGTCGATCTTCTTGCCGACCAGGCAGAATTCCGCATAGGCCGTGTCGCCCAGCGCCAGCACGCCGAACTCGACGCCGTCGAGGCGCGGCGCGCCCTCGCCCATCAGCTCGTTATAGACCCGCACGGCGCGCGCCGGCGGATCGCCCTCGCCCCAGGTCGCGGCGACGAAGACAAGCTTCTTGGCGGAGGCGAGCTGCGACAGGTCGAGATCCGCCATGTCGATCACGGTCGGCTTGAGGCCGTTCTTGCGCGCCAACTTGGCGATGTCGCCGGCGAGCTTTTCCGAATTCCCGGACTCGCTCGCATACGCAATGGTCAAAGGCTCCGCCGGCCGCGCCGGCGCCGCCGGCTGCACCAACGCATGCGCGCCGCCCGTGGAGGCGTCGAGGCCTGCCAGGAACCCGGCGAGCCAGGCCCGCTGAACCGGCGTTGCGGTGCCGACCACGCGATTGAGGAGATCGATCTCCTCATCGGCGAAAGGCGCGGTCTTCGGAATTGGCGACATTTCCATTCTCACTTCCCGGCGGCACAAAAGGCGCCGCCGTATTGCAGGCGTCAGATCGACGCGGGGTACAGGTGGTTGACGATAGCGAGGACGACGAGCAGGCCGACGCCGATCCCGAGGCTCCAGCCGATCAGTTTTTTCTCGACCGGCAGCAGCGGCTCGACTTCAGCCTTGCGCAGTTCCTCGCCGATATTCACGTGTTCGGTTTGCGACATTGTTCGTTTCTCCGAAGTTCAGCTGGCCAGCGGCGGCTTCACGCCGGCAAAGAACAGCCAGGAAATCAGAAGCCCGACCCAGATCACGAAGCCGAACAGGCTCAGCACATAGACCGCGGCCAGCCTGCCGATGCCCTCCTGCCAGAGCTTCTTGAAGTTCGACAGCACGCCGATCGAGAAGAAGGTCAGGATGAAGAAGAGAACCCGCAGCGTATTGGCCTCGCCCATCGCGGCTGGCACCTTGGTCGCGATGTCCGCTGGGGTCGCCAGCGCGAGGTAAAGGCCGACGATGAACGTGATCACGAAGCCGAGCACGAATTTCGGGAAGCGCTCCCAGATCTCGCGGATATTGGCCTTATCCGACGTGCGGTTGATGTGATTGGTCCAGATGTAGCCGAGCACGAAGGCCCAGATGCCGATAAAGATGTCGATGAACACCTTGATCGTCGCGGTGGTGCCGAGGATCCAGCCCGCCTGATATTTGACGCCCTCGGCCGCGTTCTGCGCGAGGATCAGCGATTCAGTGATGGCGCCGGCAGCAACCGCCGCGCCGTCGGTCTTGACCGCAAGGCCCATCCAGGCGCCGGCGACCAGCGGCTCATGCGCGAGAAAATGCTGCGCCAGGAACGGCAACATCAGCACTTCCACCACCGCGAAGATGACGACCAGCGAAGACACCATCACCGGCACCAGCGGCCGTGCGCGGATGGCGCCGCCGGTGGCGATCGCCGCCGAGACGCCGCAGATCGAGATGCCGGAGGCGAGCGGCGCGGCCCATTCGCGGTTGAAGCCGAACCATTTGCGGGCGACGAAATAGACCACCGCCCAGTAGATCAGATAGGCCTCGACGATCGCCGCGAAGCCCCGCAGCAGCAACGAGCTCGCGAGCGACAGCTTTCCGGCCGCCGTCACCGCGAAGTAACCGCCGAGGATCACGATCGCGATCTTGATGTAGAGCTCGGGGCGCACGGCGTCCTTGATTGCGTCGGCGAAGCGCGGGAACACGTTGGCGATCACCAGGCCGACGAGGAGCGCGAAGATATAGGCGCCCTCGTTCGTCAGCCGCAGCGACCAGCCGATGCCGAACTTCTGCAGGTCGGCCGGCGTCACAGCCGCGAAGTTTGCGAAATTGCCGACGATCCAGCTTGCGTAGGCAATCCAGAACACCGCGGTAAAGGAGAGTGCGAATTTCCTGATGTCGATCTTGAGCGCAACCGCCGCCGCGCTCAGCACGGCAAGGAGCGCGCCATAGGTCGCAACCAGCGCGCCGAAGCCGCCGAGCGATGCGTAGGATTTCGAAACCGTGCCGAGCGCCTTGCCGACGTCGGTCCACACTGAAGTGGTGACCACCCAGCCAAGCAGATCGATGTTGACGATCGCCGCAAGCGACAGCACGAAAATGGAAAGGCCGATGATCAGCGACAGCCAGTCTTCGCTAATGCGCGGCGCAGTCTCGACATTGTCGGCGCGCTTGAGTTCTTTGGGCGCGCGCCCGGTCCAGGTTGCAGTTGTCATGAAAAGTCGCCCTTACCAATGCACATGCGGGACGATGCCGATGGCGATCAGCGCCACCAGCGCCGTGGCGAGCGCGAGCGCCCAGGCTTCCAGCCCCGAAATGCGTTCGGACTCATGCGGGAAATCGGACATCGGGCCTGCTCCGCTTACGGAACTTCTGGACCCGCTAAGTAGGAGATTATTCTGCAAAACCGCAATAAGTGCCCGAAAATAAGAAGAAATTTGCTTCCGGAGGGGCCAGGCGGCATAACAATTTCCTTCCCGGCTCGCGTTGTGGAGAACGCCGGTTACGCTCGAAAGCACGATTTACGTATGCAAAACACGGAAGATGTTGCTCACTTCGGAACACATTCAGTGATGCGGAGCTATCGCCGCAGGCTGCACGACGTCCTGGCGCCGCGCGAGCGCAGCCTGTTCGCGCGTCTCGACACGCCGCAAAAGATCCAGACCTTCCTCGACAGGCTGCCGGTGAACTTCAGTCTGAATGGCGATACCGCGATGTCGCCGCGCCGCGTGCTCGAGACGCGCATGGCGCATTGCGCGGAAGGCGCGGTGTTCGCCGCCGCGGCGCTCGCTTTTCACGGCCGGCCGCCGCTGCTGATGGACATCCGCGCGCTGCCGAGCGACCAGGATCACATTGTCACGCTGTTTCGCGAGCGCGGACTGTGGGGCGCGATCAGCAAGACCAACCACGCCATCCTGCGCTGGCGCGATCCGATCTATCGCAGCGTGCGCGAGCTCGCGATGAGCTACGCGCACGAATATTGTCTGCCCGGCGGCAAGAAATCGATGCTGTCTTACTCGAAGCCGTTTTCGCTTGCGCGCTACACGCCGAGGAGCTGGGTCATCGCACCGGATGATCTCGACTCGCTGCTGGTCGATCTCGACACCTCGCCGCATCTGCCGGTCGCGCCGCCGCGTGCCCTGCGCAGCCGCCGCCGCGCCTCCCGCGTCGAAATGCTGTCGCAGGATGTGGTCGAGTGGCCGGATCCGAGGAAGAAGAAAAAGAAGAAGAAACGGAAGGCACGACTGTAATCGCTGACCGGGGAAATCTTGGCATGGCCTCGCCACACACTCCGCTCATTCCCGCGAAAGCGGGAATCCAGGGTAGCGCGTGAGGGCCGTTGTGTGGCCCTGGGTCCCCGCTTTCGCGGGGACGAGCGGTGGACACAAGGCGGTCGGGCATGACAGCACGAACGGCCGGCCGGCTATAACGCTATGAAATCATGCGACATGGGGCAATCGGCGTGGCGTCGTTCACCTACCGCAGGCAATTGACCATCGAATGGGGCCAGTGCGATCCGGCCGGCATCGTGTTCAACAGCCGCTTCTTCGAAATCTTCGACACCAACACCTGGAAAATGTTCGAGGCAGCCCTCGGCGTGAAGCCGCATGAGCTCGCGCAGCGCCTTCGGCATCATGGGCATTCCTCTGGTCGACGCGCGCGCCAATTTTCTCAAGCCCGTGAAGTTCGGCGACGCCGTCGAGATGGCCTCGCGGGTGAGCGAGTTCCGCCGCTCCAGTTTCGACGTCGAGCACCGCCTCTCGGTCAACGGCGAGCTTGCGGTCGAGGGCGCGGAAACCCGCGTCTGGGCGGCGCGCAGCAAGGACGACCCCGAAAAGATCGGCGGTATGGCCATCCCGCCCGACGTCGTCGCCAAATTCGGTCCCGCCTAATCGTTCCATCCATTCCCGGGAATTGGCTTGTGGAAGCGCTTCGGGCCCGCCCGCGGCGCAGATAGTATCGGCGCCGTTACGCGAATAAGAACAATGAAAAGGCGCGCATAAGCGCGCCAATAAAAGCGAATTGCAGGGGAAGAAACTCTTGGCCCGGCTGCTGTCATGCAGGCTGAACGGGCGCGACCGCGCCGATGCGGTCGCCGACAATATTCTGCTGCTCGATTATCTGCGCGAGACGGTCGGCCTGACCGGCACCAAGACCGGCTGCGACGGCGGCGAATGCGGCGCCTGCACGGTGCTGGTCGACGACAAGCCGACGCTCTCCTGCCTGACGCTGGCGGCGACCGTCGCACGGCAAGCGCGTCGACACCGTCGAGTCGCTCGGCCACGACGGCGCAGCTGTCGGCCGTGCAGCGCGGCTTCCACGAGAAGCTCGGCTCGCAATGCGGCTACTGCACGCCGGGATTCATCATGGCCTCGGCCGGCCTGCTGCGGCGCAATCCCGATCCGAGCGAAGACGAGATCCGCGAGGCGCTCGGCAGCAACATCTGCCGCTGCACCGGCTACGTGAAGATCATCGAGGCGGTGCAATATCGCCGCTGGCGCCTGCTGGCACAGCCGCGACGAGGCGGTCAGCGCCATGAACGAGATCGCGATGAACAAGCCGATGCCCGCGCATAACATCGGCGGCTATGTGCCGATGATCGACGGGCCGGAGAAAGTGTCCGGCCGCGCCAAATACACCGCCGACATCGTGGCGCCCGGGCATGCTCGCCGGCCGCATCTACCGCAGCCCCTATTCGCACGCCGAGATCGTCGAGCGTCGATGTGTCGGAGGCGCTGAAGCTGCCGGGCGTGATGGCGATCGTCACCGGCGCCGACTGCGACAAGACCTTCGGCGTGCTGCCGATCGCGCGCAGCGAACATCCGCTGGCGCGCGACAAGGTGCGCTACCGCGGCGAGCCGGTCGCGGCCGTGGCCGCGCATCGACGACGCGACCGCGCGCGAGGCGCTCCGCCGCATCAAGATGACGGTGCGCGAGCTGCCGGCCTATTACACGTCGAAGGACGCGCTCGCGCCCGGCGCCGCGCTGCTGCACGAGAAGAAGCCCGGCAATATCGAGCGCGACGTGCTGTTCGAGCTCGGCAACGTCGCGCGAGGGCTTCGCCGAGGCCGATCTGGTGCGCGAGGGCACCTACAACTGCGCCGAGGTCTGCCAGAACCAGATGGAGATGCACGCCGCGGTCGCCGACTACGACGCCGTGCGCGACCGCATGACCGTGCACGCCTCGACGCAGGTGCCCTACTACGTGCACCTGATGCTGTCGCAGATCCTCGGCATGGACATGTCGCGCATCCGCGTGATCAAGCCGCATGTCGGCGGCGGCTTCGGCTGCCGCACCGAGACGCTCAACGTCGAGCTGATCGCCGCGCTGCTGGCGCGCAAGGCCGGCGGCGCCGTGCGCATGGTGATCAACCGCGAGGAGACCTTCATCACCCATCGCGGCCGGCCCGAGACCGACATCCGCTCAAGATCGGCCTGCGCAAGGACGGCCGCATCACCGCGGTCGAATGCGAATGCGATCCAGCGCGGCGGCGCGCATTCCGGCTACGGCGTGGTGACGATCCTCTATGCCGGCTCGATGCTGTACGCCATCTACGACCTGCACAACGTCAAATACATCGGCCAGCGCGTGCTCACCAACACGCCGCCCTGCGGCGCCTTCCGCGGCCACGGCACGGTCGACGTGCGCTTCGCCTTCGAGAGCCTGCTCGACCAGATGGCGAGCGAGCTCGGCCTCGATCCGTTCGCGGTGCGGCGCGCCAATCTGCTGACGGCGCCGACCTTCACCGACAACGACCTGATGGTGAACAGCTACGGCCTGCCGGAATGCCTCGACTGGGTCGAGCGCGAGAGCGGCTGGAAGGAGCGCAAGGGCAAGCTCGCGCAACGGCAACGGCATGCGCAAGGGACTCGGGCTTGGCCTGCTCGCATTACATCTCGCGGCGCCTCCAAGCCGGTGAACTGGACCGGCGAGCCGCATGCGACCGTGAAGATCAAGCTCGATTTCGACGGCTCGATCGTGGTGCTGTCGGGCGCCGCCGACATCGGCCAGGGCTCGTCCACCATCCTGGCGCAGACCGTCGCCGAGGTGCTCGGCCTCGATCTGTCGCGCGTGCGCGTCGTCACCGGCGACAGCGAGGTGGTGCCGAAGGACAACGGCTCCTATTCGTCGCGCGTCACCTTCATGGTCGGCAATGCCGCGATCGACGCCGCGCGCAATCTCAAGGCCGTGCTGGTCGCCGCCGCCGCGCGCAAGCTCGAGGCGCAGCCCGGAGGACATCGAGTGCCTGGGCGAGGTCTATCGCGCCGGCGCGCAGGACAAGGGCGCGACCTTCGAGGAGGTCGTGACCGAGGCGCTGAAGGACACCGGCACCATCACCGTCACCGGCAATTATTCGACCATCCCGGAATCGCACGGCGGCAAGAAATATCGCGGCGCCGCCATCGGCGGCACCATGGGCTACAGCTATTCGGCGCAGGTGGTCGAGGTCAGCGTCGACGAGGAGACCGGCGTCGTCACCGTCGACAAGGTCTGGGTCGCGCACGACTGCGGCAAGGCGCTCAACCGCCTGACCGTCGAGGGCCAGGTGCAGGGCTCGGTCTGGATGGGCATGGGCCAGGCGATGAGCGAGGAGGCCGCCTATCACGACGGGCTGATGCTCACCGCCAACATGCTCGACTACCGCGTGCCGACCATCCAGGATTCGCCGCCGATCGAGGTCGGCATCGTCGAGAGCAACGACCCGCACGGGCCGTTCGGCGCCAAGGAGGCGGGCGAAGGCTCGCTCGCGGCGTTCCTGCCGGCGCTCACCAATGCCATCGCCGATGCCATCGGCATCCGCTTCAACGATCTGCCGGTGACGCCCGACCGCGTGTTCGAGGCGATCGAGAAGCGCCGCGGCGCGAGAAGCGCCGAAGACGGCGGTGATGGTGAGCATGTGTCGAAGGGGGACGGAGTTGGAGTGAGATGGACGCGTTCGCGGCAGTTCGGACGCGTGCAATGGCAGGGCGCCTGATGGACGCCCTGCCGAATTCCGCATCGTCACGCCAAGACGCTCGCCGAGGCGCTCGCCGCGCGCGCGACAATCCCGACAGCCATGCCGCTCGGCGGCGGCACCGATCTCGTGGTCAACATCCGCCGCGGCATCGTCGCGCCGCCGGTGCTGATCGACATGAACCGCGTGCAGGAGCTGCGCGCGATCAAGGCCGACGCGAACGTCGCTCGAGATCGGCGCCTCGGTCACGCTGAGCGAGCTCGCCGCGCATCCCGGCAGTCAACGAGCATTATCCCGTGGTCGCGCAGGCGGCCGCGCACATCGCCGGCCCGACCCACCGCAACATGGGCACGGTCGGCGGCAATCTCTGCCTCGACACGCGCTGCATCTTCTACAATCAGAGCGAATGGTGGCGCGACGCCAACAATCACTGCCTCAAGACCACCGGCGACATCTGCCACGTCGCGCCGAAGAGCCGCGGCGTCTGCTTCGCCACCTTCTCGCGGCGATCTCGCGCCGGCGCTGCTGACGCTCGGCGCCGAGGTCGACATCGCCGGGCCCGACCGGCAAGCGCACCATTCCGCTCGAGAAGCTCTATATCGGCTTTGCGCGCCAGGACGTGCCGGTCACCGAGACGCAGGGCGACGGCAAATATTATCTCTCGCTGCGCCCGGGCGAGCTCGTCACCGCCGTGCGCGCGAAAAACACGCCCGGCCTGCGCTCGGCCTACGACAAGATCCGCATCCGCCGCTCGATCGAGTATCCGGTCGCCGGCGTCGCGGTCGCGCTGCGGAACGACGAAGGCAAGCTCGCCGATCTGCGCGTCGCCTTCACCGGCACCAATCCGCGCCCGGTGCTGCTCGCCGGCACCGCCGAGCTCTGCGGCGGCGCGCTCGACGAGCGCGTCATCAAGGGCCTCGACGCGCTGGTGCGCGACCAGATCATGCCGATGAAGACGACGTTCACGCCCGGCCACTACCGCCGGCGCGTCGCCGGCGTGCTGGCGCGCCGCCTGCTCACGCGCCTGTTCGAAAGCTGAAAGCGGGGGGCCGGGGGTGGACCGCATCACCGAACGCAGGCCCTACAACGCCGTTTCCGATTTCGTCGACGCCCATATCGCGGCCGGGCGCGGCAACAAGGTCGCCTTCGTCGATCCCGAGCGCTCGCTGACTTATGGCGAGCTGCAGGCGCGCTCGATCCGCTTCGCCAACGCGCTGCGCGATCTCGGCATCGGACCCGAGCAGCGCGTCGCGCTGCTGCTCAACGACACCGTCGACTATCCGGTCGCCTTCTGGGGCGCGATCCGCGCCGGCTGCGTCGCGATCCCGCTCAACATCTATCTGACGCTGCCGCAATACGCCTACATCCTGGCCGACTGCCGCGCGCAGGCGCTGGTCGCCGATGCGGCGCTCGCCGACGCGATCCGGCCGGTGCTGGAGACGCTGCCGCGGAAGCCGGCTCTGATCCTTGTGGGCGGCACGACAATTCCCCGGCGCGCACGCCTTCGAGAACCTCATCGCCAAAGCGGACACGACGCCCTTCACCGCCGACACGGTGTCGGACGAGGTCGCGTTCTGGTTCTACACCTCGGGCTCGACCGGCGACCCCAAGGGCGTCAAGCACGTCCATTCCAACCTGATGGCGACCGCGAAGCTGTTCGGCCAGGGCATTCTCGGCATCACCGAGAACGACGTCGTGCATTCCGCCTCCAAGCTGTTCTTTGCCTACGGGCTCGGCAACGCCCTGACCTTCCCGCTCTCGGTCGGCGCCACCGCCGTGCTGTGGCCGCACCGGCCGTCGCCCGAAGGCGTGTTCGAGATCATGCGCGTGCACCGGCCGACCATTTTCTACGGCGTGCCGTCGCTCTACACCGCGCTGCTCGCGCACAAGGACATCGGCAAGGGCGCGGGCTCCGACCGCCTGCGGCTCTGCGTCTCCGCCGGCGAGGCCCTGCCCGCGCATATCGGCGAGCGCTGGCGCGAGGTCACAGGCGTCGACGTGCTCGACGGCCTCGGCTCGACCGAGATGCTCAACACGTTCCTGTCGAACCGTCCCGGCGATATCCGTTACGGCTCGACCGGCAAGCCGGTGCCCGGCTACGAGGCGCGCATCGTCGACGAGCATGGCCGCGAGCTCGGCGACGGCGAGATCGGCGAACTGATCGTGCGCGGGCCGTCGGCCGGCGAAGGCTACTGGAACCAGCGCGAGAAGAGCCGCCGCACCTTCGCCGGCGAATGGACGCATACCGGCGACAAGTACCGGCGCGACGCCGAGGGCTACTATCTATTACTGCGGGCGCACCGACGACATGTTCAAGGTTTCCGGCATGTGGGTGTCGCCCTTCGACGTCGAGGCGGCGCTTGTCTCGCACGAAGCGGTGCTGGAAGCCGCCGTCATCGGCAAGGAAGACGCCGACGGGCTGATCAAGCCGAAGGCCTTCATCGTGCTGCGCAACGGCTACAAGGCCGACGACGGCCTGCTCGAGACGCTCAAGCACCACGTCAAGGACAAAGCCGGCCCGTGGAAATTCCCGCGCTGGATCGAAGCGCGCGATCAGCTTCCGCGCACGGCCACCGGCAAGATCCAGCGCTTCAAGCTGCGCGAGGAAGACGCGCGCGCGGGGCGGTAACAACATCCGTTCATTCGCGCACAGGCCGCTCAGCATTTCCCGCTCATTCCCGCGCAAGCGGGAATCCAGGGCCCAATAGAAGCGGCTGCAACCCCGCTTTCGCGGGGAAGAGCGGAAATTGTTGGACGCGCCACACCTGCCACTCTGCCCAAATGTGCCTCCCATGGCAGAAACCTCAGGTTTTTCGTAAGCTTGCGCCTTGTCGTGAACACCGGCGGGGGCCATGCGACGGCGCGGCGGAAGTCGACAGCAGGTGAAAAAACGTCGCCCCGGGCCTGCCAAGAGCAAGGCCCGCGGGGCTACGACGGCACGTCTGTCCGGCACCGCATCGGAAGACAAAGCCGCCGCGCTTGCCCGCGAGCGCGACGAGGCACTGCTTCAGCAGGCTGCGACTGCTGAAATTCTCAGGGTGATCAGCACTTCGCCCGCCGACACGCAGCCCGTCTTCGAGGCGATCGTGCAGAGCGGAGTGAAGCTCTTTCCCGACGCCGCGATCCTCATTGCGTTGCCGGATGGTGACAAGCTGCACGCTGCCGCATTTGCCGAAACTGATCCCGCACGCGCCAAGGCATTGCTCAGCCGCTGGCCGGTTCCGCTCACACGCAAATATAACCACGCTATCGCGATCCTTGACCGAAAGATGATCGACATCCCCGACGGGAGAGACGCGCCGTCCGAGCTTGCATCCGGCGCGCGATACTTTCTGACGACCGGCTATCGGGCAATAACCATCATGCCGATGATGCGCGGCCGCGAGGCCATCGGTGCTCTCAGCGTCGTACGAGCGGCGCCCGGGCCGCTCTCGAAAAGGCAGCTCGGAGTTCTGAAGACCTTCGCCGCACAAGCCGTCATCGCAATTGAGAACACGCGAGTTCTCAACGAGCTGCGTGAATCGTTACAGCAGCAGACTGCCACCGCCGACGTTCTCAAGGTCGTCAGCGCGTCGCCCGGCGACATGAAGCCGGTCTTCGAGGCAATGCTTTCGAACGCCATGCGCCTCTGCGAGGCCAAATTCGGCCACATCCTGCTTTATGACGGCGAACGTTTTCACGCGACGTACCTGCACGACGTTCCTCCGGCCTATCGTGAGTTCTGGGAAAAGCACGGGCCGATTCGCCCGAGCCCGAATACCGGCCTCGGCCGCATCGTTCGCGAAAAGCGGATGTTTCATATCCCCGATCTCAAGGCGGATCCCGCTTATGCCGCGCGGACCCCGTTGCGTGTTGTCACCGTCGAAAAGGCGGGGGCGCGCTCGTTTGTCGGTGTGCCGATGCTCAAGGACGGCAAGCTCATCGGCGCCATTGTCATCTACCGTCAGGAGGTGCGTCCCTTCACCGAGCGGCAGATCGAGCTGCTTCAGAATTTCGCCGCCCAGGCCGTCATCGCCATCGAGAATACGCGGCTGCTGAAAGAACTACGCGAATCGCTCCAGCGGCAGACGGCGACCGCTGACGTGCTGAAGCTCATCAGCCGGTCGACCTTCGACTTGCAGACCGTGTTCCGGACCTTGATCGAATCGGCCGCGCACCTCTGTGGTGCCGACCGGGCAAATATCTCGCGCCTGCGTGACCACGAGTTCGAGCACGTCGCGACCTATGGCTTCGAGGACGGCTACCTGGAGTACATGCAGTCCCATCCCTTGCAGGTCGACCGCGGCTCGATCAACGGGCGGACTGTGCTTGAGCGCGGAGTCGTCCACGTTCGTGATGTCCTCGCCGATCCGGAATTTGCACTCTTCGATGCGCAAAGGCTCGGACGGTTTCGCACGGCGCTCGGCGTTCCCCTGATGCGCGAAGGGGTGCCGATCGGCACCATGTTTTTGGCGCGATCGGTGGTCGATCCTTTCACCCAGCCGGAGATCGATCTGGTGGCAACCTTTGCCGACCAGGCCGTCATCGCCATCGAGAATGTGCGACTGTTCGATGAAGTGCAGGCCCGCACGCGCGACCTTTCCGAGTCGCTTGAGCAGCAGACCGCCACAGCCGACGTGCTCGGGGTAATCAGCAGATCACCCGGTGAACTGGAGCCGGTGTTTCAGACGCTGCTCGCCAATGCGGTCCGGCTTTGCAACGCGAAGTTCGCAACGCTTAATCTGTACGACGGCGAGGTTTTCAGAATCGAAGCGGTCCACAACGTGCCGGCCGCATATACCGAAAGCCATCTCCATGAAACGGTCCGGCCACACCCGCGCGGCGGTCATGCCGAGGTTCTCAGGACGAGGCAAGTCGTACATATTGAGGACATTCGCAAGGGACAGGCGTACCTGGAGGGCGATCCGGCGGTCGTTGCGGTTTCCGACCTGGGAGGCGCCCGCACGATCATCATCGTCCCCATGCTCAAGGAGGACGTGCTGGTCGGCACGATCAACATCTATCGTCAAGAGGTCTTGCCGTTTACTGAAAAGCAGATCGAGCTCGTCCAGAACTTCGCAGCGCAGTCCGTCATCGCCATCGAGAACACCCGGCTGCTGAGCGAGCTGCGCGAGTCGCTCGAACAGCAGACCGCGACCTCCGAGGTGCTGAAAGTCATCTCGAGTTCACCCGGCACGCTCGGACCCGTCTTTGACGCGATGCTCGAGAATGCGACCCGCATCTGTGAAGGCAAGTATGGCAACTTGTTCCTGCGGGAAGGCGATGACGACTTGCGCGCGGTGGCGGTCCACGGCGAGTCCGAATATGCGAACTGGTTTCGCAGAGAGCCATTGCTGCACTTGCGGGACCATCCGGGCACTCCGCTTGACCGCATTCTCAGAACCAAAACGATTGTTCACATCCACGACCTCAGGCTTGATGAAAGCTATCGCAGCGGCAATCCCCGCATCGTCGCGCTGGCCGACACCGCTGGTGCGCGATCGCAAATCGTTGTGCCGATGCTCAAGGACAAGGAGCTGATTGGGGCCATTGTCATTTACCGTACCGAAGTTCGGCCGTTTTCCGACAAACAAATCGAGCTGCTGACGAACTTCGCAGCGCAGGCCGTCATCGCCATCGAGAACACCCGGCTGCTGAGCGAGCTGCGCGAGTCGCTGCAGCAGCAGACCGCGACGTCTGAGGTCCTGAGCGTCATCAGCAGCTCCCGGGGCGATTTGGAACCAGTCTTCGAAATCATGCTCGCAAACGCGACAAAGCTGTGTGACGCGACGTACGGTGCGATGTGGCTGAGCGAAGGTGGCGCGCTCCGCAACGCTGCTTTCCATGGGGAAATGCCCAGAGCATTCACGGAACAATGGCGGACTGCGGTAATACCGCCCGGCCGGGACGTTCCCGTAGCCCGCGTCGCCATGTCTCGCAAGACGGTTCAGGTTGCTGATCTGCGAGAAGACCCCGCTTACCTCAACGGCCATCCCCTGGCAGTTGGATCGGTTGATATCGCCGGCATGCGTTCATTGGTTGTTGTGCCAATGCTCAAAGAGGATGAGTTCGTTGGCGCTTTCGCCATCTATCGCAAGGAGGTGCGGCCGTTCACCGACAAGCAGATCGAGCTGGTCCAGAACTTCGCCGCGCAGGCCGTCATCGCCATCGAGAACACGCGGCTGCTCAACGAGCTGCGCCAGCGTACCGACGACTTGAGCGAGTTGCTCGAGCAGCAGACCGCGACCTCGGAAGTCCTGGGAATCATTTCACGTTCGCCCGGCCAGCTTGAACCGGTTTTCAATGGAATGCTCGAAAATGCTGTGCGAATTTGCGCGGCGAGCTTTGGCAGCCTGGTTTTGTTCGAGGGAGACGCGTATCGGCGCGCAGCCCTGTACAACGCTCCGCCAGAATTTGTTGAACAGCAGGCGAAAGATCCGGTTGTTCCGTTATCGACCTCTCGCTTCCTGACTCGCATGGCGGCGGCCAAAGAGGTTGTCCAGGTCGCTGACATGCTCGTGGAGCTGCCCGGAGAAGCTATCGTCAAGTTCGGAAGGGCGCGGACTGTGCTGTCGGTCCCCATGCTTCGGAATGATCAAACCACCGGCGTCTTCACAGTCTATCGCGAGGAGGTACGCCCCTTCACCGACAAGCAGATCGAGTTGGTCAAGAATTTCGCCGCGCAGGCGGTGATTGCAATAGAAAACACGCGGCTGCTCAACGAACTGCGCGAGTCGTTACAGCAGCAGACCGCAACCGCCGACGTGCTCAAAGTCATCAGCCGCTCGACCTTCGACCTGCAACCGGTACTGGACACATTGCTCACTTCGGCAGCTCGCCTGTGTCAGGCCGATCACTCATTCATCTTTTTGCGAGAGGGTGATTCCTACCGTTGTGCCGCCGGCAGTGGGGACATACCCGAATGGATAGAATACCTGAAAAAACAGACCATCCAGCCTGGGCGTGGCACGATTGCGGCGCGCGCGCTGCTTGAGACACGCACGATCCATATTCCAGACGTTCTTGCCGATCCTGAGTACACGTTCCTTGAAGCACAGAAACGGGGCGGTTACCGAACCGCCCTGGGCGTTCCGCTTGTGCGTGAAGGCGTCGCAATAGGCGTCATGGTACTCACGCGACGGGTCGTCCGGCCTTTCGATGACAGTTACATTGCGTTGGTCACCACGTTCGCCGATCAGGCCGTGATTGCGGTCGAAAATGCGCGCCTGCTCAATGAGCTGCGCGAGTCGCTGCAGCAACAGACCGCGACCGCCGACGTGCTCAAGGTCATCAGCCGCTCGACGTTCAATCTTCAATCCGTTCTCGACACGTTGACAGAATCGGTGGCGCGGCTCTGCGAGGCCTACGATTCCGTTATTTTGTTGCGCAAGGGTGACGCCCTCCAGATCCGAGCGCATTACGGCCCCATTCCGATTGACTTCGTGGAATGGCCGATCGGGCGCGGCTGGGTCACCGGACGCGCCTTTATTGAACGTTCGCCAATTCACATCAACGACCTTCAGGAATCCAAACACGAGTTCCCCGATGGCGCGGATTTCGCGCTGCGGCTTGGTCACCGGTCGATTCTGGCCGTTCCGCTGCTCAGGGAGAACGAGGCCATCGGCGCACTCGCGATCCGCCGTAATGAGGTGAACCCTTTCACCGCTAAACAGATCGAGCTCGTTCAAACCTTCGCGGATCAGGCGGTGATCGCGATTGAAAACGTACGATTGTTCGACGAGGTGCAGGCGCGCACGCGCGAGCTCGCCGCTTCGCTGGAAGACCTGCGAAATACGCAGGATCGCCTGGTGCAGACGCAAAAGCTCGCCTCGCTCGGCCAGCTCACCGCCGGCATCGCGCACGAGATCAAGAACCCGCTCAATTTCGTCAACAATTTCTCGACCGTCTCGAGCGAGCTGATCGACGAGCTGCAGGACACGCTGAAAGGCCTGACGGTCGACGACAAGAGCGCGCAGGAGATCGACGAGCTCACCGGAATGCTGCGCGGCAATCTCGACAAGGTCGTCGCAGCACGGCAAGCGCGCCGATTCGATCGTCAAGAACATGCTGCTGCACTCGCGCGAGGGCTCGGGCGAGCACCGGATCGTCGATATCAACGCGCTGGTCGAGGAGAGCCTCAACCTCGCCTATCACGGCGAGCGAGCCGAGACAGCAAGGCTTCAACATTACGCTGGAGCGATCGCTCGATCCCGCCGCGGGCGAAGCCGACGTCTTCCCGCAGGACATCACCCGCGTGCTGCTCAATCTGATCTCGAATGGCTTCTACGCGACATCAAGCGCAAGGCGCAGGCCGGCGACGGCTTCGAGCCGGTTCTGGCCGCAGCGACGAAAAGCCTCGGCGATCGCGTGGAGATCCGCATCCGCGACAACGGCACCGGCATTCCGCCCGAGGTGCGGGAAAAGATGTTCAATCCCTTCTTCACCACCAAGCCGGCCGGCGAAGGCACCGGCCTCGGCCTCTCCATCAGCCATGACATCGTGGTCAAGCAGCACGCCGGCTCGATCGAGGTCGACACGCAGCCGGGCGAGTTCACCGAGATCCGGATCATCCTGCCGCGCAAGGGTGTGTTTCCGGGGTGAGGTGGAGCGACCTCAAGCGGCTGTCCGGACTCCGGCGTGCAATACACTCCGCGCTCATTCCCGGCGAAACGCGCAATCCAGATCTCGACTCTCAAGGCGTTATTTCGTATGCCCTGGATCCCGGCTTTCGCGGGGATGAACGGCATTGGACTCGTATGCGCCGTCTAGCCTACGCGGCAACAGCTCCGGGCGATACTCGAAGTGCATGGTGTCGTAGTGATACCAGGCGCCGCCCCAGATGAAGCCGTGCCGCTCGAAGATGCGCACGATCTCGACCGGAATACGGTTGCGCCAGCGCGGCGTCTCGCCGATCGCGAGACCAGCGCCAGTAGTCCGCATAGCGCGTGTCGATGTCGATGGCGGCGCCATAGGCGTGCATTGACGGCGCGCGCGAGCCGGCCACCTTACGGCAATTATACGTTCCGGCCGCCGGCACCAGATATTTCGACGAGAGCGTCGGGCAACTCATCGAGCTCGCGCGACACCTTTTCGAGCGCATCGGCGACGCCGTTCACCGTCGTCACCTTGACGCTGCCGCCGCCGTGCTTCGGCAGCCATTTGACTGCGCGCAGATTTTTGACGACCTCGTTCTTCTTGCAATCGCCGTACATGGCGGCGAACAGCGGCGCGAAACGGACGCGGCCGGGGTCGCTGTTCACGCCGGGCTGTTTTGGCGCAGCGCCCGGTCCGACAATTGCCGGATAGCGGGCAAAGAACATGTCGTCGATGTCCGGGCTCTCCAGCAGCTCCTGGAACGTCTTGTCGGTGCGGCCATCCGAGATGGGAAATCGCGTGCCGTTCTTGAGCGTGAGAAATGTGCCGTCGTGGCCGGCGACTGTATCCGGATAGGACGGCCACGAGCCTGTCCAGATCCTGTTTTATGGAATCAGGCGCCGCGCCATAGCGTTCCTCGGCGCCGGTTGCGTTGCGCAGAGCATGCCAAGGATCGCACCAAGGATCGCACTAAGGATCGCAGAAGTTGCAATGAACCGTTTTTCCCTGGCCATTGGGTCTCATCCTCAAATGCGATACACTTTGTGCCCGTATCGTCGGACGCTTCGTTTGATCACCTGACGCACGCTGAAACCGCAGGGAGGATGAACATGCCTGAGTTCGTCTACAAGGTCATTGAATTGGTCGGCAGCAGCACGGAATCGTGGGAGAAGGCCGCAAAGGCTGCCGTCGACCGGGCGGCCAAAACCCTGCGCGACCTTCGGGTCGCGGAGGTCGTTGAGCAGGACATGGTGCTGAAGGACGGGAAAGTCGAAGCCTATCGGGCCAAGGTGAAGGTCTCGTTTAAGTTCGAGGGCAAAGGCTGACTTGCGGCGTCGCGCCGTGGCATCTGTCGGGCACGCGCGCAGGCATCGAGAGCAGCACAAAAGCGACGGGGAGACGGACGTGACACGATTGTTCATCGCAATGCTGGTCGTAAGCCTTGCCGGTTGCACGTCGACCAGCAGCCTCTTTTCTTCGAACGAGCCGCCGCCGCCCCCGCCGGCACCGGCTCAAAGTGCCGCGCCGCCGCCGTCGCTAAGGCGCGCCGCAAACCGGACCCCGCGGCCCGATGACGCCGGCGGCGAGTGCCGCCGCGTCGCCCACCACCGGCGCTGCGCCGGGCGAGCTGCTGGAGTGCGTGACCCAGTCATGCAAGATCAACTGCTCGCAGAAAGTGAAGCCGCAGTTCCGGCCGAAATGGTGCGCGAATTTCAAGTCGCCGGATTAATGCGCGGCGAACTCATTGCGCACTGCCTCTCCACGTCATGGCCGGACTTGATGCCGGCCATCCACGTCTTTGACTGTGCACGGCGGCAAGACGTGGATGCCCGGCATCAAGCCCGGGCATGACGACCGATGGGATGTGCTCTTAGCCGCCTACGCGATCTTCACGTATTCGAAGTCGCCCGGCTTGTTGTCGATGCCGACCTTGGGCGGCGCGATCCAGCTCGCGAACTTGCCGGCTCGCATCTGCGGCTGCATCAGGCTCTCGATGAAATCCTTGTCGCCGTCCGACGGCAGAAATTCGCCGCGGCGCTTCTTCCACTGCGTCGTCGCGTCAGCAGGTTGCCGCTCGACATCGGCCTTGATCGCCGCGAACTCGCCGATGTGGCGGTGGAAGGCGACGTGCGGCAGCTTGAGCTCGGAACGGAATGCCGAGCTCGCTCGATCACCTTGTTCCAGCGGCCGACGCCGGCATTGCAGTCGACGACGTAATCGTCGCGCAGCCGCATGTTCAGCGCCGACAAGCGCCGGCGACGTCCTCGTTCTGCGATCTTGCCGTCGATCAGGCGCAGCACCGGATAGGTGCCGCTCTCGAGCAGATGGTCGTCCTTCAGCCGGTCCTCGCGGTAGCGGCCCTTCAGGCCGGCGTGGAAGGCGTTCGCGGCGTTGGTCGAGATCTCGTTGCCGAACAGATCGAGCGTCAGCGAGAAGTGCAGGTTGGCCTTCTTCTGGATGGTCGGCAGATCGATGACGCCGAGCTTGCGCACCTTCTCGATCTCGTTCGGGTCGTGATGCCGGCCTCCTTCATCGCCTCGCAGGTGCGCTGCACGACGCGGGTGACGCCGGTCTCGCCCACGAACATGTGGTGCGCCTCTTCGGTCAGCATGAAGCGGCAGGTGCGCGACAGCGGATCGAAGCCCGATTGCGCCAGCGCCTCGAGCTGCATCTTGCCGTCGCGGTCGGTGAAAAAAGTGAACATGAAGAACGACAGCCAGTCCGGCGTCTTCTCGTTGAAGGCGCCGAGCATGCGCGGCGTGTCGGGATCGCCCGAGCGGCGCTGCAGCAGCGCTTCCGCCTCCTCGCGCCCGTCGGGGCCGAAATATTTCTGCAGCAGATAGACCATCGCCCAGAGGTGACGGCCTTCCTCGACGTTCACCTGGAACAGATTGCGCATGTCGTAGAGCGAGGGCGCGGTCTTGCCGAGATGGCGCTGCTGCTCGACCGAGGCCGGCTCGGTGTCGCCCTGGATCACCACCAGCCGGCGCAGCATGGCGCGGTATTCGCCCGGCACTTCCTGCCAGGCGGGCTCGCCTTTGTGCGTGCCGAAATCGATCTTGCGGCCTTCCACCTGCGGCGCCAGCAGCACGCCCCAGCGATATTCCGGCATGCGCACGTAGTCGAACTTCGCCCAGCCTTTCGGATCGACGCTGACCGCGGTGCGCAGATAGACCAGCGACTTCCTGGAAGCCTTCCGGCCCCATGTCGTTCCACCAGTTGATATAGCCGGGGTGCCATTTCTCCAGCGCGCGCTTGCACGCGCGCGTCCTCGCCCGAGCGCCGACGTTGTTCGGGATCAGCCCGTCATAGTCGACCGCTGTGCCGATGTTCATGGCCGAGCATCCTGCTCGACGCGTTCCTTATCGAACTGTCGGCTGACACGCCGCTGCCGTAGAGCTTCAGCGCGCCCTGCTCGCCGATCGCGTTCGGGCGCTGGAAGATCCAGTTCTGCCAGGCGGTCAGCCGGCCGAAGATCTTGGTCTCCATCGTCTCCGGGCCGGCGAAGCGCAAATTCGCTTCCATGCCGGTCATGGCGTCGGGCGAGAAGCTGGCGCGCTCCTCCAGCATCACGCGCATTTCGTCGTCCCAGTCGAAATCCTCATAGGCGACGGTGACGAGGCCGAGCTCGGCCGCCTCCTCGCCTTCCACCGCATCGCCGATCTTGCTCTTGCGTTCGGTCGAAGCGTGTCGGGCTCGCCGAGAAACCGCGTCTGCAGCCGCGTCAGCCCGTTGCCCATCGGATAGAAGCCGAAATTGGCCGCTCCCAGCGTGATCGCCGCAGGCTTGCGGTTGTCGCCCTCGCGCGTGCCGACCAGCATCAGCGAGCGGTCGGCGGCAAAAGCGAGCTCGGCCAGCGTGCCGGCAAAGCAGGAGCCCGGCTCGATCAGCGCGATGAAGCTGTTCGGCGGTCACGTCGACGCGCTTCAACACGCGCTTCAGATAATGGCGGATCTCGCGCATCAGCCAGTCGCCATTGGCCTTGGCGAGGAAATCGTCGTGCTCCAGCACGGCTTGCGCGCTCGCCTTCGGTGCGGAACAGCACCACGCCGATCGCCGCCTCGTTGGAGCGCAGATGCAGGATCGCGTCTTCCAGCTCGCGCGCCACGGCGAGCGGCCAGAACTTGGCGCCCAGCGCGTGCGCGGCCTCGACCGATGCCGGCGCGGCGCCCGCCGGCCCGCGCACGGTGACGGTCGCGAGCCCGCGCTCGCGGTCGATCTCGACCTCGACGTGCGAATAGGAAACCGTGTCGCTCGTCGATCTTGCGCGCGAGCGGCGTCAGCGTGATGCCCTTGGCGCCCTTCGGCCGGTCGGATCGTCGCCGCGATCTCCTGCGCGCGCGCCGCCACGGCGTCTTTCCATTTCGAGTTCGGCACCACCTCGTCGACCAGCCGCCACTCGACCGCGCGCGTGCCGCGCACGCCTTCCTCGATCGAGCAGAAGACGTCGGCGCGGTCGCGCCGCACCTTGCGCTTGTCGGTGACGCGGGTGAGCCCGCCGGTGCCGGGCAGCACCGCGAGCAGCGGCGTCTCCGGCAGCGCCACCGCCGAGCGGCGGTCGTCGACCAGCATGATGTGATCGGCGGCGAGCGCGAGCTCGTAGCCGCCGCCGGCCGCATTGCCGTTGACCGGCGCAGACGTAGATCTGCTTGGAATTCTCGCGAGGCGTCCTCGATCGCGAGCCGCGTCTCGTTGGTGAACTTGCAGAAGTTCACCTTGTGCGCCGTGCGTCGCCTTGCCGAGCATGCGGATATTGGCGCCGGCGCAGAACACGTTGTCCTTGCCCGACTTGATGACGACGCAGCGCACCTCGGGATGCTCGAAGCGCAGCCGCTGCACCGCGTCGTCCAGCTCGATGTCGACGCCGAGATCGTAGGAATTGAGCTTGAGCTCGTAGTCGCCGACAGCCCGCCGGCCTGGTCGACGTCCATGATCAGGTAGGCGACGTCGCCGTCATACTCGACGCGCCAATGGCGGTAGCGCGAGGGATCGGTCTGGTAGTCGATTATGTCAGGCATCGCCGTGATTTCTTCCACCTCTCACCGGGCACGTTGCACCTCTCCCAGGGAGAGGTCGCCCGCCGAAGGCGGGCGGGTGAGGGGTTGCGGACTCGAGAGTCTCGAACCCCCTCACCCCAACCCTCTCCCCTCCGGGGAGAGGGAGCGCGCCGCGATTGCCGCATGTCCATGCACTATCTTGCATACGAATAACACCTTGCCCGCGGACCTACAACCGCGCCGCGGATTGCGGTTCCTGCGCCTCCAACGGCCCGCGCAATAAGCGAAATTCCGCCGCCCTATTGCTCGGCAATATAATGCATGTTACCTCCGGACCCTCGAACAAGGCGAGCAAGCCGATGAACCCGCGCGTCAAAGCAACAGCCAAGCCTGCAACAAAGCCCGCAGGCCGCGAGACCGACGCCTATCTGCGCCGGCTCGGCGAGCGCGTGCGCATGCTGCGCAACCAGCGCGGCATGACCCGCAAGGCCCTCGCACGCCACGCCAAGGTTTCCGAGCGCTACCCTCGACGACAAGACGTCGACATCAACATCAACGAGATCAGCGTCCGAGCTCGACGGCCAAGCCGCAGCCGAACTGATCGCCGAATAACTTCACAGTACCGGCGTCCTCCGTTCTCCGGCGGCCGGCGACGGCAAGCGCACGCCCGTCCTCGCGATGGCGCCTCGGCGAGGTCATGGGGCGCCGACGACGCTTGGCCGCCTCGGCGGCGGCGAGATGAGCCGCGTCGAGAGCTATCCGGAAGGCCGCGTCCCGCTGCACACGATCCGCGCCGACATCGACTACGGCCAGACCGAGGCCAAGACGACGTTCGGCCGCATCGGCGTCAAGGTCTGGATCAACAAGGGCGAGATCATGCCGGAGGGCTACGAGGGCTTCACCCAGAAGGACTCGCGCCTCGGCGACCAGGACACGGCCCGCCGGCGCGGAGGCGGCTCCTCGGAGGGCCTGTCGGCCTCCCGCGAGAGCGGCCGCGGCCGCCAGGCCGACCGCGAAGGCCTCGGGCCGGTGCGCAAGCGCCGCGGCCCGGGTGGCGGTGGTCCCGCAACCCCCGGTGGCGGCGGTCGCCCGGTGGCGGCGGACGGCCCGGTGGCGGCGGTGGTCGCCCCGCGGCGGCGGCGAAGCTCCGCGCCCGGCTGCGCCTCCGCGCACCGAAGAGAAGCCGAAGGAGCCGCAGGCCGAGACGCCCGTCGTCGACGCACCGGAGACCCCGGTCGCCGAGACGCCGGCCGTCGAGACCCCGGCCGTCGAGCCGACGACGCCGCCGGCGCAGGAGACGCCGAGCGCGCCGACGGAGGAGACGACCGATGATGCTGCTCCCAAGAAGACCAAGTACCGCAAGGTCCAGCGCGGCCGCCGTCGAGGCATGTCGAAGGGCCACACGACCGTCCCTTCGGCGACTACGGGCTGAAGTCGCTCGAGGCCGGCTGGCTGACGAACCGGCAGATCGAGGCGGCCCGGATCGCGATGACGCGCAAGATCAAGCGCGGCGGCAAGGTCTGGATCAACATCTTCCCGGACAAGCCGGTGACGCAGAAGCCGGCCGAGACGCGCATGGGCTCCGGCAAGGGCTCGCCCGAGCACTGGGTCGCGGTCGTCAAGCCCGGCCGAGTCATGTTCGAGCTGGCCGGCGTGCCCGAGCCGCTCGCCAAGGAAGCGCTCCGCCTCGCGGGCACCAAGCTCTCGGTGCAGGACCAAGATCGTGAAGCGGGAGGCTGATCTCTTTGGGGGGGTAGGGTTGGGAGGGGAGGGCCAGAGTTTGGTTTGGTGACCCAGTGAGGGCCCCGCCAATTCACGCGATATGAGCGACGCCGAGCTGACGCAGCCCTCGCCGAGACGCGGCAGGAGTTCTTCAACCTGCGTTTCCAGTCCGCAACCGGCGCGCTCGAGAACTCTGCCCGCCTCCGGCTCGCCAAGCGCGAGATCGCCCGCATCCTGACCATCCGTGGACCAGGCGAGGAAGTAACCACTGGCTGGCGACGACAAGACCAAGACGACGACGAGACCCCCGACGGACGGGCCAGCCGAGGAGAAGCCGAAGCAGGACCCGCAAGGC
>CAWCEW010000004.1:0-11595 GCA_963794665.1 uncultured Alphaproteobacteria bacterium | reverse complement strand
GCGCACGGGCATCATCACCCAGCTCGGCACCGACATGGTCAACGGCTTCCAGATGTATCTGGACGAGCACAACGGCATGCTCGGCGGCGCCAAAGTCACCTTCATCGTCGAGGACGACAAGGGCACCGTCGACGGCGACGTGTCCATGGCCAAGAAGCTTATTCTGCAGGACAAGGTGGACATGCTGGTCGGCGCGGTGCTTGGCACAGCATCCTATGCACTGGCGCCGATTTCGACCCAGGAAAAGACGCTCTTCATCGGTACCATCACCACCGGGGACGACATTGCCCAGCGTCAATCCGACAAATTTCCTTACACCGTATTCTCCACGTGGGTCTCGTCGCAGCCGACCCATGCGCTCGGGCAATGGGCTTGCGAGCAAGGCTATAAGCGCGTCACCGCGATCGGCACCGATTACGCCTTCGGGTACGAGCAGGTTGGCGGATTCCAGAAGGCCTTCGAGGATTGCGGCGGCAAGGTCGTGCAGAAAATCTGGGTGCCTTTTGGCACCAAGGACTTCGGGCCGTACATTCCGGGCATCAAATCCGACATCGACGCGATCTTCGCGTTGATGGTCGGACCGATGGCCCTGCAATTCCCCAAGCAGCTGCGCGCGTCCGGCAACAAGACGATCATTCTCGGCGGCAGCACCAATTATGACGAGTTCGCACTGCCCTTCATGAGCGACGAGGTCATCGCCGACGTTTCAGCGCACGTCTATAGCGCAGCACTCCAGACGCCGGCGAACGAGGCCTTTGTCAAGAAGTACCGCGCCAAATACGGCAAGGTGCCGTCGTATTATTCGGAAGCCAATTACGCCACCGCCATGTGGATCGACCAGACGTTGGCCAAGTTCAACGGCAAGTATCCTGGCCCGTCGGAATTCATCAAGGCGATGGCTACCATCAAGCTCGACCCGCCGCGCGGCCCCGTGCAGCTCGACCTCGCCACCAAGAGCCCGATCCAGAACATCTACATCAAGAAGGTCGAGAAGAAGAAGATGTTCGGCTACGACAAGGACGAGCTCTGGAACACGGTGCTCAAGACTTATAGCGACGTCAGCACATATTGGAACTACGACCCGGCGAAGTTCAGAGCGCAGCCGGTCTACAGCCGCGATTTCCCGCCCTGCAAGTTCTGCGAATAGCAAACTATTGGGTGACCGCGGCCTGGTATAAGACGGACTATGAGCACGACCTTGGGCGCGAGACTTGCGCCCGTTCCAGTTGTCGACGTGCGGGACGGCGGTCCCGTTCGTCACGCCACCGAACGCCGCATGCGTGCGCGGGTGCTGCGGGATGAGTGCATTCGCTGGCTGCCGCGCGTCGCGGCCGGGCTGCTGCCGGCAATCGACTTCGTGACGCGACGCTGGCTCCTGCAATCGCACTCGTCTTATGCGGGCGAGGTCAAGGCCATAGCGACCGAGCTCGATTTTTCAGGCGTCTGGTTTCTGAACGGCTGCTATCAATGGGGCTGTACCGCGCTCTCGCGCGAACAGGGCGGGGCATCCTGGATAGCGCGAACGCTCGATTGGCCTTTTCCGGGCCTCGGGCGTCATGTGGAAATCGCGCGGATGCGAGGCTCCGCGGGCGAGTTCTACAACGTGACGTGGCCCGGCTATGTCGGCGTGCTGACCGCGTCAGCACCCGGACGGTTTGCCGCCTGCATCAACCAGGCGCCGATGTGGCGGCGGACGTCGCGTCCCTGGCTGCGACCCTATGACATTGCCTTGAATGCGCGGCACACGTGGCGGATCAGTCACCTTCCACCCGATCATCTGCTGCGCGACGTGTTCGAGACATGCACGACTTTCGCAGAGGCGAAGCACCGGCTCGAGAGGACGCCGATAGCCCGCCCAGTGATCTACACTTTGGCCGGCTGTTATCCCAACGAGCGATGCGTGATCGAACGGACGCAAGATGACTTCTCCAGCCGAACCCATGATACTTGCGCCGCAAACGACTGGTTCCTCAGCCTGCCGCGCTGGGAACCACGGGTCGCTGCGGAAGCGTTTCTGACACGCACAGGCGAAGAAGCCGCCGAGAACAGCCGCATGCGGCGCGATCAGCTGGCGGCATGGCTCGGAGCCTTCGGGACGGAGTTTGACTGGATAACTCCGCCGGTGCTCAATTCGCAGACCCGCGTAGCCGTGGAAATGTGTCCGGCAAGCGGTGAACTTCGGGTCATGGGCTTGGAGCAGCCTGAAGCCTCGGAGTTACCTGCGCCAGTGACCTTGAGCGAAGTGTCCGCGCAAGCCCTTGCGCTCTAGCGCGACACGCACTCATGGATGAAGCGCCGGCGCTTGGTGACCGGCACTTTTTGGGCTTTCGCCTCCTTGCTGCAATCGGCACGCTTCTTCTTCAACGCGGCTTCCTTCTCGCGCATGGCCTGCAGCTGCGCCTTATCCGCAACGGTGCGGTCCGGCTTCATGCCGGTCATCGGCTTTTCGGTCGGCGCGGGCGGTGTCTGTGCGCAGACGAAGGTCGGCGTGGCCGACGCCGTAACAATGATTGTGGCGATCAGGATTGCGGAACGAAACATCTGCGGCTCCCCCAGCTAGAATTCCGGGTCATCTTAGCATACGGCTGCGCGGGTGTTTGGGGCGAATGTCTCGCCACTCGTGGCCGATGCGGTATTATTTCTTGGACCCAGGGTCTGCTTTCGCCCTCAGCTGAGCCAGCTCACCGTCAAGCTTTGCGACGGTCGATTTGAGCGCGGCGATTTCCGCCCGGCCCGCCGCAAGATCGCGGGTGAGGGCGTTGATCTTCTCCCTTGTATCGCGCTCTAGTTTCGTCAGCGCCTGGTGGAGAAACTCGACATTGGCCTGCAAACATCCAGTGCGGCGATCCATCTGCGCTTCCGCCGTGCATTTTTCGACGCCGCGAATGTCCTGGGCGGCGGCAGGTGAAGGAAGTGCGCCGATAATAAGTGCGGCTGTGACGCAAAGCCGCGAAGCGTGTTTTCTTCGTGATGTCATGCAATTTTTCTCTTGCGTTTGTGTGCAATCATACAAACAATCGTACAAGATTTCTTGTATTGAGTGGCGTCGAATGGTGAACGGCCAAAGGCATCCGCGGCAGGCAATTGAGCCAAACGCGTTCGGAATTTCGCTGGCGAAAGGCATTGGTCGGCCGCTTTTCATACAACTGCACGAGCAGATCATCGCCCGCATATCGGCGGGCGAACTGACGGCCGGTTCACGGCTGCCGCCGGTGCGGCGGCTTGCCGAGCAGCTTGGCATCAACCATATGACGGTCGCCAAGGCCTACAAGGATCTGGCCAAGGCTGGCTTTGTCGAAGGCCGTGCCGGCGGCGGGACACATGTCCGGGCGCCATACGGAACGAAGCGCGCCCGCGGTGCGGAGCCCGCAGTCGCGGGCCCGCTGTTGTCCGAGCGCCTTTACGAGCTCGCGCATGCGCCCGGCGTCGTCGCATTCGTGACCAACTATCCCGAGCCTGATGCTGAATGCACGAAGGAATTCGAAGCCTGCCTGCAATCGGTCATCGCGGATGGTCTGTCGCAATATTTCATCTACGACTCCTCGAACGGCCGGATCAGCCTTCGTCGGGCGATCGTCGAATACATGGCGCAACGGGGGCTGGCGGCAACACCCGAAGATGTGATCGTGACCTCGGGGGCGCAGCAAGCGATCGAGCTTGTCATTCGTCTGCTCGTTTCGCACGGATCGCCGGTGATCGTCGAGCGTCCCACATACTATGGCGTGATCAACGCATTGCGAAGCGTCGGGGCGCGTATCCTCGAAGTGCCGCTCGAGTCCGATGGCATGAACATTGAGAAGCTTGAGGCGCATCTGTCTCGGCACAGGCCGCGCCTGATCTGCACCAACCCAACCTTTCAGAATCCGACCGGCGTGACGACCAGTATCGCAAAGCGCCACAGCATCCTTGCGCTGGCGCGCAAACACGGTGTGCCAATTCTGGAAGACGACCACAATTCGGAGCTGCGTTTCGTCGGTTCGCCGGTCGCTTCCATTCGGGCGTTGTCGGAACAGGATGACGACGTGTTTTATGTGCGCGGGTTTGGAAAGGTGTTCTTGCCTGGCACACGCCTCGGTTATGTCGTGACCCCGGCGCACGCGCGGCCCGCTCTGCTCGGTCTCAAGGCGCAAAGCGACATGCACACAAACGGCATCATGCAGGAAGCGATGGCGCGCTTCCTCACCCGCAAAAACTATCCGAAGATTCTTGAACGAATGAAAAAGGTCTATGCCGGCAAGCAGCGCAGGCTCATCGCCAGCCTGTCGGCCGGCATGCCCGCCGGTACCTTAATAGGACGGCCCGAGGGTGGCCTAAGCCTGTGGGTGACCCTGCCGGAAGGCGCCGAGGTTTCCGACCTCTATTATCGTGCCGTTCGCCGCGGCGTCGCTTTCGTCGCAGGTGAGGCCTATTACGCGTCCCAGGCCAATCCGCGCACCTTGCGGGTGAGCTTCGGGTTGCTGCGCGACGATGCGCTCGATGAGGGTGTAAGCAGGCTCTGCTCCTTGGTGAACGATCTGATGCGGCCGTGCAGCGCACCGAGCCCGATATTCACTTAGCTCGCGTCAGGCCTGAAACGCCTTGAAGGTGATGATGGTGTGCGTGTCCTTGATCCCGGGGATGCACTGCACCTTTTCGTTGACGAAATGGCCGATGTCGGTGCCGGCGTCGACATAGAACTTCACCAGCAGGTCATAGTCGCCGGCGGTCGAATAGACCTCGGAGGCGATCTCGGCTTCGGCGAGCGCGTTGGCCACCTGATAGGATTTGCCGAGCTCGCATTTGATCTGCACGAAGAAGGGGGTCATTGAGCGCCTCCGGATGATCCGCAATCCAGCAAAATCAGGGGTGGCTGGCAAGAGACGGCACAAACCCGAATTTTGACCGAAATCAATGCGGCCAGCTCGCTGGTTGAAACAATGGCAACAGTGAGGGTTGGCAATTTCAATGGGAAAGGTTGCCAGGCGCCCAGTGAAGGAATTCGATTTTGCCGCGCAACGGCGCAGCATGGTCGAGCATCACATTGCTCGGCGCGGCGTTCGATCGAAATCCGTCTTACGTGCGATGGGTGCCGTTCGGCGCGAGGAATTTCTGCCACCCGATCTGTATGAGTTTGCCTACGAAGATTCACCCCTGCCGATCGCCGGCGGCCAGACCATTTCTCAGCCGTACATCGTTGCGTTCATGACGGAAGCGCTGCTGCTTGAGGGCGGCGAGAAAGTTCTCGAAATCGGCACGGGTTCAGGTTACGCGGCGGCTGTTCTCGCCGAAGTAGCGAAGGACGTCTATTCCGTCGAGCGGATAGGGCAACTGGCGGAAAAAGCCGCCACCAAGCTGGCCGAGCAGGGATACCACAACGTGCACGTCCTGCACGGCGATGGGACACGCGGTTGGCCCGAGCACGCGCCCTACGACGCGATTGTGGTCGCAGCAGGTGGTCCCAGGGTTCCAGAAACGCTGAAAATGCAGCTCAAGATCGGCGGACGCCTGGTGATACCGGTGGGCAGCACCACGCGCGCGCAGGAGCTGGTGCGTGTGACGAGAGTTTCCGAGACCGACTTCCGGCGAGAAGATCTCGCCGATGTGCGGTTCGTACCGCTCCTCGGCAAGGAGGGGTGGGAGGCTGAGGACGAGGTTTCGGCGCCGGCGCAGCTTCGCCCTGCGCCCAAAGTCGAGCCGTCGTTGGCAAGACTGATTGCAAGAAATGCCGAGCCGTTTGGGTCGATCGACGATGTCGGTCTTGGCCCCTTGCTCGCCAGAATTGGCGATGCGCGCGTGGTCCTCATCGGCGAGGCGTCACATGGCACATCGGAGTTTTATCGCATGCGCGAGAGAATTTCCCGCGCGCTGATCGAGAAAAAACAATTCAACTTTATCGCGATTGAAGGTGACTGGCCTGACGCCGCCCGCATCGATCACTATGTTCGACACCGCGAATATCCGCCCTCCGAATGGGTCGCATTCGCCCGGTTTCCGACCTGGATGTGGCGCAACAACGAAGTACGAGACTTTGTCGATTGGCTGCGCGGCTACAATGCATCAACGGAGCCCGAGCGTCGCGTGGCATTTCATGGACTCGATCTTTATAGCATGTACGATTCCATCAGATTCGTTCTGCGTTATCTTGATGACATCGACCCGGAATCCGCCAGGGTCGCGCGCGAGCGCTATGGGTGTCTGACACCCTGGCAATCTGATCCTGCCACTTATGGTCATGCAGCGCTCACTGGCAAATATCCAATCTGCGAGAGAGACGTGGTGCGGGCCCTCAAGGACCTACTCGAAAAGCGCAGCGCCTATACTGTGCGCGATGGCGAACGTTTTCTTGATGCTGTGCAGAACGCTCGGCTGGTGGCAAACGCGGAACGGTATTATCGCACGATGTACTATGGCTCACGTGCGTCCTGGAACCTGCGTGACGATCACATGTTCACCACGCTCAAGATTTTGCTCAGTCACCATGGCGAGCAAAGCAAGGGGATCGTCTGGGCGCACAATTCCCATATCGGCAATGCGGCAGCGACGGAAATGTCGGCGCGTGGAGAGCACAACATCGGCGAGCTTTGCCGCAAGGAGTTTGGTGAAAGTTGCTATGCCATCGGCTTCGGTACCGATCATGGCGCTGTCGCAGCAGCATCCGATTGGGGCGGCCCCATGGAGGTCAAGGTTGTCCAGCCGTCACACAAAACAAGCTACGAACGGCTCTGTCACGATAGCGAGACGCCGCATTTCATGCTCGATCTTCGTGATCAGAAGGCCGCGCATACTCAGGGGCTGATGAGACCCCGGCTCGAGCGAGCAATAGGCGTCATTTACCGGCCGGAGAGCGAGCTCGCCAGTCACTATTTCGAGGCCGTCCTGCCGAGGCAATTCGACGAGTACATCTGGTTCGATGAGACCCGTCCCGTCACTCCGTTCAAGACGCACGAACTCAAAGGCTTCCCCGAGACCTATCCGTTCGGAGTTCTGAACACGCGTAACCTGCTGAAACGTCAAGCCTTGCGGGCGGCTTGAGCCATATCAATGAAATGAGGGCAGTACCGCGCGATCTTTTGGTCAGTTCAGCAGCGGGGTGACGAGCCATGGAAACGCCCATCGAAATCGATTTTCAAGGCATGGCCGTCAATACCGGCGTGCGTGACAGCATCATCAAGCATGTCAGCCAGCTGGAAGAGCGGTTTGGCCGGATCACCGCCGGCCGCGTGGTGCTCAAGGCGCCCGGGGGACATCACCGCACGGGCGGACTGTACGAAATCAACATCCGGCTCACGCTGCCCGAGGGACGTGAGGTCAACATCGACCATACCGCGCAGAATGACGAGCGCTATTCTGATTTGAACTTCTCGATCAACGATACCTTCAAGCGCGCGCGCAGGCAGCTGCAGGATCAGGTCCGCAAAATGCAGGGGCAGGTGAAACATCACGAAGGCGCGCCGGTTGGGACCGTGATTGAACTCGATCCGCTTGGCGAGTTTGGTCGCATCGAAACTGAAGATGGTCGCGAGATTTATTTTCACCGCAACAGCGTGCTTGGCGGAGAGTTTCCACGCCTGGCCGTCAATTCGCGCGTGACCTACGCGGAAGAGATTGGCGAGAAGGGCCCGCAGGCGAGCACCGTCAAACTGATCGAAAAACATAAAATGCGAATATGAGCGAAGCGCGTGTCGAGCCCTTCGGGCAAGCCCATCGACGTAGCTGCCCGGCTGATGTCGGAATTCGCGGCGCGAACCGGGCTTGTTCGGGCGATTGAGCATCCGCGGCGGTATCTTTGGACCGACGCCTTCGCCGTTTGCAATTTTCTCGAACTATCAGCGCGCACAAGCGACCAGGAGTATCGGGACTACGCGATCCTGCTGATCGATCAGGTTCATCATGTGCTCGGCAGGTACCGAGAGGACGATGCGCGTAGCGGCTGGATCAGTGGGTTTGACGAAGAGAAGGGACACCGACACCCGACCGCGGGCGGGCTGAGAATCGGCAAGGCTCTCAGGGAACGCGGCGACGCCGAGCCATTCGACGAGCGTCTGGAATGGGATCGGGACGGCCAGTACTTCCATTATCTGACCAAGTGGATGCATGCGCTCTGTCAAACGTCTCTTATCGAAGCCAAGCCGGCCTATGCGCGCTGGGCGGGCGAATTGGCATACGCCGCTTATCAGGGGTTTGGCGCCGCGTCCGCATCGGACCGCGGTCTTATCGGTATCTATTGGAAAATGAGTACCGACCTCTCACGGCCGCTTGTTTTTGCGATGGGTTCACATGACGTGCTGGACGGATTCATCACTTTCAGGGAAGTGGAGAATGCGACGCCAACCACGTCAGCCGTCGAAATGAATATTCCGGAAGCAATCGAATCCCTGGCTGCTCTCACTCAGGACAGGGATTGGGCGACCGATGATCCGCTCGGACTAGGCGGGCTGCTTTTCGACGCTTGCCGTCTCTGCCGGATATCGGAGAATAGCCATGCCGATGCTGAATTGCTGGAAGCCTTGCTGGATGGCTGCAGCCGCGGACTTGCCAGCTTCCTGCGTGTCCGCCCGCTGGCCAGGGCGGCCTCACACCGCTTGGCGTTTCGAGAGCTCGGCCTGGCGATAGGTTTGAAGGCAGTGGCGGCCATTGCTTATGAAATCAAACAACGCAGTTTCGACAATAGGGTCGCGTTACGCAGGGCGACTGATTGGCTTTTGCGGCATGAGATCGCTCGGTGCCGAGATCATCGATGATTGGCTGTCGCCTGCACGCCAGCAGGATGAATCCTGGCGCGCTCACCAGGACATCAACGACGTGATGCTTGCAACAGCGTCTGATACCAGACACATTTTTGTCGATCGGCCGTCCGGTCAGGTGATCTAATTCGCGACCTTGGCCGGCAATAACAAGGCCGCCAAGGCAGGCTTGCCTTGGGCGTGCGTGCGGACTACCTATTGAACAGCAATCTCGTGGGGTGTCCGGCTTCTGCCGGGCTGAGAGGCCTAGAGCCAACCCAACGAACCTGATCCGGGTCATGCCGGCGGAGGGACCAGAGATGCATCACCCGCAAGCAGCATCGCGCAACGGCGCGGCGCAATCCGTGCCCGATATTCTCGCGCGGCTGCGGGCGCGCGCTCCCGCGTATTCACTGCATCACCAATGCGGTTGCGCAGAATTTCACGGCCAATGTGCTGCTGGCGGCCGGTTGCATCCCGTCCATGACGCTGTCTCCGGAGGAAATCGGCGCCTTCGTTGCCGGCGCGCAGGGTCTTCTGGTCAATCTCGGCACCTTCGATGCGGAACGGCGCGAGGCGACGGAAATCGCGGTGGGAACGGCGACGCAAAAAAAACTGCCCTGGGTGCTTGACCCCGTATTCATCGAACGAGCGCCACCGCGTACCGCTTTTGCGCGCGAGCTCATCGGCCGCGGCCCGGCGGCTGTGCGTCTCAATCATGCGGAGTTTTCCGCGCTCGGCGGCGGCACGATGACGCGCGAAAACGCAATAGCTTATGCGCGGGCCAAACACATGGTCGTGGCGCTATCGGGCGAAACCGACCTCATCACCGACGGCGAGCGCGTTGCCGCAGTCGCAAATGGCCATCCTCTGATGGCCAAGGTCACCGCCATGGGCTGCGCCGGCTCGGCAATCCTCTCGGCCTGTCTCGCGGTCGAGCCCGACGCATTCCGCGCGGCCGTCGCCGCGCTGGTCATCATGGGCGTTGCCGGCGAGCTCGCAGGCGAAAAGTCCGAGGGGCCGGGCAGCTTCGCGGTCGCGATCATCGACGCGCTCCACAATCTCGATGGGCCGACGCTTGTCGCCCGAGCAAAGGTGGGCTGATGGCCGTCGACCTCAGGCTTTATGCGCTTGTCGACCCCGCGGTTGCCGGCGGCCGCACGCTGGTCGATCTTGCGCGGCGTCTTACGGCGAGCGCGACTTTGGTGCAGCTGCGCGACAAGCATGGCTCGACCCGCGCCATGATCGAGGAAGCCCGCGACCTGCGTGCGGTGCTGGAGCCGGAGGGCATCCCGCTGCTGGTCAATGATCGCGTCGACGTTGCGCTCGCCGCCGAAGCCGACGGCGTGCACATCGGCCAGGATGACATGCCGGTGCCCGATGCGCGGCTGCTGCTAGGCCGCGGCGCGATCATCGGCCTGAGCGTCAAGACGGTGGAGCAGGCCAAGGCAGCGCCGCTCGAGCTGCTCGACTATGTCGCGATCGGCGGCGTCTACGGAACGACGTCGAAGGATAATACCGAAGGCGCCGATCGGAATCGACGGCCTGCGCACGATCGTCGATACGGTCCGCGCACGCAAGGCGAACTTTCCGATCTGCGCCATTGCCGGGATCAACGCGGCCAATGCGGGCGATGTGATCGCGGCGGGCGCCGATGGCGTCGCCGTCATTTCGGCCCTGTCGCTCGCACCAGACCCCGCCAAGGCGGCGCAGGACCTGCGTGCGGTGGTCGATGGCGCGCTGGCACGGCGAGGGCGGCCATGACCGCGATCGCCGTCACCATCGCCGGCTCGGATTCGAGCGGCGGCGCAGGCATCCAGGCCGACCTGAAGACGTTCGGCGCGCTCGGCGTCTATGGCGCGTCGGTTATCGTGGCGCTGACGGCGCAGAACACGCAGGGCGTGACCGGAATCCACGACGTGCCGACCGATTTCATCAAGGCGCAGATGGATGCGGTCTTCTCCGACCTCGACGTTGATGCGGTGAAGATCGGCATGCTGTCGCAGGCGGCAAGCATCGAGGCCGTGGCGCAAGGTCTTGCCGACCACCGCGCCAAAAACATCGTGCTCGACCCCGTGATGGTCGCGACCTCCGGCGACCGCCTGCTGGCCGCCGGATGCGGTCGATGCCTTGCGCAAGCTGCTCATTCCGCGCGCGCTTGTCGATCACGCCCAATTTGCCGGAAGCGGCGGCTCTGGTCGGAGCGTCGCCGGCGCGCAACGAGAAGGAAATGGAAATCCAGGCGCGCGAGTTGCTGGCGCTCGGCGCCCGCAATGTTCTGATCAAAGGCGGCCACGGCACGAGCGACGACAGTGTCGATCTTCTGATCGGGCAGGGCGACGTCGTCCGCCTTTCGGCCAAGCGCATCGAAACCAAAAATCTGCACGGCACCGGTTGCACGCTGTCGTCGGCGATCGCAGCCGGGCTGGCCAAGGGGCTCGACCTCAAGGAGGCGAGCCGCCAGGCCAAAGCCTACGTCACCGGCGCGATCGCAGCTGCCGCCACGCTCAAGATCGGCCACGGCCATGGGCCGCTGCATCATTTCTATCAGTCAGGAGAGACGCATGACCACCCGACGCAATTTCACCATCGGCGCCGGCCTTGCCGCCGGCGTGCTCGCCGCGCCCGGGATCGCGCGCGCGCAGACGCAGAAATGGCGGATGGTCACGTCCTGGCCGAAACGGCTGCCGGGCCCGGGCATGTCGGCCGAGCGCATCGCCGAGCGCATCCGCGCGCTGTCGGGCGGCAGGCTCGACATTACCGTTCACGCGGCCGGTGAAATCGTGCCGGCTTTCGAGGTGCTGGGGCGCGGTCGGCAACGGCGTCGCCGATATCGGCCACACGGCCTCGTTCTACTGGCAGGGCAAGATGCCGGCCGGCGGCGTTCTTCACC
>CAWCEW010000003.1:0-118254 GCA_963794665.1 uncultured Alphaproteobacteria bacterium | reverse complement strand
CTCCTTTTTTTTTTTTTTTTTTTTTTTTTTTTTTTTTTTTTTTTTTTTTTTTTTTTTTTTTTTTTTTTTTTTTTTTTTTTCTTTCTTTTTTTTTTTTTTTTTTTTTCGTAAAACATCATCCCATTGCTGTCGGAGAGCTCGACTCCGGCCCATTGGAGGTAAGTCGAGAGACTCTTCACGTATATCGACGACCACATCGTATATTGAGCCTTTCACGCATTGGACGAGTTTCGTCTCGCCGTGTGGAGCATATTGAAAATGAAGCCCACGCACGGTGCCTGCTTTCAGGTTGGTACCGAGATTTGCCTGCACGAACGACCCTGTAAGCCCCTGCGCAGAAAATTCGCGTGCACAAAATGCGCGCGCGAAAGTCCCCCTAGGATCGACCCGCGGCTCAAGTTGGATCAAATAGGTACCGGCCAGCGGCATTGATTTAAACCGCATCGCAATTTCAACCAGTCATTGCTCCGGAATACGCGATGAATTCAGCCTCGCGGGGAACGATACGAAATTCGAAATCGTGGAGACAAAGTTCTCGTGCGTCGACATCGCCAAAATAGGAGCGATACCAGGCCATCGTCCGCTTGACGCCCTCGATCAGCGTCCAGCGTTGCGACAAGCCGAGCACGCTTTCGGTCTTTCCGGCATCGAGGACAAGCCATCCCGATTTATGCGGGCCTTCACTGCCGTCGCCATACTCGACCGCGCCCTCACCATAGGCCGCGCGGGCAAGCTCGACCAGATCGCGCACCTTCACTGCTTCGCCGATTTCCGGCCCGAAGTTGTAGGCGCCGGCGAGCGACGGCCGCTCCCACAGCCGCTGCGCCAGCACGAGATAGCCCGACAACGGCTCGAGGACGTGCTGCCAGGGCCGCACCGCTTCCGGCCGGCGGACCCGCAGCGTCTTGCCCGCCTGCCAGGCGCGCACGGCATCCGGAATGAGACGGTCCTCGGACCAGTCGCCGCCGCCGATCACATTGCCGGCGCGCGCGCTCGCAACGCGCGACCGGTTGCTCCGCGAGATACGACTGGCGATAACTTTCGATGACCATTTCGCTTGCCGCCTTGCTCGCGCTGTACGGATCGTGGCCGCCGAGCGGATCGTCTTCGCGGTGCGAGCCCGGCACTTCAGCCGTCGCGATAGACCTTGTCGGTTGTCACCATCACGGCGACCCGCACGCCGTCGAGCCCGCGCAGCGCTTCCAGCACATGCGCGGTGCCCATCACGTTTGTTTCGAACGTGGTCAGCGGATCGCGATAGCTTTCGCGCACCAGCGGCTGCGCCGCGAGATGGAAAACGATCTCGGGCCGCGCGGCGCGGATGAGGTTGGCGAGGCCGGCAGCATCGCGAATGTCGAAGAAATGGCTTCGGCACAGGTCCGCTATTTTGGCTTCGGTAAAGAGATTGGGCGCCGTCAGCGGCGGCAGGCTGATGCCGGTCACTTTTGCGCCGAGCCGGTACAGCGCGAGCGTGAGCCATGAACCCTTGAAGCCGCTATGGCCCGTGACGAGGACACTCTTGCCCCGCCAGAAATCCGCCTGCGGTGCAGCCGTCACTGCCATATTTTCCACGGCGCCTTGCCCGAGGCCCAGAGCTCTTCCAGCATCGTCTTGTCGCGCAACGTATCCATCGCGTGCCAGAAGCCGCGATGCTCGAAGGCCATCATCTGTCCCATCGCGGCGAGCCGGACGATCGGCGAGCTTTCCCAGCTGCTGTTGTCGCCTTCGATCAGGTCGAGGCAACGCGGCGACAGGACGAAGAAGCCGCCGTTGATCAGCCCACCGTCGCCGCGCGGCTTTTCGATGAACGCCGTGACAGCCGCGCCCTGGCACTCGAGCGCGCCGTAGCGGCCCGGCGGCCGCACCGCCGCGACCGTCGCGAGCTTTCCGTGACTGACATGGAATTCAATCGCCGAGCGGATATTCAGGTTGCTCAGCCCGTCGCCGTAAGTGAAGCAGAAGGCCGGCTCGTCCTTGATGTAGTTCGCAACGCGCTTGAGACGCCCGCCGGTCAGCGTGTTCTCGCCGGTGTCGACCAGCGTCACGCGCCATGGTTCGGCCTTCTGCTGGTGCACGATGACGCTGTTGTCGGCCATGTCGAACGTCACATCCGACATGTGCAGGAAATAGTTCGCGAAATATTCCTTGATGACATAGCCCTTGTAACCGCAGCAGATCACGAAGTCGTTGGCGCCGTGCGCCGAGTAGAGTTTCATGATGTGCCAGAGGATGGGCTTGCCGCCGATCTCGATCATCGGCTTCGGCTTCAGATAACTCTCTTCGGAAATTCGAGTACCAAGTCCGCCGGCGAGAATGACGACTTTCAAAGTCAGCCTCCGCCCTACGATCCGGTTTTCCGAAAAAGCTGCTGCCGCCGGTTTATGATTTCATTCCAGAAGTCGAAATACGCGCGCGCCCGATCGGGTGAGAAAAGCGCGATAAAGCCGCAGATCTCAGACAGGACTTTTTCAAAAGTGAGTTGACCTGTAGCGCTCCGTAATTTCTCGCAGACCTTTTCGGCAGCATCAGTCAAATCGGAGTCAAAGGTCATTCGTGGATGATGCTTAAATCGCACAAACATCGTCCCGAACCAGACGTCTGCGATCTGCTGCCGCTTCGCCGAGGGCAAATCGGGAAATAGATCCGAATTCATCGTGAGGACAGCGCCCTCAAAACCGCAAATCACCCAGTGCAATTTATTTGTTGCCAAATCGAGCCTGGCGGCTCTGTAGTAGTCCGCGTCACGTTTCTGAGCCAACTCTGCAACTTCCCACACACCCAAGTCATAGACATAAAACAAACGCGGCATACGTATCAGTTTTCCACTGAGCAAATGCAGCAGACATACAGTCTGATCGTGGAACGAAAGAAAGATCGGCAACGTCTGCAGAAAGCGCGCCATCCGTTTCGAGACGCTGCGACGAATGACCGAATAAAAAAGCATGTTCGGGCCCGGGTAACTCAGAAAATCCGCTGACACGGGCCGCTGTATCGTCTGAATCGGTGTCCTTGTAGTTGACGAAAGCTGTGCCTTGCATTGTTTCGAGAGCATAAGTGCCGGTAAAGCCCGCAACGTTCGAATCCTTACCATACCGGTCGATTAGTCCCGGCAACGCGCCTATGGCGTGATCAAAGCACTGATCATCATCCGCGAGCCAAAAAACGAACTCGCCGGTCGCCAATTTGAGAATTTCGGAATAATTCTGGAGTGGCTCGCACGGGTCGACGCTCTCGACCCTGCAATAGTCGTTGCGAAAATGCGCGATCAAAGCGCGTTTTTCTGCATTTCCCGAATTGTCGCGGACGATGACCTCAATGCTTGGCGTCGCCCAGCTGCAGACCTGAGCGATTCTGGATATCGCCACTGGCCCATGCCGGTTCGTCGGAAGCAAAATAGAGAGTTGCATGGACTTGCTGGAAGCGTCCTATGCCGTTAGGTCCACGCTTTCTGTCACTGATTCGGCATAGCATAACACAAAGCCGTCGCATCACGACACGCGTCGCTAGGCAACCGAGAGCGGCAATGTCAAATATAGACTCGACTGATTCGCACGCGCGCCTCCGGGGTTCGATTGCAGCATTCGGCTCGATCCTTCGCTGATTTGCCTCACCCTGACCAGGCATCTTCGCTGCTGGCAGAAATTGCCGCCGCACCGTGCAAATTCTCGCCCGTGATCGACGATGCGCCGCTCGCTCTTTATGGCGCAGGGAATATGGGCCGTCTTGCATGCGAGATCCTGGAGAATGTCGGGCGCGACTTTGAAATGGTGATCGATCTTAACGCGCGGAAACTGGCAAACTCGCCGTCATGGTGCAGCGTTCCGCTGCTTCATCCGGACGAGGTTTCGCACGGCGCCAAAAACAATTTACGGCTGGCGGTAAGCCTCGTGAATTCGCCCTACGTCGCGATCGAGCGATCGCTTTTTGCCCAAGGATTCCGGGACGTCATACCTTTCTATGATTTGGCCGAAAGCTTCCGGCCCAGGCACCCGCTGGGAAATGGCTGGTTTTCTCCTCCTTTGACACAGGAGGACTTAGACCAGACTGCAAAGATTTTGGGCTCCTGGCGCGATGATGTTTCGCGGGCGCATCATCTGCAGTTTCTTGCGTGGCGTCGGCTACGCGAAGAATGGATCTTCGAACCAGCGCCTTTGTCTCCCGATACCCGCTTTTTCATTTCAGAAGTCGCTGATGTCCTGACGGACAAGGAAATCTTCGTTGATGGCGGCGCGCATCATGGCCAAGTGACACAAGAATTTGTGCGGCAAACGAACAGTGCATTCGATCGCATTCTCGCGATTGAACCAGACCCATCAAATTTTGCACGCCTTCGCAACAATCTGCAGTGCTGGATGCCCGACGACGGACGCATTCGCTGCTCCGACTGTGCTCTTGCAGACGTCGAAGGCGATCTGCCGTTTCGCGAGGGCCTTGGATATGCATCCCAGCTTTCCGAAACCGGCACAATGCGTGTCGCGGCCCGCCCCCTCGATACGATGGGACTATCCCCGACATTTCTGAAATTGCATCTCGAGGGCGGTGAGCTCGCAGCTTTGAAAGGCGCGCTGAAAACGCTGTCACTGAGCCGGCCGATTGTTGCCGCAACGGTATATCACAATGTGGACGGCGTTTGGCGCACTCCTCGTTGGCTCATGGAGACCTTGCGCGACTATCGTTTTCTTTTTCGTTTGCACACCTGGTGTGGAACTGGGGCAGTCATCTATGCAATTCCGAATGAAAGGATTCGGAATGGCATGAAAGCGTTTGCAAAAGACAGCAAGGTTATATTCGACCTTGGCATGAACAATGGCGACGACACGGCATTCTATTTGAGTCGGGGTTTCAATGTCGTCGCGCTTGAGGCCAATCCTGCGCTCTGCGAGAGGGCGCAAAAGCGATTTGGCGAATTTTATTGACGACCGAAGGCTAGTGGTCGTCAACGCTGCCATCTGGGGAAAAAATGGCACTGCATCGTTCTTTGTGAATTTGGACAATGATCACTGGAGCAGCCTCGACGTTGGATGGGCAAGCCGAAATGAGACGCAATACCGGCAGGTCAGTGTGCCCTGTGTCACGCTCTCCCGCCTGATAGATGAATTTGGAACACCTTATTATCTGAAGGTTGATGTGGAAGGCGTCGATCAGAGTGTGCTCGAGCAACTGAAAGGTCGCGATCTCCTTCCTCTTTACGTCAGCGTCGAGGATTGCCGCTTTGGTTTTCAGTACATGGAGATCCTCGCGGCTTGCGGATATGACAGTTTCAAGCTGCTTGATCAGTCGACAGTGTGTCAGCTGACTGACCCGAAAACCGGTCGCCCTTTTTCCCTCGGATCATCAGGCCCCTTTGGTCACGAAGTGCCCGGTGAATGGCGCTGCTATAGGGGTATCCTCGAGCTCTATTCAACGACGGTGCGCAGTACGGAAGGCAAACGTCTCGCTCCACCAACGCACTGGTGGGACATACACTGCACTCATTCGGGACACGAAAGACGATAAGCCAAGATGCCCAAAAAGACTTCACCGCATAGCACGATGCTAAATCTCATCATCGGATATTGGATCTCTCGTCTCATCCAGGTCGCCGCGACGCTGAACATTGCCGACCTTCTAAAGTCGGGTCCGCGCACGGCGCAAGAATTGGCAAAGGCCGCGCATGTTCGCGCACCGCAGCTTTATCGCCTGCTTCGTGCTCTGGCGAGCGTCGGCGTTTTCGCTGAGACCAAAAGCGGACGATTCAAACTGACGCCGCTTGCGGCCACATTGCAAACCGGCGTCCCGGGATCCATGCGGACAACAGCGCTGATGCTGAATGCCGATTGGCAATGGGACGCCTGGCAAAAGTTGTTGGCGGGCGTCGCAAGCGACGATGTGCCTTTTGTCAAAGCGCACGGCATGTCGGTTTTCGAGTATCTTGAGAAACACCCCGACGATTTGGCGGCTTTTCACGAGTCGGCGACCGGATTGACCAATCCGGCAATCGCGGCCGCATATAACTTTTCGAAATTCCGCACGCTCGTAGACATAGGTGGATCGCATGGAGCCCTGCTGAGCACCATTTTAAAAGCGCATCCATCCTTGAAAGGCGTGCTCTTCGACCAGCCCTCGGTGATTGCCGGGGCAAAGAAAAGCCGGCATCTGACTGACCCCGGAATTGCGAGACGTTGCAGGCTCGAATCCGGAAGCTTCTTCGTTTCGGTCCCGAGCGGGGCTGATGCCTACATTCTGAAATACATATTGCACGACTGGGACGATGAACGCTCCGTGAAAATACTTTCGAATTGCCGGGCGGCGATGAACAGGAACGGCCGTGTGCTCGTTGTCGACAGCGTCGTCCCGCCCGGCAACAAGCCGGGCTACGTCAAGCTGTTGGACATCGAAATGCTTGTTATCGGCGGCCGTGAGCGCACCAAGGCAGACTTCTCGTCGATCTTCCGAAAGTCCGGTCTGAAGTTGACCAGAGTGGTGGCCACCAAATCGCCGCTCAGTATCGTCGAAGGCGCAAGAGCCTGACGCTGTTTTCAAACCTTAGAGGGCTCCGGGCAAATGGCTGACGATACGTTCTACTACCCCTCATCCGGTGAAGAAGCATATTTCGAAAAACTGCGGCATCTGATCGCCAAACATCCGCATGACATTCGCCACTATCTTGATCTGTTTCCTGTCTATACAAGCAGAAGAGCTTTTATAAGGTTGCTCGCGCACTACGAACTGTTCAAGAGAACCATCGATCTCCCGGGACACTACGTTGATTTTGGAGTCTACTTCGGAAAATCCTTCTTCAGCTGGCATAAGTTTCTGGAGATTTTTGCGCCTACAGCCACGCACAAAAAAGTCATAGGCTTTGACACATTTGCAGGGTTTCAAAATTTTGCGCCCGAGGACGGTCAAAACGATCCAACAATCCAAAAGGAGCTCGGAGGGCTAAGCTCAGCCAGCTTCCTGGACGAGTTCCTGGATCTGCTTGATCTGCACAATCGGGATTCAGTTCTGCCGGTAGGACGAGGAACGATCATTCAAGGCGACGTTTGCAAGACGCTTCCGCAGTGGCTTGACCAGAATCCGGAAGCCCGTTTCTGCCTTTGCAACCTGGATATGGACTTATACGAACCAACCATCGTCATCCTTGAATCCTGTTGGAGCCGTATTGTTCCTGGTGGCGTCCTGATACTGGACGAATATGGGACCAGTAAGTGGCCGGGTGAAACCAAGGCATGGGATGAGTTCGCCGCGAGCCATGGCCTCAAGGTCCCGCTCAAGCGATTCCCATACGCCAATGCGCCGGGTGCCTACCTCATCAAGCCGTGAGGCCCCCACCAAAACTTGCCTTCTGAAAAAACTCAAGCAGTGACGGAGATCTTCAGGCCGGTCACCGTGTCGATCTTTGTGCCATCCGGAAGCGTGAGGATGTTGTTTTTCGTGTCAAGATACGCGCCGTTGGCGAGCTGCATAATGGACGACGTATCGATGACCTCCAGACCTGTCGTGATGTCAATCTGCTTCCCATTTTTTGTCGTCAAAATATTGTTGTTCGTGTCGATCGACGACCCATCATCAAAATAAATAAAGGGATCGAGCTTGTTTTCGGGCTGCACCATCTGCTTCGAGGCCGACAGCGCATCGAGCGCCTCCTGCAGCTTCTTCGCGTCGCCTTCTTTTTGCCGTTGCGAAGCCATTTGGGCATAAAAGCTGCCCGCAGTCGAAGCGTTGTTCTGCGAAATCAGGGCAAAGGCGTTTGCGGCGCTCGCGCTGGCTCCAACAAAGGAGTTCAGGCTTCCATCGTTGCCCCGGGCATTGTCGAGCATGCCAAGCAGGCCACCGCTGCTGTTCGAGTTCTGGATTGCCGTGTAGGTGTCGGCGACCCAGTCCGAACTCGCGGGGAAAAGCGGCCCGTAGACGCTCGTCGGATTGATGTACGCACTTGTAGGGTTGATCATGACGCCGGGTCGTATGCCGCTATGGCCTTTAAAGATAGGGCAGACGTCTTAATAAACTTTCACCGTTAGCGACTTGCTAACCATAACGCGGCTGGCCGGCTCGCGGATGCCCGGCCCGAAATTCGGCAATGGCCGCAACGTCACAATCGCTGCAAGTCGCGATAACTCATTAACCATGTACCTTTACGGGCCGTTTGTGGGGCCTGTGCGATGAAAGCTGCGATCCAGTGGATCACACGTGTGTAACTGCCAGTACGGCAACTAGACCAGAAAGGTGCGTAAGATGTCTGACATCGTCCTTTCCGCTGGCGTGCGGTCGAACCTGCTGCAATTGCAGCAGACTTCGGACCTCATGACGCGGACCCAGACCCGCCTCGCCACAGGCAAGCGGGTGAATTCGGCCCTCGACAACGCGATCAACTTCTTCACGGCGCAGGGCCTCGACAACCGTGCAAACGACCTGAGCGCCCTGCTCGAACTCGATGTCGAACGCCATCAATACCATTCAGGCGGCGAACAACGGCATCACGGCGATCACCAAGCTTGTGCAGTCCGCACAGTCGCTCGTCAGCCAGGCCAACCAGACTTCCGACACCGCGAGCAAGGCGACCCTGTCGACGCAATTCGACGCATTGCTGACCCAGATCGGCCAGCTCGCCGGCGATGCCGGCTTCAACGGCGTCAACCTGCTGGGCGGCGACTCCTTGACCGTGAACTTCAACGAAGACGCCACATCGACCACGACCATCACGGGCGTGGACTACACCAACGCCAATGCCAGCCCGCTGAGCATCAACGCGGCGGCCAACAACTGGGCCGACTCCGCGGCCATTCAGGCGGCGAGCGACACCCTGACTGCGGCGCTTACCACGCTGCGTTCGGAATCGCAGACCCTCAGCGCGAACCTCTCGACCGTGCAGATCCGTCAGGACTTCACGAAATCGACGATCAACACGCTGCAGAATGGTTCGGCAGCCCTTACGCTGGCGGACTCGAACGAAGAAGGCGCGAACTTGCTCGCCTTGCAGACACGCCAGCAGCTGTCGACTACAGCGCTGTCGCTCTCTGCGCAGGCCGACCAGAACGTGCTGCGACTGTTCAGATAAGTCGTCACTATCGACGACGAAACGGCGGCCTGCGGGCCGCCGTTTTTTTTCGCGCAATTTAATCGTGGTTAACCGTTCCTTAACCGGCGTTTTAACCGGATATCAACCCTAACGTTTCATTATCGCGGCAAGCGATTTGGCCCTATGGAGGCAAGGAGTTTGCCATGAGTGACATTGTACTTTCGGCCGGCGTGCGTTCGAACCTTCTGCAATTGCAGCAGACCTCGGACCTGATCACGCGGACGCAGACCCGCCTTGCCACGGGCAAGAAAGTCAACTCGGCGCTCGATAACCCGATCAACTTCTTCACGGCACAGGGCCTGTCCGTGCGCGCCAATGACCTCAATGCCCTGATGGACGCGATGTCGACCGGCATCGACACCATTCAGGCCGCCAATAACGGCATCACCGCCATCACCAAGCTGGTGCAGTCGGCACAGGCGCTCGTCAGCCAGGCCAACCAAACCGCCGACACCAACGTCCGCGCCACCCTTGCAAGCCAATTCGACGCGCTGCTGCCGCAGATCGATCAGCTTGCAAACGATTTCGGGTTTCAACGGCATCAACCTGCTGGGCGGCAACGACCTCACCATCGTCATGAACGAGGACGGCAGTTCAACCGTTGTGGTCTCGTCGTTCAGCGATGCTGCCAACGGGGATATCGGGGTCAATGCGTCGGCAAATAACTGGGCCGACTCCGCGGCCATCCAGGCGGCAAGCACCCAATTAAGCGCCGCACTTACGACGTTGCGCTCCCAGGCCCAGTCGCTCAGCTCGAACCTGTCGACCGTGCAGATCCGCCAGGAATTCACCAAGGCGATGATCAATACGCTGACCAACGGCGCCGACCAGCTTACGCTGGCGGACAGCAACGAGGAGGGCGCCAACCTGCTCGCCTTGCAGACGCGGCAGCAGCTGTCGACGACCGCGCTCTCGCTGGCCGCGCAGGCTGATCAGAACGTGCTGCGGCTGTTCCGATAACCAGATCATCTTTGATGCGGCGGAAGGTGGGCCTCCGCCGCATCAGCCTTAAAAGACAGCCGCGGGGAGCGGCACGACATGGGCCTCAAGGTCGAACTCAAAGCAGGCGAGCGCTTCATCCTCGGCGATTGCCTCGTGACCAACGGCAATCAGCGCACCCGGCTGCTGATCGAGGGCAATACACCCATCCTGCGGGAAAAAGACATCATGACGGCGGCGCAGGCCAATACGCCGGCCAAGCGCATCTATCTCGCCGTTCAGCTGATGTACACCTCGCGTGATCCGCGTCTGCACCACGAAACCTATTTCATCCTGATGCGCGAACTGGTGCAGGCCGCACCGAGCGCCTGGCCACATGTCGTGGCGGTGAGCAATCACATTCTGGCAGGCGAAATGTACAAGGCGCTTAAGTGCGCCAAGACCCTCATTGCATACGAAAAGGAGCTACTCGACCATGCAACGCGCGGCGCAAACCTACGGCGCGGTCGCCAAGCAGACCGCAAATCCGCGTGAGCTGGAAGCAGATCTGCTTCTGAGCGCGGCGGCACGGCTGCAAGCCATTCATGACGGTTGGGAATCCAGGCGTCCGGAGCTGGATGCCGCGCTTGTCTATAACCGCAAGCTGTGGTCGATCTTCGTGACCTCGGCGACCAGCGCCGAAAATCCGCTGCCGGCTCCCATCCGCCAGAATGTCGCGAACCTCGGCCTGTTCGTCTTCAACCATACGCTCGCCATTCAGGCTGACCCCAAGCCGGAGAGCCTCGGGTCGCTCATCAATATCAATCGCGAGTTGGCTGCCGGCTTGCTCGCCCGTCCGTAAAGCGCTCCAAAAAACCTGAATACAAAAGACCGCGGCTGAACCGCGGTTTTTTGCTTTCTGAAGCGACGGGAGAGCGCTCCCAACTACTTGATGTAGTTCACCAGACTCGTCTGGTAGAGCATCGAGGTGACCTGCAATGACGCCTGCATCCGCGTCTGCAGCGTGAGAAGCTGCGCACCGACATCCTCGTTGGAGACGCCATCGATCTGCTGGAGGAAGTCGCTCAGGGTCGCATTAGCCTGCTGATGCCGGCCTTTGGCAGCCTGCAATGAGGTCTGGGCGCTGGCGAGATCCGTTTCAATATCGGCAATGGTCTGGTTGCTGGTGTTGCCGATATTGACGGCAATTCGATTGTCCAGTTCGCCGCTCAGCGCCACGGCGTTCGGATTGGTCGGTGAGATCGTCACGGCAGCCAGTGTTGCAACGTTCTGAACCAGCGTGCGGATCGCATCTTCATTGGCGCGCGCGCCGTAGGAAACCGACAGGGATTGGTCGATACGGGCCGTGGCGGTCGAACGCGCCGGGTCGCTGCCGGTTTCGCCGGTGTACCAGACCACCGTGTTGGCGGTCGTGCCGGCCACCATGCCGGTCGGCGGCGAAGAATGGCGGCGATCCGGCTACGCGCTGTGGCGGATTATTGACGTCGGCATTGAAGAATTCACTCGAGGCCGCGACGGCGGACGCGGCGGTCAGGGCCGAGGCCCCAAGATTTTCAATCGACGTCGTAAGGGCCGCCTGAAAATTGGTTGCGGTCAGGCCTGGTGTGCCACCAATGGTGAATTCATTGGCTCCAGGCGGAGAGTTTGTTGTCGCGGTGAGGGTGAGGTTTTCACTGGTGCCGTCGGGCAGGTTTAGTCGCACCGTGACCGTATCTCCGGGATTCGGCGCCGCCGCCGAAAAGTCGATGCTCATGGAGGCGGGCGAGCCGGTCGGACCGGATGTTGTTGCGCCGGTCACTGTGCTCGTTATCGAACCCAGTTTGAAGCCGAACGTCGTCGCCTGTTCGTCGATTTGCACGGTGTTCGGACCGCCGGCACCGATCGTCAACCGGCCCCGCCCGTCGGCGCCCAGATCGGCCTGATTGCGCTCGTTGATGAGCTGCTTCAGTCCGGCCCGCGACCCATTGCCGTTCAGGATGTGGTCGAGCGTCTCGACGGCCGGCGTGTCGGTGGCGCGCCCGGAAAACAGGTAGCGATCGCCGGCCCGCGCATTAAGCAACGCAAGCAACTGGTCGAGAGAATTCAACCCGGTCTGCTGGGCCACTTCGGCGCCGCTGCCGTTGCTGACACCGTTCGCCTGCACCATGGCCGCCTTCACCTGGCTCGAAATACTGATCATGTTGCCGAGCGCGGTGTTCATCAGGTTGATGCGCGCCATGACGTTCTGAATCGTGTCGTCGTACGACGAGATCGCCGAAAGCTGCGAATTCAGGCTGACCGTAACGCCGCGGTCGATCCCGAGGCCGGCATAAGTGGCGGACTTGTGTCCGGTGGCTGAGCTGGCGCTGCAGGTCGTCAAATTGCGCCCGCATCTGCACCAGCTGCTTCATGATGAGTGCGGATTGGGCTCCGATCGAGGAGATACTCATTCCGCCCTCACATCTGCATCAGCGCGTCTAACATGTCCTTTACCGCCGAGACCACGCGCGCATTGGCGGCATAGGAATTCTGCAACGTCAGCAGGTTTGCCATTTCCTCGTCGACATTGACGCCCGAGGCATCGTTGAATCGCTGCTGCAGCGAATTGAGCACGACGTCCTGGCCTTGCTTGAGATTGTCGGCGGAGCTTGCGGCCTCGCCCTGCTGGCTGATGAATTGCCGCAGGTAGGTCGGGATCGAGCCGATGAATGGCGCGGTAACGGTGCCAATTCCGGTCGCCGGCGAGAAGGCCTGCGCCGCGCCGGTGAGCTGTTGATAGATGAAGTCCGGCCGCGTGCCGTCGCCTGCGGGCGTACCGGGCTGATAGATGATGAGGTTGGACGGGTCGGCGGCGACCAGCGGATTGACGGCAATGCGTGCGGCCAGTCCGGTGAGTTGCGACCCGGTCCCGGTAATGGCACCGGTGTAGGGCGCCGAACCGTCGGTAAACAGCGGAAACTCGGCACTGCCGCCGGCCAGCGACGTCTGCGTCGCGACTGCGGACAGGCCATCGACGTTGACGGTATTGGCGGCGCCATCGTCGAGGATTTCGAGCGTCGTGCCGCCAGGATTGGACGCCGTCATGCCGGTGCCGGTGAGCGCGGTGTTGATCTGCGTGATCACCGACGCCATGCCGCCCGAGAAATTGATGCCGAACACGGTGTCGTTTGCGGTCGCGGTCGCCGTATTTGGCAGCGGCAGGGCGCTTGGGTCGTCGACGCGCACCAGCGTTATGGTGTGCGCCGTGGTGGTCGCGGTGTCGGTGTAGTTGATGGTGATGGTATTGCCGGCCAGCAAGCCCGCGGTATCGATATCGAAACCGGCCTGCGGCACCGGATTGACCGGCGTGCTCGGCATGGTTTTGTTCGAAAGCGCCTGCGCCATGGCAGCGGCGAGGGAATCGAGCTGAGCCTGCGCCTGGACCAGATCCTGATCGCGCATCTGCAGATAGGCGGCGATTGTGCCGGAGCGGATTGCGCGATTCTGGATGAGGTCGACCGGGGTGCCCGCAGGCGGGATCAGCATGATCGTGCCGACCCCGCGCAACGCCGGATTGGCGTTCCATTGCGATTGCGGCGTCATGGTGCCGACCGCATCGAAGCTCAATTGCGCCGCTTGCGAGCCGACGAGCTGAGTCCCCGAGTTCGTGAAGATGGTGACCTGGCCTCGATCGCCAGAAATGACGTTGATATCCATCAGCTGCGACAGCTGATCGATATAGGCGTCGCGGTTGTCGAGCAGGGCCGCGGTTGCCGCATCGCCGGGGGTCGATGCCGCGATTTGCTGATTGAGCGAGGCGATCTGCCTCATCGCCTCGTTGGCTTTATTCACCGCATCGGAGATCGCGAGCTCGGCGTTGGCACGCTGCGACTGGATACTGGTGCTCAGCTGATTGAGCTGCTGCGCGAGAAGTTGCGCGCTGTTGATCACGCCCGTGCGCGCACCCGGATCGTCGGGGCTTGTCGAAAGCACCTGCAATGCAGTCGTGAAACTGTTGTAGACGCCCTCCAGAGACGTGGCGGAGCCCGGCTGCCCGTAGATCTCCTGCAACTGCGAGTACATTCGTGCACGCGTATCGGCGTAGGATGCGCCGGAATTTTCGATGCGCAGTTGCCGCTGGATGTAGAGATCGATTTCGCGCTGGATATCGCTGACGCGCACGCCGATGCTGGCTCGACGTGCCGGTCGCGACCTGGTCCATCGTTTTGCGCGTATAGCCGGGCGTGTCGGCGTTCGCGACGTTCGCCGCCACCAGCGCAATGCCGGCCTGATTGACCTGCAGGCCGGACAGAGCCGAAGAGAGCGCTTGCGTGAGACTCATAGTCCGGCCCCGGTTACTGACAGTCGACAGCTCATCCTGCAGTCCGATCACCGAATGACGTTGAGCAGGTCTTGCGACATCTGGTTTGCGGTCGTGATCACCTTGGTGTTCGCGGAGTAGGCTTGCTGCGTCACAATCAGTTTGGTGAATTCGGTGGCGATGTCGGTGTTTGACGCCTCGAGCGACTGTCCGATGATCTTGCCGGACGATCCCGCCAGCGCGGGACCGGATTCGTTGGTCAGCTGATAGGCGCCGCCGTCGAGGGCCTTCAGGTTGTTGGGACTGTTGAAGTGGACCAGCGGCACCTGGGCTAGCGCGACGTTTTGGCCGTTGGAGAACGTTCCGATGATGTTGCCGGCATCGCTCACCGCGATCGATTTCAACTGACCCGCCGCATAGCCGTTCTGCTGCAGGTTGTTGACGGTGGCCACGCCGCTGGTGTTGGCAAATTGCGTGATGCCGCCGGTCGGGCTGTTGATGTTGAGGTTGCCGATCGTCGTCGTATTGATGGTCACGCCGGTCAGCGGAATGTTGGTGACCGGCGGGTTCAATTGGCCGTTTGCATCGAACGCAAAACTGATGTCCGAATTGATCCATGCGGGGTTAGTGCCGGTTGCCGCCGCATCGGTCTGGTAGAACAATTCCCAAGTGTCGGTGCCGCCAGCCGCGACGCTGTCGAGTCTTGGCCCAGCGAAGCTGAAGATTGGCCGGCGTGCCGATCGCGTCGTAGATCGTGACTGAGCCCCCATCGATCGTTTCATTCACGAAGGTGGAGACGTCCTGGCCAACGACCACACCGGTTCCTGCAATGGTGGGATCGTTACCCGCCGAAAAGTCCGCCGGATTGAGCAACTCGGAATTCGGCGTTGTTGGCGATATAAGCGTTCGTTTGCGGCAGCGATGGCAGGTTGATGCCGTAATTCACCTGGCTCGTTGCGCTGGCCGGCAGGAAGTTGCCCTGGAATTGCAACGGCGCCGCGACGCTGCCCACCGGGTTGCCGGTCGTCGGATCGATCGGAATGCCCTCAAGGAAATATCCGGAGCCGTTGACCAGATATCCGTTCGCATCGAGCTGGAAATCGCCGCGCCGGGTATAGCTGTCGATGCCGCCGAACAGCGGCTGGTTGCCGCTGAAGCCGGTCGGCGCCTGCACGATGAAATAGCCATTGCCGTTGATCGCCATGTCCGTCGTGGACTTGGTGCTCTGGATCGTGCCCTGGACGTTGTTCGTGGCGCGCGAATTGGCGATGACGCCGCCGGCGATCTGGCGCGTCGGCACCGAGTCGCCCGGGATCATGTTCGCGAAACTCGTGTCGATGCCTTTGTAGGCCGTGGTCTGCGAGTTCGCGATGTTGCCCGAAATGTTCTGCATCGCGAATGACTGCGCATTCAAACCACTGACCGCAGTTGTGAGAGCGTCGAACAAACCCATGAGTTCATCTCCGAAAACGAGACACACTTCGCCCCTGCCGGGGCTCGAAATCCTGGCCGGTCCGTCGCAATGGCCGTGCCATTTAAATTATCGTGATAATATCAATATGCTTATGAGAAAACGGCGGCCACAGCGGGCCGCCGCTTCTCGGGTTCTTTCTGCCGTCAAACGGCAGATTTTGCCGACTAGGTCAGGACGACGAGGCAGCCTGCGGCTCGAACTTCAGCGCGACGCCGTTCATGCAGTAGCGCAAGCCGGTCGGCGGCGGACCGTCGTCGAACACGTGGCCGAGGTGGCCGAGGCAGCGCCTACAATGCACCTCGGTGCGCGTCATGAAGAACGATGCGGTCGGTCTTGGTTTCCACCGCATCGGGCAACGGCTGATAGAAGCTTGGCCAGCCGGTGCCGCTCTCGAACTTCGTGTCCGATGAGAACAGCGGCAGGTCGCAGCCGGCGCAGGCGAATATGCCCTTGCGCTTCTCGCGATTGAGCGGGCTGGTGCCGGCACGTTCTGTGCCGTGCTTGCGCAGGACGTCGTATTGGTAGGCCGTAAGCCGCTTTCGCCATTCGGCGTCCGATAGGCTGCGATAGTCGATCGTTTCAGTCGTTGTCATGGCTCCTGCCTCGCCGTTTCTTGTGGCGGTCAAAAGCGCTGCGAGCGCCACGCCTGCGGTTAAAAGAGCGCGCCGATTGATCATTCGGCAATTTCCTTCGTTCACGCGCCACAGTCATTCAAGTGGTTGGTCGGAAGACCAAATTCCAGGAGGTCGTGCCTTGTGTTTGGCACGCTTGGCCAAAAAGAACCAATCAACTCGCGGTCGCGCCGCCGATCACGTTCCCGTTAAAGCTTGGCCATTCAATGCGATAATTCGCCCTAGACAACTCAGCGGCGCTTTTTTACCCCTGAATGCAAGGGGATTCGCATGCCGCCATCGCCGGTGCCGAAGCGCGAGACGTTCAAGGTACCGCAGGCTTTCGCGCAGGCGCTCGCGCTCCATACCCAGGGCCGTCTGAACGAGGCGGAGAGCATCTATTCCGAGGTGCTCGCCCATCGGCCCGACCATTTCGACGCTCTGCAGATGCTCAGCGTCATCAAGCTTGCGAAAAGCCAGCCGAGCGAGGCCCTGCGGCTGATCTCGCAGGCGATGCGCATGCGCAAGCCCTCGCCGCAGATCCTGGTGAACTATGGCATGATCTTGCATGCGCTCGAGCGCAGCGAGGAAGCACTCGCAAGCTTCGACGAGGCACTGAAGCAGAAATCGAAATTTGCCGAAGCGCATAACAATCGCGGCGCGGTCCTGTCGTCCCTTGGCCGCAATGAAGAGGCGATTGACTGCTTTCATAAGGCGCTTGCGCTGAAAGCGGACTATGCAGACGCCCACTACAACCTCGGCTCGTCGCTGCGCGTGCTGGGCCGCTACGACGAGGCGTTGACGAGCCTCGATCGCGCTCTCGCGTTGGAGCCGAAACATGTCAAGGCACTGAACAACCGCGGCGCCGTCATGGAAGGGCTCAATCGCCTGCCCGAAGCGCTCGTGGACTACGAACGCGCGCTCGCGCTCAACCCTGTCTTCACCGAGGCTCGCAATAATCGCGGCCGTGTCCTGCTCGGCCTTGATCGCGCCGACGATGCGATCGACAATTTTACAGCCGCGCTAAAGTATCAATCCGCGCGATGCCGAGGCCTGGTATCAGCGCGGCCGTCTGCTGCTGGAGATCAGCCGCTATGAGGAGGCTGCCGTCGATCTCACGCAGGCTCTCGCGATCGAGCCGGGGCATGCGGAAGCGCGCCTGGCCTCATGTTTTGCCGAATTGCCGGTCATCTACAAAAATGAGGCCGAAATCGCCCAGCGTCGCGCGGCCTATGAAGAGAAGCTGCGTGCACTTGGCGAGGATGTTGAACGTAAAGCGCTCAAAGGCGATCTGATCAAGGCGATCGGCGCCCGCCATCCGTTCCTGCTCGCCTACCAGGGTCAAAACGACCGCGCGCTGCAGCAGATCTATGGTGACATTATCAACCGGATCGTCGCACAACGCTTTTCTCCGCCGCCGCTGCCGCCGCCGCCCGCGCCGGGCGAGGTGATCCGTGTCGGCATCGTCAGCAGCTTTTTCTACCGCCACTCCAACTGGAAAATTCCGATCAAGGGATGGGCCGGCCAGCTCGACCGGAAGCGTTTTCATGTCACCGGCTATCACCTTGGCGCCATCCGCGACGAGCAAACCGAAGCCGCCTCCCGCCTGTGCGACCGTTTCGTCCACCGCACGCTGGATACAAATGGCTGGCGGCGCGAAATTCTCGCCGACGCGCCGCACATCCTGATCTATCCGGGACTGCTCATGGACATCTCGTCGATCCAGCTGGCGGCGCAGCGGCTTGCCCGCGTGCAATGCAATTCCTGGGGCCATCCGGAAACCAGCGGCCTGCCGACAATGGACTATTTCCTGTCGAGCGACCTGATGGAGCCGCCGGACGCGGACGCGTTCTACACCGAAAAACTTGTGCGGCTGCCGAACCTGTCGATCTACTACGAGCCCGTCGACACGGAGCCGGTCGCGGTGACGCGCGAGGAGCTCGGTCTGCGTCCAAGCGCGACCGTATTCTGGAGCGGCCAATCGCTCTTCAAGTATCTGCCGCAATACGACGATGTGTTCGTGCGGATTGCGCGCGAGGTCGGTGATTGCCAATTCGTCTTCCTGCGCCATTTCGGCGCGCCGAAGATCACGACGATCATCCGCGAACGGCTGGAGCGCGCTTTTTCTGCAGCAGGCATGCGCGCCGACGATCATTGCGTCTTCCTCAATCGTCTGAGCCAAAGCAAATTCGTGGCGGCGGCCGGCCTCTCCGATGTGTTCCTGGACAGCATCGGCTGGTCGGGATGCAATTCGGCGCTGGAATGCCTTGCCCAGGCATTGCCGGTCGTCACGTTCGAAGGAAAAACAATGCGCGGCCGCCATTGCGCGGCGATTCTGCGGATGCTGGACGTCCCCGAGACGATTGCCACGACGATCGAAGACTATGTCGCGATCGCGGCCCGTCTCGGCCAGGACAGGCAATTCCGGCAAACAATTTCGACGCGAATGGCCGCAAACCGGGACAAAGTGTATCGCGATCGCGCGCCGGTGACGGCGCTGGAAGACTTCATCGAACGGTCCGTGCGCGGCTAAGCCGCTTTGCCAAATCTCTTTGTCGCACTGCCGCTTCCCTATATGAATAATGGGCAATCGGCAGAGGGAAGGATTTTATGCGTTTTGAAGGCACCAAGGCCTATGTGGCGACCGACGACCTTAAGATCGCGGTCAATGCCGCAATTACGCTCGAGCGGCCTCTGCTGGTCAAAGGCGAGCCCGGCACGGGCAAGACCGTGCTGGCGCTCGAAGTCGCCAATGCGATTGGCGCCCCGCTGATCGAATGGCACATCAAGTCCACCACCAAGGCGCTGCAGGGCCTCTACGAATATGACGCCGTGTCGCGATTGCGCGACAGCCAGCTCGGCGACGAGCGCGTCAAGGACATCCGCAACTACATCAGGCGCGGCAAGCTCTGGGATGCATTTGTTGCCGAAGAGCGCCCTGTCCTCCTGATCGACGAGATCGACAAGGCCGACATCGAGTTTCCGAACGACCTGCTGCAGGAGCTCGACCGCATGGAATTCTTCGTCTACGAAACCGGCGAGACCGTGAAGGCACGGCGGCGACCGATCGTGGTCATCACCTCAAATAATGAAAAGGAACTGCCCGACGCTTTTTTGCGGCGTTGCTTTTTTCACTACATCCGGTTTCCCGACGCCGAAACGATGCGCGCGATCATCGAAGTACATTTCCCCGGCATCAAGCAGAGGCTGGTCGCGGAAGCCTTGAGGCTGTTCTACGAAATCCGCGACGTCCCCGGCATGAAGAAGAAGCCGTCGACGTCCGAGCTTCTCGACTGGCTCAAGCTGCTGATGGCCGAAGACATCGGTCCGGAAACGTTGCGCGAGCGCGACCCCAAAAAACTTATTCCGCCGCTGCATGGAGCCCTGATCAAGAACGAGCAGGACGTGCACCTGTTCGAGCGGCTTGCCTTCATGGCGCGGCGAGAAGGCCGCTGACGTCAGGTCCCCGGCCGTTCGGCGCCGGACTCCGGCGCGCTTTCGGGCGGACTGTCCGCCTTGCTATTCGGCGCCGAGGCCTCAGCCACCCCCTGCCCTGGCGGCGCCAACCAGCCCTGCTCCTTGGCGTACACCAGGACTCGGTCGGCAATGGCGCGCCCGAGACGCCGTGCCGGAACTTCTACGTCGGGCGACAACCGCTCGTTCGGACTCCCTGTCGATGCCACGACCCCGGCAATCTCCGCGTTGCGGGCAGCGGCGACCTTGGGGGGCACCGCGGGCTCGCGCCTGGCTGCCGTTGGTTCGACATCGAAAGTCAGCACCTGGCGCCTGCTTCCGGAGGAAAAAAGCGAGGCGCTGACGGCCGCGACCACGTGCCCCCGCCCCGCCCCGAAGCCGAAGCTGTTCTTGTTCTTGGCCGTGACCGGCTCGCCCGGACGCAGCCCGCCCGACACGACGAGGGCGCTCTGATTCAGTGTGACGGCATCCTCCGCGCCCGGCTGCGCCTCGAGGCCTGCTTCGCGGAGACTGGCAACGATGGTGGCGACGATCTCGTCGTTGACCCGTTCGGTCGTGCGCTGCCGGCGTTCGTGCGTGGGATAGGTGCCGACCTTGCGCTCGAGGCGCGCCGTATAACCGCGATCGATGGCGACCACATCGGAAGCGAAAGTGAAATCGGAGACGAGAACGACCTTCGGTTTCGGTTCGGTGCCGGCGGCTCCGGTCTGGAGGCCGCTGTAAATAGTGCAGCCACCCAGCAGCAATCCGGCGAGCGCCACAACGAAGCTTGTCAGAGTAGGTGAACGCATCGGCATTGCGATCCTATGGCGCGGCAACGGTATCTTTGCGCGCCATCGCGCGCCTGGCGGCGGGCACGCGCGCGCGCGCGGTAGCGGGAAAATTCCTCTTCGAAACGGTCGACTGGCCTTGTGCCCCAGTAAATTCCCTGGGCGACGATACGGCCGAGCAGACCGCCGGCCCAGACCAATTCATAGGGTGCGAACAGCCGCCAGGTCTGATCGCTGTCGACAATGCCGCGCGCGACGAGATCGCCTGCCATTGCACTGGTGTTGAGGCCGTGGCCGCCGAAACCGCTCGCCAGCCACACGCCGCGTTCGATCTCGCCGATTTGCGGCATGCGATGAACCGTTCGCCCGAAAGTTCCATTCCACAAATGGGCAACCTCGATTTTTCCGAGGTCGGGAAAAGTCCGCCGGACATCGTTGGCCAACGCTCTGCCAACAAAGCGCGGATTGGCTTCCCAGGCGCGCATGCGGCCAGACCATTGCAGGCGGTCGCCTCCGACGATGCGATAATGATTGTCGGCACGATCGGAATCGCTGACTGCGCCGCGATAGCGGACGACATCGTGCAGGATCTCGCCGATCGGCTCTGTCACCATGACGAAGGTCGTGACCGGCAACAATGTCGCCGCAAGTTGCGGCATCAACGCGCCGAGGTGAACATTGCCGGCGAGCACGACGTGCGCCGCGCGCACGCGGCCATCGGGCGTGACGATACGCTTGCGCACGCCGGCCGGATCAAGCGACACCGCCGGCGTCGCCTCGAAAATGCGTGCGCCGGCTTTTTCGGCGAGTGCCGCAAGTCCGAGTGCATAGTTGTGAGGATCGATGTGAAAGGCCTGCCGGTAATGGACCGCGCCGAAATATCGCGGGCTGCGCAGTTGCTCCCGAACTCTTTCCGCCGGCCAGAATTCGACGTCGGCGCCGATCCAGCGCATGCGTTCGGCTTCGGCGCGTAAGCGCTGCCGTATTGTCCGTCTTCGATACGTGCAGCCAACCGTTGATGAGGTCGACGCCGGGCATGCTGGTGTCAAGAATTGTGCGCCGGACATAATCGAGACCCTGCTCGGAAAGGGCCCAGAGCTGCTTTGCATGATCGAGGCCGGTGCGCTCGACGATGTCGTCGATGTCCTCAAAATAGCCGGGCAGCACAAATCCCAGGTTACGGCCCGAAGCCGCCCAGGCCACGTGGGCCGCTTCCAGTACCGCAACCGACCAGCCCCGCTGGGCGACCTCGCGTGCCACTGTGAGGCCCGCAAGCCCCGCCCCGATCACGCAAACGTCGACGTCGAGATCGAGATTGAGGCGCGGACGGTCCGGCCGTGCAACGCTCGTCGCCTCATACCAGCCGGCTTCCATGACTACATGTCTTCCATTGGCTCAACGATGCGAATTTGCCGCAGCACGCGGCGCGGCGGCGGACACATGCTAGACTGGGCCGTGCCGCTGTCGACCTCCATAGCATGACCATGCGACGTCTCCTGCTATTTCGTCACGCCAAGGCCGAACGTTCCGAACCGGGCATGGAAGACCGTGCACGCCGGCTGGTGGAGCGCGGACAAAAGGATGCCGCGACGGTCGGCGCCTATATGGCGTCCCACGCCCTGCTACCGGACCGCGTGATGACCTCCCCTTCGGCGCGCACGCAGGAAACCTGGAAATTCGCAGCTCCCGCCTTCAAGCCGGCCCCGGCGGTCACTCCGGTCGAACGGCTTTACGACGCAACGCCCCATGACATCCTTGGTGTCATCAAGGGAGCCCCGCCCGCCACCCGAAGCCTCCTCATTCTGGGTCACAATCCCGGCCTGCACGCAGTCGCATTGATGCTCGTCGCCTCGGGCGATATCGAAGCCCGCGAACGCCTGCGGGAGAAAATGCCAACTTGCGGTTTGGTGATCATCGATTTCGCATTCGACGACTGGGGAAAACTGCATCCTCAATCCGGGCGGCTGGAGCGTTTCGTCACTCCCAAATCACTGTCTGCAGCCGCTAATTGAGGCCATAACCGGCACTCAACGCGCGCACGAAAACATGTCATGATTGCAGCCTTGCAGCGAAACGAGGGGCGCTGTCATGTACAACAAGATTTTGGTGCCGGTCGATCTTGCCGATACCGACCTGGCGAAACCCGCTATCAGTCACGGCAGTCGAGATGGCGCGCAGCTCCGGCGGATCGGTGCGCCTGGTGAATGTCCTGGCAATGACGCCGGTCATGCTGGCGGAATACGTGCCACCTGATTTCGATGTCCAACAGCGCAAGTCGGCCGAAGAGGCATTGAGCATTATTGCGCGGGAATGCGGTCTTGATGCAGGACACGTTTCCGCGACCGTGCGCCAGGGTGGCATCTATCACGAGGTGCTTGAAGAGGCGAAAAGCTTCAACGCCGATCTGATCGTGATGAGCTCGCACCGTCCGGCGATGCGCACTTATTTCCTGGGGTCGAACGCCGGGCACGTTGTGCGCTACGCAAAATGCTCCGTGCTGGTGGTACGCAACTAAAAGAACGCGCCGGCGACCCTATTCCCGCGGCATGACGTCGGCTGGCAGCGCGTCCGGCCGGTAGGTGCCTGGCCGATTCCGGCGAAAGAAATTGCCGGCCTGCCAGAGGATAAAACACAAAGAAAGCACCGACGATCGCCGCACTTGCTCGTCGCACCGGCTTGCAGGGCGCGCACGATAAGCGCAGCGAGCCCGATTGCAGCTCCCGCAAAAACCAGAATGCCCAGCCAATAGATCAGCGGATTGCTCCCGCGCTCGAACTGCGCCGCGCCGTTCGCCCGTGAGATGCGCCGATGCAATTCCCTGACGAATGAGGAGTAGGCGCCGTCAAGCCGCTCCTGTTCCATCATGCTTTTCCATGAGCTCGAGCTAATCAGCAGCTTCGGAGACCCGTCGGCCCACAGCTCCGTCACGAAACGGTGCGACTGCATGCTGTGCGGCCGATAAGACACGCGCAAACGCCGGACACGTTCAAAGGGAATGCTGCCGGATCGCAGACCGGCGGCCCAGTCGATGCCGCGTTCGGTCAGGCTAAACTCGCGAAATGCCCCGAACACCGATGGCCGGTAGGCTGTAGGAGACAGTTTCGCCTGTGGCGTCAGCGACCTGCTCGGTCATCGTACCCTCCTCCCGTGTCTTCAATCGACGTGTGCCTTCTGGGCCACGAACCGTCCGAAAACGGTTTCCGGAAGAAACCCACAGGCCACATGAGCCGAGTGTTTCCAAGGTCAAAGGTATATAATATCGTGACCTTGCTACTGCGGCGTTTTGGGGCTGTTCGCAGGCGTTTCGGGGTTGGGGAGGCGTCCTTATGGCGAAGTTGTCGGACCTTTTTGGCCGCAAAGGCCTGGCGGGGCCCGACAAATTGACCGGCGGCCGAAACGGCAACGGCGGTGACCCTATCTCCATTGAAAACCTGTCCGATGTCGGCTCGCGAATGGGCGAGGAAAACGAGGTTTTGCGCAACCTCCTGACCGACACCGGGCGCAAGATTGGCGAGCTCGACGACCTCAAGGCGGCCTTCGACAAGCTGGTGGCGCCGTTCAACAGCACGCTGCGCGCGCTTGAACAGGAAAAATCGCAGACCCTGAGCCTGTCGGGCATGCTGGCCGAGGCCCGCACAGCCTACGAGACCCTGCGCACCGAGTTTTACCAGGTCGAGCGCAAAGCCACCGCGCTTGAGGCCGAAGTCGAAAAGCTGCGCGAGGACCTCGAGCTTTCGCGCGAGACAAATCGCGGACTCGAAAGCTCCCGGCTGGAGCTGACCGACGATCTCAACGCGCTGCGCGCGCACGCTTCCGAGCTTGATCGGCAGCTTTCACACGAAACCACGCAACGTCGCGCGCTGGGCGAAGCCCGGCGCACATTGCAGGACCAGTTCGATGCCGCCGAAAAGCGCATCGTTCAGCTTGAGGGGGAACTCGCGGCTGCGCGCGAGAGGCTGACGCTGCTCGATGACGAGAAGCGGTCGCTGCAGATTGCGATCGATCAGGCTCTCAACGAGACAGCGCGACTGACCCGGCGGTTGACCGAAAGCGAGAACACCCTGACCGCGACGCGCGCTCAGCTTGGCAAAGTTGAGGCAAGTTTTGCCGAAGCCTATGCCGAACGCGGCCGCCTCGGTGCAGCCCTGGACGAGGCGAAAGAACAGCACCTTGCCGAGCGCAACAGCCTGAACATGCGCCTCGATGCCTTGCAGTCGCGCGCGGCGACATCAGAACGGCTGCTGTCCGAAGCGCGGCAAAATCTCATCGTCCGTACCGAAGAAGTGCGCGCCTTCGATCGTAAATCAGTCGAAGCGACGATCGCCCGTAACAACGCTGAAAAACGTCTTGCGCAGATCGAAGCGCAGCACGAGACCCGCGAGCGTCAGATCAGGGACCATGAACAGGCACGCACGGCCTTGTCCGAACGCAACAACGCGCTGACCAAGACTTTGAAAGTGCGCGAAACCGGCCTGGCACGCGCCGAAGAAAAGATCGCTGCGCTCACCGAGCGCAATGGCCATTTGGAAGCGGACATCCAGGTAAGCCGCACCAATATCGAAAAGCGCATCGAGGATCTCAATTCGGCGCTGCAGCGCGAACGCATGGAGCGGGCCGTGGTGGAGGGCGCGCTGGAAGCCGCCCGCAAGGACAATTCCCGCCTGCAGGGCGAGGTCGGCGCGCTGCGGTCGACCTTGCGCCGCGGCGCACCGCTGGACGATGCGCCGGTGCCGCCCGCCGAGGCCGCCAACGATGAAACGCCGCCCAAAGGCAAGCGCGAGACCGCCGTGGAAAAGGCTGAGGGGCGGTGGATGCAGGCATTGAGCGCGGGCAAAGCCCCGCGCTTTTTTATTCCAGTGCCCGCGCCGACTGACAAACGCGGAGCCGGTCCCTATATGTCGCTTATGCGTATCCTCTATGTGGCTGTGCCTCTGCTTGCCCTGCTGGCATTTTCGGTCTGGTTCGCCGCCGTTGCTTGGGAGCGCCTCGGCGGCGAGGCAATCCCGACATATGGATACGTGGCCATTGCCGGAGGCGTGCTATTTTCCCTCCTGGTAGGAGGGGGCCTGATGGCGCTGGTTTTTTACAGCAATCGCCACGGTTATGACGACCTGAGCGGCGGCGACAACCAACGGCGCTGAGCCGTCATTCTGAATTTCATGGGTGGCGGCGTATCGCGCACGCGCGAGACAGGCTATGTATGCCGCGCGCCGGGACGCGACGGGGAAAGTCATGAACAAGAGCCTTGTCCAGGAAGAATTCGGCAAGACTGCCGCAAGCTATCTGACCAGCAAGCCGCACGCGATCGGCAAAAGTCTCGAGCGTCTGGTCGCCCTCACCTCCCCGCAAAAGAGCTGGCATGTCCTCGACGTCGCGACTGGCGGTGGCCATGTCGCCTACGCTTTCGCGCCGCATGTCGCGCGTGTGTGGGCCACCGACATCACCCAGGAAATGCTCGACATGGTGAAGGCCGAGGCGCAGAAGCGCGGCCTGGCGAATGTGCGAACCGCCTACGCCAAAGCCGAAGCGATGCCGTTCGAAGATGCGAGTTTCGATCTGGTGACCTGCCGCATCGCGCCGCACCATTTCGATTCCATTCCGGACTTCCTCGGCGAAGTCCATCGCGTGCTCAAGCCGAACGGCCTGTTCGCGCTGGTCGACAATGTCGTGCCGGAAGGCAGCGTCGGCGATTACATCAATGCCTTCGAGCGCTTCCGCGACCCTAGTCACCTGCGCGCCTGGACCATGCAGGAATGGCGTGACGCCTTGAAGAAAGCCCGCCTGGCGATCGGGCACGAAGAACAAATCTACAAAAAAATGGAATTCAAGAGCTGGGCGAGCCGCCACGATGCGACGATGCAGTCCCTGCTTCGCTCCATGCTGGCCGAGGTCACCCCGGCGGTGAGGGCCGCGATCGAGCCACAGGGTGCGGGCGCAGACCTCACCTTCCGGCTTTGCGAAGGCCTGTTCATCGCCAAGCGCACGTGAGCTCAAAACCCCAGTGCACCTTCCGCGGCGGCAGTTGACAGCAACCGAAATTCTGCATTTCGACCGCCCGGCGGCCGAAAATGTGCCTTCCGCTAAGTAATTGGCATGTCGCCATATTTTGGCGTTAACCTTTCATTTACCCACAGAAATTTAGATTCCATTAGGCTCTATTAACAGTGTGATTTGGCGTCGCTTCGGCCGGGCGAATCGGCGTTTAGGGGATCACCCAATGAACAAATTCGGGGGCTTTTTCGCCCGCAGAGCCGGACTTTACGACAAACCGGCCGATCCGACGCCGAACGCCACTCCTTCCACTGACAATCCGCTCGAACTTGACGAAGAGTTGTTCACGGCGCTTGGCGCCCAGCTCGGCGGCGAGAATGAATTGCTGCGCAACTTGCTGCTCGACGCCAACGCCAAGATCGGTGAACTCGATGGTATCAAGAGCGCCGTCGGCAAACTTGTCGATCCGGTGAGCAAGGCGCTGCGCGCCTTTGAGGCCGAAAAATCCGAAAAGATCAGTCTGCAGACGGTGCTCAACAACACGCGCACTGCTTACGGCAAGCTGCGCAACGAGGTCGCCGAGCTCGAGAAAAAGGCCAACCTCTCGGAAAAAGAATGTCTAGCGCTGCGTCAGGAGCTTACCACGACGCAGAACCTGCTTCGCACACTCGAAGCCACGAAAGCAGAGATCGCCATCGATATCGCCGCAAGACGCGCGCAGATCGTTGACCTCGAGGCGCGGCTTGCCCAGGAAACCGGCGAAGGCAAGGCATTGCGCGAAGAGAACCGCAGGCTCGATGAGCGGTTTTCGGCCGCAGACAAGCGTGTGATGGCGCTCGAATCCGAACTTAACGGGGCGCGCCAGCGCCTGCTGATGCTCGAAGACGAAAAGCGCGCCCAGCAGATTTCGCTCGACAAGATCAGCAGTGATCTGCCCGCCTCTCTCGCAAGCTGGCCGAGACCGAAGCAAGTCTCACGGCCACGCAAGGGCGGTTGCGGCACGTGGACGGCACCGTTGCTGAGCTGAACACAGAACGGGCGCGGCTTGTGAGCGCCCTGGATGAGGCGAATGAGCGACACGAGCACGAACTCACGACCCAGCGCATGCGGTTCGACGCTTTGCAGGCACGCGCCTCCGCAAGCGAGAAACTGCTTGGCGAGGCGCGCGAGCATCTCCTCTCCCGAGCCGATGAGATCCGCACTTACGACCGGCGCGCGGGTGAGCTTGCGCTCGAGCGCGATGCCTTGCAGGCGCGTGTGGCTGACCTCGAGTCCGAGCGTATCCAGCGCGAATCCGAGTTCAAGGAGGTCGATCAGGCGCGTTCAACACTTGTCGAACGCAGCACGGCGCTGGCCCGCGCCTTCACCGCAAAGGAAGCGGCCCTGACCCGAGCCGAGGATGCGATCGCTGCGCTCAACGAGCAGATCGCAGCACTGGAAGCGGCCCGCGCGGCGGAAAAGCAGGCAGCCGACCAAAGGATCGAAGAGCTCAGCACCTCACTCCGGCGCGAGCAGATGCAATGCTCTGTTGTTGAGGGCGCCCTTGAAACAGCGCGCAAGGACTTTGCACGCCTGATGCGTGAGGCGATGGCCCTCCAGCGCGAACAGCAGATGGCGCCGGAAGACCCTGCACGGTTACGTCCAGCCAACGCGGCTTGATCCGCTCTCCGAACGAACAATGAAACGCCGGGCAGCTAGCCTGGCGTTTTTTTACTGACTCAGGCGTGGCAATCAGCCGTGCGCAGAAGGGGCGTGAATCGGCAGCACGAAAAACTCTTCGCAGGCCGTGCAGGCATAAGTGAGGAGGTCGGTTTTGGCCTCAACCGGGTGCGGCTCGCTGCCAACCAATCGCATGAGGTTGCCGCAATGCCCGCAGAGAGCAGGTGCCAGACTTTGCGGTTCTTTAGGTGCAACATGTTTCATGATCGCAAAGCTAGGCCCCCCATAGCGGGCGTCAATTCTGTTTCTTTGCAACCAAGCTTGGCGAAAAGCCCGTTTTTAGCGGTCCCTACCCCCCTCGCGGAACCAAATCCGAATGAGTAAGTTACTCATATGTAGATATGAGCTATGTTAGTGCAATGGGGGAAAGTTATGGCCAATGATGTCAATAGGGGCGAAAGGCTCCAAATCATGTTGTCGGCTAGTGAACTGACGGTTTTGGATGATTTTCGCTTCCGCAAGCGCATGCCCAGCCGCGCTGCTGCGATCCGTGAACTGCTCAAACGTGGGCTTTCCGCAGAGGGGTTCGAGGCCGCCGCCTTCGGTTCCAAATCCGAGGAATTCGGGGTAGTCGGAAAAACGCCTATCGGCCGCAACGGGAAATAAACTGCGCTAGCGCACCAGTTCGCGCATCGCGCGATCGAGACCCTCCAGCGTCAGCGGAAACATCCGCCCGCCCATGAGCTGGCGGACCATGCTGATCGACTGCGTGAAGTCCCATTCCTTCTCGGGCACCGGATTGAGCCAGACACAAGCGGGATACGTGCGCATCACTCGCTCCAGCCAAAGCGCACCAGGCTCGTCATTGAAATGCTCCACCGAACCGCCCGGCGCAACGATCTCGTAGGGCGACATCGATGCGTCACCGACGAACATCACCTTGTAGTCATGCGGATAAGTGTGCATCACGTCCCAGGTCGGCGTGGTCTCCTGGAAGCGGCGGCGGTTTTCCTTCCACACCCGCTCGTACAGGCAATTGTGGAAGTAGAAATACTCGATGTGCTTGAACTCGGTGCGCGCTGCCGAAAACAATTCCTCGGTCGCCTTGATGTGCCAGTCCATCGAGCCGCCGATGTCGAAGAACAACAGCACCTTCACGGCATTGTGCCGCTCGGGCCGCATCAGGATGTCGAGGTAGCCTTTGTGCGCGGTGCCCTTGATGGTGCCGTCGAGATCAAGCTCTTCCGGCGCGCCCGTGCGCGCGAACTTGCGCAGGCGACGCAGCGCCAGTTTGATGTTACGCGTGCCGATCTCGACTTCGTCGTCGAGATCCTTGAACTCGCGCTTGTCCCACACTTTGACCGCACGGAAATTGCGGTTCTCGTCCTGACCGATACGCACGCCCTCCGGATTGTAGCCATAGGCGCCGTAAGGCGAGGTGCCGGCAGTGCCGATCCATTTCGATCCGCCCTGGTGGCGCTTCTTCTGCTCGGCGAGACGCTTTCGCAGCGTCTCCAGCAATTTGTCGAGGCCGCCCATGGCCTCGATCTGCTTTTTTTCTTCCTCGGTCAGATATTTTTCGGCGAGCTTTTTCAGCCATTCGGCCGGAATGTCGGCTTCGATCACGCCGTCGATTGTCTCCAGTCCTTTGAACACATGACCGAACACGCGATCGAACTTGTCGATATTGCGCTCGTCCTTCACCAGCGCGGCGCGCGATAGATAATAGAAGTCATCAACGCGGCGCGACGCCAAATCGGCGTCCATGGCTTCGCAGCAGCGTTAAATATTCGCGCAGGGTCACCGGCACGCCGGCCTGCTTAAGCTCCTGGAAGAAACTGACGAACATCTGCCGACTTTCTGCGCGCCCTATCAGCATTAACGCGCGGGAGGATTGTCCTCTAGTCAGGAAACCGTCAAGGCGGTATCAAGACACCAACAATAAGAAGCTGCTGGGAGGATTCAGATGCCAATGCGCGACCGCGCCTGGTGGGCGTTTGCCATCTTGTTTTCAATGGCATTGCTCAGCGCGCCCGCAGTCTGGAACCACTTTCCGCTGTTGCAATATGACACCGGCGGCTATCTCGCCCGCTGGTACGAGCCCTATCTGGTGCCGAGCCGCGCCGTCGTCTACGGGCTGATCCTCAATGCCGGCGCACCCTTGTCGTTCTGGCCGGTGGTGCTTGGGCAGAGCGCACTCACGGTATGGGTAATAGCGCTGATCTTGCGGGTACATGGTCTTGGCGGACGGCCAGGATTGCTTGCCGGCATTGTTGCGCACTGTCGGTGTTCTCCACCCTGCCGTGGCTTACCTCGATCCTGCTTACCGACATTTTCGTCGGGCTCGCCGTGCTCGCACTTTATCTTCTCCTGCTCCGCGCAAATGACCTCAACGGACGCGAACAAGCCGGCCTTGTTGCCCTGATCGCGGTGTCCGTTGCGACGCATAGCGCGACCTTTGCCGTATTGCTGATGTTGCTGGCCGCAGCCGCCCTGCTCTCGCTCGTCACACCCAGCCGGCTGCCGCGGCGGCGGCTTGGTAACGGAGCGCTTGCGATTGCCCTCGGTGCAGCGCTCGTGTTCGCCGCCAATGCGACCGTCACCAAGCGGCTGACCTGGACGCCCGGCGGGTTTGCGCTCTCATTCGGACGCATGCTGCAGGATGGCATCGTCAAGAAATATCTCGATGAGCACTGCCCGCGAGCACGCCTCGTGCTGTGCGCTTACAAGGACCAACTGCCGCGTGACGCGGACGTATGGTTCTGGGGCAGCCCGCTATTCGACAAGCTCGGACGCTTCGCCGGCCTTGATGCGGAGATGGAGCGCATTGCCCTGGCGAGCCTGGCCGAATATCCGCTGCTTCAGATCAAGACGGCCGCTATCGCAACGGCGCGACAACTGGTCGACGTCCGCACTGGCGAGGGCGTGGTGAACTCGATTTGGCACACCTATGGCATTGTCGAACGCTATCGTCCGGGCCTTGTCCCCGACATGCGCGCGGCGCGTCAGCAACGCGGCGATATCGATTTCACGACCATCAATCGCGTGCACTATCCCTTGGCGCTTGCCTGCCTGCTGCTGCTGCCGCTGATCGGCGGCTACATGCTCAGGCGGAAAGATGTGAGCGCGATCGGCGAGTTCGTCACGGTCTGCCTCCTTGCCCTGCTGGCCAATGCCTTCGTTTGCGGCACGCTATCGAACCCGCATGATCGTTACGGCGCGCGCCTGATCTGGCTTGCCGTCACCGCCGCCGCGATCGCCGCGGTACGTCTGTACGAAGAGCGCGGCCGGCTGCGCGCCACCGGAATTCTGGCCTCTCCGCAGTAGGCTTCGCCAGCGCGTAGCGCCGCCCCCGGATTTGGCCTAGGCTTGAATTCTTACTGGTAATTTCTGGACTACGGCCCGGCTGGCCGGTGTGAGTTCGTAGAGACGCGGGCCGTAAGTCCGCGCTCAAGCGTCCGCCGCAAGCGGAGGGGGGAGACGTCCATGGCAATAAAATCACTCACTGTGAACGGCAAACGCGTGCCCGTTACCTACAACGATCCGCAGATGCCGCTGCTCTATGTGCTGCGCAACGATCTCGGTCTGCATGGCCCGCGCTTCGGCTGCGGCCTTGGTCAATGCGGCGCCTGCACGGTGCATATTGACGGCGCAGCCGTGCGCTCATGCATCACGCCGCTGTCGACGGTCGATGTGAACAAGAAGATTGTCACGCTGGAAGGCCTTGGCACGCCGGAAAAGCCGCACCGGGTGCAGAAGGCCTTTATCGACGAGCAAGCCGCGCAATGCGGCTACTGCATCAACGGAATGATCATGGAGTTGGCGGCTTTCCTCGCCAAGAACAAGAAGCCGACCGAAGCCGCACATCAAGGATGCGCTTGCCAACAACCTTTGCCGCTGCGGCACCCATGCCCGCATCGTGCGCGCCGTCAAGCGCGCGTCGGCGCTAAGGGAGGCGCACATGAACATCCAGATTTCGCGGCGCGACGCCCTGCTCGGCTCCGGCGCCCTCATCGTCAGCTTCGCGCTGGCCGGTTCATCGACCGGCGCACAGGCACAAGCGGCAGCCAAGCCGCTCGCCCTCACTGAGGTCGACTCCTTCCTTGCCATCGACAAGACCGGCAAGGTCACCGTCTATTCCGGCAAGGTCGATCTCGGCACCGGCATCACGACGGCCCTGCGCCAGATCGTGGCGGACGAGCTGGACGTGCCATTGAACCGCATCGAGTTGGTGCAGGGTGACACCTTGCTCACGCCCGACCAGGGCAAGACCTGGGCAGCGTTACCATCCAAATTGGCGGTATGCAGCTGCGGCAGGCCGCCGCCGCCGCGCGGCAGGCGCTGCTTGCGGAAGCCGCCAAGAAGCTCGGCACCGATAACCTCACCGTTGCCGACGGCGTCATCATGGCCGGCGGCCGCAAGAAGGTCAGCTACGCCGAACTGATCGGCGGCAAGAGCTTCTCGATCAAGCTCGACCCAAAGCAACCGGTGAAGGAAAAATCGCCGAAGGATTACAAGATCGTCGGCAAGTCGGTCGCCGCGGGTCGACATTCCCGACAAGGTCACGGGCCGCTTCACCTACATGCAGGACTTCCGCGTGCCCGGCATGCTGCACGGGCGCGTGGTGCGGCCGCCGGCCATCGGCGCCAAGCTCGAAAAGCGTGGACGAGTCCGCGGTCAGGAAGATCCCGGGCGTCGCCAGGGTCGTGCGCGAGGGCGATTTCCTCGGCGTCGTCGCGACGAATGAATGGGACGCGATCCGCGGCGCGGATGCGCTTAAAGTCACCTGGTCGAAGTCCGAAACGCTGCCCGACCAGGCGAAGCTCTGGGAACACGTGCGCGCCACCAAGGTGGTGAAGGAAGACGCCACCAGCAACGTGGGAAACGTGGCGGAGGCCCTGGCCAAGGAAGGGGCGAAGCTTCGTAAGGCGACCTATGACTTCGCCATCCACACGCACGGCTCGATCGGGCCGTCATGCGCTGTTGCCGAGTTCAAGGACGGCAAGCTGACGTCATGGTCAGCATCGCAGGCCACGCACGACCTGCGCAAACAGCTGGCGCTGATGCTCGGCCTCTCGCCGGAAAACGTGCGCTGCATCTATGTGGAAGGTGCCGGCTGCTACGGCCGCAACGGCCATGAGGATGCTGCCGCCGATGCCGCCTTGCTGGCCAAGGCGGTGGGCAACCCGGTGCGCGTGCAATGGTCGCGGGCGGACGAGCACGGCTGGGACCCGAAAGGCCCGCCGACGCTGGTCGATCTGCAGGCGAGCACGGATGGCGCAGGCAACGTGACCGCCTGGGACTCCGTCTTCTACATCCCGCAGGCCGGCCCCGAGCTCAATGTCGGGCTGGTGGCGGCTGATCTTGCCGGCATGCCGACCGCGAAAGTGTCGTTCCCGGGCAACATCTTCCAGCTTTCGGCGATCCCGTACAAATTCCCCAACGTAAAAACGGTCTGTCGCCGCCTGGAAACGACGCCACTGCGTCCATCCTGGATCAGGACCCCAGGGCGTATGCAGAATACTTACGCCAACGAATGCTTCTTCGACGAGTTGGCGGCGGCGGCGGGCGCCGACCCGCTGGAATTCCGTCTGAAATATCTCGACCCCGCCGACAAGCGCGGGATCGAGGTGCTCAACCGGGTGGCGGCGTTGGCCAAGTGGGAGAAACGCCCCTCGCCAAAGAAAGCGGCCAGCGGCAACGTCGTAAAGGGACGCGGCGTCAGCTACACGAAATACGAGCTGGTGCGTACCTATGTTGGTGCGGTCGCCGAGGTCGAAGTTGACCGCTCGACTGGCCGTATCACCGTTTCAAAGTTCTATATCACCCACGACTGCGGTCAGATCATCAACCCCGACGGCCTGAAGAACCAGATCGAGGGCAACGTCATCCAGACCGTGAGCCGCACGTTGATGGAGGAAGTGAAGTTCGACCGCTCGCAGGTCACCAGCCTCGACTGGGTGAGCTATCCGATCCTCAAGTTCCCGCAGGTGCCCGACATCGTGATCGAGCTGATCGACCGGCCAAACGAAAAGCCCTGGGGTGCGGGCGAGCCCACCGCGGCGGTCATTCCGTCCGCGATCTCGAACGCGGTGTTCGACGCAACCGGTGTCCGGCTGCGCTCGATCCCCTACACGCCGGCCAAAGTCCTCGCCGCAATGCAGGCGACCTGACGATCGCAGCAATAGCGGAGCGCCCCACCGGGGCGCTCCGTCCTTTTGGAAGGAACTACAATGACCATCGCCAGTCGCGTGGGCTGCTCTTGTTGCAACTGCCATTCTTGCCTTCGGAATTGCCATGCCAGCCAAGGCGGACCTCGTCAAAGAGCTCATACCCACCGGCAAGCTGCGCGTGGCGATCGCGGTCGCCCCTGCCCCGTCCGCACTCTACGCGGTCAAGGACAGCACGACCGGCAAGTTCCGCGGCGTCACCGTCGACCTAGGCGCGGCGTTGGCGCGGAAGCTGGGCGTGCCAGTCGAATTCCTCCCGCACCTTGCGTCCGGCGAGATCCAGAATTCAGCCGCGAGCGGAAAATGGGACGTGACCTTCATGCCGGTCGACGAGGAGCGCAAGAAATTCGTCGACTTCGGCAATGCCTACCACCTTCTGCAGAGTACATATCTCGTGGCGCCCGGTTCGAAGCTCGCAAAAGTCGAGGATGCGAACGCACCCGGCGTTCGGATCGGCGGCGTCGCCAACACCGCGACGTTCCGCGCCGCCCAGCGCACCGCACCGAAGGCGACCTTCGTCACCGTCGCCGGTGTGGACGCGGCGATCGCCGCGATGAATGCCGGCGAGATCGACTGCATCGCGCTCTCGCGCGAGTCGCTTTCCGGGCTCGTTACGAAAATTCCGGGTTCGCGCATGCTCGAAGGCGGCTTCCTCAATTCATCGACCGCCGTCGCCGTGCCGAAGGACAAGCCGGACGCCCTCGCCTACGTCAGCGCCTTCATCGAAGAGGCGAAAGCAAATGGCCTGGTCCGCAAGGCGCTGGATTCGATGAACCTGCAAAACTCCCAGGTCGCGCCGGCCGGGATGAAACCCTGAACACGGCGTGCTATGCGGTAGGCTCGCGTTCGATTCATTCCCAATTTCTCTGGAGTTCGTATCGATGGTCGATGCCGCTGTTTCACAGCAACTCACCCCTACCGGAAAACTTCGTGTCGCCATCGCGATAGCGCCGGCGCCGTCGGCGCAGTTCGCCATCAAAGACGAAGCGACCGGCGCCTATCGTGGTGTTGCCGTCATTCTCGGGACAGCGCTCGCGAAAAAGCTCGGGGTCGAGGCTCAACTCATCGCCCACAACGGCTCCGGCGAAGTGCAGAATTCGGCCGCCGACGACAAGTGGGATGTGGCGTTTCTGCCGGTGGATGAAGAACGCAAGAAATTCGTTGATTTCGGTAACGCCTACCACATCCTGCAGAGCACCTATCTGGTCGCGCCGGGCGCGAAGCTGAACGCGGTGAGCGAGGCCAACCGGCCCGGCGTGCGCATAGGCGGCGTCGCCAACACCGCGACTTTTCGTACGTCGAACAAGACGGCACCGAACGCAGCCCACACCGGTTTCGAGAAGGCGGATGAGGCAGTCGCCGCGTTACGCGACGGCAAGCTCGACGCGATTGCTTTTTCCCGTGAGTTGCTTACCGGCCTGCAGACCAAGGTGCCCGGCTCGCGCATCCTCGACGGCGGCTTCATGAATTCGACGACGTCGGTCGCCGTACCAAAAGGAAAACCGGCGGCACTTGCCTATGTGAGCGAATTCATCGAGGAAGCGAAGGCATCGGGCCTCGTGCGTAAAGCCTTCGATGAAATGGGCCTCAAGACCTCGCAGGTCGCGCCCGCCGGGATGAAGTCTTAGGCCGCCGCACCTACGCTTGCTTGTCGGGAGTTGACACCACGAGCCCATCGAGCTCGTCGGTCATTTTTATCTGGCACGACAGGCGCGAATTAGGCCGCACGTCGTAACCGAAATCGAGCATGTCTTCTTCCATCGGGGACGGTCCGCCGACTTTTTCGCGCCAGGCTTCGTCGACGTAGACGTGACAGGTCGCGCAGGCGCATGCCCCGCCGCACTCGGCCTCGATGCCGGGAATATTATTGCGGATGGCCGTTTCCATCACGGTCGACCCGTTCTCGGCCTCGACCGTGCGGACGGTGCCGCTGGAATCGGTGAAAGTGATCTTCGGCATAAGGAAGCATGGCAGGAGTGAACGCGCCAGCAAGTGGCGCGCGCCTCCTATATAGTCATTCCCTTGAGGATGCCACCCCAATCAATGGGCGCGGATCAGGGCAGAAATCTCGGCTCGGGCCTCTTCTACAGCCTGTACAAGCTCGTCAATCGCGCGGCTGCATTTCACCGGGCTTTGCCTGTGCAGTCGCCTCCACTTCGGCAGCGGCACTCGCAACCCGCGTTGCGCCGATTCCGACAGCCGATCCTTTGAGCGTGTGAGCGAGCGTCGCGATTGCAGCCGGCTCGCTCGCGCGCATACGCTCGAGCAGCAGTTCGGATTGCCGATCGAATAGCTGAAGGACTTCCCGTTCGAGGCTTCGATCGCCGAACGTCATGCGCGCGAGATGATCGCGGTCTAGCACCGCTACGTCCAGCGCTTCAGGTTGTGCACGCTCGTATATATTGACCGCGACTTGCGCCATCTCGGCCTCCCAGCCGTTTTTATTGGCGAAGAGTTTGGCCCGATCGGGATCAAATCCCGGTAAATGCAAGGCGGCAAAAGAAGACGGTGGTTAAGTCGCCGTAAGTGGGGCGACGACGCCTGTTCGCAAATTGTGTTCAGCCGTAACGTGGCCTCAATTCGCCCGCCATCATGCGTCGGGACGAAGGCGTGGCTGAGGCCGTTTGCTATGGTTAGCAATCGGTTAACGATGATGAAAAAGTCCTTACCAGCGTGGTTTCTTTCATGTTGCCAAGGCGATAGGATAAGCGCCGGGCGATAAATCGGGGATATGGGCGGCTCGGCTGCCGCTACTGTACCGTGCTTGCGGCATAACCCACTGATTTATTGACGGTTCGGGCCGCGGCGACAGTCCGGCGTAATGACGAGGCGACGACCGAGATGGCGAATACCCCGCAGAAAACCAAAGACGCGACCGAAGAGGCGCTGACCGCCATCCAGGAAGCCCTCAGCATCCGACCGGCAGAGACACGACCCGGTCCGTCCTTTGGCCCTGCGGAAGCCAGCCCCACGGACACGCCGCCCCGCGAACCGGGCGACCTCTTTCCGCACGACGGCCCGCAAGCAGGATGGCAGGCCGGCGATACTGCGCCACGGCGCGCCGCCAACGACGACCGGATCGGCATTGGGCAAATCCTGCAGGCCCTTCGTCACCGTTCGTCGCGCGGTCCGTACATTGCCGCCGGAGTTGCCGGATTCATCTGGGCTGTCGTCTGCATTGCCGCGGTCTATTCGATCGACACGCAGGCGGTGTTCGGAGCGGCGAAACTCGGCTTTGCCGCCATGCTTGCGATCGGCGGCGCAATTATCGTGCCCGTCGTCTTTTTCTTCGTGCTCGCCCACATGTTCAATCGCGCGCAGGACATGCGCGTCGTTGCTGAATCGATGGCTGAAGTGGCGATGCGCTTGGCGCAACCCGAAACCGTCGCTCGCGAGTCCATTGTCACCGTCGGCCAGGCCATCCGGCGCGAAGTCGCGGCCATGGGTGATGGCGTCGAGCGTGCACTCGCTCGCGCGGCTGAGCTTGAAGCGCTTGTCCACAACGAAGTGTCAGCGCTCGAGCGCGCCTATAACGACAACGAGGTCCGCATCCGTGATCTGCTCACAGAGCTGACCAATCAGCGCGAGACGCTGGTCAATCAGGCCGAGCAGGTTCGCAACGCAATCGCCAGCGTTCACCTCGATCTCGCTCACGACATCACCTCGGTCGGCGACCTGGTCGCCGACAAGGTCAACGAAGTCGCTCAGCGGGTCACCCGCTCCCTGACCGAAAAAGGCGAGCACATCACCCTTGCGCTCGGCCATGCCGGCGATTCCATGATCGATGCCTTGAGCGAGCGCGGTTCCACCCTGCTCGACCGGCTCGAAACGACAAGCGACCAGGCGACCAACGCCATCTCATCCGCGAGCGAGCGCCTTTCTGCCAGCCTCAATTTCAAGACCGAGCATGTGCACGATGAGTTCGCCGACCTTGCCGCCCGTCTGCAGCAGATGATGACTGCGCGCCTCGATCAGGTTGCGCACACCTTTGCCGACAAATCGTCGACCACCATTGAGTCAATGGCATCCCGCTCCCAGCAGCTGACCGAGGCCATCACTGATACCAGCAACCGCGCTTGCGGAATCGATTGCAGCGCGCGCCGAAGAGGTCAACACGACGCTGCGCTCGACCGGCGACTCCCTGATCCTCGACCTTTCGCTGCGCGGCGGCGACGTGGTGTCGAAGCTCGAGCAGACCGGCGCGCGCATAACCGACACCATCTCCAGCCGCAGCGACGCGGTCGCCGATAATTTCCGCGAGAGTGCCGAAACCCTTGTTACCGCCCTCAACAACCGCGGCGAAGCAGTCAAGGAGATGCTCACGGCACGCCTGCAGGCCTTCGAGACGATGTTCAATCAAGGCGGGACAGAGCTCACCGAAAAGATATCCCGCGACGCAAGCAATCTCGGCAATCTGATCACCCGGCACATCACGGAGTTCGACCATACCGTGAAGAACTACGGCGGTGAGCTGGTTGGCCGGCTTGGCCAGCGCACGCAGGACGTGGCCGAGACCCTGCGTACCTACGTCGACACCTTTGATCAGCGCGTATCAGGCCGCACCGGAGAGATATCGACGACACTCGACCAGCGTCTGGCGCAGTTCGAGACGCTGCTTGGCGCACGCGTGCAGGATCTGGCCAAAACCCTCACAGAGGGCGGCAAGGACGTCGTCGGCGCACTCGACCAGCGCATCGGCCAGGTGGCAGGCACCATCAATTTACGCGGTGCTGAGGTGGCGGATTCGATCAGCGCCAAGATCAGCGAGATCGACCAGACGCTCGGCACTCGGGCGCTTGAAGTCGCAAACAATCTCGACAGCCGCATCGGCCGCTTCGAGGATCTGCTCATCGGACGGGCGGAAACGGTCACCAGCCAAATCGAGACCCGCAGCAAGGCGGCCGCCGACGCACTCAATGCGCGGCTGGAGCAACTCAGCGAGGTGATCAAAGTCAATTCTGCGGAAGCCGAACGCTCGCTTGGGCAGCTCGCGCTGACCACCACCGAGGCGATCCGCGCCAGCGCGGGAGATGCCGAGCGCACTTTGGTCGGTGTGAGCGAGGAAGTCGCGCGCAGCTTCGTCGGCAAGGCCGAGGAGATCGCCACTGCTGTCAGCCGTCGCACCAACGAAATGACCACCGTTCTCTCCGAAAAGAGCGGCGGCGTACTTGCTGCTATCACCGAGAAGGGCGAGCAGTTCACGCGCGACGTCACAACGGCCACCGATCAGGCCGTCAAGGCGATCGAGGAAAAGGGCTTCGCCTTCACGCGCTCGATGATGGATAACAGCAGCGAAATTTCGCGCATGATCAACACCGCGGGCGAAGCTGCGACCAACGTCGTCACCCGCACGATCAACGAGCTCAACGAGACGGCGCAGAAAGCAATCGCCCAATCGCAGCACACCGCGACTTCGACCGTGAAGGAAATGCTCGAGACGCACACGATGCTGCGGTCCGACACGACCGCCCTCTTCGAGCGTCTGCGCGAAGCCAACATCATGCTCCAGGAGGTGCTCAGCGGGGCCCATGAGAACATGGGCGCGCTGGAAAATACGCTCATGGTGCGCGTGTCCGAATTCGTCACCGCGATGAACGAGGTTACGGCTTCGACCGGCGATGCGACCGGGCGCGTCGAGACAAACATCGCGGCCTTCCGCGACATCACGGCTCAGGTGATCGGCGACCTCGGGCAGCTGGCGCGGCAATTCGACATTCACGGCCGCGACCTGGTCAAGGCCGTCGAAATCATCGATCACAGCAATCAGCGCGCTGAGGACAGCGTCAACGAGCGGCGCGTCCAGCTCGATTCGCTGGTCGCCACCCTCGACATCCGGACCGAGGATCTCGAGAAGCGCCTAACCCGATTCTCCGGCCTTCTCGACAAGTCGCTCGAGGCCGCTTCGACGCGTGCGCGCGAGGTTGCCCGCCTCGTCTCGGAATCGAGCGCCGAAGGCACCCGTGCCATCAGCGAACAGTACGAGCGCGTCCGCGAAAACGCCGAGGAAGAACGCCAGCGCGCCTCCGAATCGATGCGCGCAATCTACGAGCAGAGCGTCGGCGACACCCAAGCGCTTGTTCCAAAGCGCGAACGAGCGTTTTGGCGAAACCGTGCAGGGCATGAAGCAAATGGCCGCGGAAATGCAGCGCGAACTGGAAAGCACGCGCAACGAACTCCGGCGCGGCGTCTTCGAGTTGCCGCAGGAGACCGCCGAAAGCGCCGCGCAGATGCGCCGGGTCATCGTCGACCAGATCGAGGCTCTGGCCGAGCTCAATCGCATTGTTGCGCGCCACGGACGCAATCTCGACGCGGTGGAGCCGGTGCTGCGCCGCACGCGCGAAGAGCCTGCGCTGGCCGTTGTCGGTGGCCGCAGCGAGGCTCCGCGCGCACCTGCCGATATTCCGCGAAGCGAAATGCCACCGCCGCGGCCGCCGCAGCGAAGCGAGAGCGGCGGCTTTGCCCCGCCTCCCCGCCGCGCACCGGCGGAACCGCCCGCGGTCACCGCCGCCCCGGCGACCGGTCCCGGCCGCGGCTGGCTTTCGGACCTTCTCAATCGCGCCTCGCGCGAAGAGAACGAACCAGTGCGCGATCTTCCGCGCGAGCCCGCCCGCGAACCGACGCGTGACGTCATGCGCGAACAGTCCCGAGCGACCGAAGATCGGCCACCGCGGCACTCCATCGAGTCGCTCGATTCGCTCTCGGTCGATATTGCGCGCATGATCGACCACGACGCCGCGGCCGACCTCTGGGATCGTTACAAGCGCGGCGAACGCAACGTGTTCACCCGCCGGCTCTATACGCTGCAGGGTCAGCAGGCGTTCGACGACATCCGCAAGAAGTACCGCGCGGACCGCGAATTCAAGCAGACGGTCGACCGCTACATCACGGAATTTGAGCGGTTGCTCGAGGAAGTGTCGCGCGACGATCGCGGCCAGGTCGTGGCCCGCACCTACCTCACGTCGGAAACGGGCAAGGTCTACACGATGCTTGCGCATGCGGCCGGCCGTTTCGATTGACGCGGCCGTCGCTGACGCTCTCCTACACTGTTGAGCGTTGGCCGATTGCCGGATCGTTCGGCATCAGTCGCGGCGTAAAGACCGAAGCTGTCGTCGTGGTGGCGGAGTTGGCCGACGGCAAAGCGCGCGGGCGCGGCGAATGCGTGCCCTATCTCCGCTATGGCGAAACGGTCGAGAGCGTTACCGCGCAGATTGAAGGACTGCGGCCGCAGATCGAAGCCGGCCTCGACCGGCGCACACTGCAGACGGCGATGCCGCCGGGGGCCGCGCGTAACGCGCTCGATTGCGCGTTCTGGGACCTGGAGGCCAAGCGCAGCGGCCGGCCCGTCCACGAAATAGCCGGCATCGCGGCGCCCGCCGCACTGACCACCGCGTTCACGATTTCCCTGGCGGCGCCAGCCGACATGGCGAAGGCCGCGGCAAAAGCGGCGAGCCGCGCCCTGCTCAAGATAAAGCTCGGGGCCGACGGTGACCCCGATCGCATCGCCGCCGTTCGCAACGCTGCCCCAAAGGCAACGCTGATTGTCGATGCGAATGAAGGGTTGGACCGAAGGAAATCTCGGTTCCAATCTTGCGGCCTGCGCGCAGGCAGGTGTGGCGCTGATCGAGCAGCCATTGCCGGCCGGAAAGGACGAGGCGCTTGCGCGCGCCGAGCGGACAATTCCGGTATGCGCCGACGAGAGCATGCACGATCGGGCTTCGTTGCCCGCTCTCGCGGGAAAATACGACGCGGTAAATATCAAATTGGACAAGACCGGCGGACTGACGGAGGCGCTCGCCACTGCCGCCGAAGCAGAGCGGCAGAAGTTCACGATCATGGTCGGTTGCATGGTAGCGACATCTTTGGCGATGGCGCCGGCGGTACTGTTGGCGCAAACAGCGCGATTCGTCGATCTTGACGGACCTCTGCTGCTCAGCAAGGACCGCCCCGGCGGCCTGCGCTACGAGGGCAGCCTTGTTTTTCCGCCTTCGCCCGCGCTTTGGGGCTGACGGTACGGGAACTTTGTAGCCTGCAGCAGCCTGATTCTGTTCGCGAAATGTGCCTGACCGCGCTCCCTCATTTTGTAAATTCCGAAAACCAATGCTTCCCGTCGGACGCCCGCTTGGTTAGACTTGATTCCAACGATTGCATCGCTGCTCGAACAGCGGGCCATAATAACGGGACGGGGAGATGAAAATTCGGGGACTGGTGCTCGGCGCCGCCGTGATGGCGCTTACAGTGTCGTCAGCATCCGCAACAATGCGGATCTCGGAAGATCGCGGCGGTCAGATCGGCCGCTATCTGCAGGCTTATGCCGCGGTGCGCTCATCCGGTGAAAATGTCGTCGTCGATGGGAGCTGTCTTTCGGCATGCACGCTGCTGCTTGGGCGTGGTGCCGCGCGAGCGCATCTGCGCGACGCAGAATGCGCGGTTCGGCTTTCACGCCGCGTGGATGCCCGACCACGACGGCCGTCCTGTGACGAGTCCGCTGGGCACGCAGGCGCTCTGGAATATTTATCCGGCGTCGGTCCGGCGCTGGATCAATCAGCACGGCGGCTTGTCGCGAAAGATGATCTATCTGCAGGGGCGCGACTTGAGTGGGATCGTCGCCAGCTGTGACCGCGGGCCACGCTCGCAGACACGCTCAGCGCGCCGCCTGGCGCCGGAGCCGGTACGCTACCAGTCCGCAAGTGCCTCCGGCGATCGCCATTAGGGCCATCGCCGCGTAGGCGACGCTGCCGAAATCACGATAGAGCACGCCTGAAAGCGCCATCGCGCCTGCCATGGCCACTCCGGACGCGATCGCCAGGTAGCCCTGCGCAGTCGCTGCCTGTGCCGGGCGGCGCGTGCCGGGCAAGGAACATCAGCGCGCCGAGATGGGTCGCGCCGAACGATAGGGCGTGCAGCAATTGCAGCGCGGCCAGCATGAAAACCGGCGGATCGAAGGCCATTCCGGTCCAGCGCAGCACGGCGCCGCAGGCGCCGGTCAGCAGCAGCACGGTCGGCTCAAAGAACGGCGGCAACCTGGATTGCAACGCGAACAGCACGATCTCGGCGGCAACGCCGAGCGCCCAAAGCGCGGCGATGACGGTCCCGTCGAAACCAGCGGCGCTCCACTGCACTGCGGAGAAGCCGTAATACTGGGCGTGGCTCGCCTGGATGAGGCTTGCTGCCGCGATGACGGCAATGAACGAGCGATCGCGCAACAGGTTATGCCGGGCGGGAGACGGTGCACTCGGCGCAACGGCGCGCGGTGTCATCGGGGGCAAAGCGAGAGCCGCGAGGGCGATCAGAACGCTCGCAGCAACGATGAGCCAGATGAGATCGCGGGCCGAAATGACGTCCGCGGCAAACCCGGCAACGAAGTTGCCGGCGATGAATGCAAACGAGCCCCAGAGCCGCACCGGCCCATAGGCGCGTTGACGCGCGGCGAGCTCCTTCAGCGCATAAGTTTCCGCGAGCGGCATCTGCGGGGCGGTGGCAAGCGATGTGAGCGCATAGGCGACGAGGATGAGGGTCACACCCCCCGATAGCCCGACGAGGATGTAGCCCGCCGCGGCCGCAAAACCGCAAACGATCAAGGCGGCGCGGACGGCATCGCGGCGGTCGGCTTCGCGCATGAAGACAGGAACCGCCAGGAGCCGCGCGACAATTGGCGCCGCCAGCACGATGCCGATCATTCCCGTGTTGACGCCCTTGGCTTCGAGCCAAACGGGAAAAAACGGCATCTGAATGCCAGGCAGGGCAAACAAGGCTGCGTAGAAAATCGCCAGGCGCGGGACCAAAACTGAAGCCGCTTCAGTCCGCATTGCGCCGCCCCAATCCAACTAAAACATTGCCCAAGCTGATCTTTTCCAACGCGACAACCGCCCGTTGGCGCAGCCGCGCTGGCCGAATCATGCCGCATGATTGATAAACGGCTGCGCAAGGATTGCACATGCCGAGCGAAACCACCGCGCGGGCGCAACAGCTGCATCCGGGTGCGCCGGACGAGGCTGACTATCACGCCTTTTGCACGGCGTTATCGGAGAGCGCGCGCGGCCGTGCATTTCTCGCCGAATATGCCCGACGCAACCGCAATGCCGACACGCGGCCATTGCTGACCGCGATCGAGCGGCTGCAGATTTCCCTTGCCGCCGATCCAGCAACGCCGGCCGAAGTGCTGGTCAAGCAGAAATTACGGGTGCTGCTCGACGACATCACCACGGCGCAGAATGAAATCGAAGCGAGTGTTATGGCGATCAGGACGGCAAAACTCGCCGACCTGATTGCCATGGTCGAGCAAAGGCTCGTAGAGATCATGGCGCGCGCCTACGAACACCCCCGCGCCGCGCGAGCCGTTGCCGCCGCCACGGCCGGAAGAGCCTGCAGAAGAGGCGCGCGCCCGCCTCGCCGTGGTGCCGCCGTCCGATCAGCCCGAACTGCCGATCCCTTCGCCGGCCGTCGCGCAGCCGCCGCCGATCGCGCTGGTTCGCACAGAAACGGCCATGGAGGAAGTTGCCTTCGCCGAGCCTCAACCTTCGCTGCCGGCGAATGAGCCGAAGGCGGCTCCGCCCGCGGCCGCGGCCGTCCCACCGGTTCCGTTGAAGACCCCCATGCCAACGGATCCGCTGGCCGCGATCAAGATGCTCAGCGAAGAGGAGCGGCTCGCATTGTTCACGTGAGCAGGCGCGCTATTTGGCGATCAGCCGCCCAAATAATTCCGGATCGACGTTTGCGCCCGACAGGATCGCGACGACGACTTTCCCTTTGACCGCGACCTTGCCGGCGAGCAGCGCGGCGAGGCCGATGACGCCGCCCGGTTCGACGACAAGCTTGAGTTCGTGGAACGCATAGCGCACCGCATTGCCGACTTCATCGTCGTTCACTGTCGTGCCCTGCCCGATCAGTTCGCGCGTGATGGGAAATGTCAATTCGCCGGGCGTGTTGCTCAACAGCGCATCGCAGATCGACCCGCTCATGCGGGCATTCGCCTCACGCTTGCCGCTCGCGAACGACCGCAACGTGTCATCGAACCCTTCCGGCTCGACCGCGTAGAATTTCGCAGACGGAACCTTTGACTTCACGCCCAGTGAAATACCCGCAGCAAGCCCGCCGCCGGAGGCGCCGACGACCACGATTTCGGGCTTGAGAGAAAGGCGGGCGAGATCCTCGACGATTTCGGCGCCGATCGTCCCCTGCCCCGCGATGATCAGCGGGTCGTCATAGGGCGGCACCAGCGTCGCGCCGCGCTCGGCGACGATTTTCTTCGCGATCGCCGCGCGGTCCTCGGTGTTGCGGTCGTAGAGCACGACCTCGGCGCCGAGGGCGAGCGTGCGCTCGCGCTTGGGCTTCGGCGCATCAGCCGGCATCACGATGGTGGCGCGCATGCCGAGAAGGCGCGCCGCAGCGGCCACGCCCTGCGCGTGGTTTCCGCTCGAATAGGCCACAACGCCCGCGGCGCGCCGATCTTGCGGGATCGATGAGATCTTGTTGTAGGCGCCGCGAAACTTGAACGACCCGGTGCGCTGGAGCGTCTCGGCTTTCAGGAAGACGCGCGCGCCGATCGCTTCGTCCAGCACCGGCGCATTGATCAGCGGAGTGCGGACCGCGACGCCGGCAAGCCGCTTCGCCGCCGCTTCGATGTCCGCGGCGGTGGGTAAAATCGTGTTGTCGATGGCGCCCATGGCGGAAGGCTAGCGCAATAAAATGGCGAGAGCCACCGGCCGATCGGGCTATGCGGCGTGACGCTTTCCCACGCGCGCGGCGTCGACATGCTCCAGAAATATTCGCGCGCTTTCGGCCCAGGTCATGCCTAGCGCGAAGTCCCGGCAGTCTTGCCGCTTGAGGTCCCGTGCGACAGTCAGGCGACATGCCGCCGACCCTTGACCGCGTCGCAACTACGCCTTCTAACAGTCTTCGACATCGTCACGGTTATGAGGCTCCCATGAATCTCGGAATCGCCGGCCGCAAGGCCATCGTCTGCGCATCAAGCCGTGGCCTTGGAAAGGCCTGCGCACGCGCACTGGCAGAAGCCGGCTGCGAGGTGGTGATCAATGGCCGCGACGCCAAAAAGCTCGAGGCCGCTGCCGCCGAGCTTTCCGGCACTGGCCGGCGTCAAGGTTATCCCGGTCGTCGCCGACGTTGCGACTGCCGACGGCCAGAAGGCGCTGCTCGCCGCCTGCCCGCAGCCCGACATCCTGGTCAACAACAATGCCGGCCCGCCGATGCGCGATTTCCGGGAGCTGACCCGTCAGCAGATGCTCGACGGCGTCATCGCCAACATGGTGGTGGCTATCGAGCTTATCCAGAAAGTGATCGATCCGATGTGCGAGCGCAAATTCGGCCGCATCGTCAACATTACGTCGGGCTCGGTGAAGATGCCGCTCGCCGGCCTCGATTTATCGTCGGGCGCGCGCGCCGGACTGACGGCCTTTCTCGCCGGTGTCGCGCGCAAGGTCGCGGACAGGAACGTCACCATCAACAATATCCTGCCCGGCGCCTTCGATACCGACCGCCTGCGCAGCACGTTGAGCAAGACCGCCGAGCAGCAAAATAAGAGCGAGGCAGAAGTCGCGGCCGCCCGTATCGCCGGCATCCCCGCCAAGCGCTTCGGCAATCCGGACGAATTCGGCGCGGCCTGCGCATTTTTGTGCTCGGCGCAGGCCGGCTACATCACGGGTCAGAACCTGCTGATCGACGGCGGCACATTCAACGGCGCCTTCTGAAATGCGAAGGCCGGCAGCGATGCCGGCCTTGCACCCCAACCCCGTCGCAATGAATTACTTCATGAACGGCTTTTTGACCGAAGGCTCGAGGTCGTCGAAGCGGACGACAAGCGAAGCCGAGAATATGTCGGCGTGGGAATCCGCAGTGCCAATGTAAGTGATCGCACCGTTGAACGAGGGATTCCCCGATGCTGCCGAAATATTGACGTTCGTGTCCTTCACGAACAGGTGGGTGTAGGCCAGATCGAAGTGCGCGAATGGAGCGACCTTCCACGAAAGGCCGACCGATGCCCAGAACTTGTCATTGTCCGGCAGACGCGTCGTGCGGACCCGATCGGAGATCGGCGAGATTTCATAGCCGATGCCCCCGCGCACAGTTAAGCGATCGGTCCATCGATATTCCGCGCCGGCCGAGAAAAACCAGCCATCATCATATTGAAGTGGAAGCGCCACGGGGGTCGCGCCGATCAATGCGATGCCTCCGTTCAGCTGGTTGATGTTGACCGTGCCGATCCGGCTCCAGTTGGTCCACTCAACCGTCCCCATGACCGCCCAGCGAGGGTCAAACTGATGACGGATGCCAAGGCTGACAACATCCGGCAGATTGATCGTGGCCTCTACTGAACCAGGCGTGCCAGGAACCCCGAAGGGCAACAGCATGGTGCCGTGGATGTCCTGATTGATTGCCGAGCGCCAACCCAGACCGATCGTCGTATTCGCCCATGGCGTGAACGTCACGCCCGCGGTCGCGCCGAAGCCCCAGCCTTTGCCCTCCACAACGAAGCTGGACGGCGGAAAGGGCGTCAATCCCGTTGTTTGGCGAACGCTCGCATATTGCGCCTGCACGCCAACACCGATGCTGATCCAATCGTTGATGCGATAAGCGATGCTGGGATTGAAGTTGTAAGTTTTTATCGTCGTATCGCCGCCGTAGTTCCGGCCCGCCCAGGGGTCCTGAAAGCTGACGGACAATCCGAATGGTGCGTTGATAGCCATGCCCAGCCAGAGGTTGGGACTTATCTGATAAGACGTGTAGCCGTTCGCCACCAGCGCATTGTCGCCGCTGTTGGACACGCCCTGGTAAAATAAAGGAGGTCCCGCGAGCGTGCTGCCGGACAGCGGCGTCTGGCTGACGTGAGGGATGATGGCTGAGAGACCGGTTTCGCTGACGATGCCCTTGAACTGGGTCATCGTCGCCGGATTCCAGAACATCGACGAGAGCGAGCCACCGGCGGCAACGCCCGCAAATGAGGTCCCTTGCCCGTACGTGCTTTGCTCGCGAATTGCGAAAGCACCGGCATTGGCCTGTGCCGTGGCGATGATCAGAATTCCGAGGGCAGTCCCCGCCCGAAGCGTGCCCTTCCATCCAAGACGTGACATTGATTAGTCCCCCGCCCGACTCCGTCCCTACGGTCATCGTGATCCGAGGTTAAACGACGGACAATAGCGCGCGCCTTAAAAATCGCTGGAATGGCGCGAACTTACGCAAAAAAGACGGCGGCTGTTGCGGCGATGACACAGCCGTCTGCCGCATTGCAGAAATCGGGAACTGCTGGTCGATCAATGAGTTGGAGGCCGGCTCGGTCAATACCAAAATCGCCTGGATTCGGCCACTTGATCCCATGATCTAATGTTTTCGCAGGTCTAGGCGGCGCGAAATTCCACACCCAGGCGCGTGTCTGAGCGCCAGACGACGTGGCACGGCTGCTTGAACTTATCGTAGCCGACCACGAGAACGAAATCGCTCGGAATGCCGACCTGGCTGCTCACCTCGAGGCAGGCACCCACCGGCGACATATTGCGCACCCGGCAATCGATGCCGCCGGCCCGGTTAAAGCTGATGCTGCCGGCCTTGAGCGTGCGCCCACGTTGGACTTTTCGTCTTTCTTCCATTGCTGCCTCCGTCGTCAGTTGGCATCCGCGCTGCTCGCGCGGCCTCGCCATGGCCTTCGACGTCTGACGGAAACGGCCAATTGCACGCTAGGTCCGCCTCTTTATCGGGCAATGAAAAGGATCATCAAAAGACCGCTAAAACTTTTAGAAACCGCTAACCACTGCCGAAGACCGGGCAAAGCCTCTGATCCATCGTCGATTTTCGCCGAGTCGGGTCGGCATGCGCGGGCTGCAAAGGAGGGTTGCCCCCGACATGCCGCCATGCATGATGGCGCCGACCTGCCTGTCAAAACTCAAAAAACAAACGCCCCGAAGGAGACATCTGAAAATGAAGCTCGTCCGCTATGGCGCGCCCGGCCGCGAGAAGCCCGGCATCATCGGTGACGACGGAAAAATTCGCGACCTCTCGCGGATCGTGAAGGACATCGACGGTGCGATGCTCGCCTCGGGCGGCCTTGCCAAAATCAAGAAGGCCAACCTGAAGCGGATGAAGCCCGTCTCCGGCAAGCCGCGGCTCGGCCCCTGCATCGGCAACGTGAAAAACTTCATCGCCATCGGCCTCAACTATTCCGACCACGCGGCGGAAGCCGGCATGCCGATCCCGAAGGAGCCGATCATCTTCAACAAGGTCACGAGCTGCATCTGCGGGCCGAACGACGACACGATCACGCCGCGCGAATCCGGCAAGCTCGACTACGAGGTTGAGCTCGGCATCGTCATCGGCAAGCGCGCGCGCTATCTCGCCAAGGACAAGGCGAAGGACGCGATCGCCGGCTATTTCCTCTCGAACGACGTGTCCGAGCGCGTATTCCAGATCGAGCGTTCGGGCGGCCAGTGGGACAAGGGCAAAGGCTGCGAGACCTTCGGCCCGATCGGGCCGTGGTTCGTCACCAGGGATGAAATCAAGGATCCGCAGAACCTGGACATGTGGCTCGACGTGAACGGCGAGCGCCGTCAGCGCGGCAACACGCGCACGATGATCTTCGGCTGCGAACATCTCGTCTGGTACTGCTCGCAGTTCTTCGTGATGGAGCCGGGCGACATCATCATCACCGGCACGCCGCCTGGCGTCGCGCTCGGCATGAAGCCTGCTCCGGTGTTCCTGAAGCCGGGCGACGTCGTCACGCTCGGAATCGCGAAACTCGGAGAGCAGCGGCAGAAGATCGTCGCGGCGAAATAATCTCTGCCGGCGAGCGCACAAGCCATGTTGCGCATCCTGCTCACGCTCGCCGCGCTTGCGTGCTGCAGCTCGCCGGCTTTTTCCGAGACGCTCAATTCATTCCGCCATGCGCACGGGCTGCCGGCGCTGCAGCGCAGCGGCGCATTGCAAGCGATGGCGCATCGCCATGCCCAAAGCATGGCGATGCGCCGGACGATCGATCATTCCGGATTTTATACCGAGCGCGGCAGAGCCGGTGCGCGCGCCGAAAATGTGGCGGCGGGATGCGCCAGCGAAAGCTGCGCCATTGCTTTGTGGGCGGGATCGTCCGGACATCGCCAAAACATGCTGCTGCCCGATGTCCGCAAATACGGATTGGCATCGTCCGGGCGTTACTGGTGCCTGGTCCTCGGCCGATAGCGCAAATTGATTCAAACTCGTTCGCGAGTGATGCATAAAAGCCTCACCGCGCGACAATCCTGTGAATCCCGGCTGATCTCTACCAGCGCACCGCCGCCCTGCAACAAGGAGCGGTAGCCTCATCGTCGGGGATCGGGGGCGGCTCTGCGACCGTTTCGCATCGGGGGCGTCTCATGAAATTCCGGGCTAATCCCAACGGCAACCAGATCACGCGCCTGCTCGGATTGGGCGCCGCTTCTCTCATGCTTGCGAACTGCACGACCGACGACAATGTCGCAAGCCGCGCTGATCGCAAGCACGCTTCCACCTCGTCGCGGATCGCCGCAACCGGCGAGATCAGCGCCGAAGAGCGAGACCATTGTCCGCAAACGCACCGTGAAAGTTGCGCGCGAACATGCCGTGGAAAAGGTGATCGCAGAAAAGACGGCCAGCTATACAGCCGTCGGCGTGGCCTCCTGGTACGGCGAAGATTTTCACGGGCGGCGAACCGCCAATGGCGAGACATTCGACATGAACTCGTTTTCGGCAGCGCACCCGTCGCTGCCGCTGCCGAGCAATGTGCGGGTAACCAATCTCGACAATCACCGCTCGGTCGTCGTGCGCGTCAACGATCGCGGGCCTTTTGTCGGCGGCCGCGTCATCGACGTGTCGGCGAAAACAGCGAAGGCGCTCGGCTTCTACGACGATGGCCTGAGCAAGGTCAAAGTAGAATATGTCGGTCGCGCGCAATAAGGCGCGCACGCAACCGCGGCAGGTTGGCGGCAACATCGCGGTGAAAAATGCCGATGCTCGCGCCAACGCACCACGCTACCACCGACGAGCGATTGACGGACGTGGAAAGTGCCTTGCCGAATTTGCAACGCATTGCGGCCCCAATCGCGAATTCCAATCAGCCTCTCTCGTTTTGAATCCCATTTGCGTTTCTTTGTACAAAGTGAGGAGGGGGACGCATGCGAGGAACCAGGACGGTTCTGGCATCGGGTTTTCTTACGCTCGTCTTGATCACCGGTTCGTCTGCGCGCAGTGCCGCCGACGAATGTTTGGCAAAGCCAAACGGGCCAACGCCGCAAGGCCAGCACTGGTACTACCGCATCGATCACGCGAACAACGGCCGCCAATGCTGGTACTTGCGAGCGGAGATCGGCCGCGTCCAGAAAAATGTCACGACAGACGGAAACGGATTCGACCGACGCGATGGCGCAAGCGGTAGACGCGCCGCCGCGGCGGGCGCAGCGCCTGTCAGAAATATCGCCTGAGGAAAATGCGGCTCCCGCGGCGGCGCCAATCCCCTGGCTCAATGTACAGAAATTGCCGGACCCGATTCCCTTTGCTCAATCTGCGACGCAGCAAAAACCGGCGGCGCAGACCCAATCGGACGGCGCGGCAGCGGCCGCCACATCAGGCAATGCAGCGCCCGAGCAGAGTGATCGATCCTCCCGTCGCCGTCCCGAACCGCCCTGCCCCGAGCGCGGACAGCAACGCAACGTCGGTGCATCGCGCAAGAGAGCAGCAGCGTCGGCAGCAAGCACAAGCCCGCCCAGAACCGCCGGCTCCCGGCAATTGCTCACATCGATCACACTTTTGCTCTGCTGATGATCATGTTCGCGGCGCTCGCGATTGCCGGCCCTGCCCTGCACTTTGTCGAGCGCCGCCGCCGGCGCGAGGCCGTCAACTTCCGGCCGCCGCCATGGGCGCGCGTGGTCGCCCTGAATGCGCCGACACCGCGCATTCGCGGACGCCGCGGCCGTACGCCGGGAAACCGCCCGCGCCTATGCCGATCAGGCCGCCTGATCAGACCGAAAGGCTGGCGCATGCGCTGCAGCAACTCGTGGACCGCCTGCAGACAGCCGACCGGCCCGAGCCAAAAGCGGTCCGCGTCAGACCTCGCGGGCGCGCATCGATGTGAGATGCCGGCGAGAAAGCAACCCGGCTGCCGCTGACGGCGGCGCCGGGTACAAATTGTTCAGCTGCGGAGGCCCTTTTCCTTTTTTTCCGCATCCTGCGCGCGCGTCTCCCAGGCGTCGGCAATTTCCAGCAAGGCTTGCCGGTCCTTTCCGCTCATTTGGCTCGCGATGCGGATACAATCCGCCGCGTATTTCCTGAATTTTTCCGACTCCCGCAACCTGGCCTCCTCAGTCCCCGCAAGAGGCAACGCCGGTTTTTGGAACTTTGTTCTCCAACAATTTTGTGATGCGAAATTGCGGGGAACCATTGGACCCGGACGCGACTTTTACCGCTGCGTGTCGGGGAGGGTTGGTTGCCGTTTTTTTCCGCTGTCGATTACCGTCGATATGCCGCGGAATGCGTGAGGTTGGCGCAACAAGTCGCCGACCCCGACGACAAAGCACGGCTCCTAGACATGGCGGAAACGTTCCGAGAACTCGCCGACAAGAACGATGTCAGGCACTCCGGCCGCGCCCGACGATTGACCGTCACCTGCGGCCCGGCGATGCCATTCTTTCGCCTGCATGGAACCGGCGGAGGCGCAGCGGGTTTCTCAGGTATCGCAGGTCGAAATGCCGTGACGTTATCAATTGCCATGCCCGAAAGCCGAAGGTGCCGAGAGCGGGCGCTTGAGTGCCGCACCGTGGCGGATCGTCTGCGCGTGCAAAATTCGCGCGATCAGATGTTGAAGGTTGCCGCCGACTACGAGCGCATGGCGCGCGATGCCGAGCAACGCGAAATCGCCCAGGGCCTGTCGCATCTAAGGGCGCTTGTCGTCAGGCAGCGTCACGGCCGGCAGGCCGCCTAAAGGCCGGAATAGCCGCAACCCGCCTCTGCCTTAATCATTCGTAAACCATGTGCGCGCACCATCCTACCTTACGCGCAACCGCTGGTGGGACATTTCTGTGCGGACCAATCGTAGCTGGCTCTGTTTTTTCGGAGCGGCTTTTGTCTGTTCTTTGAGTGCATACGGCCACGCGGAAGACGGCGTATCCAAAGACAGCATTCTCTTCGGACAGGTCGCGGCGCTCAACGGCCCGGCGCAAGCGCTGGGCCAGGGAATGCGCGAGGGTATCCTTGCAGCATTCGAGGAAGCCAACCGGGCCGGCGGCATCAATGGCCGCAAGCTCGAGCTCAAGTCGATTGACGACAGCTACGAGCCCGAAAAGACCATCGAAGCCACGAACAAGGCAATCAAGGAAGACAAGGTTTTCGCGCTGGTCGGGGCGGTGGGAACGCCGACATCGAAGGCCGGCCAGCCGATCGCAACAGCCGCCAAGGTGCCCTTCATCGGGCCTTTCACGGGCGCGGAATTTCTCCGCAATCCGTTCAACCGCTACGTGGTCAATATTCGCGCCTCGTATTTTCAGGAGACCGAAGCCTGGGTCGAGCACCTGACCAATGATCTTGGCGTTACCAGGATCGCTATCCTGTACCAGGACGACGCGTTCGGTCTTTCCGGCCTCGCCGGCGTGAAGAAGGCGATGGAAAAGCGAAACCTGTCGCTGGTCGCCGAAGGCACCTTCAAGCGCAACACCACCGCCATCAAGTCGGCATTGCTCGAAATCATGAAAGGCCAGCCGCAGGCGGTCGTAACAGTTGGGCCTTACAAGCCGATCGCCGCATTCATCAAGCTCGCGCGCCAGCTCAAGGTCGATGCGACATTCGTCGCCATTTCTTTCGTGGGGTCGGACTCCCTCGCCCAAGAGCTCGGGAGCGAGGGTGCCGGCGTGGTCGTGAGCCAGGTCGTGCCCTTCCCCGGCGACAAGTCATTGCCGGTCGTGGCGTCGTACCAGTCCGCGCTCGCCGCCGTAAACGAGAAATCGAAACCTGGATTTGTGTCGCTCGAGGGCTATCTCGCCGGCCGGCTCGTGGTCGAAGCGATCAGGCGAATTCCGGGCGAGCCTACGCGTGAAGCATTTCTGGACGCCATAGAACGCGAACCGTTCGACCTCGGCGGCATAAAACTCACGTTCAGCGCAACGCAAAATCAGGGATCAAATCGGGTCTATTTCACGGTGCTGCAATCAGACGGCCTTTTACTGCCGGTCGTGAAGCTCGTGAAGACCGTCGCAAGATGACGACCAGCGTGTAACCGAAATGCTCATGCCCTCGACCAACCCGCCGGCAAAACAAGCCCAAGCCTCTCGCTACCTCAGGCTGGCTTTCCACCATTCGCGCCCGGCTGTACCTCGCCTTCGGCTTTGCTGCGGCGCTCACGATCATCGGCGCTTCCATCGCGTTCTATGAATTCACCATTATCGGATCCACAACCAACGAAATCGTCTCGCGCAGCCTTCCTGCCACGGCCGTATCGCTTCGCCTCGCAGAACAGGCAAGCAGTCTGGTGTCCTCGGGCCCGCGCCTGATGACCGCCGGCACCGACAAGGTCCGCGCGGAGATCCTGACCGACATCAACAAGCAAGAAAAAAATCTCGAGGACGGCATCAGCCAGCTGAAGGCGCTCGGCATCGGCAATGCCGACGACATCGAGGTGAGCCGCAAGGCCCTGGCGCAGCGCCTTCAAACGCTCAACCAGGCGGTTTCAAACCGAATTTCGATGTCGAACGAGCGATCTTACCTGGCTTCCTCGGTTCGTGCAGCGCACGAGGCGCTCCTGATCGGGCTCGCGCCGGCGATCGATGACGCAAACTTCGACCTGATGATGAACGCCAGGCAGGAAGGCGCTGCCGCGATCGAGACAAGGCTCGAATACCTCCGCCGCCTTTTGGAGACTGAATCGGAATCGAACTTGCTGGCAGGCCTGTTGACGGAGGCTTCGCTTGTCAGCGACGCAAGCCGCCTGGAACCACTGCGCGACACCATTGCGTCCGCCCAGCGCAAAATCACCAAGAACCTGAATGCAATCCCCGACCGGGCGCAGCAGGAGAAGCTAACTGCGCTTTACAAGCAGCTTGGCGCGATCGGGGCGGATGACGGGATTATTGCCGCGCGGGTCTACGAGCTCAATCAGCAACATGAGGCGCAAGTCGCATTTACGGCCGCACAAAAGGACGCCTCGAAGCTGAAGCAAGCGGTCGACACCCTGGTCGAGCACCAAGGCCGCACCGCTCAACACATATCCGGTTACGCGAGCAGCCAAATTAGCTCCGGCAAGCTTATCCTCACCGTCCTGTCCATTGCGGCGATCCTTGGCGCGGCATTGGTCGCATGGCTTTACGTCGGGCGCAGCGTCGCGCGGCGGCTTGGCTTCCTGAGCGATGCGATGCGGCGCCTAGCCAGTGGCGATCTCACCGTCGATATCCAGGACACCCGCCGCGACGAGATCGGAGACATGGGACGGACCCTTCTGTTCTTCCGCCAGGCAACCGCCGACGTGGCAAGCGCGCGCCGCAAGGAAAGCGAGCAGACGCGAACGCTGGAATCGCGCCGGCAGCTCGTCGAGACCGCGACACAGGAGTTCGAGCGGGCCGTGTCCAATATCGTTCAGACGCTCGACCGCGCCGCGAGCGCGATGGACACTTCCGCGCGCGAAATGGCGAACAGCGCCGGCCGCAATCAAGAGCAGGCGCTCGCGACCGCGGCAGCGTCGGAGCAGGCAACGACGAACGTCAGCATCGTGGCGACGGCCGCCGAGGAAATCGCCCAGTCGATCGAACACATTGCAGCCCGCGTCGCAAATTCAGCGAACGTTGCGACGCAGGCAACCGACGAGGCGAAAGCGATCACCGAGGCGGTCGAAAGCCTGTCGGCCTCGGTGGATGAAATCGGCGAAGTCAGCGATCTCATCAGCAGCATTGCCGCGCAAACGAACCTGCTTGCGCTCAACGCGACGATCGAGGCTGCCCGCGCCGGAGAAGCCGGGCGCGGCTTTGCCGTAGTCGCACAGGAGGTCAAAGGCCTCGCCGGACAGACCGCCAAAGCGACCGAAGAAATCACCCGGCACATCGTCTCGATCGAGCAGACGACCGAGCGGTCCGTCAACGCGATCAAGAAGATCGCGACCACGATCGAACAGCTCAGCGAAGTCGCCAATGACGTTGCGGTGGGGATGCGGCAGCAGGATGCGGTGACGCAGGAAATCGCACGTAACGCCGGCGCGGCCGCCAAAGGAACGCGTGACGTGTCCGAAAACATCACGGAAGTTTCGAACAGCGCAATCAAGACCGGCCAGATCGCCTCGACGGTTCTCACGGCGGCCGCCGAACTGGCCGATCAATCTCACCTGCTGCGGCGCGAGGTCGAACGCTACCTGGCGCAGCTGCGCGTGGCGTCGTAGCCGCTACCTCACTTCAGAAATTTTCCTCGGAACGCGGCGACAGGCCGCCCTTGCGCGCGCATCCGTACTCTTCGCACAGGTAGGAAAGGTCGCCCTCGCAGGCGTAGCCGGTGACCGGGCACAACTCGCGCTGCTCCTGGCCGTCGTTCGGCGCAACCGCCGCAAAGAACCAGGGATCCTCCCACAAAGACTTTCCCACCACGGCCTCCATCCGCCGCCATCAATCCGAATAGGCGGTCATGGGACCGATCTCGATCGGGACTTCGGTTACTTCGTCACCGGAAAGCCGGCAATGCGCGAGTGCTCGCGGACCAGTGCTTCGCTTTCGGCAAGATAGATGCAGAACGTCTTGTCGGCTGCAATGTGGGAACGCAGCCATTGCACCTTGCCGGCAAGCTTGGCGAGCGCGGCATTGGAGGTTGCTGCCAGGCCGCGATATTCCTCGCGGGACAGGCTGCCGACCTTCGGGATGTCGCGCTCGATCAGGTAGCGTTTCATGGCGTCCAGCGAACCGGCCACTTCGCCATGGATGATCCAACGGCAGAGATGTGCGTGCCTTGCGATCACAAGACGGGCTTCGCGGCGGCGTGATTTCTTCAGCGCGTCCAGGAAGCGCGACAAGAGATCTGCGTCTCCCGGCCCGCCCAACTTCGAGAGGGCAGCGGCGGGGGTGCGGACACCCATTGCGACATTCATAAGATTCTCCTTTTCAGGGTCGGTTGCGTGCCTGTCGGCTTCACCGCTTCATGATGACGACTTCCAGATACTCGCTCGGCACGACCATGGTGCCGTCGTCCGCCTTGTTCATGCGGCCGATGAGATCGAAGAGGTCTTTCTCCAGCGCGTTCTGTTTCCGAATATCGAGAGCTGCGAACGCTTTGAGGGTCGGACCATAAAAGGTCCTGAACACGTCGACGAAGTGCTCCGGCGACCGATAGCGGAAATTGAAATGGCGTGACTCGGTCTTGATCCAGACCGCGGCCGAGCCGAACATTTCGGTCAAACGCGCGCGCGTGCCCCAGAGCAGCGGAGATTTTGCCGCCGCCGGAGGCGCGATGTATTTTCCGAGCGTCTTGAACAGGTGGCCGATAAAGCCGTCCGGCGTCCAGTTCGTAAGACCGATCTGACCGCCCGACCTGCAGACGCGCAGAAGCTCCGAGGCGGCACGATCCTGGTTGGGCGTGAACATGACGCCGAATGTCGAGACGACTGTGTCGAACGCGCCGTCGTCGAACGGCAAGGCCTCGGCATCCGCGACCCTGAATTCGATCGGCAGGCCTTCAGCCAACGCGCGCGCACGGCCACGCTCAAGAAGACTTGCCACATAGTCGGTTGAAATCACGTCGCACCAGCGGCGCGCCGCGGCGAGGCTCACCATTCCGTTGCCGGCAGCGACATCGAGCACCTTCCGGCCGGAGCGAAGATCGAGCGCCTCGCAAAGCTCCTCACCGACGATTTGCAGGGTCGTGCCGACGACGGCATAGTCGCCCGACGACCAGGCTGCATGCTGGCGAGCTTTGATTGCGGCAAGATCGGCTGATGTTGTCGGAGCTTCCGGGCTGGCTGGCCTGGCACCTGTAAGGGTCGCGACGTTCATCGGCATCTCCTGTCCAATTTCCAACATGATTGGGAGGTGAGTACCGGCAACTCGCGCGAAAGGCTTTGCCCGGGCCTTGATTTGTTCTTGAGGCGGGCTTGATTATTTCGCGAGACCCTGGCTTGCACTGGTGGGGGCACCAATGCAGTTTCTCTTTGGCGATCATACACTTGACGCCGACCGGCGCGAGCTGCGCCGTGGCGCCGAGCCCATTTCCGTCGAGCCGCAGGTGTTCGACCTGCTGATTTATCTGGTCGAGAACCGTGACCGGGTGGTCAGCAAGGACGACCTGATTGCATCGGTTTGGGGTGGCCGGGTCGTTTCCGATTCGACGCTGACGAGCCGCATCAATGCCGCACGCAAGGCAGTGGGCGACAGCGGCGGCGATCAGAAGCTGATCCGCACCATTGCGCGCAAAGGCCTGCGCTTCGTCGGCGACGTGCGCGTGACACCCTTGGGCGCAGAACCACCCGACCTGATGTCGCGCGCGCACGAAGACGCGCAGGAATCGTCGCGCCCGGCCCTGCCGTTGCCCGACCGGCCCGCCATCGCGGTGCTGCCTTTCGTGAATCTCAGCGGCGACCCCGAGCAGGAATATTTTTCGGATCGGAATCAGCGAAGACATCATCGCGGCCTTGTCGAAGCTGCGCTGGTTCTTCGTGATCGCACGTAACTCTTCGTTCACGTTCAAGGGCAAAGCCGTCCACATGAAGCAGGTCGCCGAGGATCTCGGCGTCGGCTACGTCGTCGAAGGCAGCGTGCGCAAGAGCGGCGAGCGCGTGCGCATCACCGCGCAGCTCAACGAAGTCGCAACCGGAACGCACGTCTGGGCCGAGCGCTACGACCGCGATATCGCCGACGTTTTCGCGGTGCAGGACGAAATCACGGAAGCGATCGTCGCGGCGATCGAGCCACAGCTTTATGCCGCGGAGAATTTCCGCGCGCAGCGCAAGCCGCCGGACAGCCTGGACGCGTGGGACCTTGTGATGCGGGGGTTGTCGCACTACTGGCGGCTGACGCGGCAGGACAACATGGTCGCGCAGGCGATGCTGGAAAAGGCAACCGCCATCGACCCCAATTACGGGCAGGCGCTCGGCGTGCTCGCTGCCGCCCATACCTTCAGCGCCCATATGGGCTGGGCCGAAATGTCAAAGGCGGTGCCGATCGCCGAACGCGCGGCTCTTGCGGCGCTCCGCGCCGACAGCGAGGACCCATGGGCGCACTATGCGCTGGGCAACGTCTACCTGTTCACGCGGCGCTTCGATGATTCGCTCGCCGAATTCGAAACGGCGCTGCGCCTCAATCCGAATTTTTCCCTGGCGCAATGCTACTACGGCCTCACGCTTTGCTACTGCGGCCGCTGGCAGGACGGCGACCTGGCGGCGCGGCGCGCGCTGCGGCTAAGCCCGCGCGATCCCTTCTCCGCGCTTTATTACGGCATTGCCGCCTACTCGCAATACAACGGGCACAACTACGAGGAAGCCATGCGGTTCGCCCGCGAGTCGATTCGCGAACGCAACGATTTTGTCGGCGGCCACAGGGTGCTCACGGCGTCCGCCGGCATGGCCGGGCGCAGCGACGTCGCGGCTGCCGCACTGCAGGAACTGCGCCGCGTCCAGCCCAATATTTCGCTGAGCTGGATCTCGAAGGAGATGCCGTTCAAGCTCGATGAGGACCGGAAGCATTACCTGGAAGGCTTCCGGCGCGCCGGCTTGCAGTAACGGGCAAACCTGAACTCGGTCAGTCCGACAAGGCCCCGAGCCCGTATACGACTCTCATCACCGGGCTCATCTGAAGTCCGACCTGGTTGAACCACCCTGCAAACAAGTTCAGAATCGTGCCGCTGCGGTAGATCTGCGCCAGACCCGTGTTCACGGCGAGGCGGAACGCCCAATCGCCGCGCGGCAACCCGATCCCATAAGGCTCCACCGACAAATCATCGGGCAGCATCATGAACGCGTCCGGATTCTTGAACTTCGCACCGACGAGCAGAAGCTTGTCGCTGGCAAAGCCATCGGCGTTTCCGCTTTCCAGCAGCGCGATGGCTTCCGGCCCATCCTTGACCGAAACAACCGTCGCTTCGATCTTCTGCTGCTTGATCTGCGTAATGATCGCCTGTTCGTTCGTCGTGCCGGAGGCAACCGCGATTTTCTTGCCCGCCATATCGGCAAAACTTCGGATATTCGACGTCTTGCTAACCACGATGCCGGTGCTTTCGACGAAGATAAAGCTCGAAAAATCAACTTCTTTCATCCGGCCCAAGGTCACGGTGCTCGAGCCGCATTCCATATCGGCCTTCCCGCTTGCCACCGCTGAGAATCGCGTCTGAAGTGTAACGGGAACCCACTCGATCTTGAGGCTGCCCGCATTGAGCTGCCGCTCGATGGATGTCACCACCAGTTTGCACAGGTCGATTGAGTAGCCGACCGGCTGGTTGTTGTTCACGAACGAAAACGGCCTGGCGTCGGTCCGATAGGCGACCTTGACGACCTTTGTGCTTGCGATTGTCTTCAACCGGCTGTTGGACGGGACCTGCGTCTGCGCAGACGCCGCCGTCGCAAAGAACAAGCGCCAGGACTGCAGTGGTTACTCGCAACATACTTACCCCCGAATGTTAAGACTGCCCGATCGCGAACTTCTATTTGATCATAGCCTGTTTTTCTCAGTGGTGTTGATCCAGATCAATGCCCGGATTACGGGCCTTATATGCGTGTGCGCCTGCTTGAAGACGGTGGGCTTTCAAGGGCTTGGTCTTTGCAATAGGATTTTTGCAAGGGGATTTCAGCCGATGACAATGCTCTTGCGGCGCGGTGCCAAGAATTTTGCTGGCGGCAATCAGTATTGTCGCGACTAGTTCGTGCGGAGGGCATCGCTCAAACCGTGCAATCCGGCCATCGATGGCACCTACTGTGCCGAGCAAATGGGCAAAAGGCCGGGCAGTACCGTGACGACATCTCGATCCAACCCGAGCCTTGGCCGCGAGGCTTTCTCAATTGTGCGCGACAATGATCCGGCAACATTCGGCGCCATCACATTCGGCGGTGGAACAGGATGCATCGGCATTCTGCGCCGAAGCAGCTGCAATTAAGGGGCTAGCAAAAATGAACCCAATGTATCGTGCGGCCGTTCTATGCGCCGCAATCCTTCTGGCTGGCGATCGGCCGCGCCCGTTTCGGCGCAGGACGGCAAAGACCGCACCGTCGATCAATTTTCCTGCAAAGACATTATGCGCGACAGCGGCGCCAATCGCGATGTCGCCATCGCGTTCTTGCGTGGCTTCATGTTGGGCAAGTCAGGAAGCACGAAATTTAATGTCGACGTCCTGCACAAGCAGAGCGAAGACTTCATCGAGTATTGCCTGGCCAATCCAAACGAAAAGGCCATGGACGCCATGGCGAAAATCGTCGGCTAGGGAGGAGTTTGCCGTGAGACCGCTGATCATTTCAGCGATTGCTTTTGCATTGATCCTGGGCGGGGCGCTGCTTGGGATGTATTTCCGCAGGGTGGTTTCGGCCGATCATCTGCGTGATGACGTGAAGGACGTGGTGAGGATCAGCACCGGCCTCATCGGCACGATTGCGGCGCTTGTGCTTGGTCTTTTGATCGCGTCGGCCAAGAGCTCCTATGACGCGCGTGCGACGCAGTTCAAACAGATCACAACGAACATCATCCTTTTGGATTTGTTGCTGGAGCAATATGGATCCGACGCGCGAAATCTGCGCGGCACGCTGCGCATCGGCGTTCCCATGATGGTCGAGCGCATCACGAACGAAGGCCGCAGCGGGAAGCCCGCGCCGTTTGAGGCGATTCCGGAAGCACAACGCTTTGTAAACGCGAATTCAGGGGCTGAGACCTGCTTCGGAGGCGCAACATGCGTTGCAAACGCGCGTTGTTGATGCGGCGGTTCAACTCGCCCAGTCACGGCTCGCTTTGTTCACGCAGTCGCACGAATCCATCCCGGCACCGTTTCTGACGATTCTTATCTTCTGGCTTGCCGTCATATTTGCCAGCTTCGGCCTGTTCGTTCGGCCGGTGGCCATCGTGGTCGTCACCTTTGTGGTCGGAGCACTGTCAGTTTCCGGCGCCCTTTTTCTTATCCTGGAAATGGACCAACCCTTCGGGGGCCTGTTCCAAATTTCAACGGACACGCTTAGCGACGCGCTTTCGCCGCTTGGCAACTGAACCGACACAGCGTGGCGTTCTATGCACGGAAACGGGCGATCCCTCTCCGGCTTGTGACTGGACGGCGTTCGGGATCACGTCTGATCGGTTTCACCACTTCAGTTTTGCAGTGGTAGCACCTGTAGACGATCGAGCAGCCGTCCGTCGGCACGCGCACAAGCGCGACGCCGCAGAGCGGACATGGTTTTGCAGGGGCGCGTAATTCGTTCATGACTGACCTCGTTGCGAGCGGCAGTCCCAGGCCGAAGCCCCGAAACCGTCTGCCCGCTGGGCTCCCACCCTGTTATGTGGCTGTCTCTGTCGTGCATTCCGACAGAGATCGGCGCCAGCCACGTTGCGCTAAGTCAATTCCGGTTCCGTAGAGATACGTGACCGGTCGCGATCCGGATGCGCCGGACCGTCGTTGTCGAAAGGCTCTCGCTGGTTGTGGTATTTCGTGCGGGCTAAGCGTGGAGCACCAGGAAAAGAAGTGTCGCGATCCCACAAACCGCCACGCCGGTCAAAAGGAGCGACCACTCTGCGGGCTTGAGCGCACACAGCCTTCCCTCGCTCACAACGTACGCCATCATTGCCGTTACGCGCTGCATTTTTGCCTCCACGGCAAAAGAGATTTTGTTGAAATTGTATCTACGCTTATGCCGTAACCCGCGCTGTGACGCGGATCACGAAAAGCCCGATTTAGGCTGGCTAAACGATGGCCGAATGCCGGCCGTTGTGGAGAACGGCCGGTCATCCGGATGCCGTAGTCGGCTACGGCTGCGGTATTTCCTCGACCGGCAACAGGTGCACCCCGCGATATCCGGTGTGCAGGTCGTATGTCGATATCGTGGGTTGAATCGAGGTGTCGGTGCCGGCAGCAGTCCTGCTTGGCGCTGCGACCAGTTTGGCGATGCCCGGTAAAGACAAGAACGGCGATGGCTGCTGCTGTGAGTGTCCGGCGCATAAGAGGCTCCATTCCAGGACGTCCCCAACTCATCCTTTCACCGATGCGCCACAGGCTTTGTGAGCAGCCTCACACTCGTCGCATTATTTACGGATGCGGGCTCGGCCGCCCGCTACGGCGACACCAGCCAAGACAGGTCGGTCTGTGCCGACAGCTCGTTCTGAACCTGGATTTGCGCCATCTCGATACCCGCCGCCGTTGCGCTGGGCATCACGGTCTTGATGGTAATAGCGAGAACCAGAGCCACCACAATCGAAACACCGAATTTGCGATCCAATTTACGATCCAAATTAGGATCCATGGCAATCTCCTGCATCGGCTTCGGCCCATGCAGGATCATGGCGCAGTCGGCGAACAGCGCTTGTGAGCCGCCTCACACTCTGAAAATCAGCTGACGAACGCGAGATCAGCTTCTGTTGAGGCTGATGGACGCTTTCACGACCTGCCCGGCGCCGTGCGAGTCGATGATGACGCTTTGATGCTTGTTTCTCGTGATCATGACAAGCTCGGCCGAAAAGCCCGCGCTTTCGACGTGAAGCTGCAGCCGGTCGCCACTCCTATTGCCATTGGCCGTGCCACCCACGCTGCGCGTGCGCTCGGTCCAGCGGCCGGCGACCTGGTTTTGGCCGTCAACCGAAAACTCCCCGCTGAGGTCGAAATTGTAGCTGTCGCTGGCACAGCGCAACTGAAGATTGATTTCGTTCGGGGCGCTTCCCGCGCGGTAGTTAGCATTGCAGCGGATGCGCTCCGCCGCCCCGTTCTCGGGCTTCAGCGTTCCGGCGCCGCTCCAGCTACCCGGAAATTCGGCAAAGGGGCCGTCCGCGGCAGAAGCCGACGAAGGCGGCATGGCGTTCGCCGCAACCAGGGCGCAAGCGAGAACAGCAATAGGCGCGAGTGCGCGATAAATTCGAGTTCGCAAGGGACGCTTCCCTTTCAAGGTTGGAGTTGAGCTGCCCAACTGACGGCACCGGCCTTAAAACAAATGGGGTGGTTCCGGTTCCTATGAAGAATGCCTGTCTGCAGCGCCCAGAGTCTAGCGGCAATTCTGGGTCAATACGCCCCCCGCGGCGCCCGGTGCCGGCTTGTCCGATGGCCGCAATTGCCAAGGAGTTTGCTGGGGTCGAGGCTATCACTGCGACATCGTGCCAGTCGTCAGCCAAGGAACCTTCTGCAATCTCGAGAACGGCTGGGGCTCCGCCCTACTTCTTTTCGCCCGGCAGAAAAACCCGGAATGGCCGCTTGATCGTGCCGGCGCATGCGCGCGTGAAGCTCTTGCCGCCGTCCGTCCAGGTCTGCGTTCCCTTGAGGTCGGCGTGCCGCCGCACGAATGCGCCGCTGTACTTCGCCTCATACTGACGATTGCCCGACTTCCATGAACCTTGCAGCTCGATGTCTTGCCCGTTGAGGCTGCCTTTCCCCTGTTCCGGGACAGGCTCGGCCGCATCGCGCAGGCGTACGACGTGGCTGTAGCGAACGGTGCCGCCGGCGATCGTGACTTCGATCGCCTCGCGGCCTTTGCCGGCGGAAAACGGCAGCTTGTCGCAGACAAGGGTGCCCCGATAAACCGCATCGCTGCACCTGCGCCGCCGCCGGCATGGCTGCCGTCACGATCACGGCCCCGGCCAGCATGCTGGCCGTAATTCCTGCCCGCATCATTGCATCCCCCCCTAAAAATTTCTGTCGTTGCGACCGTTCTGACAGCCGTCTCAACCTTGTCCGATAATACTGCACATTTTCAAGCGGGAGGGCAGAGGAAATTCGACTGTGCCTAGCGCGGCGCCGCGGCGGGCAAGCCCCGCTCTAATTGCTGGACCTTGGCCTTGCTGTCTTCAAGCGCGCCTTCAAGGCGCGAAATATTCTGCAGGAGGCGCTCGCTGGTCAGGCTCAGCAGGTAGTAGCCGAATTCCGGATTCTGGAAATACAACTCGAGCAGCGTCTCGTAGGTGATGCTCAGCACGTCGCCGCTTTCGAGGCACTGGATGGTCTGCGTACGGCGGTTCTTCGGGGCAGCGAAGCCAAGCTCACCCATCAGGCGGCCGGGCGGAAGCTCGATGCCGAGTTCGGTGACCAGGAATTTCCCCGTCACCGTCAGGAACATCTCGTTGGCCACGTCACCTTTGCGGAAAAGGATGTCGCCCTTTTTGTATTTTCGCGGCGTCATATAAGGCCGCAGCCAGTCCATCGAGAGGTCGCCCTGCGCCGAACTCCGCGCCTTTCGCACAAGGGTGAGCATTTGACGCAGGCGGATAATGTTGACCGGCAGCGAGAAGAGATAAAGCAACAGCGTCGAGACCGCGCCCGCGACGACGCCATAGGCGATGAAAAATGCGATGCTGATGATGCCGATGACGCGCAACGGAACGATCGTGCGCATCATCAGGGTTGCCACGTAGAAGATCGCACCGCCGAGCGCGAGCATGTTCGCGGTGTTGATATTCGCGACCGCAATCTCCATCAGGTGATGGAAGACGCCGTCGACCGTGAGATTTGGCCGGGTCGAAACCCAGATGGGTGGTCAGTCTGTCGATCCACGAGGCCTGCACCACGAAATCGTAGAAGCGATCCATGGCTGACTCGAGATTTGCGGTGAACATGCGTCCCCCACCGGTGGCCTAGGCTATCCGTTTTCCGGGCCGGATAATACAGCGCGGTCGCACGGTAATCGAGTGAGGTGGATCACATCTGTTAATGCCGGGACGGGTGTTGCGCCGCCGAAAAACCGACGCACGCCGGCCTCGAAATGCGCACCCCCGTGGATGCCCCGTCCGAGCGGGACGACGCTGCCGGACCCAGCCCCGGCAGCCGCCCGGCATAGGCACACCGCCGGCCGTCCGGTTCCGATGGAACGAGTTTCATCCCCCGCCATTGATCGTTCAGGTTGTTGTGTGGAGGAGCAGCGATGCGTACGTCACTTCGAAGGATTGCCATGGCGGCCGCAGCAGTCATTGCCGTTGGGCAGCCACAGTGGCCCTGCCCGGCGCCGCGCGATGGATGGCGGCAGCTGGCATGGTGGCTGGCGCGGCCATGGCGGTTGGGGCGGGTTCGGTTGGGGCTTCGCGCCTGGTTTCGCGCTCGGCTTCGGTGCGCCCTATTACGGCGGCTACTATGGCGGCCCGTATTACGCCTACGGGGGCGATTGCGTCATGCGCCGCCGCTGGGTGATCAACCGCTGGGGTCATCGCGTCTGGCGTTGGACGCGCGTCTGCTACTAGACGTCCCCTTTTGGCAATTTCGGGCCGGCCTCCCGCGCGGGAGGCCAGCGGCTTGCGTGTCAGCCCTCCGGCGTCACGTGATAGATGATGAGCACGCCGATCACGACGCTGATCAGCAGCGTCGTCAAAAAAAGATTTTCCATTTCGTCGACCCCTTCACGCTGCAATCACGAACAGTCCACGCAACGGAAAATTTCGTCGGGATCGGCGTGCGGCCACCCTTCGCCGAAAGGCAGTTAACGTTTCATGGTGGCTGCTCGATAAATCGGGTCCGCGCCGGGACGACCATCCCTCGCATTTTTCACGAAAAACCGGTTGCAAGGAAAAGGCCGGGCAAAGCCCGGCCTTTTGCCAATTCGGGGTAGAACCGTCTCGGACGGCGCCAACTACTCTGTCGTGGTGACCGATGTGGTCGGCGTGCCGGTGGACTGGCCTGCATCGGCGGGAAGATTCGCCCAGGCCGAGAAACCCAATGCGGCTGCGCAGGCAACGATGAGGACGATTCGCATTTGATGTCTCCCTGACGTCTTTTGGTTTCGTGAGTCTGAAACTAGGCGTCTGCGGCGGCACCTTCTGTGTTCAGGATCACAAAAAAACTGATTTAAGATTCCGGCCCCGGCACCAGGACCCCGTGCCGGGAGCCCGCAATTCTGCCCGCGAAATGGGCCGATTCCGATCGTTCTGGTTTTAATTAAACCAACTTTGAATCCCTAACAGCTTCCACACCCGCCAACCGTAATGATGAGCACCGACCCGGATACCTTTCTCGTCGAGGGGCTCACAATGGATCAGTCGAAATATCACTCTGTACGCGCTGATATTCTGGCTTTTCCGCACATGTCGCGGAAAGACGAACAGCTGCTGCAGACCGTCCTGAACAACATGTCCCAGGGCGTGCTGATGTTCGATCAGGAAACGCGGCTAATTTTTTGCAACCAACGTTATATCGAATTGTACGGTCTTTCCGCCGGAAGTCGTTAAATCGGGATGCCTCTTCGCAATCTTCTCAGTCACCGGATCGAGCTCGGGAATTTCTCTGGCGACATCGACGAATATATCGCGCGGCTCAAGGAAGGCATCTCCGAAGGCAAGACCTTCAATCAGGTCGTGAACCTGCCGGACGGACGCGCCTTCTCGGTCGTCAACAAACCTCTCGCAGGCGGCGGCTGGCTGGCAACCCATGAAGACGTCACCGAGCGCCAGCGCTCGGAAGAACGTATCGCGCACATGGCGCGCCACGACGCGCTGACCGACCTCCCAACCGCACGTTGCTGCTCGAACAACTCAACCACGAGATCAAGCGCGTCAAGCGCGGCGAGTGCCTGGCGGTGCTTTGCCTCGACCTCGACCACTTCAAGAGCGTCAATGACGCGCTCGGCCACCATATCGGCGACGAGCTGCTCAAGCTTGTCGGCGAGCGTCTGCGCGGCTGCACGCGCGAGCTCGACGTGGTCGCACGCATGGGCGGCGACGAGTTCGCCATCATCATGACGCAGATGGAGCAGGCCACCGACGCCGCCGCGCTCTCGAAGCGCATCCGCAAATCGGTGATCAAGCCCTACCAGATCGAGGGCCATCAGATCGTCACCGACATCAGTATCGGCATCTCGGTTGCGCCGATGGATGCCGTTGAAGTCGAGCGAGCTGATGCGGAATGCCGACATGGCGATGTACGACGCCAAGGCCGACGGCCGCGGCACTTTCCGCTTCTTCGAGCCAGAGATGAACACCCGCATGAAGGTGCGCCGCGAGCTCGAAATGGATTTGCGCAAGGCGCTCGCGACCGAGCAGTTCCAGCTCTATTACCAACCGCTTGTCGTCCTGCAGACCAACGACGTCAACGCGTTCGAGGCCCTGCTGCGCTGGAATCACCCGACCCGCGGCCTGATTTCTCCCGCCGACTTCATCCCGATCGCGGAGGAGACCGGCCTGATCATCCCGCTCGGCGAGTGGGTGCTCAAGGAGGCCTGCGCCGAGGCGGTTGAGTGGCCGGAGCACATCAAGGTCGCGGTCAACCTTTCGCCGGCCCAGCTCAACAACCGCAACCTGGTCAACATGGTCAAGGCGGCGCTCGATCAATCGGGAATGTCGCCGCACAAGCTGCAGCTCGAAATCACCGAAACCGTCCTGCTCCAGAACACCTTCACGACGCTCGCCACGCTGCACGAGCTTCGCAAGATGGGCGTGCAGATCGCACTGGACGATTTCGGAACGGGCTATTCCTCGCTCAGCTACCTGCGCAGCTTCCCCTTCGACAAGATCAAGATCGACCGCTCGTTCATTCAGGACCTGTCAAACGGCGCCGAGCCGCTCGCGATCGTGAATGCGGTGGCCGGCCTCGCGAAATGCCTGAACATGACGTCGACTGCCGAAGGCGTGGAAACGCGCGAGCAGATGGAAGTATTGCAGTCGATCGGCTGCACCGAGATGCAGGGCTATCTCTTCAGCAAGGCCCGCCCGGCCGAGCGAGATCCGGCAGTTCTTCACTCAGGGCGTCATGAAGAAACTCGGCGCAGCCTGACACTGAACGGGTCACGAGAACGGGCCGCCCTCACCGGCGGCCCTTTTCTTTTGGCACGACAAAGCCGTCGCACCAGATCGACCTAGTCCTTTGTTGTACTGGCGTCGTGAAGATCATCATCCGATAAGACGCGTAAGGCCGCTCCATCGACGTCGCTGTATTGACCGCTGCGAAGAGCCCACAAAAACGCAAACAGGCCCGTGAGGCCAAGTCCGAGGGCGAGCGGCACAAGATAGACCAGGACGTTCATCGAGCTGCCCCATTGGCGCGCATGGCATTGAGTGTCACCAGTAGCGACGACCCGGACATCGCCAGCGCTGCGATTAAAGGCGTTACCGCGCCGGCGATCGCGACCGGCACAGCAACGGCGTTGTAGATCGCAGCCAGCCACAGATTTTGCGTCATCAGCTTGCGCGCGCGCCGCGCGACAACGATGGCATCAAGCACCGGCTTGAGTTTCTCGCCCAGGAACACCGCGTCGGCCTGAGCCTGGGTCACGTCGGCAGCGGAAATCGGCGACAAGGACACATGCGCGGCCGCGAGGGACGGCGCATCATTGAGACCGTCCCCGACCATCAGCACGCGGCGGCCGCCAGCCTTGAGCGTTTCGATGCAGGCGATTTTCTCCGCAGGTTTCAGGCCGCCCTGCCATTGCTCGATATCAAGAGCGCGTGCGACCGGCGCGACCGCCTCGACGTGGTCGCCGGAGAGAATATGCAAGTCGAGCCCGCGCCCGCGCAGCGCATTGATCACATCGACTGCGTCAGGGCGGAGCTTCTGGGCGATCGCAATGACCGCGAAGCGTTTGCCGTGCCGGAAACAGACCGTCGATGCCTGCGAGGCATTTGACGTGATCACATCGCAGAACTGCGGACTGCCGAGCCGCGTTCGATGCCGTTGATGCGCGCACGCACGCCCTGTCCGGGCTCTTCTACGGCATCGTCGAAAGGCACGCGTGTCGTGGCCTCACGCGACAGCGCAACCGCGAGCGGATGCCGGCTCGACAAGGCAAGCCGGGCCGCCATTTGCAGCAACTCCGGATCAAGCGCGGCCGCGTTGACGACGCGCGGCTCCGGCAGCGTCAAGGTGCCGGTCTTGTCAAAAACAACCGTGTCGACCTCCGCCAGGCGCTCGATGGCGTCGCCGGCGTTGAGAATGACATTCGCGCGGAATAGCGCGCCCGAGGCGACGACCTGCACGGCCGGAATGGCCAATGCGAGCGCGCAGGGACAGGTGATGATAAGCACGGCAATTGCGGTGATGACGGCGTCATGCACGCTTGCGCCTGCGATCAGCCAGCCGGCCAAGGTCAGCGCGGCTGTAAGGTGCACCACGGGCGCATAGACGCGCGAAGCGCGGTCGGCGAGCCGCATGGCACGCGATTTCGCGCTCGCCGCTTTTTCCAGAAGCTTCTCGATCTCGTCGATCAGGGCAGCGCCGCCCGCTGCGGTCACCTTCAGTGTGAGGGCGCCGGAATAGTTCATGCTGCCGGCATAAACAGTGGCACCCGACGCGACGTTGCGGCGCGCCGTTTCGCCCGTGATCAAGCTTTCATCGAGATCGGATTTGCCGCCAAGCACGATGCCGTCGGCCGGAACACGCTCGCCCGGCCTCACCAGCACGCGATCGCCGGCCTTCAGCGCCGCGGAAGGCACACTGACAAGCTCATCGCCGATAAGCCGATGCGCATTCTCTGCTTTCAGCGCTGCCAGATTGCCTGCCACCGCTCTGGTCTTTCGGCGCATGGCATGGTCGAGGGCCCGCCCGACCAGCAGGAAAAACAGCAGCATGATGGCGGAATCGAAATAGGCGTGCTCGGCATGATTGGCCGTTTCCACCAGCGACATTCCGAGCGCAAGGATCACGCCGAGCGAGATCGGCACGTCCATATTGAGCGAGCGCGACTTGAGAGCGCGCCAGGCACTCGCAAAGAATGGCCGCCCGGCGTAGGCCGCCGCAGGCAACGCGATCAACGCCGAGGCCCAATGGAAGAAGTCGCGCGTTTCGGGCGTTATGTCGGTGACATTTCCCGACCAGACGGACACCGACAGCAGCATGATGTTCATGGCCGCGAAACCCGCGACTGCCAGGCAGCGCGTGAGACGACGCGCCTCGGCAGCCTCCTGCTGCTCGGCACGCATCGGCACAAACGGATGGCCGTGATAACCGCCATCTTCGAGCGCGCGGAGAATTGCGGCCGGCTCCGCGAGCCTTGGGCGACCAGGCAACGTGCAGCCGGCGGTTCGTGAAGTTCAGCCGCGCCTCGGTCACACCCGGAACGCTTCTGACCGCATGCTCGATGCGGCCGATGCATCCGCCGCAGGCAATACCTTCAACGGCAAGCTCCATGCCGAGCGTGCCGTCTGCCATCGGCTTGGCATAGAGCGAAAGGTCGAGGCTCTCGGTCATAGCTCGCTCATGGCGAATTCAACATCACCCGGCTGCGCGAGCGGAAAACGCGCGCATCATCTTTATAAAGGTCGACAATCAGCTCCCATTGACCCGGCTCTGTCCGTGTCACGCCGTGAAAGCGGCCGGCGGACGCATCGTTGAGCGCGATCAAATGGTCGCGCCGCTCGTCGGCCGGATGCGCAAGCCGTGCCTGCGCAGCAAGGCCGTTCACGGGAACACCTTTGGGATCACGCACTGAAATATCGAGGATGGCATTGCCGCCACGATCGCGTGAAAGCTTGCCGTTGACCTGCCAATGCAGCGCGTCTTGCTGTTCTGCCCGGGCGACGTCCTGCCCGAACATCAAACCGGCCTTGTAGGAACTTGTCGTCTGCACGCCTCCGAACGTGGACATTGCCGCTTTCACCATCACCGCATTGACGGCGAAAACGATTCCGAAAAATCCGACGAAGCAGATCAACACATGCTTGCCGGTCAATTCGCGGGGCGCGTGAGGAACGCGCATCTTTGACCTCTCATCCTGGCCCAAAGAAATGATCACGCATTTCAGCGGTCTCGCCTGAATCGATATCGATCAGCTTGAACAGAATTGAGGTCGACGGCGGTGGCGGCGTGGCGCTGTAGTCGGTAACGACCACGCGCACTTCCTTGGTTTGATCGGGACCGACCGTGATGAGCTGCCGGCCGTCCGCGCGTGGCGGCAGACCGACGAAATCGACGAGCGTCGACGGCAATCCGTCAACGCTCACGATGAAGTCGCGATATTTCAGCCGCTTGTTGACGATGCGAATGGTGTAGCCGTTGCGCAGCGCGCCGTCCGAAAGCCGCACGTACATCGGGTTGCGGTCGTGGATGACGCTGATGCCCTCGCTGTCCCGCGTGGCAAGCGTGTAGAGCATGATTCCGCCGACCACGGCGATGATGCCAGCGTAGAGAGCCGTACGCATGCGCACGAGCTTGTAGAAAGGCTTTTTCCCCTCGATTCGCTGCTTGATGTTGAGGTCGGTATCGTAGGCAATCAGGCCGGTCGGTCGCCCGAGCTTGCTCATGATTGCATCGCACGCATCGATGCACAGGCCGCACTGGATGCAGCCGAGATTGGCGCCCCCGCGGATATCGACCCCTGTCGGACAAACATGGACGCATTGCAGGCAATCGATGCAGTCGCCTGCCGGCTGGCCTTGCGAGCGCAGCTGCTCGCCCTTCTTGACCGAACAGCGCGGCTCTCCGCGGTCGTAGCGATAGGTCACATTGAGCGCGTATTCATCGGTCAGCGCCGCCTGAATGCGCGGCCACGGGCACATATAGAGGCAGACCTGCTCGCGCATGTGGCCGGCGAGCGAATAGGTCGTCACCGTGAGAATGCCGATCCAGGCATAGGCAATGAGCGGGGCTTGCCCCGTCGCAAGGTCTTTCACCAGAGTCGGCGCATCGGAGAAATAAAGAACCCAGGCTCCGCCGGTCCACCAGGCGACCATCAGCCACAAGACGTGCTTCAGCCCTTTGCGTGCATAGGTGCCAGCCGTCCATTTGCGGACGTCGCGCTGCATATGCTCGCGCCGGTCACCCTCGACGAACCGCTCGATGGCAAAGAAGAGATCGGTCCACACCGTCTGCGGGCAGAGATAGCCGCACCAGATGCGGCCAGCGACGGCGTTCATCAGGAACAGCACGATCGCAGCGAGAATGAGCAGGCCGGTGAGGTAATAGACCTCTTGCGGCCAGATCTCGATGAAGAAGAAATAGAAACGCCGGTTTGGAAAATCGATCAGCACCGCCTGCGAGGGCGCGTTCGGGCCGCGATCCCAGCGCACGAACGGAAGCAGGTAATAGATGCCGAGCGTGACGACCAAAACCGCCCATTTGATATTGCGGAACGTGCCATGGACGCTCTGCGGATAGATTTTGCGGCGCGGCGCATAGAGCGGAATATCGTCTTCCGGCGGCGCTCCATCGAGTTCCGCTTCCTTCACCAAATGCGCAAGAGCCGGCGCCCCGGGCGCCGGCTGATCAAGCGACATGGTGGCATGCGCGGTCATTTTTCTCCGCCGCCGAGCGTATGCACATAGACCGTCAATGCCTTGATGGTCGGCTCGCTCAGGCGCCCGCCCCAGGCCGGCATCACCGCACCGCGCCCATTCTCGATCCCCTGAACGATGGTTGCCTTGTCCGAACTGTAGAACCAGATCTTGTCGGTCAGGTTGGGAGCGCCCATTTCGCGGTTGCCCTTTCCCTCGGGGCCGTGACAGACCGCGCAATTGTCGGCGTAGACTTTTTTGCCGAGGCCGAGATCCGCACCCGTTTCGGTGGAGAGACCGGAGAGCGAACGAACAAAATCCGCGACCGCCGAGATTTCGTTGGGCTTAAGGATTTTGTCGCGGCCGAAAGCAGGCATGCTGCCGGCACGGCCTTTATTGTCGCCGGCGCGCGCGCCAAATCGTATCGTTTGCTCGATATCCGAAAGCTTGCCGCCCCACAGCCATTCATCGTCGTTGAGATTGGGATAGCCCTTGGCGCCGCCACCGCCCGCGCCATGGCATGGCGCGCAATTGTCCGCAAACGCGACGCGGCCCTGCGCCCGGGCAAAGTCGAGCAATTGCGGATCGGCGGCGATCTCGGCGAGCGAGGCGCCGGCGAGCTTGTCCATCATCGGGCCACGCTGCTGCTTGAGCGCGTCGAGATCTTCAAGGAGCGCGGTCCGCGTGTGGTAGCCGAACACGCCCTGCGTCGAATTGGTCAACAGCGGCCAGGCCGGATAGACGATCCAGTAGCCGACCGACCAGACGATCGTGATGTAGAACAGCCACAGCCACCAGCGTGGCAGCGGCGTGTTCAGTTCGCGCAGCCCGTCCCATTCGTGTCCCGTCGTCGCGGTGCCGGTCACAGCATCGATGTTCTTGTGTTCTTCGGCCACGGTCAGTCCTCCCGCAGCGGAATGCGCGCCGCTTCATCAAATTGCTTCTTGCGCGAAGGCCAGAGCGCGTAAACAAGCACCAGCAAGAACACGATGACGAAATAAGCGAGGCCCCAGGTCTGGGCGAACTCGGCGACTGCACGGTAGGTTGGATCCATGGCGCTCACCGGATGTTGGCTTTGTCGTCGTAGAGCTTGAAGTCGACCTGCGTTCCGAGCATTTGCAGGTAGGCGATCAGCGCGTCGGCTTCGGTGATGCGTGACGGATTGCCGTCGAAATCGCGCGCGTTCAATTTCGGATAGCGTTTGGCCATGTCGACGGCATCGGGGCTGTCGGTGGTCGCCTGCGTAACGACGTCAGCGGCGGCATTGGCGATCATCTCCGCCGTATAGGGAACGCCAAGAAGCGACTGCGCTTTCAGATCGTCCGCGATGTGGGCGAAGTCGAGGTTGGTCTCGGCCAGCCAGGAATAGTCCGGCATGACCGAGCCCGGAACGACCGAGCGCGGGGCTTTCAGATGATCGCGGTGCCATTCGTCGGAATACTTGCCGCCGATGCGGGCGAGATCGGGTCCCGTGCGCTTCGACCCCCATTGAAAGGGCTTGTCGTACATGCTTTCGGCGGCGAGCGAATAATGGCCGTAGCGCTCGACCTCGTCGCGCAGCGGGCGGATCATTTGCGAGTGGCAGAGATAGCAGCCCTCTCGTACGTAGATGTTGCGTCCGGCGAGCTCGAGCGGCGTGTAGGGCCGCACGCCGTCGACCTTTTCGATCGTATTCTTCAGGTAGAACAACGGCACGATCTCGACGAGGCCGCCGATCGCAATCACGATCAGGATGCCGATGACCAGGACGATCGAGTTCTTCTCGAAGATTGCGTGTCTCGACCACAGTGACATGAATGCCCCCGCCTATTCCGCCGGAGCCAGCTTGAGATCGGCGGGCGCCTCGGAAACCGCCGCGTTCACGGTTTTCCAGAGATTGAAAGCCATCAACAGCGCGCCGGCGAGGAACAGGCCGCCGCCCATCGCGCGGATGACATAGAAGGGATGCATCGCTTCCACGGTCTCGACGAAGGAATACTCGAGAAATCCGAGGCCGGTGTAGGCGCGCCACATCAATCCCTGGAGAATTCCCGACACCCACATCGCGCTGATGTAGAGCACGATGCCGATGGTCGAGATCCAGAAGTGCCAGTTGACGAGCTTGAGCGAATAGAGCGGCCGATTCCAAAGCCACGGGATGAGGCAGTAGAGCGCACCGAAGGATATGTACCCGACCCAGCCGAGCGCGCCGGAGTGCACGTGACCGATGGTCCAGTCGGTGTAGTGCGACAACGAGTTGACGATCTTCACCGACATCATCGGACCTTCGAAGGTCGACATGCCGTAGAAGGCGACGGAGACCACCATCATGCGCAGCACGGGATCGGTGCGAAGTTTGTCCCACGCGCCGGACAGCGTCATGATGCCGTTGATCATGCCGCCCCATGACGGCATCCACAGCATTATCGAAAATGTCATGCCGAGCGTCTGCGCCCAATCGGGCAGCGCCGTGTAATGCAGATGATGGGGCCCGGCCCAGATGTAGAGGAAAATAAGCGACCAGAAGTGGATGATCGAAAGCCGATAGGAATAGACCGGCCGGTCGCAGCGCTTCGGGATAAAGTAATACATGATGCCGAGGAAGCCGGCGGTGAGGAAGAAGCCGACCGCGTTGTGGCCGTACCACCACTGCACCATCGCGTCCTGCACGCCGGACCAGACGATGTAGGACTTCGGCGAGAAAAGAGAAATCGGCACCGCGGCATTGTTGCCGAGATGCAAGACCGCGATCGTGAGGATGAAGGCGAGATAAAACCAGTTCGCCACATAGATGTGCGGCTCGGTCCGCCGCATGATCGTGCCGAGATAAACCAGGAAGTAGACAACCCACACAATCGTCAGGAACAGATCGGCGTACCATTCCGGCTCGGCATATTCCTTGGATTGCGTAATGCCAAGGAGATAGCCGGTGCCGGCGATGACGATGAAGAAGTTGTAGCCAAGCACGACGAACCACGGCGCGATGTCACCTGCAAGCCGCGCACGGCAAGTCCGCTGCACGACGTAGAGCGACGTCGCGATGAGCACGTTACCGCCAAATGCGAAGATGACAGCCGACGTGTGCAGTGGACGCAGCCGGCCGAAGGTCGTCCAGGGCAGATCGAAGTTGAGGGCGGGGAACGCGAGCTGCAGCGCGATGATCAAGCCGACCGTGAATCCCGCGATGCCCCAGAATACCGCGGCAACCGCAGAAAATTTGACGGGACCCATATTGTAATTTGGCTTGCCGTCGATCGTCAGCGGCGGCGCTCCAACCGGGCGTTCGTAGTAGCGGTTGATGATGGCAAATACCGCCGCGACGCTGGCTGCGCTGAACAGGTAGGCGTGGAACGCGTACTCCGGTGTGTATGCTTTGGCCGCGATGACGATCGATAAAAATGCGAGGGCTGCAAATGCAAGCGCTGACCCGCCCTCCCCGATCGTCATTGTTTTCCGGTAGGCAAGTGTGTTCGCCATGCTGTCTGGTCCGTTCTGGGGCCGGAGGAAAAATTTCGGAGGCCCGCCCGGCCGATTTATGGCCAGAGGGCCCGTCGCTTTCCTTGATGCAGGTCAAATCGCTAGTTCAGCCGCCGCGGACCAGCCATGCCAACCCCAATGGCGCGGACCGCTGGTATTGACGCGGGCCTTTTGCTCATCGTTAAGCGTTGCATAAAAAGCATCAAAAGCGGGGCGCACGGTCTTGATCGCCTGCTGCATGGCATCGAGACGCTTTTCCATCAGCTCGAGTCGCCCGGTGGCGCTGGCCGGAAACTCGCGCGGGCAGGCCGCAGTGACGATCTCGGCAGCTTTGGCTGATGCATTCCGCAGATTGTCGAGCGCGGCGCGTTGTGCATCGTTTGGATTGACCAGGCGCTCGATGCGCTCCATGCGCCACTCGGCGAGGCCCGCGCCGCGCGGATCACACATCCCGCCCATGCCGCCCCTACCCATCATGCCCGGCCCCATCATCATGCCGTGTCCCCCGCCATGACCGCGGGGGCCGTAACCTGGCCCGAAGCCTGGCCCAGGACCTGATCCAGGACTTCTGGTCCGGGATCCTGCGCCCGGGCCGCTGGCGGCGGGAGGATTGGCCTGCCCGCTGCCACCGGTTTGCGAAATCGCCGGGGTCATCAGCGCCGTTGCGGCGATGGCGAGAACTGCGGCGGAGGTCAGAAGTGATTTCATGGCGGATCTCCTCCAATCAAAAATTTGGGAGATCTTGGAAGCGATGCCGGAGCCCTGCCTTGACGCAGGTCAAATCGACGCGCGTGGAATCACGCGGCTGAAGCCGGGCGGCGCTACTTTTGATTCTTGATGTATGCCGCGAGATCGGCCGCTTCATTGCGTGTCAAATTCATGTCCGGCATGCGCGGATGAGGCGTCAAAAGAAAATATGCAAGCGTCCTCTCATTGAAGTCGGGCTTGCTGGCGATGGCCGAGAATGGCGGCGCCTGTGTCGTACCCCGTTGCTGGTCTGACTGCCACAATGTGGCAAGTCGCGCACCAACGCTTGGCGAGCGTTTCTCCTTTGAATGCGTCGGCGGCGTATGCACCTGTTGCAGCGGCCGTCAGGAGCAAGAGAGACAAGGCTAATTCGGTGCATGACATCCTCGCACTTAACGTTCGAGCCATTTGAGATAGCTGATCAAATCGCCGACTTGACCGGGATCCAGCCGGAACTCGGGCATATTCGGATGGCCGGTGACAATGCCTTCACCGAGCGCCTCTTCAAGTGATTCCACCGGATAGCGATTGTGAAGTTCCCGGAACGGCGGCGCCAGTTTGAGCGGGCTTGCACCTACTTTGTCGATCGCGTGACAGCTCGCACAATTTGCCCTTGCCAGGGTCAGAGCCCCGTTGTTGCCGGGGATCCATTTGCGCATAAGCACTCGCGACAAGAATCAGATTGCAAATGGCGATCGCCACCAAATAGGTGGCCAACATGAATTTTTTTAAGAAGCTCGATGCGCACGGGTTCGACCCAATAGCAAGACTGATATCTAATTAAAATACACAGCAAACCGACCTTGATCTCTATCAATACTGCCGCCTTTGTTTGCATCATATTGCAGAAATATCTATGGAGATGGACATGACCGCCACGTTGAAACGCATTGCACTGACTTTAGCCCGATCGAAGGACTTTCCAAATGGGTCAAGTCAGATCGGTTATGATCTTATTGCTCCACTCGATAGTGATGGCCATATCGACTTGCCGGAGTGGAAGAAGCACCGCGCCGCATGCAGCGTCCGGCATTTTTCTCCCGGAGAGGAGGACAAGACCGGCGTGCTGACCCACAAGGCGGGTGGCGCCGAGCATGGCCGGTGGGTGATTGACTACAATGTCGCGCGTGATGACGACGATGAGGCGGGCTTTTTGTTCGGGCATCATGCCTTTTTGCCCGGAGAATATGTTTCAATCAGCGATGCCAGCGGCACCATGCATACTTTCGTGGTCAAATCCGTCACTTCGGTTAACCGGTAAGAGAAGACGCGTTAGGTGGAGGGACTATTTTATTTACACATAAAGGAACGGTTTCGGATTAGGTGCCGAGACCGTTCCCAATTTTTTGACGCGAAGGCTAGCCGTTGAGCACGCCCAGCGCCCGCCGGTTGCGCAATACGATATGGCGCGCACTCGCGAGTTTGATGGACGCGGAATTTTCAAGCTCGGTAAGTGTGCGGGAAACCGTTTCGATCGTAAGTCCAAGATAATCGGCGATGTCCTGTCGCGACATTGGAAGCTCGACATCGTTGCCGCTCGGGCGGCGTTTAGCCATTTCCAGCAAAAAGCTGCCCACCCGCTCTTTCGCAGTCTTTATCAGCAGCAAAATGTGATCTTGAACGCGCCGCAGCTCCTGGCCTGTCACCGACCACAAGTTGGCGAGCGCCTCGCTCTCGCGCTCTGCCAATGCGATCAGTGCACTTCGCTTGATGACGAGAATTTTCGCGTCGCTGATCGCTTCAGCCGAAAACGAATGTTCGTCGCCTGTTTCGAGCCCGAATATGTCACCGGGCAAGTAAAAGGCGCCGATTTGCCGGCGTCCATCACCAAGGACCTTATAGGTCCGGACCGCACCGCTGATAACACGGTACACATAGTCCGCCGGCTCGTTCTCGCCATAGATCTCGGCATCGCGGCCGTACGGCATCGTGGCGCCCATCAGGCTGATCGAGTCAAAAAACGAACCGCCGGATATGTGCGCTCGGGGTGAGGCATTATTTGCGGCTCGGCTAAAACCAGTGCGAATTGCGGTGTGCGTCAACATGGCTGGCCCCTTCGATGAATCTACTACTGGGCCGCTTGGTACGGCGTACGCGGGCTGGAGAAAATTCAGATATGATCCATAAGGGTTATTACGGAGGCCGAAACCGCCGGTATCGTTGAATTCCTCGTGTTTTCAGGTGGAGAGGCATGTCCCTGGCGGGAAAAACAATGGCTGATATGACCCGGCCGCCTCAACACGCCTTACGGCGCTCCCCTGGCTTTGGCAGACTCTCGGCAAGTCCTGGCGTCCTTATGCGCTGGCCTTGTCTTGGGTTGCCGCCACCATCGTCGCGTTGGTGCTTCTCGGCCCGCATTTTCATGAACCGTACCTCTTTTTGGTTCCTTCGACGCTGGTCGCTGGAATTGTGGGCGGATGGGGCGCTGGATTGATGGCGACGGGCTTGGGCGTGGCGCTCCATCTCTATTTCACGGGCGAGTATGCGACTGTCATCGATCCGAAGTCCGCAGACTTTGCGGTCGATCTTGCACGCGCCATCACGTTCACGGCGCTTGGAATTGCAATGGCTTGGTTCGGTGAGCGGCTTCGCGAAGGCTGGCTGCACGCGGTGGAGAGCGACCGCGATAATGCGGCCCGGGCGGCTCATCTCACATCGATTCTCGACACTGTTCCGGACGCGATGATTGTGATCGATGAGCGAGGCATCATGCAGTCGTTCAGCACGGCGGCTCAAAGGCTGTTCGGCTATGAGGCAGCCGAAGTGATCGGCAAGAATATCAAAATGATGATGCCCTCACCCTATCGCGAGAATCACGATGGCTATCTCGCCAGGTATTTGAGCACGGGTGAGCGACGCATCATTGGTATCGGCCGCGTCGTCGTTGGCGAGCGCAAAGATGGGTCGACCTTTCCGATGGAGCTCGCTGTCGGGGAGATGAAATCGGGCGACCAGCGCTATTTCACCGGATTTATTCGCGATCTTACGGAGCGCCAAAAGACCGAGGCTCGACTGCAGGAACTTCAATCCGAGCTCGTGCATATTTCGCGTCTGACCGCGATGGGCGAAATGGCGTCAGCGTTGGCACACGAGCTCAACCAGCCCTTGTCGGCGATTACCAACTACATGAAAGGATCGCGGCGGTTGCTCGAACAGACCACGGATGAACGCGCAGGAGTGGTTCGAGAGGCCATGGATAGCGCGGCCGAACAGGCGATACGTGCGGGCCAGATCATTCGACGCCTGCGCGATTTCGTCGCGAGAGGCGAAAGCGAACGGCGTGTCGAAACCATGGCGAAGCTTGTGGAAGAGGCAAGCGCTTTGGCGCTTGTCGGGATAAAAGATCAAGGTATTCATGTGCGATTTCAGTTGAGTCGGTCAAATGACCTTGTTCTCGCCGACAAGGTACAGATCCAGCAGGTGCTCCTGAATTTGATCCGCAATGCTATAGAAGCCATGCATGACTCACCCCGGCGCGAGCTGCTTATATCCACGACCCCGGCCGAGGATGAAATGCTGATGATCAGCGTCGCCGACACGGGCGCGGGGATCAACCCCGAGGTATCCGATCAGCTGTTTAAGCCGTTTGTAACGACGAAGCGGCAGGGCATGGGCGTGGGACTCTCGATTTCACGAACCATCGTCGAGGCTCACGGAGGACGGATCTGGATTGAGCCAAACCCCGGCGGTGGCACGGTCTTTAGGTTTACAGTGCGCGCGGTCACCGAGGAGGACGCAAAAGATGCCGTCTGATGCCGATATTGTCCATGTGGTTGATGACGATGAAGCCATGCGGGACTCGATGGCATTTTTGCTGCGCGCCGAGAATTTTCAGGTTCAAACTTACGCGGATGCCGCAGACTTTCTCAACGCATTGCCGCAAATCAAGGCCGGCTGCGTCGTGACCGACGTGCGAATGCCCGGCATGAGCGGGATCGAGCTCCTGCAACGCCTGCGAGAACTGCAAGTATCCCTGCCGGTCATCGTAGTCTCAGGCCACGGTGATGTGCCGCTGGCAGTCGAAGCCATGAAGACCGGAGCATTGGACTTTATCGAGAAACCGTTTGATGACGAGGTCTTTTTGCGCGCTATTCGCTTGGCCCTCAGCGCGCACGCCGTCGACAGTCAGCGGGAAGCCCAGAAAGCGACCATCAACAGCCGTTTGGAATCGCTCTCCAATCGGGAACGCGAGGTGCTCGAAGGCCTGGTTGCAGGCCATCCAAACAAGACCATCGCCTATGATCTTGGAATCAGCCCTCGGACAGTGGAAATCTATCGAGCAAACGTAATGGAAAAGATGCAGGCCAGAAGCCTGTCCGACCTGGTTCGGATGGCACTGGTGGGCGGGCTCCTCGAAAGCCGTGAATGACCGAGTCTTCAAAAAAGTTGCGCTAGATCAAGGCGAAAAGAGACCTATTCAGGTGTGCTGTCGGCGACCGGGCCACATAGCGGCCCTTTTGCTTACGCCGAGCAATGAACCCGCAATCCGAGCAAAGTCTTGGATATCATTCGATCCTCATCGTTGAGGACGATCGCGCGGTCCGTGAGTCATTGAAGTTTTCTCTGGTGATTGAGGGATTTGCGGTTCGCGCCTACGCGGATGCGGAGCAGCTCCTTGCGGAACCGCGGCTTCCGAAATTCGACTGTCTGATTGTCGATCAGAACATGCCGGGAATGAACGGCCTCGATCTGGTTTCGGAGTTGCGCACTCGACACATCGAGACCCCGGCCATCCTCATTACCAGCCATCCCAGTCAATCTCTGCGCGATCGCGCTGCGTCTGCTGGCATACCTATTATCGAGAAGCCGTTGTTGATTTCGCTCCTCGATCACGTGCGGCGCATTGTATCGCAGGCAGCGAAACTAGGTTTTGGTTTTACCGGCCGTGGCCGCCAGGTCCAGGCCTACGAGGCAGCTACCCCGATTCATGCGGGTCGGCGACGACCGCAAAACCAAGCTCCCGGCACATCGTCACCATCGTCGTGTTTTCTTTTAATACCTGGCCCTCGATGCGGCGTAGTCCCTCGCTGCGGGAGTATTCGATTAGGGTTTGCATGAGCAGCCATCCGAGGCCCTGACCTTTCACATCCGACCGGACCAGGACCGCGTATTCGGCCCGGTCGTAGTCAGCATTGGCGTGCAGCCTTGCAACGCCGAGCAAATCGCCGCTTGCCTCATCGATCGCCACAAAAGCCATAGCGCGTGCGTAGTCGAGCTGAGTCATTCGGGCGATGAATGCGTGGCTGAATTCCTTGATCTGGCTGAAGAACCGAAGACGCAAGTCATCCGCCGTGACCCGGGCAAAGAAGAGAGCGTACAATCGCTCATCCTCCGGACGAACGGGGCGCACGAACACAGCGGTGCCATTCGGCAACTGGCAAGACCGTTCCCATTCCTTTGGATAAGGCCGAATGGCGAAGCGCGGATGGCCGGGGAACCGGCGGCCGGCCTTTTCAAGCGGCGCGACCGCGATGCGTGCATCGACGGCAATAACCCCGGAGCCGTCGCTCAGTAGCGGGTTGAGGTCTACTTCCCTGATTTCAGGCACGTCCGCCACCAGCTGAGCAAGCTTGACGAGCACGAGTGCGACCGCGGTCTCATCCGCCGCCGGGACGTCTCGATAGGCTTTAAGCACCCGCGAAACGCGTGTTCGCGCAATCAAGTCTTGCGCGAGCTTGAGGTCGAGCGGCGGAAGCGCCAGCGCCTTGTCGTTGATGACCTCGACGGCGGTCCCTCCCCCACCGAAGACGATCACCGGTCCAAAAGTGGGATCGTCGGCTACGCCGGCAATCAGTTCACGGGACAACGGACGAACGATCATCGGATGTACGGTGACGCCGGAGAGCCGCGCGCCGGGTTTTGCCGCGCGCACATGATCGAGCATGTCAGCCGCCGCCTGCTGCACGGCCGACGCGCTCGCCAGATTGAGCCGCACGCCGCCAACATCCGATTTATGGACTATGTCAGGCGAGTGGATCTTCAAGGCAACCAGTTGATTGTTGTTGAGGAACGGCATGGCCGCACGGGCGGCCGCTTCAGGGTTGGACGCAGGAATGGCCGGCGCGATCGGGATGGAATATGCACGAAGCAGTTGTTCCGCCTCGACGGATCGAGCCACGATCTGCCCACCGCCAGCACGCCGGCGACAACGCGGCGCGCCGTTGCGGTATCCGGCACAAAATCCTCCGGAAGACTTGGCGGCGTTTGCATCAACATGTCGAGCGCTTCACGGTGGCGCACCAGGTGGCCGTAGCCCGCAACTGCACTGGTTTCGGATGGATAGTGCGGAATTCCTGCGGCTTCGAATTTTTTTGACGCTTCGCCCCGATCTCCCACCCAAACGGCGAAAACAGGTTTGGGAAAAACTGCATTGGCCTTCTGAGTACGAACCGTTTCCGCGACGGCCGCAGCAGCATCCGATGGCGACGCAAGCGCTGTCGCCACGTTCATGACCATGACGGCATCGTTCTCATCGTCGGCTAAAAGCGCCTCAAGAGCTGCGGCATAGCGCGCCGCATCCGCATCTCCGGCAATATCAATCGGATTGGCCCTGGACCAGATCGGCGGTAGCGCTGCATCGAGCTTGGCCATGGCCCCCGGCCCTATTGCCGCGAGCAGATCGCCTTTCTCCCCAAGGTCCATGAGACGATCGACGGCAAGAACGCCAATACCGCCGCCGTTCGTCAAAATCGCCAGTCTTTTCCCGGAAAGATATTTGACGTGGCTCAGAGTTTCAGTGGCGGCAAATAGCTCGTCCAGATCCGAAACGCGCAACAAGCCCGCCCGCCGGAACGCGGCGTCGTAGACGCTGTCAGCGCCGGCCAATGCACCGGTATGAGTTTTCGCGGCAGCCGCGCCCCGTGCATGGCGGCCGGCTTTGACGACGATGACGGGCTTGGTCCGCGCCGCAGCGCGCGCGGCGGACATGAACTTACGGGCATCCTTGATTGACTCGATGTAGAGCAGAATGGCCCGCGTGCCGCGATCGAGCGCGAAATAGTCAAGCAGGTCGCCGAAATCGACGTCCAGCTGATCCCCGATCGATACCACGGCCGAAAATCCCACCGAACGCGGCGCGGCCCACTCTATGAGACCCGCGGCAATCGCCCCGGACTGCGAGATCAGGGCCAGGTCACCCGCACCAGGCGAGCTGGCTGCAAAACTGGCATTGAGCTTCTGTCCGGGCACAAGGATGCCGAGACAGTTGGGCCCAACAAGGCGCACGCCATTTGCACGCGCCGCGCGCTCAACGGCCTCGGAGAGCGAACCGGGCCCGTGACCCAAACCCGCCGTGAGGATGATCGCCGCGGCACAGCCTTTGGATCCTAATCCGGCAATCAGCCCCGGCACGATGGCCGGTGGCGTGGCTATGACCGCGAGATCCGGTGTATCGGCGAGATCATTTACCGTTTTGACCGCGGTGATGCCTTCGATTGTCCTGTGGTGCGGATTGACCAGGCCAATCGTACCGCCAAACCCTGCCCGGCAGAGATTTCTGAGAACCGCGCCACCCACGGAATATTTCCGGGGGCTGCCGCCGATGAGAGCGACCGAACGAGGATTGAAAATACGATCGAGACGATACGTGCTCATTCGGCAGGGCCGCGCAGGGTCAAAATTCCGCGTGAGGCTGCCGTTTGTTGGCCATGCTCACCCTCAACGTAGCCTTGCATGTGTACCGCGAAATGCAAACCGACGTTTGATCTGGGTCAACATCAGTGCGCGGCCGTTTGGTCCTATTTTCAAAACAAATTGGAGGCTTGCCATGAAAGCCAAAGATGTAATGACCAGCACCGTCATCTCGGTGCAGCCCAATGCCACAATCCTTCAGGCAGCGCGGCAAATGCTTCAGCATCACATCAGCGGTCTGCCCGTGATCGACCAGGGCGGAGAGCTTGTCGGCATTCTGTCCGAGGGTGATTTCCTCCGCCGCCGGGAGACCGCTACCGAGCGCAGACATTCGCGCTGGCTCGAATTCCTCATGGGTCCCGGCAGGCTTGCTGTCGAGTACTCCCATTCGCATGGCAGCAAGGTTGCCGAAGTCATGACGACGGATGTTCATACCGTCACCGAAGACACGAGCCTTGAAGACATCGTCGAATTGATGGAGCGCCGCCGCATCAAGCGCGTGCCCGTCATGCGCGGGAGAAGAAGGTCGTGGGAATGGTAACGCGCTCCAATCTCATGCATGCGATGGTCAGTCTTGCCCGCGCTGAACCAAAATCGGCAAAGGACGATGCGAGCATCCGCGAAATGCTGCTGGCGGAAATGCAAAAAGAGAGCTGGGCACCCGTGGCGATGGTCAATGCCGTTGTCCGCGACGGAGTCGTCGAACTGTGGGGCGTAATTATCGACGAACGCCAACGCGACGCGTTGAAAGTCGCCGCGGAAAACATCCCCGGTGTCAAGGCCGTGAAAGATCACCTGGTCTGGGTTGAACCGACCTCCGGCATGGTCATCGAGCCGAGGGGTGAAGCAGCAGCACCTTAAACTTTCGATGGCGTCGGGGCTGACGCCCTCCTCGAAGCGTTGTGCATTTTGAATCAAACGGCCCGATTTCATTGGTTCCAGCGGCCTATTTGCGTTGATCTGCCAGATGCCCCGACTAAAATCTGTAAGTTGTAGGCGCAAACTAGTGCGCCTCAATACGGATGGCGAGCGATGAGCGATCCAACACTTACCCGCGGCGGGGCACCGGCAAGCCTGATTGCAAGCGGCCCCTGGACCGCCGCGCAATCGGTCTCGCTTGAGCGGCTCGCGGCAGCTCTTCCGTCAATCGATGCACAGAAAAAAAATGTGGTCATCGACCTTTCCGGCGTCGAACATCTCGACACGCTCGGCGCCTGGTTGCTGGAACGAGTTCATCCGGCGCTACCAGCTCCAGGACCTGAAACCGACGTTGGTCGGAGTACCGGAGCGGTTTCGCGGTCTTCTCGAAAAGATACATGACGTCAATCGACGTCCTCCCGTTCCGCAACCCGAACGAAACAGATTGGCGGTCGGGCTTGAGCGCATCGGCCGCGCCACCGCTGGTCTCTACACGGATTTCGGTTACTTCCTCGCGATGCTTGGCGCGATTGGCGCATCTTTGGGCGGCGCGGTGTTACGGCCTCGCTCGCTGCGCGCGACCTCCACCGTATATCACCTGTATCGCGTTGGCTGGCAGGCCGTTCCGATCGTCGTGCTGATCACGTTTCTGATCGGAGGCATCATTGCCCAGCAGGGAATTTTCCACTTCCGGAAATTTGGAGCGGATGCCTACGTCGTCGACATGGTCGGCATCCTCGTCTTGCGCGAAATCGGCGTGCTGATCGTATCGATCATGGTCGCCGGCCGGTCTGGCAGCGCCTACACGGCCGAACTCGGCTCCATGAAAATGCGGGAAGAAATCGATGCCCTGCGCACCATGGGCCGCGATCCGGTCAGCATATTGGTGCTCCCGAGAGTGATTGCCTTGGTCTGCGCTCTGCCGATCCTGACCTTTCTGGGGTCGATGGCGGCGCTCTATGGAGGCGGACTTGTCGCGTGGTTTTACGGCGGCATGAGCCCCGACATCTTTATAGCCCGCCTTCGTGAAGCGGTATCGGTGACTCACTTTGAAGTTGGTATCATCAAGGCGCCATTCATGGCGCTTGTCATCGGCGCGGTCGCATGCAGCGAGGGGTTTCGCGTCAAGGGCAGCGCCGAATTGTTGGGATTGCAGACAACGACATCGGTCGTGAAGTCGATTTTTCTGGTCATTGTTCTTGACGGCCTGTTTGCGGTCTTTTTCGCCTCGATCGGGATGTAACCTGCGATGCCGGACTCATCTCAGACCCCTGCAATTTCGGTGCGCGACCTGACCGTTGGATTCGGGGAAAAAAACGTGCTCGACGGGCTTTCGCTCGACGTCCGTCGCGGCGAGATCCTTGGCTTGGTCGGGGCGTCGGGCGGCGGTAAATCGGTCCTGCTGCGAACCATCATTGGTTTAATTCCACCGCGCGAGGGCCGCATCGCAATCATGGGCGCGGAGACCGACTACGGAGACACCGCCGCCATGCAGGAGATTGGCCGGCATTGGGGCATCCTGTTCCAGCAGGGCGCGCTATTTTCCTCGCTCACCGTCCAGCAAAATGTGCAATTTCCGATGCGCGAGAATCTGGAAATTTCGCAGACTTTGCTCGACGAGCTCGCGACGGCGAAGCTTGAAATGGTTGGGCTCTCCCCCGATGACGGAAACAAGTTTCCTTCGGAGCTGTCCGGTGGAATGACAAAACGCGCCGCGCTGGCGCGTGCTCTCGCGCTCGATCCCGAAATCGTGTTTCTCGATGAACCGACCTCCGGCCTTGACCCGATCTCGGCCAGCGATTTCGACGCGCTGATTTCAACCCTGCAACAGACGCTCGGCCTCACCGTCTTTATGGTGACGCATGATCTGGATAGCCTGAACACGGTCTGTGATCGCGTCGCCGCCCTCTCCGACGGGAAAATCGTCGAGGTGGGGCCGATCGAGCAGCTCGTCAGCTCGCAACACCCCTGGGTCAGATCCTATTTTCACAACGCCCGCGCACGGACCCGCGCGACAGCGAGCCACTGAGGCACCCATGGAAATTCGGGCACCCTATGTTCTGATCGGCGGGTTCGTCCTTGCTGTGATTGCCGCAGGCTTCGGCTTTGTATACTGGCTGCACAATGGCGCGGGCCTGGCCCAGCGGACAACCTACCGTATTCACTTCGAAAACACGGTTTCGGGCTTGTTGACGGGCGCGGCGGTTCTCTTCAACGGAATTCGTGTCGGCGAAGTCACCGCCCTGGAGCTTGATGTCAGCAATCCCAACCAGCGTGACGGCAACAATTGCGGTAGCCGCAAACACGCCGGTACGCGCCGACACCAAGGTCAGCCTGGATTTTCAGGGTCTGACTGGCGTCCCCGTGGTCACCCTGCAAGGCGGCAGCAAGCCGCTGAGCGCCACCCCCGGGCAGCCGGCCACGCTGACCGCCGATCCGCTCGCCGGGCAAAGCATGACCACTGCAGCGCGCGACGCGTTGCGGCGGCTTGACCTCATTCTGGCCGACAATGCGGAGCCGCTTCGCACCACCATTGCAAACCTCAATACGTTCTCGGCGGCTCTGGCGCGCAACTCCGACAAGCTCGACAGCATCGTCAGTGGCCTGGACCGCCTTACCGGCGGGAGCGCCGCCAACGCACCACGCGTGGTCTACGATCTGGCCGCGCCCAAGACCTTTCCTTCTTTGGACAAGCCGCGGGGCCCCCTGAACGTCGCAGATCCTGCATCGCTTCTCATGTTCGAGACCCGCAAAATTCTGGTGCGGCCGGACGGCAACGAAGACCCGACCTTTGCCGGGGCCGAATGGAGCGACAGCACGCCCAAGCTCGTGCAAGCAAAAATAATCCAGGCTTTCGAAAATGCCGGACTTGCGGTTGCCCGGTCCTCGGAAAACGTGACGGCTGACAATCAACTCTTTCTCGACCTGAGAAAGTTTCAACTGTCGGCGTCTGCTGCGCCCTCTGCCGAGGTCGAATTCGGCGCCAAGATCGTTTCGACGAATGGCCGCCTGCTTGGCACGCGTATTTTCGAATGCAGCTCGGCCCCGAAATCCGTGAATGCCGCTGGAACGGTTGACGCACTGAACGAGGCGTTCGGGAAATGCGCCACCCAGCTCGTGCAATGGACGGCAAACCTTATACGATGACAGGAGGCTCTCGTGGCCAAAGTTCGCTTTAATCCGCCGATACAATGGGAAAATTGGTGCGGCTGGCTGCTCGCGATCTGGCTGTGCATCTCGCCGGGTCCCTTGAAATTCGGTGACGACGTGACGGCAACATATGTCGCCGTCCTGACGGGGATCGTTCTTATATGCACGGAGATGTTCACGATATCGCCATTTCGCCTGTGGGAGGAATGGATCAACGTATTTGTTGGCTGCTGGCTGATCGCCGCGCCATGGCTGCTTCACGTTCATAGCTCATCGGCGAAAATCAATTTCGTTGTCGTCGGCGCGCTCGTCGCAATCTTTGCGGTATACAAACTTTGGTTCGGAGCGATCGAGAAGCAAGGCGCGATCGGTCGATTGGATTCCTGATCCGCCGAGGCCCAGCCAGCAGCTATTGGCTAACCACCGCCACCATTAAAGGCGGTCTACAATTTTGACCCACATCAAGGCAGGCTCAGCCGGATTGGCTTGCAATGCAGTTGCACGACCAAAACGGAGAGCCCCCATGTCAGCAATTGCGCCACGGGTTCCGCCAAAATGCCCGCATTGCGAAACAATTCAGACCATACCCGAATGGTCGGAAAACGCGGGCGAAAACGAAATGGTATATCTTTGGCACTGCGCGGCATGCGGACATGAGTTCGAGACCAAGGATCGCGCTGTCGATGAACAGACGTCCGATGACGAATTAGCGGAAGAATTTCTGCCGAATTTGGTGGTCGAGTGACCGTCCCGCGCAACCGCGCCGGGGAATAGCAAAGTTCTACTCGAGCCCCTGATAGCGATGCAGCTTGTTCCAGAGCACCGCGAAGAGTACCGCGATAACGAACCCCGCTATGGATGTAAAAACGATAAGCGCGGCGGCAGCGGGCAGGCTGAATGGCCGGATCACAAAAACCGGCTGAATAAAGTGCATCCAGAACACAAAATCGATCAAAGGCTGTGCCCCGCCAAGAGCAAACCAAAAGGGACCAGCAGAGATGGTAGCCACCGAGCAGCGCGCCAAAGGTGACACCGGCCTTGAGCGGATCATCTCTAAATCAGGTGATCTCGTGCAGCGCGCGGCGCGCAACAATGCTATTGTAGATCGTCCCGAAAATCAGCGCGATCAGCCATCCGATCACGACGCTCCAGACCAGGCCGTCGATCCACACGCGCGATAAGTCAATTGGTGCTTCCGACCAGAGACTGACCCAGCCGTGGGCCAGGCGAAGCGGCAAGAACAGCGCTGCCAGCATGCAAAGCACGAACAGCGCGACGAATGTGGCGCTAAAGCTCCAGCCCAACCCGCTGATGCTAAGCCGCCCATGAGATGCAATCGTTTTCATGATGCGCTCCATGTCGAATTTTGCATGGTAACGCTTGAATGCCGGCCAGAGCTTGATTTGGATCAAACCGGACAGGTTGGCGAATTATCCGCCAACCGCGGACGTGACCAACATTGCGGTCACCACCAGGCCCATGAGGGCTGTGGCGGTCCAGCCGACGCCGGCCAGCCACCGATGAGCACGAAATCGGCCCATCACGGAAGTGCTTGTGATGAGCATCATCATCATGGCCATAATGGGCACGGAAATCACGCCATTCAATACCGCGCTCCACACCAGCATCTTGATCGGGTCCAGAGAGCTGAATCCCATCGCAAAACCGATTACGGTCGCGGCCAGGATGATAACGTAAAAGCCTTTTGCTTCCGGAAATCTGGCTTCCAGTGTTGACCGCCAGCCGAAAACCTCGGCCACGGCGTAGGCCGCCGACCCCGCAAGCACGGGAATTGCCAGCAAACCGGTGCCGATGATCCCGAGGGCAAACAGCACAAAAGCAAAGTCGCCGGCAATCGGGCGTAAGGCATCAGCCGCATCGGCAGCAGTCTCGATATTCGTTATTCCGTTTGCATGGAGAGTGACGGCTGTCGTCAGGACAATGAAAAAAGCGATCGTATTCGAAAAGATCATGCCGATTGAGGTGTCAACGGCGATCTTTTTCAGTTCGGGATTGCCGCCGCGGCGCAGGTTCTTGAGCGGTCCCTTGGCACGTCCCAGTGCCATTTCCTCCACTTCCTGGGAAGCTTGCCAGAAAAAGAGATATGGACTTATGGTGGTTCCAATAAGCGCAACAATCATCAGCAGATAGTCCGAACTCATCTGCAGTGACGGAAAAAATGTCGACGTCGCAACATCGCGCCACGGAATATCGACGGTGAAAATGACGCCGACATAACAAAACAGCACCAGCGTCAGCCATTTCAGATAGCGGGCATATCTCCTGTAAGGCACGAAGATCTGCAACAGCACGGAACTGCCGGCAAAAATCAGTGCGTGCTCGTGCTTCAATCCGCCGACGACCAGGAAGAGAGCTTCCCCCATCGCGGCGATGTCGGCCGCGATGTTGAAGATGTTTGCTGCGAGCAGCAACGAAATCAGCATGAACACGATGGACGGATGCTGATGGTCCTTGAGGTTTGCGGCAATTCCTTTTCCAGTGACGCGCCCGATGTAGGCACTGACCATTTGAATCGCGACCATGAAGGGCGTCGTGAGAAAGACGGTCCAAAGCAGACCGAAACCGAATTGGGCACCCGCCTGCGAATAGGTCGCTATGCCCGACGGGTCGTCGTCGGCTGCTCCCGTTACCAGACCCGGGCCGAGCGCATTTTCGATCCTACGAAATCCGGGCCGGGATTTTCTCGCTTCCGGCATTTCACAGGCCCCGCAACCTGACGACCTAGCCTACCCTCAGTCCATCTAACCTTCAGTGGACTGTCGCTCGATTGGCGTTCAAAGCTTTCGCTGCGGCAACGGTGCTGCCGTAACAGGCGACCGCCAGCAAATATTTAAAATCATTCCAGTCAAACATCGTCAACCGTGCGCTAGCGGCCGCCTGTGGGCAGCAGCGAGCCGCTGTAAGTTATCGCCATTCCAGGCACGCGGTTCTCAACCTTAGGAAATTCCGCCTTGATAACGTTTGCGCATCGTATCACTTCGGCCTGCCTTAGATAGCCATCGGCCATTTTAAGCAATCGGCTCCTGACAGCGGCCTCGCGTGTTGCACGCGCCGTCGCGTACAGGGCATGCGCTTCGTCCCAAAATTCGAAGAGCATCCGCATGCCAACCTCGTACCCGAAATCTGCACTTGCGAGGTTGAGCGAAATCAAACGACATCTAAGTAAAACTACGTAGCGGATGTGTGACTGAGGTGACCGATCATGCCGGTCGTGGACAAAATCTTCGAAAATTGATCTGCATCAAGACGTGCCTCCCAAAAAAGCTATCGGATTTTGTCTTAAAGGACTTCTATCGATGTCTTGCCAATCCAATTTCTTGGCATCGGAGGCGCCGCACATGACAACGTCTGGACAGTCACAGTTCGTCCCGCACCCCGACTATTACAGTCTCCAATCGATTTTAAGTTCGACGGCAGAGTGGATCAGGACGTACGCTCAGAGACGCAGATATCGGAACGAACTAATGAATTGCGGCGCTGATGACGTCGCAAGAATTGCTGCGGACTTGAAGATCAATCAAAGCGAGCTGTCTGCGCTCGCTAAAAGGGGGCCAGGCGCCGCCGACCTTCTTCAGAAACTGCTCGTTGCGCTCGGAATGAATCCGAAGGATCTCGACCATGGCGATCCAGCGGTCATGCGCGATCTTCAGCGTTCGTGCATAATGTGCGATGATAAGAGACGGTGTAAATTCGATCTGATAAACGGCGTTATTACGGACAACTTTCGCGACTATTGTCCAAACGCGTTTACGTTGGACGCATTGCTTCAAGCAAAAGAAGAGCGGCGACGCGTACGACGACGCTCAACCGGTTTCAGGTAGACGATACTTTTGCCGACGACCCGACACGAATGCCGATGTTTGCTCGGCTATTCGATGTTGGCGGTTCGATAACAAAAAGCTAATCTTGGAATGGTTTGACCGCACTTTCGGGGGAGAGCTTATGCGCGCGCCTGTGATCGCAGCCGTTTTGGCCGTAGTTGGGGGCCTGTTTCTCGCAATGTCGGCTTTCCTCGGGGTAACGCCCTTTGCCGATTGGACAATGTTGGGGGCGGAAGCCTGTCTAGGGGCGGCGGTGGTCTTATTCCTTGGATGGTTTCTCGCAGGCTGCGTCGAGGAAATACGCAGCGCGTAAGAGTATGGATGCAGTATTCAAATTGCGAGTTTTTATCCCTGCAAAGAGTGTTCTCGGACAAGACGAGTTATCAGTTGCTGTGCGGATAAATTTTGAAGTCGACCGAATTGGAATAGCCAAATTCCGGCACGTAGCCGAAAGTCGGATTAACCGCTGAGGAATAGTACCCGCCGTTGGAGCCAGAAACGGCGGGGGGCGCCGGCATCGTTGAGGGAGCCGAAGGTGCCCCGTCACTCGTCTTCCCAGCTGTCTTGCTCTTAGAGGGCACTTTGTGCCCATTGGCCTGGAATGCTGTTCCGAACCCCGTAAGTTTGCCACCACCTGCCGCATTCACGTGGCAACGTCCGCAGGCCAGACCGGTTTGTTGAGCATAGTTCGGCAAAGCGTCTGCTGATCGAGGGCTGGCAATGGCTGCGATCGCCATTATCAACCCGACCGCCCCTGCCCCGGCGAACCCGTACGCGAGCCCAGGTATCGGTCTCAAATCGTTGTCTTGGTTCATGGCTGTTCTCCTGAGCGCAGCTGCGTGCACCACCTATTTCTTGGAAGGCTCCTCATCCTCGTCGGGCATCTTCGGTAACTTGTGTGCAATACCCTTGTGACAGTCGATGCAAGTCAGGCCCGCCTTAAAGCCTGCTTCCATCGCTTTTGCCGCCGCTTCATTTTGCTTGTGCGGGTCCATGGCTGTAGCCGAATGACAATTACGGCATTCGTGCGAGTCGTTGGCCTTCATCGTGTCCCAAACGTGCTGGGCAAGCTCGAGCCGATGTTGTTCAAATTTCTCCGGCGTACCGACTGTGCCTAGAACCTTGTGAAACAGCTCGTTGGATGCCTGGATCTTTCGCCGCACTTTGTAGAACCACTCGTGAGGCACATGACAATCAGGGCACGTTGCCCGGACGCCCGAGCAATTCTTGAAATGAATGGTCTGCTGCAGTTCCTTGTAGACGTTATCCCGCATCTCGTGACACGAGATGCAGAATTGCTCGGTATTCGCCACCTCCATTGCCCAATTGAAGCCGCCCCAGAACAGAACGCCGCCGATGCCCCCTGCAATAAGTAACGTCGCCAGCGAGAAACGTGAACTTGGCGTCGAGAGGAACGTCCAGATGCGTACGATGAGACTTTGTCGACCGTCAGGCTTGGCTGGATCACTCATTTCTATTCCTGACCATTATACGTCTTGATACGTCTTGGCGGCCTGAATGCGGCGGTGCGGTCGTTAAACCCCAGATACGTACATAGCCATGTGCTACCACTTGACGCCGAGTGAAGCGGCAATCATGTGAACATTGTAGTTCGGGTTATCGAAGGCCATCCACGTCATGAAGCCGGTATTGTTGATCAGCGGGTTCATATAGGCCTGCATGATATCCTGGTCGATGTTGTTCACGCTGTTGCGCTCCCAGATATAGCGCAGTCTGGCAAATGCGGTGCCGTCAATTCCGAACATACGGACGGTGCCTTTGTCGAAGGTGTATTTTGCCTGGGCCTCCAGCCGCGACCATTGACCCTTGATGTTAGGAAATTGTCCGCCCGTCGCGGCCGACGGCTGCGTACCGTTGTCCGCAAAGAGCGGCTGATCGGTATTTGATATCGATATCGTATAGGAGGCCCGCAGGTCGAGTTTGTCCGGAATCGCCGCCCAATTCGCGGCCGCCATAATCGTATTGACGTTGTCCCTGACATCGGAGTGCCAAGTATTCGCAGGGGTGGGTGCCGTAGTGGTGGCTGCGGTCGTAAATTTGAGGTTCTGCCGGTAGTACTCGTTCATGTAAGCGAACAGAATGTTGGTTCCCGGACTGATGGCATAAGCGACCTCAACCCCACCCTTGACCGCCTGCAACCGGCTCAAACCAGCCTCGGTCGCGCTGATTGAGTAGTTGTCGTCCTGGTAGCCAAAGGTTGGCGTGACGGTGAGACCGCGCATAACGTCAATGGCAACCTGAAACTTGCCGATCTGCCTCTGGCGATTGTCGAGATAGAATTGCCGGAAAGCCGAGCTGTATTGCACATTACAAGTGCCAGGAGGGTTACTGGTGCAAAGTGAATCCGACCATTGCGCGTTTCCGTAGAAGCCTCGGTAATCATAGGTGTCATAGTGCCGGTCGGAAATGCTCCAGCTGGCGCGCGCTAGCAGCCAAGACCAGGGCTTGTAATCGACAAAGGCCTTGCCGGAATTCTCATGCGTCTGGTCGACGCTTTCTCGTGTCCAACTGTACTGTTCGTAGCCATAGTCAGCGCCGATATTCCATTGCCGGTTCGGCGACCAAACCAATTGGCCCCCCGCATTCTGCTTTGTGTAGGAAAGCGACAGGCTGCTTACCGGGGCATAGGCTGGGGTGACGTTGTTTGCACTCCTAACGTCAGTCAGCACCCAATCATTAAACTGCAGCTCTGGGGTATGATTAGCAAAATTGTAGTAACGATAGAAAACTTTTGATTTCAATTCGGGAGTGATCTAAGTCGTCACCACGTTATTCGAGAGGAACGTATTGATCGCTCCATTCAAGCTCGACGCTGGCAGTCCCGGTGCCGCAACGAGGGCTCCCGGAGTAGCGCCATTGAAAATCAATGCATAAGGCGAGGGTATAAACGCATCGTTTTGCCGCATCCAGGTGTAAGACACCGTGCCCATGTAGCGGCTTTTCAGCGGCAGATCGGCGCCAACCGTCGACGTGAGGCCATGCGCTGAGTTGCTGGGCCACAATGTCATCAAAGCGAACGGGCTCGACGCCGAGCCGTTGCGTGCGCATTGCCCGACGCCAGCGGTAGTTGCAGGAGTTGTGGCGTCGCAAAACGGATTCTCTACAGTATATGAGCCGATCCCTTCATCATAAATAGAGCCGGAATAACCGAGCTTGAAGGTGAACGGCTGCCCCCAAGGCGAGCTGCCCTTGTACTCGCCGTTGACTTCGAAGTTCTGCGTTCGTGTCATTGACCGGTTTTGGCACCTGTGACGTGACGCCGGATGTACCAGGCGAAAATACTACGCCCTCAACCTGGGTACCCCACCGGTGCGTGTTCATGTAGGAGAAGTTGAAATCCCACGCGTCGGTTGGCGTCCAATGATACGAAACGCCGGCAGTGTCGCGGCGAATCCCGAGATCTGTGGTGTAAAGATTGTTCGTGATGTCGCGTTGAATTGCCGCTCGTTGTGCAGCCGTGGGGTTGCCACTGGTACAGCCGCCGGGTTGCACCTGACCGGCAACTTTCGTGCATCCGGCGTCGTCAAAAAGTGTGTTCGACAATCCAGGGGGCAGAACCAGCGACGGCCCTCCTAAACCGCGATAAATAGTCACTGCATTGGTGCTGTAGACGTGAGGCGTCTGATCCCAAATGACATCGACATAGTGCTCACCGGCCTTCGACCAGTCGGCTTCATAACGCTGGTCGTTGTACCCGACGTTATCGCCCCAGATATTGAAGTTATAGAGACCGTTCCTGGTTTGCCCGTTCAGCCAGAATTCGCCGAACGGTCCCGGCTTGATGTCGCTGTACTCGTAATACTTGCCAAAGCGCCTGTCCGTTTTGAGCTTTGATACCATCCTTCTGCGGATTATTGAGGAAGAAGCGTCCACCGGCTTCGACGGCACCATGGAAGACCCACCAGCTATCCGCGACAGACATAGAAGGCGCAGGAACGACGGCATCCGCTGCCATGACGGGCGTCGCCAGCAACAGGGCTCCCGCAACCGTTGAGAGGACAACTCTATTTTTCATGTCGAGCCCCCAGGCATCCACGTCGTCGATCCCTGTCACCGATGTAACAGCGCTCCCGACGGACTGTTGGTGCCGTGAACTTCAGTGTGACAGTTCTGGCAGGAACGGCTGATTGACTGAACCTGCAATGGACCGCCGGTCGTGCCATGGCCGAAGGCGTGACACTCGGTGCACAGTCTCGGGCGAGGCATCTTCAAAGAGTATTCATTCGTCGAGCCGTGAGCCTCATGGCAGTTAAGACAATTCTCCCGTACCGGCATGTGCTCGAACAGGAACGGTCCCCGTTTTTCCGCGTGGCATTTGTAACAATTGTCGTTGACCGAATTTTCGCGCAGCAAAGCTTCAGTGAACGCCCCGTGCGGATTGTGGCAATCGGAGCAGGTAATTTTGCCCTCACGCAGCGGCATGTGCGATGCACGGAATAACTGAGCGCGCCGGTCCTTATGACACTGGAAGCACGTGTCGGCCTCAAACGCAGTGCGCAGTTGGAATTTGCGCGATACGTTCTTCATAACGGTGTGGCAATTCGTGCACATCAGACCGCGCGTGTCGTGGGTGCTGCCCGGCCAGTAAGTCCGTTCACCGCGTTGGTGGCAGTTGAGACAGATCGTATTGTTCTCCGCCGCCGTGCGCGATTCATCTTCGGGTCGGAAAGAAATAATCCCACCGACACCGCGTCCACCGCCTGCCTTCGCGTGCGCCGAACCGGGCCCGTGACAATTCTCGCAATCGAACTTTCCCTTTTGGGTTTTGCCGATGCGGCCCATGAGCGTGTGGCCGAACTCTTCAGTCTGTTTAGCGTGGCAAGTTGCGCAAACCTTTGCGCCCACATAAGTAGCGTCGACGGGCGCGGCCGACTTCGTCCCGCCGGCGACGGGTCCATTATCTTTTTTCGATCCTTTCGGCGCCGCGGAAGGTTGCGCGGGAGAATTCAGCCCCCGCAAAAAGTCGAGCAGATTGTCGGCCTCAACAAGCTTCGGCAGTTCAGCCGTCGGCGCCGGCTCTTCGACACCGATCCGGTCCGCAAATGCGCGCAACGCCGCATGTGCGGCGCTGATCGATTTGTTTGCTTCGTTGCCGGAATTCTGGCGCAGGCTACTGGCCGTTTTTTCGGTCGTGCTTATCAACTGAACATAGTCACGTAATGCCGAAATACTGTTGCTCTCGTCGCCTGCAGCCTGTGCGGTCCCGGCGAAGAGCGTCGTGCATGCGACAAAACAAATGGCGGGGACCAGCCCCGCCCGTTGTCGACGAAGTCCAAATGAAAGCCGGTCGTTTACACCGACCTCTCCGTGTGCACGCAAGAGCGCACGCTCGCTCATGACAGCACGAAACATCCGACGCCCCCAATTATGATCATTCTCGTGTAAAAATTCTTGGGATCAAGAGCCAAATGGGGGATCGCGCACAAAAAGTTCCTACCGTGTTGTTTTTCACACATATCTGCTCTCAGAGTACTTATTTACTCCGGCAAAGATCGGCGTACCCTCACCCCCTCTTGTGCGGCGCCCACACAACGCTACACTTTTGCTGAAATCGGGGGTTCTCATGATTCCAAAAACTTGCGAGATGTCTAAACCAGTTCGCCGAACGGCTCGTTGTTTGGCGATTTGCATCATAGGGTCAGCCTTGGTGAGTGGAGCCGCAGCTGTTCTCCTTGTTGCACCCGCGAACGCAAAACCGGAGTTCTCAGCCCAAACCAAGCTGCCCTGTGGACAATGCCACGCAAATCCCGCAGGTGGCGGCAAGCTCAAGTCCTTTGGCGAGAAATTCAAGGCCAACGGCAACAAGCTTTAGCGTCATTTCAAGACCGAGCACCTGCGATCCACGCTGGTGCCGCAGCCAATCTAGAGGGCTGGCGGTCTACGCGGACGTCTGTCGAACAGTCCAATGCTCCTGTGGCTTATTTTCGGGGTGATGACGGCAGCCGCGATATCCGCGGTGCTTGTGCCATTTGTCCGTGGCCGAGTAGAAGAGCCTTCAAATCCAGACATCGCCGTCTATCGCGATCAACTTGACGAGGTCGATCGCGATGTGTCGGCCGGCCTGATCGGCAAAAAAGAAGCCGAAGCTGCTCGAGTTGAAATTTCCAGGCGGCTGCTTGCCGCCGCCGACTCTGCTGGCGCAGCAGCGATGAATTCCGCCTCCGGCCAAGGGCTTTCGACTTTATCTTGTTGCGGCTGTCCTTTTGCTGCTGCCAGCCGGAGCCGCCGCGCTTTATCTCCAACTGGGTTCTCCCGAACTTGGCGCGCACGTCTGCTGCGGGAATCGTGCAATCCGAAAATTCAACAGAGATCGAAAACCTGGTTGCGAGAGTAGAAGCCCACCTCCAGAAAAATCCGGACGATGGCCGCGGCTGGGAGGTGCTGGCGCCGGTCTATATGCAAGTCGGACGTTACTCGGATTCTGTGAGCGCTTGGCGAAGGGTACTGGCCTTGCTTGGAGAGAGCGCCGATCGACGAGGCCAATCTCGGCGAAGCATTAATGGCGGAAGCAAACGGGGTTGTAACCGTTGCAGCAAAAGCAGCGTTTATCCGCTCGGTAACGCTCGACAAGAGCAGTGTGAGCGCGCGCTACTATCTGGGAAGGGCCGCGGAGCAGGACGGAAAGCGCGAAGAAGCCGCCCAAATATGGCGGGATCTCATTGCCGGAGCCCCAGCCGGTGCACACTGGGTCAAAGATGTGCGTGCCGCACTCGACCGTATCGAATTCAAATTCCGCCGCGGCAGCCAGCTCAACGGGAGCACAGACTGCCGCGCCCATCGATCAACCTTCCGGTCAGCAGCAAGCCGCCACGATCCGTGGGATGAGTGCGGGCTCACCGCCCTCGCAGCATGACGGCGACGCTATTCAAGGCACGATCAATCGACTCGCAGAGCGCCTGAAGACATCAGGCTCTGATCCGGAAGGTTGGGTCATGCTGGCGCGCTCCTATGCCTCCCTCGGCGAAAAAGAAAAGGCAGCCGAGCGATCAGGGACGCTCGCGCCGCACTGGCAGGCGATGAGGCCAGATTGCAGGTTTTTAACGAGGCGTTGCGAAGGTTCAAGATAGACGACCTTGCGAAACAAGCATCGACATTGCCTGGCTCACCCACCGACGAACCACGCCCACCGGTTCAGGGCGGCAACCAGACCGACGAGATGATTCGTGGCATGGTCGCGCGTCTTGCGGAACGCATGAAAAAAGACGGCGCCGACCTGGATGGTTGGCAACAACTGATGCGTTCTTATTTGGTGTTAGGCCAGCGGGACAAGGCCTTGAGCGCGGCGGCTGATGCCCGTCGAAACATCGGCGGCGACAATGACAAGCGCCAGCGTCTGGATGACTTTATCAAATCCCTGGGATTGGACGGCTAATCGGGGCCCGGGCTTTGCCATGGGAATTCCACCTGACTTGACGCAAATCAAATCTATGAAATGCCGCATGAATTCTAATGCATATTCAGATGTAAGGCCTGCCATAGCTCATATGACGGCGGTGCAACCCGTGGCGCAAAATGGGAGATTCAAATGAAAAGGCGACTTCTACTGTCCGTCAGTATAATCGCGCTCGGTATGGGACTGATTACCGGCGCCGGAATCGTGAACGGTACAAATGCATGCGCAGCGCAAGAGATGGTCAGTTTCAAGGAAGACATACTCCCACTTCTTAAATGGCGTTGCGCCTCATGCCATGAAGCAGGGGGTGCGGGCTATGAAAAGAGCGGTTTGGACCTGTCCAGCTACGCGGGACTGATGAAGGGAACAAAATTCGGCACCATGGTCATTCCGCGGGAGCCGGAAAGCAGCAACCTGATGTTGTTGCTGGACTGGCGCGCTGCGCCGGCCTTACGCATGCCGCATGGAAAGAAACAGTTATCAAGTTGCGATCGCAGCACCATCCGCACCTGGATTCGGCAAGGCGCCAAAGACAATTAGGCACGTCAGAGCATTGGTAGCTGCATATGAACTACGAAAATTTTTTTTCCGCCGCGCTCGATCGGCTTCATCAGGAGCGACGCTATCGGGTGTTTGCCGATCTGGAGAGAGTCGCAGGACGCTTCCCGTACGCAATCTGGCATTCGCCCACCGGGCGACGCGAGATCGTCATGTGGTGCTCGAACGACTACCTCGCGATGTCTCAACATCCGAAAGTGGTCGGCGCCATGGTGGAAACCGCAACCCGTATGGGCACCGGCGCCGGCGGTACGCGTAACATTGCCGGAACCAATCATCCTCTTGTCGAGCTCGAAAGCGAGTTGGCCGATCTGCATCAAAAAGAAGCGGCCCTTGTTTTTACATCAGGCTATGTTTCCAACGAGACCGGCATTTCGACCATCGTGCGGTTGTTGCCGAATTGCCTGGTTTTATCAGATGCCTTCAACCACAATTCAATGATCGAAGGTATTCGGCAGTCTGGTTGCGAGAAACGGATTTTCCGACACAACGACTTGGATCATCTTGAATCGCTGTTGAAAGAAGCCGGCGACCGGCCAAAATTTATTGCTTTTGAGAGCATTTACTCCATGGACGCCGATATCGCCCCGATTGGGGCGATATGCGATCTTGCCGGGAAATACAACGCCTTAACCTACCTTGATGAAGTACACGCGGTAGGCATGTATGGCAGGCGCGGCGGCGGCGTTGCCGAACGCGATGGCGTAATGTCGCGTGTCGATATCGTTGAGGGCACGCTCGGTAAAGCGTTCGGCTGTCTCGGTGGTTATATCGCAGCCAGCGCAAAAATTTGCGACGCAGTACGCTCGTGTGCCCCTGGGTTTATTTTTACGACGGCGCTCCCACCCGCAATTTGCGCCGCGGCCTGCGCTTCTATTCGCCATCTGAAGACTTCTCGATGGGAACGCGACTGTCACCAGCAAAGGGTCGCGAGAACCAAGTCGGTATTGACCGCGGCTGGTCTACCGGTAATGCCGAGCGCCACGCATATTGTTCCTATAGCGGTCGGCGACCCGGAAAATTGCAAAGCTGCGAGCGATCTGTTGCTTGAGCGCCATGGCATTTACATCCAACCGATCAACTATCCGACGGTACCGATGGGGACGGAACGGTTGCGTATCACTCCATCGCCAAACCATGGCAACGATCTCATCGACGCGCTTGCTGCTGCGATGGTCGATGTATGGCGTCAATTGGATATGCCGCTCCTCCGCCAACTGGTGGCTGAGTAATTTTACGATTTCAAACTCTTTTTTAGGCGGGCCAAACGCCCCGATAGGAAACAATTGTCGGCGGCGGGACACGTTCGCCGCCATCGCGGGCTATCTGCACTGCTTTGACACGACAATCGTCATAAGGAGGAAGCCCGCATTGCTTATTTCTTTCGCAATCGCCGCACGTAAAACGCGAGAACCGATCTGATGCCGCGGCACGGTTCCTTATCTTGGCAATGATCGTCTGAAACAGGTCGGATGCCCGCATACTAAATTCCTCCCACGTTTTCAGACTGCAGCTCAGTAATGAACCGTTCATTCGGACAATATCGTCTCCAAACCGGATTCTCCGAATCGACCACCAAGTGCATATCGCAGCGGCCTTTGTTGCCGCAGGTCGCGCACAGGCGCTGCATATCTCGCAGCAAACCCGCATTCGTCTCAGACACTTTGTCGATATCTATGTGCAATGCAGCCATTCGCCGCGTCAACGACTCGCTGGCGTCAGGACCTAGTCTCACCATTTCGCATAAATCGAAAGATGATAGTCCGACATCGCGCGCCATGCGTGCAACTTCATGGTCGGCCAAATCCCTAAAGCGACGACCATCCTGGCGAAGACGTTTGCGCTTCCGCTCCCAGTTGCCGAAGGCAGAGGCAAGGAAGCCAACGACGCCCTTACTCGCACTTTCGGCATGCATGATTTATTCCTCTCGCAGCAAGTAAAGCGCGGGGTCCATGTTCGCGCTTTGATCCAGGTCAATCCCTTAGCTTTGATTTGGGCCCCGCATCAGCCTGAGAGTTGCTTCGATGTGCCGCCATGTTTCGCTTTCTTTGCTGTCTCCTTTTTCGGCAAATGCTCTCGCCTTTTTGGCAGCAACGACAGCGGCCTTGTCGCCGTGTGTTTCCAACAACTGCTGCGCGTATTCGCGGATTTCGATTTCCTGCATCGCTGACCTCATCGTCCACATGAAAAGGTGACGTTGAAAGATGCATCGAAAATTTCCTGAATATCTTGATCAGGATCAAGTCAGCGTTGCTGACCGACTTGCAGCCTGAGGACCCGGCCCTGCATTTTCATTCCTGCGGCCATTGGCCCTTGATCGATTTGATCCAGATCAAGACGGACAGTCGCGATTAACGCTCGACTTCAAGCACTCAAGAATCAGGGATTGCGAAACAGAAGCCACGAAACGCAAAAAAGGAGAGGCAAATGACATCTGTCGCCTTTTTTCGACATTCCACGCTTTGCTTTGCATGTGGGGAAGCGTTGATAGCCCCGAATTCAATCGCAGTACGAAAGCGCCGAAGAAGTTCATCATTTCTGGTGCTGTTGGAATTGCGGCAACGAATTCGAAACATTGGACCACGTTAACGCGATGGCCAATGTGGCAACCGAGTTAGTCAGAAAAGGCTTGCCAGTTTTTGTAGCGGAATAAATCTGGAGAGGTCGCTAACTCACTCTCGCATTGGAGCCATGTTGCAAACGCAAGGCGATACATCCGAAAGGCCATGTCGTCATGTTTTCAATCGCAGCGATACTGACGTTGGTTGGTGCCTTAGGCTTGGTGATATCGAGTCTTGTGCACACAAGTGCAGCCAGTGAGACCATATTTAACGCTGCCGCAATTTTCCTGGTAACCGGTCCACTGGTTTTTTTAAGTTATGTCATCATCGGCTTGGGCATCGAGTTCGCGCGGTTTGATCGCAAGCCTGAACTTGTCACTGTTTCGCGGCTCCCCCCGCCTCCGCTCGCCCCTGTCGGTAACGCAGCCTTGGATAAATGGATCCCCGAGGGTCTGCAGCGAAAGCCCAAGGGTCCATTAGGTCGGACTGCCGGACGTGCGGCCAACTTCAGATCCTAGAGATTCTGGCTGGTCTCTGAGAGAAGCTGAAATTGATCTCGATCAAGGCATTGCTTCGGCAATCTAATAATTTTGTACAATAAATATGGAGGGCTTGTATGGCACCACCGTACATTTACTGCCGCGTTGACCGCTAATGAATACATTCGGGCATGAGCGCAGCGGCTTTTCACGAATGAGGCGCCGGGAGCACCCTATGGGCTACAGCAGTTAGGCATTGCCCAACCTGGATTTCTCCCGGCGTCTTTATTTTGTTCCTCGCACGGCTGAACGACAGTAGTCTCGCTCCAACTATCAACCGTTGAATGAGCTTCGAGCCTGTGAGAAAGCCCGATGGCAAAATTTGCGAGCATTCTTGAAACCGTCGGCCGTACGCCGGTGATCCGCATAAGCAAATTGGCGCCGAAAGGCATCAATCTCTTTGTAAAGAACGAAGCGTTCAATCCGCTCGGTTCCGTCAAGGATCGCCTTGCACTCGGCGTTATCGAAGCGGCGGAGAAATCGGGAGAGCTCAAGCCAGGGCAGACCGTGATAGAGGCAACATCTGGAAATACCGGTATTGGTCTGGCGATGGTATGCGCGGCCAAAGGATACCCTTTGGTCGTCACGATGGCTGAAAATTTTAGCAGCGAGCGTCGAAAGCTCATGCGGTTTCTCGGCGCCAAAGTGGTGCTTACACCGGCAGCCGACCGCGCGGTAGGTATGGTGAACAAGGCGGTTGAACTCGCCAAGACGCACGGTTGGTTGCTGACCCGGCAATTCGAGAATGAGGCCAATCCCGACATGCATTCGCGAACGACCGCACGCGAGATCATTGAAGACTTCGCAGGTGAAAGGCTCGATTACTGGGTCACCGGATTCGGGACCGGTGGCACGCTGAAGGGCGTCGCCCGTGTGCTTGCAAAAGAGCGCCCCGATACAAAAATCGTTGTGTGCGAGCCGGTCGATGCACCGATGCTCTCCAGCGGCGCCAAACAGGAGCGTAATTCAGACGGTTCGCCAGCAAGACCACATCCCGCATTCAAGCCGCATCCGATGCAGGGGTGGAGTCCGGATTTCATTCCGAAGATCGCCGACGATGCTGTCGTCACAGGTTTGATCAATCGAATTATCACCATTGCGTCTCCTGACGCGATGGAATGCAGCCGCGCCCTCGCGCGAAAAGAAGGCATCTTCGTCGGCATTACCGCAGGTGCAACTTTTGCCGGTGCGCTCGAGGTCTGCAAAGATGCGTCGCCGGGCGACACTGTTCTCTGCATGCTCCCAGACACAGGCGAGCGTTACTTATCGACGCCGTTATTCGCCGGCATCGATGTCGATATGAACGAGGACGAACTAAAAATCTCCAATTCGACGCCGAGCCATCGGATATCAGCGAAGGCGATGTAAGCATCGTTTAGCGAAAGATGTCTGCTACCACCTCAATCCGGTCTGCCATCCGCTCGTAATCGCCGGCTATCCGCAGCAAAGTTGCGCGTGTTTCCGCGTCTGCAGAACCTTCGGCCAGCACCCGGCATTCCTCTCCTCGCGTTCGCAAACTCTGGCTGTCCAGGGATTGGCGCCTGGAGCGGACGGGAGCGGCATCTCTACGAAAGTTGTTGAAAACAAACGTGCGAATGGCAGACGAAAGGTTGACCGTTTTGCGATCGCGTTGGATTTGCTCGACCAACTCCGTTATTGAAAGATTTCTTGCGCTCGCGATTGCGCAAAGAGCATCCCAAAACTCATTTTCCAAAGAAATGCTGGTCTTGCGGCCGCCTATAATGACCGATCGTTTTATGACCGCTGTATTCATTGTGATAATCACCGCTGAGTTTCCAGCTGCTTTCTTATAGTGCAAAACAAGTCGATCATTTTTGATCAGGATCAAGGCGCGCCGCATGCCGGCCGGAGACTTTCGAAACAATCGGGTGGCAGCGGTCTGATGTGTTGGTTTATCGCCCACTTCGTGAGAGAGGTGTGCAAATGCTTGAACCGGCTAAACATGAACCGACCGGCGCGGTTTTGCCGCATGGCGTTGCGCTTTTACGCGACCCGATGCTGAATAAAGGCACCGCATTCAGTGAAAAAGAACGCGACGTGCTGGGTTTGCGCGGCCTGTTGCCTGCCCATGTTCTTTCTATGGAAATGCAGGCAAAGCGCGTAATCACCAATTTGCGGCAACTGCCGAACGATCTCGAGAAATATGTGGCTCTCAATGCATTGCATGACCGCAACGAAACGCTGTTCTTTCGCATCGTCTGCGACAATATCGATGAGATACAGCCGCTGATCTACACCCCCACCGTGGGACTCGCGTGCCAAAGATTCGGTCATATTTTCCAACGACCGCGTGGCCTGTTTATCAGCGCCAATGATCGGGGCCGCATTCCACAGCTTTTGGCGAACTGGCCATATCAGGCAAAGCTTATCGTAGTGACGGACGGCGAACGCATCCTGGGTCTCGGCGATCTTGGTGCCAATGGGATGGGAATTCCCGTCGGTAAGCTGTCTCTTTATACGGCGTGCGCGGGAATTCACCCCGATCTATGCTTGCCGGTGATGCTGGATGTCGGCACAAATAACGAAACGTTGTTGAGCGACCCGTATTATGTCGGCCTGCGCCAAAAAAGACTTAGCGGTGCTGCTTATGATGAATTCGTCGACGAATTTATCGTCGCTGCACGCGCAGCATTCCCGGGCGTTCTGATCCAGTTTGAGGATTTTGCAAATCATTCAGCATTTCATCTGCTGCAGAAATACCGCGACAGCATTCCAACTTTTAATGACGACATTCAAGGAACGGCTTCGGTGGCTCTCGCCGGCCTGTTTTCGGCCTTGCGCGTAACAGGCGGCAGACTGTCCGATCAGAAACTCTTGTTCCTGGGCGCAGGTGAGGCCGCCACCGGAATCGCGGATCTTGTGGTCGCAGCGATGATGGCGGAAGGCACAAGCGAAACTGAAGCTCGCTTGCGTGTTTGGCTGGTCGACTCACGGGGTTTGGTCGTCAAAAATCGTGAGAGTTCTGACTGAGCACAAACTTCGTTATGCTCATGACCACCCACCGGTCGCTGGCTTTCTGAACGCGATCCGCGCGCTAAAGCCAAGTGCAATCATCGGCGTTGCGGCTGTTGGAAATACTTTTACGCCCGAGATTTTGCAGCTTATGGCACAGCTAAATAAGCGCCCCGTCATATTTGCCCTCTCCAATCCGACATCAAAATCGGAGTGCTCGGCCGAGGACGCTTACCGCCACACTGGTGGACGCGCACTCTTCGCATGCGGCAGTCCATACGATCCTGTTCAGGTCGAGGGCAAAAGGTTCGTACCAAGGCAAGGGAACAACTCGTACATCTTCCCCGGTGTCGGCTTGGGCGCCATCGCGAGCGGCACGCGGCTCGTGACCGATGAGATGTTCATGGCGGCAGCTCGTGCGCTGGCGAACTCTTGTCAGCGACGAGGACATCAAGCAAGGAAGTCTCTATCCGGCATTACCACGAATTCGGGAGGTTTCGGCTGAAATTGCCGCAGCGGTCGCTGACGTTGCCTACAAGCGCGGTCTCGCAGCCGGGAACCGCCCGAAGGACTTGGTCGGATATATCCACTCACAGATGTACGATGCGCGATATTGACGCTGGTGCACGCGCGGGGTTATCCGGGTGCTAGAGGTCTAAAGTTACGCGTTCGCACACCGGAAATTTTCAAAATTGGCGATGCAGCCGCACATTCCGACCGAAGTGTATCTCGGCTTTCTCGGACGGACGATCACGATTCACTGGGATTACCACGCCATTCTGATGGTCGCGGTCTGGTTCGTGCTGGTTCCGATCTGCATCATCACGATCAGGTTCGGCAAACCGAAACCGACGCTCAATGGCATCCGCGAAAAAGTGGCCCTCAGGAACCTGGTCTGGTGGTGGTTCAGCGTTCATAAATACGGCCTGATGCTTGCTGTCGGATTGGCGCTCGCTGGCGCTGCAATGGCCCTGATGGTCAGCGGCGGCTTTAGCGGCTCGCTTCATTCATTCTTCGGGATTTCAACGGTTGCGCTGGGATGCCTGCAGGTTGTCTCGGGCTGGGTTCGAGGCAAGCACGGTGGAAAGAATTATTACACGGCCGATCCAAACGACCCCTCAACCTGGCGTGGCGATCATTACGATATGACCCCGCGGCGGCGGAAGTTCGAGGCCTATCACAAGACCGCGGGCTATTTCGTCTACTTCTTCGCGGTTGGCGCTGTTGCCACCGGCCTCATGCAATATCCGATGCCGGAGCTTGGCGGATTTGTTATCGCCGTCGCATTTGTCGCGCTCGTGTTGTGCATCGTACTGGAATACAAGGGGCTGCGTTACGACGGCTACCGTGCGGCGCACGGCTATAATCCCGAGCACCCATTCAACAAAGCCCGCGAAAAATTGTAATGATTGGGCCATACGGTCGCTAAAGGACTGTGGCGCCCCGGTGCCGTGAGGCGTCGGCCAAAGCCCTATTGAAGACCTCCTCGGCCGCTTGCAGAATATGGTGCGTGACAGGGAGCGGGTCATGAGGATCGCATTTGTTTTTGCGGCGGCTGTTCTTTTTGTTTCTTCCGGAGCAAGCGCTGTCGACATTGCGATGCTTGCAACCGGTGCAACAAAAGAAATCGTTCTCGAGCTGATCCCCCAATTCGAAAAGAGCACCGGACACAAAGTCATCGCGACATGGACCGGTACCGCCGGCATCAGAAAACGCATCGGCGACGGCGAGATCTACGATCTCGTCATCGTGGGCGCACCAGTCATCGACAGTTTCATTGCGCAAGGCAAAGTTGCTCCCGGAAGTCGAACCGAACTGATGAAGTCGGCCGTCGGAGTGGCCGTACGCGCAGGCGCTCCCAAGCCCGATATCGGTTCGAGCGAAGCGGTAAAGACGATGCTTCTTGGCCGCCAAGTCGATTGGCTACTCTACCGGCCCAAGCGGGGATCATGTCGTGAGCCTGATTGGGCGCTTCGGCATTACGGATCAGATAAGGCCGAAGCTCAAACAGGTTCCGACAGGTACGCGCATGGAAACGATCATTGCAACCGGCGAAGCCGAAATCGGCTTTCAGCAAATCAGTGAATTAATCCGCGCGCCGGGTGTCGACTATGTTGGACCCCTGCCGCCGGAAATTCAAAAAATCACGATTTACTCGGCCGGTATTCACGCCAACGCAAAACAGCCGGAGGCGGCGAAGGCGCTGGTCAATGCCCTCGCCGCCGGCGATGCCGCACCGGTGATCAAGCATCACGGTATGGAGCCGCCCTACTAAAGCACCGTGATCCGCGGCCCGGTGCCGTGCTTCATGAGATCGGTGACGGCCCATACCAGCGCGTCGAGACGATCGGGCGATGCCCCCGATGATAGCCCGTTGATGCCGAAGTCGCACATCTGATCCTCCAGCGCCCGCAGCGGCGGATCGACGTGCTTGACCCTGCCCTTGCTGGTAGCGCATCGCCACCGGCTCGGCGCGCAGCCATTTCCCGCGCGTCGCATGCACCGTGCGGACCGGTATTGCGGGATCGATCTGCTGCAGCACGGCGCGCACCATGTCGCCGCCCTGGTTGCCTTCGGCGACGACCAGGTCGGCTCTCAGCCGGCTGAACAGCGCCACCACTGCGCTCGCCCAGCCATGCGGAGCGAGTTGCTGAACCGTGGCATCCGCCAGCACGTAGATGGTGCCGTTGTCGGCGATGCCCGGCCGCCACGATGCCGCAGGCGTCCGAGCCCGGCCGCGCCGAGCCCGGCGGATCGACCCCGATCACCAGGCGTAGCAGCGGTGGCGCCTTTGGCACGCGCAGGGCCTCGATGAGGTCCCGCGTCCATAGGGCATCGGCACGATCCTCGATGATTTCGCCATCGATCTCCTGGCGCCCGAGCCGCGTGCCGGCGTAGCGGGCCAGCACCTCATCGAGAAATGCAGGCGAGAGATGCGCGGCGTTGGCGTGCGTGGACGCTCGCGTGACGGCCGTGCGCGGATCGGCGAGCAACCGCTTGATCAGCGCGATCGGGCGCGGCGTGGTGGTGATAAGCTGCCGCGGCCGCAAACCGAGACGCAGCCCGAATTGCAGCATGTCGAATGTCGCATCGACATGGCGCCACTTGGCAAGCTCGTCGCACCACGCGGCATCGAATTGCGGGCCGCGCAGCTGCTCGGGGTCTTCCGCCGAAAACGCCAGCCCGACGCGCGCCGTTCGGCCATTCCAGCCGGCGGCGCGTCGGCGTCCATTGCGGGCGCTCGTGACGTGGAGACACGCGTAAATATGCCCGCCGGCCCCTCGATCATGACCTCGCGCACGTCATGTTCGGTCTCTCCGACGAGCGCAATGTTAAGGCAGCATTGGCCCGCGATAGGGGCGCGTGCCGCTGGACCGACGCCCGCACCCATTCCGCACCCAGTCTCGTCTTGCCGGCGCCGCGTCCGCCCAGCATCAGCCAGGTCGTCCATGGCCGCCCGCCATTGGCAAACGCGGCGGCTCCTGGTGCCGATGGGCGAACGTCGACGAAGTCAGTCGAGCGAGCCGGATCCATCGGGGTCAGGAGTGTCGGGTCGTTCATCATCTGCCTCGTCCGATCCGGCTCGCGACGATTGCGTCAATGCGGCGCGCAAGTTCATTACGGAATTCATCGATATCGGCTGGCATGTCATAGTCTGGTCCATTGGCGGGAACGGCGCATTGCAGGCGCTGCAGCTTTTGCAGCGTGTCGGTAAGCGTGGACAAAGTGCGGGCCGTACGTTCGGCTGCAACCCGGCTCTGCGGTTCGTTCTTCAGGCGGTCCCGCAACGACTCGACCACGGTGAGCTCGTTGAGCACCGCACGCCGCAGGCGGGCGACAAGGTCGCTTTCGGATTCGCCGCTGGCGCCGTCCGGCTGCGCGGGCCATCGCGCGCTCCGCGTCAGGAGCCGGGTTGCAAGGTTTCCCGCCGGCGTTCGAGATCTTCGGTCTCCACCAAGATCCGGGTCGCCGGCGAAACGTCGCGAGGCGGCGGCACGTAGCGTTTCCAATTTCTGCGCTTGGCGACATCGGGAACGGTCCACTTGTGAATACCGAGCTCGAACGCAATGTCGGCCATTGAAGCATCGGTCTCCTCAAAGAGATACCGCGCGCGGGCCTCCAGCTCCGGCGAGAACTTGCACCGGCGCGCCTCCACCGCCTTTCTTGGTCCGCTCGACATTCGATTTGCGGACCTTGCTTGAAGGGGATCTTCTTGTTTTTGACTGGCGCGCGGACGCGCGCGTTCGTTTCGCCATGGCGAAAACTCCAATTGGTTTGATGTTGGGATAGGTACGCAGTGCGCACGTGGCGCAGCTCTGCGAACCTGCCGAGCGGTAACCGGGGAGCGTCACGCTGTCAAGGAATATTTTCCTGTCAACCAATGGTGCAAGCCGACAGTTTGATGACGGCAATCGTCCCGCTATAGTCCGCGGAATGGAACACGATCATCACGACCATGGCTCCGAGCTTTCGGAGATGCAGCTGCGCGTGCGTGCCCTTGAAATCGATCCTGCTCGAGAAGGGATATATCGACCCGGCGGCGATCGACGAACTCATCGAAACTTATGAAAAGAAGATCGGCCCACGGAACGGGGCGCGTGTTGTCGCAAAAGCGTGGGCGGACCCTGCGTTTCGCAAGTGGCTCTTCGAAGATGGGACCGCTGCAATCGGATCGCTTGGTTACGGAGGCCGGTCAGGCAATCACCTTGTGGCGTTGGAAAATACGCCCGCCGTTCACAACATGGTCGTCTGCACCCTTTGCTCCTGTTATCCGTGGGCGGTGCTCGGCCTGCCGCCGCTCTGGTACAAGTCAGCGCCCTATCGCTCGCGTGCGGTGGCGGAGCCGAGGGCCGTGCTGCGCGACTTCGGCGTCGAGCTGCCGCCACAGACAGAAATCCGCGTCTGGGATTCGACCGCCGAGCTGCGCTACCTCGTGATACCGACGCGGCCGGAAGGTACCGACGGCTGGAGCGAAGACAAGCTGGCCGAGCTGGTGACCCGCGACAGCATGGTCGGCACCGGCCTTCCGAAACGTTCGAACGAGGCAGCCAAATGAATGGCGCGGCAGACATGGGCGGAATGCACGGCTTCGGCCCGATTCGGGTCGAGGCCAACGAGCCTGTTTTCCATGCCGACTGGGAAAAGAAAGCCTTTGCTCTCAACATTGCCATTGGCGTCGCCAACATCTGGAATTTGGATGAGTTTCGTTTCGCGCGCGAAAGCCTGCCGCCACCGCAATATCTGAACATGAGCTACTACGGCCTGTGGGTGGCGACGCTCGAAAACATGATGCTGCAATACAAGATGGCAACGCCTGAAGAACTTCAGGAAGGCCGGGCGCACGAACCGGTCAAAAAGGCAAAGCAGCCCGTGACGGCGGCGCAAGTGGCGAACATGGTCCGTTGCGGCTCGCCTTACGAGCGCTTTGCGCCTGCTCCGGCGAAATTCAAGGTTGGCGACAGAGTTCGCGCGCGGAACATCCATCCGAAAACCCACACACGATTGCCACGCTATGTCCGGGGACACATCGGTGAGGTCGTGCGTATTGTCGGCTGTCACGTCTTTCCCGACAGCAATGCGAGCAAACGCACGGAGGACCCGCATTGGCTTTATACGGTTCGTTTCGAAGGCCGCGAATTGTGGGGACCGGATTTGGATCCCAATGTCAGGGTCGCGATCGAAGCCTGGGAGCCCTACCTGGAAATCGTTTGAGCGGGGGCCGGTTCGATCAACGATAGCCAGCCGTCCACTTCTTGACGCGGCGATGCCGTCATCACGAGGACTTACAGATCAAACCATTCCTCGCGACCAAAATCGAAATAGCGCGCCACTCTTTTCCCATCCCAGTCATATTGAAGGTGGCGCTCCTGAATTGGAATGCTGACCACGTTTGGCCAAAAGGCCGCTATGCAACGGCCTCCCGTGTGCCGCACGCTGGGGTAAGAAATACCATTGCTTCCAACCTTACGGCGCTCGACCCCGAAGGGCTGACTGGCTGCATATGAATTTGGATCTAGAAGTTCTTTGTTGTGTGGAACGGAGTTCAGATCATCGAATGTGTTGGCAACCTTTCCAAGGAGAACGCGCATGTCCTCTCGTCTAGGGGGATCATTTGAGTCACGCGCAAACCGTTCGAAATGAAAAGCGGTCTCACGGACAGCCGTTACCAAATCACGCGCAGCGTAATAAACGCCAAACGTTCCACTGGAAAATCTTGAGCCCTTGGCGTTTACGTGTGTGAACGGAGCCATCACCCATGTTGCGCCTGCGCCCGCTACTCGCCGATCCGCCGGCACGAGGCTGATGTCTCCAGCCTCGTCTCGAAATCTTGGATTTGTGGCCTGCTCAAGAGCAGCAAGTGTCTCCCATGCATCGGGGTTGTCAGATACGCGTTCAAATAACTGGATGGGCGGGAAGCGCGAGGCAACTATGCGCCAGGCTTCTGGCCACTTAATTTTGATTTGGTCAGGACCAGGGTGCTCTTGCGGCATCGATATACGCCCTGACTGCCGCCAGATCCGTTACATCACCGGCAGCCATACGCCGCAAAGGCGTTTGGCCGCCAAAAAAATCGTTGGGTCTGGAAATCCATGTGTCGGCCAACTTCGGATCGGAGTAAACGATCTGAAGCGCCTTCCAAATACCGGCGACATAGCCAATGCGCCGGAGGGTATCCTCAGGCAATTTGGCAGGCGGCGTCTTCTTCCAGGCAAAAAAAGTGCGAACAGCAGGCGAGCCGAGGATAATTCTGGCCTCCTCGTTTTCGACATTCCAAAGGCTCATAATTTTAAAAAAGCCTTCGAGCGCAAGAGCTTGGCGTGCGCTCGGAACTGTATTAGCTAACTGCCGTTTTGCACTCATATTGGACCTTTATGCAATTATGCACTATGAGAGATATGTGCCTAAATGTCAAGGCGTTCCAATCGGCGCACTTTCTGAGGTTCGATGAGGACAGAAAAGATGCGCATTAGGGTCCAGGGGGCGATCTGTGAAACTTGTTCTTTTCCAAATGTCACCAGCCAGCGGCGAGACCCTGCCCGGCCTGCTCACGGAACGCGGCGTAATCGATATCTCCCCGGCAGTGCGCAAAAGCTACACGCCGCAACTCACGATGCAGGGCATTATCGACGACTTCGATAAATTGCGCCCCGCGCTCGACAAGCTTGCCAAAGACGGAGCCTCCACTCCGGTTGAAAAAGTTCGCCTGCGGCCGCCGCTGCCGCGCCCCGGAAAAATTCTCGCCTGCATCGCCAATTATTGGGAGCACGCGCAGCGCGAGCCGCGCCCGCTCAACATGTTCATGAAGAACCCCGACGCGGTCATCGGGCCGGGCGACACCATCGTGCTGCCGGAATTCACCGGTGCCGTGGATTTTCATGCACGAGGCGGAGCTTGCGCTCGTGATCAAGGGTCCCGCGAAGATGGTGAAGGCGAAGGACTGGAAGAGCGCCGTCTTCGGCTACACCGCGATGATCGACGTCTCAGCGCGCGAACAGGGACGCCGCACCTGGCCGGCGACGCCGCTCACCAGCTGGCTCGGCAAATCCTTCGATACCTTTGCGCCGATCGGCCCCTGCATCGCCACCGCCGACGAAATCGAGGATCCAAACGATCTGATCGTGCGATTCTGGAACGACGGACAGCTGCGCCACAATTACAGCACCGACGACATGGAGCATCGCGTTCCGGCGCTCGTGGAATTCGCCACGACCGTGATGACCATGAACTCGGGCGACCTCATTGCCTGCGGCACCAACCATGAAGGGCTTGGCGCGCTGCAGGACGGCGAAACTGTCGAGATCGAAATTCAGAACATCGGCAAGATGACGCTCAGGGTATCCGATCCGCTGAAAAGAAGCTGGGAGCGCGGCATCTACATGGGCGCCGATTCCACCAACCCCGAGGCGGTCAAGCGGCACCGCCCGGCAAACGCCTGACGAACACGGGCGACAGGAACGCCAATGGAAGCGAAGACGGAGATCCGGGACGGAATGCGCATCGATTGGGATGTTGCGATCCCCATGGACGACGGCGTCGTTCTCCGTGCCGATATTTTCCGCCCAGCCGCCGAAGGCAAATACCCGGTGATCCTGAGCTACGGCCCCTATGCCAAGGGCCTCGCGTTCCAGGAAGGCTACAAGGGCCTTTGGGACCGGCTCGTGAAGGCCGCTCCCGAGGTACTGGAAGGCTCCAGCAACAAGTACCAGAACTGGGAGCTGGTCGATCCGGAGAAATGGGTGCCGGACGGCTATGCCTGCCTGCGCGTCGACTCGCGCGGTGCGGGACACTCGCCGGGCTATCTCGACGTATGGTGCGAGCGCGAGACGCAGGATCTCTACCAGTGCGTCGAATGGGCCGGCACGCAGCCCTGGAGCAGCGGCAAGGTCGGCATCAACGGCATTTCTTACTACGCGATGAACCAGTGGACCGTCGGCGCCTTGCGGCCCCCTCACCTCGCTGCGCTGTGCATTTGGGAAGGCTCGTCCGACTACTATCGCGAGCTCTGCCGCCACGGCGGCATCCTCAGCGACTTCCTCAACAGCTGGCACCCGCGCCAGGTAGCGAGCGTGCAGTACGGAGTCGGCACGCGCGGCAAAAAGAGCGTCGTGACGGGAGAATACGTGGCGGGGCCCGAGACGCTGCCGAAGGAAGCGCTGGCCAAAAACGTTGCCGACACGCCGGGCGAGCCGAAACGCCGCCGCTTCTTCGATGATTACTACGACAAGCGCATCGCGAAATTCGAGGATATCGAAGCGCCGCTGCTTTCCGCCGGCAACTGGGGCGGCATGGGCCTGCACACGCGCGGCAATTTCGAGGGCTGGCTGCGCGCCGGCTCGAAGCAGAAATGGCTCGAAGTGCACGGCGACACGCACTTCACCCATTTCTACAGCCGTTACGGCGAGGCCCTGCAGAAGAAATTCTTCGGCCACTTCCTGAAAGGCGAAAATACCGGCTGGGACAAGCAGCCGCGCGTATCGCTCAATATCCGTCATCCCGGCGAGAAATTCGTGCTGCGGGCCGAGAACGAATGGCCGCTCGCCCGCACGCAATGGACGAAATATTTCCTGCAGCCGGACGCGAAGACGTTGGGCCCGGACGCGCCGTCACAGGCAACGGCGCTTAGCTATGAAACGATGGGCGACGGCCTCACCTTCTCGACGCCGCCAATGACGAAGGACCTCGAGATCACCGGCCCGGTCGCCGCCAAGCTCTGGGTCTCGTCGGAAACGACCGACGCCGACCTGTTCCTGGCGCTGCGCGTGTTCGATCCTGCCGGCAAGGAAGTCACCTTCATCGGCTCCAACGATCCGCGCACGCCGGTCGGGCTCGGCTGGCTGCGCGCGTCGCACCGCAAGCTCGACCCGAAGCTGTCGAAGCCCTACCGGCCCTGGCACACGCACGACGAAGAGCAGCCGCTCAAGCCGGGCGAGCCGGTCGAGCTCGATGTCGAGATCTGGCCGACCTCGATCGTGGTGCCGCAAGGCTACCGGCTCGCGCTCTCTGTGCGCGGCAGGGACTACGAGGTCGACGGCCGCGACATCGCTTTGCCGAACGCGCCCTATCCGATGAAGGGCGTCGGGCCGTTTTTGCACATCGACAAGGACGACCGGCCGCCGGCGGTCTTCGATTGCAAAAATACCTTGCACTTCGCCGCCGGACGCCAGCCCTACCTCTTGTTGCCGATCATTCCCGCGGCGTAAGCTTCCTGAAAACAAGCCGGGAGGAGAGACCATGAAGCGCGCCGCCGCAATCGTGTTGGCCGTCGTTGGCCTTTTCATTTTCGCCGCGCCGATTATGGGCGCAATCCTATCCGAGCAAGAACGTCACAATCATCGTTCCCTACCCGGCGGGTGGACCGACCGACCAGGTGGCGCGCGTCCTGGCCCAGGCACTGCAGGACAAGCTCAAGCAGAACTTCATCGTCGAGAACGTGAGCGGCGGCGGCACCACGATCGCGACCGGCCGGGTCGCGCATGCCACGCCCGACGGCTACACGCTGCTCATCCATAACCTGCAGATTTCGGCGAACGTCGCCCTCTACAAGAACGTGAACTACGACACCGAGAAGGACCTCGTCCCGGTCATCTTCATCAACAACAACCCGCTGGTGCTGGTCGGGCGCAAGACGCTCGAGGCCAACAATCTCACCGAACTGCTGGCACTGATGAAAAAGCAGACGCTGAAGGCGGCAACGCCGGGCGTCGGCGCGACCGGCCATCTTGCCACTTCGCTGCTCGCGCAGGAGGCCAAGATAAAGGTCGACCTCATTCCCTATCGCGGCGCGGCGCCAGCGTTGCAGGACATCGCCGGCGGGCACGTCGACCTGTTCTTCGCGACACCGCAGTCGGTGGTGCAGCAGGTCAAGGCCGGTCAGGTAAAGGCCTATGGAATAACGGCGAAAGAGAAATCACCCGAGCTGCCGACTGCCGACAGCTTCGTAAAGGCATTCGGGCCGAAGCTCGAAATTCTCTATTGGCACGCGCTGTTCGCGCCGGGCGGAACGCCCGACGACGTCGTCAACAAGCTCAACGCCACGCTGCAGGAGATCATCGCCGATCCGGCAATCGTGAAGTCATGGGCCGACACCGGCGTGTCGCCCTACCCGCAAGACCAGCGCACGGTCGCGGCCGCGCGCGCCTTGCTCAAGAGCGAAATTGCGCGCTGGAGCCAGGTCGTTCACGACAACAATATTCAGGGCCCGATGTAGTCGCCGGCCGGCATTCTGACTTTGAT
>CAWCEW010000002.1:0-545607 GCA_963794665.1 uncultured Alphaproteobacteria bacterium | reverse complement strand
ACAACAGCAACGACCGCGTTCTACAAGGTTGGGTCGAGTGAGCTGGTTTTTGGTCTCACCCGACGAGCAGGGGCGCGTCGAAACGCTGAAAGTTTGGAGGGTGATCGCGTCAAGAAGGGTGACCTGCTGTTCACAGTGGACGACTAACTTGAGATAAGGCGGATGTCGTTGTCAGGAATACCGCCGTCATAAATGCACAACAGGCTTTCGATCGCGCCAAGGAATTGCTGAAGTCGGCTGCCGGCACGCAGAAGACCTATGACGATGCCGAGGCGGCGCTGCGCCAGGCCAAGGCCAACCTGGAGTGGCTCAGCAAACGAGGCTTGCCCGCCGCAACGCGCACAGTCCTGGGAGATGGCACCATCGCACAGATTTATTACCGGCCGGCGAAATCGTGGTGGCCAGCCGGCCGGTCGTGCGTTGCTGCCGCCGGCAACCTGAAGATCCGGTTTTTTTCCCCGAGGGGGGCTGCCGCGCGTCAAATATGGCGACGTCGTGAGCGTTTCCTGCGACGGCTGCGACAACGATTGACCGCGCGAAGATGAGCTTCATCTCGCGCACGCCGAATTCACGCCGCCAGTGATCTACAGCCAAGAGGAGCGCGCGAAGCTCGTCTTCCTGATCGAGGCGCGGCCGAAAATCCGGAGAATCTCCCGTCGGTCAACCGGTAACCGTCACTTTGACGCAAGGACCCTCGAAATGACCGAAGCCGATATGTCATCGACGTCGAAGGGCTGACGAATTTCGATGGCCGCGTGTGGTGCGTATCTCTCGATGCAGGTCAAACGTGGCACTATCTACGGGTTTCTCGGCCCGAACGGCTCGGCAAAACGACCACGATCCGAATGCTGTGTGGCTTGCTGACGCCGGATTAAGGTAACGGCACCTGCCTCGGCTACGACATCTTCACCGAGTCCGACAAGATCAAGCTGCAGGTCGGATACATACGCAGCGCTTCGGTCTGTACCAGGACCTGTCCGTGCGCGCAGTCCCGAGTTCATCGGAGCAAAACACCAACCTGAACGAAGCAGGAAAAAACATAACCGTATTGCTCCGATGAACTCGAGATTCTCGCGCACCGACAGGTCCTGATACAGACTGAAGCGCTGCGTCATGTATCCGACCTGCAGCTTGATCTTGTCGGTCTCGGTGCGGATGTCGTAGCCAAGGCAGGTGCCGGTGCCTTCATCCGGCGTCAGCAGCCCGCACAGCATTCGGATCGTGGTCGTCTTGCCGGAGCCGTTCGGGCCGAGGAACCCATAGATCGTGCCGCGCTTGACCTGCATCGAGAGGTTACGCACCACAGCACGGCCATCGAATTTTTTTGTCAGGCCGTGCACATCGATGACGATATCGGCCTCGTTCATTTCGAAGATCCTTGCGGCAAAGTGACGGTCACCGGCTGGCCGACACGGAATTTCTCCGGATGTCCGGCCGCGCCTCGATCAGGAACACGAGCTTGGCGCGCTCCTCCAGGCTGTAGATCACCGGCGGGGTGAATTCGGCGCTGCGCGCGATGAAGCTGATCTTCGCGGTCAGGTCCTTGTCGCAACCGTCACAGGATATTGCCACGACGTCGCCGTACTTGAGCTCTGGCAACACGGCTTGCGGCGCGAAAAACCGGATCTTCAGATTGCCGGGCGGCAGCAAGGCCACGACCGGCCGTCCAGCCGGCACGGTTTCGCCCGGCCGGTAGTAGATCTGTTCGATGGTGCCATCGCCGGGACTGTGGGCGTTGCGGCGGGCAAGCCTCGTCTGTGCCCACTCCAGATTGGCTTTCGCCTGGCGCAGCGCCGCCTCGGCATCGTCATAGGCCTTCTGCGTGCCGGCAGCCGACTTCAGCAATTCCTTGGCGCGATCGAAAGCCTGTTGTGCATTTATAACGGCGGTGTTCCGCACGACGACATCCGCTTTTTGCAGATCGTCGTCCACTGTGAACAGCAGGTCGCCTTTCTTGACGTGATCGCCTTCGCGAACTTTCAGCATTTCGACACGTCCCTGCTCGTCGGGCGAGACGAAAACCAGCTCGGCCTCGACCCAACCCTGCAGAACGCGGTCGTTGCTGTTGTCACAGCCTGCAAGCGCGAGCGTCGCGAAAACGAGAGCCAGACTGGCGAGAGTTCTGGTCATGGCACTCTCCCCTGCGCGAATAACAGGTCGAGATGTGTCTTCATCATCTTGCGAACGTCGAGTGGCTCGAAACGTTCGAACAAGCCGTTCCAGACGATGGCGACGAGACCCGGCGCGGCAATGATCTGCGGAAATTCCGCGAGGCCTTCCGGCACTTCGCCGCGTGCAGCCGCGCGCGCGCAGCAGCGCCCGTACGGCCGCAATGATGCGGGAAAGAACCTCGCGGTAATAGAACTCGGCGAGCTTGGGAAAACGACGCCCCTCCGAAATCATGAGGCGCACGACGTCTTTCCGCCGCGTTTCGTATACCTGGCTGACAAACAGGTCGACGATGCGGTCGGCCAGCACCGCCAGTGGCACATCGGCCTGCCCCATCGCCTCGATCGTCCCGACCAAAGGCGTCAGCATTGTCCTGATCAACTCCTGGAACAGGCTCTCCTTGTCACGGAAGTAGAGATAGATCGTGCCTTTGGCGACGCCGGCGCGGCGCGCCACGTCCTCCAGGCGAGCGGCCTCGAAACCGCGGCTGGAAAATTCGTCGAGGGCGGCGGCCAGAATTGCTTCGCGGCGTTCACCGCTGCGCACCTTACGCCGGCGCTGGCTGGCATAGCGGCAGCCCGCGCCGCCTCGGCGGCGCGCTTGCGGCGGCCAGCGCGGGCTGCCCCTGCTTGTCGAACCCCGGCTACGCGACGCATCGCTACACCTATCGAATGACTGACTGGTCAGTCATAATCTAGGGCAAAAGCACTTCCCGCGCAAGGCACTGAATAGTACTGATCTTTTAATGAGTTAGATAAAGGTTGCGGCAATGGCGGCACGTGCGGTGTTGACCGCGACGAGCATCAGCGCGGCCGTGGCAAGCACCAAGGCCATAACGACCAGCGCGCGCATCACCGGGACATAGACGTGAAGCATCGCCCTTCCCTGCTGTCCCTCTCAGCTAGGAGCGAGTTGGCCAAGGCGATCAATGATTCGAATCTCAGGCGCGCTCAATTTCGGCCTTGACGGCCAAAAGCGACTCGGGCGTGTCCACGTCGGTCAGCGCCGCCTCGCCGACCACCGGCACTTCGACGACCGCTTCGGCATAATTGCCGATCAGGTGGCGCGCGCCGACATCGCCCTGGATCGCCATCAGGTCATGGAAGAAGCGTCGCGACCAAACCACCGGATTGCCGCGCCTGCCATCGATGCTCGGCACGACCACAAGCGCGCCGCGTTCCGGATCGAAGGCTGCGATCAACCGATTGATCAAGGCGGCATCGACTTGCGGCATGTCGCCGAGGCAGACGACCGCTGCATCGGCCTCTTCAGGCACCGCCGCAATACCGGCCTTGAGGGACGTGCCAAGACCTTCCGCATAATCCGCGTTGTGCACAAAGCGGACCGGCAAACCCTTGAGCGCAGCTTCGACTTTTTCGCGCTCGTGGCCGGTCACGACAATGATCGGCTGCGCGTGTGAAGCAACGGCCTGTTCTGCTGCAATGCGGACCAGCGGCTTGCCGCCGATTTCGGCGAGCATCTTGTTGACGGCACCCATGCGCGTCGAACGTCCCGCCGCCAACACCAGAGCCGCAACACGGCGTCCGGCCTGGGGAGTATGCTCCTCGCGCGGCTGCGGACGCGTGACGATCTCCATCAGCAGCCCGCCGACACCCATGCCGGTGACATCGGCACGCGTTACAGGCAATCCGGCGAGGAGCCGCATCAGGATCCAGTCAAAACCATTTTCTTTCGGGCTGCGCGCACAACCGGGAGCGCCGAGCACCGGCTGGCCTCGCGCCTTCCCGATCAACATCAGGTTTCCCGGATCGACGGGCATCCCGAAGTGCTCAATGTCGCCGCCGACCGCTTCGATAGCTGCAGGAATGACGTCGCGGCGGTCGGCTATGGCGGAAGCGCCAAAAACGATGACGAGCTCGGCACCGGCCTTGAGCAGTTCGTCTATTGCCCGCGCCAACGCGACTTGGTCGTGCGGCACTCTCTTCTCGGCGATGATGGTCGCACGGGCCGGCGCAATGCGCGCGGTGGTAATCTTAAGCGTCTTTTCGATGACTTTTGGAGCAAGACCCGGCAACAACGTGGAGACCACGCCGATTTTGCGCAGCTTATAGGGCGCAACACGAATGACAGGCCTGGCTCTCGCAGCCGTAGTCACCGCCTGGTCGCGCGCGGATTTTGCCACTGCAAAGGGAATGATCTTCACGGTGGCAATCATTTCACCTTCGACCACCGGCTTGTAAGCTGGCAGCGTCGCCAGCGTGACCGCCTCATCGATCCGGTTGAGGGCGTCGACCGCATCCCGATCGACAACCAGAATTCCGGCACTCTCGGCGGACAGATTGCAGCGTCCTGTGAAAGCCCCGTCGGCGCGCACTCCGTCGCCCGCAATCGCGGCTGCGATGTCGGCCGCCGCCTGATCTTCAGAGACGTCGTCCGGATCGAGGCGCGCCACCGTAATTTCCTTCACGCCCGCTGCCTCGAGCGCCGCCAATTCGGCAGGCCCGATGAGCGTGCCTTTCTTGACGATGAAATCGCCCTGGCGGATCGAATGCACCGCGGTACCGCCGACGGCCTCGGCGATGGGGACGGAGCCGAATTTCATGCCGCCTCCGCTTTCTGCCGCAGAACCTGCGTGATCTGGCCCATGATCGCAACCGCAATCTCGGCCGGCGACACCGCTTCGATGTCGAGCCCGATCGGCGCGTGGATGCGGGCGATATCCGCCTCTTTCAGTCCATCTTGCTTCAGCCGTTCCACGCGCCGGGCATGTGTCTTCCGCGAGCCGAGTGCGCCGATATAGAAGCAATCGCGCGCGAGCGCATGCTTGAGTGCCGGATCGTCAATTTTCGGATCGTGCGTGAGCGCAACGAAGGCCGTGTAGTGATCGATGCCAAGCGGTGGCAGTGCCACGTCCGGCCATTCGGCGATCACTTTCACGTCGGGAAACCGCTCGATCGAGGCAAAGGCGGTGCGCGGGTCAACAATCGTCACGTCGTAACCGAGCAGTTGCCCGATCGGGGCGAGCGTCTGGCTGATGTGCACCGCGCCGGTGATCACCAGCCGCGGCGACGGCACATAGACCGTCAGAAAAACTCGCCCTTGCGGCGTTTCCTCCATGCCGCTCTTGGCCATCCGCAGGCGCTTGTCCAGGACCTCCTTCAAAGATCCTTGGCCACCTCACCGGCTTTGACCAAACGTTGCTCGCCGCTCGCGACATCGGTCACAAGCACGGCCGCGCGCCGTGCCGCGCGCTCCGCATTCAGCGCATGCAGGACGTCAAGCTTCACGTCAGCCTACTTTCTCCACATACACGCGGATGGTGCCGCCGCAGGACAAGCCGACCTTCCAGGCTGTTTCATCTGCGACGCCGAATTCGAGCATTTTCGGCTTGCCGCTCTCGATCACCTCCATCGCTTCGGTCACCACGGCGCCCTCGACGCAGCCGCCCGATACGGATCCGAGGAAATTACCTTCGTTGTCGATGACGAGGTTCGAGCCGACAGGCCGCGGCGCCGACCCCCATGTCTCAACCACCGTTGCAAGCGCAACCTCGCGCCCGTCTTTGCGCCATTCCTCGGCAGCCTTGAGAATATCTTCATCGCGCGAAAGCATCGAAATCCTCCATCACGCAACCTGCTTCAGCAGATCTTTCGGATTGTAGCCCTTTGCCGGCGCACCGGATAAGGCGCGCACAAGCTCTTTCATCGAGTCCAGATTGTGGATCGGCCGCAACTCATCAACGTGTGGCAGCATGGTTTGCACGCCTTTGGCACGGGCTTCGAAGGCGTGAAAACGAAGCAGCGGATTGAGCCATATCAGCCGCTTGCACGATCGATGAAGCCTATCGATTTCGAAAGGCGAGGGTGTCGTCGGCGTCCCGTTCGAGTCCATCGGTGATTAGCAGCACCACCGCGCCCTGCCCTAGCACCCGGCGCGCCCACTGCTTGTTGAACACGTGAAGCGATGAGGCAATGCGCGTACCGCCCGACCAATCGGCCACGTTGGCCGAGCAGGCGGCCAGCGCCTCGTCCGGATCGCGTTGCCGGATCGCACGGGTGACATTGGTCAGCCGCGTGCCGAAGAGAAATGTGGTGACGCGTTTGCGGGCGTCGGTAACGGCGTGCAGGAAATGCAGAAACAGCCGCGTGTATTCGCTCATCGAGCCCGATATATCGAGCAGAGCGACAATCGGCGGCTCCTTCAGTCGGGGCCCGAGATATTTCAAGTCGATGACCGCGCCGCCTGCCTTCATGCTGGCGCGCAGAGTGCGCCGGATGTCGATCAGGTGGCCGCGTCGATTTTGCCTGAGACGCCTTGTGCGGACTTCGTCGAGCGGCAACGTCAGGCGTGCGATGGCATCCTTGGCCGCCGCGATCTCTGCCGCCGTCATTTGCGCAAAATCTTTTTTCTGCAGTACCTCGCGGTCGGAGACGGTCAGCCGTGCGTCGACCTCGATTTCCGATTGATCCTGTGCGCGTTCGTTAAGTCCGGAAAACAGCGCCTCCTGGATGCGCTGCGCGCCCGGCGCGGGCGATTTTGCCGTTGGCTCCATGGTTTGCGGAATCATCGATGCAATCAGCTTCTCGATGTAGCCTCGTTTCCGGAAGAAGATTCGAAATGCCTGGTCAAAGAGAATTGTATGCTCGTGCCGTTTCACAAAGACGGCGTGCAGCGTCCAGTAAAAATCATCGCGCGCACCGACACGCGCGACGTTCAACGCCTCGAGGGCGTCAAGGACGGCACCCGGCCCGACCGGCATCCCGGCTGCGCGCAATGCACGAGCAAAGTAGACAATGTTCTCGGCAAGACGTCCCTCAGGCGCGGCCATGATATTACTCCGCCGCCCTTAGCTCCGACTTCACCTCGTCGAGCAAGGCCTTCACCTTGGTGCCGTCGAGGCGGGCAATGTCGTCCTGGTATTTCAGAAGCACGCCGAGCGTGTCTGACACGGTGGCGGGATCGAGCGCCACAACATCGAGTTCGGTCAGCGCGCCGGCCCAATCCAGCGTCTCGGCGACGCCCGGCGACTTGAACAGGTCCTCCTTGCGCAACGCCTGCACGAAGGCGACGACCTGCTCGGACAGTTTTTTTGCAATGCCCGGCACTTTCGCACGGAGAATCTTCAATTCGCGCGCAGCATCCGGATAGCCGACCCAATGATAAAGACATCGGCGCTTGAGCGCATCGTGTACTTCACGGGTTCGATTGGACGTAACGACGACGATCGGCGGGTGTGGCGCCTTCACGGTGCCGAGCTCCGGCACGGTGACCTGGAAATCGGCGAGCACTTCCAGAAGAAATGCTTCGAAGGCTTCGTCAGTCCGGTCGATTTCATCGATCAGGAGCACCGGTGCGCCCGCAGGGTCCGGCTCCAGCGCCTGAAGCAACGGGCGCTTGATGAGGAAGCGCTCCGAAAACACGTCATGCTCGATGCGAGCCTTGTCTCCCTCGCCTTCCGCTTCGGCAAGACGGATGGCGATCATCTGCGCGCCGTAGTTCCACTCGTAGACGGCCGCGGATACATCCAGCCCCTCATAGCACTGCAGCCGGATGAGACGCCGGCCCAGCGTCGTGGCCAGCACTTTCGCAATCTCGGTCTTGCCGACGCCCGCCTCACCCTCGACGAACAGCGGACGGCCCATTTTGAGCGCCAGGTAAAGCACCGTCGCCAGCGAGCGGTCGGCGATGTAGTCGGCCTTGGCCAGCAGATCGAGCGTTGAATCGATGGAATTCGGGAGGGTCTTGTCGGTCATGCAGGGACTTTATCCTACCACGCGCCTGTCTTACATGTGGGGAGCCAAGGCCCCGACAGCCAGGATTTACCTATGAGCAAGCCAATAACCCTCGAGAAAGAGGCCCTGCAATTCCCCACGATCGACCCTGGGGTGCGGATCGGGCATGTCCATCTGAAGGTCGCCGATCTGCAAAGGGCGCTCGATTTCTACTGCGGGGTGCTGGGTTTTACGCTCACCACAAGCCGGCCAGGCGCCGCCTTCATATCGGCCGGCGGCTATCATCATCATCTTGGCCTCAATACCTGGGAGAGCCGCGGCGGGTCACCGCCCGCGCCCGGCACCACGGGCCTTTACCATACGGCCATTCTTTACCCGACCCGCAAGCTGCTCGCCGACGCTCTGCGCCGGCTCATCGTGGCGAAGATCCCGCTTGAGGGCGCCAGCGACCATGGTGTGAGCGAAGCGCTCTATCTGCGTGATCCCGACGACAACGGAGTCGAGCTCTACTGGGACCGCCCGAAAGACAAATGGCCGAAAAAGCCTGACGGCTCGTTGCAGATGTACACGAACCCGCTCGACCTCCACGATCTGCTCGCGGAGCTTGACCGGCCGGACAAATAGCTGTCGCTAAACGCTCAGGCGCACGAGTGCCATTGCTGCAGCGGTTAGCATCACGACAAAGATTGGAAAAATCTCGACCACGTTGACCTGCACAGTTGCGCGCGCCCGTCGCTCCAACGCAGCGACCGCGCATCGGTTCCTGCGCGATCAATGCTCGCGATCAAATGTGGACGTGTTATGTCGGGCAGCCGACTATGAATGCTTGTTCAGGCTGTTGCCTTGGCAAGCGCTCTCCGTGCCAGAACACCAACCAAGATGCGCGCGGTATTCGGGACTGGCGTGAATATCGCTGTTCATGCCGTTGGCGGGTATCGTCATGCCTTCGATTGATTTGGCGGCGAAGCGCTTCTTGAGCGCCTCTTCGAAGGACTTCACACGGAATACGCCGTTGGCGCCCGCGCCGGTCACCGCTACGCGGATATCGGCGCCACGCTTCGACACGAACACGCCAACGAGGGCGAAGCCCGACGCCGGATGCTTGAACTTTTCGTAGGCCGCCTTCTTGGCGATCGGAAAGCTCACCTTCGTGATGATCTCACCGTCCTCGAGCGCAGTTGAAAACATGCCGGTGAAAAAATCATCGGCTGCAATGCGCCGCTTGTTGGTGATGATCGTGGCCCCAAGGCCGAGGCAGGCCGCGGGATAGTCGGCATTCGGATCGTTGTTGGCGATCGAGCCGCCGATTGTGCCGCGATTGCGCACCTGCGGATCGCCGACCGACGCAGGCACCGATGCGAGGCCGGGCGAAAGTTGCTGAAGCACTGGCGAATTGGCCGCGTCGGCGTGACGCGTCATAGCCCCGATCACGATCGACCGGCCCTTCTGCTCGACACCGCTCAATCCTTCGACCAAAGACAAATCGATGAGCGCGGAAGGCTGCGCCAGGCGTTGCTTCATCACCGGCAAAAGCGAGTGTCCGCCCGCCAGGAGCTTTGCTTCCGGGTTGCGGGCCAGGAGACCGGCCGCCTGACGGACCGTGGTCGGACGATGGAAAGTAAAATTGTACATCTCAAATCTCCCTGTAACTACGCGGCTTGGCGCGATTGTCCATTTTTGAGCGCTGCCCAAACCGTTTGTGCGGTTGCAGGCATGATGAGATTCTCACTGCCGATTGCGTCAGTGATGGCATTGATCACGGCTGCCGGTGCTGCGATCGCCCCGGCCTCTCCGCACCCTTTGATGCCGAGCGGATTCGACGGCGCCTTCGTTTCAGTAAGGCCAACCTTGAACGAGGGCAGGTCGTGCGCATGCGGCATGCAATAATCCATCAGCGACCCGGTCACGAGCTGACCGTCTTTGTCGTACACCGCGCCCTCCAGCAAAGCCTGCCCGATGCCTTGCGCGATGCCGCCATGAACCTGCCCTTCGACAATCATCGGATTGACGACTGTGCCGAAATCGTCGATGGCGGTCCAATTCACGATTTCAGTCTTGCCGGTCTCACCATCAACCTCGACCTCGCAAATATGGCAGCCGGCCGGGAACGTGAAATTGGTCGGATCGTAGAAGCTGGTTTCCTTCAACCCGGGCTCGAGCTCCTGCCCCGCAAACTTGTGCGCGATGTAGGCATTGAGTGAGACGTCGCCCCATGCCGCCGACTTGTCGGTGCCTGCGACGGTAAATTTTCCATCCTTGAAGACGATATCGCCTTCCGCCGCTTCCAGCATGTGAGCGGCAACCTTTTTTGCTTTCGCCTCGATCTTGTCTAGCGCCTTCACGATCGCCGACATGCCGACCGCGCCGGAGCGCGAGCCGTAAGTGCCCATTCCGAACTGCACTTTGTCGGTATCGCCATGCACGATGGAGACATTCTCGAATGGAATGCCAAGCCGCTCCGAAACGAGTTGAGCGAAAGTCGTCTCGTGGCCTTGCCCGTGGGCGTGCGCGCCAGTGAGGACTTCCACGCTGCCGGTCGGATTGACGCGCACTTCGGCGCTCTCCCACAGACCGACGCCGCATCCCAGCGAGCCGACGGCCTGCGACGGCGCGATGCCGCAGGCCTCGATATATGTCGAATAGCCCAGACCGCGTAATTTGCCGTTCACGGGCCGCTTCGCGCTTGCGTTTATTGAAGCCCTTAACGTCCGCGAGATCCAAAGCCTTTTTGAGCGATGCATTATAGTCACCGGCGTCGTAAGCCATGATGACCGGCGTCTGGTGCGGGAACGATTTGACAAAGTTGCGCTTGCGCAAATCCGCTGGATCAATTCGCCATCTGTCGTGCCGCCACCTCGACCAGGCGTTCAACGACGAATGTCGCTTCGGGCCTGCCAGCGCCGCGATAAGCATCGACCGGCACCGTATTTGTGTAGACCGCATCTACCTCACAGTAGATTTGCGGAATGTCGTACTGGCCGGACAACAGCGTCGCGTAAAGATAAGTCGGCACCGACGAAGAGAACGTGGACATATAGGCGCCGAGATTGGCGATCGTCTTCACGCGCATCGCCAGAATTTTACCGTTGGCATCGAGCGCAAGCTCGGCATGGGTGACGTGATCGCGGCCATGCGCGTCGGTCACGAACGATTTCGACCGGTCTGCCGTCCACTTCACCGGCCGGCCGACCTTGCGTGCGGCCCATAAACAGACGACCTCTTCCGGATAGATGAAAATCTTTGACCCAAAGCCGCCGCCGACATCGGGGGCAATGACGCGCAGCTTGTGCTCGGGTGCCATGCCGACAAAAGCGGCAATCACCAACCGCGACACATGCGGATTCTGCGTCGTATTCCAAAGCGTCAGCTGATCCATTGCCGGCGTCGTACTCGGCCAGCGCGGCACGTGGCTCGATCGCATTCGGCACCAGCCGGTTATTGACGATATCAAGCTTGGTGACGTGCTTTGCGGAGCTGAAGGCCGCATCGACGGCCTTCGCGTCGCCGAGCGACCACTCGTAAATTGTGTTCTTCGGTGCAAGGTCGTGAATTTGCGGGCCTGACTTTGCTTTCGCAGGATCAGTGACCGCCGGAAGCGGCTCGTAGTCGACTTTCACTTTTTCGGCGGCGTCGCGTCCCTGCACCTGCGTTTCGGCTATGACGACGGCGACAGCGTCTCCCTGGTGGTTGACCTTGCCGACGGCCAGCGCCGGATGCGGCGCCATCTTCATCGGCGTGCCGTCCTTGGAGTGAATCATCCAGCCGCAAATCAGGTTGCCAATCTTGTCGCTTGCCAGTTCGGCGCCTGTGAGGACGGCGATCACGCCCGGCATCGTTTTTGCTGCGCTTGTGTCGATGTTCTTTATCTTTGCATGCGCATGCGGGGAGCGGACGAAAACGGCACGCGTCTCGCGCGGCCGGATCACATCGTCGGTGAATTGGCCCCTGCCAGTGATGAAGCGGAGGTCTTCCTTCCGGCGCACCGCCGCGCCGATACCCGTCGCGCTCATGGCGGTCTCCTCCCGTTGGAATGTTTTGACGTTATTCCGCGGCCTGTCGCGCACCGCCCTTGGCCATGGCTTTTGCACCCGCCGCAATCGCCTTGACGATGTTGTGGTAACCGGTGCAGCGGCAAATATTTCCGTCGAGCTGCTCGCGAATTGTGTGCTCGTCGAGATCGTTGCCGCGGCGGCGCACGATATCGAGCGCAGCCATGATCATTCCGGGCGTGCAGAACCCGCATTGCAGACCGTGATGCTCCCGGAACGCCTCCTGCATCGGATGCAGCGGACCGTTCGGTTCTGCCAGTCCTTCAATGGTGACGATCTTGGCACCTTCGCACTGCAAGGCGAGCGTGGTGCATGCCTTTGCAGCGATGCCGTCGATGTGGACCACACAGGCACCGCATTGCGACGTGTCGCAACCGACATGCGTGCCGGTTAGTCGCAAATTCTCGCGCAGAAATTCCACCAGAAGCGTGCGCGCTTCGACGTCACCAGTGACGGCTTTGCCATTAACCGTCATTGACACCGCAGGCATGACCTTCCTCCCAATTTGGGGCCAAAGGCCCTCTTTTCGCCCCCATTCACCCGGACGGCGGTGGTTCGGTAGCTGAAATCGGGCCGATTTTGACCCGTTCGCAGCTTGGAACAGGAATAAGTCTGAACCCCGATTGCGGGCCGGGTCAAGGGATTCAAGGCAGGAAAACCGCTTCAAACTGCGGTGATCCGTCGCCTCGCTCAGGGACTTGCGACGGACGCGGCGAATTTCTGGAAAAAATCGTCGGCGATTTTTTTGGCGGCACCGTTGACCAGGCGCTGCCCGAGTTGGGCCAGCTTGCCCCCGATCTGCGCCTCCACGTTGTACGTCAACAGCGTGCCACCATCTTTGTCGGAGAGCGCGACGGTCGCGCCACCTTTTGCGAAACCGGCGACGCCGCCGTCCCCTTCGCCGGAAATCCTGTAGCCGTTGGGTGGATTGAGGTCGCTGAGCTGCACTTTGCCCTTAAACCGAGCCTTCACCGGACCGATCTTTGTAGTTGCGACGGCTTGAAATTCCGTCTCCGAAGTCTTGTTGAGCTCCTCGCAACCCGGAATGCAGGCCTTGAGAACGTCGGGATCATTGAGCTTCGCCCAGACGACGTCTCGGCTCGCCGGAAGCTGGACTTCCCCTGTCATTGACATCGCCATCCGGCATCTCCTTTACGCTCGAACCTGAGGTCTCCGACCCTCGGACTTAAGCCTTCGGCGCGGTCATGAAAAGTGCTTTGCAGACCACTTAAGCCGCATTATGGGTTTTGGCCACGGCAAGACTGCAAATCAAAACACCTCTTTAGGGGAGGATCTTAATGCCGACGATCAACGCCGATGACGGCTGCCCGCTTCATGTAGAGGTTGAGGGCCGCGAAGGCGCCCCTGTGCTGATGCTGTCGAACTCGCTCGGCACCAACCTGCACATGTGGGACGACCAGGCGCCGGAGTTTGCCAAGCACTTCCGGCTGGTGCGCTATGACCGACGCGGCCATGGCAAATCGGGCGTGCCGAAAGGCCCCTATTCGATGGAGCGCTTCGGCCGCGACGTGCTTTCCATCATCGACGCGCTGAAGATCAAGACGATCAATTGGTGCGGACTTTCGATGGGCGGCATGGTCGGCCAATGGCTGGGCGCCAACGCCGCAAACCGCATCGACAAGCTTGTCCTCTCGAACACCAACTTCAACTACGCCGACAAGACCCCGTGGAGCGATCGCATCAAGTTCGTGCGCGAGAAAGGCCTCGGCGAATTGGTCGGACCGAACATGGAGCGATGGTTCACCAAGGATTTCCGCGCGCGCACGCCTCAAGCGATCACGCGCATGACTGAAATGTTCGTCGCCACGAATCCTGCCGGCTACATTGCGAGCTGCGAGGCCATCCGCGACATGGACTTCACTGCATCCAATCCGCGCGTGACCGCGCCGACTTTGGTCATCGTCGGCAAACAGGATCCTGCAACGCCGCCTTCCGCCGGCGAAGCGATCCAGAAACAGATCAAGGGCGCCAAGCTCGCGAGCCTCGACGCCGCGCACATCGCGAATGTCGAGCTGCCGAAGCAATACACCGAGACCGTACTCAACTTCCTCCGCGGCTGACGGAGACGCCCATGGACGACAAGGAACGCTACGAACGGGGAATGGCCAGGCGCCGCAAGGTGCTTGGCAATGCCTGGGTCGATCGCGCGAACGCCAAGAAGACGGCGTTCAACGAAGAATTTCAGGATTTCATCACGCGCACCGCCTGGGGCGAGATTTGGACACGCCCACATTATGACGAGCGCACCCGTCGTATCCTGGTGATCGGCACGATGCTTGCGCTCGACAAATGGGAGGAATTCCGCATGCATGTGCGAGCGGCGTTGACCGAGGCCAATTTCACCCCGGACGACATCAAGGAAATCATCCTGCAGCAGGCGATCTATTGCGGGGTACCGGCCGCCAACCATGCCTTCAAGGAAGCGGCCGACGTCATCGCCGAGGTGGCAAAGACGAAATGATAGTCACACCGCGGTGACGCCCTCGTCATTTCGCGTTGAAAGCGCTTCAATGCCAGCCATGGCCCACACGATGAGGAACGCTCATGGCCAAGATCAAAGTGCGCAAGGGCATGCCGAGCGTCCAGCTCGACAAGCAGGAATTCAAGAAACGATTCCTGGCGCAATTCTACGATCCGGAGTTTGAGCCGCTTAAGCGCGAACTCGACAAGATCGTTGAAACTGCCTGGGTGACCTATGACGAATATCACAAGTCACCGCGCACGCGGAAAGCCGGCAAAGGCTTCGTCGATCCCGACTTCGACTTGCCGATCGAGTGGCTGCAAACACGTGCCAGCATCCAGGCCGCGGAGTCAGCCCAGAAAAATCCCAAGTCGCCCTCACGGATCCTGATCGTCAACGGCTCGTCGCGCAACGATCAAACCTGCCCAGGCGAAATGTCGAAAACCTGGCGGATGGTGACGCTTGCAAAACAGGCCGTTGAAAAAACCCGCGCTGCTTCGAAGTCGACATCCTCGATTTGTCACGCCTCACGGCCGAATATGGAAAAGTGATCTATCCGTGCAAGGCATGCGTCTCCACAGCACAACCGCTTTGCCATTGGCCGTGCAGCTGTTATCCGAACCATGCTCTCGGCCAAGCCGGTGACTGGATGGCGGAGATCTATCCGAAATGGGCCGCCGCGCACGGCGTCCTGATCGTGTGTCCGGTCAACTGGTATCAGGCACCCTCCTCGCTCAAGCTGATGATCGATCGCCTGGTCTGCGCGGATGGCGGCAACCCGGACTCCACCTCGACGGGCGGCAAGGATCCGATGAAAGCCAAAAGGCTGGAGCTGGCCGGCTGGCCCTACCCACGTCATCTCGCCGGACGGGTCTTTTCGGTGGTGGTGCACGGCGACGCCGCCGGAACAGAAAACCTTCGGCGTATTCTCACCGACTGGATGAGCGACATCGGCATGATTCCGTCGGGCCACCTCGCGCTCATTGACCGCTACGTCGGCTACCTCACGCCCTACGCGACCAGCCACGATGATTTGGACAAGGACACCGACTTTCAGGATGACGTGCGCAATGCCGCGCTGACCTTGATACAGGCGGTCAAAGACAGGCGATCCGGAAAGCTGCAGCCGGCGGATCGCGGCCTACACGAGGCGCGGCCAAAGTAACCGCGGTCTTAAATCGCGCTGAGCGCGCGCGATATTGTCGTCAGCTTTTCGTCGACGAATGCCAAGTATTCGTGCGCGACGAGCCACACCAGGCTCAAACGCATTCCCCAAAGCAGAGCTATGGCGATAGACCGGGCGAGCATCGCCTTAGACCGGCAGCATTAAACGTGAAGTCGAGGAACCGCTTTCGTCGCGGCCGCATCGACTGCGGGCTGCGGCTTGGCTTCCGACGTTTCGGCGCGGTGCGCATAATTACGTTCGAATATGCACAGCCCGGTCGCAATGCGCGGCAAACAGCAGTTGATAAGCATGTTCGCGCATCAAATCGGTGCTGTGCGCCCATGACGCCGGACCGACCGAAGCGATGCTGATCATCACGACCAGAATGAGTCCGGCTTCCAGAATTTCGGAATTGGGCTGTCCGCGCATGAAGCAGCGCGCACGATCAGCGATGTGCAGCGCGCAGATGCAGGCGACAGCGAGCTTGAGCGTTGCGAAAAATGCCGCAAGCTTGATCAGCCCTGTGGGGCCGAGATCGAACAGCCGGCCGATGCCGAACAGAAATTGCGAACGCCACACATCCTCAAAGCCGTAACTCGGCGAGGTCAGAACCCGGAGCGCCTCATATCCCCAGGACAATGTGAAATAGAGAGCAATAAGAACGATAATCGATGCGGTGGCCGTGGAAATTTTTTGCACGGATTCCTCCCTGACTCAGGGCCCCACGGCTAATCGTTTCAAATGCGAAATTCAAAAGAAACCGAAATTTTACCTTACCGGCTAGCCCCTTAACGCTCGCGCGTTAACCACCACGGCCGAGTTCCTGCGCGAAAATCACAGAAAGCGTCACGGCTCCTGCGCATCGGGCGTTCATGCGACCCGGCTGCCGCGCGGGTGCGGGCTTCATGCCCGGCTTGCGGGCGGCGATGATCGCCGCCGGATTGGCGGAATTGGTCGGGGCGGTCATCGCGGCCGTCGTTATCCGGAACGTTCCCTGCACGCTAAGAAATAATCTAGCCGCCGCGGCCGTCGCGAAACGCTTGTGGCGTCATGCCAGTCTGCTTGCGAAAAAAGCGGGTGAAATGCGACGGGTCGGAAAAAGCGAGATCGTAAGCAATCTCATGGATCGCCTGGTTGGTGAATACAAGCTGCCGCTTGGCTTCGGTGAGAACGCGCTGCCGGATGAGATGACCTGCAGTGACGCCGGTCGCGCGTTTAACATGATCATTGAGACGGTCGGGCGTCATCGCCAGTTTTTCGGCGTAAAAACTGATGAGCCGTTCCTTGCGGAAATGCTCGTCGACGAGGCGGCGCAGTTCGTCGACGCGCGCGTCGTATCGCGACAATGTCACTGCGCCGCTCCGTGCCCGGCTTACCGCCAGACGCACGACTTCAATCGCGATCAGCGCAAGCAACCCTCGCATCGCGAGCCGATAACCTTCGCGCGCAAGCGAATCCTCCTCGTGCAGATCGGCGCATAGTGCCGAAAGTCGCTTGGCCTCCGCCACATCGGCGAGCGGCAAAATCGGCTCGACGGCTACTGCCTTCAGCCGCGCGAGCGCTTCGCCTGACTGATCGCCGAGAGCATCGGCGACGTCTTCTGTAAAGCTCACGACCCAGCCATTCGTGACTTGAGGCGTAAAACGGAATCCGTGCGCCGTCGTTGCAGGCACAAGAATGACCGCGGGCGCCGCGAAGCGGGACGTTGCCGTTTCGAAACTCATATCGCCTCCGCCCTTTTCGATCAGCAGAATTTGGAACAGATTGCGGTGGCGATGCGCTCGGATCGTCCAATCATGGACGGATGAGCGTGATGCGATCGTTTCGATGTGAATGAAATCAAATGCGGAGTCGTCAGGCGGATCGCCGTACAAATGAAACAGCGGCAGTGCCGAGACGTTGCCCATGCGCCAAGCATATGCGAGCTGGTTATCGATAGCCATGGCGGTGGAAAAGGCGAAGCCCCGCACTTTCGTGCGGGGCTTCCGAACTTGCTTCAGTGAACTAGCGGTTCTGCTGGTTCTGCTGACCGCCCTGCTGCTGCTGGCCGGGCTTCTGCTGGCCACCTTGCTGCTGCTGGCCGGGCTTCTCCTGGCCACCTTGCTGCTGCTGGCCGGGCTTCTCTGGCCACCCTGCTGTTGGCCACCCTGCTGCTGTTGGCCGGGCTTCTGGTTCGGATTCTGGTTCATCGTATTTCCTCTCCATATTATTGGTTCGCCACTTCGATCGCTCGTTTTCCATGGCAAGAGTCAATCCGCGGCCAATGCATTCGTTCCAATATTCACATTGAAGCAATGTGTCTGGAACTTGCCCGCGTGTTTCGAGTTCCCCTGCAAATAAAGGAGGACCGACGATGGGACGCTATATGCTTCTTTGGTTGCTTGGGGTGCCGATTCCGATTCTGGTGCTGATCTGGCTCTTCGGCGGCCTTCACTAGACGTTGATTGGGGCAGCGATCCTGCCCCGATCGCCAGTTCACGCGAGCATTGCACCGCGCTTTGGCCGACCTGGCCGCCGGTTCTGGAGCCCATTCTTTCACCGCATTTCAGTCTCAATTAACAGCGGCGTCCCGCGCCGTTGCCGCTCCCGTTTTGCCCTGTTAAGCCTTCCGCGGGGCCTGTTGGTCGTTAGCCGGATGACCTCGGGAAATGGGGACGGCATGGAATTCTTCCTTCAGCAGCTCATCAACGGCCTCACGCTCGGCTCGATCTACGGGCTGATCGCCATCGGCTACACGATGGTGTTCGGCATCATCGGCATGGTCAACTTCGCCCATGGCGACGTGTTCATGGTCTCCGCCTTCATCGCGCTCGATCGCCTTCCTGATCCTGACGACGTCCTCGGCATCACTTCGATCGCGCTGGCGCTGTTCATCGTGCTGCTCGTCGCGATGGCTGCTCACCTCGCTCGTGCAACTGGACGATCGAGCGCCTCGCCTACCGGCCGCTGCGCGGCTCGTTCCGCCTGGCGCCGCTGATCTCGGCGATCGGCATGTCGATCTTCCTGTCGAACTTCGTGCAGGTCGCGCAGGGCCCGCGCAACAAGCCGATGCCGCCGATGGTGCACGGCGAGTTACGTGCTGTTCGACGCAGCACGACTATCGCGGTGCACGCTCTCCTACAAGCAGATCATCATCTGTGGTCGTCACGGCGGTGCTGCTCGCGTGCTTCTGGTATCTGGTCGCCAAGACCCGGCTCGGCCGCGCGCAGCGCGCCTGCGAGCAGGACCAGAAGATGGCGGCGCTGCTCGGCATCGACGTCGACCGCACCATCTCGATCACCTTCGTCATCGGCGCCGCGCTCGCCGCCGTCGCCGGCACCATGTACCTGATGTACTACGGCGTCGTCAGCTTCGCCGACGGCTTCGTCCCGGGCGTGAAAGCGTTCACCGCCGCCGTGCTCGGCGGCATCGGCTCGCTGCCGGGCGCCGTGCTCGGCGGCCTGCTGATCGGCCTGATCGAGACGATTCTGGTCGGCCTATTTCTCGATCGACTACAAGGACGTCGCCGCCTTCTCGATCCTGGCGATCACGCTGATCTTCCTGCCGCAAGGCCTGTTCGGCCGGCCGGACGTCGAGAAGGTCTGACGATGGCGGACCGGCGCGCATGCGCCGAGCGCGTCGACCGTCGCTCGCGGCGCTTCAAGGACGCGGCTGTCTGCCGCGCTGCTCGCCTTCGGGCTGTTCCTGCCGCTGGTCGGCTTCCAGCACCGATCACCAACATTCGCAACGACCTGATCCTGGCCACCGCGCTGGCCGCTGCTGTTGGCCATCGCGGTCGCTGGTCGCCTTCGGCCGGCTTGCTATTCGCTCTGATCGCACCGTGGCTTCGCGCCGCGCGCTGCAGCCGCCGTCGCGCCGCGATCGCCAGCGGCTCGCGCAGCCGTCGGCAAATGGTTCGTCGCCGTTCGCCATCGGCTTCGTCGTCGCCTATCCGGCGATTGTCATCGCCATCGGCGGGCTTTGGCCGGCGCGATCAAATGGATCGACAATTTCGGCATCCAGATCCTGATCTATGTGATGCTCGGCTGGGGCCTCAATATCGTCGTCGGCCTCGCCGGCCTGCTCGACCTCGGCTATGTCGCCTTCTACGCGGTCGGCGCCTATTCCTACGCGCTGCTGGCCAAGACGTTCGGCTTTTCGTTCTGGATTCTGCTGCCGCTCGCCGGCATCCTGGCCGTCGTTCTGGGGCATTCTGCTCGGCTTTCCGGTGCTGCGGCTGCGCGGCGACTATCTCGCCATCGTCACGCTCGCCTTCGGCGAGATCATCCGGCTCGTGCTGATCAACTGGGTCGACCTGACCAACGGCTATGCCGGCATCACCAGCATTCCGCGGCCGACCTTTTTCGGCATTCCGTTCAACGCCGACGACGACGGCTTTGCCGCGGTGTTCGGGCTCGAATTCTCGCCGATCTACCGCACGATCTTTCTCTACTACCTGATCCTCGGCGCTGGCTTTGCTCACCGCATTCGTCACGTGCGGCTGCGGCGGCTGCCGGTCGGGCGCGCCTGGGAGGCGCTGCGCGAGGACGAGATCGCCTGCCGCTCGCTCGGCATCAACACCACCAACACCAAGCTCACCGCCTTTGCCATGGGCGCGATGTTCGCCGGCTTTGCCGGCTCGTTCTTCGCGGCGCGGCAAGGCTTCATCTCGCCCGAATCCTTCACCTTTCTGGAATCGGCGACGATCCTGTCGATCGTCGTGCTCGGCGGCATGGGCAGCCAGATCGGCGTCGCGATCGCGGCCATCGCGATGATCGGCGGCACCGAAATCCTGCGCGAGCTCGATTTCCTCAAACAGATCTTCGGGCCGACCTTCGATCCGACCCAGTACCGCATGCTGCTGTTCGGCTTCGCCATGGTGCTGATCATGATCTGGCGCCCGCGCGGCCTGATCGCGACGCGCGAGCCGTCGCGTGTCCTGCAAGGAGCGCAAGATCATCGCCGCCGACCTCGTCAAGGAAGGCCACGGCTGATGGCGACCTGGCGACCGCATCTTGCTCGCGGTCGAGCATCTGACGATGCGCTTCGGCGGCCTCGTCGCCGTCGACGACCTGTCCTTCAGCGCGCGCGCAGGCGACATCACCGCGCTGATCGGGCCGAACGGCGCCGGCAAGACCACCGTATTCAACTGCATCACCGGCTTTTACAAGCCGACCGAGGGCCGCCTTGCTCTCCGTCACGGCGAAGCCGCTGCCTGGGATCGGCTCGAGGCGCTGACCGACAGCGGCGAGCGCAGCATCAGGCGCGGCGCGAGTGGCTCCATCTGCTCGAGCGCATGCCCGACTTCCTGGTCGCCGCAGCACGCGCGCGTCGCCCGCACGTTTCAGAATATCCGCCTGTTTCCCGGCATGACCGTGCTGGAAAATCTGCTGGTCGCCCAGCACAATCCCCTGATGCTCGCGTCCGGCTACACGCTTCTCGGCGTGCTCGGCTTTCCGTCTTATGCCGCACGCCGAACGCGCCGCAGTCGATCGAGCACGCGAGTGGCTCGATCGGATTGGCTCTGACTGCGCGTGCCGACGATGCCGCCGGCGACCTTCCCTATGGCGCGCAGCGCCGGCTCGAGATCGCGCGCGCCATGTGCACCGACCCGTCTGCTCTGCCTCGACGAGCCGGCGGCCGGCCTCAATCCACGCGAAAGCGCCGAGCTCAACGAGCTTGCTGCTAGCGATCCGCGAGCGAGCACGGCATCTCGATCCTGCTGATCGAGCACGACATGTCGGTTGTGATGGAAATTTCCGACCACATCGTCGTGCTGGACTATGGCGTCAAGATCGCCGACGGCGCGCCGGCGGAAATTCGCGACAATCCGAAAGTTATCGCGGCCTATCTCGGCGTGGCCGACAAGGACGTTGCCAAGGTCGAAGCCGAGGTCGGGCTATGACGACCCCGCTTCTGACGGTGCGCGGGGTCAAAACCTTCTACGGCCGCGTCATGGCGCTCAAGGGTATCGATCTCGAAGTCAATGAAGGCGAGATCGTCACGCTGATCGGGGCCAACGGCGCCGGCAAATCGACGCTGATGATGACGATTTGCGGCAACCCGCGCGCCCGCGAAGGCACGATCGATTTTGCCGGCCACGACATCACGCAGATTGCCGACGCACGAAATCGCGCGCCTCAAGCTCGCGCAGGCGCCGGAAGGCCGCCGCATTTTCTCGCGCATGACGGTGCTCGAAAATCTGCAAATGGGCGCGATCGTCGCCGAGCGGACCGAGTTCGACCGCGACCTCGAGCGCGTGCTGGCTCTTTTTCCGCGGCTGCAGCAGCGCATCGGCCAGCGCGGCGGCACACTGTCCGGCGGTGAGCAGCAAATGCTGGCGATCGCGCGCGCGTTAATGGCGCGTCCGCGCCTGTTGCTGCTCGACGAGCCCTCGCTCGGCCTTGCGCCGCTGGTCGTGCGGCAGATATTCGACGCCATCAAAGCGCTCAATGCGGAAAATGGCCTGACCGTCTTTCTGGTCGAGCAGAATGCCTATCACGCGCTCAAGCTCGCTCATCGCGGTTACGTCATGGTCAACGGCTTGATCACCCTGTCGGGGAGCGGGCGCGAATTGCTCGAGCAGCCCGAAATCAAGGCCGCATATCTCGAAGGCGGCCGGCATTGAACGAAATATTCTCCGCTTTCTCGATCCCCGACCTTCTCTACGAAGAGCGATCCTTCGGGGTATTCATGCTGGTCACGATCATTCTCGGTGGCGGCGCGGCAACGCTCGCCGGCCGCGCGATCGCCGCGACCTGGCGGCCCTGGTGGCAGGTTGTCGTCATACGGCTTCATACTGGCCGGCGCAGTGCGGTTCATCCATTTCAGCCTGTACGACGGCACCCTGCTGTCCCTCCACTACTATTTGGTCGATGCCTTCTTCTGCGTGGCCTTCGGATTTTTAGGCTTCCGGGCGGCGCGCGCATCGCAGATGGTCTCGCAATATCGCTGGCTCAACGAACCGGCCGGGTTGATGCGCTGGCGCCGCAAACTGCCCTGACATAAGATTGCCGCAGGCAGTGTGCCGGCTCCAGTTGGAGGGGAAACCAAATATGAAGAACATCAGTACGTTTGGCCTCGCATTGAGCATTGCGATGGCGACGGCGGGAAGCGCCGTAGCCCAGGTCAAATTCGGCGTCGGCGGGCCGATTACCGGCCCGAGCGCTGCGACCGGCGCTCAGATGAAAAATGGCGTCGATCAAGCTGCCGCGGATATCAACGCAACGGGCGGCATCCTCGGCCAGAAAATCACCGTTTCATATGGCGACGACGCGTCCGACCCCAAGCAGGGTGTCTCGGTTGCCAACAAATTTTCCGGCGACGGCGTGAAATTCGTTATCGGTCATTACAATTCGGGCGTCACGATCCCGTCATCCGAGGTCTACCAGGAAAACGGCATCCTGCAGATCACGCCGGCCTCGACCAACCCGAAAGTCACCGAACGCAACATGTGGAACATTTTCCGCATCTGCGGCCGTGACGACCAGCAAGGCAAGGTTGCCGGCGAATACATCGCTGAAACACTTCAAGGGCAAAAAGATCGCCCTCGTCCACGACAAGACCACCTATGGCAAAGGTCTTGCCGACGAAACCAAGAAGGCCCTCAACAAAGGCGGCATGAAGGAAGTGCTCTACGAAGGCGTCAACACCGGCGAGAAGGACTTTTCGGCGCTGGTGTCCAAGATCAAGCAATCGGGCGCCGACCTCGTCTATTGGGGCGGTCTGTACACCGAAGGCGGCCTGATCGTGCGGCAGATGCGCGACCAGGGCGTCAAGGCGCCGCTGATGGGCGGCGACGGCATCACCTCGGACGAATTCGCCTCGATCGGCGGCCCGGGCGTCGAAGGCACGCTGATGACCTACGGCCCCGATCCGCGCAACAAGCCGGAAGCCAAAAAGGTGGTCGATGAATTCCGCGCCAAGAAGTTCGAGCCGGAAGCCTACACGCTCTACAGCTACGCCGGCGTGCAGATCATCAAGCAGGCCGCTGAAGCGGCGAAATCGCTCGATCCCAAGAAGGTGGCCGAGAAGATGCATTCCGGCATGCACGTTCAAGACCGTGCTCGGCGACATCGCCTATGACAAGAAGGGCGACATCACCAAACTCGACTACGTGATGTACATCTGGAAGAAGGACGGCAGCGGCAAGATCACCTATGTCGAATGCCCGAATTCCGATTGCAGCAAAATGAAATAAACCGGTCCTCTCGCCGAAAAGGCCCGCCAATTGGCGGGCCTTTTTTCATCAGCCGATCTTGCCGAGCACCGGAAAAGTCTCCAGCAGCCACACGCTCATCTGGTTGATGCTGCCGGTCAGGAACGCGATCCCGGTCAAGACCAGCAACGCGCCCATCGCCTGCTCGACGCGATGCAGATAATTGCGGAAACGCGAGAGAAAGGCCGCGAACGGCTCGATCGCAAAAGCGGCAATAACGAAAGGAATGCCGAGGCCGAGCGAATAGACCGCGAGCAGGCCCGCACCCTTGCGCCACCGTCTGCTCCGACGCCGCTACCGCCAGGATGGCGGCGAGGATCGGCCCGATGCACGGCGTCCATCCGAACGCGAACGCAAGCCCGATCACATAGGCGCCCCATAGCCCGACGGGCTTGGCGACATCCAACCGCTTCTGGCGGTGCAGCAGCGCGATCGGCGTGACGCCGAGGAAATGCAGACCCATGATGATGATGACGATCGCCGGCGACGGTCGCGAGCGGACCCGAGTAGACGCGGATCAGCGAGCCGACCACGCTGGCGCTGGCGCCAAGCGCGACGAACACCGTCGAGAAGCCGAGCACGAACAGGGCCGCGGCTGAGACCGTTTCGCGCTTGACCCGCGGCTCGGGCTCCCTGTCGGCAAATCGCTCCAGCGATGTGCCCGCCAGGAAAACGAGATAAGGCGGCACCAGCGGCAGCACGCAGGGAGAGAGAAGCTGACAAGGCCGGCGATCAAGGCCGCCACGTACGTGACATCGGCATGCATGCGCCCTAGATGCGACGCAGGTACGGCAGTGGCAAGTGGTCGCGGCGGGTCTGACTTCGAAGTGATCGAACCGTGAACGGACGATTGACGGGCCGCTGCAAATCGTCCGCTTCCTTTCAGGAGGCATCTTTGCGCAATTTGATCACCGATATTGCCAGGCGTGAGGGTCGGCCATGCCGGTGACGCCAAGCTCGGCTCCGGCGTCACCGCGATCATTTTCGATTCAGCCAGTGGTCGCGAGCGTCGACGTGCGCGGCGGCGGGCCCGGCACACGCGAGACCGCCCTGCTCGACCCGGCGCAGACCGTAGAAGGCATTGATGCCATTGTGCTGTCCGGCGGATCCGCCTTCGGCCTGATTCCGCATCCGGCGTACAAGCCTGGCTGCGCGAAAAAGGCCGTGGGTTTCAGGTACGCGAGGCACGGGTGCCGATCGTGCCGGGCGCCATCCTGTTCGATCTCTTGTCAGGCGGCGACAAGAATTGGGGCCGCTATCCGCCTTATCGAGAACTCGGTTACGAAGCCGCGAAAACTGCGGGTGATAACTTCGCGCTCGGAAGCGCGGGCGCCGGGTTCGGCGCGACAACCGTCAACCTCAAAGGGGGCATCGGATCGGCCAGCGCAAAGACGCGCAGCGGACTGACCGTCGGCGCTATCGCGGCAGCCAATGCTGCCGGCAGTGTGACGATCGGTGATGGACGGCATTTTTGGGCTGCGCCTTTCGAGCAAGACAACGAATTCGGCGGCCACGGCTGGCCGACGAAGTTTCCGCCTGACGCGCTGAAATTCCGCAGCAAAGGCAACCTGGGTGAGAATACCACACTTGCGGTGGTCGCCACGGATGCAAAGCTCACGAAGGCACAGGCGAAACGTCTGGCCGTGATGGCGCAAAGCGGATTGTCGCGCGCAATCTACCCTGTCCATACGCCGCTGGATGGCGATGTGGTATTCGCGGCGAGCATGGGTGCAACGCCTTTGCGCGATCCGGTGTTTTCCCTCAGCGAACTCGGGATGCTTGCGGCAAATGTGCTGGCGCGCGCGATCGCGCGTGGCGTCTACGAGGCCGCGACACTACCATTCAATGGTGCGCTGCAATGCTGGCGTGATCGCTTTGCATGACTCCCGAACTTCGGGTTGGTTTATGCGTTATCGGTCATGCCATCGAATGCGGTTGCTGAAATCCGATATGACCATGCGCGAGAGCGGCTCGCCGTGACGTTCGTGACTGGCCGGGTGTACGAGTATGTCGATGTGCCGGTCGAGGTTGCGGCTTCCTTCCAGTCCGCTTTCTCGAAAGGCACGTTCTTTAATAGCTACATCCGCGACCGCTACGATTTCCGCGAGATCACACCAGCGCGCGCTAGTTGAACCGCTCGGCGCGATACGGCGCCGGATCACAAAACGGTGTTTCGCCGGCTATCATTTCCGCAACGAGCCGGCCAGTAGCAGGGCCGAGCGTCAGGCCCCAATGCGCGTGTCCGACCGCCAGCCATAGCCCGGACAGTCTGGGCGCACGGCCAATCACCGGACGGGAGTCGGGCAAGCAGGGCCGACTGCCCATCCAGGTTTTATCGTCGGCCCGTTCGCCCAGCGGAAAGAGCTCGCGCACCCGAGGCATGATACGGTCAAACTGCACGGGCGAAGGCTGGGCATCGCGCGCGGCGAATTCCGCACCGGTCGTGATGCGGATACCCTGCTCCATCGGCGTGATCAGGTAACCAACGTCGGCGTCGAGCACCGGACGCGCAAGCCCCGCATTGCCCTGCGTACGGAAATGGCGGTGATAGCCCCGTTTGACCGCGAGCGGCAGTGCGATGCCCAGTCGCTTGAACAAGTCCGAAGCCCAGGGGCCGAGCGCGATCACGCACTGGCTTGCATCGAGCGCACCCTGGTCTGTTTCGACCCGCCAATTGCTGCCGGAACGGTGCAGCGTCCGCGCATCACCGGTCAGGAAGACGCCACCGAGCCCGGCAAAACGCGCCGCATAGGCCCGTGTGACACCGAGCGGGTTGCTGATGCTCGCAGCCTGCGGCCAGAACACGCCGTGCCCGAATACCGGAGTGAGAGAGGGTTCGAGCGCCAGTGCACCAGCCGTATCGAGGGATTGCAGCGGCAATCCGAACTTGGCGGCCAGGTCGAACTCGGGCGCGAGTGACTTGAAACTCTTTTCGGCGCGGTAAACCTTGAGCCACCCGGTCTTACGCAGATATTTCGTTGCGCCCGCCTCGGCCAGCAGCGTCTCGTGCTCGGCGACTGCATGAGAAAAAAGCGGGCGGATCAGCTGAGCCGTCTCGGCCAGCTTTTCCGGCCGGGAGGCCGCACGGAATGCCAACAGCCAGGGGGCGATCTTCGGCAGAAAGGAAACGTGATAGTTGGCCTCGCTCGCGCGCTTGAATGCGACGCGCAACAGGGCGCTGAAGCTGGACGGAAATGCCGGCGGAAATATCGTGTTGCCTTCGATGATCCCGGCATTGCCATAAGACGTCTGCTCGCCGATGCCGGCGCGATCGACGAGCGCGACGCTGAGCCCTCGCCTCGCGAGATGAAGCGAGATCGAAGTGCCGACGATACCGGCACCGAGGACCATTGCATCGGTACGTGCCATGTCACCTATCCATGGGGCGCCGATCCGCGCCGCTGCCCTTTATATGGATCGTCGCGCCTGAAGGCGCTATCAAGGCAGCCCACCTGCCGGAGTTTTCCGCAATGAACTGGTTGAGGCTGCCTGCGGCCGCGCTAGCCCTGGCCGGTCGTCACGGCACGTTGGTGGCGGCGGCGTCGATCTTCATCGGCCTGGCCGTACCGCCGCTCTCGAAGGCCTTCAAACCTTATCTCGGCGAAGCGATCATCGTGATGCTGACGCTCGCATTCCTGCGGGTGAATCCGAAGGAGCTTTGGGTCCATTGGACCAGGCCCGGGCTGATTGCCGCCGCCACCGTTTGGGTGATGCTGGTTGTGCCGCTGATGCTCGGCGCCGTGTTCCTCCTGTCCGGCGTAGACCATCTCGCGCCCGGCCTTTATTTCATGCTCGTGCTGCAAATTTCGGCGCCGGGTCTGACATCGTCGCCGGCGCTCGCTGCCGTCCTGGGGCTCGATGTTGCGCTGACCCTTGCCAGCCTGATCGTGTCGACAGCAATCACACCAGTGACCGCGAGCCTGTTCACCCACATCTACCTCGGCACCGCGCTCGCCTCGCCTGTCACCTTCGGATTGCGGCTATTGGCGATCATCGCCGGGTGTGCTCTTGGCGCGACTGTCATCCGTCGCATTACTGGCGACGCATTTATCGAGGCCCAGCGTGAACGCATCGATGGCTTGAGCATGATTGCCATGTCGACATTTGCCATCGCCGCCATGGACGGCGTCGTCGACCACTTTCGCGCCGATCCATTGCTTGTCGTGGGATTAACCGCTTTGGCATTTGCTCTCGCAATCGCCATGATCGCACTCACCGCTCTTGTCTTCCTTCGTGCGGGCCCCGCCCGCGCCTTCGCCATCGGTCTGATCGCCGGCAATCGCAACATCGGCCTAATGCTGGCTGCCACGGGTTTCGTTGTCCCCGACCTTGCCTGGCTCTATTTCGCATTGGTCCAATTTCCGATCTACCTCCTGCCGCATTTGCTGAAACCGTTGGCTCGGCGCGTTTCCGCAAAACGTTAAACAAGCTGGTGCATTGGGCGGCGTGCAGCGTTGCCCGTTTGTCCGGCGCGTGTTACCCGAACCTTTCCGGAGGCCGCTATGCGCCCGCTCATCATCGCGCCGTCCATTCTTTCGGCCGATTTCGCCAGACTGGGCGAGGAAATCCGTGCGGTCGAATCCGCCGGCGCGGACTGGATCCACGTTGACGTCATGGACGGGCATTTTGTGCCAAATATCTCAATCGGCCCGGCCGTGGTGCAGGCCATCCGCCCACTCACAAAGAAAACACTCGACGTCCATCTGATGATCGCGCCCTGCGATCCCTATCTCGATGCCTTCGCGAAGGCAGGCTCCGACGTTATCACGGTGCATGTCGAAGCTGGACCGCACGTACACCGCTCACTGCAGGCGATCCGTGCGCTCGGCAAGAAAGCGGGCGTCACGATGAACCCCGCGACACCGGTATCGAGCATTGAACACGTCATCGACCTGGTCGATCTCATTCTCATCATGTCGGTCAATCCCGGGTTTGGGGGCCAGGCTTTTATCCCGGCAGCACTCGACAAGCTGCGCGATGTGCGCACACTCGTCGGCGCCCGCCCGATCGACATCGAAGTCGACGGCGGCGTGACGGCGCAGAACGCCGCCGACGTCGTTCGCGCCGGCGCCAACGTTCTGGTCGCCGGTTCAGCCGTATTCAAGGGCGGCAACTATAAAGCCAATATCACGGCCATCCGTCATGCCGCGGCGCTCGCGCGCGGGGAGGCGGCGTGAAGTTCGCGACCATCGTGGCCCTGGCGGTCTTGGTATTTATGGGTTGGCTTTATCTCGGCGAAAAGGACGCGGTCAGATCGACCAAGGCGGACGTCGTCGCTGCGGCGGACAGGACGGCGGTTGCGCTGTCACAATCGGCCGATCCTGAACGCAACACCGACGCCGATGCCGAAGGCATTTTCAAAAAGCATGTTCAGACGCCATCCGCGCTTGAGGATCTGGTCGTCAAACAAAGCGTAGAATCCATTTCAGCGGGTCGCCTCCGGCAATCGGTCACGGTCTCGGCGCGCGCGCGCACCTCACTGAGCGAATTCTTCAGCATGCAAGGAGCGGAAATCGAAATCACCGCATCACATGATTTCGACCGGAAAAAATAGCATGGCGCCAGCTGCGGCGTGGTTTGCCGAAGGCCCGCATCGTGCTAGTCCCTACCCGGAGGCCCCGATCGCACGATGATTCCGCGCTATTCCCGCCCCGAGATGACCGCGATCTGGTCTCCGGAAACCAAATTCCGCATCTGGTTCGAAATCGAGGCACACGCGGCCGACGCGATGGCAGAGCTGGGCATCATTCCCAAGGACGCCGCCAAAAAGATCTGGGAAAAGGGGAAGCCGGCCAAATTCGACGTTGCCCGGATCGATGCCATCGAGGCCGAAGTTAAACACGACGTTATAGCGTTCCTCACCCATCTCTCCGAGATCGTCGGTCCGGAGGCGCGTTTCGTGCATTCGGGCATGACGTCATCCGATGTGCTCGACACCTGCCTGAACGTTCAACTGGTTCGGGCCGCCGACATCCTGATCGCCGATATCGACGCGCTGCTCGGAGCGCTAAAGCGCCGCGCCTTCGAATACAAGCTCACCCCAACGGTCGGCCGTTCGCATGGCATTCACGCAGAGCCGACTACTTTCGGCCTCAAACTTGCCTATGCCTATGCCGAGTTCGCGCGCGCCCGCGACCGGCTAGCCGCAGCGCGCAAGGAAGTCGCCACCTGCGCGATTTCCGGCGCGGTCGGCACTTTCGCGCAGGTAGATCCGCGCGTCGAAGCGCATGTCGCGAAGGCATTGGGCCTTTCGGTCGAACCGGTGTCCACGCAGATCATCCCGCGCGACCGGCATGCCATGTATTTTGCCACGCTCGGCGTTGTCGCCTCCTCGATCGAGCGACTGGCGACCGAAATCCGCCATCTGCAGCGAACTGAGGTGCTTGAGGCCGAGGAATATTTCTCAGAGAAGCAAAAAGGCTCCTCGGCGATGCCGCACAAGCGCAACCCGGTCCTGTCGGAAAACGTGACCGGCCTTGCCCGAATGGTGCGCGCCTATGCACTGCCGGCCATGGAAAATGTGGCCCTCTGGCACGAGCGAGATATCTCGCACTCCTCGGTCGAGCGCATGATCGGTCCCGACGCAACCATCACGCTTGATTTTGCGCTCGCGCGTCTTGCATCGATCGTCGACAAGCTCATTGTCTACCCCGCCGCAATGCAGAAAAACCTCGACAAGCTTGGCGGGCTGATCCACTCGCAGCGCGTGCTGATCGCGCTCACCCAAAAAGGCGTGGCGCGCGAAGACGCCTATCGTCTCGTACAGCGCAACGCCATGAAAGTGTGGGCTGGCGAAGGCGATTTCCTGTCGTTTCTCAAGGCGGACAAGGACGTGCGCGCTAAGCTCACGGACAAGGAGCTCGAGGCCAACTTCAACCTCGACCACCATTTCAAGCACGTCGACACCATCTTCAAGCGGGTGTTCGGATCCGGGTGATTTCGTCCGAGATGCCCAAAGCACCCACGATATTGCTGTTCGACTCCGGCCTCGGCGGCCTGACGGTTTTCCAAGAAGTGCGGTCGGCGCGGCCTGATGCAAATTTCATCTATGTCGCCGATGATGCCGGTTTCCCTTACGGAAATCTCGACGAGGACAGGCTGATCGAGCGCGTCATTGACGTCACCGGGCGCGCTATCTCGGACAGCAATCCCGATCTTGTGGTGGTGGCCTGCAACACCGCCTCGACGCTCGCGCTCGGCGAATTACGCGCGCACTTTCGCGTGCCTTTTGTCGGCACGGTCCCCGCGATCAAACCGGCCTGCGCGCAATCGACGACAAAACGCGTTGCCGTGCTCGGCACGCAGGCAACCGTCGGTCGCGAATATACCCATGCACTTATTCGCGAATTCGGCTCCGGGTGCGACGTGCACCTGGTCGGCTCGACACGGCTCGCCGCATGCGCTGAAGCCGAACTCGCCGGCGCCCCTGTCGCCGACGCCGAAATTGCCGGCGAAATAGCGCGCTGCTTCATCGACAAGGACGGCAGACGCACCGACACGATCGTGCTCGCCTGCACGCACTATCCGCTTCTGCTCGAGCGCTTCCGTGCAAATGCACGCTGGCCGGTCACCTGGCTCGACCCCGCACCGGCCATTGCGCGCCGGGTGGTAGACCTGATGCGCACGCGCCCGAACGGGGAATTGCCGGCTTCGCCGCGTATCGTTTTTACGTCGGGACGTGCGCCCTCGCCCACGCTCGCCGCCTCGCTTGCGCGCTACGGATTCTAGCCGAAAACGTGCGGCTCGATTTCCCAAAATCCGCGCCAGATCATTTCGAGCGCGACATAGAGAATGATCGCGAGGCCCACATAGGCGATCCATCGGTGGCGGTTCAGCAGCCGGGCGATGAAAGTCGCGGCAACGCCCATCAGGACGATCGAAAGGCCAAGCCCGAATATCAGCGCATAGGGATGATCGCGAGCGGCGCCCGCCACCGCAAGCACGTTGTCGAGTGACATCGACACGTCGGCAAGCACGATCTGCCAGGCGGCCTGCGCGAAAGTCTTGCGGGGCACATGCGCATCGTGCTTCAGGAGCGCCGCCTCGGTGTCCTCGGCGCTCGGCCCGCGCAATTCGCGCCACATCTTCCAGCACACCCACAGCAGCAGAATGCCGCCGGCCAGCAGCAGACCGACGATTGCGAGCAGCTCAATCGCGATTGCGGCGAACGCCAGCCGCAGCACGGTTGCGGCAATGATGCCGACCAGGATCGCCTTGCTCCTTTGCGCAGGCGGCAAACCGGCAGCCGCAAGGCCGATGACGACCGCATTGTCGCCGGCAAGCACCAGGTCGATCATGATCACTTGCAGAACCGCCGCTGATCGCGCCCTGCGGAAACATGGAAAGGTCAATCATTCACTTTGCTCCGGGGCCCCGACGGGCGGATGAATTCGATGATCGGTTCAATCTCGCCCGAAAATCGCCGCCGCACAACCGACCAGGGTAAACGCGCCCGCCATGTCCCAGGCGGCACTCGCATAGGAAGTTCTCGCCCGAAGCGGAAAGATGGCGAGGAAGAGCCGCGCAGGCCGCCGCCGAAGAGTGCCCACAGACTGAACACCGGCAGCACGACCGGGTGCGGCAAGACGAGAACAAAAACGGCGAGCGCCGCCGACCAGGACCGCCATAAAGCAAGGCCGGGTGGACGCGGACCATTGCCCGGCGGACGGGGTCTGAAGCGAGGCTGCTGAGGAAAACCTGTCAGATGCATCGGGCCCACCGAATGTCGTCATCAGTCCGACATCGCAGCCACATGGCTGCCAGAGGGGCCCGGCCTGATGGGTGAACATGCTCATCAGGAGCCGGAAATGCAAGAAAAACCGGCTGCGGCGAGATAACCCAGTCCCGGACGGGCTCGTTTGACAGGCCGCTCCGATGCCCCTAAAACCCGCGCGCCCGGCGATCCTTGAGGTCTGCCGGGCGTTTCGCGACCCGTGGCAAGACCTTGCGCTTTCGAGGCCCTGCCTGTCGGTTCCGGCCCTGCCGGGACAGAGGAGGGCGCGATCCTCAAGCCAACAGCAACGATAATCGAGGACGCGAATGACCAAGCGCATGGAGTCCAAATACAAGATCGACCGCCGGATGGGCGAGAACATCTGGGGTCGGCCGAAGAGCCCGGTTAACCGGCGCGAATACGGCCCCGGCCAGCACGGCCAGCGCCGCAAGAGCAAGCTCTCCGACTACGGTGTGCAGCTCAAGGCCAAGCAGAAGCTGCGCGGCTATTACGGCAACATTTCCGAGCGGCAGTTCCGCGGCATCTACCAGGAAGCGCGGCGGCTCAAGGGCGACAGCGGCGCGCACATGATCGGCCTGCTGGAGCGGCGCCTCGATGCGATGATCTTCCGGGCCAAATTCGTGCCGACGGTGTTTGCCGCGCGCCAGTTCATCAATCACGGCCACATCAAGGTGAACGGCAAGCGCGTCACCATCCCGAGCTACCGGGTGAAAGTTGGCGACGTCGTCGAGGTAAAGGAAAAGTCGAAGCAGCTCGCGCTGGTTCTGGAAGCGCAGGCGTTGGCCGAGCGTGACGTGCCCGATTACATCGAGGTCGACGCCTCGAAGCTGACCGCCAAGCTCGCCCGCGTGCCGCTGCTCACGGATGTGCCCTATGCGGTGCAGATGGAGCCGCATCTCGTCGTCGAATATTATTCGCGTTAAGCGATCGCAGCAGCGGTCGAGAAGCCGACGGCCGGCGCCCCGCGTCGGCCGTTTTGTTTGCAGCAAGGATTCAGATCGGGCGAATCACTTGCACCCCGTGCCAACTCACGCGTGATTCGCGAGTTATCCCCGATTAAAGCGGAAGTGCACAGGTTATTTTGTGGCCACATTGCGACAAATCTCTACATTTAGTAGCCGAAAAGCGCTAATAACGACGCGCGGTCCTCGAATCAGTGAGGACATGCCTAGGGAGACTCCGCAATGAAAGGGATCGATACTCTCAAAGAGTGGATCGGGGCGTTGACGGAATTAGCGCTGATGCTCTTGGCATTGGCGATTGTGCTCTCGTTGTTGGTTGGGGCAAACCTTCCGTTCTTCGGCGCCGTGACAGCGAACATCATGGGCTGGGTGAAGGACATGGGCGGCAACGGTCTCGTCGGTCTAATCACGCTCGGGATCGTCCTCTGGCTGTTCTCGAACCGGAAAATGGCCTGAACCAAACGTGCGTTCAGTCTAGACAGAATTGCTGACGCAATAAGGGTGGGGAGCGCTGCTCCCCACCCATTGGTCGTACGTGCCATCAAGAGGTTCCGCCATGCGCAAATTCATGGCCAACATGGCCTTCGCAAAAGAGATCCTGTGGGAAGTCGTCGAGCTCGGCTTCGTCAGCATTCTCGCGATCATGCTGATCTACCTGATCCTCGGCCAGGGCTCCGGAGGCTTTGTTCTGTCGGTCGCCGACAATGTGACAAAGTTCGCAAGCTCCGTGCCGACTCCGAGCCTGGTCGGTCTGGCGCTCGTTTTGGGCGTCATCTACCTGCTGATGAACCGGCTGAAGTAGTTCGCGGAAAGACCCGTCAGCGCCCGCCTCAAGTGGCGGGCGGCGCGGCTTTGGCGTAGAAGGCAATCAGCCTCCGCCAGGGCCTTTGCAGCAAATGCCGACTTTCGATCGCCGCATGTTTCTTGCCGCATCCGTCGCGGGCGTGGCAGCGCGCGCCCTCCCCGCTCTTGCAGCTTCACCTTACACGTTCAGGCAGGGCGCCTTTGACGTTACCGTCGTGAGCGACGGCCACCTCGTGCTGCCAACGAGCTTTCTCGCACCCGGCGCACCGCCGCCCGAGCGCGAAGCCATTCTTAAGGCGGCCGGGCAGACCGGCGAGCAATATAATTCCCCGACCAACATCACCCTGATCCGCAACAACAACGACCTGATCCTCATCGACATGGGGTCGGGCGAGCGCTTCATGCCGACGGCCGGCAAGCTGTGGGACAATCTCAAGGCGGCGGGCATCGACAAGACGAAGATCACAAAGGTGATCTTCACCCACGGGCATCCCGATCATCTTTGGGGAACCGTCGACGAGCTGGACGAGCTGGTGACCCCCGATGCGGCCTTCTATGTCGGCGCCGCGGAATGGGAATTCTGGTCCGGCGAAAACGCGACCCGCGGGCTGCCGGCCGAACGCGCCGGCTTCGTCACGGGCGCCCGGCGCAACTATGCGGCCATCAAAGACAAGGTAAAAATGATCAAGGGCGGCGATGAGATCGTTTCCGGCCTGCGCATCATCGACACGCCCGGCCATACGCAGGGCCACCTCTCCATCGAGCTTGCCGGCGGCGACGGGCTGATCGTGGGCGGCGACGTGCTCACCCACCCGCTGATCTCATTCCAGTATCCGGAATGGAAACCGATCGCGGACCACGTGCCGGATCAGGCGGTAGCGACCAGGCGCAAGCTGCTCGACCGGCTCGCTACCGATCGCTCAAAGCTGATCGGCTTCCACCTGCCTTATCCCGGCGTGGGCATGGTCGAGCGCAAGGACAGTGCCTATCGCTTCGTCGCGTCCGCTTAGGAAGACGCGCTTCAGGCGGTCTGGCGTACAGACACGCCTTTCTCTTTCAACGCCTGCTGCAGCTCGCCGGCCTGAAACATCTCGCGCACGATGTCGCAACCGCCGACAAACTCGCCCTTCACGTAGAGCTGCGGGATCGTCGGCCAATTGGAATAGGTCTTGATGCCGTTCCGGATTTCATCGGATTCCAGAACGTTGATGCCTTTATAGGCCACCCCGAGATGGTCGAGGATTTGCACGACCTGGCCGGAAAATCCGCACATCGGAAACTGCGGCGTGCCCTTCATGAACAGCACGACGTCGTTCGCCTTCACTTCATTTTCGATGAATTGCTCGATTGCCATGGAATTTCGTCCTGTTGGGCGGCATGCGCCCCCGTGATCATCGATATATGTACCAAAAAAGTTACCGCCAACCCAAGAGCATCGACCGGATTTACCGGCTTTTCGGGGCATAAAATGTGCCCTCGACCTCGAAAATATCGTCCTGGTTCAGTCCGCTGACCTCAATGATCGTGCGCGGCGGATACGGGCCGCCGCCCCATAACGCCTCCTGAACCTTGTTCACCAGCGGACGCAACCGGCCCATATCGGTGACGAAAACCGTGAGGCGGACACAATCGGCGAGGCTTGCGCCTTCCGAACCGGCGATCAGCTTCATGTTCATGAACGCCTGCCGAATGCGCGCTTCGTCACCTTCGACGAGTTTATTATCGACAGGATTGATGCCGCGCATGCCGGCAATGAATACGAAATCACCGGCGCGGGCGCCGAGGCTCCAGGTACCGGTTGGCTCGATTGCGCCTTTGGGCGCAAGCACGGAGACACGGCTAGTCACGGCGTGCCGGTCTGCAAAGCGAGCGCATGCAGCACGCCGCCCATCTGCCCCTTGAGTGCCTCGTAGACCAGTTGATGCTGCTGTACGCGTGACTTGCCCTTGAACGATGGAGCAGATGACGGTCGCGGCATAGTGGTCGCCGTCGCCCGCGAGATCCCGGATCGTGACCTCCGCATCGGGAATGTGCGCCTTTATCAGGCGCTCGATTTCGACGGCATCCATGGCCATCGGCAGGTCCTCGCAAACCTCACAGCTCTCCGGCCATGTAAGCCGGAAGCCATAATTCAAAACGCTCCCGCAGAATCGTGACTAGGATGGGACGCTCGCCCGCAAGCGTCAACGTGTCGCCACCCGTTCTCCCGATTGCCCACACCGGCACATTCACGGCCCTTGCCCGCGTCAGCACGTCTGCCGTCTTGTCCGCTGGCACCGTGACAAGATAGCGCGCCTGGTCCTCGCCAAACCAATGGGCATGGGCCGGAATATCCGAGGGAGCCGCATCGAGTGTGGCCCCTATCCCGGAGGCCATCACCATTTCGGCGAGCCCAACAAGAAGGCCGCCGTCGGAAAGGTCATGCGCCGCCGTCGCCGTCCCGTCGAGGATCAACGCGCGGACAAAGTCGCCATTCTCGCGCTCCTCGGTGAGATCGACCGGCGGTGGTGCGCCCTCTTCCTGGCCGCACAACTCACGCAAATACATTGATTGGCCGAGCCAACCCGTCGTCTCGCCGACCAGAATGATCGTCTCGTCGGCGCGCTTGAAGGCCAGCGTCGCCGATTTTGCAAAGTCCTCGATGAGACCGACGCCGCCGATCGACGGCGTCGGCAAAATCGCGCGGCCGTTGGTCTCGTTGTAGAGCGACACGTTGCCCGACACGACCGGAAACTCGAGCGCCTTGCAGGCTTCCGCGATGCCGCGGATGCAGCCCACGAACTGACCCATGATCTCCGGCCGCTCGGGATTGCCGAAATTCAAATTGTCGGTGATGGCGAGCGGCTTCGCGCCGACGGCGGTCAGGTTTCGCCAGCATTCCGCCACTGCCTGCTTGCCGCCCTCGAATGGGTCGGCCTCGCAATAGCGCGGCGTCACATCGGTGGTGAGCGCGAGGCCCTTCGGTCCCTCTTCGATGCGCACGACCGCGGCATCGCCGCCCGGACGCTGGACGGTATTGCCGAGAATGACGTGATCATATTGCTCCCACACCCAGCGCTTGGAGCAGAGATCGGGAGCAGCGAGCAATCTTTCGAGCGCCTCGATTGCGTCGACCGGGGCCGGCACGCTTTCGGCGTCGACGGCGGCCGGCTTCGCCGCGCTGACAAACGGACGCTTGTATTCCGGAGCCTGGTCGCCAAGCTCCTTGATCGGCAGGTCGGCCATCACGTCGCCGCCGTGGCGCACGATGAAACGCTTCGACGGCGTCGTCTCGCCGACCACCGCGAAATCGAGACCCCATTTGCGGAAAATTGCCTCGGCCTCTTTCTCCTTCTCCGGCTTGAGAACCATGAGCATGCGCTCCTGGCTCTCGGAGAGCATCATTTCGTACGCGCTCATGCCCTCTTCGCGGCACGGCACCCTGTCGAGGTCGAGCGTGACGCCGAGATCGCCCTTGGCGCCCATTTCCACCGCCGAGCAGGTCAGGCCGGCGGCACCCATGTCCTGGATGGCAATGACGCATCCCTTCTGCATGATCTCGAGGCAGGCCTCGAGCAGCAGCTTTTCCGAGAACGGATCGCCGACCTGAACGGTCGGGCGCTTGCCCTCGGAATCTTCATCGAACTCCGCCGACGCCATGGAGGCGCCGTGAATTCCGTCACGCCCTGTCTTCGAGCCGAGATAGACGATCGGCATGCCGACGCCCGAGGCGGCCGCGTAGAAAATCTGGTCCTTGCGCGCGATTCCGACCGCCATGGCATTGACCAGGCAATTGCCGTCGTAGCGCGAATGAAAGCGCACCGAGCCGCCGACCGTCGGAACGCCGAATGAGTTGCCGTAGCCGCCGATCCCGGCCACCACGCCGGAAACAAGATGACGCGTCTTGGGATGCGAGGGCGCGCCGAACGACAGCGCGTTCAGGCAAGCGATCGGACGCGCGCCCATGGTGAAGACATCGCGCAGGATGCCGCCGACCCCCGTCGCCGCCCCTTGATAAGGCTCGATGTAGCTCGGGTGGTTGTGGCTCTCCATCTTGAACACGCAGGCAAGCCCATCGCCGATGTCGATGACGCCGGCATTTTCGCCGGGCCCCTGGATGACCCACGGCCCCTTGGTCGGCAGCGTGCGCAGATGGACTTTCGATGATTTGTACGAGCAGTGCTCGTTCCACATGGCCGAGAAAATGCCGAGCTCGGTGAGCGACGGCTCGCGGCCGATGAGCTTCAGGATCCGGTCGTATTCGTCGGGCTTGAGGCCGTGCTCGGCGACAAGTTCGGGAGTAATGCGGACGTCGTTCGGGATCACGATTACGCCGCGCGCTCCAGTGCCTCGGCCAGCCCGGCAAACAACCCGCGCCCGTCGGTCGGGCCGATCGCGGCTTCGACATGATTTTCAGGATGCGGCATCATGCCGAGCACGTTGCCGCGCTCGTTCAGGATGCCGGCGATCGCGTTGATGGCGCCGTTGTGGTTCCAGTTCGGATCGATCATGCCGTCGGGCGACGAATACCGGAACAGCACGCGCCCCTCGCCTTCCAGCCGCGCGATGGTTTCACCGTCGGCAATATAGTTGCCTTCGCCATGCGCAACCGGCACGCGGACGACCTGGCCGGCATTGTAGCCGCGCGTGAATGGCGTGTCCGAGCGCTCGACGCGTAGATAGACGTCGCGGCAGATGAAGCGCAGGTTTTCATTGCGCATCAGAACGCCTGGCAGCAGGCCGGCCTCGCACAGGATCTGGAAGCCGTTGCAGACGCCGAGCACCAGTCCGCCTTTTGCGGCATAGGCGCGCACCGCGTCCATGATCGGGCTGCGCGCGGCGATCGCCCCGCAGCGCAGATAGTCGCCATAGGAAAATCCGCCCGGGATCACGACCAGATCGGTTCCGGCCGGGAGTTCCGTGTCGGCGTGCCACACGATAGCCGGCTCTCGTCCCGAGATCAGGCGCAACGTGCGCGCCATGTCGCGCTCGCGATTGATGCCAGGAAAGACGAGGACGGCGGCTTTCATCCGAGCACGTCCACTTTGTAGTTCTCGATCACCGTATTCGCGAGCAGCTTGTCGGCCGCCTGCTTGAGCAAGGCCTCGGCCTTGGCGCGATCGCCGCCATCGATCTCGATGTCGAAGACCTTGCCCTGGCGCACGCTGGAGACGCCCGCAAGCCCCAGCGAGCGCAGCGCGCCTTCAATCGCCTTGCCTTGGGGATCGAGAATGCCGGACTTCAGGGTGACGGTGACGCGGGCTTTCATCATTCGGCTCAACGCAAACGGGGACCTCTCGGCCCCCGGTTACCACCCTTATAGGATTCGTCTCAATCCAACCAAAAGCGGGTTTCCTCAGCCCTTCACCAGCACCGGTCCGGTGCCTTGCGGGCGCTCGCCTTCGCTCATGATGCCGAGGCGCTTGGCGACTTCGGTATAGGCCTCGACCAGGCCGCCGAGATCGCGGCGGAAGCGGTCCTTGTCGAGCTTGTCGTTGGTCTTGATGTCCCACAGCCGGCAGCTGTCGGGAGAAATCTCGTCGGCCACGACGATGCGCATCACGTCGTTCTCCCACAGCCGGCCCGTTTCCATCTTGAAGTCGACGAGACGGATGCCGACGCCGAGGAAAAGCCCGGACAGGAAGTCGTTGACGCGGATGGCGAGCGCCATGATGTCGTCGATCTCCTGCGGCGAGGCCCAGCCGAAGGCGGTGATGTGCTCTTCCGACACCATCGGATCGTTGAGCTTGTCGTTCTTGTAATAGAACTCGATGATCGAGCGCGGCAGTTGCGTGCCCTCCTCGATGCCGAGGCGCTGCGCCAGCGAACCGGCCGCGACGTTTCGCACCACGACCTCGAGCGGGATGATCTCAACCTCGCGAATCAACTGCTCGCGCATGTTGAGGCGGCGGATGAAGTGCGTCGGCACCCCGATATCGTTGAGGTGCTGGAACACATATTCCGAGATTCGATTGTTCAGAACGCCCTTGCCCTCGATCACCTCATGCTTCTTGGCGTTGAAGGCGGTCGCGTCGTCCTTGAAGTGCTGAATCAGCGTTCCAGGCTCCGGGCCTTCATACAGGACCTTCGCCTTGCCCTCGTAAATGCGGCGACGGCGGCTCATGGGCGTGTACCGTGGTTTGTGAAAGTCCATCGGATTGCCGTGGCTCCTTGTTGTGCGACTTTGCAAGATCCGCGGCTGCGGGACCGGACTGGAAGTACTGGCCCAATTCTGGTCTTGGCCAGCGGTCCGGGCACAGAGGCAACCTAGCCGATCGGTCGGGGCAGCACAATCACGGCACGCCCACGTTTTCCACTCCGTATTTTCGCCGCAAAAGCGCGGCCCGATGTTGCCTTGACGGTCTGTGGACGATATGCAAGGCCGAACTCAATTGCATGTGCATGCAATTTTACCGATGCAGTACGAGGGGCGGCATGACGACATTCGACAAGCGCGAGGAAGGCTTCGAGAAGCAGTTCGCGCATGACGAGGAACTCCGCTTCAAGGCGATGGCCCGCCGCAACAAGCTGCTCGGGCTCTGGGCGGCCGGCGTTCTCGGCAAAAGCGGCGCGGACGCCGAAGCCTATGCCAAGGAAGTCGTGCTGGCCGACTTCGAAGAGGCCGGCGACAACGACGTCTTGCGCAAGGTCGCAAAAGATCTGCAGCCCAAAGGCGTCACAGAGCAGCAAATTCGAGCGCAAATGACCGAATTGCTCGCGCAGGCCGTCGAGCAGATCAAGAAGAGCGGCTGACGTGCCGGCTTTTGCCCTCGCCCGGCGCCTGCGCGCGGGGGAAACGGTCTACGCCGCCTGGTGCATGATGGGCTCGCCGATCGTTGCCGAGACCATCGCGCGCGAAGGTTTCTCTGCTGTCGTGCTCGATGCGCAGCACGGGTTGTGGGACACCGCCTCGATCATCACCGGCATCGGCGCAGTCAGCCACGCCGAGGCGACGCCGGTCGTCCGCATACCGCTCAACGATTTCGCATTGGTGTCACGCGCACTGGATTTCGGCGCCGAAGCGATCATCGCACCGATGATCAATGACGCGGACGATGCGCGCCGTTTTGCGGCGGCGGCGAAATATCCTCCCTCCGGCGAGCGCAGCTGGGGCCCGCTGCGCGCGATGGCGCTGCAGGCGCCGCGCACCGCGCCAGCGGACTACCTGCGCGAAGCGAACGAGGGCACGCTGACCTTGGCAATGATCGAGACCGCGACCGCGCTTGGCAATGTCGACACGATCGCTGCGACGCCCGGCATCGATGGGCTGTTCGTCGGCCCTTACGACCTTGCGACGGCACTGAGCGGCGGGAAAGCGCAGGACACGCAGGCCCCGCAGGTCGAGCAGGCCATCGACAAAATCTGCGCCGCCGCGAAAGCGGCCGGAAAAATTCCCGGCATCTATTGCCGGGATGCCGAAGGCGCCGTGGCGATGGCGAAGCGCGGCTTCCGGTTCATCGTCGCGGGCAATGATCACACGACCCTGCGTGCGGCCACCGTTGCGCAATTGAAGGTGCTGAAAGGCTAGACTACTGCCCGACCAGGCCGTGAAGCTGGTCGAGAACTTTGCCGACATCCTTTTCCACCTCGGCGGCCTTCACCTCGCACACTTTGTAGCCGCGCTCCGTCAGGTAGGCGCGCCTCTCGGACCGGGTCCGCGCCGCGTCGCCGGTTTCCTTGGCCGGCATCAGATCGATCACGCACTTGAGCGGAAACGACACGAAATCCGTGATGTGCGGGCCGATCGGCACCTGCCGTTTGAACCCGCGGCCGGCGAAGCGGCGATCATTCACAAGCGCCTGCCACAACATGCGCTCGGCCTCGGTCGGATTCCGGCGCAGAAGCCGCGCCAACCCGCGCACCGGTCCGCGCTCGCCCGGCACGCGGCCGCCGCCATGCTCCGCCAGAAGGTCGCGCAGCTTCTGCGCCTCCAGCGGATCGAGCACGCCGCCTCGCGCCGGCCCCTTGCGGCCCTGCGCGATCGCAGTGAGCACGCCATGCAGCGTGCGGATGTCCTGCTGCGTCGGCGCCATCCGCTGGAAGATGTTGCGCAGATTGACGCTCATCGTGCCGCGCTTTTCTTCCGGACGAAAAAACTCGACCCGCTCCAGCTCGCTTTCGAGATCTGAAAAGAAAGCATCGAGCTGCTGCTTCGGAGCCGGGGGCGATTTTTCCGGCATGGAAAACGGCAGATCGCCGCCGCCGGCGCGCTTGAACCACTCATACGCAACGATCACCACCGCCTGCGCCAGATTGAGCGACGCAAAGGCCGGATTGACCGGCAGCGTCACGATACGATCGGCCAGCGCGACCTCGTGATTTTCGAGACCGATGCGTTCCCGCCCGAATATGATCGCGACGCTCTCCCCGCCGCCCACCCTCTGCGCCATTTCACCGGCGGCCGCCTCCGCGGAAATCACCGGCTTTGGCCTGATCGTGATTGCGCGCGGTCGTCGCCACAACGAAACTGCAGTCAGCGATCGCATCATTGAGACTTTCGTAAAGTGTTGCGGCGTCGAGGATGCGGTCGGCGCCCGCCGCCATCACCCTCGCCTTCTCGTTCGGCCATTTTTGCTGCGGCTTGACCAGACGGAGACGCGACAACCCGAAATTGGCCATCGCGCGCGCCGCCGCCCCGATGTTCTCGCCGAGCTGGGGCTCGACGAGCACGACGACCGGCGCCGGCGTCTCGATCCAACGTTTGGTCTTGTCAGTTCCGGCACCGGGCATTCGAACCCTCACGCTAGGCGCATATACCCTTCACAGCATAGTTGTGGAAAGAATGCCGCCAAATCGCGGCTTTCGCCCCGAGATTTTGGGTGCTATAGGGGCCGCGCGCCGGGCACTTTTCCTCCTGTCCGTGCGACTTTCAAAAGGTTTTATCGGCAATGGCGAAGATCAAGGTGGCGAACCCCGTCGTCGAAATGGACGGCGACGAGATGACACGCATTATCTGGCAGCTGATCAAGGACAAGCTGATCCATCCCTATCTCGACATCAACCTTCTCTATTACGATCTCAGCGTCCAGAAACGCGACGAGACCGACGACCAGATCACCATCGACGCCGCCAACAAGACCAAGGAAGTCGGCGTTGCGGTTAAATGCGCCACCATCACGCCGGACGAAGCGCGAGTGAAGGAATTCAACTTGAAGAAGATGTGGCGGTCGCCCAACGGCACGATCCGCAACATCATCGGCGGCGTGATCTTCCGCGAGCCCATCATCTGCAAGAACGTGCCGCGCCTGGTGCCGGGCTGGACGCAGCCGATCGTGATCGGCCGCCACGCCTATGGCGATCAGTACCGCGCGACCGACATCCGCGTGCCGGAAAAGGCAAAGCTGACGCTGAGCTACGTCGCGCCCGACGGCAAAAAGGTCGAGCACGAGGTTTTCGAGTTCCCGGGCTCGGGCGTCGCGATGGCGATGTACAACCTCGACGATTCGATTCGCGATTTCGCGCGCGCTTCGATGAACTATGCGCTCTCGCGCGGTTACCCGCTCTATCTATCGACCAAGAATACCATTCTCAAAGTCTATGACGGCCGCTTCAAGGATCTGTTTCAGGAGATCTTCGACAAGGAATTCAAGGCCGAGTTCGACAAGAAGAAGCTCACCTACGAGCACCGGCTGATCGATGACATGGTGGCCGCAGCGATGAAATGGTCGGGCGGCTATGTCTGGGCCTGCAAGAATTACGACGGCGACGTGCAGTCGGACGTCGTGGCGCAGGGCTTCGGCTCGCTCGGGCTGATGACCTCGGTGCTGATGACGCCGGACGGCAAGATCGTCGAATCGGAGGCTGCGCACGGCACGGTGACGCGCCACTATCGCGAACATCAGAAGGGCAAGGAGACCTCGACCAACTCGATCGCCTCGATCTTCGCCTGGACCCGCGGCCTCGCGCATCGCGCCAAGCTCGACAAGAATGACGCTTTGGCGAAGTTCGCAGCGACGCTCGAAAAGGTCTGCATCGACACCGTCGAGAGCGGGTTCATGACCAAGGACCTGGCGCTGCTGGTCGGCGCCGACCAGAAGTGGCTCTCCACAACCGGATTCCTCGACAAGGTGGACGAAAATCTGAAGAAGGCGATGGGCGCATAGGACTATGCGCCGGGCTTCATCCGGCCTTCATTCTCTCTTCGATCGCCGCTGTCACTTCTCGCTTCACCGCGGCCGCTCGCTTCCCGACGCGATGTTCGGCCACTTCCTTGATGCGCGCCGCAATACGGGTGTCGCGCCGCATCAACGCATGCAGATCGTGCGCGTCGAGCCCCAGCAGGCTGGTGCGGGTGATCGCTGTGACCGTTGCGGTACGGCGTGTCCGCCGCAGCAGCGCGACCTCTCCGAAAAACTGACCGGCACCGAGCCGGATTCGGTCCTTTTTTCCTCTGATTTCGATCTCCACCTCACCGGCGGCGATGAAATACATCGAGCGCGCGGTGTCGCCAGCGCGCATGATGATTTCTCCGGGCTCAACCACCTGGGCCCTCAACAGCTCCATGACGTCCGAGATTTCGGTCGCATCGAGTTCCGCGAATAGCGGCACGCGGGAAATCATGCCCCAGGTGACGATGAAGTCGCGGCGCTGGATCTGTTCGGCAAACGCGGTGGCGATGATGCCGACCGGCAGCGCCATCAGCACCAGGCCGGCGAAGATCGTGCAGGTTGCAATCAGCTTGCCGAGCGCGGTCACCGGCACCACATCGCCATAGCCGATCGTTCCGATCGTCACGATCGCCCACCAGAACGCTTCGGGAATCGTGCCGAGCTTTTCCGGCTGCACTGTCGCTTCGGCGAGATGCATCAGCGAAGCGGCGACAAGCGCGATGCCAAGCGCGATCACGAGACAACCGAACAACCCGCGTCGCTCTTTGTACAGGACGTCGAGCAGCGACCGCATCGCGGGCGAGTAGCGCGCGAACTTGAAGAAGCGCACCATCCGGAAAACCAGCACCACCCGCAGCTCGCCGGGTAGGATCATGGCAAACCAGAACGGCAGCACGGCGACAAGATCGATGATGCCGGCCGGGCTCAGCACATATTTGAGCCGCGCATGCCTTGAGGAGAGATGCTGATGCGGCCCGTGCTCGACCGCGCACCACACCCGCAGGCCGTATTCGATCGTGAATATGACGAGCGAGAAAAATTCGATGACCGCAAAGATTGTGGCGTACCGCTCCTCGTATTGCGGGATGGATTCGAGCGCGACCGCGATCAAATTGATGACGATCAGGACGACAAGAAACCGATCGACCGCCTTGTTGACGCGGTCACCCACCGGCCCTTGTTCGAGTACTTGATAAACGCGCCGGCGCAAGCCTTTGAGGCGATTGCGTGCCATGCCGCGACGATCCCCCTGCCTCGAGCGTCAGCCCCCAAGCGCCGCTTCGATTGCCTTGAGCGCGTCTTCCGCTTTTGATCCGTCCGGCCCGCCGGCCTGCGCCATGTCGGGGCGCCCGCCGCCGCCCTTGCCGCCGAGCGCTTCGGCACCTTTTTTGACCAGCTCTACCGCATTAAAGCGCTTGGTCAGATCGTCGGTGACGCCAACCACGATGCCGGCCTTGCCATCCGCAGCCGTGGCCACGATGGCAACGACGCCTGATCCGACCTGCCGCTTGCCCTCGTCGGCGAGGCTGCGCAGATCCTTGAGCTCGATGCCGGATACCGCCCGCGCCAGCAGCTTGACGCCGTTGACCTGTCGCACGTCGGCGGCATCGCCGGCCGCCTTGCCCCCGCCACCCATGGCCAGCTTCTTTTTGGCCTCGGAGAGGTCACGTTCGAGCTTCTTGCGCTCATCCAAGAGCGCTCCGATGCGTCCGGGCATCTCTTCAAGCGGGACTTTAAGCTCCGCAGCCGCGGCTTTAACGACCTGAAGCTGTTTGTTAGCGGCCTTCCTGGCTGATTTTCCGGTCAAAGCCTCGATTCTGCGTACGCCGGCCGCCACCCCGGATTCCCCGACCAGCGAAACAAGGCCTATGTCGCCGGTACGGCGCACATGGGTTCCGCCGCACAGTTCCACCGACCAGCCCATGGTGTTGCCGGTACCTTCGCCCATTGCGACGACCCGCACCTCGTCGCCGTATTTCTCGCCGAAAAGGGCGCGCGCGCCGGATGCGATTGCGTCATCGACCGCCATCAGGCGCGTCGTCACCGGTGCGTTCTGCAGAACGATGTCGTTGGCGATGTCTTCGACCCGTTCGATTTCCTCCGCCGACATCGGCTTGGGATGCGAGAAATCGAACCGTAACCGGTCGGGCGCGACCAGCGAACCTTTCTGCGCGACGTGATCGCCCAGCACCTGGCGCAGCGCCTCGTGAAGAAGATGCGTTGCCGAGTGATTTTGACGAATTGCGCTGCGGCGCGCGTGATCGACATCCAGCAGCAACGGATCGCCGACTTTGACCGAGCCCTGCTCCACCTTCACGATGTGAGCGAACAAATCGCCCGCTTTCTTTTGGGTATCGGACACGGTCAGCCGCACGCCTTCGCGGCGCATTTCGCCGGTATCGCCGACCTGACCGCCGCTCTCGCCGTAGAACGGCGTCTGGTTCATCACCACGGCGCCGCTTATCGCCCTTCTTGAGCTCGGACACTTCCTTGCCGTCCTTCACCAGCGCGGCAACGACGCCCTCGGCGCTCTCCGTCTCGTAGCCGAGGAATTCCGTGGCGCCGACTTTCTCGCGCAGAGCGAACCAGACCGTTTCCTGCGCCGCCTCACCCGATCCCGCCCAGGACGCCCGCGCCTTCTCGCGCTGGCGCTCCATGGCATCGGTGAAAGACGCGATGTCGACGGAAATCCCGCGCGAGCGCAGCGCATCCTGCGTGAGATCGAGCGGAAAGCCGTAGGTATCGTAGAGCGTGAACGCGGTATCGCCGTCGAACATCGCACCTTTCTTGAGGCCCTTGCTCTTCTCGTCGAGGATGGCAAGGCCGCGCTCGAGCGTACGCCGGAAGCGGGTCTCCTCCAGCTTCAGCGTCTCGGTGATCAGCGCCTCCGCGCGCAGCAGCTCCGGATAGGCCTGGCCCATTTCGCGCGTGAGCGCGGGGACAAGCCTCCACATCAGAGGTTCTTTCGCGCCGAGCAATTCGGCGTGGCGCATCGCACGCCGCATGATGCGGCGCAGGACATAACCGCGGCCTTCGTTCGAGGGCAGAACACCGTCCGCGATCAGAAACGCGGACGCGCGCAGGTGATCGGCGATCACCCGATGCGAGGCCTTTTGCGGCCCATTGGCGTCGACCCCCGTCAGCTCGGCGATGACGCGGATCAGCGTCTGGAACAGGTCGATGGCGTAATTGTCGTGCGTGCCCTGCAGAACGGCCGCGATCCGCTCGAGCCCCATGCCGGTGTCGATCGACGGCCGCGGGAGATTGACGCGCTTGCCGCCCTCGAGCTGCTCGTACTGCATGAACACGAGATTCCAGATCTCGATGAAGCGGTCGCCTTCGGAATTCGCCGAGCCGGGCGGACCGCCCGGAATCTTGTCGCCGTGGTCGTAGAAAATTTCAGAGCACGGTCCGCACGGACCGGTATCGCCCATGGCCCAGAAATTGTCCGAGCCGGCAATGCGCAGGATCTTGCTATCCGGCAACCCCGCGATCTTCTTCCAAAGCTTGAACGCGTCGTCATCGTCGACATAGACCGTGACCAGCAGCCGATCCTTGGGAAGCGCGAAATCCTTCGTGACGAGTGTCCAGGCGAGCTCGATCGCCTGCTCCTTGAAGTAGTCGCCGAAGGAGAAGTTGCCGAGCATCTCGAAGAAGGTGTGGTGGCGCGTCGGTATAGCCGACATTGTCGAGATCGTTGTGCTTGCCGCCGGCGCGCACGCATTTCTGCGCGGTCACGGCACGCGAATAGGGCCGCTTTTCCAGGCCGGTGAATACGTTCTTGAACTGCACCATGCCGGCATTGGTGAACATCAGCGTGGGGTCGTTGCGCGGGACCAGCGACGACGACGCTACGACCTGGTGGTCGTTGCGGGCGAAGAAGTCGAGAAAGCTCTTGCGGATGTCGTTGACGCCGCTCATTTCGGACCGCGCAGTTCCTTGGTGGGCATCGGGGCTAAATCCCCGTCCGGCTTATGTTTTCAGCCAGCTATTTAGCGGTGGGGTTGCGTTAAGTCTAGGAAGGGCACGACCCAAACACAGCGCGGGTCGCCGCCAAGCTTGGGCCCGACCAAAAACGCCTTCGCCCCCGTCCTCGGTGGCGGCCACTCTACGCAGCCGGGTGCCGACGGGGGCGAATGCCTGACGCATCATACATGATACGCGTCACCAGAATGGTGCAGCGGATAACGCAGGCGCCGCCGCCTCGCCTTACTACTCCTGCTTACTTTCGGGCTATGAACGGCCCGTTTTTCCCTTGCGCTTCGAGTTTTTCACCTTCAAGTCTTTGACCTTTGCAGCCACAGCCTTGGGTTCTCTTCTCTTGGCGCCAGCACTCCTGACTTTGCCTTTTGCAGCTCCGGCCTTTCGCGGTTTAGCGGCCTCTGGCGCTGCGACCGGCGCAACTGCTTCTGAAGTTTCGACGGGATGGGTCGGCTTGGGCGGGACAGGCAGCGGCTCTTGCCGCACCTGCGCCGGCTCTTCGCTCGTGAGGACTACGTCCTCCCTCGCGAAGACCGGCTCCGGACGGCAGCGTCGCGACAACGCCGTCCGGCAGCCCGTCATCCTTTCAAGCCTCGGCAGCCTCGTCGTCTTCGTCCTTGCCCTCAGCCTCACCCGCCATAATCGCCTCGGCGATCAAACCGGCATTCTGGCGCACGGCGGCTTCGATTTTATTGGCTATGTCGGGATTTTCCTTGAGGAACTGTTTGGCGTTTTCGCGACCCTGACCGATGCGCTGGCTGTCATAGGAAAACCAGGCGCCGGATTTCTCGACGACGTTGGCCTTGACGCCAAGATCGATCAACTCCCCTGTCTTGGACACACCCTCGCCGTACATGATGTCGAATTCGACCTGCTTGAACGGAGGCGCCAACTTGTTCTTGACCACCTTGACGCGGGTCTGGTTGCCGATCACCTCGTCGCGCTCCTTGATGGCACCGATGCGGCGGATGTCGAGACGCACGGAGGCGTAGAATTTCAGTGCGTTTCCGCCCGAGGTCGTCTCCGGCGAGCCGTACATCACGCCGATCTTCATGCGGATCTGGTTGATGAAAATCACCATCGTGCGCGATTTCGAGATCGATGCGGTCAGCTTGCGCAACGCCTGGCTCATCAGCCGCGCCTGGCTGCCCGGCTGCACGTCGCCCATCTCGCCTTCAAGCTCGGAGCGCGGCACGAGCGCGGCCACCGAGTCGACCACCAGCACGTCGATCGCGCCGGAGCGCACGAGCGTGTCGGCGATCTCCAGCGCCTGTTCGCCGGCATCCGGCTGGGAAATCAGCAGGTCATCCACATTCACGCCGAGCTTGCGGGCATAGATCGGATCGAGCGCATGCTCGGCGTCGACGAAGGCGCAGATGCCACCCTTTTTCTGCGCTTCCGCGATGGTGTGCAGCGCAAGCGTGGTCTTGCCGGAGGATTCCGGCCCGTAGATTTCGACCACCCGGCCGCGCGGCAGGCCGCCGATGCCGAGGGCGATGTCGAGCCCTAGCGAGCCCGAGGAAATAGCCTCAATATCCATGGCCTTGTCGTTCTTGCCGAGCTTCATGACCGAGCCCTTGCCGAACTGACGCTCGATCTGGCTCAGCGCAGCTGACAGGGCTTTCGACTTGTCCATGGAAGATCCTTCGACGAGACGCAGGGCAGGCTGACTCATGATGTCGCGCTCCTTATGGCGGGAATTCGACCCCCCGACAACGCGGCCCCTGCCGCGCAGCCGGAATCGACTGAAGGAAAGCACTGTACACTATTTGTTCTCCGTTCGCAATATGTTCTTTTACTGCCTGTAAGAGAAATTCCTACGGATACAATCTCAGGTTTCCGTCCAGCAGCCCTTCGGAGGCGTGCGCTCGCCCGTCCCCGCCTCAGCTGCGATCTTTGCTTTGCTTCCGTCTCGCTCCAAACCAATGCACGATTCAGAAGTTGCGCTCCCGGCAACCATACGCTTGCGGATTTATCCCATGATTGGAAAACGCGTTCAGTTTCACGACGAAACCTGGCAGGAGCTCCGGTTGCTCGCGGCCGAGAGCATGAAGTCATTCCAGGAGCTTGCCGATGAGGCCTTCAACGATCTGTTGAAGAAGCATGGCCGCCCCACCAGCCTGAAAGAGGCGCTCCGCAAAAGCGCCGGCCAGACCGCAAAGGTCATTCCACTCAAAAGAAGAGGACGCGGCTCTAAGGGACGTTCGTGAAACCCACTGGGTTGCGATTTTCGTCGTGTTTTTCGGAAACTTGGCCGGACTTGCGCGTTGTCGGCCTGATTCAGTGCCGCAATTCAATTTGCCACTTCGCATAGCAATAGATTATATTGCATTGCAGTAAGTGAGTGCCGCGGGGCCGGGGCGCTGCGGAGTGGAGGGTCATGTTGAAGTTTTTGCGTAAAGTCACCGCGATCCCGGCGGTGAAATATTCGATTATCGCGGTGACGAGCTTCCTCTGGTTGGTCGGATTTGCGGACCAACTTCCAGACGTGGAGCAAACTGTAAAATACGTTGGCATCTCGCTGTTGATGCTGACAGTCGCCGCAATGGCCTGATCAAACAGGACGCCTGCACCTATACGCCCAGGTGCCGGTGCAATATTTCCGGTCGCGCCTTAATCTCGTGTGCCGAGCCTTCGTGCGCGATGTGACCGTACGCACTCAGCGTTTTCAATTTGCCGATGACAAAGCTTCTCGGCATAACCCAATCGGCGCCCGGCGACTGGAAGCTCACCCAGCTCGGCTGGATCTTCTCAATCGCGATGGTGTTTCTTGGCGGCTCAGCCGCTGTGTTCGGCCGATGGGTTGAAGACGGCGGTCCGCGTCGTGCGATGTTCACTGCCGCGCTCTGTTGGGCCGGCGGATTCTTCCTCTCCGCGATCGGCGTCTACACCCATACACTTTGGCTCATTTACATCGGCTACGGCGTGCTCGGCGGCTGCGGACTTGGCATTGGCTACATTTCTCCGGTCTCGACGCTGATCAAATGGTTTCCCGATCGCCCTGGAATGGCGACCGGCATGGCCATCATGGGATTTGGCGGTGGCGCTTTCATCGCTTCACCATTGTCCGTCTGGTTGCTCGGCAAATTCACGACTGCAACGCACGTGGGCGTTGCCGAGACTTTCATTGTGATGGGATGCGTCTACTTCTTCTTCATGATCGTCGGCTCGATCATCGTGCGCGTCCCGGCTCCGGGCTGGAAACCGGAAGGCTATGTCGCACCGGCGACAGCAGCAAAACTGATCACCAGGAACGACGTGTTCGTCTACGACGCGCTTAAGACGCCGCAGTTCTGGCTGATCTGGTGGGTCCTCTGCCTGAACGTGACTGCCGGCATCGGCGTGCTCGGCCAGGCCTCGGCCATGAGCCAGGAAATGTTTCCCGGCCATATCACGCCGGTGGCAGCGGCGGGCTTCGTTGGCCTGATGAGTCTCTTCAACATGGGTGGCCGCTTCTTCTGAGCGTCCACGTCTGACTACATCGGCCGGCGAAATACCTACTTCGTGTTCATGGTGCTCGGCTTCTGCCTTTACTGCACCGTGCCCTACACGGGCTCGATCGGCAGCGTAGTCGGGTTCGTCTGCTGCTTCCTTGTGATCATCAGCATGTATGGCGGCGGCTTCTCCACCGTGCCGGCGTACCTGAGAGACATGTTCGGCACGCGTTATGTCGGCGCGATCCATGGCATGTTGCTCACCGCATGGTCGGCTGCCGGCATCTTCGGCCCGGTGCTCGTGAATTACATTCGCGAGTACAATGTTACGCACGGCGTGCCGAAAGCGCAGGCCTACAACACCACCATGTACATCATGGCCGGCCTGCTGGTGATCGGCTTTATCTGCAACTTCCTTGTCAAAGCAGTCGACGCGCGTTTCCACATGAAAGCGAGCGATGCCCGTGGCAAAGATCCGGGGGCCGCACCAGCCGCGGCCCGCGCGTAAGGAGAAACGAACATGTCAAAACAAAACCAGGAAGGCACCACGACGTTGCAACTTGCGCTCGCTTGGGGGTTCGTCGGCATCCCGCTGACGCTCGGCGTTCTGCAAACGTTGATCAACGCGATGAAGCTCTTCCACTAGCGACGTGGTCACTGGAAATGCGGCGGCGGCCCAAAAGGCCGCCGCATCTATTTATTGGCTGGCAACGGCCGGCACGTCGGCCGGGGGCGCCAGCAATCCGGCAGATCTCGTTTGTAAAAGGCCGTGGCTCAATATAACTTATTGGTTCTTTTAACAAAATCTCGTTGTGTTGCCGGATTGCACCAGGCGATAGCCAAGTCTTATCGCTTGATGGAAAACCCTGTGTGTCGGCTTCAGCGCCCACCGTCGGGGGAATACACTCTGGCCTTATTCTGGTGTGGGGCGCTTCCATGTCTAAAAAGATTCGCTGCCGAGTGGCGTCGCTGACGCTGCTGGATCTAGCGGCAGGCATTGCTGTTTCAGCTGCTGCTCTGCCGGCCTTGGCGGCCGACATGCCGTCCAAGATGCCGACGAAAGCACCGCCGATTGTTGCGCCGGCATACAACTGGTCCGGTTTCTACGTTGGCGGTCACGCCGGATACCGTTGGGCCGATGCGGATTTAACTGCGGATCCCTACACCTTCACGCCGCCGAGCGGAGCCCTAACCGTCCCCGGCCGGAACGAGAATTATAAACTTAATGGCGGCATCGCAGGTGTCCATCTTGGCTACAATTATTTGGTGGCCCCACAATGGTTGATCGGAGCGGAAGGCGACTGGACGTGGGGGCACTCAAGCGACTCGCTGGCGAGAACGATCACGGGCATTGATAGCAGCGGTAGTGACGGTTTCACGCTGAACAGAAATTCCGAAGTCACATTGACCTGGCAGGCGACCATTCGCGGCCGGTTGGGTTACGTGAACGGTCCGTGGCTGCTCTATGGAACAGGCGGTGTGGCCTTTGCCCACGTTAAGTGGAGCGAAAGTACCGTCCTCAACACCACCGGCCCGCCAACCGTGTCTACGTCCGCATGGTCGGATTCCAAAACCTTAACCGGCTGGGTTGCCGGTGGCGGTATCGAATACATGTTCCTTACAAACTGGATCGGGCGGCTCGAATATCTCTATGAGAAGTTCGGCGACTTCACCGTTCCGACCGGGCTGGTCCCAGCCGGATCGCCCCCAAGACCGGGCAACCTGGATCTTTCAGCGGTGCAGAAGGTCCGTGTCGGTATCAGCTATAAATTTAATCCCTGATCGTAATGGATCACGTTTAACCAATGGCCCGCCAAAATGGCGGGCCATTTCATTTTAGGCTCGATGGCGTGGCACCAGCGACAGGAAATCCTCGAACTTACCCGAAGCCGAGCGCGGGATCTCGTCGACGGCGACGGCGCGCACGTTGAAACTTGGATCGATCGCCTCGCGCAGGTAAGCCTGCAGGCCCGCCTCGTCCGCTTTTGCATCATGAATGGGGACGTACCGGACTTCCAACGCATCGTAGTCGGTCTGCACCACTTGCACTTGCCCGAAAGGAATGTAGTCGCGGAAGCGCCCGATCTCGACATATGGATAGATAATGCGCCCATCCTTCAACGTGAACGTATTGCGATAGCGACCAAGCACGCGAGTTAACGTCGGCAGCCTTATGGGACATTTGACCTTGGCTGGCCCTGCGATCGCGTAATCACCGATCTCATAGCGGATGAACGGCATCGCATAATTATAGAACGATGTGACGACCACGCGGCCCGTCTCACCCGGCGAACAGTGCGTACCATCGTCACGCAGGATTTCGACCCGCATCGCCTCCGCGCTGATATGATAATTCCCGCAGACGGCACATTCGCAGGCAATGAGACCAACCTCTTGCGCACCGTATTGATCGATCGGGCGCGCCCCAAAGACGTCGCGGCAGATCTGACGGATCTCATCCGACATAGCGGTGGCAATCGAATTGATCCGCTCAAAACGCAGAGAAATTCCCCGCTTCTGCACCCGCTCGGCCAGAGCCAGAAGGGTCGACGAATAGGCCGTGAGATAATGGGGTTTACGCTCCGACAGCCAGTCGATCTGCACGTCGGTGTCTGCCCACATGTCGATGATATGATGCTTGCCTGAAAATCCCGTTCGCCAGCCCGTTACGGTCACACCGCTGGGCGGCGGCGCGCGTTCGGGATGACGTGAAATAAAGGTCGCCATCGTTTTGTCGCCATCGAAATCCCACCAGCGCAGCACGCGGTCGGTCAGCGCCAGATTGGCGATGGTGACAAGCCCATTGCGACGATGCACGAACGGCCGACCGGTCGATCCGGATGTTTCTTCCATCTCGACCGCCCCTACATGCGGCGGCAGGTCGAGCGCCGCCAGCGCCTTGACGTTGGCCTGCGCCTGCGCACGAGTGAGAACAGGAATTTCGTGAAATCGGCTTAAGTCCAGCTTTCGGCCGGGAAACACCGGCGCCAGCCGCTGCGCATAGAACGGCACGTGCTGGCGCGCATGCAAAAGTAACGGCTCGAGCAGTTGCCGCTGGTAGGCCTCCAATTCGTCCGGTGAAAGGCGTTCCGTTTCCGCGAGGACATCGCGGAATTGAAGAACCATTTTGTCCTTGCGGTCCACGACTGATGCGCGGCCTTTAGCCCAAGTTCAATTCCTTGAAGAAGTCATTGCCCTTGTCGTCAATAACGATGAAAGCCGGAAAATCCTCGACCTCGATTTTCCAGATCGCTTCCATGCCGAGCTCGGGATATTCGTGCACCTCGACCTTCTTAATGCACTGTTCAGCGAGCTTCGCAGCGCTGCCACCGATTGAGGCGAGGTAGAAGCCGCCGTGCTTCTTGCACGCGTCGCGCACCTGGGCCGACCGGTTACCTTTGGCAAGCGAGATCATCGAGCCGCCGGCGGCCTGGAACTGCTCGATATAGCTGTCCATCCGCCCCGCCGTCGTCGGGCCGAACGCACCTGAGGCGTAACCCTGCGGTGTTTTCGCCGGCCCCGCGTAATAGATCGGATGGTTCTTGAAATAGTCGGGCATCCCCTTCCCCGCCTCCAGCCGCTCGCGCAACTTGGCATGCGCGAGGTCGCGCGCAACGATCATGGTGCCGGTCAGCGACAATCGTGTCTTCACCGGATATTTCGACAGCTGCGCAAGAACGTCCTTCATCGGCCGGCGCAAATCGACTTTCACCACCTGCCCGCCGAGCTTTTCCTGATCGACCTCAGGCAAATACTGCGCGGGATGATGTTCCAGCTCCTCGAGGAACACACCGTCCTTTGTGATTTTTCCGAGTGCCTGCCGGTCGGCGGCGCAGGATACGCCGAGCCCGATCGGCAATGACGCACCGTGCCGCGGCAGACGGATCACCCGCACGTCGTGGCAGAAATATTTGCCGCCGAACTGCGCACCGACGCCGGTCGACTGCGTCATCTTCAGCACCTCGGCTTCCATCTCGAGATCGCGGAAGGCATGGCCATCCTCGCTGCCTTTGGTCGGAAGCTCGTCGAGATATTTGGTCGATGCGAGCTTCACGGTCTTCATCGTGAGCTCGGCCGAAGTCCCGCCGATGACGATGGCGAGGTGATAAGGCGGGCACGCTGCCGTGCCGAGCGTAAGGACTTTTTCTTTCAGGAAGGCGAGCATCCGGTCGTGCGTGAGGATCGACGGCGTCGCCTGGAACAGAAATGATTTGTTGGCCGAGCCACCGCCTTTGGCGATGAACAAAAGCTTGTAGGCATCCTCACCTTCCGCGTAGATCTCAACCTGCGCCGGCATGTTTGACTTGGTATTTTTCTCCTCGAACATGGAGATCGGTGCGAGCTGAGAATAACGCAGGTTCCGTTTCAGATACGCATCGCGCGCGCCTTCCGCGAGTGCCGCCTCGTCATCACCGGCAGTGAAAACCATGCGGCCTTTCTTGCCCATGATAATGGCCGTGCCGGTGTCCTGGCACATCGGGAGCACGCCCCCGGCCGCGATATTCGCGTTCTTGAGGAAATCGTAGGCGACGAACTTGTCGTTATCGGAGGCTTCCGGGTCGTCGAGGATCTTGCGCAGCTGCTTGAGGTGCGCCGGCCGCAGCAGGTGGTTGATGTCGGTAAAAGCCGCCTCCGAAAGCGCGCGCAAGGCCTCGCGCTCGATTACGAGCATGTCCTTGCCCATCACCTTCTCGACCCTGACGCCGCCGATATCGAGCTTGCGGTAAGGCGTCTTGTCCGGACCCAGCGGAAACAATGGGGTGTGGTGATAATCGGACGGGGCGTGGGTCGTGTGAGGCGCGTTCATGGGAATTTCCTTAAGATCGCCGGCGAGCTTAGTTTGATCGTCGTGCCATAGCGGTTTTGCAAGTCTATCATCAAGATCGGACAGATGCGCCCCACGCGCCCCGCGCCAAGGAGGCCTTTATGACCACAATGACCGTCCAACTTCGCAGTATCCCCGACACCGAAGCGGCGCTCGGCTGGGCCGGCGGCCACACGATCGTCGTCGACCGCCCGGATGGCAAGGCAGGCGGTATGGGACTTGGATTCAATGGCGGTCAGTTGCTCGGCCTCGCAATCGGGGGCTGCTTCTGCAATGACTTGCAATATGTCGCCCACGACATGGGTATTCTCCTGGCCTCAGTCCAAGTGGGCATATCCGTTACATTCGAAGGAACGCCGATGCTTGTGAAAGAAGTTACGATGCAGGTCACGGCAACGCCGGTTGACACGAATGCGAACGTGGACGCCGTAATCGCGCGTGCGAAAGAGATCTCCTCGGTCAGCAATTCGCTCAGGCGCGGCGTTCCGGTGCAGATAATCTCGCGGGGGTCGGCCTGAAGAACGACAACGTTTCCGCTAGATTTTTCGTACTTCTCCCTTCTCGCCCAATCCGCATTCCAGCGTGGCGCGGTCCCATTTCGCCAGATCGGCTGCAGCGGCATAAGTGCTTTGAAGAAAATCCATCAGCGCCGCGTCGGGATCGGCCGCGGTCCGCATTGCGGCGTAAGGCAGCAGGAATTCGCCCAGTTCCTTCGACCACAGCGCGGCAGCTGGCTTCACCTTGGCTGCCGCAAAGCCCTCTGGCGCGGGATAGGCATAGGAGTAAAACGCGGCATCATCGACCGGCCCGCCGCCTCCCCCGGGCCAGAAGCCGGCGCTCGAAACCTCGTGCGAATAAGCCTCCTGCGCGACCGAATCCGGCAGGTGTGGCACGCCACCTGGATGGCGCGGCGCCCGCCGCCCGGAAAAGCGAGTCACCGCCAGATCAAAACTGCCCCAGAAGAAATGCACCGGGCTCGCCTTGCCGAGAAAGCCGGTGCGAAAATGACTCATGACCTCGCTGTGCAGACGTCAGCACCCGAAAGAAACGGCGGGCGTATTCGGGGTCGTAGGACTTGTGCACGTCATCCTCACCGAACGGAATGGCGTCCGGGATTTCACAGGGCATCGGATTGATTATGAAGAAGTGACCTAACTCGCTCAGCGCGATCCCCATCTCGACGTAGAACGCCGCAACCGACACCGGCCGCATTACAACCCTGCGGACATCGCCGTTGCTCATGCGCAGCCACACCATGTGCTCGATAAAGTCGAATTCGATCTCCAGGCTGCCCGCCGTGGCAGGGCATCGGCGAAGTCGTCAGCCCGCGCGCTGTGACGTAGAGCGCGACGTGCCACGAATGATTGAGCCAGGGCGTCAGCGCGAGCCGGATCTTGCCGACCACCTGTGTCCAAAGATGCAACGTGTCGCGCGTGTCCCGCCAGGCCGCCAAGGGCAACTCAGGCCAGCGATCCGATGCCATGTCTCACCCCCACTGAGTGTTACTTGCCGGCATTAAATCGGAACACTGTGGCAAGAGTAATCCAGTTGGCATTCTCGCCGTAGATATTGCGGCCGTAGATCAGATCCACGTTGAATTCATCGATCGGACGCCAGCGCAATCCGACCTGAAATCGCGGCTCGGTTACTCCGACGGCGTCCTGTCGCGTGCCGAGTTGGCCGAAGACCTCGGCGGTCAGCGTCCAGACATTGTCGGGCGTGCGCCAGTCGATCGCCGGCGCCATAGGTCGCATAGTGTTGCTCGGCTACACGGTCCCACTGCCAACCTGCATTCAGATTGATGCGCACCGTATTGGACAGCCGCAGTGTCGCGGGAACGGTTACGAACACGGCGGCTGTTTCCTTGTTTGTAAAATCGTAGACGACCGCCCGACACGGCGACCCCCCAGCTGCCGATCGAGGTCGGCACGAGATTGGTCTTGATCTTTGGAACTGCGAGCGCTTGTCCATTCGTCGTCGAAGCGCGCACGGGAATCTGCGTGCTCAGTTCAACGGGACGAAACATATTTACGACACAGGTCGGCGAAGTGGCCGCGAAAAAATCGTGATTGCTGGCGGCCGATACCCAGGACTCGACCTTGCACGCGCCTGGTTCGCTCACCTCTGCGGTGTCGACGAAATAAGCAGCCCCAGCGGCGCGCGCCTTGTCCGACAAAGTCGACGCCACAACGGAAAGGCATATGGTCGCGATCGCAATTCTTGCTGAAGCCGTGGACAAGATTTGTCCCCCGCTAAATTTGCCACCCGCCGCATGCGGGCTTCCGACCCGGCCGCGCCATCCGGCCCGGTTGGTCCCTGGGATGGAACCACATCTAAATACCTTTGCCATCCGGCTGGCTTGGCGCCGCCACGAAATTTACGGCCAATGATATTGACCTTCACAACCGGCTGGTTTCGAAAAGAGAGCATACAGAATTCAACATGTCGGTGCAAGGTAAAACCCCATGCGAGACGCGATCTTCATGTTGGCCCCGGTAGCGCTCATTATTTATTTTGTGGCCTATCCGGATCAGTTCAGCGCTTTCCTCAATTGGGCCGGGCAATTCCTCCACTAGTTGCATTCGCGCAGCGGCCGTACGCTGCCGGAACGTCGCGACGCCTACGCTGATTGCACGTGCCCCAAGGAAAAACAAGCCGGCCTGATTGACGCGCGGCGTTTCATCTGCCATCCGCATCGCTCCGCTCGTCATCCGTTCAATCTGAAATGCCCCGAAGATCATTCCGCGTCAGCCGCTCGATTTACCGGGCTCGGTCTTTTTGCCATCAGGCCGATCAAGAAGCGTGAAAAAATCGCCGAATACAAAGGACCGCGGGTTACGGCCGAGGAAGCGCTCCGGCTTGAAAACCGGGGCAACCGATATCTTTATGAAATCAATCCGCGCGTGACTATTGACGGCACTCCGCGCAGCAATATCGCGCGCTACGCCAACCATTCATGCAATCCCAACGCGGAGACCTACACCTATGGCGGCCGCGTCTTCATTCGCGCATTGCGCCGCATAAAGCCCGACGAGGAAATCACCTACGATTACGGGAACGATTATCTCAAATACGTGATCGGGCGTTCGCGCTGCCAATGCAAACGCTGCCGGAGGCGGCGCGCCCGCAAGCAGAGAGAGGCGCGTGCCGCAAAGAAACGCCGCGCCGCACGGCTCGCGCGGATGCGGCGCAGAAAGCGCTGAATTCGGCGCAATCTCCCTCCGGACCGCGCCTGTTGCGCAGCCCCGCCATTCGCTTTTGGCCCTGCCCACCAATTTATGGCCATGCTAGGCATTCGCCGAAACTCGCCGGGGCCCTTCACTTGACCGCCGATAGCCTCGACCGCGCCGCTAGCCGCGCCGATCGTATCCCGCTGGGCATTTTGTTCATGCTGGGCGCGACGGTCATGTTTGCGATCTCAAGCGCCCTCTCAAAATGGCAGGTCGCCGAGTATTCCTTCATTGAAGTCCTGTTCTTCCGCGCCATCGCCTCGCTGGCGACGTGCGCTGTGCTGATCCTGCCCCGGACCGGCCTCAAGGTGCTTCGCACGAACCGCCTGCGCGATCATCTCGGCCGCAGCGCGACCCAGGCGACGGCGCAGAGCCTGATCATCATCGCTTTCGGACTGATGCCATTGGCGGGAGCCGTCGCCATCAATTTCTCCTCGCCGCTGTTTGCCACCTTGTTCGCCGCGATCTGGCTCAAGGAAAAAGTTGGCCTTGCCCGCATTGCGGCATTGGGAGCCGGCTTTCTCGGCGTCATGCTCGTTGCCGCTCCCGGCGCCGACAGCTTCCGCCTCGGCGCCATGTTCGCGATTGCCAATGCTGTTTTGTTCGGCAGCGTGACCGCGGCCGTGCGAGGCATGACGACGACCGAGTCGGCAGAAACGCTCACCATGTACCAGATGATCTTCCTCGCCTTGTTCTTCACGCTGGCGCTGCCGTTTGCCTTTGCCTGGCCGAGCCCACTCGACGCGGGAGTCCTGATCGCCAACGGCGTGATCAACGCTGTCGGCCAATATTGGTGGACGCGCGCGCTCTCGCTCGCTCCACCGTCCGCGGTGGGCCCATTCTACTATTTCATGCTGGTGTGGTCGGCGGCCCTCGGCTTCTTCTTCTGGGGAGACGTGCCGACGCTGGCGCTGCTTGGCGGCTCGGCGATCGTGGTGGGATCCGGCCTGTTCCTGCTCTGGCACGAGACCAGTAAGAAGCCCCTGCCCGTCGACGAGTTTTTGTAGTCCGCAAGTCCCAGGAGAAAGCTCATGAGCCTGAATATCCGCCGCGTCGTCACCGGGCATGATGACCAGGGCCGCGCGAAAGTGCTGATCGATGAGACGGTCAAAAACGTCTACGTCGCAACGTCCGGGCGCACTTTACAGCGTGATCTGGTCCAGCGAGGGCTTCCCGGTCAATAACGACGGCGACGCCGATCCGTCCGGCAAGAAAATCGGAACAACGATACCGAACGGAACGGTGTTTCGTATCGTCAGTTTCGGCCCGGGCGTGGCGCCGCGAAACCACCGCACAGATTTAATCGACTATGCTGTCGTCATGTCCGGCGAGATCGACATGGACCTCGACGGGACGACCGTCCACCTCAAGGCCGGCGATGTGCTCGTGCAACGCGGAACGATCCACAACTGGATCAACAAGGGCACCGAGCCTTGCGTGATTGCATTCACGCTTGTGTCGGCCAAGTCGGTGAGCGCGGGTGGCAAGACGCTCACGGCACAGGGATAAAAGGCGATTAGCGATCCAATTCCGGATAGTGCCGGAAAATTCCCATCTCGTTGAATGCGATCCGTCGCGGTGATGCGAGGTATGCCTTGATGCCCGGCCGTGCCGCGACCTTGTCCCGGACGGAAACGAGGCCCGGTACCTCGTCGTTCGATGCCTTTTGCCGCGTTTCGGGAAGGCGTAGCGCAGCCCCTCGATCAACTGAAACATCGACAGGTCCACATAGGTCGCCTTGCGGCCGAGCAGGTAAGGCCCGCCGCTCTTTTTCAACACGGATTCGAAGTAGCCGAGATATTTCGGCGCGCGCTCATCGAGAAAATTTCCCGTATAGCGTTTTGCTTCCGGCTTCTGGTCTTCGTAGTAAAGCCCCGAACCGACTGGATGGTGCGTGTCGTGGATTTCTTTCACGAAATCCGTGACGGTCAACTGCAGCTGGTGCAGCCATAGCCGGCCTGCTTCATCGCGCGGGCTCAGTTTCAGGCGAGGCCCGAGATAAAAAAGGATATTGGCTACCTGCGCGATGACAAGCTTGCCTGCTTTCAAAAACGGCGGCGCGAAAGGTGGATGTTTGTCACGCCCGCCGCTCATCACTGCAAACATTCGATCCATACCACCCGCTTTACGGGCGACATCATCATAGGCGGCGCCCGCATCTTCGAGCGCAAGCCGTACGAACTCGCCGCGGCCCTGGATTTCCGGCCAATAGAACAGTTGATAACGCATGAATGCACCGTTTGCACGTGTCATGCCCACGCCTGCCGAAGGCAGCGCGTTCGCGGCCATTCAAGCAAGACGACCGTGGCCGGGACAAGCCCGGCCACGGTCGCTTTGGTTCCGGCGATCTGCTTTAGCCCGCGTGAACGAGCCGCATGCCTTTCTCGCCGCCGACGACGCGATTGCGGCCGGCTGCCTTTGCTTCATAGAGCCGCCTTCGGAAACGTCGAAGACTGCTTCGTAGTTTCGACTGTCGCGCGACAATCGGCAATGCCGACACTAACCGTGAGCCGGCCTTCCGACCCGCTCCAGTAAAAAAGCAAACGCCGGCGGCATGGATCTCCACATCCGCCGGCGTCGGATTGGTCACGAGACGCGGCTAGTTGACCGCGAAACAATAAAGCAATCCGGCCCCGCCGGTGCTAACCAGATCAGCCTGTGAGCACCCGCCCTCAGATCCACGTGACGGATGCGAGGAGTTCCACGATTTCTGCGGAGGATCCTCGGTCAATCCGGTTCGGTCCGCGTGGCCGACCATTGCAGCCCCCTGTGTACTGCTCGTCCAATTCTTGCACGTGCGGTCCTGACCGTCAGGAAAAGCTGTGCCATCCGCTTGCGAGCCGGTGAGAATGTCGTGCTTGTTTGGTGTGTCGCCGCGCCCATTGTTGACGTCACCCTTCTCGGTCAGTGCCGTCTGCTTGGTGAGATTGTTAGTTCCGTGCAGTTCGGCGACGTCCTTCGCGATGGTCACGCCTTTGGCATTCACCCACGGCCCTTTGCCAATGCGGTCGCGGGCGTTCACGGCTCCGGCGCCCTGCGTCGACAGATAGGCGTGCCAGGTTTTCGCGCCCGCTCCGGCAGCACTCGCAAGCTGCTGGCAATGACGATCGGCGCCATCGAGTCCGCCAAGGTCCGCACCTTTGCCCGGCCCAGCGCTGGTGACGAAGAACGACATGCTCGCCTGTTGAGCGTAGGCGGGAACTCCGCAAAACAGCATCACGCACGCCGCGAGCGGTGCGCCAATTCGAACAACAGTCATGAAATACCTCCCGGTGTCGGCGGAGACCCGACGCCCCCGCCATCGGGAGGGCAAAACACCGCACGTGATGGCGTATTCCTGCGATCACGCGTCCTTGATGATGCGCCCGTTCAGGATTTTCCTGAGTACTGCGCGTCCGTCACAGGCTCGAGCCAGGTGACGTGCTCGCCTCCTTGGGCTTCTTGCATGGCAATATGTTCGAGGGCGTGATCGGCGGTCGCTCCATGCCAGTGTTTTTCACCAGGCGGAATCCAGACCGTGTCGCCGGCACGGATTTCGCGTATCGGGCCGCCCCAGGTTTGCACACGGCCAATACCCGAGGTGACAAAAAGTGTCTGTCCGAGCGGATGGGTATGCCAGGCCGTACGGGCGCCCGGTTCGAAGCGCACCCAGGCGGATCGGATACGCGCGGGATCGGGTGCCTGGATGATGGGATCCTGCCAGACCGTTCCAGTGAAACTTGGCGGTCCCATTCGGCGAGAGGGCCGCGATCCACAAGCCATAATATCCATGCTGATTTCTCCCCTGTCGGCGCAGTGTCCTGCGTCCGACCATTCGAATGCAATACTTTAAAAGTGACACTTTAAATGTGCCGAATGCAAAAAGCCCGGCGTTGCCGCCGGGCTTCGATTTCAATGTCAAATGCCGCTAAAGCCTAGACCGGCTGCAAATTGCCGGCGGCCTGCTTGCCGCGCTCGGTGACGATTTCGAAGCTGATCTTCTGACCTTCGACCAGCGAGCGCATTCCGGCTCGCTCTACCGCCGTGATATGCACAAACACATCCTTCGAGCCATCATCCGGCTGAATAAAGCCGAAGCCTTTTTGGGTATTGAAAAACTTCACAGTTCCGACAGGCATCAAGAGTTTCCTTTCACGCTTCCTGTTGAACGCCCGCGCGTCATCGCGTTGGCGGTCACAAGCCAAGTTTTTGGGAGTTCACTTGAGCGCAGCCCAAAACCGGGAGCGTGGCAGCAAGTTAGGCCGAAAACCAGGTTGCGGGCGGCGACATAGACGTATTTCAGTGCAACGTCAATGGTTCAGGGTGCAATCCGCGGTATCGGATAACGTTTTATGAATTTGTAAAGGCTAGTTGTTACAGTTTCATGGCACGGGACGGCGACAATTAATAGAAACTGAATGTCCTGCAGCCAGCCGCCGAATATGACGTCCGCGAGGTGAGGAGATGCGAGGGGACAAACGAAAGGCGAGACGGCATCGCCTACGCCGAAACGCATGGGCCGTGCTCGAAGCGGGGCAGCGCTTTGAGTGCGTGATTACCAATATCTCGGATCGCGGTGCGCATATTAGTATCGCCGATTCAGATGCTCTTCCCGACAGCTTCGTGTTGCTGCTGGCTGAGAACGGCGCAACGCGCCGCCGCTGCCGCGTAATCTGGCGCAAGCCGCGTGAGATCGGCATAAAGTTCGACTCATGGCTGGACGAACGGATCCGCGCCGGTGTCACAGCCAAAGATCGACAGCGGCACTGCTGCCAAAGAAACCAAGGAAGCAGAAAAGGTTTGACGCCTACGTCTGCTGAATGGCTGAGAGAAGCCAGTCGCCACCGCGCGCGCGCATGAAGGTCCATAATTCGGTGACCTCGCCAGGACTCCCCGCCTTCAAGGGTGCGTCCACTGGCGCGATCGATCACACGATCGGTCAGGGAAACCCTCATGGCAACGCTCGCGTATTCGACAGCATCTTCGCGCCAGGCCTCTGCAAGATCGCCCTGCTCGAGCCGCACATTGTCAACCTTGTTGACGACGCCGCGGCTCGCATTTTCCGCGAGCTGCTCCGAGAAATAGGACAGCATTTCCGGCGTCACCTTGCTCCGCAACGCGTTGATGTCCTCAGCTGAATAGGCAGACTGGATTTCGCCGAGCAGGCGTTCGAAAGCGTCGTAGTCCGATTTGCCGATTGTCAGCGGTTCGCCGGCTGGTGCATTGGCGCCGAACATGCCGCCAAGCCCGCTGAAGGAATGACCGGTAGCGGGATGCGCGGCCGCATAAGCAGGCGCCGGCATATTTCTTCGCTGCCACCACGCAAATAGCAGCCTCGCCACGATCACGATCAGAACGACCTGCAACACGAGGCCGAGAATGGACGCAAAGCCGGCCATTCCGCCGAAAAATCCGTGCCCGAACAGCAGGCCAAAGAGGCCGGCGCCGAGAAAGCCTGCTGCAAGGCCGCCAAGCAATCCGCCGCCGAAGAAGCCCGGCCGTCCCGACGCCTGGCCGACCGTGCCGGCCTTGCTCGGCTGCGTCACGCTTCGCTCCATCGGCGCCGCGGTATTCGGCGCCGTGCGCGTAACCGGCGGCGCAGAGAAGGTCCGCATGCCTCGGCTTCCGCCCGAGAACCCACCGCCGGCACGGGCATTGGCATCGGCGGCGACGAGAACGAGCGCTGCCGCAATCGCGGCAAGGGCAATCAGGAAGCGGCGTCGAAACATCGCGTTGTCTCCCCCAGAAACATGGCGCGCATAGAATATGTATGCGCCGGCTGATTTGTAAGGGGCGAGAAGCCCGCAATATCGCGGCAAATTTGCGCAGGCCGGATCACGGGAATGTTCTTGACGGCCAGGAACATGCCGCCGGCCAAAGGCTTCTCCTCATCGAATGAGGAGACCGGCCTATGAAAAATCTGCTTGCCGTCATTTTAGCTCTCACCGCGGCAACCGCTGCGACCGCGAAACCATCGCCGGTCGAGCCTGTCCGTTCCGCCAATCCGATGGCGCTCGCGCGCGCGAGCGCGGAATTCAATATCGGGCCCGCCGGCGCCACGCTCGAGCGCAACTATTTTCGGGCACCAGAAGCTGATTCCCACTCGGGACTTTATCTCTGCCGGTTTGAACCGAGCATGTTCGCCAAAATGCGCCTGACGCAATCCTGCAGAGTGAACCGAGCTTATTGCAGTCCGGGAACCTTGCCGCGAGAGAAGCGTTGTTGCGGCGGAACTCTGGCAACCGCGGTTGCGGCCATAACCGCACCGCAAGTGATGGGGCGCAGCTATGCTCGGTACAATTCTTATTATTCTGCTCATTCTTGTTCTGATCGGCGCGTTCCCGCGCTGGCCACACAGCGCCAGCTGGGGCTACGGACCGTCGGGAATCGTCGGCGTGGTGTTGATTGTCGTGCTCATTTTGGCCCTGACCGGCCGCGTGTAGCGACGACTACTGCACCAGTGTCTTTTTCACTTCTGCGACAAGCTGCTTGAGGGTGAAAGGCTTGGCGAGGAAGGCATATTGTTCCTGGCTTGGCAGGTTCTTGCTGAATGCTTCTTCAGCGTAACCGGACACAAAGATAATTTTCACATTCTGGTCGCGCCGGCGCAGTTCCTTGAGCAGCGTCGGCCCGTCCATTTCAGGCATGACCACGTCTGACACCACCAGGTCGACGTGTCCGTGCTTGTCGAAAGCCTCGATAGCCTCAACACCGTTGCTGGCCTCCAAGCACCGTATAGCCGCGCGACGCGAGACCGCGCGCGTTCAGCGCCCGCAGGCCATCCTCGTCCTCGACGAGCAGGATTGTGCCCTGCCCCGTCAGGTCTGCGGTGGCAGCCCGAGCCATCGAGTCCGCGGCCGACATGGCGCCGGCGATGGCCGGCGCGTCCACGGCCGGGAATTTGCGCCAGCACTTCCTCTGCGCCCGGAACGTGCCGTGGCAGGAAAATACGGAATGACGTCCAGCCGGTCTCGGAATCGGCGTAGATAAACCCGCCCGTCTGCTTGACGATCCCATAGACCGTTGAAAGCCCGAGGCCGGTGCCTTTGCCCACCTCCTTGGTGGTGAAGAACGGTTCGAAGATCTTGTCGATGATCTCCGACGGAATGCCCGTGCCGGTGTCACTCACCTCGACCAGCACGTAGTCCGCCTTGGGCATGCCTTTGTAGTCATACTTTGCGCACTCGTCGGCTGTGACATTCATGGTCCGCACGGTCAGTTTGCCCCCATCGGGCATGGCATCGCGGGCATTGACCACAAGATTCACGATCACTTGTTCGAATTGCGAAATGTCGACCTTCACCGGCCACAGGTCGCGCCCGTGCACGATTTCGAGCGCCACTTTCTCGCCGATGAGGCGCTTGAGCAGCATGCCGAGGTCGCTCAGGGTTTCCCCAAGGTCGAGCACCTGCGGGCGCAATGTCTGTTTGCGCGAGAATGCCAGCAGCTGGCGCACAAGCGCCGCCGCGCGATTGGCGTTCTGCTTGATCTGCATGATGTCCTTGAAGGATGGGTCGGTCGGCTTGTGCGCATTGAGGAGGAAGTCGGTCGCCATCATGATGGCGGAGAGCACGTTGTTGAAATCGTGCGCGATGCCGCCGGCAAGCTGGCCGACCGATTCCATTTTTTGCTGCTGCTGAATGCGGTTTTCGAGCGTGCGTTGCGCGGTCGTCTCCAGCGCGTAGACGATCGCCGCCTCGCCGTCGCGGTCCTCCTCGTCGACCGCGAGCACGAAGAAATTCGCCCAACGCTCCGCGCTGCCGGCTAAGGCAGCTTCGACCGGGGCAATATCGCTCTGCCCCTCGGCGGCCTTGCGGATCGCCGCTTCCAGCACCGGACGGTCGCGCCCAACGACCACCGAAAGGATAGAGCGCTCGTCGCTCTTGAGGAGATCCTCGAACGCACTTGCGAAGCGCGCATTACTGCGCGCGATACGGCCGGTTTTGTCGACGGTCGCGATGGCCATGGGCGTGTTCTGAAAGAATCGCATGAAGCGCACTTCGGCCGCGCGCTGAGGATCGCTGCCATCGCCCCTTGCCCGATTGAGCACGAGCGTGCGGGACGCACCGGCCGCGCCATCTGCGCCGAAAGCGACTTTGTGGAACAACCGCACGGGCACCGGCTTGCCGCCGCGCGTTTTGAGATCGAGATCGAGAACTTCGGTCTTTACTTCGCCGGGTGCCGCGTTGAACGTGGTGAGCAGCGCCGCTCCTTCTCCCGCCACAATGTCGCTGAGCTTGAGCGAGCCGGCGCCGACCTGCGCGAGATCGTGGTCGAGCCAGGATGCCAGAGTCGCATTCAAATAGACGATGTCGCCTGCGGCATCGACCGAGAAAAACCCGGCCGGGGCATGGTCGAGGTAGTCGATGGCGTACTGCAGCTCCTGAAACACATTTTCCTGGCGCTCGCGGTCGCGCGTGACATCGGCAATCGACCACACGGTCATGCGCGCGTCACGACGACTTTCTCCGAGCGGTCGCACACGCATCCGCAGCCATCGGGCGCTTTCTCCGGTGGCCCCGGTAATCCGCACCTCCTCGTGCAGGCGCCGCCCCTCGCGCGCAGCCTTAAGAAGCCGGTAAATCGATTCCGAAACGTCCGGGTCACCGATAAATACGCGTTCGATCGGTCGGACATCACGCATATCGGTCGCGCCGATCAAATCGAGATAGGTCGCGTTGGCATAGACGACGCGGCCGCTCTGGTCGGTCACCAGGAGGCCGTCAAAGGCGCCGTCCACCACCGCCTTGAGCAGGGGATTGCCCTGGTCCTTGCCCGCGAATTTCATGATGCCCGCCGCCAAGCGCGAACAGGGCGAAAACGCCGACTGTTCCGAGGATGGCGAGAAGCGTCAGGACATAGGCTTCCACATAGTCGCGGCCGATCACAATGAGGCCAGCCGCCGCGCCAATGAGCCCCAGGGCGACCAGAAGGAGCAGAATGATTGAGCTGCCGCCCGCCGCCGTATGGCTCTTGTCGAAAGCCTTGCGCTCGTGCCCTTCCGCACGGTCTGGCATTTGCGCTGACGGATCGTGACCTGCCATAGCCTCTGAGTGCCTTAAGGCGCCCTACCCGCGCAAGAGCCAGCCCGGGCAATTCCCTGCATTTAGATCTTAGCGCCTGAGCGACACCGCCCGACGCAGCCGCATCACATAGCCAATGACCTCTGCGACGGCCTTGTAGTGCTCGGGCGGAATCTGCTGATCGATTTCCACGGTGGCATGCAAGGCGCGCGCAAGCGGCGGATTCTCGACGATCGGAACGGAATGCTTGCCGGCGACCTCCCTGATCTTCAGGGCTAATGCGTCCACGCCTTTTGCGACGCATACCGGCGCGTCCATCCCGCGTTCGTATTCAAGGGCGATCGGCGTAGTGCGTCGGGTTGGTGATGACGACCGTCGCCTTCGGGACGGCTGCGATCATGCGCCGACGCATCCGGATCTGCCGGACCTGCTTCATCTTGCCCTTGATCGCCGGATCGCCTTCCGTCTGTTTGAATTCTTCCTTCAACTCCCGGAGTGACATTTTCTGCCGCTCGTACCACTGCCGGTATTGGAACAGGTAGTCGGCGGCCGCCACGAAGGCGAGCATGGCGACGACAGCACCGAGTATTTTGAGCGCGAGCGTCAAAGAGACCGGTATGATCGCCGCGGCGTCACTGCGCGTAAGCGCTTCCAGCCGCCCCCGCTCGGGCCACATCAGCACCGTCATGACCGTGCCGACGACCGCAATCTTGACGAGGCCCTTGGTCAGATTGGCCAGCGCCTGCTTGGAGAAGATGCGCTTGAGGCCCGCAAGCGGAGAAATCTTGGACAGTTTCGGCGCAAGGGTTTGATAGGACCACACGAGGCGATGCTGGATGACGTTGCCGCCGATCGCCGCGAGAATCAGAACCAGGAATGGAACGGCCACCGCCGCGACCATCTCGCCACCGATTTTCTGAAACAGCCGCGGCAAGGCCGGACCGTCCACGCTGATATTGTAGGAGTTGGCAATGATGCCGCGCATCGTGGCCGTGAGATCTCTGCTCATCGGGCCGGAGAACGCCATCAGGACAAGTGTGGCACCGGCGATGACAAACCAGGTATTCACCTCCTGGCTTTTGACGACATCGCCGCGCTTGAGCGCCTCGTCAAGCCGCTTCTGGGTTGGTTCTTCTGTTTTGTCGAATTCGGATTCTTCCGCCATGCAAGCCCCTCGTCAGAAACGTGGAGCAAGATCGGAAAGAACGCCGTTGAGATAATCGACAAACGTACCCATCATTGTGCCGATCACCACCAGCAGAAGCAGCAGGCCAAGAATGATGGACAGCGGTAACCCGATGAAGAACACCTGCATTTGCGGAATGAGACGCGACAATATTCCGAGGCCGAGATTGAACAGCAGCCCGAACACGAGAAACGGCGCCGACAGCTGAATGCCGATGCGAAATGCCGTCGCAACGATCCGGGTCACATGTTGCGCCGCGTCTCCCATCAGCGGCAATTCGCCCGGCTGAAAAATCGTGTAGCTGTCGTTCATCGCCGCGATCACCAGGTGATGCAGATCGGTGGCGAAGACGAGCGCTACGCCGAGCAGTCGTCAGGAAATTTCCGACCAGAAGCCCCTGCTGGTTCTGCGTTGGATCGACGGCGGTGACAAATCCAAGGCCAAGTTGCTGGGCAATGACAGAGCCCGTGACCTGCAGGGCGGAAATCGCAAGTCTTGCCGTCAGCCCCAGCACGGCGCCGATGACGATCTCCTGGAAAAGAAGCACCAGGACAGGCCCGATCGCGTTGAGATCGACTGTGTAGGCCTTCTGATGCGCCGGCAATATGATCGCCGTAAGCACCAGCGCGATGCCGAGCCGCACCCGCGACGGCATTGTCTGCTCGCCGACGCCGGGCAGCAGCATCACCATCGTGCCGACGCGCGCAAAAGCGAGCAGAAACGCGGCCGCAAGCGCCGGCAAAAATGAGATGTCGACCCGCATCAGGCCTAACCGCTGACGATGCGTGCGGCGATACGCAGCATCTCGGCGTGCAGCTTCTCGGCCATGAATGGCAGCGCAATCATTAGCGACAGGAAGATGGCCAGGATCTTCGGCACGAAAGCGATGGTCATCTCCTGGATCTGCGTGAGCGCCTGCAGGAGGGAAATGGCAACGCCGACGGCGAGACCAACCAGCATCACGGGGCTTGAGACGATGATCAGCGTCTTTATGGCGTCACGCGACACGTCGAGAACTTCGGGACCGGTCATGGCGTTGCACCCTAGATCGGCATCTTCATGATGTCTTCGTAGGCCTGAATCACGCGATCGCGCACGGCAACCACCGCATCGATCGCGACCTCGGTCTCGGAAACGGCCGTGACAACGTCGACGAGATTCCCTTTTCCGCCAGCCGCAGCGCGTGTCTGGGCGTCGGATTTGCGTCCCATCTCGACGACCGAACCGATTGCATCCTTGAGCACGGATGCGAAGCTCGTGTCGCCTTTCGCCTCGGCGGGTTGCCGGATGACGGACAATGAAGATGAGTCGGATGCGATACGCGCAACACTGGCATAGGCGCTTGCGGCAGCGAGCGGTGAAGCCATTGTAATAGTGCCTTTCAGGTTTTGAGGATATCGATCGTGCGCTGGATCATACGCCGGGTGGCGCTGATCACGTTGATGTTGGCCTCGTAGGAGCGCTGGGCCTCACGCATATCCATCATTTCAATGAGCGAATTGACGTTTGGGTATTTGACATTGCCGTTGCTGTCGGCAGCGGGATGCCCCGGCTCATATTTCAATCGAAAAGCCGAGCTGTCAGTTTTCACTTTACCGAGCTCGACGACTTGAGCATCGAGCGTTCGATCGAGTTCGCTGCGAAACGTCGGAATCTTGCGGCGGTATGGATCGGCGCCTGGCCGCTGCGGCGTCGAGTTCGGCGTTGGCGATATTTTCCGAAATGACCCGCATACGGCCGGCCTGGGCCCGCAGGCCCGATGCGGCGATGGTCAGTGTCTTGAGGAAATCCAAGGTTGTCCTCCTCGTGCGCGCGCGCCTAGCGCTTGCCGAGCGCTGTCTTGATGAGATTGAGGCTGCGCGTGTAGAGCGCGGTTGCTGTCTGAAAATCCATTTGGTTGGCGGCGACCTTCATCATCTCTTCTTCGAGATTGATGGCATTGCCGGCCGGGCGCACTTCGTAGCCAGGAGCATTTTTGTTTGGGAACGGCGATTGGCTTAGACCGACGCCTTCCATGTGGCTGCTGGCCGTGCGCGTGAGCGTTATTCCGGATGCCGCGGTCGGAGCGACGAGAGGCGGATCATCAAACTTCAGCGGCGCGAGATCGCGGCCTCGAAAATGCGGCGTATCGGCGTTCGCGACGTTGTCGGCGAGAATCCGCTGGCGCGCCTGCGACCAATCGAGCCGGGTGCGCAACATCGATAGGATTGGAATGTCGGTAATGCCCATGATCCCGCCTCCGTCGCAAACGCCCCCAGCGCGTTACCGCCGCGCTAGGCAGACTTTGCCGGGTGTATGGTTAATGGGCGGTAAAAAGCCGGTTGAGTTGGGTTCGCCTGCCCGCCTGAATGGCCGCAAATCGGAACCGACCCGTAAATTGCCACTTTATTTGTTAATCCTCTGTTAGTATTCAGGGCGGCAAATAGTGCCGAGCAGAATTAACCATTCGGGCGATTCTCGCCCGATATGCGTTAGCGGGAAGAACGGAGCGCATTGATGTTCGAGAGCTTGTTCGGCGCTGAGATGCCGCTGGCCGCCCGCTTCTTCATCGCCTTTCTGGTGGTGCTGGCGCTCATCGGTCTCACCGCATGGCTGGTGCGGCGCTTTGGAGCAAACCGGCTCGGAAATGCTTCGCGCGGACGGCAGCCTCGGCTTGCCGTGATCGATGCAGCAACCGTAGATGGACGACGGCGCCTTGTCCTGATTCGCCGTGACAACGTCGAACACCTTCTGATGATCGGTGGGCCGAGCGACCTCGTTGTCGAGCCCAATATCGTGCGCGCGGTTTCTGCCCGCGATGTGCCACGCGACCAGGCGCGTGCCGCGCCTGCCGGCGAGGCCGCAGCGCGTCAGACGCCGACAATCGAAAACGGATGGCCCTTGCAGCCTGCGACCGAACCGACGCCCGCCGTCACGCCCCTCCCGATCCCCTGCGACCGAAGAGCCTTGGCTCGCCCCCGAACCCGGCGCGCGGCCCAGGCCCGCCGACAGCCTCACCGGGCTTGCCGGCGAATTGTCGACGCGCCTCAACCCGCCCGACGCGCCGGCACCCGCCGCCCGCACGGAAGCGCCCGCGCGAGCTCCAATCCCCGCTCACGAGCCGGCTGCGCAGGCCGATCACAATCTCGCTGAGATGGCCCACCAGCTTGAAGCGGCTTTGCGGCGCGCACCGGCGCCGGAAGCCCGCCCGCCGGTCACCGATCCCGTTGGCTGCGCCGGGCAAGGGCGCTGATCTCACCGCACGCGCACCGCAGCGTGAACTCCGCCCGCGTGTCGAGCCCAAATTCGAATCGAAGCCTGAGCCGAAATTCGATTTCAAACCCAGAATCGCACCGAGCCACCGGCGACGCCCGGCAAGAACCTGTACGAGAACCTCGAAGAGGAGATGGCCAGTTTGCTGGGCCGTCCTCCAGGAAAATCGTGACAGGCGCTTCCGACCGCCGTGTCCGTCTGGTGACGGTGGCGGTCGGGGTAGCAGGGATCCTCGCAGGGCTCACGGTAACCGCCTCCGCGCAGGACATCAGCGTAAACTTCGGACAAGGTAACGGCCTGACCGAGCGCGTGATCCAGCTGGTCGCGCTGTTGACGGTATTGTCGCTGGCGCCGTCGATCCTCGTCATGATGACGTCGTTCACCCGTATCGTCGTCGTGCTGTCGCTGTTGCGCACCGCGCTCGGCACCGCGACCGCGCCACCCAATGCCGTCATCGTCTCGCTGGCGCTGTTTCTGACCGCCTTTGTCATGGGGCCGGCGCTCCAACGCACCTACGACTCCGGCATCCGGCCGCTGATGGCCAACGAAATCACGGCTGAGCAGGCCTTCGAGCGCGGCTCGCAGCCGCTGCGCGCCTTCATGCAGAAGAACGTGCGCGAGAAGGATCTGAAGCTGTTCGTCGATATGGCCAAGGAAGCCGAACCGGCCAAGCCCGAAGACGTGTCGCTGCGGGTGCTGGTGCCGGCCTTCATGATATCCGAGCTCAAAAGGGCCTTTGAAATCGGGTTCCTCCTGTTCCTGCCCTTCCTGATCATCGATCTGGTGGTGGCATCGGTGCTGATGTCCATGGGCATGATGATGCTGCCGCCCGTGGTCGTCTCGCTGCCGTTCAAGCTTATTTTCTTCGTGCTGGTCGATGGCTGGAGCCTGGTCGCCGGCTCACTGATCCAGAGTTACGGGTCGTAGCCGCAGGTTAGATGATCGCGTGGCGAATCTTGGCTGATACCCATTCACTGACGATCACGGTCGCGATGATGACAAGCAGGATCAACGAAACCTGCGTCCAGTAAAGCTGCGTGAGCGCCGAGTTAAGCTCGAGCCCGATGCCACCGGCGCCGACGAGACCAAGCACGGTCAATTCACGGATATTGATATCCCAGCGGAACACCGAAATGCCGGCGAATGCGGGCAACACCTGCGGCACAACTCCGTAGGCCGTCACCTGCGCGCCGGAGGCTCCCGTCGATCGGACGGCCTCGACCTGGCCCTCGTCGATCTCCTCGATCGCCTCGTAGAGCAGCTTGGCGCAGAAGCCGATCGAGCGCAGCGCGATGGCAATGATGCCGGCAAACACGCCCGGACCAATAATCGTGACCAGCATGAGCGCCCAGATCAGCGCGTTGATCGAGCGCGATGAAACGATGATGAACAGCGCGACCGGCCGCACAAGACCCACACTCGGTGTCGTGTTGCGCGCGGCGCAGTAGGCAACCGGAATTGCGAGCAGCACCGCAATCAACGTTCCGACGGTTGCGATATTGATCGTGTCCCAGATCGGCCGGCCAAGCACACGGATATAGGACCAATCCGGCGGCACCATTCGTACGGCGAGATCGCCGGCCTGCTGCGGCGCGTCCCAAACGAAGGCCCAGATGGTTTTCTCGGAAATCATCTGGAAGCATCCGACAAACAGCGCGGCCGCGAACAGCCAGCACGCCCAGATCAGCAAGTCCGCGCGCCGCTCGCGTCGCCGCCAGGTTCTCGCCTGTGCCGGAACGGTGGCCATCACTGCACCCACCGCCGGACAAAGCCGGAGCCATACTCACACACCATGACGATGGCGATGATGATTATGATTATGGCAGCCGCCGACGAAAACTCGTAACGATCAAACGCAGTATTCAGTGTCGCCCCGATGCCGCCGCCGCCGACAATGCCGATCACCGCCGATTCGCGAAAATTGATGTCGAAACGGTAGAGGCCAAGCCCGATCATGCGCGGCATCACCTGCGGCTGCACGCCGTAATTGATCCACTGCAGCCAGCTCGCGCCCGATGACCGCACAGCCTCGGCCTGCGTTGCATCCATGTCTTCGATGTCTTCGGCGAGCAACTTGCCGTAGAATCCGATGGTGGCGAACGAAAGCGTCACGAAGCCTGCGAACGGCCCGAAGCCGAACAGCTTGACGAAAAAAATCGCAAGAATGATTTCCTGGAAACTCCGAGATACCGCGAGCACGGCGCGGCAGAAATAATAGACCGGCGCCGGAGCGATATTTTTTGCAGCCCCTATGCCGACCGGAATCGAGAGCGCGATGCCGACCACGGTTGAAACGACCGTCATCCACAGGCTTTCCGCAATGCCATCGGCAATCTCATCCCAGCGGCTCACGAAATCAGGCGGGAAAAATGACGACAGGAACGCGGCGCCGCGAGGCAGACCTTCCCACACGCGGGTCCAGTTCACGGGGGTCGTCTGTGTCACCAGCACGAGATAGACGACGACACCCACGATCAAAGTCCATCGCAGCCAGGCCGACTTGATCAGGGGCGGCTTTTTCCATGTGCGCGAAGCGGCGGCAACGCTCATCTACGTCAGCCCGGCCATGCGGTCGCGGTCCGGGCGCGGAGCCTCGAACGGCACTACATTGTCGGCCTCCTCGGGCGCTTCCTCATCGACCTTGCGGATGGTCGCCGACCAATCTTCCTCGCCGTAGATCGACGTAAGCACCGCCGATGTGAGCTTGTCGGGCGGCCCGTCGTAGACGATCTCGCCGAGCCGCAGACCCACAATACGCTCTGCAAACATTTGCGCGAGCATCACATCGTGAATGTTGATGATCGCAGACAGTTTGCGCTCGCTGCACAGTTCCTTGATGAGCCGCATGATCTGCCGCGACGTCTTTGGATCGAGCGAAGCGGTCGGCTCATCGACCAGAAGAAGTTCGGGGTTCTGAATCAATGCCCGGCAAATGCCGACACGCTGGCGTTGCCCACCGGACAGTTCGTCGGCGCGCTTGTTCGCCATGTGGTCGAGACCGACGCGCTCGAGCAGACGGAATGCTTCGTCGATATCGGCTTGCGGAAAGCGGCGGAGCCAGCTTCGCCAGAAGCCGACATAGCCGAGGCGACCGGTGAGCACGTTTTCCATCACCGTGAGGCGCTCCACCAGCGCATATTCCTGGAAGATCATGCCCATGCGGCGGCGGGTGCGCCGCAATTCGGCGCTGCCGAGCGTGACGATATCGACGTTGTTGAGTGCGATTGAACCAGACGTCGGCTCGACCAGCCGGTTGATGCACCGAATCACCGTGGACTTGCCCGCACCCGAGGGACCGATCAGTGCCATGACCTGCCCGTCAGGGACCAAAAGGTCGATCCCCTTGAGAGCCAGATCACCGGTGCGATAACGCTTGGTCAGGCCGCTGATGCGCAGCATTGTGTTTCCCCGGGCTGCAGCATCTTATTTGCTTATTTGCAGGTGTATTTCACTCCACTCGCTGCGTCGATCTTGCGGATAACATTCCAGTCTTTCTTGTAAGTGATTGGGACAAACTTGTTCTGACCCTTGAACTCTGCCTGCAGCGTCGAACCTTCCCACGGGAAGGTGAAAAAGGCTTCCTTGATCTTCGCCTGCAGCGCGGGATCGAGATTATACACCATGCCATAGCCGGTCGTGGGGAACGTTTCCGATTTATAGATCGTCCGGATCTTGGCCTTGTCGACGACATTGCGCTCAAACATGCGAAACATCACTTCGTTGGCGATCGCGGCCGCGTCATAGTCCTTGTTCGCAACTCCGATAACGGAATTGTCGTGCTTGCCCGAGAACACCGGCTCGTAGTCCTTTTTGGCTTCGAGATGAAATTCCGAGCTGAGTAGCGCCGAGGGCGCCTTAAATCCGGAATTCGACGTCGGCGCGGTGAAGGCAAGCTTCTTGCCCTTGATGTCGGCCGGCGTCTTGATCGGACTGTCGGCCGGCACGATGATTTCCATCTCGTAACCGAAACTGCCGTCGTTACCGGCCATGATGGCGAACGGCACAAACCCTGCGCAATTTACAGCGATCGGATTGGAGCCCGTGTTGAAGCCCGCGACATGCAAGCGGCCGGAGCGCATTGCTTCAATCTCGGCCGCGTTTGACTGCACCGGGAAAAAGGCGACCTTCTTGCCGGTGACTTTTTCCATGTGCTTGATGAATCCATCCCACACCTTGGAGTAGACTGCGGGGTCTTCGACGGGTGTGTAGGCAAAAATCAGCGTCGAAGGATTGACGAATTGCTTGGAGTCAGTCGGCGTATCGGCCACCAGATCGCCGTCGCGGTCGCAGTAGGCTTTGTCGAGATCGCCGCGCGGGCAATCTTGCGCGTAAGACACGCTGCCCAGTCCGGTGCCGATAATAAGCGCCGCGAAAGCGCTTGCGATCCCATTGATACGCCGTGCCATGACTGCTCCCCTGCCGTTACTGCGCTGAACAAGGTCGAGGATACGGGACCGAACCGCCCGGGCCAAGCGCCCTGAGTAGTTCACGAATTGCGGTCGGCATCATATTCATCGGAACAATACGGCCCGCCCTGAAAGCGCTCGCCGACCGGATCGGCGGCAAGCTTTGCCTGCGCTGCAATAGCTTCCGCCCGGAAATCTTCCGAACGGCCCCGCGGGCTGTAGCCGAAACCGCCTGGCATTGCTGTTATCCCACCAACCCGCCGCGTTGTCGGACGCGCCGTAGAAGATCTCGAAATGGATATCCGGATGCTCAAGTCCGATCCGGACGAGCTGGACGAGGTCTTCCGGCATGATCCAGATCGACAGCCTCCTTTTGTCGAGCGGCTTGTCGTTGACATTGCCGATGCGGATGCACGTCACGCGCAGTCCGTGCTTGTCGGCATATAGGGCACCGAGCGCCTCACCGAATGCCTTGCTCACGCCATACCGGCTATCGGGGCGCACGGTCACATTGACACCGATCTTCTGATCGCGACGATAGAAACCGATTGCGTGATTTGACGACGCGAACACCACGCGTTTGACCCCGGCGCGGTAAGCGGCCTCAAATAAATTGTAGCAACCGACGATATTGGATTTGTGAATGGTGTCCCACGGCCCTTCGACGGAGAAGCCGCCGAGGTGAACGATGCCTTCCACGCCGGCGACGATTTTTTCGACCTGGACCAGATCGGCAAGGTCGGCGGCGATAAAGTCTTCGTCCTTGCCAAGATCGGCTGGCGTGCGGATATCACTCGTGCGGATACTCGGATAGACGCCCTTCAGAAGCCTGCGCAAGCGTGTACCGACATCGCCGGCGGCGCCGGTGATCAAGATTTTCTGCATGACCGTCATTGGATCCCGTTTTCGGCGGCAAGTTTCTCGTAGCGCGCGCGGCTGTTGAGCAAGTGGCGCTGCATCGCGGTGCGCGCCTGCGCCACCGAGCCCTGCCTTATCGCGTGAAGAATTTGGGCGTGCTCTTTCTGGAAGATATCGAGCTGCTGGCGCCGCGCGGCGGGCTGAGCGTTTTTCCAGATGGTCCGGCGCGGAATAATGAACCGGCCGAGGTATTCCAGAAAGCGATTGAATTGCGGATTGCCGGTTGCTTCGGCGATCGCACAATGGAAAGCGAAATCCTCGTCGACGCCGTTTTCGCCACGGTCGATGGCCGCTTGAATGGCGTCAAACCGGTCTGCGATTTTCTTGACCTGGGCCGGCGATGCGCGTTCCGCGGCAAGACCCGCCGCCTCTACCTCCACACCGGTGCGCAGCTCCATGACATTAAGCACTTCACCGAACGGCGACTGCTCATCGAAATCGACCCGGAACGGGCGGCGAACCTGGCTCGCGACAAATGCGCCCACCCCTTGCCGGGTTATGACCAGCCGATCCGCACGCAATGCCGCAACCGCTTCGCGGATAACGGTGCGGCTAACCCCGGTCGCGGCAATCATTTCCTGTTCGGTCGGCAATCGCGCGCCCGGGGCAAGCTTTCCGCTGGTGATGTCCGCGGTCAGCCTGGCCACCAGTTCGGCGGTCAGCCGGCGTGGAGCATCGAGCGGCTGCAACAGGCTAAGATTTTTCGCGACTATGCTTGGGCAACGGCTTGACATCTCGCCTAGACGTAAGGTCATCATATGACCTGATGAATAACACGCATCGGCGCGACCGATCAAATCAGCCGCGCCAACAACCATCAGAGGACAAAAGGATCCAGGGAGGAATGCTCATGATCAAGGTCTCGCATTGCGTTCGCGACCGCCGGCGTTCTCCTCGCCGCCGCGGCTTTTGCATCTGGCCCTGCCCTCGCGCAGCAGAAGATCGTGCTCAAGGCGACCGACGTGCATCCGCTCGGCTATCCGACGGTGGAAGCGGTCGTGCAGACCTGGGCAAGAAGCTCGAGGCCGCAACCAACGGCCGCTCAGCATCCAGATGTATCCGTCGATGCAGCTCGGCGGCGAGAAGGAGATGATCGAGCAGGCGCAGGTCGGCGCGCTGCATATCGCGCGCATCAGCGTCGGTCCGATGGGTCCGATCGTGCCGGAGACTGAACGTGTTCAACCTGCCCTTCATGTTCCGCGACGACGCACACATGGAGAAGGTTATCGATGGCCCGATCGGCGACGAGCTGCTCAAGAAGCTCTCCGACAGCGGCAAGGCGACCTGATCGGCCTGTGCTGGATGAATGCCGGCACGCGCAACGTCTACAACAGCAAGAAGCCGATCAAGACCGTGGACGATCTCAAGGGACTGAAGATCCGCATGATGGGCAACCCCGTGTTCGTCGACACGATGAACTCGCTCGGCGGCAACGGCGTCGCGATGGGCTTCGATCAGCTCATCAACGCGCTGCAGACCGGCGTCGTCGACGGCGCGGAGAACAATCCATCCGAGCTACGAGTGCGGGCAGCACTATCGCTATGCGAAGTACTACTCGATGACCGGCCACCTGATGATCCCGGAGATCCTCGTGTTCTCGAAGAAAATCTGGGACGCAATTGTCGAAGGAAGACCAAGCCTTGATCCTCAAGGTCGCCAAGGAAGCGCAGCAGGAAGAGCGCAAGCTCTGGTACGACCTGCGAAAAGGAGTCGATCGAGACAGATGGCCGAAGCCGCCGGGTCCAGATCATGAACGATCGGTTGCCGACAAGAAGCCGTTCCAGGCCGCGGTGAAGCCGGTGTGGGACAAATACGGTGCGCAGCACGCCGATCTGATCAAGCGCATCCAGGACGTGAAGTAGACGCTGCATCTGATCTGACAGTCAGCCGGGCCACGCGCCGATCGACCGGAGAATCGGGCCGGCTTTTTTCCGCGAGGGACATCATGAAAGCGCAATACATCCGGGCGATGGACGCGCTGCATCGCGCCTGCGTGTTCGTTGCGGGCACCTGCCTCGTCATCATCACGCTCATCATCCCTTACGGCGTCTTCTGCCGCTACGTTCTCAACAGCGCCGCCTCCTGGCCCGAGCCGATGGCGGTCCTGCTGATGATCGTGCTGTCGTTTCTCTCGGCCGTCGTCTGCTATCGCGAATATCTGCATATCGGCGTTGGCGTGCTGCCGGCCTTTCTCAACGGGCCGGCCAAGACCTATCTCGGCTGGTTTCTCGAACTCTGCATGCTGGCCACCAACCTCTTCATGCTGTGGTGGGGCATCAAGCTGGTGGAGGCGACCTGGCACCAGACCATCGCGGAATTCCCGGTCGTCTGGGTCGGCATTGACCTATCTGCCGATCCCGATCGGCGGCGCGCTCACCGCGCTGTTCGTCATCGAGCGCTTCATGACGCAGAAGTTCTTCGCCGAGCCCGAAGCCGAGACCGTCAGCCAGCCTGACGACCGAATAGCGGACGCCGACCATGGACATCCTCATTCTCGTCGGCAGTTTCACAATTGTCTGCCTCATGGGCATGCCGGTCGCCTATGCGCTCGGCATCGCCGCAATCCTCAGCGCGCTCTATACCGGCATCCCGCTCGAAGCGGTGATGCTCAAAGTCGCCGGGCGGCATGAGCGGTTTTTCGCTGCTCGCCATTCCTTTCTTCATTCTGGCCGGCGCCATCATGGCGGTGGGCGGCATGGCGAGCGGCTGATCAATCTCGCCAAGGTGTTCGTCGGCGCCATTCGCGGCGGCATGGCGCTGGTTAACATCGTCGCCTCGACGATGTTCGGCTGCATTTCCGGCTCTTCGGTGGCGGACACCGCGGCGGTCGGCGGCGTGATGATCCCGCAGATGATCAAGATCGGCTATCCGCGCCTGTTTGCGGTCAACGTCACGATTTCCGGCTCGCTGCAGCCGCTGCTGGTGCCGCCATCGCACAACATGATCATCTACTCGATCGCGGCGGGCGGCACCATCTCGGTCGCCCATCTGTTCATGGCCGGCATCATTCCGGCGCTCCTGCTCGGCCTGTCGCTGGTCATCCTCGTGCTCATCATCGCCCACCGGCACAACTTCCCGAAAGGCGAGGTCGTGTCGCTGCGCGAAGCCGGCAAGATCGCCCTCGACGCGGTCTGGGGCATGGTCACGATCGTCATCATCTTCGGCGGCATCCTGTCGGGTGTTTTCACGCCGACCGAATCCGGGCGCCGTCGCCTGCGTCTATGCTTTTCTTGGTGACCATGTTCATCTATCGCGACGTCAAATGGAGCGAAATTCCGACACTGATCGGCCGCGTCATTCGCACCGTCGGCATGGTCATGATCATGATCGGGTTTTCGATCGCGTTCGGCTACATGATGGCGATTTCTGCAGGTGCCGGCGATCGCAACGCAAGTTCTTCGTCAACATCTCCAGCGACAAGTACACCTTCCTGCTGTGGGTCAATGTTCTGCTGCTTCTGCTCGGCACGTTCATGGATCTCGCGCCGATGCTCCTGATCTGCACGCCGATCTTCCTGCCGATGATCAAGACATTCGGCGTCGACCCTGTGCATTTCGGCATCATCATGATCCTCAATCTCGGGCATCGGCCTGCTGACGCCGCCGGTCGGCCCGACCATGGTGGTCGGCTGCGCGATCGGCAAAGTCTCGATGGAAGCCGTTTCGAAGAGCATCCTGGTTTTCTACATCCCGATGGTGATCGTGCTTCTCCTGGTCACCTACATCCCAGCGCTCTCGCTCTGGCTGCCGCACCTCGTGCTGGATTGATGTTCGAGCGCGCGGCTTCAAGCCACGCGCAAGCGATGTTCAACAAGGCAAGTCGGTTCAGCGGACGGTCGCGCGCGTTTTCAAACGCGAGGTCGAGCCCGTTGGCTCTTTGTCGGGCTTGAGCGGCACGCCGGCCGGGGCGTTCGCAGGCAATGGCGAGGACGCCGCGTTGCGATTGTCTGGTTCCGTTCTTGTCGCAGGGCCAGCTGCTGCGCCGTTCGTGATGGGCTTTGCCTCCGACTCCGCCCCTGAGCTGCTCCCCTCACCCGCCGCTCCGGCCGGCGGTACCGCAGAGGCTTCCGGGTAGCGCGCGCTTAGGTCGTGAAGAAATGCGTCCAGCGTATCGATGCTCGCAACTTTCTTGGCAATATCCTGGAATTCGGTTCCGCTTGCCCCGATCGGGGCGGTCACAACGTCGAATGCACGACGATCAGCGCCATCGGAGAATTTGGCTTCATATTTTTCGCGCAGACGCGCAACGCCGATTGCTTCTTCACTCAGGGCGTAGCAAATCGCCGCGCGCAGGATGTCCGAGCGCTCGGTATCATTGAGCGGCGCAAATTCCCGCCAACGATTGCCGTAAAGCAGCTCGATCTGCTCGCCCGCGTCCCGCCAACGGCGCGTGGCCCACAGGATATCGGACCGCAGACGCATTGCTTCGCGGCTGTTGATATTCGTGATCAGTTCCAGCGCCAGGTCGTGCCGCCCGAGATTTGACATGGCGCGTGCTTCAATCAGCAGCCGCTGATCGCGCAGATCGTTGGAAAGATCTGCAGCTCGGGTTTTCTGCAACGTGGCAAGCGCACGATCCGGCTTGCGATTTATAAGATAGACAACCGCCAGCCGCGTTGCGACCTGGGCCCGCGCGGCACCCTGCAGCCGGTGATCAACCTGGTGCTGGAGCAACTCGGCCGCCTGGTCGAGCAGATCGACCGAAACCAGCCGGTCCGCAAGCCTGCGGATCATTTCGTCGCCACGACGGCCGATCGGTGTGAGCTCACGAAAATCGTAGAACAGGCCGAGAGCTTCGATCGGCGGCAATGCCTCGCCCTTGCCGCCCAGGAAAAGGCTTTCAAACGTCGCAGCGGCCTCATCCTGGATCTTGCGTGTCAGATCCGAATTGGGATGCGCAAGCAGGGCCGTGCGCATCACGTGGAAAGCGTCCCGGTACCGGCTTTCTTCCGTATAGAGATGCGCAAGCAGCTTGAGGCCTTCGGTTTCCGTCTCGTCCCCGCGCCACACCGTTGTTAGCGTCTCGAGGTCATTGATGACGTCCTTCCGGCCCATTCCGCCAGTCGCAAATGTGAGCGCGATCTCGCGTAAGCGCCCCTGCGCCGCCGAGCGGCGATTGCCCGATGTCGCCGCCGCACGGTAGCTCGAGAGCGCGTCCTCGTTGCGTCCAAGGCCCTCATACAACCGGCCGACCAGTACATTGATTGTAGGCTCAAGGTCCGGTGTGACGCCTACGGTCTCTATTTCGTTGGCCACCCTGGTGGCGCTGTTGAAGTCGCGCACCTCAATGGCCGAGCGCAGCGCTTCCTTCATAGCCATGCGCTGAAGCTCGATCGGCAGCGCACCGATTGCGGCGCTGATGGTCTTGAAGATCTTCTGCGCGTCCGCCCACCTCCCCTGGCGAGCCAGAGCGATCGCACGCCAGACCGGTGCATCCTGCTGGTTTCCTACCTGCGGTTTGGCCAAAATCTTGAGCGCATCCTCGGGCCGGTCGAGCATCACGTCGGCGACAGCCGTGAGTACGCTGCCGGTCACGTCGTCCGAATGCTGGTCCGAGAGAGCCACGTCGAGGACAGCCTTGGCTTCAGGAGCCATGTCCTTTGCCAGGTAGAAGCGCGCAAGATTGAGCCGGGCATGCCGGCGTTTCGACACGGGCGCCGCAGCGGCAAGCCGGATCAGTTCGGCCTGCCGCGCGTTGAACGGCGCATCACGGTCGTAGCCCCACAATTGGGTGTCGAACGTGTAGGCCCGGAAATTGGTCGCGAGCGGCTGCTGCCCGAGCGCAGTCGCCGACAAGGACAATCCAGCTGGCCGGCTGATGCTGACTTTGTCGGCTCCGAGCTCTGCGGTGATGTCGTCGGCTAGGGGTTGCACCACCACGCCGTGAGTTGACGGCAATGCGCGTAGTTCGACGAAGTCCTGCGCCTTGAGGAAGCCCCGCGCCGGCCCAAGCGCGGTTACGATCAGCAGTCGGTCGCCGATGTCCGGATCCGTAACATCATGGATGGCGCGCGGATCGTCGAACGGAATGGCGAGGCTTGCACGATTTTTACCGACGATGCTGCGCGCGACGGTCAGCGGCTTGGTTGATGCTGTCACCGTGTCGGCAATAGTAACGATCCAGGTCGGCCCATCAGCGACGATACTGCTCATCCTTGGCCGGGTCAGCTTGAAGCGAATAGTGGCGACCCCGTCTTTTGTCCGTTCGAACAGCATCTCGCGCACGCCATTGTCGTTGTCGGCCTGAATCGCGGTCAGATCGATTTGCGCTGGCGTGTCGAACACCAGCCACAACGTATCCGCGCGCTGAAAAACCGCTGCGGGCGTCGCCGCCGCGAACGGAAATTCGATGCGCATGGTTTCGCCGGACTGCTGCACGCCCGCCACAACGACGGCATTCGGATTAGGCGGCGGGCGTTCGGCATCTGCAGTTGGAGCGCGCTGAGACGGCCTTGCCATTTCCACCGGCGGCGCAGGCGCAGGTGTCGGCGCGGCAGCATCCGCAGACCGGGCGGGCGAAGCCGCTGCAGGGACGCTGGCCGGGGCCGCAGGCGGTGACGGTGCGGGGGCCGCAGCGGCGGCATCAGATGACGTATTGGCTTCGGCGGGTGTTGCCGGCGCTTGCGCCTCCTTGGAAGGCGCCGGATTCTCGGCAGGCTTTGGCTGCTCTTTCGCAGTTTGCGGAGCCTGCGCAGGCTTTGCCTCGGCCGGTGGAGCTGCGGCAGGCGCCGGCGGCTTCGGTTCGGCCGGCGGAGTTGCATCTTTCGCAGGCGCCGTTTGCGGGGGCGCGATCGCAGGCGAGCCTTCCGCCACGACCGGCTGCTTTGCGCTGCCCTCCGTTGGCTTAGGTTTGGCCGCGCCATCGAGTCCAATGTCGACGATGATGCTACGGTCCTCGCGGAAAGTCCGCACCTGCGGCGTCCCATTAAGCGTGAAGACGACGGCGACAGTGTCGAAATCGACCTCGGATTCGATTGACTTCAGCGTCGGAGGCAGCGAAGCCTTGGCGTCGGCGAGATCCCAGTTGACCTGTTGATCAAAATTGAGCGTGACCCTCCCATCGGCCCGCTCGGGCACGACATTGACGGTGCCGGGCATCGTGAAAATGTAACGAATGAACGTGGGCTGGGCCGCCACCTTGACGCGGACCATCGGAGGCTTCTTTTGCTTGTCGGCAATTTTCTGCTGGTGCAGCTGGCTTTCGGCCTCGCGCGCGCGCCGCACAAGCTCGTCGATCACCTCCTGCGGCAGACCGGGCGTCGGGCCATTCCAGTTGTCAGGCAAAAGATCAACGTAAAGGCGTTCGGCGGCGGCGATGTGTTGACTTTCACCTTCTGCGCCAACGCAATTCGGATTGCGCCCCCATCGGGGTCACGGCGCGCAACACTTATGATACCCGGAAGCGCTTGAGCTGAGTTTCTCGACAGCCACGGCGACCGGCTTCTTGAAGGTAATGACGATAATCGCGCCCGAAACACGGACATTCGGATTCGACGGCTTCATCAAAATGAAAGAGCAGCCGCACAAAGCCGCCGTCGGCGATTGCCTTGACCTCGCCTTTGATCGGATCGTCAGCGCGTGCGCCAAAGGGCAACGCGAGGAAAACCAGTCCCGCCAAAAATACGAACGGCGCCCACCTGCCCCGGCCAGCCGGACGCGCGCGCTCCGGACTGTGCGCGAACAGCCGCTTAAGCCCGAATGGCAAAAACGTCATGAGCGGTTCCAGCCGGCGAGAGCACCGGTCACGACAGCCTAAGGTTGGGCGTTTAACGGGGCGTTAACCGTGGAGCCTGTCGACACGATCAGTTGGCGGTCGGCTTGCCCTCAATCTTCGGCAGCTGATCAGGGCTTTGTGTTTTGGGCTGAGCACTGGCCCTGTTGGCAAGCTCGACGGTCAGTCGCTCGGCCGCATCCGGCGACATTTGCCCCAGGATTTCCGACATTTTTCGTGGATTCATCTGGGTGGAGACGTCAACCAGGATCTTCATGTCGAGGCGATCGAAAATCCGGGCGGCATCCTTGGATTTCATGTTCTCGTACATCGTGATGATGCTTTTGAAGCGCTCCGCCTCCACCTTGTCGCGCGTCCCCATCGCAGTATTGACGCGGCTTTCCGTGCCCTTGAGCTCGGCAACCTTGGCCTCGAGGCGCTTCTCAGCGGCCTTGAGCAGGTTTTCACGCATTTCGAGCTCGCGGTTGCGCGTGTCGAGCTCCTGCCGGCGGGTCTGCAGACGCTCGAGCACCGCGCGCTCTCCAGGCGAGGCAATGCGCCCAGGCTCGAGTGGAATCGCGGCGCCGGCGACTTCCAGCTTGGTCGGATCCGGCGGCTTGTCGCTGACCTTGAGCGCCGGATCGCTCGGCTTTTCCTCGGCGGCGCCGACCGAACCCGTGACGTCGCCGGTCGTTGTTGCCCCCGTTGAAACTGAACATTTCCTGGGCCCAGGGCTGCCTCGACCCTGCCGTTCCGGGCTTGGCATATTTTTCAGTCAGAACGATCTTCGGCTGATCGGGCACGCTCTCACGTGAAGTAATTTGCAGATCGCCCCGGTATCGTGCCTGCATCCGCTCGGCCAAGGTATAGCCGCCGTCAAAGACCAGGCCGGACACTTTGAGCGCGAGCAGGCTTATCGTGGCAAACAGCACGATCGGAATAAGCCGAACGTCGCGCGCAAAACGGGTCATGCGGCTTGGTCGCTCAATCGCGTGCGGGCCCGATCAGCAAATGCCTGCGCCGCAGCCGCCACGGCCTTGGCATCCTGCACGGCCGGCGATTCACCGGCCGGCCGCGTAACACCGGCGATGCGTACCAACCGCGCCAGCAACTGATTGCCTGCGCTCAAATGAAGATCGAGCTCGGCGGCGAGCACCTCGCCCCGCTCGAGTTTTTCGCTCAGGGCCTGTTCGCCCTGGTGCATCATCGATTTCAGCCCCGCAATTGCGCGATCAGCAATTTCGGTGGCCGTGACCAATTCCGAAATCGTCGCCCGTAGCGAATTCTCATCAGCCTTGAGCAGACGAAGCTGCTTGTTGAGCCGGACGCAATACAAGATCGTGAGCAACAGCAGGACCGAGACCATTGTCTCGACCAGAAAACCGTAGTGGTAGCTCACGGTACCTCCATTGGAGTAGTGGTTGTTGTTGCATCAGCCTTTTCGAACATAGTCGAAGGTCGTACGCGGCTTACGCAGCGGCTTGGCGACGCGCACGGCAACACGATCGCCGACGCGTCCCATGCGGCCCTCGGTCAGCGTGATATCGCCGCAACGGACCGTGACCATCGCTTCGGGCTTTATCTCAAGCATGAGCGTGTCGCCGACATTGAGACCCATCATGCGACGTAGCGGCAGACGCGCCTCGTAGAGCACGGCATCGACGCCGATCCGCGCCTGGCCGATTTCGGTCGCAAGATGGCCTTCCCAGATCTCGTCGCGCCCGAATTTTTCGCCCATGAACATCTGCAGCAAGACGGCGCGGATCGGTTCGATGGTCGCGTAGGGCAACAACAACTCGATCGTGCCGCCACGGTCTTCCATGTCGATGCGCAGGCGGACGAGAATTGCAGCGTTGGCAGGCCGGGAAATCGCAGCAAATCGCGGATTGGTTTCAAGGCGGTCGATGTTGAACTTCACCGGAGACAAAGGCTTGAACGCGAGTTCGGCGTCAGCAAGCACAACTTCGATCATGCGCTTCACAAGATTGGTCTCGATCGTGGTGTAGGGCCGGCCCTCAACACGGATTGTGCTCTGCCCTCTGCGACCGCCGAGCAGCACGTCGATGATCGAATAGATCAGGCTTGAATTGATGGTCGCGAGACCGAAGTTGTCCCACTCTTCGGCCTTGAAGACCGCGAGTATCGCCGGCAACGGAATCGAATTGAGATAGTCGCCGAAGCGGACCGAGGTAATGCGATCAAGCGAAACTTCGACGTTGTCCGAAGTGAAATTGCGCAAGCTGGTCGTCATCAGCCGCACGAGACGGTCGAACACGATTTCCAGCATCGGCAACCGTTCGTACGAAACCATCGCCGAATCGATGATGGCGCGGATGCCGGAATTGTCGTTGAGCGAGACGTCGGCGAGACTGAAGCCGAGCAGGCTGTCAATTTCTTCCTGGTTGAGAATGCGTTCAGCACCGCCCTTTGCGGATTGAAGCCCGCCGGGATCGTCGGCCATCGCGGCCCATTGCGCGGCCGCATCATCGGTAGGCGCTCCAGTCGCCGCATCCGCGCCTGTCGGAGCAGCACCGGTATCCGATTCCAGCGCGAGCCCCCACTCTGCCGCGAGTGCGTCTTGGTCGATCTGGTCTTTTGTCGCCATTGCCTGAACCGCCTGCTTTTATTCGCTTTGCAGCATCATTGGACAACGATTTCCTTGAACAGCACGGCCGTGATGTGGTTCGGCGCAACCGCAGCATTAACGCGGCGGGTCAATTCTTCTTTGAGGCGATAGAGCCCTGCAGAACCGTCAAGATCGGTCGGCCGCAGTTCCCGCAGGTAGGTCTGGAAAGCGTCCATGACCCGCGGCATCAGCGGCTGGATCTGCGGCACAAGGCTTGAGTCCGGAAGTTCAAGAACGATCTTGACCTTGAGATATTGCGTTCGGTCGCCGCCGGAGCTGGAAAGGTTCACCAGGACGTCGGGCAGATCGACAAATGTTGCGGGTTTTGCCGTGACCTGCGGCTCCTTGTGGCGCGGGGCCCTTGAAAAAATAATAGGCGCCTCCGCCACCGCCGATAAGCACCAGACAGCCCAGCGCCACCGATGATCATCCATTTCAGCGGCGGCAACTTGAACTTCGGAATGAAACTTGAACTTCGATTTTGATGCCGGCTGTTCGTTTTCTTCTTCCGGCTTTTCGTCTTCTTCGACGTCCGCCTCTTTCGCCTTGGCTGCCATGAATGACCCCGGGATCGCGAGTTTGGGCGGGACGGCAAGCGACGTTGTTTTGGCGAAACACCGCGGCTTCGCGCCACCGCGCGCCCTTGCGATCGAAGGTAGGTCCGTATGGTTAACAGATACTTTCCCGGCCTCTGCCAGCAGGAAACTTTTGCCGGGTATCGCCTTCAGAAGGTTGATTTTTGCCGCTCCCGACCGGCCGCAAATTAAGCCAAGCCATTGATTTTACGCAATTTTTCCTGTTGGCACAGCCGGTGCAATGCATTGGTGGCTGCGGGCTTGGGAGAGCTCACGGCACCGGATGCGGTCGATGCCGGCCTCGGGAGGGCCGGACTGACCGGACTAAAAAGGGGAGTTGCCGATGCAGAATGCACTTCTGGTCGGGCTGTCACGCCAGGTCGCGCTCTCGCGCGAGATGGACGTCATTGCGAACAACCTCGCAAACATGAACACCTCCGGCTTCAAAGCCGACGGTGCCGTGTTCGAGGAATACGTCAGCCCAACCGCGCGCGCCAATAATTTTCCGGCTGCTGATAGTCGCATAAGTTTCGTGCACGATCGTGCCACCTGGATGGACCTGAGCCAGGGACCGCTCGAACGCACCGGCAACCCGCTGGACGTCGCCGTCAACGGCAAGGGATACCTGGCAGTGCAGACGCCGCGTGGCGAACGCTATACGCGCAATGGCGCCCTGCAGATCAACAACAGCGGCGAACTGGTCACCGCCGAGGGTTTTCAGGTGATGGGCGAATCCGGCCCGATCACCTTCCAGCCCAAGGATCGCAACATCACGATCAGCCAGGACGGCACCATCAGCGTGCGCGACGGCGACAACGCCCAGACGGAATCGCAGCGCGGGCAGTTGCGCCTTGTCAGCTTCGATCAGCCTGGCCGGTTGCAGAAAGACGGCACCGGGGTTTTCCTCGCACCAGCGGGGGTCGCACCCCAGGCCGATAAATTGTCGCGCGTCATGCAGGGCACGGTCGAGAAATCGAACGTCCGCTCGGTCATCGAAATGACACGCATGATCGAAGTGACGCGCAGCTACACCCATATCGCCAACATCCTGTCACAACAGTCCGACTTGCGTCGGACGGCGATCGAGAAACTTTCCGAAGTACCGACGAGCTGATCGGCCGGAGAATGAACAATGAGAGCACTTCATACAGCGGCGACTGGGATGATGGCCCAGGAACTAAACGTCCAGGTCATCTCCAACAACATCGCCAACATGCGGACCACCGGCTACAAGCGCCAGCGCGCTGAATTCCAGGACCTGCTCTACGAATACGTCAGCCGCGTCGGCACACAGACGTCAGCGCAAGGCAATATCCTGCCGGCTGGCATCGAGCTCGGGTCCGGCGTCAAAACCGCCGGCACGCCACGCCTGATGAGCCAGGGCGAACTGACGCAGACTGGCAAGGATTTCGATCTCGCCATCCGCGGCGAAGGGTTTTTCAAGATTTTGCTGCCCGATGGCCGCACATCCTATACGCGCGACGGCTCCCTTGAGCTCGACGCACAGGGACGCCTCGTCACGGCGCAGGGCAATCTGATCCAGCCCAACATCACTATTCCGCAGAATGCGATGTCGGTCTCTGTGAACTCGCAGGGCCAGGTGTTCGTGACCCAACCAGGCTCCAATACGCCGACCCAGGTCGGACAGATTGAACTTGCGATTTTTGTCAACAAGGCCGGCCTGCAGAGCATCGGCGACAATATGTATCTCGAAACCCCGGCCTCCGGCACGCCGCAAAACGGCAATCCAAACTCGGACGGATTTGGCAATCTCCAGCAAGGCTTCCTTGAACAGGCCAACGTCGAAGCGGTCAGCGAGATTTCCGATCTGATCGCAGCGCAACGCGCCTACGAAATGAACGCCAAAGTGATTTCGGCCGCTGACCAAATGCTTTCGGCCACCTCCAACATGATGCGCTGAGGTGTTGCCATGATCCGCCTATTCCTTGCCGCATTTATTGCGTCCAGCGCCTTCATAACGTCGGCCATCGCGCAAGCTCCAAATCAGCCCAGGCTGAAGTCCGAAGCGATTATTCACGGCGACATCGTGCGCATCGGCGATCTGATCGAAAATTGCCGGCGTCGTTGCCAACGTGCCGATCTTCCGTGCGCCGGATCTCGGCTATACCGGCTCCGTATCCGTAGATGCTGTTCTCAATGCGATCCGCGATCATGCGCTTGTCGGGATTGACACCGCGGGCTTGAGCAAGGTGGTGGTCACGCGTGCGACCCGCACAGTCCCGGCAACGGACATCGAGGACCTGATCGCACGGACGCTGTCGGCAAGATTCGATCTCGGGGACAGCAAGGACATTTCCGTCAACCTTGGGCACGACATGCGTTCGATCTATGTCGATCCCTTGTCGGTTGGCGAACCACGAGTCACGCACATCGACTACGACACGCGCAGCACGCGTTTCGACGCGACGATCGAGATTCCCTCGGATCCCGCGAAGCGAAGCGTACTTCGTATCACGGGTCGCGCCATCCCGACCGTCGAAGTTGTGACGATCGGAAGGACAGTCGAGCGCGGCAACATCTTAAAAGATGCGGACATCGTGATGGAGCGGCGTCCGCGCAGCGAGGTCGGCCGGGACGCCATCACCAAACGCGCCGACGTTATCGGCATGGCAGCGCGCGGAGCGATGCAGGGTGGCCGCCCATTGCGGGCCGCGGATCTGATGAAGCCCGACCTTGTCTTGCGCAATCAGGCCGTGACGTTGGTCTATGAAGCTCCCGGAATGGTGCTCACGATCCGCGGCAAGGCGAACGAAGGTGGCGCCGAAGGCGACGTGATCAGCGTTCTCAATGAGCAGTCGAAGCGCGTGGTCCAGGGCATGATCGTCGGACCGGGTCGCGTGGCCATCACGACCGGTTCGCCGCGCCTTGCCGCCAACAACTGTCACCGGATCCGTCAAATCGAATGCGCGCTAAAGATCGATCTCTTGGTTCCGTCATGCGTCACTTACGTGCGATTTCCATCTTGTCCAAAATCCTGTGCATCAATGTGAAAGCAATCTCATGAAAGTCGTCATGGTTATGCGTCGTGCGGTCCTAGCCGCCTTGGCCAGTTCCCTCCTCAACGGATGCGCGTATCTCGATCGGCTCAGATCGGTCGGCGAGCAACCACCGTTGGCCGCAGTGGACAATCCAACCACGCGCCCGGGATATAAGCCCGTTCAGATGCCAATGCCGGCGGCACAGCCCGCGGCATACAATCCGAATTCGCTTTGGCGCAACGGTTCGCGCGCCTTCTTCAAGGATCAGCGTGCGCACCAGATCGGCGACATTCTTACGGTGAAGGTCAACATCACCGACAAAGCGAATATCGAAAACGAAACCAAACGCACGCGCACGATGACTGAGGATTTCAGGCATCGCCAACTTCTTCGGCAAACCAAAAGTGCCGATCATGAACACGCCGGTGCCGACGCGTATCTTTACGGCCGATTCAAGCACAACGGGCAATGGCAAGGGTTCGGTTGACCGGACGGAAGAGCTCAAAACGAACGTCGCCGGCGTGGTGACCCAAGTGTTGCCGAACGGCAACCTGGTGATCGAGGGTAAGCAGGAAATTCGCGTCAACTTTGAGGTTCGCGAACTCATCGTGGCTGGAATTGTGCGACCGGAGGATATCGAGAGCGACAACACGATCAACTCGAACAAGATCGCGCAGGCGCGTATCGCGTATGGAGGCCGCGGCCAGATTACCGATGTGCAGCAGAGCCGCTATGGCGAGCAGATCTTCGACATACTCCTGCCGTTCTAGCCCCGCGTAGCGCACCGGGCTCCCGCGCCGTTTCGCATCGCGCGAGCGCAAACGGCGTAAACGACGCGGCCTCCGACTGCTCCCCGGTCGGAGGCCGCGCTTTTTTTCATGCGGGTGACCCACCTGAAAAATTGCCCGGCAGCATCGCCGGGCAAACGCTTAAAACTCGAAACAAATTTGCCGCAGATCAGTCGTCCCGGTAGACACGTTCGCGCCGCTCATGGCGCTCCTGCGCTTCGACCGACAGCGTGGCAATCGGCCGCGCCTCAAGCCGGCGCAGCGAGATGGGCTCGCCTGTCTCCTCACAATAGCCGTAAGTGCCGTCGTCGATCCGAGTCAGCGCCTCATCAATCTTCGCAATCAGCTTGCGCTGGCGGTCGCGTGCGCGCAGCTCAATCGCACGATCGGTTTCGGACGACGCGCGGTCCGCGAGATCGGGGTGATTCTGATTCTCTTCTTGAAGATGCTGCAGCGTTTCCTTGGCTTCCTTGAGTATGTCCTCCCTCCAGGAGAGCAGCTTGGCGCGAAAATACTCGCGCTGGCGCTCGTTCATAAACGGCTCCTTGTCGGACGGCCGATAGTTTTTGGTCTTGGCCAGCATTCCCACCTACTCCCTGATTCTTATTTTTGGGCGCGTCGTACCGCCCCCTCCGAGCGGCAGGCTTATATACGTCCGCCAACCAGCGGACAATGCCCGATTGGTGTGCTCAATCCGGCCTGATTTGTGTGACGGTTCAATGACTTCCGCAAAAACGCCGCAGGCCGTTGGTCTTGCCTGCAGGAGCTAGCGGACACCCGCTTTGGCGAGCTCCACTGCGACACGGAGGTCGATCTCGCTCAGCACGAGGTCAAGACCGGCGTCGCCCGACCTTTCGGTCAAGCCTTCCGATGCGACCCTCAGGCGCGCGAGGATCGATTGATCCAGCGCCTCCGTCGAGCAGGCCGAGCTTGAGCGTGTCGAGCACGTCGAGCGCGTTGCGTCCCTTGGCGACCGCGCGCTTCTTTCGCTCGGTCGGGTCTTCCACCCCCTGCAGCGCGATCAGAGCATCGACAGTTGAAATCGCCCGCAATGACGCCGCGGCCGTTGAATTGCGTGGCACATCCTGCTCGCTGACGCTGAATGAGCCGCCAGCGGTGCGACGCGCGCTCGTCGGCGTCGCCGCCAGTGCGGTTCCATTTGGCCCATAGACGCGCATGGCGATTGTTCCCCACCGAAATGGATCGGTTCTCGAATACCTGCAGCCTGAGCCGGTATGGTTAATGGCAGGTAAACAACCCGGCAAAAATTACCGCCCGGATCGTTTCGTGCCGCGTTGCGGATTTCACGCTTGGCCGGCTGCGATCGAAAACAGATGACTTGCCAGAGTCTTGGCCGCCGGATCGGCTTGGCATGCCGTTCGCATAGAGATTGGCAGTCAGACGTCACATTGGGGAGCAGTGATGACGAAGGCTTTGCGGGCTGCATGCCTGGTCGTGATCTTGGCGCTTGTGTGTCCCGGTGAAAGCCGGGGCGACGTCGCGCATCAAGGATCTCACCAATATCGAAGGCGTGCGGCAAATCAGTTGATCGGGTATGGCCTGGTCGTCGGGCTTAACGGCACCGGCGATACGCTGAACAACATCCCATTCACCAAGCAGTCGCTGACCGCGATGCTCGAGCGGCTTGGCGTCAATATTCGCGGGCAGACGATCCGCACGGGCAACGTCGCCGCAGTGATGGTGACCGCCAACCTTCCCGCCTTCGGCACCCAAGGAACGCGCATTGACGTCACCGTTTCCGCCATGGGCGATTCCAAGAGCCTGCAAGGCGGAACGCTGCTGGTGACGCCACTGCTGGCCGCCGACGGCAACGTCTACGCCGTCGCGCAAGGATCGCTGGCGATCGGCGGCTTTCAGGCCGAAGGCGAAGCCGCCAAGATCACCCGCGGCGTGCCGACCGTCGGCCGCATCGCCAACGGAGCATTGATCGAGCGTGAGATCGATTTCACGCTCAATCGGCTGGGTCAGCTGCGCATGGCGCTGCGCAACCCCGACTTCACGACCGCCAAGCGCATCGCCGCCGCGATCAACGACTATATCGGAACCCCAAGTGCGGAACCGATCGATCAGTCGACCGTGGTCATCACGGTGCCGCCGAAGTCGACGGCCAATATCGTCAGCTTCCTCACCGAAATCGAGCAGCTGCAGGTCGAGCCCGATCTGCCGGCGCGTATCGTTATCGACGAACGCTCGGGCGTGGTCGTGATCGGCCGCGACGTACGGGTGTCGACGGTCGCGGTCGCGCAGGGCAATCTGACGGTGACCGTCTCTGAAACGCCCGAGGTCAGTCAGCCACTGCCCTTCGCGCGCGGAACGAACGCGCGTGGTGCCGCGGACCAGCATCGGCGTCCAGGAAGACGGGAAGAAAATGTTTGTCGTGCGGGAAGGCGTGTCCCTGCAGCAGGTCGTCGACGGCCTCAACGCAATGGGCATTGGGCCTCGCGATCTGATCACCATCCTGCAGGCGATCAAGGCCGCCGGTGCAATCCAGGCCGACATCGAGGTGATGTGATGGCGAGCGCCCTCACAATGCCCGCGCCAGGTCTCAAGCCGCTCGACGCGCTCACAAACAGCATGTTCGCCGCCAAAACGCCGGGCGCCGGCAAGGAAGCAAAGGCCCGCGCGGCGGCGCAGGATTTCGAAGCCGTGTTCCTCAACTCGATGTTCCAGCACATGTTCACCGGCATCGACGGCGACGGCCCCTTCGGCGGCACTGGCGCAACGGGTGTTTGGCGTTCGCTACTTACGGACGAATACGCGAAATCATTCGCCAAGTCGGGCGGCATCGGAATTGCCGACCAGGTGTATCGCACGCTGATTGCCCAGCAGGAGGCACGACAATGAGCGCGCCCGAACTGCAGAATGCGATTGCCAACGCGAGCGCCGCAGAGAAAGCGATCGCCGGCCTGGAAAGCATCATGGACCGGCTGGAGCAGGCGCTTACGGAAGAAACGGCGCGCGTGCGGGCTGGAAAGCTTCGGGATGCGGGGACCCTCAGCGAGGCCAAGATCGAATTTGCCCGGCTCTACGCGGTCGAAAGCGCGCGTATAAGAGCGGCAAAGGAAACAATCGAGCGATGGATCCCAGACGCCTTCGACCGACTGCGCAAGCGCCACAACACCTTCCAGCGACCTGCTGCAGACAAATCTGACCGTGCTTGCAACGGCTCACGCCGTGTCAGAGGGCATCATTCGGGGCGTTTCCGGCGAGCTTGCACGCAAGCAAGCGCCGTCAACTTATGGCGCCAACGGCCGGGCGCAGGCACCAAGCACGAAGGCAACCCAGCCTCTCGCGCTTAGCCGCTCACTTTAGCCGTTCCTGATTGGAACGCGGCACGGGTCGCGCGCCGCACGTCAGCGCGGCAGCCCGGAATGGCAGCTGCGCGGAGCCTCGTCCCAAAGCCAACCGCATTTCGTGCAGCCACCGAGACTGAGCCCCAGCAGGAAAAGGCAACCACCGCGAGAAAATTTCTGACCATAGGCATGACTTTAGCCGATCATTGCGCATGCAGCCGAGCGATGGTCTGGCCCATCATCCAAACGGTGGATATTCCGCGCGCCCAGTCTCTTCTGTTCGTGGACGAAAGCCCTATATAAACATTCGTATATGAATGGCAGGTTCCGGCCAAAGGTCGCGATTCATTTGCGACTCGCCACAAAAGGTACTCGGGTTCATGTCTGTTCGTCCCGTCAAACGCATCGTGCAGTCCAAGCCAACCATCGAGGGAGCCGGCGTGAGGCTGCGCCGCGCCTTTGGCTTTGGAGAAACATCAGAGACCGATCCCTTTTTGCTGCTCGACGATTTTCGTAATGACCGGCCGGCCGACTACCTGGCCGGATTTCCGTGGCATCCGCACCGCGGCATCGAAACCATAACGTATGTTTTGTCGGGAACAGTCGAGCACGGTGACAGCCTCGGCAATCGCGGCACGCTCGGCTCCGGCGATGTGCAATGGATGACGGCCGGCCGCGGCATCATGCATCAAGAAATGCCGCAGGGTGATACCGAAGGCCGCATGCACGGCTTCCAGCTTTGGGCCAACCTACCCTCTTCTCTCAAGATGACGGCGCCGCGCTACCAGGACGTCAAGGGTGCCGATATTCCGGAAATCGTGGATGACGACGGCACACGGGTGCGTGTCGTCTGCGGCGAGTTCTGGGGAAAGAAAGGGCCAGTGGACGGTGTGGCCGCCGATCCGCGCTATCTTGATGTGTTTGTGCCTCCGAACAAGCGAAAGACGCTCAAGGTTGAAGTCGAGCGTCACGCCTTTGCCTATGTTTTTGAGGGTGACGGCAAGTTCGCCTCATCGTCCAAGCCGTTCGGAGTACTTTCAGAGAAACAGGTCGATGGCGAAGAGATCCTCTTCCGGGAGCCGGCCGGTGACCGCTCTCTCGTCCTGTTTGACGCAGGTGACGAGATCACCGTGCAGGCGGGGGAGCAAGGCATCCGCTTCCTGCTGGTTTCGGGAAAGCCCATCCAGGAGCCCGTCGCTTGGTACGGGCCGATCGTCATGAATACCCAGGCGGAACTGCAGCAGGCCGTCTCCGAGTTGCGTGCCGGGACATTCATAAAGCGCTAAACGGCCTGTTCACCGCAGTTTGGCGGAACGATCCGGACACGGTCTACGAGGGCGGCCAGTATGTCGGCCGCGATCCCGATCCGAACGTGCGCCTTCAACTGCGCCGCGACTGGACCCACGACTAAAGGCTGGTCACCTCGCAACAAAGCCCCGGCATCGCACCGGGGCTTTTTGCGCGGCTACCTCCTACTCTGCAGGAATGGGAGTTGCCGGTGCTGTCGGCGCGGTTACGGCTTGCGAAGGCGCCGTAGGTCCCTTGAGCGGTCGTTCCTCCATCGAAATGAGAAACGCCATGCCGAAAGATAAGATCAGCGCGCAGGCAAGAAATACAAAGCGGAACGCGTAGGCAAGCTCGGGTGCCGATGCGGTGCGAGCTAGCATTTCGACCGACATCCCGGTCACACCTCCGAGACCACCAAGGACGATGGCGCCAAGCAGCGCGACAACCAGCGCCGAAAACAGAGCGCGGAAGAAGTTCGCCGCGCCTGTGGCGACACCCATTTGCGCACGTGAGACTGCGTTTTGCATGCAGACGGTGGAAATCGGGAACACAGTTCCGAGCCCCGATCCGACCAGCAACAACAGCAGCAGCACGAGCGCCATTGGCATCGACGTCGGCCAGATCGCCAAAGGCGCGAGCGACAGAATCGAGAGTGAAAGTCCTACCAATGCCATCCGTTTGTAGTGGACGACGTGCGTCATCATGCGGCCTGTGATGGTCGAAAACATGACGGTAGCTCCCATCAGGGGAATCAGCGCCATGCCCGATTCGCTTGCCGACAGATGCAAGACGACTTCGAAGTACAGCGGCACGAAGATCGTCATGCCCACAAGCGTGCCCATGTTGCAGGCGCCAGCGAGCGTCGCACAGCGGACAACCGGATTGGCGAGAACAGACAGCGGAAGGAACGGTTCGCTTACCGCCACCAGCCTCCAGGAAAACAAACCCCAGAGCGCGGCAGAGCCAAACAGCAACCCGCCGATCTGCGGTGAAATCCATTCGAAGCGACGGCCACCCCAGGTCAACGCAAGGAGGAGCGCAATTGAAGCGGCCATCATGAGCAAAGCTCCGATGACGTCGAGCTTGTGCTTACGTGGCTGGTAAGGCACGCGCCGAAGCACATTTGAGGTCATCCCCAGTGCGCATAGCCCGAGCGGCAGATTGATCCAGAAGATCAGCGACCAGTCGATATGTTCGGTCAGAAATCCGCCGAGAACCGGTCCACCGACGGATGACGTCGCGAATACGGCGCCGATATATCCCTGGTAGCGTCCGCGCTCGCGCGGAGAAACAATGTCGGCGATGATCGTTTGGGCGAGCGCCATCAGCCCGCCCCCGCCGAGGCCCTGAAATCCGCGCGAAAGCACCAGCGCGGACATGGTGGGTGCCAGCGCACATGCAACCGAACCAGTCACGAAAATGACGATCGCGGTGAGCATGACGACGCGGCGACCGTGGATGTCCGCGAGTTTGCCGTAGAGCGGCGTCACCGCCGTTCCAGTGAGGAGATAGGCCGTCACAACCCAGGACAGATCCTCAAGATTGCCGAAATGCCGTCCGATTGTCGGCAGCGCTGTTGCGACGATTGTCTGGTCGAGGGCCCCGAGAAACATCGCTAGCATGATGCCGAGGACGATCGCCCTGACTTCCGGGTGAGTCAGCGCGCGCAACTCAGGTTGGGAGTCTGCCTTTGTTGGTCGCGGCCTGGATTTCGGCTTTGCTGAGGTCATAATTTGGATTCGAAAAACTCAATGTCCAACAACGCGCTCAATGCCCTGCCGGTTCTCGCAAAGCAAGACGCAGCAATGCGGGGGTGCTATGTGCGGGAATAACATGAGGCGACAAGCACCCCGTCGGCCACAGGAACTCCTTTTGCGCTTATTGCCCTTACTGCTCGTTGTTCTTCTTGCCGTCGCGCCCGCGAGTGCCCGCGACATGCTTGCACCCGGCTTTGTTTATCTGCGCGACGTTGATTCGAGCATCACCCAGGACATTCGGTACGCAACCCGTGACAATTTCACCGGCCATCCTCTTCCCGGCTACAGTGCACCCGAATGCGTGCTGCGGCGCGAGGCAGCGGAAGCGCTCAAACAGGTTCAGGCCGACCTGGCACGGCAAAACCTCGGCCTGAAAGTCTACGATTGCTATCGGCCGATCAGGGCTTCCCGCGCCATGACCGCGTGGGCTCATGACGGAAGCGATGACGCGGCGACCAGGCGTTTTTACCCGGCACTGCATAAGCGCAGCCTATTTGCGCTCGGCTTTATCGCGGCAAGATCGAGACACTCAACCGGCACCGCGATCGACCTCACGCTTGTCAGATTGCCGGTCGCGCGCGCACCTCGTTTTGACCCAACCGCACGCTATGGTCCCTGCACAGGCCCGGCGGACCAACGGGCGCCGGACAACAGTGTCGACATGGGGACGAGTTTCGACTGCTTCGACACAAGGAGCTACGGGGCAAATATGTCGATTGCGCCGGAGCAACGGCAGTGGCGCGTTTTGCTGCAATCGGCGATGCGCCGGCACGGCTTTGCCAACTACTTCCGCGAATGGTGGCACTATTCGTTTTACGGCGCACCTGAGCCGCGTGCCTATGATTTTTCAATTGCGCCCCGAGGGCGATGAAGGGCCGGACTAAGGAGTGCCGCCCCGCCGATCCGATGACGGACGGCGCGCGCCTTTCGGCCACTTGCCCGGCCAACTGACGATGTATTCTTCCAGCCTGTCATCGGGCACGTCCGCTTCGCTGGCCGTCACGCGGCCGCGCACCGACACGCCGGCACGATGCACTGTCTCCGGATCGCCGGACACCAGCGGATGCCACCACGCAAGATCCTTGCCTTCCGCAACCAGGCGATAGGCGCAAGTCGGCGGCAACCACTTGAGGCGGCGCACATTGCGCGGTGTCAGCCGAACGCAGTCCTTCACCTTGGACTGACGATGCGCATAGTCGCGACAGCGGCAACTCTCGCCATCGAGCAATTTGCAACCGACGTCGGTGAACACGGTCGCGTTGGTATCCTCGTCGATCAGCTTGTTCAGGCAGCATCGGCCGCAGCCATCGCACAGGCTCTCCCATTCGGCGCGCGTCATCTCCGACATCGCCTTGCGGCGCCAGAATGGAGCTTGCGGATCAGGCATAAAGGGAATCTCTCGAATGAGGTCCGGTTGTACCTGTTCACAGGCATTCCGTCACGGCACCGTGCCGGAGGCTCATTTCGGCCATTTTTCACGGTATTTCTTCGTTCACCTTGGTTCCAGCCGGGCGGAACCGTGGCATTGGCCGCGGGTTGGCTGATCGGCTAAAATTGCTTGGTCCGGCGTCCGGCCGGCATCTTTCTTTCAAGAGCAGCAAGTCTTGCGCGACCTATTTCCCGAGCACTGGAAGCGAAGCATCAAGCGGTTCCTGCTCGGGCTGGACGCGTGGATAGACTTCAGCCTGTTCCGCAGCGCCTCTGGCGCCCGCGAAATCCTACGAGCGTTTTTCGACATTCATGGACCGCTTCCACGTCTCAGGATGGCGGCGTTTGCTCAATGAATTGTTTTCGGAAGGCGCTACGTTGGGTGCGTTTGGGCTGGTCGTGCTGCTGGCGCTCGCCATACCGGCGTTTCGCGAGACTTCCGACGACGACTGGCTGAAGAAATCGGAACTCGCCGTCACATTTCTCGACCGCTATGGCAACGAAGTCGGCTCACGCGGAATTCGGCATAACGATGCGATTCCGCTCGACCAATTTCCCGACCATCTGATCAAAGCAGTGCTGTCGACGGAGGACCGTCGCTTCTACGAGCATTTCGGAATCGACCTCGCCGGCACCGCGCGCGCGCTGGTCGCCAATACCAAGGCGGGAGGCGTTGTGCAGGGCGGCTCCTCGATCACGCAGCAGCTCGCCAAAAACCTGTTCCTTAGTAATGAACGAACGATCGAGCGCAAGGTCAAGGAAGCCTTCCTTGCGATGTGGCTGGAAGCGCGCCTGACCAAGAACGAGATCCTCAAGCTCTATCTCGACCGCGCCTACATGGGTGGTGGCGCGTTCGGCGTAGACGCAGCAGCTCAGTATTACTTCAACAAGTCGGCGCGCGATGTGAACCTCTCTGAAGCTGCGATGCTTGCGGGCTTGTTCAAAGCCCCTACCAGGTTTGCGCCGCACATCAACCTGCCGGCTGCCCGCGCGCGAGCCAACGTCGTGCTCGACAATCTTGTCGAAGCCAACATGATGACGGAAGGCCAGGTCTTCGGCGCCCGCCGCCACCCGGCCACGCCCGTCGATCGCCGTGATGATCGTGCGGCAAACTACTATCTCGACTGGGCTTTTGACGAGATGAAGAAGCTCGTCGACACATTCCCAAAATCGATGACGGAACGCGTGTTTGTGGTGCGCACGGCCCTTGATACGGGTCTGCAGAACAATGCGGATGCGGCCGTCGAGAGTTCGTTGCGACAATATGGTCAGGAATATCACGCGAAGCAGGCTGCCGCCGTTTTGATGGACGTGGATGGCGCTGTGCGGGCTATGGTCGGGGGACGTGATTACGGCGCAAGCCAGTTTAACCGCGCGACCGATGCGATGCGCCAGCCCGGCTCATCGTTCAAACCTTATGTCTACGCAGCTGCGCTCATGAATGGCATGAAGCCGACATCGATCGTGGTCGATGGCCCTGTCTGCATCGGCAACTGGTGCCCCCAGAATTACGGCCACGGCTATTCCGGCTCGATGACTCTGCTTATGGCGCTCACGAAATCGATCAATACCATTGCGGTGAAGCTCTCGATTGCGATTGGCAACGGTAACGCCAAGGTCGGACGTGCGAAGATCGTCAAGCTCGCGCACGACATGGGTCTCCGCACACCGCTCCCAGATACGCCCTCGCTGCCGATCGGCGCGGATGAAGTCACCGTGCTCGATCATACCGCCGCCTATGCCACCTTCCCCAATATGGGCAAGGCAGTGACGCCGCACGCGATCCTTGAAGTGCGCACCGGCACCGGTGACTTGGTGTGGCGCTTTGATCGTGACGGGCCAAAGCCGCGGCAAGTGATGCCGCCCAGCGTTGCCGGCGACATGATCAAAATGATGAACAGCGTGGTCGAGAACGGCACCGGTCGGCGCGCGAGACTTGACGATACTGCCGCCGCAGGAAAAACCGGCACGACCAACGCTTATCGCGATGCCTGGTTTGTCGGCTACACGGGCAATTTTGTATGTGGTGTCTGGGTGGGCAATGATGACTACCAGGTGATGAACCGCATGACCGGCGGCTCCGTGCCAGCGATGACATGGCACAAGATCATGGCTTACGCCCATCAAGGAATTGAATTGAAGCAACTTCCCGGAGTTCCCGCACCGCAGGTCCGCCAACAGCCGGCGGTCGCCGAGGTCAAGTCGAAGTCCAACGAGCCTCAGCCGCCTCCACGGCCTGCACTTCTCACTAAGCGAGGGGCCGACGTGTTGGTCCGTGTCGAGAGGATGATGGATGACGCCAATCGCGCCCTCGGACCCGTTGCGCCAGCACGCCCGACTGTCTCAAGCGGCAAGGGCAAGCAGGCCCAGGTACCTGACAAAGGCGAGGCGTTGGCCGTCTCGTTGGAGGGACGCGCGTTCGGCAGTCACGACTAATTGGCCGTCGCCGGGCAACGGGCGTAGTCTCTTCCGACAGAAACGATTTCTCACACACGCAAGCGGATCGATCGTGCGTCTGCTAACAGGAACATTGTTCGCCCTCGCCGTCGCGACATTCGTCGGTCTGGGCATGACTTACTTTGCCCTGAGCCGGGGCGCGGCTTTTGGTGCGTTGCCTATCGAGAGCTGGATAGCCTGGCCGAAAACCGGAACGGTGGACGCCGACCCATATGCGCGCGCGTCCATCGCCCGCGCAGGACGGCTGCCGGTTGCGCTCGGTGACGGAGTATCGTTTACCGTCCAGGCGGACGATAACGGAAAGCCTCTCGACGGGCGCTGCGACATTGTCCTGTCCGGAATTACCCCGGCCGCACGCTTTTGGACGTTGACCCTCTATAACAACGACGGCGATCTCATAGCGAATTCGATCAATCGCTACGGATTTCACAAGTGAGGAGATCGTTCGGCGTGCTGACGGAAATTTCGAGATCGTCGTGGCGCCGCGCGCAAATCCCGGCAATTGGCTGCCAACGGGCGGCATCGAACGCTATCAACTGGTGCTGCGTCTTTATGACACCGCCGTCGGTGTTTCGACGAAGGCCGGCCGCGAGGTGCCGATGCCCGCAGTTTCGACGCGGAGTTGCCCATGATCCGTTGGTTGCTCCTGCTTTTAGGCGGCGCGCTTCTTGGCGGAGTCGTGCATCTGGCAACGGTTATCATCTTGCCGCGCACCGCGACGCAGGATGCATACGCGCGACTGACGCCGATCGCACCAGTCAATACGGTCGTCGCCCTGCCCATTCCATCGCCTGAGAAGGCGATCATGCCGTTCATGGATCCCGCGTTTGCGAGCGCCGTGTGCCGGTACGATCTTTCTGAAGGACCTCTGAAGCTCACCGTGCCCGTTAGCCCGGCCTACACTTCTGTTTCCTTCTACACACGGTATGACGTCGCCTATTATGCCATCAATGACCGTGCGGCCGGCCGGCGTGTCATTGAGCTCGACCTGATGACCGCCGCCCAGCACGAGCAAGTACCGGAAGACGAAGAGATCACTGCTGCCGACCGGCTGATCGTTGAATTGCCGACACCGACTGGTCTGATCGCCATCCGCGCGATGGCGCCCGAGCCGGGATTAATGCCGGCCGCACAAAGCGCCGTCGCGGCATCGCGATGCATGCGGCAAACCGAACCGGCACGAACCAGGAAATGACCTAGTTCGTCGACGCCAGGCTTGGCTCGCGGACCCAGGTGGGCGCAGGCTTTTGATATCGCGCGATCTGATTTTGCAGCAAAGTGATTGATCGTTCAGCTTCGATCGCTTGCGGCGAAGGCGTGATGATAACAAGCCGCTCAAGTGCAAAATGGTATGAGGCGACACGGTCGGCGAGACTTTGCTGGACAATTGCCACCACGTGCGCGTTTTCCCGCATCCTGCGTAGCGCGTTTACGCGCTCCTTTTTGCCGAGGTCGAAACGTAAGTCATACTTTTTTGCCGCTTCTGATCGATGTCGATGACGCGGCCGGCGGTTTCAAAAAATTGCGACATGCGCGTGATATCGTTGCGAATATCGTCGATGAGTTGCGAATAGCGCGAGGAAGGCGAACGGCGCCAGATGGACTTCAGCCGTTCAGAGTACTTTCTATAATCGGCTGAATTGGTGCGATACAGACCATATTCGCCTGCAACCGAGTACCATTGCTGCCGATCGAAAGGCGGCTCGATCAGCGGATAAGCGAGATCGCGCAAGGCCCGCTCGTCGTCAGTGTATTCGAAGCGTGAAGGAGGAACCCGTTTCGGTGCGCCCGAATCCCGCCCGATCCAGTCGTGGATTCCATCGGTCACCAAAACCGGATGAACTTCGCCAAAATCATAATTTGCGCAGCCAGCGAGGAGCGCGGCCCCGATGAGCACAAGCGCCTGCCGCCACACCTTTCTTAGCGCTGGCGGCGGCAGATTTCTCATCGGGTTGTTCGGTGATTGAACCAATCAGCGGGCGGCGCGGCGCCGCCGACGACGGCCGTGATTGTTCCCGCTGTGCGGCTCAAGGCCATTCGAGCCATCGGGATCACGGTCGATTCGGATGACGGGAAGAATAATCACCGTCGCCGGCTCGGTATTTGCGTCGACATACTTGCCACCGCGTGGGCTCGCGTCGTCGGGAAATCGAATGATTTCGCCCATTGCAGTCCCCCTTCCGCCCCGGCGTGGTTTCCTCTGGTCCGCCAGACCGGCATCGTTCCGCAATTAAAGGACTTGCAAGGTTAACGCTCTGCTAACGGGCGGCAGCTAATGTCGGCCATCCTGTAGTGCCGGCGTATGAGTATGGCAAAGCCTTCCGCGCGCGTTCCCGTCGACAGCCTGGTCGATTTGGCCTGCCGGGACGGCGTTGATGTGCGCCCAACCCTGGCGCGGGTCCTGACGGATTTATATGTGCAACGACCTTCGCATAGCGGCGAAGAGGAAACTCAATATGTCGAACTGGTGCTCGGCCTGATTGATTTGGTCGACGCAAAGACGCGCGCCGCAGTTGCTGCAAAGCTTCGGCAATATCCGAAAGCGCCGACAGCCGTCCTCCGCAGGCTCGACAGCCTGGCGGCCGCCAAACCGGCCGACGATGAAAATGGCGAGGACTTGCTCGAGTTGTTTTTCTCATCGGCGCCGGAAGAGCGCCGTCTTATTCTCACGAACCTCGATGTTGTATCGGACCCGACAAGGCGTCGCCCGGTGCCGTCTGAAGGAGAACTGGTCAAGCGACTGGAACGCGCGGCGCTGCGACGAAATCCCTCCGAATTCAGCCGCATCCTTGCACGTGCTCTCAATATCAGCCGAGGGCTCGCCGAACGAATTTCATTCGATGATTCAGGCGAGCCCGTAATCGTCGTGGCGAAAGTCCTCGGCATGAAAACGGACGTGCTGCAACGAATTCTGCTTTTCCTCAACCCTGTTGTCGGCCAATCCGTCCCGCGTATTTTCGAATTGTGCCAGCTTTACGGCGAGATGAGCTCAGCCGCCGCTGAGCACATGCTGACCATTTGGCAGGTCAAACCCGTACGGCCGCATGCGGAGCATGAAACCGTTTATTGGGATGATGAACGCCGCGGCGCGCGCTCGTCCGGCACCGAAAGAACCTACGCCGGCTACAGCGGAACGCGCAATCCGGACGGGTTAAGATCAACGAACGGTAGAAGGAGCGCTACTGCACGACGTTGTCGAGGAAATTTCGGCCGGTGCGGTCTTCAACCTCGATGACCCAAAGATCCGGGTCAAAACGTATTTCCTTCGTCAGGCGCGCTCTCGATATCTGCTTCGGCTGCCGGCGTATCGCGCCCAACAAGCGCGACGAACAGCCGATCGGCCGGCTGAGCCTCGTCAAACGCAGACTGCGGGGCCGGACCGTATAACGCGCCCGTGCCATCCAGCCGATTTATTTTGATAAAAATGGCGCCAGCCTCTTCGGCGCCATGCCGGCGTACTGCCGCAAAAACGCCCTCGACATTGCAGCGGCGCAGATAGGCAGCCACCCAAATTCCGGTTTTCAAGCGCATCGGCTTCAGTAGCACGAGCTACAGTAGCGAGGCCATTCACTCCAGCGGGCGGCCGGTCATGGCGGCAAGTTCGCGCACAAACCGGTCGGAAATCTGGCCGGTCACCGGCAGACGGTGGTCGCGCTCGAATTTCTCGATTGCGCTGCGTGTTTCCGGATCATACACGCCGGTTGCCTTGATCTGTCCGTAGCCGAAATCGGCGAGAGCGCGCTGTATCGACACAATGCGCTTGGACGGCGCAATCAATTTCGCGATGGGGTCCGTTGCCGGCGGGCTCGGTGCGGCTGCGGCAGCCGCCGGCTTCGCAACATAGCTTGATATCGCGCGGAGAAGGTTCTCGTTTGCTTCCGGATTGACCTTCAAACCGGAGGCCTGAAGGAAATCGCGTACCGCAGCATCCGTTTTCGAGCCCCAAATTCCATCGGCAGGCCCGTCATAAAAGCCCTTGCGGCTCAGCTCGCGTTGAATATTTGCGATCAGCTGGACACGTGCCTGGGCTGCCAAATCCGACCGCAATGTGAGACGAGGTGCCCGAGAGGCGCGGCGGGAGTGTTGCCTCCTGCTGGAGCAACGGACGGGCTGCAAATATCGGCGCCGGATGCGGACCTTTTTGCAGAAACAGCGCATTGATAACGATTGCGAAAATGGCAACCGTCGACATCACCATCGCGACGAATTCGCGCGGATGCTGTGCGATCGCCGCGGCGATGCGGCCTGCACTTTCGAAACTTGCGGACCCCTACGGGATGATCGTCTACGCACTTTTCTTCACCCAATCATTTGAGACGTGCAAATTGCCTCGGTGACTTTCCATCACGAGTTTGACCGGTTCGGTCGGCGTCCGGTCGCCGCTTTGCCGATAGGCAATCGGACCGTCACCCGCGTCCCCTCACCGACCCGGCTGCGGATATCGATCTCGCCATCATGCAGTTTCACCAGGCCCTTGACGATCGATAGCCCAAGCCCCGATCCATCGGGCCGGCGGTCATGGCACGAGCTGGCCTGAAAAAAGGCTTCTCCCAGACGCGCAATATCGTCTTGTTCGATTCCGACACCCGTATCGTCGACTGTCACCACCAAACTTGGCCCGTCACATGACGCGCCAATGGTGACGCACCCTCGCGCGCGGCGTGAACTTGACCCCATTCGAGATGAGATTGATGAGGATTTGGGTGAACGCGCGTTTGTCTGCTGCAATCTCGGGCAGATCCTGGGCAAGGCGTAGCCTAAGCTCGATGCCCCCTTCCCGCGCCTGCAAAGCCAGTAAATCGACGCAATTCTCAATCGCCGGTCCGGGCGAAAATCTCTCCCAGGCAAGCTCGAGGTGGCCGGTTTCAATCTTTGAAGCGTCGAGCATGCCGTTCACGACGGAAAGAAGATGGCGGCCCGAACCGTTGATCAATTTCGCATATTCGATCTGGTCCGATGCGCTGATTTTGAGAGTGCTGTTCGTCAACATGTCGGAAAAACCGATAATCGCGTTGAGCGGCGTGCGGAGCTCGTGACCTATGGTGCCGACGAGGCGGCTTCTGGCCGCACTCGCCCGCTCGGATTCGAGTCGGGCCCTCTCTAGCGCCTCGTCCTGGGTTTTTCGCTCACTGATATCGCGGAGGACCGCAACGACATCTCGGTCTATTTTTTCGCGGCCGGCCGGTGCGCATCCGAGCGGCCTGCATCGCATTTCGACCCAAACAAACTGGCCGGCACGCCGGCTCCAACATTCCGCTGAATACGAAATTCAAGCGAGCGCACGTCACCCGAGCTCGCCGCATCTGCAAGGGTGGCCAGAAAGGCAGGCCGATCAGCGACCTGCACGCGCTCAAAAAGTTTATTGCCAGCAAGTTCGGTGGTCGGAACGCCAAACAGCGGCTCAGCCGCCGGCGAAGCGAAAATAACCGAGCCGCTTCTGTTACAACGGACAATAACGTCCGTCATGTTCCCGACCAAAAGCCGATAGCGATCTTCCTCTTCGCCGAGCAACTGCGCACCCGTGCGAACAAGCGACACGGCCCCAAACGCCAGACCCGTCGCATATAGCAACGCAGACACAATCGCGAGCGCGGCAAGAGACTCGTGCATATCCACGCTGTTTGGCCGGATAGATCCGGCCATGCTGAGCATCAACAGCAATAGGCCCGCGGCCATCGAAAGCGCGGCCGAAATCAACACGACCCGGCGCGATCCGCAAAGTGCTGCCTCGAGGGGCACGACGACGAGCCAGATCGCCGCAAATAACCCGATGCCGCCCCCGAAAAAGGCGACGAGTACAACAAGCGTGCTCAGGGACAAGCGAAGATAGAACGTGTGCGGTCTCGTAACGCCCGGTGCGAACCAGGAAGTAGACGATGAGAATCGGGGTGACGAGCCAAGAGAAGATGACGATCTCAATTTCATTCGGCACGCCGCGCAAAACCAGATAGATTGGAAGGCTTGCGAGCGCAGCCAAGACTTCCCATCAAGCGCGGCAAAATGAAAGCACGATAGCGCGCGGCCGTAAGGGCATCCTGTTGCGCGGCGACAGGCACCAAAGCGTCGACGTAGTTTCGTATTGGCGAGAGAAAACTCACCGTCCCTGTCACGTCTCGGCAAGCGGACGCGCCCCTAATCTCGCGCGGACCTTAGGACACAGGCGATTAATCGAAGGCTAAAGGCCGGGCGTGGCAATGCCTTATCAACACCGCCCGCGCAGCCTCGAGGACGGTTGGTCGGCTATTTGCCGGTCATGGTGAAATTTCAGTTGCTATCTTGTGATGCACGGCCGGCTGCAAGCCAATTTCTTACCGGTCCGGTAACCATGTCGGTAGTCCGCTGAAGCCTGATAAACGGGGGTGGAACATGCGTGTGCGAAATTTGTTGCAGTCGCGAGGTATTTCAAATTTGATGAAAATTCGCTTCGAGTTTGTCCAAAAAGCTCGTTGCATTTCGAACAACAGCTTCAGTGCTGTCTGCTACGGTTTGTCTCAAAGGCAGCGTAACGGCTGCCGGGGATCGTTACGGGTCGGGTCATGTTCTTTCTTCTGCGAATGGCATTTTGGCTGTGCGTTGTTTGCGTGCTGCTGCCAAGCGGCACCAAATCGACGTCACCGGATGCACAGATTGACGCTTCGCAAGCCGTGACATTCGCAAGCGCGGCTGTTTCCGACGTTCGGGGCTTCTGCGAACGCCAACCCGATGCTTGCGTTACAGGCGGCAAAGTCGCCGTCGCCCTTGGTCACAAGGCCGAGGCGGGCGCACGGACGCTCTATGAGTTCATCACGAAGCTCCGTGAAAAATCCGCGACACCGGAAAAGGCCGACAACAAGGCGGCTGGCGGTCAGGGCACGTTGACCCCGAGCGATATGGCGCCAGCCTGGCGTGCCCCGGTCCCGTTGCCGCCCCGGCGTGAAGCACGCGCCAACGGCCCAGCGGCATAAACACCCAAATTCGGCCGATTTCATCGCATTCGGCACCTGCCAATCTATTGGCGGCGCCGTGCGCGAGCGTATATATGTGCGTCATGACCGCTATTGATGAGATCGTCGATAATTTCGCGCTACTCGAGGAGTGGGACGACCGCTACCGCTACGTCATCGAGCTTGGGCGCACGCTACCACCTTTGCCCAAGAGCGCCCACTCCGAAGCGAACAAGGTCCGAGGCTGTGCCAGTCAGGTCTGGCTCCTGACACATGTAAAACCCAACGGATCTTCGGGGCCGGTGCTCACGTTTGAAGGCGACAGTGATGCCCACATCGTGCGCGGCCTGATCGCGATATTGTTCGCGCTGTACTCAGGCAAGAGCGCACGGGAAATTCTGGACACAGACGCTCTGGCGCTGTTCGACCGGATTGGTCTGCGGGAAAATCTTACGCCTCAACGCTCAAACGGCTTGCGTTCGATGGTGCAGCGGATCCGCACCGAAGCCGGCGCGGCCCTGGCTGCCGTAGCATAGTCCACAGTCAGTCGACGCCAAACTCAGCGTCATCCGCAAGCCAAGTGCGCACCCGCGAGCGAGCGCGGCCGCTTGCACTTATGGCATAGCCGTAATGCCGGGAAAGGCGTTCGAGCGCGAGCTGCAGCACGATCTTCGCCGAGCGCGCCGGCCAACCGCGCTCACGCTCAGCTACTTCGAGCCTTTTCAAAAAACAGCATACATCGACAAGCAGACCGGAAAATTCCGGCCCGACCGCATCAAGCGCATGATGCACGCGTTGGCGGGCGGCAATGACGCTATCCGGCAAAAAACTCGCCTGATGACCGCCTGATCGACGGTTTGACGGAACCGGATTCGACCAATTCGAAGTTGTTCGCGGCATAAGATGAGCACGCGTGAATTCGGCGCGCAGCCGTTCACCGGCCTGCAGCTGGTGCGGCTCAATCATGACCCGGCCGTCCCGCCCGCGTCGGCGGGCAAGCCAGGCCAGTGGACTTTCATTCTCGTTGACGACGACTTTTGTACGACCAGCATCGGTGGCGACCTCACGCTCATTTAGAACGAGATGCTGCGCACGAAAGGCGTCGATCTCAGGTTGCTGCGGCTCCGGCGCAGACTGTTCAATTTGATGTTTCACGCTCACATGCGCACCTCGAATCCCGACGAATTATCTAGGACTATATACCTATAACCCGCCGAGCGAAAGGGCTGCGAAGTAACTTGCCCACACCTTTTAGGAATTTATCCTTTTAGGCCCGGAAGCCAGCCAAGCGTCACTTTGCACGCCGGCGCCGCTGTTGCCCGAGCCCCATTTGTTTCGCGAGCTGCGAGCGAGCGGCCGCATAATTTGGCGCGACCATCGGGTAGTCGGCATTCAGACCCCATTTCTCGCGATACTGCTCGGGCGTCATGTTGTATTGGGTACGCAAATGCCGCTTCAGCGATTTGAATTTCTTGCCGTCTTCGAGACAGACGATGTACTCGGGCGTAATTGATTTCTTGACCGAAACAGCAGGCTTAAGCGGCTCGGAGGAGCCCTCCGCAGGCTTTCCGGACACTCTTGCGAGCGCGGCGTGGACCTGATTGATCAGCCCAGGAATCTCGCCCGCAGGAACCGTATTGTTGCTGACATAGGCGGACACGATTTCTGCGGTCAGCTCGATGAAGTTTCCACTCGCTGTGCTGTCTGTCATTGCAACTGCCCCGTTTGACGAGGCTGCCGTTGTCGGCAACCCTTTCCCCTTCAAACAGACCCTCTCAACCAACAGCTGCACGCCGACGTATGGAGGACCTATATTTAAAACTACTATCGCACTTCTGTAGTTGCAAGAAAAAGCTCATTGTCTGATACGACAATATTGGGCCGTATGCGACGAAAGCGGAATCTCGGGAAAGAAAAACCAAGAAAAGTGGAAGCAGGTCCAGTCCAGTTCTTGCTATGAATTCTTTTCGAGGTGACTTCGCAGTTCGTTGATCGAGGCGAACCGCAATGTGCCTTGTGGCAATTCCGCCTCAATCGAGCCATCGACATAGAGCGTGTAACCCATTCCGTCGACGACGCCTGACTTCAGAATGGCCACGGCACGGGGCTTTTGCGCTTCGGGCTCTGGACGTTTGGATACGGGGGAAAATGGTTCGCGTACCGGCGCAGACGATGATTTAGTGTCATCCGCGACGCTCGACTTTGGTGACTTTGCTTCGGCCGGCCACATCGCATCGAACCTCGCTGGCTGAAGCGGCCGCGGGGGTGATCCAACCGGCGGAGTTGACGCAGGGGATGGTTTCCAGCCTGTGGCCGGTTCTTGACCCCGGCCGGTAGGGCCTCTCACGTCGGCCTTCGGTACTAAACCGCCAGATGGCTGAGGTGGCGACAGGGAAATTTCATCCTCCATCGACATCGGTGCTTCTTCCGGATTGGGCAAAGTTGGCGCCGCGAACTGATCGTAACCGTCCTCGCGCGCAATATTTGTCGGTACACCCGGCGACGATCCCATTTTCGGGAGGGTTGTCTCCGATCTAGGACGCGGCGGGAAAGGGATACGATCCGGTATGCCGGCCGCAGGGGAGGAAGCACCCGTGGCTTCCACGAGGTCCATCGGTTGCGCGTATCCCGCCGGCAAGTGGCCTGCCAGCAACTCGGCAATCCGCCGCAACTGGCCAACCGCTACGCCGAGCGCGATTACGATGAGGCCCCCGACCGCGGCCGTGATGCCGGCATTGATAAGTGTATTTCCGAAGCTAAATTCGTTGATCGGAATGCCAAATCCGACCATCACCAGCCCCGCCACAAGGGCGAAAGTGCCGACGCTGAAGAGCATTACCGCCATACTTTATGATCCCCTATCGACCAGTAACTTTCGCCGCAGCATTCCGGCTAAATTCTTCTGGCAAAGGCAAATTCTCGCTTTTTCGAATGCCGGCGGCAACCACTAAATAGACCGCGCTTCTTCCGCTAAAAGTCACCGTATGATGCCGGGCGTTGCAGGCATTGATGCACCCGGCCGGCCAGGTTGGTTGCTCGAAACCACGTCACCGCCTAATTACCTTGATTGAGGAACTCGTCCGGGACAGGCCAGTTTCATCCGAGAACCAGTTTATTCCGAGTTATCGTTTGTGCACCGAGGAGGATCTGATGTCGTTCAAGTTGCCCGACCTGCCATACGCTCACGACGCGCTCGCGCCCTACATGTCGCGCGAGACACTCGAATATCATCACGACAAGCATCACAAGGCCTATGTCGACAACGGCAACAAGCTTCTGGAAGGCAGCGGGCTGGAAAACAAATCGCTCGAAGACGTGGTGAAAGGCTCATTCGGCAAGAACGCCGGGCTCTTCAACAACGCCGGCCAGCACTACAACCACACGCATTTCTGGAAATGGATGAAGCCGAATGGCGGCGGCGACAAGATTCCGGCAAAGCTCAAGGCAAAAATCGACAGCGATCTCGGCGGCGTCGCCAAGATGAAGGAAGATTTCACCCAGGCCGGCGTGACTCAGTTTGGCTCAGGCTGGGCGTGGCTCGCGGTCAAAGACGGGAAACTGATCGTCAGCAAGACACCGAATGGCGAAAACCCGCTCGTTCATGGTGCAACGCCGATCCTCGGCTGCGACGTCTGGGAGCACTCCTATTACATCGACTACCGCAACCGGCGGCCCGATTATCTCAAGGCGTTCCTGGATCACTTGGTGAACTGGGAGCACGTCGAAGAAATGTTCGTTGCGGCGACCAAGTAGGCCAAACGCAGAGGACCGTACCTCGCGGGATTTTCCGGAAACATCCTGCCGGCGGTCGGCGAATTTATTCGCCGACCGGCTGGCTCTTTTTGTCCTTGGTGTCGTTGCAGTCATCGCAGCGGCGACGTTCCGCGACTACGGTCTCGGGTGGGACGACTACACCCATTCCCAATATGGCGATCTGCTGCTCGCCTTCTACGGCTCGGGCTTTTCAGACCAGCGCGCGCTTTCATTCGTCAACCTGTACAAATACGGCGGCGGCTTCGATATGGCTGCGGCGCTCGCAGCGAAGGTGCTGCCTTTCGGGCTGTTCGAAACACGGCGTCTTGTCGGAGCGGTAGTCGGACTTATTGGCCTGATTGCGACCTGGCGCATCGGCCGACGGCTTGGCGGGCCGGTCACCGGACTGGTTGCGCTCCTGCTGCTTGCGACGTGCCCGCTTTACTACGGTCATATGTTCATGAATGCGAAGGACGCGCCCTTCGCAACGGCCATGGCGCTTCTGCTCCTCGCCGTCGGGCGCGCGTTTGATGAATATCCGCGGCCGCGCGCTGCGACCATTGGGCTCCTCGCGACCGGCCTTGGGCTTGCATTCGGTTCGCGGATCCTTGCCGGAATTGCTGCGCCTTGCGCTCTGGCGGGCTTGGTCGTCATCCTTGTCGGTGAAAGCCGCGCACTTGGGATCAAACAGGCTTTCGCAAGGCTCGGCACGTTCGTCTTGCGATCAATTCCGGCCCTCGTGATCGGTTATCTGGTCATGGGCCTGCTGTGGCCGTGGTCTGTGCTGGCGCCACTCAATCCGATCCGCGCCGCCGAATACTTCGACACGTTTTTCGAAAAGCCCTGGCGAGAGATGTATGCCGGGAAATTGTTCGCCGTAACTCAAATGCCGGCCAGCTACCTGCCGCATCTCTTTGTGCTCAAGCTGCCGGAAATTATGCTGGCGCTCGGAACTCCCTGGGACGGTTGGCACTGCTCATTGCCCTTGGCTCGCGCAAGCTGCCGCTGACCCGCCGCGCAAATCTTCTTCTCGTCACAGCCTCCGCTTTCCTGCCAGTCATCATTGCGATGCTGACACATCCTGCGCTCTACAATGGCTTGCGGCATTTCGTATTCGTGGTGCCGCCCTTCGCGGTGCTTGGCGGCCTCGCCGGCGCCTGGATGCTCTGTCGGGCAAAGGCCTTCGGGACGTGGGCAGTGGCCGCAGTCACGGCCGTGTTGATCGGCGGACTGGTCTTGCCGGTCAGCGATATGGTGCGGCTGCACCCCTATCAGTACACCGCCTTCAACTGGGCATCGGGCGGCGTCCGGATGGCGCACGACAACTACATGCTCGACTACTGGGGACTCGCCTTCAAACAAGCCGGCGAGGCTTTGAAGGTCAAACTCAACGAGATGGGACTTAAACCGCCTGCGGGCCGGCGCTGGACCGTGGAGATCTGTGGCCCGCAAAGGCCCGCCGAAGTCGCGCTCGGACCTGATTTTGAAACGACATGGGACCGCAAACGCGCGGACTTCGCCATGATGCTCGGCACCTTTTATTGCCGCGACCTGACCGCGCCGGTGCTCGTCGAAATCGAACGCGAAGGCATCGACTACGCCCGCGTCTATGATATCCGCGGCCGCCCAGTTCCGAACCTTTTGACCGAACCGCCGCCCTGACCCTTCATCGCTTCTCCTCGTTCAGCACGTCGGCTGCGATGCGATGCGCCTCATTGGCGGCGGGAATCCCGCAATACATCGTCAGCAGCAAGAGCACGTCCTGAATTTGCTCGGCAGAGCAGCCATTCTTCAGTGCGCCCTTGAGGTGCACACGTAGCTCATTGTTATGCCCGGCGGCCCCCATCATCGCGACCATGACAAGCGACTTCACTGCCGGCGGCAATGACGGACGCTGCCACACGTCGCCATAGGCGTAAGCATTGATGATATGTTGCAACGGCTTTCCGAAATCGCCGAATGCGTTCATTCGCTTGTCGACAGCCTCCCGGCCGAACATGTCGACGCGTAGTTTGAGTCCGCGCTCATTCTGCTCCTGGACATCCATGATTCATTTTCTCCCGTGAAAAATCTCGGCGCATTGCCGTTTGCGTACCGGCTTGTCTACTATGTGCCATCCATGCCTTCCCTTCACGCAATTTCGCCAGCCCTTTCATGATCGATGCAGCAGTCATCGGCCTTGGCCGGTGGGGAAAAAACATCGTCGAGGCGGTACAGGGCAAAAGCAAACGCCTGCGTTTCATCCGCGGCGTCAGCAAAGAGCCCGAGCTGGTCCGCGATTTCGCGGCCGCCAAAGGGTTCGAACTATCGACCGAGTTCGAAGAAGCGGTTGCCGACCCCCGCGTGCAGGCGGTCTTTCTCGCAACTCCGCATTCGCTTCATGTGGGACAGATCTCGGCGGTCGCCGCGGCGGGCAAGCCGGTCTGGTGCGAGAAGCCTCTTGCGCTCACGCGCGCTGAAGCTGAACGCGCCATCGAGGCCACGAAAAAGGCCGGAGTGCCATTTGCGCTTGGCAACAACAAGCGCTGCTTTCCTTGCATGCGCGAGATGAAGCGGATCGTCGCCGACGGGACGCTGGGCGAGATCCTGCATATCGAGGGTAATTTCAGCAATGAGCATTCGACCCGCGTCAAAGGTGGCTGGCGCGACGACCCGCGCGAGTCGCCGGGCGGCGGCATGACCGGCGCCGGATTGCACGTGCTCGATGCATTCGTGAACCTCGTCGGTCCCGTCGCAAAAGTTGACGCGCGGGTTTTCGCGCAGAAGCCGCCTCCCGATCCACGCGATGTCGCGGCAGCGATGATGCAATTCGAAAACGGCGCGACCGGCCTGCTTGCCACCGTGCGCGCGGCGCCGATGTTCTGGCGCATCCACGTCTTCGGCACCAAAGGCTCCGCGGAAGCGCGCGAGGAGACGTCGCTTACGGTCGCGATGATCGGCGGCCAGCCCGAAACGAAAACCTTCCCGCCTGCGGATTCTCTTGGCGTTCTGCTTGAGGCTTTCGCCGAAACGATCGAAACGGGGAAGCCCTTCCCTGTGTCAACGGCCGATATGCTCGACGTCGTCAGCGCTTTCGAGGCAACAATTCGCTCAATTGCCGAGGGCAAACCGGTCGCGGTCGTGCGCGGCTAATTTTTGCCGCGTCGGCGCACCTCCCGAATGACCGCGCTGTTGTCGAGATCCGCCTCACCGGCGCGCACGCAGGCTTCGAGCACCTCGGCATGCACTTCAAGCATCGACAGTTTCTGACCGGCTGCGGCCGCCTGGTCGAGCATCAGACGCGCATCCTTCAGCGTCTGCCTGACACGGCCTTCCGGCGAGAAATCACCCTGCACCATCTTCGGCCCTTTGGTTTCCATCACCTGGGAATACGAAGCCGAGCCGCGCGCGACCTCCAAGAACGCGGCGGGATCAAGCCCGAGGCGCTCGGCGAAGACGAGGCCTTCCGCAAGCGCCAGGCGATTGAGGCCGAGGATCAAATTGACGGCAAGCTTGGCGCGGCCGCCATCACCGACATCACCGATGTGAAACCGGCGTGCGAAAAGTGCATCCAGAACGTCTTTCACCTCGTCAGCGATTGCGACATCGCCGCCGATAAGGGCGACACCGTCGCCCCGGCGCACCTGATCGCTGGTGCCGGAAACCGGCACATCGAGATAGCGGATGCCGCGTGGAATAACCCGTCTTGCGAGCGCCGCCACCTGATCGGGATCGCAGGTACTCATGCACAGGACGATCTTGCCCGAGCCGTCACCGAGCGCCGGCAACAGATGGTTTTCGACCACATCCTCGACCTGTTCGGTGCTGAACACCGCAATGATGATGCAACGTGCAGGTCTTGCCAGTTCGCCAATCGATTGAACCGGCCGGCCTCCGATCTCGGCCAGCCGCGCGCGGCGGGCGGGATCGATGTCAAAACCGGTCACCGGAAAATCTGCATCAATAAGACGGCGGGCGTAGACCTCGCCCATCAGGCCGAGACCGACGATGGCAACAGGAGCGCTCATCGCGAAACGCCAACCGGCCTATGCATGCGCATAGTCCCAGTATAGTTCGCGCGCCTTGCGATAGAGCGGTCCAGGCTGCAACGAGCGTTCGTCGATGCGGTTGACCGGCATGACCTTGGAGTAGTTGCCTGACGAGAAAATCTCATCCGCGTTCTGCACGTCGCGGTAGCTCAATACTGTTTCGATCACGTCCACGCCGGCATCGCGCAAAAGCTTGATGACACGCTGACGCGTGATGCCATTGAGAAACGTGCCGTTCGGCGCCGGGGTGAACACGACACCGTCCTTTCCGATGAAAATGTTGGCGGTGGCAAGCTCCGCCACGTTTCCCAGCAGATCGAGCACCACGCAGTTGCCGAAGCCGCGCGCATTTGCCTCGAGAAGCGCGCGCGCATTGTTGGGATAGAGGCAGCCGGCCTTGGCGTTGACCGGCATGCACTCAAGACTCGGCTTGCGATAAGGCGACAGCGTTACTGGAAAAGCCTTCAGGCTTCCGCATGGGAGCCTCGTAAAGGCTCAAACACCATTTCGTGGATTCCGGATCAGGCGCCACCAGCAATGTGCCGCTGCGCTCGGCCCAGTACATGGGACGAATGTAAAGAGCCGCATCCTTGTCAAAGCGTTTCGTGCCCTCGCGGGTCAGCTCGAGCCATTGCTCGGTCGAGACGGCCGGCTTGAGATGCATAGTTCCGGCGGAGGCATTCACCCGCGCGCAATGCAAGTCGAGATCGGGCGACACGCCTTCGAAGGTACGGGCGCCGTCGAACACCGAAGAGCAGAGCCAGGCGGCGTGATCGCGCACGCCCATGATCGGGACATTCCCTTCGCGCCATTCGCCTTCGTAGAAGGTCCAGGTCTTCGACCAATTTTGTCCGGGCATGGGCCATCTCCCTTACGAGCCATGCACGGGCTTGACCCGCGCCTCCATGATGCGCTTCCACTGCGGGAAGGTTCATGGACTGCCTGATCCCGGCAATGACGAACGAACGGCGCAATCTTACGATACCGTCGCTGCAAAAGACCATGGGATCCTCATTGGGAGGAATTGATGTCGATTTTCGTTTTTGACGCCTACGGGACACTGTTCGACGTCCACGCCGCGATAGCGCGGCATCGGCAGGAGATGGGACCCGACGCCGACCGGATCTCGAACCTGTGGCGAACCAAACAGCTCGAATACAGCTGGACGCTCACGCTGGCCGGGCACTACATGGACTTCTGGACATTGACCGAGCGTGCGCTGGATTACGCGCTGGCGCTCGTCCCCGGCGCAAACCGGTCGCTCAGGCCGAAGTTGCTGGACGCCTATTTCAAGCTCGATGCATTTCCCGATGCGCGCACGACACTCAAATCGCTGAAGGCAAAAGGCTGCCAGACCGGCATTCTGTCGAATGGATCACCAGCCATGCTCAAGGGCGCCGTGGAAGCGGCCGGCATCGGCAGCGACCTCGACGCGCTATTGTCTGTTGATGCGTTGAAAATGTTCAAGCCGCGGCCGGAGGTCTATTCTCTGGTCACGCAACATTTCGGATGCAAGCCCGGCGACGTCACCTTCGTCTCTTCAAACCGCTGGGACGTGATGGCGGGCGTCTCCGTCGGCTTCCGCAGCATGTGGATCAATCGCGCGAAATTGCCCGACGAATATCCTGACTTTGCGCCGGCTCAGAGTCCTGACCGATCTGAATGCATTGACGGAATTCGCCTAGCACTTTGGTCGCAACGGACCCGACTGGCGCGACCGCGCATCACGGCCTATATGCCGCCTGCACACTCCCGAACGATTCCCCTCCATGCAGCCGATCATTTCCGTCAAAGGCCTGTCGAAAAGCTATGCGTCCGGATTCAGGGCGCTCAGCGGCATCGATCTCGACATCCGTCGCGGCGAAATATTTGCGCTGCTGGGACCGAACGGAGCCGGCAAGACCACGCTGATTGGCATTATTTGCGGAATATTGGTGCCCACGCAGGGCAAGGTCACGGTCGATGGCCATGACATCGTCAAGGACTATCGTGCGGCCCGCGTCGCTGATCGGACTGGTGCCGCAGGAACTGCACACCGACGCTTTCGAGAGCGTATGGGCAACCGTGTCGTTCAGCCGTGGGCTGTTCAACAAGCCGAAAAATCCTGCCTATGTGGAGAAAGTGCTGCGCGCGCTTTCCCTCTGGGACAAGAAAGACAACAAGATCATGACGCTGTCAGGCGGCATGAAACGGCGCGTGCTGATCGCCAAGGCGCTGTCGCACGAGCCGCAGATCCTGTTCCTTGACGAGCCGACCGCCGGTGTGGACGTCGAATTGCGCAAGGACATGTGGCAGGTGGTCCGCGATCTTCGCGATTCCGGCGTGACGATCATCCTGACCACGCACTACATCGAAGAAGCCGAAGACATGGCCGACCGCATCGGCGTGATCAACAAGGGTGAAATCATCCTCGTTGAAGACAAAAACGAATTGATGCGCAAGCTCGGGCAGAAACAACTCGCTTTGCATCTGCAAAAGAAGCTCGACGCGGTGCCGGCGGAGCTTTCCGCTTACAATCTCAAACTGGCGGCAGACGGCATGGAGCTGGTCTTTACCTATGACAGTCAGGTCGAGCGCACGGGGATTACCGGACTCTTGACCGATCTGAACCGTGCGGGACTCCGCTTCCGGGACCTGCAGACCACGCAAAGCTCGCTTGAGGATATATTCGTTGGATTGGTGAGCGACAGGCGATGAACCTGCGGGCCGTACAAGCGATCTACCGGTTTGAGATGGCGCGCACGGGCCGCACCATATGGCAGAGCATTGTCTCGCCGGTCCTTTCCACGTCCCTCTACTTCGTCGTCTTTGGCGCCGCGATCGGCTCGCGCATCACCGAGATCGAAGGCGTCTCCTACGGCGCATTCATCGTCCCCGGTCTTATCATGCTGACGCTGCTCACACAGAGCACGATGAACGCATCGTTCGGAATTTATTTCCCCCGCTTTACCGGGACGATTTACGAAATCCTCTCGGCGCCGGTGTCTCCGTTCGAGATCGTGCTCGGCTACGTGGGAGCGGCGGCGACGAAATCGATCATCCTTGGGTTGATCATCCTGGCAACGTCGTGGCTTTTCGTGCCGCTGCAGATCGCGCATCCGTTCTGGATGGTCGCCTTCCTGTTGCTGACTGCCGCGACATTCAGCTTGCTCGGTTTCATCATCGGTATTTGGGCCGAAGGCTTTGAGAAGCTTCAAATTGTACCGCTGCTGATCATCACACCGCTGACCTTTCTCGGTGGGACCTTCTACTCAACCAGCGTGCTGCCGCCGGTCTGGCAGACGATCGCACTGTTCAACCCGGTCGTTTATCTGATCAGCGGTTTCCGCTGGAGCTTCTTTGAGATCGCCGATGTGAGCCACGGCGTCAGCGTCGGTATGACACTCCTTTTCCTGGCGGCATGCCTCGTCACGGTTTGGTGGATGTTCAGGACCGGCTACAAGCTGAAAAAATAACCGCTCACATTTCCGTGGCTTTGAAACAAGCGGCCGGCTCTGGGGTAAGTTCTTGCGGAGCTTAGCGTGCACGCAGGGAGGCATACCCAATGTCGCTTCTCACTCAAGACTTTCGCGGGTCTGGCAATTGCAACCGCACTGTCATCGACGGTCTTCGCCCAGGAACTCGTCACCCAAAAGAACATCTCGCTTGCCATGGCTCAGACGATCGCCCAGGCGGCGCTAGCGCAATGTGAAAGCATGGGCTTCAAGGTTTCAGTCGCGGTTGTGGACAGGGGCGGCCTGACGATCGTCATGCTTCGCGGCGATGGCGCCGGATTGCATACGCCTGAAGGCGCCGAGCGCAAGGCCTACACAGCGCGCACGTTCAGCCAACCGTCTGCGGATTTCGTCAAGCGTCTGTCCGAGCGGCCGGATACCGTCGGCTCACGCCAATACACTCGCGTGCTCGCATTAGGTGGAGGCCTGCCCATCAAGGCCGGCAATGAGGTCGTAGGCGCGGTCGGCGTCTCAGGCTCGCCCGGCAAGGACGACGTCTGCTCGCAAGCCGGCATCGACAAGGTCGCCGACCAACTTAGATAGCCGAGCGCTAGGCTCCTGCGAGCGCGTGCAGAATGCGCGCCCAGGAGCGGATGCCCTTGTGATAGCATTTTAGGTCGAACTTCTCGTTCGGCGAATGCACGCGGTCATCGTCAAGTGCGAACCCGACGAGAAGCGAGTCCATCCCGAGCACGCTCTTGAAGTCCGCCACGATCGGGATCGACCCGCCGGCGCCGACTGTCACCGCCTTGTGCCCCCACTCCTGCGCGAGCACATCCCGGGCTTTGTTGAGTGCCGGATTGTCAAATGACAGCTGCAAGGGTGGGGCCAGGCCAAAGTTGCCAAATTCCACTCTGCAGTCGGAAGGCAGTCGCTCGCGCACAAAGGCACGGAAAGCGTCACGAATTTTTTCAGGATCCTGCTCGCCGACCAACCGGAATGAGACCTTCGCGCTGGCTTCGCCCGGAATGACGGTCTTGGCGCCCTCCCCGGTATATCCGCCGATGATGCCATTGATCTCGGCCGTCGGACGCGTCGTAACCATTTCGATCAGCATGCGATCCTTTTCGCCGGACGGTTTTTTCAGACCGATCGGGCCCAGAAATTTTTCCGGCGTGAGATTGAGGCCTTTCAAGTCGGCCTTGATGTCAGCCGGCAGTTCTTTCACCCCGTCGTAAAAGCCGGGAATCGTGACGCGGCCGTTGCCGTCCCACATCGCGCCGAGAATTGCTGACAGCAACCGCAACGGATTTTGCGCCGCTCCGCCGAACACGCCGGAGTGCAAGTCGCGGTCGGCGCAGGTAATTTTCACGTCCTCATAGACCAGTCCGCGCAGAGACGTTGTTATTGCGGGGGTGGCGGCATCCCACATTGCGGTATCGCAGACCAGCGCGAGGTCGAGCTTGAACTCTGCGGCATTGTCGCGCACGAACTTGAACAAATTGCGCGAGCCACACTCCTCTTCCCCTTCGATCATTGTGGTAATGGGCAGCGGCAGCTTGCCGGTGACCGCTTTGAAGGCGCGGCAGGCCTCTATGAAGGTCATCGCCTGCCCCTTGTCGTCGCAGGCCCCGCGCGCCACGATGATCTTGCGACCGTCCGGCAGCGTTTCGATGCGAGGCTCGAAGGGCGGCGTCTTCCACAAATTCAGCGGATCGACGGGCTGGACGTCGTAGTGCCCGTAAAACAGCACCCGGGGGCCCGCAGCCCCGTTCGCTTTTCCAACCACGACCGGATGACCTTCCGTCGGGCGCACGCTTGTCTCAAAGCCGATTGATTTCAGGTCTGCGGCAACATGCTCTGCGGCAGCACGACACTGCCCGGCAAAGGCCGGATCCGTCGAAACCGATGCAATCCGCAACAAAGCGAACAAACGGTCAAGACTTTGATCGATATCTCGGTCGATGCGGTCGAGAACCGCGTCGAGTGTGCTCATGAGCAACTCCGTAAGGCCAAGCCCGATTGGAAAACCGGACGATCAACACGTGGCCTTTATATCCTTATTCTAGCGGGGCTTTTCGGCAACAGAGGGGAACGCCAATAAAGTGCCTGCGACGTCTACCTCAAGTTTTATGATCGCACCAATGGGCAGAATGCATCTGCAACTAGATGGCATTCAATGCCGCAACTTCTGCCAGGAACAGTGTCGCACCACTCGTCGGCACGCGATGTCATTCGACATGCCACTGAGCATACCGGTTGATTGTTGCAACGCGGTCGCACTTGAGACAAATGCGACTGAACCCCGCTTGTCATTGCCGAAATCGGTGTTCAATATGGACTTCAATCCGCCACAAGTGCGGGGGGTGAGGGGTCATGGATGAGTTAGTCGGCCGTCTCGTCGCCAAGGTCGGCGTCGATCGCGGGACCGCCGAGAAGGCGGTTGGCATTATCCTCGATTTCCTCCGCAAGGAGGGCCCGCCTGACAAAGTACAGGCTCTCATTGATCGGCTTCCAGGGGTGGAAGCCTTGCTCGCACAACATTCGGAATCTGGTGGCGCGTTTCCCATGGGCGGCATCATGGGGGCCGGAACGAAAATGATGTCGGCAGGGCTGAGCATGGGTCAGGTGCAGGGCGTCACTCGCGAAACTATCGCCTATGCCCGGGAAAAAATCGGCGACGATGCCGTGGGGGAAATCGTCGGAGCGATCCCGGGCCTAAGTCAGTTTGTTTGAACCGTTTCACTTGAACGATAACTAGAAGAAAAGGCGGCGGAGGCACGGAATGTCCTATCCCATCACCGATATCGACGGGATCGACGGCGAGGTTGCCGCCGTTCTCAAGTCGGTGGGGATCAGGTCAACCGACCGCCTGCTTGAGGCGGCCCGTACGGTGAAGGGACGCAAGGTGCTCGCCACGAAAACCGGCTTCAACGAGAAACAGCTGCTCTACTGGGCGAACGTTGCGGACCGCATGCGCATCAAAGGCGTGCGCAAGGAGTACGCTGAACTGCTGCAGGCGGCGGGCGTCGATACCGTCAAGGAGCTCAAGTATCGAAACCCGATCAATCTCGCCAAAGCGATGGCCGACGCGAACCGGAAGCGCAAGCTCGTCCGGCTTTTGCCGTCGGAAAAAATGGTCAAGCGCTGGATCGAAAACGCCAAGCTGCTGCCGTTGAAGATCACCTACTGACGCATCCACGCGCGCTTGACAGCCCCCCGCCGACCGCGCAAAGCGACCGGCATGGGAATGGCCCGAACCCTCGAAATCGGTGCCGGATCTCCGCAAAAGTCCGCTCCCAACGTGCTTGCGGAGCTGCTGGCGCCCGGCCGCCCGCTTGTCATGGGCATTCTCAACGTCACGCCGGACTCTTTCTCGGATGGCGGCCGGTTCTTCGAACCTGGCAAAGCCATCGCGCATGCCCGCGATATGGCCGCTCAGGGAGCCGATATCATTGATATCGGAGCAGAATCCACCCGGCCCTATGGAGGCCCGGTTCCGGTGTCAGCCGATGACGAGAAGACCCGGCTCGCAACGGTATTGCCTGCGGTCGTCGCGATTGGCGTGCCGGTGTCGATCGACACCATCAAGGCTTCAATCGCCGCCTGGGCGCTCGACCAGGGCGCGGCGATCGTCAATGACGTGTGGGGTCTGCAGCGCGATCCCGAGATGGCACCGCTTGTCGCCAAACGCGGCGTGCCGGTCATCGTGATGCATAATCGCGAGTTGGCGGATCCGGCCATCGACATTGTCGCCGACGTGCATCGACTTTTTTTCACGCTCTTTGGAAATCGCCGCCCAGTGCCGGTATCGCGCGAGAGTGTATCGTCCTGGATCCCGGGATCGGCTTCGGCAAAACACCTGAGCAAAGCATCACCTGCATCGCCCGCCTTGCCGAATTCAAACGCTTCGGTTTGCCCCTGCTCGTTGGGGCATCGCGGAAACGATTCATCAGCACCGTGACACCATCAACACCGGATGAGCGCATCGGTGGCTCGATCTCGGCCCACCTGCTCGCGGTTGAAAAGGGAGCCACGATCATCCGCGCGCATGACGTCGCGGAGACCGTGCAAGCGCTGCGGGTAGCCGCCGCAATCGAGGCCGCACGATGAGCGACCGGATTTTCGTCAAAGGTCTCGCTCTTCACGCCTATCACGGCGTGATGCCGCACGAAGCCAAGGTGGGGCAAACCTTCATCATCGATCTCGACCTCGAGATCGACCTTTCAGCCGCTGCGCGCTCCGACAAGGTCGTCGATACCGTCTCCTACGACAAGGTCGTCGATTGCGTGAGCAAAGCGTTTTGTGCCCAACGCCTTCGCCTGATCGAGGCTGCCGCCGGCCGAGCCGCCGACGCCGTGCTCGCTGCCTTTCCACGCGTGCGATCCGTGCGCATCACGATACACAAGCCACACGCCCCGATCGCGGCCACCTTCAGCGACGTCGGGGTAACGCTTGTGAGGAGCCGCCATGCCTGAAGCGCTGCTGGCGCTGGGTGGCAATGTCGGAAACAGCCGCGCTATTCTCGATCGCGCCATCGGACTGCTCTGCGACGGAAAAGAAGTGCGTCTGATGGCTCGTTCGTCCGACTACCGAACGCCGCCTTGGGGCTTCAAATACCAGCCGCATTTCGTCAATCTCGCGATCGTGGTTGAAACGACACTCGGCCCGCGTGAGCTGCTGGCACGCGCGCAAGAGGTAGAGCTCAGGCTCGGTCGCGACCGCGCCCACGAAAAGCGCAATGGCCCGCGCACCGCTGACATCGATATCCTTGCCTATGACGACCTCACATTGAATGAACCGAATTTGACGCTGCCGCACCCGCGCTTGTTCGAGCGCGCTTTCGTCCTGGTACCGCTGGCCGAGATCGCAGGAGACCGTGTCATCGCGGGTCGGCGCGTCGACGAGGCTGCCCGGGCCGTGGATGCCGGCCAGATCCATCGCCTGCCCTGACGGTCGATAGCCCAGTGCGGCCGACTGTGCCATTTTGCCCGGTATGAGTGACGATTTCCCCCTCGCCGCCGAGTTCCCGCCGACCACCCGAGACGACTGGCGGAGACTGGTCGAGGCTGCCCTTAAAGGCGCCTCGTTCGACAAGAGGCTTGTGAGCCAGACCTATGACGGGCTGCGCACCGAACCCCTTTACGCGCGCGCGGCGGGCGCAAAACCCGTCACCGGCCGCATCCCGGGCGCGGCCTGGACCCTAATGCAACGCGTTGACCATCCGGACCCGGCGGCGGCAAACGAACAAGCCTTGCAAGACCTCGAAAACGGCGCGACCGGACTGACGCTGGTCATGGCCGGCTCGGTCAGCGCTAACGGCTACGGTCTTGATGCGTCGCCAGCAACGCTCGCGCGCGTGCTGCAAGATGTGAAGCTCGATGCCGGAATTACGATCGATTTCAATCTAAGCCCCGCCACGCGCGCCGCTGCCCAGCACTTCGCGGCGCTCGTGCAAAGCCGGAAGCTTCTGCCGGCTGCGGTAGACATGCGCGCCAGCATCAACCCGGTCGGCGGATTCGCCGCCACCGGCAAGAGCCCGCAGGCATGGAACGCAATTTCGAAAGGTTTCGCCGGCTTGATCGGCGAGCTGGCATCGAAGGGCTTTCGCGGGCCGTTCGCGGTGGCCGATGGCCGCATTATTCACAATGCCGGCGGCTCGGAAGCACAGGAGCTTTCATTCGTCATTGCGAGCGCGGTTGAATACCTACGCGCGCTTGAAACGAGCGGCCTCCCCCTCGATACCGCGCGCGCTATGATTTATTTTCGGCTTTCCGCGGACGCTGACGAATTCCTCACCATTGCCAAGTTTCGCGCGTTGCGGAAATTGTGGGCGCGGATCGAAGAAGCCTGCGCGCTTGCGCCGAAACCGGCCTATGTCGCAGCAGAAACTGCCTGGCGCATGATGACCAGGCGCGATCCCTACGTGAACATGCTGCGGACGACCATCGCCGTCGCTGCTGCTGGTGTTGGCGGCGCCGACAGCATTGCGGCGCTTCCTCACACCGCGGCGCTGGGCTTACCCGACGCATTCGCGCGCCGCATCGTACGCAACACGCAGCTCATTTTGCTCGAAGAGTCGAATCTCGCGAGGGTCGCCGATCCTGCCGCAGGCTCCGGCGCCATCGAGGATCTGACCCAGAAATTGTGCTCCGCCGCGTGGACGCTTGTTTCAAGAAATCGAAAGTGCGGGCGGCGCATGGGCAGCGCTCGAAGCCCGTCTCATCCAGACCAAAGTCGCCGCCGTGCGCACCGAGCGTCAGCAGGCAGTCGCCCGCCGCAAGGACGCACTCACCGGCACCAGCGACTATCCCAATCTCGATGAAGCGCCAGCGACCGTCCTTCGCATCGCGCCAGTAACCCCGCCAAAAGAAGCAGCCACAACTCTGACGACCGACGCTTTGCCGCGCATCCGTCTGGCCGAGCCGTTCGAAGCGTTGCGCGATGTGTCGGACCGCGCGCTTGCCAAAACCGGTGCGCGGCCGAAAGTTTTTCTCGCAAATCTCGGCAAGCTGTCCGATTTCACGGCGCGGGCGACCTTCGCCAAGAATTTTTACGAAGCCGGCGGCATCGAGGCCGTCACGAATGACGGCTTCAAAAGCCAGGCCGAAATGGTTGCCGCCTTCAAGGCGTCGGGCGCAAAACTTGCCTGCCTATGTTCGTCCGACAAGGTGTACGGAAGTGAGGCGCCGGGCGCTGCCAAAGCACTCGCTGCAGCCGGCGCGGTCGTGCATCTCGCCGGCCGACCGGGTGAGAATGAGCAAAGCTGGCGGCAGGCGGGCGTGAAGGACTTTATTTATATGGGTTGCGACGCGCTTTCGACGCTGCAAGCGGTACATGGTATTCTTGGCTTCAAATGAGTCAGGTCCCCAATTTCGCAAAGGTCGATTTCGCCGATACGGCCGTGCCTTCAGGCAACGGCGCGGCCGCCGCTTGGGCGACGCCAGAAGGCATCGCTGTAAAACCGGTCTACGGCGAAACGCGATCTCGCCGGCCTCGACTTCCTCGACACCTATCCAGGCAAGGCGCCTTACCTTCGCGGCCCCTACCCCGCGATGTACGCAGCACAGCCCTGGACGATCCGGCAATATGCCGGCTTCTCCACCGCCGAAGATTCCAACGCCTTCTACCGCCGCAATCTCGCCGCGGGCCAGAAAGGCCTCTCGATCGCTTTCGATCTCGCCACGCACCGCGGCTACGACAGCGATCATCCGCGCGTCTCAGGCGATGTCGGCATGGCGGGGGTTGCGATCGAACTCGATCTACGACATGCGCACGCTGTTTTCGGGAATCCCGCTCGACCAGATGAGCGTGTCGATGACGATGAACGGCGCGGTGCTGCCGGTACTCGCGCTCTACATCGTCGCAGCCGAAGAGCAAGGCGTTCCGCATGAGAAACTCTCGGGCACGATCCAGAACGACATCCTCAAAGAATTCATGGTGCGCAACACCTACATCTATCCGCCCGGCCCGAGCCTGCGCATCATCTCCGACATCTTCGCCTACACATCGGCGGAGATGCCGAAATTCAATTCGATCTCGGTTTCCGGCTATCACATGCAGGAAGCAGGTGCGACCCAGGATCTCGAGCTCGCCTATACGCTCGCCGATGGCGTTGAATATGTGCGCGCGGGCCTGAAGGCCGGCCTCACCATCGATCAGTTCGCTCCGCGCATCTCATTCTTCTGGGCGATCGGCATGAATTATTTCATGGAGATCGCCAAGCTACGCGCCGCGCGCCTGCTTTGGGCCAAGTTGATGAAGCCGTTCAAGCCGGACGACCCGCGATCGCTTTCCCTCCGTACGCATTGCCAGACGTCCGGCTGGTCGCTGGCCGCGCAGGACGTATTCAATAATGTTGCGCGCACGATGATCGAAGCGATGGCGGCGACGCAGGGCCAGACGCAGTCACTGCACACCAATGCGCTGGACGAAGCGCTTGCGCTGCCGACCGATTTTTCGGCGCGGATCGCGCGCAATACCCAGATCGTGCTGCAACAGGAAGCGGGCGCCACCCGCATCGTCGATCCGTGGGGAGGCTCTTATTACGTCGAGCGGCTGACATACGAGCTTGCGCACAAAGCCTGGGCCCATATCGAAGAGGTAGAAGGGCTGGGCGGCATGGCCAAGGCGATCGAAGCCGGCATTCCCAAGCTGCGCATCGAGGAAGCCGCCGCGAAGACCCAGGCTCGCATTGACGCCGGCGCGCAATCCGTCATCGGGGTCAACAAATATCCGCCGACCGACGAAGCACCGATCGACGTGCTCAAGATCGACAATTCGGCCGTGCGCGCGCGCCAGATCGAGAAGCTCAAGCGCCTGAAGGCCGAGCGCGATCCGGCGGCCTTGCAGGAAGCACTCGATGCGCTCACGCGCGCAGCCGACCGCGGCAATGGCAATCTGCTCGCCCTCGCCGTCGATGCCGCCCGCGCCAAGGCGACCGTCGGTGAGATTTCATCGGCGCTGGAAAAGGTATTCGGCCGCCATCGCGCCGAGATCAAGGCGATTACAGGAGTCTACAAGCGGGAGGTCGGCATGACCGGCGCCGTTGAACGTGTCCGCACGGCCGTTGAAGCGTTTGAATCGGCCGAAGGCCGCCGCCCGCGTCTGCTTGTCGCCAAGATTGGGCAAGACGGGCACGACCGCGGCCAGAAAGTCATTGCTTCGGCATTCGCCGATCTCGGCTTTGACGTCGATATCGGTCCGCTTTTCGCAACCCCGGCCGAAGCAGCCCGCCAGGCGGTCGAGAATGACGTTCATATTCTTGGCGTGTCTTCGCTCGCGGCCGCCCATTTGACGCTGGTGCCGGAACTGAAGGCCGAGCTCAAGAAACAGGGGCGCGACGACATCATGATCGTCGTCGGCGGCGTCGTGCCGCCGCAGGATTACGACGCGCTCATGAAGGCCGGCGCCGAAGCGATCTTCCCTCCGGGCACGGTGATCGCCGAGGCTGCGGAAAAGCTGCTGAAAAAGCTCAACAAACGGCTCGGGCACAGCGAAGAGGCCGCGGAGTGAAGCAGCCCTTCATCTGCGTCGCCGGTGCGATCCTTTGCGCATTGGCACTATCGGGCTGCGTCGATTCGTCCGGGCCACTCCTTTCCGATGCACAGCCTGTGTTGGGGGAGCAATTGCGGCTCCAGTTCTACTCCTTGCGCAAAGGGACTGCCGACGAGCCTGAGCAGGCAACCTATAAATGGGACCGCGGGGCGTATCAGCGCACGGGCGGAGGCATGACGGACATCAGCTCGTTCTCGGTTCACCCATTGGCGCGCGACACCTTTGTCGTACAGAGCGCAGCCGCAAAGCGCCCTGGCATGTTCGAATATGCGGATCGCGCGCAGGCTCGTGGACGGCGTTTACCAGGTGATTGCCATCGATGAAGCCGATGCCGGCCGGGTGACGCGGGCTCGTTTCTGCAAGCGCGCCAGCGACTCGTCCTGCCGCATCGAAACACGCAATCAGCTATATGCCTTCGCGCGCGCCACCGCCGAGCGCAGAAGGGGTCAAGGCGGCCTTGTGCTTCGCCTTGCGGATGGCGTTGCAGAATCCTCGCGCTAGCATGATCATTCCCGGGGCTTGAGGATTCGATGGCTTCGCGCAACCTGCCGCCTGCCGACCTTGTTCGGGGCGTCCGCTCGGGCGACCGCGCGATGCTTGCGCGAGCGATCACGCTCATCGAGAGCAAGCGCGCGGACCATCGCAGGACCGCGCACCAGCTTGTGCAGGAGCTGCTGCCGCTCACCGGAAAAGGCGTCCGTCTCGGCATCACCGGCGCGCCGGGTGCCGGCAAATCGACCACGATCGATGTGCTCGGCACCCATCTGACCGGCAAGGGTCACAAGGTTGCCGTTCTTGCCGTTGATCCGTCCTCGACACGGACCGGCGGCTCCATCCTCGGCGACAAGACGCGCATGGCGCGCCTCGCGAGCGATCCGAATGCGTTCGTGCGACCGTCACCGTCGTCCGGCACGCTCGGGGGTGTCGCGGCAAAGACGCGCGAGACCATGCTGGTCTGCGAAGCGGCCGGCTATGACGTCGTCATGGTGGAAACCGTCGGCATCGGCCAGTCGGAGACGGCTGTCGCCGACATGACCGATTTTTTCCTGGTGCTGATGCTGCCGGGCGCCGGCGACGAATTGCAGGGTCTCAAGAAAGGCATCGTCGAGCTCGCAGACATGATCGCTGTCAACAAGGCCGACGGCGACAACATCAAGCGGGCCAAGGTTGCGGCGGCAGAGTACAAGGCCGCGCTCAATATCCTCGTCCCGCAGTCCGCCTCCTGGACCCCGCCGGTCATCACTTATTCCGCGCTTACGGGCAACGGCATCGAAGAACTGTGGGCCCACGTCATCGCGCACAAAGAGAAAATGACCGCAACGGGCGAGCTGGCGACGCGGCGGCGCGAGCAGCAGGTGAAATGGATGTGGACCATGCTCGAGGAGCGCCTGACCGCGCGGCTGCGCAGCGATGCCTCGGTGCGCGCCAAGCTTCGGCAGATGGAGAACCAGGTGGCCGCCGGCAAGCTTGCCCCCACTTTGGCCGTCGAAGAGATCGCGAAGCTCCTCGGCGTCTAGATGTCCCTCACCATCCTTGTCACCGGATTTGGCCCGTTCCCCGGTGCACCGTTCAACCCGACTGGACCCCTCGCCCAACGCGTTACGCGCGCGCGCCGTCCTGCTTTGGCGGATGTGAAAATCGTCACCCATATATTTCCGACAAGTTATGCGGCGGTTGAACGCGAATTGCCGGCGCTGATTGCCAAGCACAAGCCGGATGCATTGCTGATGTTCGGCCTTGCGCCGCGCGCGCGTGGACTTCGGGTGGAAACTCGCGCGCGAAATGCCCTGGCCCTCCTGCCCGACGCCGGCGGTGCGTCATTGGGACGCCGGGCCATTGCGATCGGCGGGCCCGCGTCGATGAAACTACGGACACCAGCTCGCGCGCTGCTTGCCGCGCTTTGTGGCCTGCGGCCCCACGCCACACTCTCACGTGACGCGGGGCGCTACCTCTGCAACTACCTGTGCTGGCGCGCGGCCGAGACGGCATCGACAGGCACCGGACCCCGGTTGACCACCTTCATTCATGTACCGCCGGTCCGTCGCGGCCCGAGGCGAAAGCGCGACAAGGCATTGGCGAGCCTCAATGACCTGACCGTTGCCGGCGACCCGCGCCCTTGTCGCTTTAGTCGCGGCAGCACGGCGTTAACTTCCCGGGCGCATCATATGTGCGCCATGCCCATCGACCGCCGACCTCTGATCGGCTCGCCTCTCGGGCGCGGCCGTTTTGACCATACCGGTTTCGGCCCACGGGATTGACGCGGCCCAGTTCGGCGTTCGGCCCGGCGCCGCGGACGATCAGAGCCGTGCTCTGCAACGCGCGATTGATCAGGCCGCGCGCACGCGCGCACCACTGATATTGGTGCCCGGCATCTACCGCGCGGGCGACCTCAAGCTTCCGGACGGCGCACAACTGCTCGGGGTGCGCGGCGCCACGCGCCTCGTCCTTACGCGCGGTCCGTCGTTGCTGTCGGCCGAAACCGGCGATCACATCACGGTCTCCGGCCTTGTGCTTGACGGCGGCGGGCAACCGCTGCCGCAAAACCGCGGGCTTGTACATCTCGTCGCTTCGAAATCGATCCGCATTTCCGACTGCGAATTTGCGCGCGCTGGCGGAAACGCGATTGCGCTCGAGCGCTGCGAGGGGCAAGTCACGGCCAATTCAATCGAGGGTGCCGGGGACAATCGCGATTTTCTGCAACGACAATTTTGGTGTCATCATTTCTTCCAACAGCATCCGTCATCTCTGGCAATGGCGGGATCCGAGTCTGGCAAAGCGTGAAGCGGCACGACGGCAGCGTAGTCGCCGACAACACGATCGAGGATACCGCAGCACGCGCCGGCGGCACCGGAGAGAACGGCAATGCCATCAATGTTTTCCGGGCAGCCAACGTGATTGTCCGCAACAACATCATTCGCCGGGCGGCGTTCTCGGCCATTCGCGGCAACGCCGCGGCCAACATTCAGATCATCGGCAACAATTGCGCAGTCACTGAAAGAAACCGCGTTGTACTCGGAGTTTGATTTCGAAGGTGCGGTCATTGCCAATAACATCGTCGATACTGCGGAAAATGGAATTTCCGTCACCAATTTCAACAACAGCGGAAGGCTTGCGACCGTTCATGGCAACCTGATCCGCAACATCGCTGCGCAGCGACCGGGCACCGCTCCCGAGGATGCCGGCATTGGCATAGGCATCGAGGCGGAAACCGCGGTGACGGGGAACGTGGTCGAGAACGCCGCACAAATCGGAATACGAGCCGGCTGGGGTCCTTACCTTCGTAATGTGACCGTGAGCGGCAATGTGGTCCACAACGCCGCTATCGGAATCGCCGTGTCTGTTGCTCCCAAAGCAGGCGATGCCGTCATTTCCGGCAATATCATTGCCGGTGCGCAACTTGGCGCGGTCGTCGCTATGGAATGGGCCAAAGTTGTATCGGGCGATCTCACCAAGGACGGCGCCGCACGCTACCCGCAACTCGGCATTGATAATAATCGAACGCGGTAGCCGCCACGTTTAGGCCGGAAAGCCTCTATAATCCGCCATCATGACGCCCACCCGGTCACCGCGCCGCCGCTTCTCAACTGTAATGTTCGCCATTCTCCTTCTTTTCATCGCGCCTATCCTCGCCCGTGCCGCCCTCTACGCGATCAGCGACGATCCGCGCTCGTGGCGTGACGCCGACTGGTCGAGCGCCGGGCTTTTGCCGGCGCCGCGCGATTCCGAGCCTGCGCGGGTCATCATCTTCACCGGCACCGCCGGCGCCTGGAAAGGTATTTTTTCAGTGCACAGCTGGATCGTGCTCAAGCACGCGAATGAACCGCGCTGGCAACGCTATGACGTGGTCGGCTGGGGCCAACCGATCCGGCTCAACAATTGGCCGGTCGACGGAAAATGGTACGGCAACGAGCCGGTCATGCTCGCGGACATTTCCGGGGCGTGAGGCCGAAAAGCTGATCCCGCGCATCGAAGCCGCGGTGAAGGACTACAACTACTCACAGACCGGCGACTACCGGATCTGGCCTGGACCGAACAGCAATAGCTTCATTGCCGCGATCCTGCGTACCGTGCCGGAGCTCGGTCTTGCACTGCCGCCGAACGCTGTCGGACGCGACTTCCGGTATGGTTTTTATGCCGGTCGAACAGACAGCGGCACCGGTTTTGAAATCAACCTGCACGGCCTCGCCGGGTTAAAGCTCGGTTGGGTCGAGGGAGTTGAAGTCAATCTCCTGGGTCTGGTCGCAGGCCTCGATTGGCGTCATCCGGGCCTGAAATTGCCGGGCTTCGGGCGGATTGGCATTGATTTGCCCGTCACGACCGCGCTGGCCCGCTGAATTCCGCAGTAAAGTCCGGCAACGCCGAAATAATATCCAGCCTTCTTGATATGGCGGCTCCGCCTGGCGTATTTCCTCGGCCCTGATCCGAGGCGACTCGCGCAACGCTATGTCCCCACCGAACACTAGTCCTGTCTCGATCTCTATTCTGGCGAAGGCGCCGATCCCGGGCTTCGCCAAGACCCGGCTCATTCCTGCAATTGGAGCACATGCCGCAGCAGTCCTGCAGGAGAGATTGACCGAGCGCACAGTCGCGACCGCGCTCGCTGCCGGCATCGGCCCGGTCACGTTGTACTGCGACCCCGATGCCACGCACGACACATTTCTGAAAATGGTCGCGCGGATGAAGATTACCCTCAGGCCGCAGCCGCAGGGCGACCTCGGCACCCGGATGCTTGCGGCAGTGGCTACCAGCACCGGACCAGTTCTGGTGATCGGCACCGACTGCCCTGCCCTGACCGAGGCCCATCTTCGCAGCGCCGCCATGGCATTGCGTGATGGCAACGATGTTGTTCTCATTCCCGCCGAGCGTGGCGGTTACGTACTTCTGGGAATGCGCAAGGCGCAGCCGGCGCTCTTCTCGAAGATCGCCTGGGGCGGGAGCAGCGTTCTCGCCGACACGCGCGCGCGGATCGTCGAACAGCGTCTCATGCTGGTCGAGCGTCCGCCGCTATGGGACGTCGACACGGAAATCGATCTTGCGCGTCTCGAGCGCGAATTTCCCGGAGCTCAAGCTCTAGCGGTTACTGCACGCGGATGAAAACGAGACCGCAGACAATGAGGCATGCGGCCAAGATGCGGGCCGCGCGCAATGGCTCCTTCAAAATGACGACGGCAATCCCAGCGCCGAACAGAACGCTCGTCTCGCGCAAGGTGGCGACGATCGCGATCGGCGCCACCGTCATGGCCCAGATCGCAATGCCGTAGGACAGGACCTGCAAGGCACCTCCTGCAAAGCCGCGCAGCCAGAAGCGCTGCATCGCCGGAATGACGTCCCTTCCGTCGCGATAGAGCGCGTAAGGCACCATCACCATCGCAATTCCGATGAAGAGCCAGACCGAATAGGCATTCGGATTTGCCGACAGCCGGGCTCCGATACCGTCGACGACGGAATAGGCACAGATCGTCAGCGCGGTGAACAGCGCAAAGCCGATCGCGCGGCGATCGATTTCGGCCAGGTGCCGACCCCCGCGTGCGGAGAGCAGCAAAACGCCTGCGACAAGCACGAAAATCCCCGTCCAGCCCAGCGCGCTCAATTTTTCGCCGACAAAGATCGACGTGACCGCGGCCGTCATCAGCGGAGCCGAGCCGCGGGCGATTGGGTAGACCTGACCGAGATCGCCGGTGCGATAGCTTTCGATCAGAGAGGCAAAATAGACCAGATGGATGACGACCGATGCGAGCAACCAGGGCCATGCCGCCGAAGCAGGCATGCCCACCAATGGTGCAAACGCGAGCGCTACGATACCGGAGCCTACGGAAATCAGGGTCGTCGTCGAGAGCGGATCGAGACCGACCTTTATCAGGGCATTCCAGCCCGCATGGCATGCGGCGGCAAACAAAACAGCGAGAAAAACAAAGGTTTCCATGAGAAGGCTTTATCGCCGGCCCAGATACGGCAATTCACGAGGTGGGCAATTCATGAGAGAGCCGGCTTGGCGGGCATAGAAATCCAGTAAACGCCACGGAACCGGAAATTTACAGCGACCTATACTTTAGTGGCTAGCCGTCCGCACGGGCCAAGGGTATCGTTTTTAAAACGCCGAATAATGGCGCCATCCGGGAGGAGACCCATGGGACAATCACGTCTATCGCGTCGTGCCGTTCTTAAGACTGCCGCCCTCGGTTCCGCGGCAGCAATTACTGCTCCGTATGTCAGCGGCGTCTATGCCGCAGGTACACTGTCACTCGGCTGCTGGGACCACTGGGTGCCCGGCGCCAACAAGGCGCTCGACAAGATCTGCAAGGAGTGGGGCGACAAGAACAAAGTCGACGTCCACATCGACTACATCACCTCGCAAGGCGAGAAGGACAAGCTGACCGCCGCGGCCGAAGCGCAAGCCGGCACCGGCCACGACATCATGTCGCATCGCGACTGGAACATCCGTATCCACCAGGCGATGCTCGAGCCGCTCGACGACGTGATCGACGGCGCTCATCAAGAAGTACGGCCCGATCAGCCCGGTCGCCGAATATCTCGCCAAGAGCAAGGGCGTGTGGCTCGGCGTGCCGACCGCGGTCGGCAGCCAGGTGAAGCCCTGCTGCTCGCGCTTCGATCTCTACAAGGAGCACGCCGGCATCGATCTGCGCGACATGTTCCCGGCCGACGAATCGAAATGGGACAAGGCCAAGGTCGACAGCTGGACCTGGGACGCCTATGTCACGGCGGCGCAGAAGCTGCACAAGGCCGGCTTCCCGGTCGGCCTGCCGATGGGCCAGACCTCGCGACGCGGTCGACTGGGTCGGCGGTTTGTTCAACGCCTATGGCGTCGGTGTTCATCGACGCCAAGGACAACATCAAGATCAATTCCGACGAGACCCGGCAGGCGATGGAAGTCGCCCGCAAGATCATGGAAGCGAGCCCGCCCGAAGTGTTCGCCTGGGACGACGCCGGCAACAACCGCTGGCTGATCTCCGGCAAGGGCTCGGGCATCATGAACCCGCCGAGCGCCTGGGCGGTCGCCAAGCGCGACAATCCGAAGGTGGCGGAGCAATGCTGGACGCATCCGGTGCCGAGGGGCCCGAAGGGCCGCTTCGTCGGACAGCTCCCGCAGTTCTACGGCCTGTGGAAGTTCTCCAAGAACAAGCCGGCGGCGAAGGATCTCCTGCTGCACATCTCGCAGAAGGAATCGGTCGCCCAGCTGGTCGAAGCCTCGGTCGGCTACGATCTGCCCTCGTTCAAGAGCATGTACGATCTCGACACCTGGAAGAAGGTCGAGCCGCCGGTCGGCACCGTCTACGGCTACCCGCCGCGCGGCGACGAGCAGACCTCGATGTTCGGTGCGCCGGCGCGCTCGGAAGTCGGCGCCCAGATGTACAACCAGGCGATCAACACCGTGATGATCTCGAAGTTCACGCAGGGCAAAGAGAAGCTCGACGACGTGATCAAGTGGGCCGAGAAGGAGCTCGAAGGCACGCTGCGCGCCTGAGGGTTTACGCCAGCGACAATCTGCATGCCGGCCCGATCGGCCGGCATGCATCCTCCCGCTAACAGCGAGAGCGCCTGATGGCCGATACCATCCACACTTGGACTCCCGCGCTGCAGCGACACGAGCGCGCCCACGGTGCGCAAAAGCGGCCTGCACCGCTTCATGCGGCGGCGCTCGACCATCGCGTTTCTGATGTGCCTGCCGCTGATCGTGATCATCTGCGGCCTGATCATCTATCCCGCGCTTCTATTCGATCTACCTGTCGATGCTGAACAAGGCGCAGACGCGCTTCATCGGCCTGTCGAATTTCACGCTTCCTGATGTCGCGCGACACGTTCTGGATGGTGGTGCGGCAATCGACGATCTTCGCGCTCTCCGCCGTGTTCTTCAAGGCGCTGATCGGGCTGATCACCGCGCACCTCGTCAACAATCTGCCGGTCAAAGGCCAGCGCAAATGGCGCGGCATGCTGCTGGTGCCGTGGGTGATCCCGCTGGCGCTGTCGACGCTCGGCTGGTGGTGGCTGTTCGATCCCACCCATTCGGCCTTCAATTACACGCTGCAAAGCCTGGGCTTCGAACGGAGTCCCGTGGCTGAGCGATCCTTATTGGGCGCGCTTCTCGGTCATCCTGGTCAACGTCTGGTACGGCGCGCCGTTCTTCCTGATCATGTATCTGGCGGCGCTCAAATCGGTGCCCGAGCAGCTCTATGAAGCGGCGGCGATCGACGGCGCCAATGCCTGGCAGAAATTCGTGCACATCACGCTGCCGATGATGCGCAACATCATCGCCATCACGGTGCTGTTCTCGCTGATCGTCACCTTCGCCAATTTCGACATCGTGCAGATCATGACGGCGGGCGGCCCGCGCAACATGACGCACATGTTCGCGACCTACGCCTTCCTGCTCGGCATCCGCTCCGGCGACCTGCCGCTCGGCGCCGCGACGTCGCTGTTCATGTTCCCGATCCTGGCGATCGCCGCGGTCTTCATCCTGCGCGGCGTGCGCAAGCGCGGGAGGGAGATCGGATGAGCACCGCCACTCTCGCCGTGCCGGCCGGCGAAGCAGCGCCGGCTCGATCGCCAGCCTGCGGCGCAGCCGGCGCTGGGCGCTGATTGCGTCCTATTTCTTTCTGATCTTGTTCGCGATCTTCTTCCTGATGCCGCCCTATTACATGGTCGTGACGGCGCTCAAGAGCGACGCCGAGATGGCGCAGCTGGCGACCAATCCGTGGTTCATCTTCGACGGCGTCACGCTCGATCAGTTCAGGATTCTGCTCACGCAGACCGACTTCCTGATCTTCTTCAAGAATACCGTCATCGTGACGGTGTGCGTGGTGGCGATCACCATGGTGGTCAGCGTGCTGGCCGCATTCTCGCTCGGCCGCATGCGCTTCTGGGGCTCGAGCATCCTCGCCACCGGTATCTTCCTCACCTACCTGGTGCCGGACACGCTGCTGTTCATCCCGCATGTTCCAGATCGTCAAATCGATCGGCCTGCTCAATTCCTATTGGGGCATGGTGCTGGTCTATCCGACGCTGACGGTGCCGTTCTGCACCTGGATCATGATCGGCTACTTCCAGTCGATCCCGAAGGAGCTCGACGAGGCGGCGCTGATCGACGGCGCCGGGCACATGCAGATGCTGCTCAAGATCTTCATTCCGGTGGCGCTGCCCGGCATCATCGCCGCGATGATCTTCGCCTTCACCGTGTCGTGGGCGGCCTTCGTCTATCCGATGGCCTTCCTCTACTCGTCGGACCAGCAGGTGCTCACCGTCGGCACCGTAACCAGCCTGATCCGCGGCGACGTCTACAAGTGGGGCATGCTGATGGCCGGCGCGCTGGTCGCCGCCGCGCCGCCGCTCGTGATCTACGCGTTCCTGATGGACTATTACATCGCCGGTCTTACCGCCGGCGCCACCAAGGGCTGAGCAGCATGGCCGAAGTCGCGTTGCGTCAAGTCGTGAAGAAATACGGCGACGTCGAAGCCGTCCGCGCGATCGATCTCGACATCCCGAACAACGAGTTCGTCGTGCTGGTCGGCCCCTCGGGCTGCGGCAAGTCGACGACGCTGCGCATGATCGCGGGGCTCGAGGAAATCACCTCCGGCGACATCTAGCATCGGCGGCGAGGTGGTCAACGATCTGCCGCCGAAGGACCGCGACATCGCCATGGTGTTCCAGAACTACGCGCTCTATCCGCACATGACGGCCTTCGAGAACATGGCCTTCGGCCTGAAGCTGCGCAAATTCTCCAAGGCCGAGATCAAGCAGCGGGTCGAGCACGCCGCGCGCATTCTCGACATCACCGAACTGCTCGAGCGCCGGCCGAAGGCGCTCTCCGGCGGCCAGCGCCAGCGCGTCGCCATGGGCCGCGCCATCGTGCGCAATCCGAAGGTCTTTCTGTTCGACGAGCCGCTGTCGAATCTCGACGCCAAGCTGCGCGTGCAGATGCGCACCGAGATCAAGCGCGTGCACCAGAAGGTCAAGACGACGACGGTCTACGTCACCCACGACCAGGTCGAGGCGATGACGCTCGCCGACCGCGTCGTGGTGATGAACCAGGGGCGCATCGAGCAGATCGGCACGCCGCACGAGCTCTATCACCATCCGCAGCACGCGGTTCGTCGCCGGCTTCATCGGCTCGCCGGCGATGAACTTCATCCCCTGCCGGCTCGAGCAGGCCGGTTCGGGCCTGCGGGCGCGCGTTTCGGACACGATTGCACTGCCCGTTCCATCGGACCGCGGAGCCGCGTTATCGGTCGCGTCGTCGGCAAGGAGCTGATCCTCGGCCTGCGGCCCGAGCACATCACCGAGCCGCGCCACAACGGCCGCGCCGATGGCTGCGATTTCGACGTCACTTTCGACGTCGTCGAGCCGATGGGCATGGAGACGATGGTGTTCTTCACCATCAACGGCACCGAGTTCTGCAGCCGCGTCGAGCCGAGCAGCGCGGGCGATGCAGGGGCCAAAATGCGCCTGCACGCCAACATCGATCACATGCACCTGATCGATCCCGCGAGCGGCACGGTCATCTAATCGCCTGTTCAGGCTTTCGCTGCGGCCGGCGCCCAGAGTTTCGGCCCCGCGCGCTGATATTGCGGCGGCCGCGCCACATCGGCGCCTAGCGCCTTGGCCGCGTGCCAGCCCCAATGCGGATCGTCGAGGAAGCAACGCGCCATCGAGACCATGTCCGCTTCGCCTTTGGCGACGATTTCTTCGGCGTGCTCCGGCTTGACGATCAGCCCGACGGTGCGGGTCGGAATATTCGCCTCGCGCTTCACGCGCGCCGCGATCGGGACGTTGTAGCCGGGCTCGGTGGGATTGCGGATGTCGGCGGCGACGCCGCCGGACGAGATGCAGATGAAATCGATGCCCTCGCCCTTCAGCGCCCGTGAGATCGCCACGGCGTCGTCGGGCGTCAGCCCGCCCTCGCGCCAATCGCTGCCGGTAATGCGCGCGCCGAGCACGACCGATTTCGGCACCACCGCCCGCACCGCGCGCGCGATCGACAGCGGAAAGCGCAGGCGATTTTCCAGCGAGCCGCCATATTGGTCGGTGCGCTTGTTTGAAATTGGCGACATGAAGCCGTGCGCCAGATAACCGTGCGCCATATGCAGCTCGATCTCGTCGAACCCGATCCGCAGCGCACGTTGGGCGGCTGAAACAAATGCCGCGCGCACGCGCTCCATATCGGCCTCGGTGACCTCGCGCGGCGTGTGCCAGCCGTCCCCAAAGGGAATTGGCGAGGCCGCAATCGTCGGCCAAGGATCCGCCTCCGCCTTCAAAGGTCCTGCGCCTTCCCACGGACGCTGCGCCGAGCCCTTTCGGCCCGAGTGGGCGATCTGAATGCCGAACTTTGCGCTGCCCATGCGCCGGGCCTGCGCAACTACGCGCGCCAGCGCGGCTTCGTTGTCGTCGGAATAAAGCCCGAGGCATCCGTGCGTGATGCGGCCATGCCGCTCGACGTGGGTTGCCTCCACGATCACCAATGCGGCGCCGGAATGCGCCATCATCCCGAGATGCATCAGGTGCCAGTCGTTGGCGCAACCGTCGTCGCCAGAATACTGGCACATGGGCGACACGACGATGCGGTTGGCAAGCTCGAGACCGGCAAGGCGAAAGGGCGTGAATAAGCTACTGGACATGATGGTGATTTGGCTCGTGGTGGGAAATCAGCGCCGATATCGGCACTGCTGAATGGATATCAGATAGCCGATGATGACCCCGGCGTCACGCGCGTCTCAAGTGGCCTGGAAGCATTGAGCTTTGCGCCAGGAGCGCGGCAAACCGGGTCGCCGCCAGCTTGGCCCAGAGCGCCGCAACGCGCTCGGCTTCGCCGCAGGTAAGAGCGGAACTGCTCTTCGGAATAAAGATGCTTCCACCGGCCGCTGCGCTCAAGCTCGCGAACGTGGGCAAGCCGCCGCTGCGCGAGCGCGTGCCATTTCTTGGCAATCTGGTCGAGGCGGACTCCGCCCTGCACAACCGCCATTGAGTGCCCCCCGGCACGCGCGAAAGCCGGCAGCCGAACGACGCGAACGCATCGACGACCACCGAAAGCTGCACGAAAACAACGGCATACAGAGAGATCGTCATGTACGACGATTCGTCGGCGGTTGCAAAGGGGCGGCTGAAATTACAGGCGGATACGCAGCTTGTTGGCGATCTCGCCGATGATGCCGCGGCGGAACAGCAGCACGCAGGCCACGAAAATCACGCCCTGGATGACGAGCACCCATTCGCCGATCGGCGCGAGCTTGAACTGCATCACCAGGATCACGAAGGCGCCGACCACCGGCCCGAAAATCGTGCCGAGCCCGCCGACCAGCGTCATCAGACACGACCTCGCCCGACATCGGCCAGTTCACGTCGGTGAGCGAGGCGATCTGCAACACGATCGCCTTGGTCGCCCCGGCGACGCCGGCGAGCGTCGCCGACAGCACGAACGCGACGAGCTTGTAGCGGTCGGTCTTGTAGCCGAGCGAAATCGCGCGCGGCTCGTTCTCGCGGATCGCCTTGAGCACCTCGCCGAACGGCGAATGGATGATGCGGTAGATGAACAGAAAGCCGGCGAGGAAGATCGACCAGCACGACGGCGTACATGGTCATTTCGTTTTTGAGATCGAAGATCCCGAAAAGATGTCCGCGCGGCACCGCCTGGATGCCGTCCTCGCCGCCGGTGAACTTCGCCTGCAGCGCGAAGAAATACATCATCTGCGCGAGCGCGAGCGTGATCATCGCGAAGTAGATGCCCTGCCGGCGGATCGCGAGCGAGCCGGCAACGAAGCCCGCAGACCGCGGCGGTCGCGGTGCCGGTCAGGATCGCAAGCTCGGGCGGGAAGCCCCACACCTTGGCGGAATAGGCCGACAGATAGCTTGCCCAGCCGAAATAAAGCGCGTGGCCGAACGACAGCAGGCCGACATAGCCGATCAGCAGATTGAATGCGCAGGCGAACAGCGCAAAGCACATCGCCTGCATCAGGAACAGCGGATAGGTGAAGAACGGCGCGACCACCAGCGCCCCACCATGACCAGGAAGCCGATCGTCTCGCTTTGCGCTGCGGAGCACGGACGGCTTCTTGGCGAGCGGATCGACGACGCCGTTCCATCACGCTCTCCGCCCGAACAGGCCGGCCGGCCGCACCAGCAGCACGATCGCCATGATGACGAAGATCACGGTGTTCGACGCTTCCGGGAAGAACACCTTGGTCAGGCCCTCGATCACGCCGAGGCCGAAGCCGGTGACGATCGCGCCCAGGATCGAGCCCATGCCGCCGATCACCACCACGGCGAACACGACGATGATCAGCTCCGAGCCCATCTGCGGCGACACGTTGTAGATCGGCGCCGCCATCACGCCGGCAAACGCCGCGAGCGCGACGCCGAAGCCGTAAGTCAGCGTGATCATGCGCGGCACGTTGATGCCGAAGGCGCGCACCAGCGTCGGGTTTTCGGTCGCGGCGCGCAGATAGGCGCCAAGCCGCGTGCGCTCGATCACGAACCAGGTGCCGAAGCAGACGACGAGCGAGGCCACGATCACCCAGGCGCGATAGTTCGGCAGGAACATGAAGCCGAGGTTCTGCCCGCCGCGCAGCGATTCCGGCACCGTGTAGGGCAGGCCGGCCGAGCCGAAATAATTGCGCGCGACGCCTTCGATGATCAGCGCCAGCCCGAAGGTCAGCAGCAGGCCGTAGAGATGGTCGAGCTTGTAGAGCCATTGCAGGAACAGCCGCTCGATGATCATGCCGATAATGCCGACCAGCGATCGGCGCGATGATCAGCGCCGGCCAATAGCCGAGGCCCGAGTATTGCAGCAGCAGATAGGCCGCGAATGCGCCCATCATGTACTGGGCGCCGTGGCTGAAGTTGATGATGTTGAGCATGCCGAAGATCACGGCGAGCCCGAGGCTCAGCAGCGCGTAGAACGAGCCGTTGATCAGCCCGATCAGCAGCTGGCCGAACAGCGCCGTCGAGGGGATGCCGAAGATTTCGAACATGCGAACGGCTCACCGTCAGGACGAAGGGGCGGACCGATCGCCCGCCCCTCGCTTATGGTTCCACGATCAGCCGCTCACCAGCGGGCAGCCGCCGTCCTTGAGCGGACGGAACGCCTCGTCCGCCGGGATCGTGGCGCGCACGTTGTAGAAGTCGCCCGGGATACTTCGATTCCGCCGGCTTCTTCACCTCGAACAGATAGGCTGGTGCATCTTGCGGCCGTCGGCGCGGATCGTGCCCTTGCCGAACAGCGGATCGTCGGTCGGCATCTTCTTCATCTTGGCGACCACCGCCTTGCCGTCGGCCGCGCTCTTCAGCGCCGCCACCGCCTTGAGGTAGTGCAGTGATGCCGGAATAGACGCCGGCCTGCACCATGGTCGGGAACTTGCCCGCCGCGCCGCGTTCGGCCTGCCAGCGCTTGGTCCAGGCGCGGTTGGCGTCGTTCATGTCCCAGTACCAGGTCTCGGTCAGCGTCAGGCCCTGCGCGGTCTGCAGGCCGAGCGCGTTGACGTCGCTTGCGAACACCAGCAGGCCGGCGAACTTCTGCCCGCCCTTGACGATGCCGAATTCGGCGCCTGCTTGATCGAGTTGATGGTGTCGCCGCCGGCATTGGCGAGGCCGATGACCTTCGCCTTCGACGCCTGCGCCTGCAGCAGGAACGACGAGAAGTCGTTGGTGTTGAGCGGATGGCGCACCTTGCCGAGCACCTTGCCGCCGTTCTTCTCGACCGCCGCCATGGTGTCGCGCTCGAGCGCGTGGCCGAAGGCATAGTCCGAGGTCAGGAAGAACCAGGTGTCGCCGCCGGTCTTCACCAGCGCCTTGCCGGTGCCGTTGGCGAGCATCCAGGTGTCGTAGGTCCAGTGCACGGTGTTGGCGTTGCACTTCGGGCCGGTGAGATCGGACGCCGCCGCGCCGGAGACGATGAACACCTTGTTCTTGGTCGCGGCGATCTGGCTGACCGCCAGCGCCACGCCGGAGTTCGGCATGTCGATGATCAGGTCGACCTTGTCGACGTCGAACCACTGGTTGGCGAGCTGCGAGCCGATGTCGGGCTTGTTCTGATGGTCGCCGCGAGATCATCTCGACCTTCACGTTCGGATTGGTCCTTGGTGAAGTCGGCGATCGCCAGCTTGGCGGCGGCGACCGAGCCCGGCCCGCCGATGTCGGCGTAAAGGCTCGACATGTCGCTGAGCACGCCGATCTTGACGTTGACCTGCTGGGCGTTGGCGCCTCCGCAGGCAAGCGGCGACGGCAAGTGCCGCCAAGCCCTAAAGTTTTTCTCATGGATCGCATTCCTCCTTGTTTTCGATTCGCTCAAATACCGGGCGTATCGACGCTGGCGGCCGGTGCCGCCGTCGGCAAGTTTCAGACTTAGCCGCTCACCAGCGGGCAGTTGCCCTCCTTGAGCGGACGGAACGCTTCGTCCGCCGGGATGGTGGCGCGCAGCTTGTAGAAGTCGCCCGGATATTTCGATTCCGCCGGCTTCTTCACCTCGAACAGATAGGCCGGGTGCAGCTTGCGGCCGTCGGCGCGGATCGTGCCCTTGCCGAACAGCGGATCGTCGGTCGGCATTTCTTTCATCTTGGCGACGACCGCCTTGCCGTCGGCATTGCCGCCGAGCGCCGCGACGCGCCTTGAGATAATGCAGCGTGCCGGCATAGACGCCGGCCTGGTTCATGGTCGGAAATTTGCCCGGGGCATTGCGCTCGGCGTGCCAGCGCTTTGTCCACGCGCGGTTGCCGTCATTGAGATCCCAGTAGAAGGTCTCGGTCAGGACCAGGCCCTGCGCGGTCGGCAAGCCGAGCGCGGCAACGTCGGTCGCGAACACCAGGAGGCCGGCGAGGCTTCTGCCCGCCCTTCACGATGCCGAATTCGGCGGCCTGCTTGATCGCGTTGATGGTGTCGCCGCCGGCATTGGCGAGGCCGATGACCTTCGCCTTCGACGCCTGCGCCTGCAGCAGGAACGACGAGAAGTCGTTGGTATTGAGCGGATGGCGGACCTTGCCGAGCACCTTGCCGCCGTTCTTCAGGACGACCGCTTCGGTGTCGCGTTCAAGCGCATGGCCGAAGGCATAGTCGGACGTGAGGAAGAACCAGGTGTCGCCGCCGGTCTTGACGACGGCCTTGCCGGTGCCGTTCGCGAGCATCCAGGTGTCGTAGGTCCAGTGCACCATGTTCGCGCTACATTTCGGACCGGTGAGGTCGGAGCTTGCCGGACCCGAGGCAACGAAAACTTTGTTCTTCTGGCTCGCGATCTGGCTGATGGCGAGCGCGACGCCCGAGTTGGGAACGTCGGCGATCATGTCGACGTGATCGACGTCGTACCATTGGTTGGCGATCTGCGAGCCGATGTCCGGCTTGTTCTGGTGGTCGCCGCTGATGACCTCGACTCTTGACGTTGGGGTGATCCTTCATGAAGTCGGCGGCCGCCATCTTGGCGGCAATGACCGAGCCGGGCCCGTCGCGTCCGCATAAAGACTGGACATGTCGGTGAGCACGCCGATCTTGACGTTGATCTGCTGCGCGACTGGCCGTGCCGCAAGCCAAAATGACGGCAAGGGCCGTCAGGCTCATGATCCGCTTCATTGACGTCTCCTCCCTGCTTTGGTGCCGTTATGCGCTTATTCGTTAGACACCGAGATAGTCGTGCAGCTTGTCGACGTTTGCATCCAGTTCCGAATTGGCGAACTGGTCGATGATACGTCCATGTTCCATCACGTAATAGCGGTCCGCAACCGTCGAGGCGAAACGGAAGTTTTGTTCCACCAACAGGATGGTAAAGCCCCGCTCCTTGAGGGCGCGGATCGTCTTGCCGATCTGCTGAATAATGACCGGGGCGAGACCTTCTGTCGGCTCGTCCAGCAGCAAGAGGCGGGCGCCGGTCCGCAGAATGCGTCCGATCGCCAGCATCTGCTGCTCGCCACCGGACAACTTCGTGCCCTGGCTGGAACCCAGCCGCTCCTTGAGGTTCGGAAAGAGCTCGAAAATCTGATCGAGGCCGAGGCCGCCCGGCTTTACCACCGGCGGAAGCAACAAATTCTCCTCGACGTTGAGGCTTGCAAAGACGCCGCGCTCTTCCGGGCAGAAGGCAATGCCGGCGCGTGCGATCTGGTTGGAGCTCCGGCGCAATCAACTCCTCGCCCTGGAACCGCACCGAACCGGTGCGATGCCCGACGATACCCATGATCGACTTCAACGTCGTCGTCTTGCCGGCGCCGTTGCGGCCAAGCAGCGTGACAACCTCGCCTTCATGCACGTCAAATGTCACGCCGTGAAGAATATGAGACTCGCCGTACCAGGCCTGCAGATCCTTGATCGCCAGGCAGCGGCGTGCGCGACATCAAGCATGGCCGACACCCATATAGGCCTCGCGCACATCCGCATTTGCCGACACGGTGTCGTAGTCGCCTTCCGCCAGCACGCGGCCGCGCGTCAGCACGGTGATGTGGTGGGAAAGATCCGCGACCACCGAAAGATTGTGCTCGACCATGAGCACGGTGCGATCGGCCGCCACGCGCTTGATCAGCTGCGCGACGCGATCGATATCCTCATGGCCCATGCCTGCCGTCGGCTCGTCGAGCAGCAGCATTTCCGGATCGAGCGCCAGCGTTGTCGCGATCTCAAGCGCGCGCTTGCGGCCGTACGGCAGTTCGACCGCAGTCCAATCCGCGAACAGAAGAAAGTCCGACATCGGCAATCAGCTCCATCGCGCGCTCGTTGAGATTGTCGAGCACCGACGTCGAACGCCAGAAATCGAACGAGCCGCCGCGCGCGCGCTGCAAGCGCGATGCGCACGTTCTCCAGCACGGTCATATGCGGAAACACGGCCGAGATCTGGAACGACCGCACCAGACCAAGACGCGCGACGTCGGCGGGCTGCATGTCCGTGATGTCTTCGCCCTTGAACAGGATGCGGCCGCGTGTCGGGCTCAGGAATTTCGTGAGCAGATTGAAGCAGGTCGTCTTGCCGGCGCCGTTTGGACCGATCAAAGCGTGAATCGTCCCGCGCTTGACGCGAAGGTTTACGCCATTGACGGCGACAAACCCGGCAAAGTCCTTGGTCAGATCCTCGGTCTCGAGGATCGTATCGTCACTCATACGCGGCGGCCCCTCGTCGCGCATTCTTGGCAGGTTTTTGCGCCGGGCGGCAAGGCCTACTAAAGGTCTGCGTCTGCGGCTAAGTGACTGATTTTACTAGCTTGATGATGTCTGGCCGGGCGCGGCAAAGCATCAACTAGGGCCGCTCTCTGCTGGCTTCAGGTCAGTTTCGCGCTTGGCGACGTTGGCGAGAATTTCGGCACCCCGATTGGCCGCCGGCAGGCCGCGAAAGAGAAAGCACAAACTCACAACGGCCTGCATTTCCTCCCAGCTCGCCCCCGCCTTCCGTGCGGCAATGGCGTGCAACTGCGCGGCATCACTCAGGTCCATGAGCAGCATGCCGAACAGCATCAGCTGAGCGGTTTTGACATCGAAGCACTTGGGATACATCGCGTGCTCGCGCATTTTTTCCTGCATATCGAGCAGCGTGGGATCGAGCGCGCCGGTGACCGCCATGCGCGCCTCGATGCGCGGCGGAACGAAGCCGATCAATTCGCGATAGATGTCGGTGCGATCCTCAAGTGACGCGGTTTTATCCGCGTAGGCGCCAATGCGGTCTCGGACGGCCTTTAGATCGACGCGCTGAGGCAAACTCATCTTGCCACTCCGGAGCTAGAAGAAAACTGGAAACTGGGGAGCCTTGCCGCCTTTTTCACCTTCCACATTCGGCGTGGCGTATTGGATGAAGCTGTCCGGCAGTGTCGCTCCCCAATAAACTCCGGTGCCGCGCTCCTCCTCGCTCCAGGTGACCGGCTCCCAATCCGGCGCCACCACCAGGAAACTGCCGGAATAGATTTCCACGCGATTACCGCCGGGCTCGTAGGTGTAAAGGTAGAATCCCTGCGAGTTGTTGTGCTTGGACGGACCTGCCTCAATGAAAATGCCGTTCTCGATCAGGATGTCCGCAGCGCGCATGACATCGTCGCGATTATCGACCCACAGCGAGAAATGATGCAGGCGTCCATGCGCGCCTTTCACATCGACGACATAGGCGAGTTGATGATGGATCGCTGTCGGGCTCATCCATGAGCCGATTTCGGTCTTGCCTTGCTCATAACGAACTTGTTCGCGCAGCTGGAAACCCAGTAGCTCCTGCGCAAATTTTCGATTTGTCTCGACATCGCTCGCAAGCAAGGCCAGGTGGTCAACCCGGCGCACGCAGACGCCGCGGCCAGTATATTTCTGCGGCAAATTCTTGAGCGTCGAGTGCAGACGTCTCCGGAGGGACGAATTTCTGCTCCTCGTAATAGATTTCCATGACGTGGCCGTCGGGATCGCGGAAATCGAAATGAGCGGCCGCGCCCGAAATCGCCATTGGTCCACCCGATGCCCAGTCCGGCATCCGCGATGGCCTTGGCACGGCGTTCCAGGGCCTGCTCGCTTACCGCCCGCCAGGAAATGCAGCCGACACCCGCATCTTCGGCGGCCGTCAGTTTCAGGGTGCTCGTCGCATAGTCGCCGTAGCCGCGCAGATAAACGGACTTTCCAGCCTCGTGAACGGGCTCCATGCCGAGAAGATCGCGGAAGTACCAAAGGCTTTTGTCGGGTCTTGGTGTGAACAACTCGACACTGCCGAGATGCGCGATATCGCGGATTGGCTCCGGGGTCTGCGCCATGATCGCCCTCCGTTTCTGGAAGGCAAATATCGGCCGGACGAACGATCCGTGCTTTGACCTAGCGCAAATAAGAGCTGGGCGGGTGCTGCTAGCTTTTGAACTTCTTGGCGAGCGCGTCGGCATTGCGCGCGAGCAGCCCGACGTCGGCCCCCACGGCCACAAACAGGTAGCCCCAGTCGATATAGCGGCGGGCTTCCTCCTCGTTGCCTGTAAGAATTCCAGCCGGCTTGCCGACTGCCTTGAGGCGTTTCACCGCATCCTGCATGGCGTTTTGAACGTCCGCGTGCTGCGGGTTGCCGAGGCGGCCCAGCGAGGCCGCGAGATCGGACGGACCAATGAAGACACCGTCGACACCGTCGACCTTGGCGATCGCTTCCAGCTGATCGAGCGCAGCGCGCGTCTCGACCTGCACGAGGACGCAGATCTCGTCATTTGCCTTGGTCAGATAGCCGGGCACGCGGCCATAGCGGCTGGCGCGGGCCGCAACCGAAACGCCGCGAATTCCCTGTGGCGGATAGCGCGTGGAAGCGACCGCGCGCTTCGCCTCCTCCACGTTCTGCACGTAAGGAAAAAGAAGCGTCTGCGCGCCGATGTCGAGCGCGCGCTTGGCCAGAACGGCATCGTTCCAGGCCGGACGAATGATCGGTGTCGCCGTGCCGCGCTGCACGGCCTGCAATTGCGTCACAAGATCGGGGATTTCGTTCGGCGAATGCTCGGTGTCGAGCAGGATCCAGTCGAACCCGCTGTCGGAAATGATTTCAGCCGCGATATTGCTGCACAGGCTCGACCACAGCCCGATCTGAAGTTTTCCCTGCGCGATGGCGTGCTTGAAGGCGTTGCGTTTGCATTTCCGGCATTTTGTCTCTCACACGAATTGAATGGCGATGCCGCCGAGCTGCCCGAAGTCGGCATGAAGCGTGTCGCCCTTTTGCGCGAAGACGACGCGAGTGAACGAGCCGGCAAGCACGATGTGCCCGGGCTCAAGCGCGTGACCGTGCGGGCCGATCTTGTTGGCAAGCCAGGCCACACCGAGCGCCGGATGACCGAGCACGCCGGCGGCCAGACCTGTCTCCTCAATTTCGGAATTGCGGGACATGATGCCGCCGACCCAGCGCAGGTCGACATCCAGCGGGCCGACCGGGCGGCCGCCCATTGCAATGCCGGCCGCGGCGCCGTTGTCCGCAACGGTGTCGACGATCTTGCGCGGGTCCTGGATGCGCGCATCGACGATCTCAATCGCGGGGACCACGTATTCGGTGGCGCGCAGAACGTCGGTCAGGCCGACGCCCGGCCCCTGCAGCCTCTTGCCCATGATGAAGGCAAGCTCGACCTCGACCCGCGGCTTGCAGTAATCGGCGTGCTTCACCTTGGCGCCATCGGCGATCAGCTGATCGTCGAGAATGTAGCCGTAGTCGGGTTCGTCGATCATCGACGAGCGCTGCATGGCTTTCGACGTCAGCCCGACTTTGTGGCCGATCAGCTTGGCGCCGGCCCTGACCTTGCGCTGCATCACCTCGGTGGAAATCGCGTAGGAATCCTCGATGGTGATGTCCGGAAAGGTGACGTGCAGCTGCACCGCCTGCTTTCGCTCTTTTTGCGCCGCCATCAGGATATCGGCGGCTTTCTTGCGGTCGGCGTCGGACAGCATGATCGATCCCCCTGCCAGACCGATGCTGTAACGGTTCGCACGAGAAATTTAAAGGGAGGGATCTCGCGCCGCTGCAACGCGCGCTAGTCCGCCTTTTCGTCAGCCTTGCGCTCTTTTCGTTCCTCGATCTTGCGGTTGGTGAAACGCAGCACGCGGGCCAGTGGCGGGCGCATCGGCCGGCACGTCGTAAGCCAGCAGCGCCAGGCCGATCGGCAGCATCCAGAATCCGAGCACTGGCAGGAAGCCAAGGACCCCACCGCCGGTCAGCGCGATGCCCGCCGGGACGCGCACCCAGACGGCCTCCGGCTGGCGCAAGCGGTCGAAGTTGCGGCCGGCCCAGTCAGGCATGTGGTCCTGCAGCCGGTCCATTTCCTCGTCGAAGTCGGGCGCGCGCGTCATGCCAGATCAAAGGCCTCGGGCGCGGATTTGTTCCGGCCCTAGTGCTTGAGCTTGGGATCGATCTTGAACTTCGCCTCGGTCTTTTTCGTGATCTCATCGACCGTCACGCCCGGCGCGAGCTCGGTGAGCGTCATGCCGCCGGCCTTCTTGTCGATGGTGAACACACCGAGATCGGTGATCACCATGTCGACAACGCCGGCACCGGTGAGCGGCAGTTTGCATTTGTGAAGCAGCTTCGGCTCGTCCTTGGCGGTGTGCTCCATCACCACCACGACTTTCTTCACGCCGGCGACCAGATCCATCGCGCCGCCCATGCCCTTCACCATCTTGCCGGGGATCATCCAGTTGGCGAGGTCGCCGTTCTCCGCGACCTGCATCGCGCCGAGGATCGACAGGTCGATATGCCCGCCGCGGATCATCGCGAAGGAATCCGCCGACGAAAAAAAGCTGGTGGTCGGCAATTCGGTGACGGTCTGCTTGCCGGCATTGATCAGGTCGGGATCCTCCTCGCCCTCATAAGGGAAAGGGCCCGAAGCCGAGCATGCCGTTCTCGCTTTGCAGCTGAACGGTCATGCCGTCGGGAATGTAGTTCGACACCAGCGTCGGAATGCCGATGCCGAGATTGACGTAAAAGCCGTCGCGCAATTCCTTGGCGGCGCGTTCGGCCATCTGTTCGCGGGTCCAAGGCATCAGACTTCCTCTCCTGTTCCAGCCGCAGCGCACGCGCTTGCGAACGGTGCGCTGCTCGATGTGCTTGACCGCATTCGGCACGTGCACGATGCGTTTGACGTAGACGCCTGGCGTGATGATGTGATCGGGGTTGAGGTCGCCCGGCTGCACAAGATGTTCGACCTCGGCGACGGTCACCTTTCCGGCCGTTGCCATCATCGGGTTGAAGTTTCGCGCCGTCTTCCGATAGACGAGATTGCCTTCGGTGTCGGCCATCCAGGCGTGAACGATCGACAGGTCGGCGACGATGCCGCGCTCCATGATGTAGCGGCTGCCGTCGAATTCGCGCTCTTCCTTGCCCTTCGCAATGTCGGTGCCGGCGCCCGTGCGTGTGAAGAAGGCCGGAATTCCCGCGCCGCCGGCGCGGATACGCTCGGCCAGCGTGCCTTGCGGATTGAATTCGATCTCGAGCTCGCCGGCGAGATATTGCTGCGCGAACAGCTTGTTCTCGCCGACGTAGGACGAGATCATTTTCTTCACCTGCCGCGTCTCGAGCAGCAGCCCAAGCCCGGCGCCGTCGACGCCCGCATTGTTGGAAACGATCGTCAGATTCTTCACGCCGCTGTCGCGGATGGCCTTGATCAAGGTCTCGGGAATTCCGCAGAGGCCAAAGCCTCCGCAGCAGATCAGCATGCCGTCCTTGAGCAGGCCTGCCAGCGCGGCTTTCGCGTCGGGATAGACTTTTTTCATTGAACGCTACCGTTTTCGTCTTCAGGAGATCGGAGAAAACATCATTCGGCTGGCCGGATGCAAGCCTAGCGCGCCGGAGTCGCAGGCGGGGTGGCGGGCGCCGGCGGCGTGACGTCGGTGACGGGATTTTTGGGCGGGGTAATGTCGCGGACCGGATTGGACGGCCTTTGCGGGAGCAGCCGGTGCCGCTGGCGCGGGCGCCGGCTTCACCGCCGCGTCCTGCGTCGTCGAGATCGTCCTCGGCAGGAAAGGCACGCGATGCGGGTAGTAGGTCCAGAAGATGAAGATCGCCGCGAAAAGCAGCGCCGACAGCACGGCGCCCGTCCCGCGGCGGCTGAAAGAGAGAAGCCCGCCGAGGAAAGTCGAAACGGCGACAAAGACGGCCAGCAGTATGACGTAAAGCCAGTCCACCTGCGCAAGATCGATCGGCATCGAACCCATTCCCTCTTCGCCCAGCTTAGCCCAGACCCGCGATGCGGGTCACGTTAAACTCCGGTTCCCCTCTTTCGGGATCACACGCTATACCTGCGCCCGATGCCGAATGTCCTTATTCTTACCGAAGTCCAGGAAGCCATGCGCGCACGCTACAAGGCGATGCTGCTGGAGCGCTTCCCGCAACTGACCATCAACGTCGTCGGTCATCACAACGATGTTGGCCCCTACATCGCCGATATCGACATTCTGTTGTGCTTTTCCCCGCCGATGGCCGACCACGTGGTGCGCGACGCGCCGAAGCTGAAGTGGATCCAGGCGCTCGGCACCGGCGTCGACAACATCGTCGACCTGCCCTCGCTCGGAAAAGAAGTGGTGGTCACGAATGTTCGCGGCATCCACGGCGCGCCGGTGTCCGAAGCGACCATCGCCTTCATGCTCTCGCTCGCGCGCGACATGCCGCGCTCGGTGCGCGCGCAGGAGCAATCCAAGTGGGAACGCTGGCCGTCGGCGCTGCTCGCAGGCAAAACCGTCGGCATTTTCGGCGTGGGATTGATCGCCGAATATCTGGCGCCGATCTGCAAGACCTTCGGCATGACGGTCGTCGGCATCAGCGGCAGCCCGCGCGAAACCAAACACTTCGATCGCATGGCGCACCGGAACGATCTCACCAAGGTGGCCGGCGATCTCGATTTTCTCGTCGTGCTCACGCCGCTTACGCCTGAAACACGCAACATTGTCGGCGAAAAGGTCTTTGCCGCGATGAAGCCGACGGCCTATCTGGTCAATGTCGCGCGCGGCGGCGTCGTCGATGAGCCGGCGCTGATCGCCGCCCTTGAAGCGGGGAAAATCGCCGGCGCCGGGCTCGACGTCTTCTCGCAGGAGCCTCTGCCGTCCGACAATCCGTTGTGGAAGACGAAAAACTTGACGATCTTCTCGCACCTTGGCGGCTATTCGCAGGGCTACGAAGATCGTGCGATGCCGACCATCGCCGGCAACATGGGCAAATTTCTTGCCGGCGATCTCAAATCCATGATCAACATCGTGCGCAAGCCCGCATCCTGGAAAGACTGAAACCATGGCCCTGTCCGAACGTCTGAACACGCCGATCTCCGACGCCGAGCTCGAACGCCGCTGGCGGGCCGTGCGCGCGGCCATGGAAAAGGAAAAGATCGACGTCCTGCTGATGCAGAACAACAACGATCACATGGGCGGCTACGTGCGCTATTTCACCGACATGCCGGCCACCAACGGCTATCCCAACACGGTGGTGTTCCCGCGCGACGACGAAATGACCGTGGTGTGCCAGGGGCCATTCGGCGGCAACGAGGCGACCGCGCAGGGCGACCAAAGCTGGCGCGGCGTGAAGCATATCCTCACGACGCCGAGCTACGCGTCGGCGCATTACACGAAGGAGTACGATCCCGAGCTTGCCGCCACCGCGCTCAAGCCCTTCGCCAAGGGCACGATCGGCTATGTCGGCACCTACCAGATGTCCTATGCGATGCTCGACTATATCAAGCGCGCCTTCCCGCAGGCACGTTTCGTCGATGCCACCGACATGGTCGATCGCATCAAGGTCATCAAGAGCCCCGAAGAGATGGAGCTCGTGAAGCGCGCCGCGCTGATGCAGGACGGCGCCATGCGCGCCGCCTTTGCGGCCGTGAAGCCCGGCATGCGCGACATCGAAGTTGCCGCCGTCGCGCAGCATTACAGCCAGTGTCACGGCAGCGAGAACGGCATCTATCTCTGCGCCTCGATGCCGCTCGGCAAGCCGTCCAAGTTTGCCAATCGCCATCTGCAAAACCGCGTCATCCAGAATGGCGATCAGATCGCGCTGCTGGTCGAGGACAATGGCCCTGGCGGCATGTACACCGAGCTCGGTCGCTCGTGCGTCGTCGGCGCGAAGGTGCCGCAGGCGATGAAGGACGAGCTCGAATTCTGCAAGGCCTCACGCAAGTTCACGCTCGACCTGCTCAAGCCCGGCACGCTCTTGCAAGGACATCTGGGACGCCTTCAACGATTTCATGCGGAAAAACGGCAGGCCGCCGGAGGCCCGGCTTTATTGTCACGGCCAAGGCTACGACCTGGTCGAACGTCCCCTCGTCCGCCACGACGAGCCCATGACCATCGCGAAGGACATGAACATCGTCGTCCATCCGACGTATATCCACGGCGGATATCTCAACTGGCTGTGCGACAATTACCTGATCGGCGGAAACGGCCCGGGCGACCGGCTGCACCAGTTTCCCGAAGAGGTGATCGAGGTCGGTTAGCTCAACGCTTGACGGGCGGCCGCTGCCCGCGCAAACGTTCGACGCCTATTGGAGGACAACAATGAAAAAAGTGCTGCTCGCCGCGGCATTCGCCGCGCTCGTTTCGGCTGGCCATGCCACCGCTCAGGATTTTCCCACTCGCCCGGTGACGATGGTCATTCCATTTGCCGCGGGCGGGCCGCAAGACACGATCGGTCGCGTCATCGCGCAGCGCATGAGCGAGTTGCTCGGCCAGCAGGTCGTCGTTGAAAACGTCGGCGGCGCAGGTGGCATGACCGGCTCCAAACGTGTCGCCGATGCGAAGCCTGACGGCTACACGATGGTGCTCGGCAGCGTCGGCACGCATGCGCAGAACCAGACGCTCTACAAGCGGCCACATGTATAATGTGGAAACCGATTTCACGCCGGTGGCCTACCTCGCGGTAACTCCGATCGCGCTGATCACCCGGCCGGACCTGCCGGTAAACAATCTCAAGGAATTTATTGCCTACGCCAAAGCCAATCAGAGCAAAATGCAATTCGGTTCTGCCGGCGCCGGCTCCGCCACGCATCTCGGCTGCGTCGTTCTGAACACGGCCATGGGCACGCCGATGATCACGCATGTTCCCTATAAAGGGACCGGCCCGGCGATGCAGGACCTTATCGGCGGCCGTATCGATTACCTGTGCGAGATCATCGCGACCGCGAAGCCGCAGATCGAGGGCCAGAAAGGTCAAAGGCATTGCCATCATGACCAAGGAGCGATCTCCGGTTCTGCCAAACCTTCCGACCACCCTCGAACAGGGCCTCGACGTGCAAGCCTATACCTGGAGCTCGCTATTCCTTCCGAAAGGCGCCCCTGCCGATGTCGTGAAGAAGCTCAACGAAGCTGCGGCCGGCGCAATTGCAACGCCGGAGGTGCAGGAGCGACTCGCAAAGCTTGGCGCAACCGTTGCCGCACCGAACGAGCGTAGCCCGCAATGGCTAGGCGACTTCGTGAAGAGTGAAGTCAAAAAGTGGGAGGCCCCGATCAAGGCAAGCGGCGTCCAGGTCGATTAATACTTGCCGCAAGGTGCGTCCAGTAGCGTAAACGGAACACGGAGTGGAGATGGCTGACATCAAGATCCTCAACCCCGACGCGCTCGGCAAGCCGCTTGGCCAATACTCGCATCTCACCCGCGTCAAGGCGTCGGAATTCGTCTTCATCGCCGGCCAGGTTGGCGTCGACAGCAACGGCAAGCTTGTCGGCGACGGCGATTTCGACGCCCAATGCGTGCAGACCTTTGCGAATATCGAGGCGGCGCTCAAATCGGTCGGCGCCGGCTGGGGAAATATCGTCCAGTTCACGACCTACCTGGTGCACTCGCAGGATATTCCGAAATTCATGAAATACCGCTTGCGGGAATTTCCGAAGATGTTTCCGAACGGCGCTTACCCGCCGAACACGCTGCTGATGATCGACCGCCTTGTGCAGGAGGCTTTGCTGGTCGAAGTGCAGGCCGTCGCTGCGCTCTAACCTGACTTCTCCATCAGGCTGACGTGAGCCGACGACCACGCGCCAACCCTCAGGGAATTTCACCCAGGTCTGGGTCTGACGGCCAATTTTTCCGGGCGCGGATGGCCGCTCATAAAGCGTCGAAGCCACCGCAAATTCGCGTCCGAATGTTGTGATGACGGTGCGCGACAATTTTCGCCCGAGCGCAACCGGCGAACGCGCGGCGCGAAACGACTTGATTTCCGAATACCCGTACAAAATTTCGCCGGCGCCATAGCGGATTGTGCGCGGGTCGTTGCGAAACAATTCGTCCAGGACGGAAACGTCGTTCGAGACGAGCGCCTTTTCGTAGCGGTCGAATGCCGCCCTCACCTCGGCGACGACGTCGGGCAAATCGATGTCCATTCTGGTACTCCCTTAGCCCTGTCCGGGAACCCGATCACATCCGTATTCACTTTTCAAACAGCACCGGGCACAGCTCCGCCGCCCTGTTTCTTTGCGGCGCCGGGTACGCCGTCGTTTTGGAAAGATCCGCATCGCCCGGAAAAAGAACCGAGGGCGCGCGGGACGCCAGGGGTCCAAAGGGACCCGCGGGCCTCGACGCCTCGCGACATCGAGGCTTGTCGAAGTCCTGTGTGCTTCGCCTGCTCGCTCTGGTTCGAGCGAAACGGCAAAGCGTGCCGCAAGTCCGCCAAACCCAAGGCGTCCCGCGCGCGGTGTTTAATCGGCTTGCTCCGCATCGTCCCCGGTGGTCGCATTTCAGTCGCGTTATGCCCGTTGGGGCTGCACCGCGCTTACCCACCGATGAGGCCATGGCACTCGGCCGGCGTCCTCTGACAGGACGGCCCGGCCTACCGGCCGTCAGAGACCTCGGCGCGCAGACGAGGCGCGCTGGGCTCGATGCGGCTTGGACCGCCGGGCCCCCGCATCGCATCTCCGATGCAAGGTCATGTCCCGGCCACCGCTCCCCGCCCCGCGTCTGGAGACGCTGATCAAACGCCCCTCGGTAACGAGGCGGGATAAACCTAGGAATACATACCTTAGGAATATAGTCAATAGGAAAGGCACTTGCGCTTGTCGATCATTCCGGCTCGGACATAATGCCTGCCGCTGGACACCGTAGGGGGCGGAAAATGGCAAAGGGCTATTGGGTCGTGTTCGCGGACGTGAGCGACCCGGAAGGTTACAAGGAATATATCGCGGCGAACGGAAAGGCTCTTGCCAAGTACGGCGCGCGCTTCCTGGCACGCGGCGGAAAGACCGATCCGCAAGAAGGCAAGCCAAGGTCGCGCGTCATCGTTCTGGAATTTCCCAGCTACGCCGCGGCCATCGATTGCTATCGTTCGCCAGAGTACGCGGCGGCGATGAAGCTTCGACAGGGCAGATCCGTGTGGGATATGGCCATCACGGAGGGGTATGAAGGGCCTCAACCGCAGTGAAACCGAGACTGGCGTCTGGCGCGGACGCGCGGCGATGACGTAAGGTGCCGGCAAAACGCGACGAATGGGGAGGACCGACGTGAAAGCCTTCAAAGCGCTGCTGATCGGATTGACCCTGCTGTGCCCGGCATCGGCCATGGCGCAGGATTTTCCCAACAAGCCGATCAGGCTGATCGTGCCCTTCCCGCCCGGCGGACCCAACGACATCATCGCGCGCGTCGTCGGCCAGCGCATGTCGGAAATCCTCAAGCAGTCGGTCATCATCGAAAACCGCTCCGGGCAAGGCGGCGTCGCCGGCACCGATGCCGTCGCCAAGTCGCCGCCCGACGGCTACACCATCGCCATCACGAGCGCGGGCGCGCTGGCGATCAGCCCGAGCATGGAAAAGGTCGCCTACGACACGCTCAAGGACCTGCAACCGATCACCCTCGTCGCCACGGTGCCGGAAATGCTGGTGGTCGCCACCAGCGTTCCCGCCAACAACATGAAAGAACTGGTCGCGCTGGCGAATTCGCAGCCCGGCAAACTCAACTTCGCCTCCTCCGGTCCCGGCAGCCTGCCGCATCTCGCCGGCGAATTGTTCAAGCTCACCGCCAAGATCGACATCGTGCACGTGCCTTATCGCGGCGCGGCGCCGGCCGTGAACGACCTCCTGGCCCAGCAGGTCCAGATGGTTTTCCTCGACCTGCCGGTGCTGCTGCCGCAGATCAAGGCCGGCAAGCTCAAGCCGATCGCCGTCGGCGCGCCGCAACGCGTGCCGAGCGCGCCCGACGTGCCGACCACCGCCGAGGCCGGCATGCCGGGCCTTCTCACCGAAAACTGGTACGGCATGGTCGCACCGGCCAAGACGCCGCCGAACGTCGTCGCCGCGCTGAACAAGGCCGCGGTCGAGGCGATGAAGGACCCGGCCGTGATCGAGAAGCTGTCGAGCCAGGGCGCCATTCTGGGCGGCGATAGCCCGGAGCATTTCGCCGCTTTCATCGACAGCGAAACGAAAAAGTGGGCGAAGGTGATCAAGGACGCCGGCGTCCAGACGACGAAATAGTCAATGTCCGGTCCTGACAATTTCGTGCTGCGCTCGACGGTGACGTCGCCGTTCGGGCGCAAGGTCCGCATGGCGATCGACGTGCTGGGACTCGCCGATCGCATCAAGCTCGAGCCCGCCGATCCGCTCGACGAAAACGACACGCTGCGCCAGCAGAACCCGCTGGGCAAAATGCCCTGCCTTGTGCTGGCCGACGGCAGCACGATCTACGACAGCGGCATCATCATCGAATATCTGCAGGATGTCGCCGGCACCGACCGGTTGCTGCCGCTCAAGGGCCGCGACCGCTACCGCGCGCTGACGCTGTCGCGGCTCGCCGACGGCATCATGGATGCGTCAATCCTGGTGGTCTACGAAAACCGCTTCCGGCCCGATGCGGCGACGCATTCGCCGCGCTGGCTCGCGCATCAGCGCGGCAAGATCACGCGCGGGCTGGCGGTGTTCGAAAAAGCGCCGCCCGACCCGAAGAAGAGCGATGTCGTCGCGATCGGGCTGTCCTGCGCGCTCGGCTATCTCGACTGGCGCAAGCAGGTCGACTGGCGGCCGGCCTATCCACGGCCTGGTCGCGTGGCTGAACGCATTCTCCGCGCACGAGCCGGCCTTCGAACGCACGCGCGCGCCCGACGCATGACGCAACACACCGCCGATACGCCTGCCGATCCGCCCTACTGGCTGGCCACGCCGAGCAAGCCGAAACTCAAACTGCCGGCTGGCGCCTGCGACGCGCATGTGCACGTGTTCGGGCCGCGCGCGCGCTTCCCGTTCGCCGAAGGCCGCCGCTACACGCCATCCGACGCGCCGAAGGAGCTGCTGTTCAAACTGCACGAGCGCCTCGGCATCCAGCACTGCGTGATCGTGCAGCCGGCCTGTCACGGCGAAGACAATTCGGTGACGGTCGACGCCATTGCCGCAACGGGCGGCTCGTACAAAGGCATCGCGCTCGTGCCGCTGTCGGTTTCGGATGCCGAGCTCAAGCGGCTCGACGCCGCGGGCCTCTGCGGCGCCCGTTTCCATTACATGACGCATCTCGCCCAGGGTCCCAAGATCAACGACGTCATTGCCTTCGGCAAGCGCCTCGCCGCCATCGGCTGGCATCTGCAGATCCACATGGAAGCCGACCTGATCGCCGAACTGGCGCCGGCGCTCAGGCAATCGCCGGTGCCGGTCGTGATCGATCACATGGGGCGCATCGACGCATCGCTCGGGCTCGAGCAGCCGGCTTTCAAGGCGCTGCTCGCGCTGCTCAACGACAATAATGTCTGGGTGAAAGTCAGCGGCGCCGACCGCGTGACACGGCAGGGACCGCCCTACTCCGATGCCGTGCCGTTTGCGCGCAAGCTGGTGGCCGAGTTCGGCGACCGCTGCGTCTGGGGCACCGACTGGCCGCACCCCAATCATCAGGGACCGACGCCCGATGACGGGGTTCTGGTCGATATTCTCGGCGAGATCGCGCCGAGCGAAGCCGCACGCAAGGCGGTGCTGGTCGACAATCCGCAACGCTTCTATCGTTTCGCTCCGGCGCGTAAATTGACCTGAGGGACAAGAGCATGGGCGGGCGCCTGCAAGACCGCATCGCGATCGTCACCGGCGCCGGCTGCATCGGCCCCGGCTGGGGCAACGGCCGCGCCATCGCCGTGCGCTTCGCCGAGGAAGGCGCGAAGATTTTCGCCGTCGACCGCGATCTCGACAGCGTCACGGAAACCGTCGAGCGCGTGAAAGCGGCCGGCGGCGAAATCGTCACCCATCAATGCGATGTCACCGGCGCGGCGTCGGTCGAGGTCATGGTGAAGACCTGCGTCGAGCGCTTCGGCCGCATCGATGTGCTGGTGAACAATGTCGGCGGCTCGGCCGCCGGCGGACCGGTCGAAATGAGCGAAGACGTCTGGGACGCGCAGGTCGACTCCAACTTGAAGAGCGTATTCCTGACGCTGAAACATGTGCTGCCGATCATGGAGCGGCAGAAACAGGGCGCGGTCGTCAACGTCGCTTCGACGTCCGGCCTGCGCTGGACCGGCTCGGCGCAGGTCGGTTACGCCGCGACCAAGGCCGGCGTGATCCAGCTCTCGCGCGTCGTCGCCGTGCAATATGCCGACAAGGGCATCCGCGTGAATACCGTGGTCCCGGGACAGCTGCACACGCCGATGGTGGAAGCGCGGCTCGCCAAGCAGCGCACCGGCGGCGATGTCGAAGCCTTGCTGCAATCGCGGCTCGAGCGCATCCCTCTCGGCTTCATGGGCGATGGCCGCGACACCGCCAATGCCGCGCTGTTTCTCGCCTCCGACGAAGCGCGCTTCATCACCGGCACCGAGATCGTCGTGGACGGCGGGATGACGGTGCGCTGCGACTAGATAGTCCGCTGTCTATGCCAAAAAAGTCATTGAATTGGCCCTAAGTCCAACTCGAACTCGATCGACCGCGCATTCTGACAATGACATTTCAGCCAAGACTATCAGAACCAAAGATAGCGAAGAGAGTTTCATAAGCGCCGGGATAACCAAAGGGGCGGTCGGAAACTCCGCGCTCCAATTTCCAGCCCATTCGATCGGAGCCTTCATGAAGGACAAAACCGATGCGGGAACAGATCCTCGCCATCCGACACGCCGGGACATTCTCGCCAGCGGTGCGATGGTGCCGATTGCCATGAGCCTGTCCCCCGGTGCTGCCGCTCAGCCACGGCCGGACAACGGCGCATCGAGCACGGTTTCCGTGAATATCGCCGTGAACGGGACGCAGCATGCGCTCGCGCTCGATCCTCGGTCGACACTGCTCGATGTGCTGCGCGAGCATCTTGACCTGACCGGCACGAAAAAGGGCTGCGACCAGGGTCAATGCGGCGCCTGCACGGTGCTGATTGATGGCCGGCGCGTTGTTTCCTGCCTGACGCTTGCAGTCATGAACGACGGTGCGAGCGTCACCACGATTGAAGGGCTGGCGAAAGACGGGACGCTGCATCCATTGCAGCAGGCCTTCATCGATCACGACGCATTCCAGTGCGGCTACTGCACGCCGGGCCAGATTTGCTCGGCCGCCGGCCTGATCGCCGAAGGCAAGGCGAAGACGCCGGAACGAGATCCGCGAACTGATGAGCGGCAACATCTGCCGGTGCGGCGCATACACCAACATTGTCGCGGCCATCCAGCAGGCGATGGGGCACTCATGATCAGCTTTCAGTATTCGCGTGCCAGCAATGTCGCCGACGCCGTGCGCCAGATGGCCGCGAGCCCGGGGGCGAAATTCGTCGCCGGCGGCACCAATCTCGTCGATCTCATGAAGATGGACGTCGAGCGGCCGGCGAAGCTGATCGACGTCACCAGGCTTCCGCTCGACAAGGTCGAGGAGACCGCCAGGCGGCGGGCTTCGCATCGGCGCGCTCGTGCGCAATTCCGATCTTGCCTATCACCCGGCGGTGGAGCGGCGCTATCCGATGCTGTCGAGCGCGCTGCTCGCCGGCGCGTCGCAGCAGCTGCGCAACATGGCGTCGGTGGGCGGCAACCTGCTGCAGCGTACGCGCTGCGCCTATTTCTACGACATCGCCACGCCTTGCAACAAACGCGAGCCCGGCTCGGGCTGCTCGGCCATCGGCGGCCTCAACCGCATGAACGCGATCCTCGGCACGAGCGACGCCTGCATCGCGGTGCATCCGTCGGACATGTGCGTGGCGCTGGCGGTGCTGGAGGCGAAGGTTCATGTGACCGGCCCGCGCGGCGAACGCGAGATTGCGTTCGCGGACTTCCACCGGCTGCCCGGGGACACCCCGCAGCACGAGACTAATCTCGGCGCTGACGAGCTGATCACCGCGGTCGAGTTGCCGCCGCGAGGCTTTGCGGCGAACTACACCTATCTCAAAATCCGCGACCGGCTGTCCTATGCGTTTGCGCTGGTGTCCGTCGCGCGTCGGCCTCGAGCTCGATGGCGGCAGCATCAGGGAAGCGCGTTTCGCGCTCGGCGGCGTCGCCCACAAGCCCTGGCGCAATGCCGGAGGCCGAAGCCGCGCTGCGCGGCAAAGCGGCCGGCGAAGCGGCGTTTGCCCAGGCCGCCGATCTCGTGCTGCGCGAGGCCAAGGGTTTCGGGCACAACACTTTCAAGATCGATCTGGCACGGCGGACCATCGTCCGCGCGCTCTCGCAGGCCGCGCGCGGCACCCCGCAGTCGCAGTCCAGCAAGAAGATCGCGTGAGCAGCGCCATGGCACCTTACATCGGTACCGCCGACATCCCGCGTCGACGGCATCGCGAAGGTCACCGGCGCCGCCAAATATGCCGCCGAGTTCAACGTGCCCGGCTTCGCCCACGGGAGTCTCGTCAGCTCGACGATCGCCAAAGGCCGCATCACGCGCATCGACACCAGCGCGGCCAAGCGCGTCGAAGGCGTGCTCGACCGTGCTGACGCACGAGAACCGTCCGCCCATGGCGGACAACGATGAGGCCTACAAGGATGAAGTGGCTCCCGGACGGGTCGCCGTTTCGGCCGCTTTACGACGACAAGATCAAGTTCAACGGCCAGCCGATCGCGCTGGTCGTCGCCGAAACGTCGGAGATCGCGCGTTATGCGGCCTCGCTGGTCCGCGTGGAATACGACGAGGAGCCGCATGTGACGGACATTTTCCGCAGCGCGACGCGGCCGTCCCGGTAAAGACCCCCCCAGATCCGATCGAAGCCCTGTTCGCGCCGCCGAAAACGCGCGGCACGCCCGACCAGGCGCTGGCGGCCGCCGCGGTGCGTCACGAGGCCGAATATTTTGTTCCGATCGAGCATCACAACCCGATGGAGCTCTATGCCTCGACGGTGGTCTTCGAGGGAGACGGCAAGCTTACGGTCTACGACAAGACCCAGGGCGTGCAGAACGTGCAGAAATATCTATGCGGCGTGTTCGGCATGAAGCCCGAGGATGTGCGCGTCATGTCGCCTTTCATGGGCGGCGGCTTCGGCTCCGGCCTGCGCCCGCAGTTTCAGGTGGTGCTGGCGGTGCTTGGCGGCGCGCGCGCTGCAGCGCTCGGTGCGCGTCGTGCTGACGCGTCCGCAGATGTATGCGCTGGGCTACCGGCCGGCGATGATCCAGCGCATCGCGCTCGGCGCAAATAGCGGCGGAACGCTCGACGTGATCACGCACGACGCGGTAACCGTGACCTCGCAATACGAGGACTTCCATCGGCAGGAGACCGGCTGGTCCGGTCTGCTCTACAAATCCGCCAATGCAAAATACGCGCACAGGCTCGCCAAGCTCGATCTTCCGACCTCGTGCGATATGCGCGCGCCCAGCGCCGCCACCGCGCTCTTTGCCCTCGAATCCGCGATGGACGAGCTCGCGGTCGCGCTCAAGCTCGACCCGATCGAGCTTCGCCTGCGATGCTATTCGGACCGCGACCAGCACGAGGACAGGCCGTACAGCAGCAAGGCGCTGCGCGAATGCTACCGCCAGGGCGCGGAGGCTTTCGGCTGGGACAAGCGCAACCCGCAGCCGCGCTCGATGCGCGACGGCACCGATCTGGTCGGCTGGGGCATGGCGACGGGCGTCTGGGAGGCGCTGCAGGTGCCGATCACGGTGCGCATCGTGCTCACCGCCAACGGCCATGCCGAGGTTGCGTGCGCGACCTCCGACATCGGCACCGGCACCTACACCATCATGGCGCAGGTTGCGGCCGACATGCTGGGCCTGCCGCTCGACAACATCAGCATCAAGCTCGGCAACTCGAGCCTTCCGCAATCGCCGGTCGAAGGCGGATCGTGGATTGCGACCTCGGTGTCGAACGGAATCGTGACGACAGCCGAGGCGATCCGCGACGAGTTGCTGCGGCTGGCCAAACAAGATGCCGAATTCGCCGCTCGCGAACGCCGCGCCCGACGAGGTCGATGCTCGTCGGACGGCAAGCTGGTGAGCAAGCGCGACGCCTCGCGTAATCGTGTCGATCGCCGACGCGATGCGGCAGGGCGCGGTGGACCGCATCGAGCAGGAGAAAACCACCAACCCCTGCCGACGATCACAGCCGCGCCAGCAACACGCATGTCGGCGCACTTTGTCGAGGTGAAGGTGGATGAGCAGCTCGGCGTCGTCCGCGTCACGCGCGTCGTCAGCGCGGTTGCGGCCGGCCGCATCCTGAACACTAAGACCGCGCGGCAGCCAGATCCTGGGCAGCGTGGTCTGGGGCATCGGCATGGCGCTGCACGAGGAGACGCATGATCGACCACAAGTTCGGCCGCATCATGAATGCCAACATTGCCGAATATCATGTCCCGGTGCACGCCGACATTCACGACATCAAGGTCATTTTCGTCGACGAGCCGGACGACAGCAATCCGCTCGGCGTCAAGGGCCTCGGCGAGATCGGCATCGTCGGCGTTGCGGCCGCGGTCGCCAACGCGATCTATCACGCGACCGGCAAGCGCGTGCGCGATCTGCCGATCACTTTGGATAAACTTCAGGGATAGAGCCGCCGCTATACCGAAACGCAAGCCCTTTCAGAACTTGGCGACGTCGACCACAGCTTGGGCAAAGGCCTGCGGAGCTTCCTGCGGCAGGTTATGCCCGATACCGCCGCTGATGTTCCGGTGCTCGTACTTGCCCGAGAATTTCTTCGCGTAGGCGCTCGGGTCCGGATGCGGTGCACCGTTCGCATCGCCTTCAAGGGTGATGGTGGGAACGGTGATGACCGGGAATGCGGCAAGCCGCTTTTCGAGATCGGCATATTTCGCCTCGCCTTCGGCCAAACCAAGTCGCCAGCGATAATTGTGAATCACGATGGCGACATGATCCGGGTTGTCGAATGCCGCCGCGCTGCGATCGAACGTGGCATCGTCGAACTGCCACTTCGGCGAGGCGAGTTGCCAGATGAGCTTCGAGAACTCACGCCGATATTTTTCGTAGCCTGACTGTCCGCGCTCCGTGGCGAAATAGAACTGGTACCACCACTCGAACTCGGCCTTGGGCGGCAGCGGCATCTTGCCGGCCGCCTGGCTGCCGATCAGGTAACCGCTCACCGACACCGTCGCCTTGCAGCGCTCCGGCCATAGCGCCGAGACGATGTTCACGGTTCGCGCTCCCCAGTCGAAGCCGGCGAGAATTGCCTTCTCGATCTTGAGAGCATCCATCAAGGCGATCGTGTCTGACGCAAGCGCCGACGGCTGGCCGTTTCGGAACGTGTCGCTCGAGAGGAAAACGCGTCGTGCCGTAGCCGCGCAAATAGGGCACGATCACGCGGTAACCCGCTGATGCCAACAACGGCGCGACATCGACAAAGCTGTAAATATCGTAGGGCCACCCGTGCAGAAGAATGACAGGCGGCCCGTCGGCCGGACCTGCTTCCGCGTAACCGACATTCAGAACCCCCGCATCGATCTGCTTCAGTGGGGCAAACGAAGTATTCGCTCCCGGCTTGATCGTGGGAAGCGCCGAGCTGGCGGGCTGTGCGTCAGCCGTCGCCAGTATGCCGAGCTGGGCAGCGGCGGCGGTCGCGACCGCGCCACCAAAAGGCGGCGTCGATCGCGGTTGATGCTGTTCATGGTCCTACTCCTGTCCACTGGCAGCGCCCCCGAATCCGTCTTGGCGGTCAGCCGAACGTGAAGCAAAACGCCTCCACGCCCGGATCAAGAAATTCGATTTCAAACTGGCGATCCGCAATTGCGCCGTCTTGCCGGATCAGCTGGTGCAGTCGCTGTTCGGTCACCGTGCCATCGCCTTTCTCATCGACATCAAGTCCGTGCGCCGCACCCGGCGGCTGCCCATCGATCAGCACGCGAAATTTCACCGACGTTCCTGGCGCTGCCGGGCCCATAACGAGATGAAGATCGCGCGCATGAAAGCGGTACGCGATACGGCCATTCGGCTTGTTCAATTCGACGGCGTCGCGCTTGATCGTCCAGTCGCCGGACAGCGCCCAATCGTTCCGGCCCAGCCGTGCCGGTAGTTCATACATGCGGGACTTGTCGCGGGCTGCGCCGCCCGGTGAGGCAAAGCCCTCGGTGCGTTTGTAGCCGGTATAGTTTTCGGGAGACTTGAGGCTTCCCCAGTCGGCAGGCACCTCGAAACCGCGCGGCGTCGACCGATACCAGGTCGTCGCCGATGCCCTGGGCGCCGACTTCCATCAGCAGACGCTGAATGACCATCTCCGATTGGTCATATGCGCCCTCGCCGAAATGCGTGTGCCGGACGCGACCTTGCGTATCGATGAAATATTGCGCCGGCCAATAGTTGTTGTTGAAGGCGCGCCAGATCACATATTCGCTGTCCACCGCGACAGGATAATCGACGCGCAGCGCCTTGGCCTCCCGCCGGACATTGTCGAGGTTCTTTTCGAATCGGAATTCCGGCGTATGCACGCCGATCACGACCAGTCCTTTGTCCTTGTACTTATCCGCCCAGGCGCGGAGGTAGGACTGCGTGCGCAACCAGTTGATGCAGGTGTATGTCCAGAAATGAACGAGGACGACTTTTCCACGCAAGGCGGACGCAGTGAGCGGCGGCGAATTGAGCCACGCGTCGGCGCGTTCAAGAGAGGCGAGCCCGGATTGATTGGCCATTGGGCGGCTGCCAAGCCCATGAAAAAATGCGGTGCGTTCGCCCTCGGGTGTCGTCGGCTGCGCCAAGTTGATGTCCCCCACCAAGGCCACAATCGGAGCTGCGATTGCGATGGCGAGCACCGCGGCTATCAAGAGCTTGTTTATTTTCATTTGATGCCCCGATGACGTTTACTCCGTGAGCATCATTCACGTCGGCAGGGGCTTGCCGGCCTGTTCCGCGATCATGTACGCGGCGTACCACTCAGGCCAGTTCGCATCGCGCTGCCCGCCGGCCCGCTTTTCGTGCTCGCCGTGCGCCGTCTCCGCACGTCGAAGGGCATTGGCCAAGTCGGCCACCGATACGAACCTCGTCTCTGCAGAATCCATCCGGCCAGGCAGTCGCGTCGTAACCTCCTGCAGCAGCCAGCTATTGCCGTCCGGATCGCTGAATGTGGCGAACGAGGAGTAACTGCGCCGCGCCGGATCTGGGCCGCTGACTGTCGGCTTGCCCGGAGCGACGCGATGGAAAACTTCGCTCACCGCGACGCCGCGACCCGCGAGTTCGGCGCGAGCTGCCACGACATCCGACACGACAAGGTAATTTCCGCTTGCCGAGCCCGGCACCGCTGACGTAATTCCCGTGCCAAATTGGATCGAGCAGGACGAGCCCGGAGGCGTGAACTGAACGCCTCGAAACGCGTCACCGACGATGAAATCGGCGTCGAGCCGCCACCCGAGACCCGCGTAAAACTTCTTCGCGCGGTCGACGTCGGAAACCGGGATGACGACGGCCTCAAGCTTCAAATCTATCGGCATTGGGTGCTCACTTGGCTAGTGTGACAAGCGGTTTGCCTTTTTCGACGACGTAGGTGGCGAGCTCCGTCGCGTTGCCACTACCGATGTTTTTCACCGTGTGGTTTTTTCCGGCGGGAATGAACAAGACGTCGCCGGCCTTCAGCGTCACTGCCGGCTCGCCCTCGAGATGATACTCAAACACGCCTTCGATGACATAGACTAACTCTTCGCCCGGATGGCTGTGATTGGCGGCGACTAATCCGGGGGGGAATTCGACGCGCACCTGGACGACCTCGCGCCCTGGGACGCTCAAGTCGTTCTGCATGAGCCCAGTACGCTTGAGTCCGGGGAACTGCGCCTGCGCCGAGTGCAGCGTCAGAATGCCTCCGGCGACGAGCACCGCCGCCATCACTCTGGTCAGCATGGTTCACCTCTTCCCATAGGTGGTGAAAACGTAGTCTTTCTTCGCCACGATCGTGTGGCACGAGAATCCGCAGTCGCTGCCGGTCCCGTCGGGCTTGAACGTGTCGGACGCGCCGTCATAGTTGAACTGGGCGTATCCCCAGTTGCCGCTCTTCGAAAATCGCTTGCTGTCCCGCACCATGAAATCGATGTCGTGCAGGGTGTCCGGCACGGTCGTCGGACTGGGCGCCTCCGCACTCTTTTTGGCGTTCCAGTGAATCTTCGCCATCTTTGAACCGTCGGGGAAAGGCTTGCCGTTACCGGGAACGCCCGCACGGTAGGCCTTGATCATCACGGGATTGGCGAGGATCACTTCGATCAAGTCACCCGACTGACTGACTGCGACCGTTGCCCAGTCCTCGAATCCCCTGAACTCGGAGAACGCAAGCCCGCCGCGCACCTGGACCTTGTACTTGTCCTCGGCAGAAATGGCTCCATCCGAGACGAAAAGCAGCGACGCAACAACGGTGCCGCCAGCGACTGCCATTGCAGCGCTGCTCAAGAGCTGGCGCCAGCCCTTATGTGGGGCATCCGAACCTGGTCGTGCAGTCATCGTGGCTCTCCCTGGTTTGGTTGAATTGCGACCTACCTTCAGCGACGCAGCGGTCCAAACGCGGCTCGAAGCTCCGCGCTGAAAAGCTCAGGCTGCTCCCAGGCGGCGAAATGTCCGCCCTTGTCGACCTCGTGGAAGTAAATGAGGTTGCGATAGGCGCGCCGAGCCCATGTCTCCGGAGCCCGATAGACGTCATCTGGAAATACGGTGATAGCGACCGGGAGCGCGATGTCGCCGGTCTTCTGCGCGGCCGCAACAATGACGCTGCCGCGTGCGCCGTTCTCCCAGTACAACCGCGCGGCCGAGGTCGCGGTGTTCGTCAGCCAGTACAGCGTGATGTTGTCCAGCACGTCGTCTTTCGTGGGTGATTGCTTGGGGTCGTTGCCGTACGCCCACTGCGCAAAACCTGGATGCACGAGGATCCATGCAGCCAGGCCGGCCGGCGAGTTGTTCGCGCCGTAGCCGACCGTTTGCGGCCGCGCGGTCATCATGGTGAAGTATGCTGAATTCCCTTTCATCGCGCTTGCCCTGAGCCCTTCGAGCACCGCGCGTTCTTGCTCGGAGAGGCTCGCCGGCACCGGTCCGCCACCGAGCACAGCGGCCACCTCCGGCGGCACTGTTGCCGGCAAATTGATATGGATGCCCAGCAAACCAGGCGCGCTTTGGCGTGCCATCGCGCTTGAGATCGGCGCACCCCAGTCGCCGCCCTGCGCGACGTAGCGGGTATAGCCGAGGCGCTTCATCAGTTCGGCCCAGGCGCGCGCGATGCGGTCCGGGTCCCAACCGGCGCCGGTGGGCTTGCCGGAGAAGCCGTAGCCCGGCAACGAAGGGATCACGACGTCGAAGGCGTCCTCGGCGCGGCCTCCGTGCGCGGTCGGATCCGTCAGCGGACCGATGATCTTGAGTTGCTCGATGATGGATCCCGGCCAGCCGTGCGAGATGATGATCGGAAGCGCATTCGGATGGCGCGACCGGACGTGAATGAAATGTATGTCCACGCCATCGATCGTTGTCATGAATTGAGGCAGCGCGTTCAGCTTCGCCTCAGCCTTACGCCAATCGTAACCCGTGCCCCAATAGCGCACCAACTCCTGGAATTTCGCGAGCTGCGCGCCCTGCGACTGGTCATTGACGGTCTCGCGGTCGGGCCATCGTGTGGCGGCGATGCGTCGGCGCAGATCGACAAGATCTTTCTCAGGCACATTGACGTGGAAGGGACGAATGGCATCGCCTGCGGCGGCGGCGGCGGCGGCGGCGAGTTGCCACGGAAGGAAGCTACCTGCACTCGCGACAGCGATGCCGATCCCTGCAGTGCTCAAAAATCGGCGGCGATCACAGCCGGCCGCTGCGGACGCTTTCATCGAATCCATTCTGAATGTCCTCCGACGCTCAACGCAGCTGTCGAGCAGCAACATTGCTGCCGCAAGGCAGAGCCCGATGGGATGTTCATTTGAATTCCGACGCTTCCGGCGCGTGATTTTCCGGATCGTCGACGTCATATCGAGTTGGACCTTGGTCCAATAAACGCCGCGTAGCTGTCCGCTCACCTCCGAGAGCAGACTCTGCGACGCGACCGGCCTGGACCGCCCAGATGGCCTTGAATTGAGCCTAGATCCAATGTGCTAAGCTGAATAAATGCGCGATGTTGGCGAGTATTTGCGAGCTTATTGGGCCTATGTCTCAACCCACCTTGGTTGGAGCAAAGCTCTTTTGGTTGCAATTGTGTGGCTGGCCGGGATGTTTGGTCCGCTTGCGGCAAAGGCGTTCGTAGAGTTGCCGAATTGGCTGGCTATAACGTGGATGATTGGCTGGGCGTTGCTCGGCTATATTTTTGCGCCATACGGCATGTGGAAGGCGCAGCGAAAAAAATAGAAGATACAAGCGAATTTCGGACCGCTCAGGATGCTTGCAGATGCTTCCTGGTGGGCCGGGGCAGCACGAGCGCAATAACGACTCCCGCGGCCGCAGCCAGGACTGCCGCAACGATCAGGCTCGCAACATAGCCAGCCGCGTAAGATGCCACCCCGGCAGCGAGCGCAATGCCGGCGAGTTGGGCGATGCGGCTGACCGCATTGTTTACGCCGGAGGCGAGTCCTTCCTCGCTGTTTGCGACGCTCGCCAACACTGACGTCGTCAATGGTGTCACCAATATCGCAAAGGAAACGCCGAGCAGCGTCATCGGAAGAAGCACGCCGAGCAGGAGCGAAGCGTTTTCGCCCAGCGCCAGCAGCATGAAGGCGAGTGCGGCACCCAGCGGTCCCGCGCTCAGCATAAGGCGGACACCTATCCTGTCGGCCAGCCTTCCAAGCGGCTGCGACAAGAGTCCGACACCGAGCGTAAATGGCAGAAAAACCAGGCCGGCGCCGGTGGGCGTCAGGTGGCGGCGCTCGATGAGATCGAAGGATAACAGGAAGAACATGACCGCCAGGCCGGTGTAGATCAGCAGGGTGGCGACATTGAGCACGACAAAGGACCGGTTGCCGAGCAGCCAGGGCGGCGTCATCGGGTTGCTGCTGAAACGCTCCCACACACAATACCCGGCGAGCATCCCAAGGCCCAACACCCCTGCCCCGGCAACCAAGATGGAGCTTGCCATGCCCGGCCTCTGCGGTCCGATCTGGCTGAACGCCCAGGCCAGTAACGCCAGCGCGCCGGCAAGAATCGCGGCGCCGACAAAATCGAAGCGACGCTGCTCGCGCTGCTCGGCCGGTGCATAAAGCGTCAACAAGGCAACCACAATCAGCGCCAGCGGCGGATTGATGGCGAACACGTATTGCCAGCCGAAAGCCTCGGTCAGCCAGCCGCCCAGCACCGGTCCACCGGCGGTGGTGAGTGCGGAGGCCGCCGCCCAGATGCCGATGGCGCTGTTGCGCTCCTCTTTGGGATAAGTCGCACCGATCAGCGCGAGGCTTGCGGGCGTCAGGAGCGCTGCCGAAACGCCCTGCACCACCCGCGCCGCAATAAGCCAGTCGACCGATGGCGACACAATACAAGCGGCGGATGCTGCACCGAATCCAAGGCAGCCGATTTTCAGCACGCGCGCCCTGCCATAGACGTCGGCAAGTGCACCGCCGGTCAAGGTCAGCGCGGCCAGCGCCAGTACATAGCCGTTGAGCACCCATTGCACCGTCGCCAGATCGGCATCGAAAAAAGCGCGCAGCTTGGGCAACGCCACGGTGAGTGCGGATCCATCGATGAAGGCCATCGCCGAGGCCAGTACGCAGGCCGCCAGCACCATCCGCTTTCGTGTCGCGGCGATTTCACGCCCGAGCGCACGCGGGCAAGGTTCCGCCTCGATGAGGCCACGGCCGCAGGGCTCGGCAAAAGGCTGCGACATGATGATACCATTTCATATGTACGCGCCGCGATACCGCCAATGCGGCGTTATTCCTCGCATCCGACGTTAGCCGTCCGGACAACTATCGAAATTGTCCACTCGGTTTGCCCGCCTTCACCATCTGTTGGCAGTAAGCGTACAGTGCATCATAAACGATCCACTCTGCTGCATTGACTTCGTGATCGTTTTTGTAGCCGAGGTGACGAAAGCCTTCGGCAATCGCCTCCAGACCTGACCCTTCCGGCTGATTATAAAGCGTATTGTCCGTGTCCGCGCCATTCACGATTTTTCCGAGAAGGACGAGGGCCGGATCATTCGTAAGGCCATGTTTTTTCAAAATGGCTTCGAAAGAGCATTCCTTGCCGTGATGACCGAGTTCGACGTTCTTAACGTCGTACGGAATCGCATCCAATCGTTTCGCTTCCTCCATCACCTTGTCGGCGGGCACGAAAAGAAACTCCGCGTCTTTATCTACGAAGTTCTTTATGAGCCACGGGCATGCCACGCGATCGACCTTGACGTACTCCCGGGTGATCCACTTCATTTTCTTTCTCCTCTTCTCGCTGATGCAGCCATAACTAATGTGTCTGTTCTCGCACCAAAGCTCACGCGCGCGTTTGCTGATGTCGCGGTGGCGGGCCATCGTCAATTTCAGGAAACACACGGTAGTCATTGTGATAGCCAGGCGACCTGAAACGAGCATCTAATAGCGGGTCGTTCCGTGTGAGGCCGATATCCCGAAGCTGCCGCTCATCGAGATCCGCGAGCGCGCGTAAGGTTCGCCGGCGGTTTCGCCATCTCTTGAAAGACGCGTGCAAATAAACCAAACCATCGATGACCGCGAGGACGATATGGTCATCTCTCAGCGTGGCCGGTCGGTTGTTGCGACCCGTCACACTCTCTAACTTATAAAGAGCATTTATAGTGACGGTGCGATTGTCGACCTCAGAGCGGTCGTGCCTGACGAAGTTATGTGGAAATTTGAACAGTCCTGACATTTGCGCTCCCAGCCGCCGCCCTGCGCGGAATCGACGAGCGACACCGCGCGTGCGGACGGAGCATGAGCAGAGCTTGGGCGGCTGCCTTGTACCGGCCGGGTGCCTGCGTGGACCCGGCGAATGCGCGTTATTCAGCAACACGCATGGAATTCTCCATGGGCGCCGGCCGGTCGGGACTTGCGGGGATTGAACATTTCGCCACAGCCCTACGCCCGACGCACGGGCGAAGTGCAGTACTTGGGCGAAATGCCTTGAAGGAGCCGGGCGACTGCTATCAAGCCCGACTTGAATAGAATCTACTCCTGACGCGGCCGAAAGTCAATCAAACGCTTGATTGCTTCAATTTGCTAACTTAAGCCCTTGGAGGGGACACGCAGGCTCCCCGACAGACGGGCAGGCACGCCCGCCCAAGCTCTGCGCAACGCTCGGATGATCGAGGTGATTGCGCATGGATACCAGACAACGGTTCTCCAATATTTTTCTTCTCTTTGCAGCCCGCGCGCTTCGTGGATTTGGCGACGGCTTCGCGATTATCGTGCTGCCTGCCTATCTGTCGGCAATTGGATTTGACGCGGCCGAGATTGGCCTTGTTGCAGCCGCCGCGCTGTTTGGCACCGCAGTTTTCACTCTCGCGGTTGGCTTTGTCGCGCCGCGTTACGACCTGAGAAATCTGCTTGTCGTCGGCGCAGCCTTGATGATCTGCACCGGCCTGGCCTTCGCGCAAGCCACTGTCATCTGGGTTGTCATTGCCGTCGCATTTTTCGGAACCATCAATCCCTCAACCGGCGACATCGGTGTGCTTATCCCGCTCGAACACGCGATGCTGACCTACGGCGTCGGCGATGAGCGTCGCACGCATGTCTTCGCGCGCTACAGCTTGATCGGCGCATTATCGATGGCGATCGGCGCCTTGGCAGCGGCCACGCCCGATTTGCTGACGGCGACGGGCCTGGAGCGCACGTCGGTGTTTAAATTGATGTTTTATGCCTATGCCGTTCTGGGGCTGTCGTGCGCGGCCATATATATGTGTCTTCCGCACGCACATGCCGAGGAAAGGCCAGCCGCCGCGCCTTTAAAGGAGTCGCGCAGCGTCGTTTACAAGCTCGCCGCGCTGTTCAGCCTCGATGCTTTCGCCGGAGGCTTCGTCGTGCAGTCGTTGCTCGCACTTTGGCTTTTCCAGAAGTTCGATATGTCGCTTGGCGCAGCAAGTGTCTTCTTTTTTTGGACGACGGTGCTGAGCGCTTTTTCCTATCCACTGGCGGCATGGATCGCGAAGCGAATAGGTCTCGTGAACACCATGGTGTTCACGCATATCCCATCGAGCTTTTGCCTGATTTTTGCAGCATTTTCTTCAAGCTTGCCGGTTGCGCTCGGCTTCCTGCTGGTTCGGTCGGCGCTGTCGCAGATGGACGTGCCCACGCGCAGCTCGTACGTGATGGCGGTCGTCACGCCACCCGAACGCCCCGCCGCTGCAAGTGTCACCGCAGTGCCGCGTGGCCTTGCTTCGTCCCTGAGCCCCGCGCTCGCCGGCGCATTATTTTCAGCATCGTTTCTCGCTCTGCCGCTCATTCTTTGCGGGACGCTAAAGATTATCTATGACGTCGCGCTTCTGTTTTCGTTTCGCCACATAAAGCCGCCGGAGGAAGGGGTGTAAACCGCCCTTTGGCGTCACCGCCTATAAAGGCTGTAAAAAAGCCAAAAGCTTCCTTCGCTGTGCTTGCGCTTAGATGAGCGGGCGCCTAGCTTCACGCTCTCGGGGATAGGCAAACTCCCCGCTAGACGGCCATACCGTCCAAGCTCTGCGCAGCGCTCGATTATTCGAGGTGTTTGCGCATGGACGAAATCAAACCTCATCTATCACCAATCATACTGTTGATACTGGCTGCTGCCGTGATCGGCGCCGTGATGGCCTCAGGCTCGGACGGACTGTCGCAATCGGCGGCAACCGTCATTGCAATCGGCAAAATGGAACTCGGTGCCGCTCCGACCGGCTTCAAATTCGCGCGGACGGGCCAAGGCGCCCCCGGCAAATGGGTCGTTGTTAGCGACCCGACCTCTTCCGGCGACCGCGTGATCGAGCAGTCGAGTACCGATCGAACTGACTACCGTTTCCCGCTCGCCATCTTTGAGCCGATCGCCGCGAGGAATGTCGAGGTTTCCATAAGCTTCAAGCCCGTTGCCGGCCGTGTCGACCAGGCAGCGGGTATCGCGGTTCGTGTTGCCGATGCGGACAACTATTACGTCGTTCGCGCCAATGCGCTCGAGGATAACGTCCGCTTTTACCGGGTCGTTAAGGGTCGTCGCGAGCAAATTGACGGCGTGAACACCAAGGTTGCCGGCAACGTTTGGCATAGGCTTGGACTCAAGGCGCAAAATGATCGTTTCACGATCGGGTTTGACGGCAAAACCTTATTCACGACGTCGGACAAGACATTTGCCGGGGCTGGAAAAATCGCGCTTTGGACGAAGTCCGATAGCGTAATGCGCTTCGATCAAATCGCTATCGATGCACTCCCCTAATCGAAGAAAGCCGGGCGCAACGCGCAAAAAAAGAAAGAAGGGATTATCATGAAAGTCGCGATGATCTTCCTGCTCGGGGTGTCTGCCTGGCTGAACACCCTCACCTCAGTCGAGGCAGCAGACAATTGCAGCAAGGATTGTCGCGACTTCCAACGTGCGTGCCTAAAGGCTCATTCGCAATCCGCATGCACGACCGATTACGCCATTTGCATGAAACATTGCAAACAAAAGTAATAAGGAGTGCCTTTAATGACGCTTAGCGGTTGAGCCAGCGGCGGGCGAAGCCGAGCAGGCCCTGCGGCAGGAAGATGATCATCACGATAAAAATGACGCCGAGCGGGATCAGATACGGGAACTGATCGCCAAACAATCGCGACAGCAATTCGCGGATCAGCTGGAAGAAGCCGGCCCCGACGATCGGGCCGACCAGCGTGCCGATGCCGCCCATCACGTTGAAGATCACCGTATCGCCGGAGGTGATGAAGTACACGAAATCGGGCGCGGCGAATTCGTTCTGGATTGCGTAAAGCACGCCGGCCAGGCCGGCGAACAGGCCCGACAGCATCACCGCGACAATCTTGTAACGCTCGACCGGGTAGCCGATGGCGCGCGTGCGCGCCTCGTTCTCGCGGATCGATTGCAGGACCATGCCGAACGGCGAGCGCGTCACGCGCCGCAAAATGAGGTAGGACACCGTCACGACCGCCAGCACGAACCAATGCATGGTCGCGTTGGTGAAGCGCCCATCATAAAGGAATGGGATCGTAAGATGCGGTCTGGTGAAGATCAGCCCATTCTCCCCGCCCGTGACCGGCGTCCAGGTGAAGATAATGACGTAAAAGATCTGGCTGAAGATCAGCGTCGTGATCGCGAAATAGATGTCGCGCAGCCGCGTCGAGAAATAGGCGACGAACAGGGCCGCGCCGGCAGCGCCCGCCAGCCCAAGGCCGATCGCCAGCCAGAGATTGGGCGGACTTACGAGAAGAAGTGCCGCGGCCGCGCCATACATGCCGAGCCCGAAAAACGCGGAATGGCCGAACGAAACCATGCCGGTGTAGCCGATCAGAAGATCGGACGACATCGCCAGCAGGCCCCAGATCAGCACTTCGGTCAGGAAGCGGCGCCAGAACACCGGCAGCACCATCGGGGCGACGATCAGCAAAGCCATAACAACGCAAAAGCCGATCCAGAAAATGGCGTTGTGGCTCAGCCTGGGCTTCGCGGGCGCCATCGGTTTATCGAGCGGTGCGGTTGTCATTTTGGTGTCGGCACAAAGAGGCCCGTGGGCCTGAACAACAGCGTGAGGATGAGAACGATGAACGACACGATGACCGCCTGCGCGGGACTGACCCAGATCGCGGCATAGGCCTCAAGCAGGCTGATGAAGATCGCAGCCGCGATCGAGCCGCCGAGACTGCCCATGCCGCCGACCACGACGACGATGAAGGCCTTGAGCACCCAGTCGAGACCCATCGTGTGCGTAACACCGGCCATCGGCGCAAACAGCACGCCGCTTGCCGCCGCGAGCCCGGCGCCGATTGCGAACACGCCGGTGTAGACCCACGGCACCGGGATGCCCATGGCCTGCGCCATAATGCGGTCCTGCGTGGTTGCGCGGATCCAGACGCCGAATTTGCTTTGCTTGAGGAAGACCCAGAACAGTCCAATCAGCGCTGCCGAGAGCCCGGCGATCACGAGCCGGTACCAAGGATATTCGAGATAGAACAGATTGAAATGAGTGGTGATCGGCTCGGAGATCTTGCGCGCCACCGGGCCGAACTGCCAGAGCACGTAATTCTGCAGTATGAGGGAAATGCCAAAGGTGGCGAGAATGGTCGTGAGCGGATCGCGCCCGATCAGCGGACGCAACGTCAGGATCTGCATCGCGGCGCCAAGGATCGCCACGATCATCGTTGCGAGGATGAGCGCAATCCAGAAATTGCCGGTCAGGGCGAAGACCACGACGCCGAAATAGGCGCCGAGCATGAACAGCTCGCCATGCGCGAAATTAACGACATCCATGATGCCGAAGATCAGCGTGAGACCGGAGGCCACCAACGCCAGGATCATGCCGGTGACGATACCGTTCACCGTCTGGATCAGAAGCAGATCGAGCGGGATATTCTGGATAAAACCGATGATCGCATTCATCGTTCACACCCCAAGATACTGCTTGATCAACGGATCATCGATGGTGATCTCGGACGTTGCGCAGTGATGGCGAACCATGCCCTTTTCCATGATGTAGATGCGCTGGCTTGCCTCCAGCGTCAGCGGAACGTTCTGCTCGACCAGCAAAATTGCAACGCCCTCCTTGTGCAGCGCGTCGATGATCTGGTGGATCTGCGAGACCATCCTCGGCATAAGGCCTTCGGTCGGCTCATCGAGCAGAATGATCTTGGGCTCGAGCATCATCGCGCGTGCAATAGCGAGCATTTGCTGCTCTCCGCCGGAGAGCGTCCCGCCGGCCTGGTCGCGCCGTTCCGCGAGCACCGGGAAATAAGCAAAGACCTTGTCGAGCAACGCCTTCTTGCGTTCTTCGGTGACGCCCTGGCGATCGAAGCCGGTGCGTAGGTTCTCCATCACCGTGAGCAGGCGGAAAATGCGGCGATCTTCCGGAACATAGCCGATGCCGCGCCGTGCCAGCCGATGCGGCGCCTCGTGGGTGATTGAGCTGCCCTCGAGCCTGATCTCGCCCTGCCGCGCGTTCACCAGGCCCATGATCGTCTTCAACGTCGTTGACTTGCCGACGCCGTTGCGGCCGATGAGACCAACGACCTCACCGCGGCCGACCTCCAGCGTCACGCCATGCAGGATGTGGCTCTTGCCGTAGTAGGTGTGCAGCCCTTCGACCTGCACGAGCGGTTCGGATGGTGCGGTCGCGCTCATGTCTTGAGATAGACCTCCTGCACCCGCGGATTTTTCTGGATCTCAGCCGGCGGCCCTTCGGCGAGCACGGCGCCATAGTTGAGCACGGTGATGCGGCTTGCGAGCTCCATCACCAACGGCATGTCGTGCTCGACAATCAGGATCGTGAAGTCTTTCGCGATCCGGCGGACCAACGCCATCGTTTCGTGCGTTTCGGCCGTGCTCATGCCGGCGGTTGGTTCGTCAAGGCAGAGCAGCGTCGGCTCAGTAGCGAGCGCAATGCCGATCTCGAGGTTGCGCTGCTCGCCGTGCGAAAGGTTGGAGGCAAGCTCGTTCGCTTTCGGCAACAGCCCGACCGCGTCGAGCGCCTGCTCGGCTTTTTCGACGAGATCGCGGAACGACATGCAGTGGCGCACCATGTTCCAGCTGTGACGGCGCGACTGGGCTGCGACGCGCACGTTCTCCAGCGCTGTCGCATTCGGCATGATGTTGGTGATCTGGTACGAGCGCGCGATTCCCTTTTGCGAAATCCGGTCGGACGGCAGTCCGGTGATGTCCTCACCGCCGAAATAGACCTTTCCGGCCGTGGGCCGCAGCACCCCGGTCAGGCAGTTGAAGAATGTGCTTTTCCCCGCGCCGTTCGGCCCGATGATCGCGCGGATTTCTCCGCGCTGAACCTCGAAGTTGACCTGGTTGAGCGCCGCCAGGCCGCCGAAGCGGACCGTCAGCATGTCGGTCCGCAGAACAGGGGCCGATGCCGCCCCCCGGATACTCCGGGGAGCGGACATCGATCGATGTGTCTGTCGTCACTTACGCCGTAGTGAATTTGCAAGCCGGCGGGAACAACGTTTTCTCGCCTGGGATCGTCTGCGTGATGATCGGTTTGCCGTCCTTCATCTCGAAGATGACTTCGAGCGGGAAGGCCTGGTGGTCTTCCTTGCGAAGCACCTTGTCGCCGGTGAAGAAGTCGTCGCTCAGTTTCATCTGCAAGCCTTCGAGCGCTTCGATCAGCTTCATGGTGTCCTTACGGCCCTCGAACTTCGATTTCTCCATGCCGACCTTGAGTGCGTTCATGGCCTCGAAGTTCGCCTGCACGTAGCGGTCAGGCAGTGGGCCGGACGGATCCATCTTCTTCAACCGCACGACCGCCTCGTCGAAGAACTTGCGGTGATGCGGCGTATCGAACGGGCCCTGGAAAACCGGAATGTACCGGTTGATCCCGATGAAGCCGTTGATTTTGGAACCGAGTGCCGGAAGGTTGGTGGATTCGGCAATCGCGCCGTCGCCCGGCCCACTTGTATTTCTTGGTGAGGCCGAGGTCGAAAGCCTGGTTGCCGATCGTGATGCCGTCCTTGCCGAAGAAGATGCCGAACAGGCCGTCGAAGTCGCCGCTGATCTTGGACAGGAACGGCGTCATGTCGGCGGTGCCGAGCGGAATGCCGGTGGTGCCGACAACTTCGCCGCCGTTCTTCTTGATCTCGGCGGCGTAGGCGTCGCGCGTCGACTGACCCCACGAATAGTCGGCGAAGGCGATGTGCCACTTCTTGCCCATCTTGGCGAGCGTCGGGACCGAATGCCACCGCCTGCGCCGGCGCGTAGTCGTGGACGCGGAAGCTGTAGCGGTTGCACTTGGTCGTGGTCAGCGTGGTGTCGAGGCACACGCTGATCATGTTGACGACCTTGTTCTCCTCGAACACCGGCATGCAGGCGAGGCAGATGTTGGATAGGAAGCCGCCGACGTGAACGTCGACATTGTCTTCGACCAGGAGCTTCTCGACCTTGCGGCGTGCGACGTCGGGCTTAGACTCGTCGTCGGCGACCACGATCTCCACCGGACGGCCATTGATGCCGCCGTTCTTGTTGATGCGGTCGACCGCCATCTGCAAGCCGACCAGCGCGGTCTTGCCGCCGAGCGCGCCCGCACCGGAGAGAGGCTGCTCCGAGCCGATCTTGTACGGCTTGGCCTGGCCGAATGCCGCTTGCCACGGCGCAGGCACCAGCATGGTGGCGCCGAGCGCTGCCGCCTTCACGCCCCAGCCGACGACCGTGCGGCGCGTGGTCTTGCCGCTGTACCAGAAGTCCTGCGCCCACTCTTCGTCTTTCCACTTCTCAGTCATTACGAGTCCTCCCTCTGGATCTCATAGGTGCCGATCAGCGCGCGCGGCATGCGCAGCCGACACAAATCCGACATCGTTGATTTGGAAATCGCCAAGTCCACCCCGCGCGCCGGCAGCACGGCTGGCGACGCGCGCAGCCGTGAGAGCGGTCACCGCACGCCCATGCCCGACGGCATGACGCGGCATCGCCAATCCCTCCCCTGCCGGCCCTTGGCGGGCTCTTCGTTGTCATTAGCAAACGCGATCCGGAACCAAGTTTCAACCGCAATTTCCATATTGATGGATACCAACTCACATGGTCGTATGCTTGCCTCAGGATTTGGCAGGCCTGCTCGAAGGCCGCCGCGGCCAATGCTAACTTGGCCGCAACAACCGGACCGGATGGCGTCAATGGCTGTCAGCCCCCTACGAAAAGAGCAGAAGGCGGATCAGGACAGCGGTCTTGCGGCGCGGCGCGCGATCCGCGCCGGCACCCATCGCGGACCGACCGCCGGCCTCGCGCCGGGAAATGTGCAGGGCAATCTTGCCATTTTGCCGCAGGCGCTGGCGGCCGATTTCCTTCGCTTCTGCCAGCTCAATCCAAAGCCTTGCCCGCTGATCGGAACGTCGGCGCCCGGCGATCCGCGCGTGCCCGAACTGGGCGAGGATCTCGACATCCGCACCGACCTGCCGCGTTACCGGGTCTGGAAAAACGGCGAGCTCGTCGCCGAGCCGCAGGACATCCGCGAATTCTGGCGCGACGACCTGGTGAGCTTCGTCATCGGCTGCTCGTTTTCGTTCGAGGAAGCGCTGACGGCGGAAGGCATCGAGCTGCGTCACATCACGCGCGGCTGCAACGTGCCGATGTACCGCACCTCGATCGCCACGCAACGAGGCGGGTCCCTTCCACGGACCGATGGTCGTGTCGATGCGGCCGCTGACGCCGCGCGACGCGATCCGCGCGGTGCAGATCACGACGCGGTTTCCGTCGGTGCACGGCGCGCCGGTTCATATCGGCAAGCCGGAGATGATCGGCATCAAGGACATTATGAAGCCCGACTACGGTGACGCCGTCGAAGTGCGCGACGATGAATTGCCGGTGTTCTGGGCCTGCGGTGTCACGCCGCAATCAGTGATCGCGACCGTGAAGCCGGAATTCTGCATCACGCATTATCCCGGCAGCATGCTGGTGACCGACCGGCGCAATACCGAGTTTGCGATTTTGTGAGCTTACGCCCCGCCTCCGTCGTCTGCCCGGGCGTGACAGTTGCTTCGCCGCTCGCGCGCGTTCTTGTCGAGCAGCCGCCTCGATCAGCGCCTGGCGGATGCGCGCCACTTCCGCACGCTCGATCTTGACCAGCGGCGGGCGCACGACCGCGCGCGGCAACTTGCCGAGCAGCACCAGCGCTTCCTTCATGCGGTTGTGCATGTCGACGAAGGGATCGGCATAGAACACGCGCGCGGTCGGCTCGATGCGCTCGTTAAGACGTTTCGCCTCCGCCAGATCGTTCTTCTGCACGGCGCGGAACAGCCGCGCCTGCAAATCGGCGATCACGCTGCCCGAGCCCGACAGCAGCCCGTTGCAGCCGAGCACCAGCGACGAGAACAGCCACGAGCTGTGCGTGGTCAGCACGTTCACCGGCCGCGGCAGATTTTGCAGCGTGCGGATGTGCCATTCGTGATGCGGCACGTTGCCGATCCAGTCCTTGATGGCGCGGATCGACGGCACCTCCTCGCACATCTTCAGCAGCGTGTCCTTCGGATAGCCCTGCCCGGTCGCAAGCGGATACTGGAACACGATCAGCGGCAGATCGGTTGCATCGGCAATGCGCTTGATGTGCGCGAGCGCCATCGCGGGCGACTGCCCGAGCGTGAACGGCGCCGGCGGAAAAACCAGCAGCGCCGACGCGCCGCCCTGCGCTGGCCATGCGGGCAATGCGCGCGGCCTCGATGCTGCCGTCGGCCCAGATGCCGTTCACCAGCGGCAGGCGCGCGCCGATCTCATCCTGCGCGATGTCGAGCACACGCTTCTGCTCGTCGAATGTGCACGAGGCGACTTCGGTCGAATGCGCGTTGATGGTGATCGCCGACAGGCCTTCGACCGAAGCGACGTCGCGCAGGTGCTTGCGGAAGCTTGCCTCGTCGATCGCGAGATCATTGTCGAACGGCAGCAGCACCGCCGGAATCACGCCGTGAGGGACATAAGCCTTCCGCTGCGCCATGAGCCTCTCCCGGTTCGAAATCGCCGCGACGAGTATAGTTTAGACGACCAGCGCGCCGCCATCGATATAGACGACCGATCCGGTCGCAAAGCCGACCATCATAAATGTAAGGATTTGCTGGGCGATATCTTCGCTCGCGCCGACGCGGCCGACCGGCAGTGTGGCCGCGGTCTTTGCCAGCATCTCGCGGCGGGCGGCTTCCGGCATGCTGGCGCGGATGGGCGTATCAATCGTCCCGGGCGACACGGCATTGACCCTGACCGGCGCCAGTTCCAGCGCCAGACCCTTGGTCAAAGATTCGAGCGCGCCGTTGACCGCGCCGACGATCGCGGCACCGGGCCGCGGACGGGTGCTGAGGTAACCCGTCACAAGCGTGAGCGAGCCGCCGGCACGGATTTCGGCCGAACGCGCAACGCGCCAGGCGCCCCAGAATTTGCTTTCCATGGTCGCGCGAACATCGTCCATGGCAACGGTCTTGAAAGGCCCCGTGCGCAATTGCGCAGCCGTCACGACGACATGATCGACGGGCCCGCATTTGCGGAAAAGATCGGCGACGCTTTCGTCGCTGGTGACATCGGCCGCGATGCCCGTCGCACCGATCTTGTCGGCGGCAGCCTTCAAACGCTCGGCATTGCGGGACGCGACCACGACGTCCGCGCCTTCTCGCTTGGCGAGTTCTGCGGTCGCAAGACCGATGCCGGATGAACCTCCGACGACGACAACTTTCTTTCCGGCAAGCGACATCGTGCGGCTTCCCCGTTGCGAGGCGCGTTTCAAACGACGATTGAATAGGCGTGGCGTTCCCGCCGCTCGAGGAGCGGCAGGGCCCCTTCCAGCACGAGCTTTTTGAAGTGCGGGTCTGCTGATGATCGATAAACGCCTGCTCGTCCTTGTATTGTTCGTAGAGCAGAAATTCATTTGGATCGTCGTGCGAGCGATTGACGACGAACTCCAGGTTACCCGGCTCCTGCCGCGCCGCGGGAGCAAGCTCGCGCAAGATCGCTTCGATTTTTTCGCCTTGCCCTTCGCGAGGGCGCCAGTAAGCAACGATCACATATGTCATGATTTACCTGTCGGAAGATTGGAAGCGCAAAGCTTCCATGATGATTAAACCGCAGCCCTGACGTCGCCGGCAAATCCGAATTCCGCCGACAACCGGTCGGCGGCCGCACGAACGACGCGCGCCCGTTTCTGCAGCGCCTCGATCGACAACCGCCAGACCGGACCCGAAATACCGATAGCGCCAATAACCTGACCGCTGAAATCGCGAACCGGCACCGCGGCACAGCGCACTTCGGCATCGAACTCGCCATCATCGATGGCGAGACCCGTGCGCCGCACTTCGGCGATTTCACGCCGCAACGATTCGGCCGCCGTGATCGATTTCGGCGTGAATGCCTTGAGGTCGGCGCGCGTCAGATAGCGCTCGAACTGATCGACCGGCAGGGCCGCCAGCATGATCTTGCCGAGAGCCGTGCAGTGCGCGGGACGCACCGCGCCGGCGCGATCGTTGAGCTGGAAGGCGCCCTTCCCGCCCGTGCGCGCCAGCACGACGACCGCATCGTCCATCCGCACCGAAAAATGCGCGCTCTCTCCGGTTTCGCGCGAAAGATCCTCGAGGATCGGCGTCGCCAGGCTCACCATTTCCACTTCGTCGAGGGCGCTTGCCGCCAGGGCAAACAACGGCCGGCCGATCCGATATCGCTTGGAATCCGGCATCTGGCGCACATAGCCGAGCGACACCAAAGTCTTGACCAGATGGAATGTCGTCGAATTGTGCAACCCGACACGCTTGGAAAGATCGGCCAGGCCGATGCCGTCCCGATTGCGGGCGATCTCCTCCATGATGGCGAAGGCGCGCGCGAGCGATTGCACGCCGCCGCGCGGCTGGCCGGCGCCGCGAGCCGCTGAAGCGCGCTCAGGGCCCCGTGCCGCGGCACTTGCCGATCTTGGTTTGCTTTGCGCTTTCACTGCGGTCTCGCCCCCAGCATTGCTATTTCGCAGGCACCACATCGGGAAGATAACGCTTGCCGAAGACCGGCTCCTTGTACGGCGTCGGCGGCAATTGCCAGGCGCCGGTCGAAGGCGGGCGTACTTCCGCGTCGACATGCACGTCGAGCAGATACGGCTTGTTGGCCTTGATCGCGTGCTCGAGCGCGCCCTTGAAGTCCTGCGACTTCGTCACGGTCATCGCTTCGACGCCGGTCGCGCGCGCCCAGGCGGCGAAGTCGGGATTGTAGGGTTTGTTGTTCGGCCCTGCATGGAACATGGTGCCGTGCTCGCGGCCGCCGAACATGCCGAGCTGGATGTCGCGGATCGAAACCCAGCCGAAATTGTTCCAGATCACCCAGACCACGGGGATATTGTACTCGACCGCCGTGCACAGCACGTGCGGCACCATGGTGAAGCAGCCGTCGCCGGTAACGGCGACGACCGGGCCGGTCGGGCGCGGCGAGCTTGGCGCCGAGCACGCCGGCGGCGCCGAAGCCCATGCCGGAGAAGCCCCACGAATTGAGCATCGTCTGCGGCCGCCGCGCCTTCCAGAACTGCATGTACCAGTTGTGGTTGACGCCGACGTCGCAGCACAGGATGGCGTCCGGCGGCAGCACGGCCTGGCAGTCGGCGACGATGCGCTCGGGCCGGATCGGCGAGGCATGCGTCTCGAAATTCGGCCGGACGAACTCGTCCCACTCGGCCTGCCATTTCCGGATGTCGGCATGCCAGGCCTTCGTTGCCTCTCGCTTCGGCTTGCGCGTATCGACCTCGGCCAGCAACTGGCGCAGGAAGGTGCGCGCGTCGGCGAGGACGCCGATGTCGGGCGGATAGTTGCGGCCGAGCTCGTCGGGATCGACGTCGACATGGATCAGCTTGGTCTGCGGAAAATTCCACGAATAGCCCGGCATCCATGACGACGCCGAGCGGTCGTCGAAGCGCGCGCCGATGGCGATGACGAGGTCGGCGCGGCGGCCCGCCTCGTTCGCCGGATAGGCGCCGTTGCGGCCGATGAAGCCGAGCGACAGCGGATCGGTCATGTCGAGCGCGCCCATGCCGTTGGGCGAGGAGATCACCGGGATCTGCAGCCGGTGCGCGAATTCGGTGAGTTCGCGCGAGGCCTCCGACAGCGTCACGCCGTGGCCGATGAAGATCACGGGCCGCTGCGCTTTGAGAATCATGTCGACGCAGCCGCTATTTCCTCGGGCGAGGCGCCGCTGCGCTGCGCATTGAGCGGCGGCGACGGCGGCGGGACCTCGACGTCATCCTCCTCCTGGAAGACGTTGAAGGGCACGTCGACGTTCACCGGCCCCGGGCGTCCCGACAGCATGGTCGTCGTCGCCTGGCGCAGCGCCAGCGGCAGCATGTCGACGCGGGTCGGCTGGAAGCTGCGCTTGACGACCGGGCGGATGATGTTGGGGAAATCGGCCTGGAAGTGCTTGTTGATTTCCTGGAACGGGCTGCGGTTGAACTGCGAGGTCGGCACATTGGCGGTGATCGCGAGCAACGCCGAGGAATCCGAGATCGCGAGCGCGAGCGGCATGACGATATTGCAGGAGCCCGGCCCGCAAGAGGTCAGCGTCGCCACCGGCTCGTGCCGCACGCGGAAATAGGCGTCGGCCATGTGGGCGGCCACTTGCTCGTGGCGTGGCGAGACCAGCTTGATGCGGTCGCGCGCCTCGTAAAGGGAATCCAGCATGCCGACGTTGCCGTGCCCGCAAATCCCGAAAACGTAAGGGATTTTGCTGTCGATCAGATATTCGGTGATGAGGTCCGCACCCTTCATCCGTGGCATCGCGTTCCACCCGTGCTGGTCGGCCTATCCTATTGAAAAGGCAGATTTTTGCTTTCCGACAATACGAGACTGAGTTTAACCATATCGGTGATGGCGCGACAACGCTATTCCCGCGTGGCTCGGGCGTTCGGGCCTTTGACCTAATATCGCACCTCCGGAACGGAACTTTCCCGGCATTAGCGGATTTAATTGCTGGCGGGCGCTCCAGGTGACCAATGTCTGGAGCGATCGGGAGGGGGTCAGGGTTCTGTCCCAAATAAACGGCGAACAACCATGGCAGCGCAGCTTCGAGTTGATCGGGCGCTGACCATGCGGTTCGGACCTTATCGCCTCCGATCGCCCCCGCCACGTGTAAGCGTGGCGATGAAGGCGGGTTATTCGGGAGGCGTCGATGCAACCAACTACGGTCACCAACAAAAATATCGCCAACGGCGTGCCGAAGAAGCGCGCGGGCAAATCTGACGACGACAGCTCCGCCCCCGGCTCACCGCTGGAATTGCAAAATCTTTTGCAGGCGCTGCGCGCGATGCGGGCCGGCGACTTTTCCGTGCGGATGACCGGCGAGGAAGACGGCCTCCTCGGCAAGATCGCGGATACTTTCAATGAAATCGTTGCAGCCAATCAGCGCATGGCCGAGCAGATCGAGCGCGTCGGCCAGCTGGTCGGGCGCGAGGGCCAGACACGTCATCGCGTGAAATTCGGCCTCTCGAGCGGCGCCTGGGGCGAAATAGAGTCCTCGGTCAACACGCTGATCGACGACCTGATCTGGCCGACCAAGGAAGTCACGACGGCGGTCGCCGCGGTCGCGCAAGGCAACCTGCTCAACACGGTGCGCCTCGAAGTCGACGGCCGCCCGCTCAAAGGCGAATTCCTCGAAGCCGCGACCATCGTGAACACGATGATCAAGCAGCTCAGCGTGTTCACGTCGGAAGTGACGCGCGTCGCGCGCGAAGTCGGCACCGAGGGCAAGCTCGGCGGTCAGGCGCAGGTGCGCGAGGTGACCGGCGTGTGGAAGGACCTCACCGAGAGCGTGAACTCGATGGCGAGCAACCTGACCGCGCAGGTCCGCAACATCGCCGAAGTCACCATCGCCGTCGCCGACGGCGACTTGTCCAAGAAGATCACCGTCGACGTGCGCGGCGAAATCCTTCAGCTGAAGGAAGCCATCAATACGATGGTGGACCAGCTGCGCTCGTTCGCCTCGGAAGTGACGCGCGTCGCGCGCGAAGTCGGCACCGACGGCAAGCTCGGCGGCCAGGCGCTCGTGCCGGGCGTCGCCGGCACCTGGAAGGACCTGACCGACTCGGTCAACGCCATGTGCGGCAACCTGACCGACCAGGTGCGCAACATCGCGCAGGTGACGACCGCCGTCGCCCGCGGCGACCTGTCCCGCAAGATCACCGTCGACGTGCGCGGCGAAATTCTCGAGCTCAAGGACACCATCAACACGATGGTGGACCAGCTCAACGCCTTCGCCTCGGAAGTGACGCGCGTCGCGCGCGAGGTCGGCACCGAAGGCAAGCTCGGCGGCCAGGCGCAGGTGCCAGGCGTCGCCGGCACCTGGAAGGACCTGACCGACAGCGTCAACTTCATGGCCGGCAACCTGACCGCGCAGGTGCGCAACATCGCCGAAGTCGCGACCGCCATCGCCGGCGGCGACCTGTCGAAGAAGATCACCGTGGACGTGTCGGGCGAGATCCTGCAGCTGAAGGAAACCCTCAACACGATGGTGGACCAGCTCAACGCCTTCGCCGGCGAAGTGACGCGCGTCGCGCGCGAGGTCGGCACCGAAGGCCGGCTCGGCGGCCAGGCCAGCGTGCCCGGCGTCGCCGGCACCTGGAAGGACTTGACCGACAACGTCAACTCGATGGCCGGCAACCTGACCGCGCAGGTCCGCAACATCGCCGAGGTGACCACCGCCGTCGCGCGCGGCGACCTGTCGCGCAAGATCACCGTCGACGTGAAGGGCGAAATTCTCGAGCTCAAGAACACCATCAACACGATGGTGGACCAGCTCAACGCGTTCGCCTCGGAAGTGACGCGCGTCGCGCGCGAGGTCGGCACCGAAGGCAAGCTCGGCGGCCAGGCGCAGGTGCCGGGAGTGGCCGGCACCTGGAAGGACCTGACCGACAACGTCAACTTCATGGCGTCGAACCTGACCGCGCAGGTCCGCAACATCGCCGAGGTCGCGACCGCCATCGCCAACGGCGACCTGTCGAAGAAGATCACCGTGGACGTGCGCGGCGAGATCCTGCAGCTGAAGGAGACGCTCAACACGATGGTCGAGCAGCTGCGCTCGTTCGCCGGCGAAGTGACGCGCGTCGCGCGCGAGGTCGGCACCGAAGGCCGGCTCGGCGGCCAGGCCGTCGTGCCGGGCGTCGCCGGCACCTGGAAGGACCTGACCGACAACGTCAACCTGCTGGCGGCCAACCTCACCACGCAGGTCCGCAACATCGCCGAAGTGACCACCGCCGTGGCGCGCGGCGACCTGTCGCGCAAGATCACGGTGGACGTGAAGGGCGAGATCCTCGAGCTCAAGAACACCATCAACACGATGGTGGACCAGCTCAACGCGTTCGCCTCGGAAGTGACGCGCGTCGCGCGCGAAGTCGGCACCGAAGGCAAGCTCGGCGGCCAGGCGCAGGTGCCCGGCGTCGCCGGCACCTGGAAGGACCTGACCGACACCGTGAACGTCATGGCCGCCAACCTCACCGAGCAGGTGCGCGGCATCGTCAAGGTCGTGACCGCGGTCGCCAACGGCGACCTCAAGCAGAACCTGACGGTGAAGTCGAAGGGCGAGGTCGCGGCGCTCGCCGAGACCATCAACAACATGACCGACACGCTGGCGACCTTCGCCGATCAGGTGACGACCGTGGCGCGCGAGGTCGGCGTGGAAGGCCGTCTCGGCGGCCAGGCCAACGTGCCCGGCGCCGCCGGCACCTGGAAGGACCTCACCGGCAACGTCAACCTGCTGGCCGCCAACCTGACCACGCAGGTGCGCGCCATCGCCGAGGTGGCGACCGCGGTGACCAAGGGCGACCTGACCCGCTCGATTCAGGTCGAAGCGCGCGGCGAAGTGGCCGAGCTCAAAGACAACATCAACACGATGATCGACAACCTGCGGCTCACGACCGACCGCAACACCGAGCAGGACTGGCTGAAGACCAACCTCGCGCAAGTTCACCAGCATGCTGCAGGGCCAGCGCGACCTCGCCACCGTCGGCCGGCTGCTGCTCTCCGAGCTGACGCCGCTGGTCAATGCGCACCAGGGCGTCATCTACCAGATGGAGAGCGAGGAGACTGCACGACGCTGCGGCTGCTCTCGGCCTATGCCGACGACGGCGCCAACGGCCATCCGCAGCGCCTGCGGCTCGGCGAAGGCCTGATCGGCCAGTGCGCGGTCGACAAGCGCCGCATGCTGATCACCGACATGCCCGACCGACGCCGTCCCGATCGGCTCGGCGCTGTTCAAGGCGGTGCCGCAGAACATCATCGTGCTGCCGGTGCTGTTCGAGAACCAGGTCAAGGCGGTGATCGAGCTCGCCTCGCTCAGCGAGTTCACCGCGCTGCAGACGACGTTCCTCGAGCAGCTCACCGCCAGCATCGGCATCGTGCTCAACACGATCGAAGCGACGATGCAGACCGAAGGCCTGCTCAAGCAGTCGCAGCAGCTCGCCGGCGAGCTGCAGACGCAGCAGAAGGAGCTGCAGCAGACCAACGAGCAGCTCGAGCAGAAGGCGCAGCAGCTCGCCGAGCAGAACGTCGAAGTCGAGCGCAAGAACCAGGAAATCGAGCAGGCGCGCCGCGCGCTCGAGGAAAAGGCGGCCGAGCTGGCGCTCACCTCGAAGTACAAGTCCGAGTTCCTTGCCAACATGTCGCACGAGCTGCGCACGCCGCTCAACAGCATCCTGATCCTCGGCCAGCAGCTCGCCGACAACCCCGACGGCAATCTCACGTCGAAGCAGGTCGAGTTCGCGCGCACCATCCACGGCGCCGGCACCGACCTGCTGAACCTGATCAGCGACATTCTCGACCTGTCGAAGATCGAATCCGGCACCGTCACGGTCGAGGCGGAGGAGATCCTCTTCTCCAACCTGCTCGACGCGGTCGGCGCGGCCGTTCCGCCACGAGGCGGAAACGCGGCAGCTCTCGTTCGACGTCGCATCTCGATCCCGACGCTCGGCCGCAGCATCATCACCGACTCCAAGCGGCTGCAGCAGGTGCTCAAGAACCTGCTGTCGAACGCGTTCAAGTTCACCGAGCAGGGCGGCGTGCGGCTCAACGTCTCGGCCGCGCCCGGCGGCTGGAGCGCCGAGCATCCGATCCTCAGCCAGGCGCCGACGCGTCGTCGCCTTCGAAGTCGCCGACACCGGCATCGGCATTCCGCCGGAAAAGCAGAAGATCATCTTCGAGGCGTTCCAGCAGGCCGACGCCAGCACCAGCCGCAAGTACGGCGGCACCGGCCTCGGCCTCGCCATCAGCCGCGAGCTGGCCAACCTGCTGGGCGGCGAAATCCAGCTGCGCAGCGCCTCCGGGCGTCGGCAGCACGTTCACGCTCTACCTGCCGCTCACATATGTCGGGCCGTCCGACCGCGCGCACGGCCGACGACGCATGCCCAGCCTGCCAGTCGCCGGCGATCAGCGCGCCGATCGCGCTGCCGGAGCGCGCCGATCGAGCAGATCCCCGACGACCGCGATCAAGATCGAGCCGGGCGATCCGATCCTGCTGATCGTCGAGGACGATCCGCACTATGCGCGCATCCTGGTCGATCTTGCGCGCGACAAGGGCTTCAAGGTGCTGGTCGCCATGCGCGGCGCCGATGCGCTCGAGCTCGCCAAGCAGTACCAGCCGACGCGCGGTCTCGCTCGACGTCTTCCTGCCCGACATGCTCGGCTGGACGCGTGCTCAGCCAGCTCAAGCAGAACCCGCTGACGCGGCACATTCCGGTGCAGATCATCACGCTCGACGAGGACCGCCAGCACGGCCTGGCGCGCGGCGCGTTCTCCTTCGTCACCAAGCCGACGACGACCGAAGGCGTCGAGGCGGCGCTTCGCCGCATCAAGGAGTACGCCGACGCCGCGGCGGAAGCGCCTGCTGGTGGTCGAGGACAATCCGGCCGAGCAGATGAGCATCTCGGAACTGCTCGGCCACGACGACATCGAGATCGTGACCGCCGGCACCGGCGCGGCAGGCGCTCGACATCGCTGCGCGAGCAGCCGTGCGACTGCGTGGTGCTCGACCTGCGGCTGCCCGACATGTCCGGGCTTCGAGGTGCTGGAGCAGATCGCAGCGACGAGACGGCTGTCGCGACGTGCCGGTCGTGGTGTTCACCGGCCGCGAGCTGTCGCCGAAGAGGACGCGCAGCTCCACACCATGGCGCGCAGCATCGTGGTGAAGGGCGTGGAATCGCCCGAGCGGCTGCTCGACGAGACGGCGCTGTTCCTGCACCGCGTGGTCGACCGACCTGCCGGCCGAGAAGCAGCGCATGCTCGAGCGGCTGAACAGCTCCGACGAGGACCTGGTCGGCCGCACCGTGCTGGTGGTCGACGACGACGCCCGCAACATCTTCGCGCTGAGCAGCGTGCTCGAGCGCCGCGGCATGCAGGTGCTGACCGCCACGACCGGCAGCGAGGCGATCGAGCTGATCGAATCGAACGCCGGACCTCGCCATCGTGCTGATGGACATCATGATGCCGGAGATGGACGGCTATCAGACGATGCGAGCAGATCCGGCAGAAGCCGGCGTTCCGCCGGCTGCCGATCATCGCGCTGACCGCGAAAGCGATGAAAGGCGACCGCGAGAAGTGCCTCGAGGCCGGCGCCTCCGACTACCTCGCCAAGCCGGTCAACACCGAGCAGCTGCTGTCCGCGCTGCGCATGTGGCTGCATCGCTGAGGCCGAGACGCCATGTCGGACAGACAAGGTCAACATCCTGCTGGTCGACGATCAGCCGGCGAAGCTGCTCGACCTACGAAGCGATCCTCGGCGAGCTCGGCGAAAACCTGATCAAGGCCGCGATCGGCGCGCGAGGCGCTGGAGCTCCTGCTGAAGAACGAGGTCGCCGTCGTCCTGATCGACGTCTGCATGCCGGAGCTCGACGGCTTTCGAGCTCGCGGCGATGATCCGCGAGCATCCGCGCTTCCAGAAGACCGCGATCATCTTCATCTCGGCGATCCAGCTGACGCGACGTCGACCGGCTGCGCGGCTACGAGATGGGCGCGGTCGACTACGTGCCGGTGCCGGTGGTCCCCGAAGTCCTGCGGGCGAAGGTCAAGGTCTTCGCCGAGCTTTATCGCAAGACCCGGCAGCTCGAGCAGCTCAACCGCGAGCTCGAGCCGCGGGTCGCCGAGCGCACCGCCGCCCTCGCCGCCTCCACACGGCAGCTTCGGCAGAGCGAGCGGCTTCGCAGCCTGGCGCTCGCCGCCGGCCAGATGGGCAGCTGGGAGTGGAACGTCGCGCGCGGAAGCACGGCCTGGGACCAGGGCCAATGCGAGATCTTCGGCGTCGACCCCGGCACGTTCGTGCCGACCGTCGACAGCGTGCGGCCGCTGATCAATCCCGGTGACTTCGAACTTCTGGAGCGCGCGTTCCGCAAGCTTTCGAAAAACGCCAACACCTTTCAGACCGAATTCCGCGTCCTGCGTCCAAATGGCGACGTGCGCTGGTGCACCGGCACGGCGATTGCGAACTTCGATGAACAGGGACGCCTGATCTGGCTCAGCGGCGTGACCGCCGACATCACCGAGCGCAAGCGCGCCGAAGAACGGCAGATCCTGCTCGCCGAGGAAGTCGATCACCGCGCGCGCAACGTCGTCGCTGTCGTGCAGTCCATCATGCGGCTCACCCGCGCCGACACCATCGACGACTACATCGGCGCGCTCGATGGCCGCATCGGCGCGCTGTCGAACGCCCACAGGCTGCTTGCAAGCTCGCGCTGGGAAGGCGCCGATCTCAATCGGCTGGTCGACGAAGAATTTGCTCCCTATCGGGCGGGAGGCAAGGAACGCGTTTCGGTGCGCGGGCCGGTTGTCGTGCTCCCGCCCGCGACGGCCCAGACGATCGCGCTTGCATTGCATGAGCTCGCCACCAACGCGGCAAAATACGGCGCCCTGTCGAGCGAGGCCGGCCATGTCAATCTGACGTGGCGCATTGAGCGACGGCAGGCTTGAATTGTCATGGCAGGAATCGAACGGCCCGCAAATTGAGCCGCCAACCGCCGGGGCTACGGCAGCCGCGCGATCGTCGCCGGCATCGAGCGGCAACTCGGCGGCATCGTCAAATTCGACTGGCAGGCAAACGGCCTTCGCTGCACGTTATCGGTCCCGCATGATCCCAACAAAGAGAGCTTGAGGCGTGTACCGATCGACCTGAGCCAGACGGAAGGCGCGCCAGCGCAAGACGCCGATCCGAATGACAAACGCGTCTTGCTGGTCGAAGACGAGCCGCTGGTCTCGATGATGCTCGCCGATATGCTCGCCGCCTTCGGGCACAAGGTCGACGGTCCCTACAACCGGTTCAGCGATGCCATTCTTGCGGCGAAGAGCAACAACCTGCAGGCCGGTATCCTCGACGTGAATTTGGGGGCGAAAAAACCTATGCGGTTGCCGACATCCTCGCCAACCGAAAAATCCCGTTCGCATTCGTGACCGGTTACGGGCCCGATACCATCGTCTCGGAATTTTCTCATGCGCCGGTGCTGCAAAAGCCCATCGAGGCCGCAAAACTCCATGCGCTGCTGCAGCAGATCGTCCGGTAGGCGCCGTACAGCACCACCACTCCGGAACTGGAACGAAGGGCGCCAGAGCGCGTTGTCAGCGCGCTCACAACGACCAACAAAACCAACAAGAAGACACCATGACCGCGAGACAATTTTTGCTGAGCGAAAGCTCCTACTGCCGCGAACGAGCCGCCGGTTGCGCCGACCGGTATATCGCCGAAGAGCTGCGCAGGCTGGCCGAGCAATTCGAGCGGACCGCCGATACCCTGGATTCGGCATCCAGGACGAAATTTGCCACAATGCCGGGTGAACCCAGGGTTTAAGGGATTCCCACCCGCGAGCGGAACCGGCTACAATCGAGGGCGATAAAGCGGAACCGTGGCCCCGCTCCCGGGCGGGCGACATGGCTCCGCATGCCTATATTGGTTCGGACGGTATTGTATGAGCACAGCTTCACCGGAACGTCACAAATCTGTCGCAGTTCGCGTCGGCGGCGTGACCGTGGGCGGCGGCGCGCCGATCGTCGTCCAGTCCATGACGAATACCGACACGGCCGATGTCGAAGGCACGGCGCGGCAGGTCGCCGCACTTGCGGCAGCGGGCTCCGAGCTGGTGCGCATTACCGTTGATCGCGATGAAGCGGCCGCGGCCGTGCCGCACATCAAGGACCGGCTCAGGAAGCTCGGCGTCGACGTGCCGATCATCGGCGACTTTCACTATATCGGCCACAAGCTGCTTGGCCGACCACCCGGCCTGCGCCGAGGCGCTCGACAAGTACCGCATCAATCCCGGCAACGTCGGCTTCAAGGACAAGAAGGACAGGCAGTTCTCCGCCATCATCGAGATGGCGCTGAAATACAACAAGCCGGTGCGCATCGGCGCGAACTGGGGATCTCTCGACCAGGAGCTGCTGACCCGGCTGATGGACGAGAACGCCAAGTCGCCGAAGCCGCGCGATGCGCGCGAGGTCACGCACGAGGCCATGGTGCAGTCGGCCCTGCTGTCGGCTGCGCGCGCCGAAGAGATCGGCCTGCCGAGAAATCGCATCATCCTGTCGGCGAAGGTTTCCGCCGTGCAGGACCTGATCGCGGTCTATGCCGAGCTTGCGCGCCGTTGCGACTACGCGCTGCACCTCGGGCTGACCGAAGCCGGCATGGGCTCGAAAGGGATCGTGGCATCATCGGCTGCGATGGGCGTGCTTCTGCAGCAGGGGATCGGCGACACCATCCGCATCTCGCTCACGCCGGAGCCGAATGGCGACCGCACCCGCGAGGTTCAGGTCGGGCAGGAGTTGTTGCAGACGATGGGCCTGCGGACTTTTGTGCCGCTGGTCGCGGCCTGTCCCGGCTGCGGGCGCACGACGTCGACCACGTTCCAGGAGCTGGCGTCCGAAATTCAGGGCTTCATCCGCGAGTCGATGCCCGAGTGGAAGAAGCGCTATCCTGGCGTCGAGACGCTCAACGTCGCGGTGATGGGTTGCATCGTCAATGGGCCCGGGGAGAGCAAGCATGCCGATATCGGCATTTCGCTGCCGGGCACCGGCGAGCAGCCGACCGCCCCTGTCTTCATCGACGGCAAAAAGGCTGCAACGCTGCGCGGCGCGACGCTCACCACCGACTTCAAGCAGATGGTGGTCGACTACATCGAGCGCCGATGGGGTACGGGAGCGGCGCCGGCCAAGAAACTTGCGGATGTAGCGGGCTAGTATTCGCGCCCGGCCTAGTGGAAATTTCGGCTCTGAAAGTCCATTCTTCACCGCCATTTGGACCGGGTACCAGTGAGTAGCGTTCCGCCAGCCGACCGCGATGTGAAAGTCCCGCCGCGCGCGGTCAAGCCGCGGAATTTGGCGCTGGGCATTGAGCGCATCGGCTTTTTCGCACTGTCGCACCGCACTTTGTGTGCGATCGTCTTCGTCATCCTGAGCGCGATCGCGGCCGTGGGCTTTGTGCGGGTCAAGGTCGACGACTCCCTCAGCCAGCTGTTCCGGTCGGACACCGACGAGTTTCGGACCTACGAAGAGGTCACGCGCCGCTTTCCCTCCAACGAATTTGACGTGCTGATCGTCATCGAGGGCGATCGCCTGCTGGAGCGCGCGTCGCTGGAAAAGCTGCGCGAGCTCGCGATCGAGCTTCAGCTGGTCGACGGCACGCGCGGGCTGATCTCCATATTCTCGGCACGCGAGCCGCCCGAGCAGGGGCCGATCCCGCCTCCCCTCTTTCCAAATCCGCTGCCGCAAGGCGCCGACTACCAGGCGCTGATCAAGCGGGTGACGTCGAACGAGATCATCCGCGGCAAGATGCTGTCGGACGACGGCAAGCTTACGCTGATGGTGCTGGCGCTCGAGCCTTCATCGACCGCACCGGACAAGCTGGGGCCGACGATCGCGGCGGTCCGCCAGGAGCTGAAAACCAATCTGGAAGGCACCGGTTTGAAAGCCGAGCTCTCCGGCGTGCCGGTGATGCAGCTCGAGATCCGCAATGCGATCCAGCGCGACCGGCTGGTCTACAACACGCTCGGATTCGCGGTCGGCTGCCTGATCGCGATCATCTTCTTCCGCCGCCCGTCGTTCATGATCATTGCGGCGGCGCCGCCGCTGCTGGCCATCCTGATGGCGCTCGGCGTACTCGGCTGGCTCGGATTCAGCCTGAACATGTTCCTGAACGTGATGACGCCGCTGATCATGGTCATCAGTTTTTCCGACAGCATGCAGATCACCTTTGCCGCCCGCGACCGGCTCTTCGCGGGGACGACAAGTTCACGGCGTTCCGCAACGCCTTGCTGATCGTGGGGCCCGCCTGCGTGCTCACCCACGCGACCGCCGGCGTCTCGTTCATTGCGCTGCAATTTTCGTCCTCCGACCTCATCCGCACCTTCGGGGAAGCCGGCCTGATTGCGGTCGCGGTCGCGCTGGTCGCGGTCATCATGGGCGTGCCGCTGCTCGGCGTCCTGCTCATCCGCAACGAGACCGCATTCGTCGCAGCGGTCAGGGATATGGACACGGCGCTCGACTGGCTGCGCCGGCTGTGCAGCTGGATCGCGATCCGCATGGTCGCGCGGCCGGGCCTCTACTCGCTGCTGAGCCTCGTTGTCGTTGTCGTGCTCTCGCTGGGCTATGCCCAGCTGCAGCCGCGTTACCGGCTGGCGGACCAGGTGCCGGACCGGCAGCGGGCGGTGCAGGCCAGCAACCGCCTCGACGTCAAGCTGACCGGCGCAAATCCTTTCGACGTCTATATCCAGTTCCCGAAAGGCGCCTCGCTTTATGACGCGAACACGCTGAACGCAATCGCCGACGTCCACGCCCTGCTCGAGCGCCAGACGGGCATCGGCAATGTCTGGTCGCTCGACACGCTGCGGCGCTGGCTCGCCGAGAAAATGAACAAATCGGACGTTGAAACGCTCAAGCAATATGTGGACCTGTTGCCGCCTTATCTGACGCGCCGGTTCATTTCGGCGGAGCAGGACGCCGTCATCGTCAGCGGTCGCGTTCCGGATTCCGATGCAAGCCAGTTGCTGCCGATCGTCGACCGGATCGACCAGCAGCTCAACGCCGTCCGGGCCAAATATCCGACCTACAAGATTGCGGTGACCGGCCTGTCGGTCATCTCGGCGCGCAACAGTGCGCTCATGATCGACAAGCTGAGCGACGGCCTCACCATCGAGATCGCCTTCGTGGCCGCGTTTATCGGATTGGCGTTCTGGTCGCCGGTCGTGATGCTGATCAGCATCCTGCCGGGACTTTTCCCGATCGTCCTCGCCGGCTGCATGCTGCTGCTGACGGGCCAGGGCCTGCAGTTCGCAAGCGTCATCGCGCTTACGGTGTCATTCGGGCTCGGCCTGAGCGCGACAATTCACTTCCTCAATCGCCTGCAGATCGAAGATATCGATCCCGATCCCGCGGTGGGCGTCGAGCGAGCGACAATTCTGGTCGGCCCGCCGCTGATCCTGACGTCCGCGGTGCTCGCCTGCGGCCTGGCGATGACGGTGCTGTCGAGCCTCCCGTCGCTGCGGCTTTTCGGATGGCTCAGCGCCTTCGCAATGGTGGCTGCGCTGCTCGCAGACATGTTCATGCTGCGGCCGATCGCCATGTTCCTGAGCAAGATCGTTCGCCGCATGTCGCGGCGATCGCTGTTGCGCTCTTCGGCGGAATAAAGAGCGCTAACTGCGCCTGAGACTTATCGACACGCCCTTGATGCCCGCATCGGCGCTGTGCGCCTTGATCACCACCGACTGACGCGCGCCGTGCGTCGCCAACGACAAGCTCGCCGAGAAAGACGCGGCCTTGGCCACGACATGAATATGGTCGCCGTCGGCCCTTCCTGAGATCGTCCCTGCAACAAGGCGCGTCGATTCACTCCAGGTGCCGGACACCGAGCCCGCCGAATAAGTGGCGCTCGCGCGCAAATCGAAATTGTAGCTGTCGCTGGCACAGCGAATATTGAGCTGAAGATTCCTCTGGTCGCTGAGCACGTCGTAGGATGCCCTGCATCTGATCGGCTCACGCCTGCCGTCCGTCAGATCAATCGTACCGGAGCCCGACCATTGACCTGCCAAGCGCTTAAATGGTGCTATGCTTTGCGCGTGGGACGAATCTGCAATGCAAACTGCAAGCGAGAGAGAAAGCGCGGCTATGCCCGCAAACTTTTTCAGCCAGCGCGATGGCGACGTTCTAACCGACGACCGCTTAAAATCGACGCAATAATGACTAAGCATACCCGGCTTCCTCTATGGAACGTGAAGGCACTGCCGCGGTTGACGAAAAACCATGCATGAAAATCGGGCGCTGACACAATGTACGCTAAAATCTGCGCATCCATTGTCTTGATACAAATTCTTGGTGCTCGCGGCTTTCGCGGCCGAAGACAAAAAACCTGCCAGGACCGCAGCCTCTGAACCCGTTTCAGGGCACGCCGGAAGAGCAAGCGGCCTGCTGCGCCGGATGCGAGCCAATTTCTGCAAAGACGCCATCCCCGACACGTTCCGTGTTCTTGCCTGCTTGAAGGAGAACCGGCAGCGCATCCGGAAGGTCTGCCTGAAGGTGCTCGAAGATCACGGCCAGTAGCTAAAACCGCAATTTCCGGAAAAAGTCCGGGGCGTGGTTATGGAAAGCGAACAGCCGGCGTAAAAGGCCGTGTCGTTCCGGTATGGCGTGAAGGGTCCTGTAGCCGACGTCGGCACCATAGCCGCCGAGATAGCCGCGATACTTGATGACGGCCCAAATAAGCGGATTCCAGCCATCCCAGATCCGCTCGGCCTCCTCCTGCAGCAGCCCGGCGACCACCTCAGGGACCGGCCCGAACACTTCCGGCATTGCATTCGAGAGCTCGGTGTCTCGCAGGACGTTCCACTTGGACACGCCGCCCATCATCGGCGACTTGATTGCGAAAACGACACGCCCGATCCGCGTCTCTCTCGCCGCGAATGCACACATCGCGCAAGGCTCGACGGTCGCGTAAAGCGTGCAATCAGACAAAACCTTGCGGAGGGATATGCTGCGCTTTCGAGATCGCAACCATCTCGGCGTGACGCGTTATGTCTTCGGCTCGTGAGACCTGATTGGTTGCCTCCACCAGAATCTCTGCGTCGCGGCACATCAGGCTGGCAAAAGGCCGATGCACCGCTCCATCATCGCCTCGTCGATGGCAGACCGGTCGCCGTCAAATCCGTCGGATTTTGCAATCATTCGCCTGGCCCAATAACAATCAAACAGGCTTTGAATGAGGCGTGCGCCAATTGTGGTCCTCAATCGTCAACAGGCCACCGATGAAACCGGCTGAATCCTTCTCAGCGTTGCCACAATTCTCGTCTAGCACGCGACGAATTGCAGCAGGCCCGCTCACAACCGCAGCGCGTCGATCGAGAGGCCCGATGCGGAGTTCGAGGGACGATCGAGTAACAACGGACTCCATTCGCCCCATAGACCAGCACCCGCGGGCAGCGACAGAACAACCGGCCTTGCACTCGAGTTCCATTATCCACAATCTTGGATTTGGAACACCGGAACAAGCCGCGATTTCAGCTATTTTTCAGGTGTAAGGAAAAGCCCATCTTCGCAAAAATTCAGGTGTCTTCGCACGTGACAAACCGAACAAACCCAGCGACCGGAAAATCATGGCCAATCCTCGCGGCCGCCTTGTTTTGGCTGTCCATCGGCAGTGCCGCGCATTCGCAGCCTGCTACCCCTTCCACACCAACGCCGACCGGCGAGTGGCTGGTCGCCGACCGCGTAGCACGAAATCAACATCGTGGACTGCAGCGGTCACCTTTGGGGTGTGGTGGCATGGGAATTGCGGCCTGGCGGCACCGATATAAGAAATCCCGATCCCCAAGCTCCGAAATCGCCCTACGCTGGGCATGCCCATCCTGCTCGACATGGCTCCCACGAAGCCGAACAAGTGGGAGGGGCAATGTCTACAACTCGGAGAACGGTAAAACTTATTCGGCCAGCATCACCTGTCCGATCCGAACACGCTGCGCATCCAAGGCTGCGTATTGGGCTTTCTGTGCGGGGGCGAAAGCTGGACCCGCGTCGAGACAAACGACACCGTCGGCCGGGCACCCGCGCAAACTCCGTCGAAACCGGCGCCGGGCGGCCGCAAGACGGCGACGCCGCAGCCTTCGCCGGCTGACGAGGTATGCTCACGAGTCCTTGGCGCCGCGGGGCTTCCCCATGAGCGCGGGCTGAAATAGCACCGCGGCGGCCAACGTACACACCAGCGACAGCGCGAGCAGCTTGCCCATGCTCGACGTGCCGGGATGCTTCGAAAGCCAAAGGCTTCCAAATGCCGTCGCGGTCGTGAGCGCGCTCCAGATGACGGCGCGGGTGAGACTTGATTGCAGCAGGTTTCTCCGTCCCGACCGCCAGGCCATGATGTAGTAGATCTTGAAAGCCACGCCGACGCCGAGCAGCAGCGGCAGCGCGATGATGTTCGCGAAATTGAGCGGCATGCCGATCAGGACGCAGATTTCCAGCGTAACGACGCCGGCGAGCAGCAGCGGCACGAGCGTCAGCAGCACGTCGCCGAAGCGGCGCAGAACGATCCAGAGCAAGATGGCGATCGAGACCAGCGCGTAGAAGCCCGCTTCGAAGAACGCCCTGACGACGGTGTGGCTCGACTCGAGAATCGAAATCGGGCCGCCGGTGCCGTTGGGATAGATGGCGAGGATCGCGCGCGCGAACGCCCCTTAAAACCTCAGTGTCATCGGTATTCCCTTTGGGCGACGCCTCGACGCGCGCCCGGCCGTCAGGCGTCACCCAAAGCCGTTTGAGCGACTGCGGCAAATTTTCTTTGGTGATGCGCTGGGCGGCCAGAAATCCACGCAACTGAGCAAGACTGGTCTGCAGCGGCACGACGAAAGCGGTCTGGGCGCGAATCCGCGCGCTCCTCGTCGGCCTGCGCCAATTTTACCGCGTTCGCAGCAAGCCGCCTGGCGGCATCGGCGCCAGGACCCTGTGGCATTGCCGGCGATCTTGTTGAGCTGATCGGCCATGCCGTTCAGCGCGGCAACATTTTCCGCATCGGTCGGCGGCTTGCCCGATGCTGACGGCTGCAGTGACTGCCCGAGGCGCCGGCCCAGATCCTGGATGATTGCCAGTTTCTTGTCCTGATCCTGCGGCACGAAGTTCAGCAGCGTCGAAACCTGCGAGACCTCCGGCAATTTCTGCAGTTTTTCCGCGGCAGCGGCCGCTTCATCCAGGGACGGCAAGATAATGTTGACTGAATTGACGCCGGCACGCGGGTCACCGCCAAGTTCGAGCAAAGTCGAAATCGATTCCGTTTTCGTGCTGCGCAAGTGGATGGGATCGAAGTCGAACGTGAGGTAATAGAGCAAAGGCGATCCCAGAAGCGCGACGGCGAGCGTTCCGACGATAACGGGGATACGATGCGTCTCCAGGAAACGATCGACCGGCGCCAGCACGCGGTATCCGATTTCTTCCGGTTCGCCTTCGGGATTGAGCAGCGTTATCAGCGCCGGCAAAAGCGTGATGCTGGTCGCATAGGCAATCAGCATCCCCATGCCGGCAATTTGCCCCAGTTCGGAAACGCCGCGGTAGTCGGTGGGCAGAAACGACATAAATCCCGCCGCGACGGCCGCCGCTGCGAGCGTCAGCGGAACGCCGATTTTTTCAGCGGCCTGCGTCAACGCAGAAGGGAGCTTCGGCACGTCATGACGTTCCGCACGGTATCGCACCGCGAACTGGATACCGAAATCGACGCCAAGGCCGACGAACAGCACGGCGAACGCAACCGATATCATATTGAGCGCGCCGACCATGGCGAGACCGAGCGCGGCAGTCAGGCTCAAGCCGACGAACAGGTTGATGATGACCGCGATAATGATGCGCGGCGACTTCAGCGCCAGCCACAAGATTGTAAGAACGATGATGATCGTGCCGATGGCATTCTCGAGAGCGCCGTCCTGGACGCTGCCGAATTCCTCGTCCGCCATCGGCACCGAGCCGGTCAGACGCACGCGCGCCTGATATTTGTCCTTGAGCTGAAGCTCGTTCGCGATCCGGCGGATTTCGTCGCTTGAGGCTTTGCCGGGCTGAAGCGCGGAAAAATCCAGAACAGGATGCACTTCGATCAAACGGCGCAAGTCATCCGGTTTCGGATCCTCGCCGTTGAGCATCGACAGCCACGAGAAAGACGCCGGGCGATTGGCCAGCACATCCTCCACGGTCGTCGAGGCCATCGACAGTGGCCGGGCCAAAGCATCGAGCGTCACCATCTTGTTCTGCACGCCGATGAGGCCGAGGGAGAGCGCGCGCGTCATTCCGCGCAGACTGGGATCGCTGGCAAGCGTGCCGATCAGCGGCGCCGCCTGCCCCAGTCCCTTGGCGATAGTTCGCCACATCATCCGTTGGCCTGAACAACAGGCCGTTGCGCGCAAAAAATTCACTACCCTCGATATCGTCGACTGAACGGAAGAGCCGCGGCTCGGTCCTCAGGCGGGTGACGAGATCCGCGCTGGCCCGGGCGGCAAATTCAGCGGTCGGGGCATTGACGACGACCAGCGTCGACCCGAAATGGCCTGGAAAGGCTTTCTCGAATTCGGCCTCGCGCTTGCGCCAATCAAGATCCGGCGAAATCAGCTTGTTGATATCGGTCGTAATTGCGAAATGACGCACCGAATAAACGGAACTGATAGCGCTGGCGACTATCCCTAAGGCTATGATCGGCCAAGGAAATCGGATACAGAAGCGAACGATGGCGGTAACCCATGACGCTAACATGCGCGCTGTGGCCCTCCGAACACAATGAAGCCTCTATACCCGGTCAATTGGGTCATTTATCCAATACCTCCAATTCGGAACTTTTGCTCTTGTCATTGATTGACGCTGACTAGAAACTTCATGGCAGATCGGCAAAGCGCGAATTGGGCGACAGAATTTAATTCCGTGGGGATCTGCCAAGGCCTCAGCGCCTCCGTTCAATCGGGGAAGGGTAAGTAAAGCATGACGGCGCCCAATGACGACCCTTTAAATCAATCGCATCCATCCATCCTCGACTCCATCAAGAGTCCTGCTGATCTGCGCCGTATCAATGCACGGCACCTGCAGCAGGTTGCCGATGAGTTGCGCGCTGAAACGATCAACGCGGTCGCCGTCACCGGCGGTCACCTCGGCGCGAGCCTCGGCGTCATCGAACTCACGGTGGCCCTTCACTACATTTTTGACACGCCCAATGACAAGTTGATCTGGGACGTCGGTCACCAGGCTTATCCGCACAAAATTTTGACCGGCCGGCGTGACCGCATTCGCACCTTGCGCACCGGCGGCGGCCTGTCCGGATTCACGAAGCGATCCGAGAGCGAATACGACGCCTTCGGCGCAGCGCATTCCTCGACCTCGATATCCGCCGGATTGGGCATGGCGGTGGCGCGCGACCTTTCCGGTCAGAAACATAACGTGATCTGCGTGATCGGCGACGGCGCTATGTCTGCCGGCATGGCTTACGAGGCCATGAACAACGCCGGCGCAATGAACCGGCGCCTCATCGTCATCCTGAACGACAACGAGATGTCGATCGCCCCGCCCGTCGGCGCGATGTCCAACTATCTGACGCGGCTGCTGTCGAGCCCGATGTACATGTCGCTGCGCGGCCTCGGGAAGCAGTTTGCCGATCACCTGCCGCAATTCTTCAAGGAGAAAGCCTCGCTCGCGGAAGAGCTCGCCCGTGGTTTCGTCACCGGCGGCACTTTGTTCGAGGAGCTCGGGTTCTACTACATCGGCATCGTCGACGGTCACGATCTCGAGCAGTTGTTGCCGGTGCTGGAAAATGTCCGCGACGCCGACAACGGTCCGTTCCTCGTGCACGTGCGCACGCAAAAAGGAAAAGGCTACGCACCTGCCGAGGCGTCCAAGGACAAGTATCACGGCGTCGTCAAATTCGACGTCCCGACCGGCAAGCAGCACAAGGCCGCCTCGAACGCGCCCTCCTACACGAAGGTGTTCGGCGAGAGCCTGGTGAAGGAAGCCGGGAAGGACGACCGCATCGTCGCCATCACGGCCGCGATGCCGGGCGGCACCGGCGTCGATATTTTCGGCAAGGCATTTCCGGACCGCACGTTCGACGTCGGCATCGCCGAGCAGCACGCGCGTCACATTTGCCGCAGGACTGGCGACACAGGGCTACAAGCCGTTTGTCGCGATCTACTCGACCTTCCTGCAGCGCGCCTACGACCAGGTCGTGCACGACGTCGCCATTCAGCAATTGCCGGTACGCTTCGTACTGGACCGCGCCGGCCTCGTGGGCGCCGACGGGCCGACGCATGCAGGGCTCGTTCGACCTCGCTTATCTGGGCTGCCTGCCGCAGTTCGTCATCATGGCGGCGGCCGACGAGGCCGAGCTCGTGCACATGGTCGCGACCGCCGCGACCATCGACGACCGTCCGTCCGCCTTGCGCTATCCGCGCGGCGACGGCGTCGGCGTCGAGATGCCCACGGCCGGGGTGCCGCTCGAGATCGGACGCGGCCGCATCATCACGCAGGGCACGACCGTTGCGCTGTTGTCGCTCGGCACGCGCCTTGCCGAATGCACGAAGGCTGCGGAAATTCTCGCGGCCCACGGCATATCGACCACCGTCGCCGACGCACGTTTCGCCAAACCGCTGGACACCGATCTCGTTCTTCGTCTCGCGCGCGAGCACGAGCTGCTTGTGACCGTCGAAGAAGGGGCGATCGGCGGCTTCGGAGCGCACGTCATGCAATTCCTGGCCGAGTTCGGCGCGCTGGACCGCACGAATTTCAAGGTGCGGAGCATGATCCTGCCCGACGAGTTCATCGACCACGATTCGCCGCCCGCCATGTACGCAAAGGCGGGCCTTGACGCGAATGGAATCGTCGCGAAAGTATTCGACGTCTTCGGAGCGAGGCACGCTCCGGAATTGCAGCCATCCGAGATCGCGGTCCTCGCAGGATCGCGCCCGGCGCCGGCGGCAAGCGGCCAATAGCCGGACGAACGGGGGGGGCTGATGAAGGTTATTCTGGCGAAGCCGCGCGGCTTCTGCGCCGGCGTCGTACGTGCGATTGAGATTGTCGAGCGTGCGCTCGACAAATACGGGCCGCCGGTCTACGTGCGGCACGAAATCGTGCACAACAAATGGGTCGTCGATGCGCTGAAGGCGCGTGGCGCCCGTTTCGTCGAAGAGCTTTCGGAAGTGCCGCCGAACGCCATCACGATCTTCAGCGCGCATGGCGTCGCAAAAAAGGTCGAGGCGGAAGCGGCCGAGCGCGGCCTGCGCGTGCTGAACGCGACGTGCCCGTTAGTGTCGAAGGTGCACGCCCAAGGTCGCCACTATCTGCGGCAGGGACGCACGGTGATCCTGATCGGCCATGCCGGCCATCCCGAGGTGGAGGGCACGGTGGGGCAGATCCCCGGACCGGTCCTGCTTGTGCAGACGGAGGAAGATGTCGAGGCCCTCACCCTTCCCGAGGACACGCCGATCGCCTACGTGACGCAGACCACCCTGAGCGTCGACGATACGCGCGGGATCATTGCGGCGCTGTTCCGGCGGTTCAAGGACGTCGTCGGCCCCGGCACCCAGGATATCTGCTATGCGACACAGAATCGCCAAACCGCCTTGCTCGAACTCACCAAGCTGGTGGACGTTATCTTTGTGGTGGGAGCTAAGAACAGTTCCAATTCGAACCGCCTCTGCGAAATCGGCGTCGAAGCGGGCATTCCCACCCACCTGATCGCAAGCGGCTCGGAAATAAGGCCGGAGTGGTTGCATGATGTGGAAGTGGTCGGTATTACTGCGGGCGCATCCGCGCCTGAAGTCATGGTTCGGGACGTCATCAACGCTCTGCGCCGCATAACCCCCGTCGAGGTGTGCACCCTACCCGGTCAGGACGAGCACATTGAATTCCGCGTTCCGGTCGACCTTCTCGATGTGACCGGTGGCAAATCAATAAGCAAGGACATCAATCTTGGGCATCCCTCTTCTTCAGAAACTGTTTGTCGGTAGTTACGTCGTCCGTCAGCGCGTGACCGGCCGGAAGCGCTATCCGCTGGTGCTGATGCTTGAGCCGTTGTTCCGGTGCAACCTGGCTTGCGCCGGCTGCGGCAAGATCGACTATCCCGACCCCATTCTGCACCAGAACATGTCGGTCGAAGACGCGCTGCACGCCGTTGACGAATGCGGCGCGCCCGTCGTCTCGATCGCCGGCGGCGAGCCGCTCCTTCACAAGCAGCTGCCGGAAATCGTGCGCGGCATCGTCGCGCGGAAGAAATTCGTCTATCTCTGCACCAATGCGCTGCTGATGGAAAAGAAGCTGTCGCAGTACGAGCCCAGCACCTTCTTTACCTGGTCGGTGCATCTGGACGGCGACAAGGAGATGCACGACATCTCCGTGTGCCAGCAGGGCGTTTACGACCGCGCGGTTGCCGCGATCAAGGCTGCGAAAGAGCGCGGCTTCCGCGTCAACATCAACTGCACCCTGTTCAACACGGCGCAGCCCGATCGCGTCGCGGAATTTTTCGACACCGTGACGGAGCTGGGCGTCGACGGCATCACCGTCTCTCCCGGCTACGCTTACGAGCGCGCGCCCGACCAGCAGCACTTCCTCAACCGCGGCAAGACCAAGCAGCTGTTCCGCGACGTGTTCAAGCGCGGACCGAAGAACAAGAAATGGTCGTTCAGCCAGTCCAGCATGTTCCTCGACTTCCTCGCGGGCAATCAGAGCTATCACTGCACGCCGTGGGGCAATCCGACGCGCACCATCTTCGGCTGGCAGAAGCCGTGCTACCTGCTGGGCGAAGGCTACGCCAAGACGTTCGACGAGCTGATGGACGGCACCGACTGGGACGCCTACGGCACCGGCAATTATGAGAAGTGCGCCGACTGCATGGTGCATTCCGGCTACGAAGCCTCCGCCGTCAACGATGCCGTCGCCCATCCGCTGAAGGCATTGGCGGTCAGCCTGCGCGGACCGCGCACCGAGGGCGAAATGACGCCCGAGATCTCGCTCGATCGCCAGCGGCCGGCGGAATACATGTTCTCGAAGCACGTCGAGCGCAAAATGGAAGAAATCCGGGAGGCGAAAAGCCGGCCGGAGCTCGCCAAGGCTGGATAAATTGGCCGGATAATTGGCGGGATAAAAAGACGGGATAACCGCGCTTTCAATCCGTCCCGGATGGAACTTCCGGGCGGATTTGCCTGTTGTGTGAAGACGAAAAGTTTCGTCACCGTTCAGGTCACAATGGCCCCGGAGCACGGCCATGCGCGCGCGTGCCGCCATTGTCGCAGGTTTGCTGGCTGCAGCGGTCCCGCTCGACAGCCCCGCGCAGGCGCAGTTTTCGCCGCAGGGAATCATCGGCGGCGTGACACGGCCCTTGCGCCAGATGCTCGGGCATTTCGGCCATTTCCCCCGAAGTTACCGGCACCGCTCGTCGAGCGGAGCGCGGGCCGCAGCGCCCGCACCCGACCGTGACGCCCAGGGCGCGGTCAAATCCCGCCTCGGCCGCGCCGGACCCGCGGCGTGGGTCACGGCTTACGAGGACGTGCTCGGCTTTGCGTTCTGGCCCGATGATTACGCCGCGCAATTCCGCAGCCGCGGCTTTGATGTGATTGCAGACACGATCACCGGGCGTATTGACCGGATGCGGGGATCGACGCGGGTGGCGACCACCGGAGCGGCCAGGAGCGACGGCGGCACCGACGTCTCGTCCGATCAATGCAACGATGCCGCGAGCGCCGACGACAAATGGCCGGCCAGCAGGATCGAGCAACTGTTGCAGTTGTCCGACGCCCAGCATGCCACGCTCGACAAGGTGCAGCTTGCCGCGAACGATGCGGTCAAGACGATCAAATCGAATTGCCACCAGTGGGGAGACCTTTCGCCGCCTGACCGTCTGAGGGCGCTGGTGCAGGCGCTATGGATCGTGCGCGACGGCGACATCGCCATGCGGTCCCCGCTCAAAAACTTCTATGAAAGCCTGACGAGCGCGCAGAAGAACAGCCTTGCCGCTCAGCAGCCGCAGAATGCGCCACCGCCCGACGACAACGACGCAAGGCGGCGAGAACAAGCAATATCAGGCCTGCGCCGCGCAAAATATCGGCAGCGCGGAGCGGCTGGTCAAAGAAATAGAGATGAAGGTCAAGCCCGACAAGACGCAGGCCGCCAGCCTGGAGAACCTGCACAAGATCTCATCCGACATGGCCAAGCTTCTGGTCGCCTCGTGCGCGCAGCCGATCCCCGCCGACCCGCTGGCGCGCCTGGATTCCGCGAGCGACCAGATCACGGCAATGAATTATGCGGCAAGCAATGTGCAAATCGCGTTGGACGATTTCTACGGCAGGCTGTCGCAGACGCAGAAGGCGCGGTTCGAGGCAACCGGCCGCTGACGATCACATGCCGAAAGGCACGCTCGCGCTGTTGCTGTCGGTCAGATTGCGATAGCGCGCGAGCGCCCAGGGCGGAAAGAATTTCCGGTATCCGTGATAGCGCAGGTAGAAGACCCGCGGGAATCCGGTCGCCGTAAATCGCTCTTCATCCCAGAAGCCGGAATCGGTTTGCGTCTGCGCCAGATATTGCACGCCGCGCGCAACCGCCGGATTGCGGACCTCGCCGCAAGCCATCAAGCCCGAGAAGAGCCCACGCCGTCTGCGACGAGGTGCTCGTCGCCGGCTCATGGCCACGATAGTCGAGCCTGTAGCTCGTGCCGTCTTCGCCCCAGCCCCCGTCCGGGTTCTGAATCGACACTAACCAATTGACAGCCTTGCGGATTTCCGGAGAGCCATGGTCGATGCCGCAGGCGTTGAGGGCGCAGAGTGAAGACCAGGTGCCGTAGATGTAATTGAGGCCCCAGCGGCCGTACCAGCTGCCGTCCTTGAGCTGCGTGTCGAGCAGATATTGGACGCCGCGCGCCACGGATTCGCTTGTCGCGGGCGTCTCGCCGAGCTGCGCAAACATCGATAGGCAGCGCGCCGTCACGTCTTCCGTCGGCGGGTCGATCAGCGCGCCGTGATCGGCGAACGGGATGTTGTTGAGATAGTCGTAAACGTTGTCGACGTCGAAGGCCGCCCAGCCGCCATTGGTGCTCTGCAGGCCCCTCACCCACTCGACGGCGCGCGCGATCGCCTGATCGTAACGGTCGCCGGCGCCCGAGCGGCGGGCGCGGTCCATCGCCATGACGACGACCGCGGTATCGTCGAGATCGGGATAATGCGGATTGGCATATTGGAACGCCCAGCCGCCCGGCCGGACATTCGGGCGGCGCGCCGCCCAGTCCCCGACGACATCGAGAACCTGGTTTGGCACCAGCCAATCGAGCCCCCGCAAGGCGCTTGCCCGCGCATCCTCACCGCCCATCTCGAGCAGCGCATGACATGTGAGCGCCGTGTCCCAGATCGGCGACACGCACGGCTGGCAATAGGCCTCGTGGTCGTGAATGACCAGCAGCCTGTCGATCGAGCCGCGCGCGATCGCGGCGTTGGCCGTGTCGCCGAGCACGTCGTACATCAGCGTCGCATTCGCCATTGCAGGAAAGATCGCGCCGAGACCGTCCTGGCCGTTGAGACGCTCGGTGACGAAATCGGCAGCCTTGTCGATGGCGCGTTGGCGCAGGCTTTTGGGAAAGAGCTTCACGGCCGGCCGGAGAATGATGTCGATGCCGCGAAACAACAGGAACCAGATCCAGCGTTGATGCGGCGCCTTCGGCGCCGGCCCGATCGATGCCGGGGGCTCGACAAAAAGCTCGTCAATGCGGACGCCGAGCGGATTTTTCGCGCGCGGGCGCAGCGCCTGCAGCACCAGCAGCGGCACCAGAACGGTCCGCGCCCAATAGGACACCTTGGACAAATGGAAGGGAAACCAGCTCGGCAGCAACACGATCTCGACCGGCATTTCCGGAACGCTGCGCCAGTCGAGGATGCCGTATAGCGAGAGAAGAGCGCGCGTGAAGACGTTGGAACGGACGGCGCCCCCGCGCGAAAGAATCGCCTCGCGCGCACGGCGCATGTGCGGCGCGTCCGGACTTTCGCCGGTCATTTTCAGCCCGAAATAGGCCTTCACGCTGGCGCTCATGTCGAAATCGCCCTCGTGAAAGAGAGCCCAGCCCCCGTGCGGCCCCTGGATGCGCTTGAGATAAATGGCGATTTTCCGCTCAAGCTCCTTGTCGATCGGCTCGCCACGAAAGTGGCGAAGCAGCACATATTCCGCAGGAATCGTCGCATCCGCCTCGAGCTCGAACACCCAATGCCCGTCGCGCTGCTGACATTGCAGCAGCGCCTGCGTGGCCGCGGTGTTCGATTTCTGGAGCTCCGGCCGCCGCAATGACGCCTGCGCCTTCTCGGTGAATGCCAGCGTCATGCCGCGGCCTCCATCCGGCCGCCGACGAGCTCTGCGGCACGATAACCGGAGCGGATCGCGCTCTCGATCGTGGCGGGCAGCCCTGTTGCCGTCCAGTCGCCGGCAAGCAGCAGATTGCTCCAGCGTGTTTGCGGTCCGGGGCGGCGCGCATTCTGCTCCGGCGTTGACTTCGAAGGTTGCGCGCCGCTCGCGCACGATCTGCCACGGCGGGAGCGCCGTCGACAGGCCGGTGGCGGCCGCAACGTCATTCCAGATGCTCTGCGCAAGCTCGGGGCGCGGCACATCGAACAGGCCGCCGCCGTCGCTGATGGTCACGCAGATCCGCCCCGGCAGCGAAAATATCCACTGGCTGGTGCCGTTGATCACACCGAGTATCGGCGGAAGCTTGGCCGGCGGATCGACACGGAAATGCGCGTTGACGATGCCGCGGAACGCAGTCGGCACCGTGAGGCCGGGCACCAGCTTGGCTGCGACGTAAGGCGGGACTGCAAGGATGACGGCGTCGCCGGCGCCGAGATCGACATTGTGCCTGGCGAATTGCAGTTGCGATGCGCGGCCGTCAGAAAGCTGCAGCGCAACGAGCTCGTCTTCGAAGGCAACGGAAACGCCGTGCTGGCGCAGCCATGAAATCGCCGGCTCAACAAAGACCGGCCCCAGACCGTCGCGCGCCAAAAGCGGACGGCAAGCCTGGCCGCCAAGCGCGATGGTTTCCCTGATCAGGACGCCGGCAAGCTTGGCCGAGCCTTCCGGCGGCGCAATATTGAGCGCGGCGAGCAGCAACGGCTCGAGAAAACGGGTGTAGAGCGTGCCGGAGCAATTCAGAACATCGGCAATCGGCTTGTCGGCTTTTGCCCAGGCAAGCCGCGCGATCGGAAGATAGTCGGCAAGACTGGTCTGCGGAACGCGCCGGTCCTTGTCGAAGACCCACCACGGAAACCGGCTTTCGCCGAAGCGCAACGTCCACTGCTTTCCATTGGCAAGATCGATGAAGGGAAATTCCGCTTCCTTCGGGCCGTGCAGGCCAGCCGACGAGCCGATGGTGCCGACAAAAGAGAGCGCCGCATGGTTGCCTGACAGCAACAGATGCGTGCCGTTGTCGATGAGCATGTCGGTCGCGGAGTCGTGATACGAGCGGCATCGTCCGCCCGCATAAGCCGTCGCCTCATGGACGACGACGGTACGATGCGACTTGCGTGAGGCGGATGGCGGCAGCAAGCCCTGCCAACCCCGCACCGATAATATGGACAGTACCGGACTTAGACGAACGCATGCCGCAACGCGATCCATATCAGCTGGGACTTGTTGACGTGCACCGGCTGGCGCGGCGACGCCCAGCCACGCGCTATCATGTCCTCAAGCATCTGGCGATAGACCACGCCCATGATCTTCGGGAGCGCGGACGCTGCGGCGCGAGCACCTGGCCATGATTTCGTTCGCCTTCGTGAAATGTCCTCGCGCACGCTCGGCAAGAAACGTGCACGCCGTCCCGAGCCGCGGGTCGGTAACGGCGGATTGGGGAATAACTGTGTCGATCCCGGCGAGCTGCAACGCTTCGCGCGGGATATAAAGGCGTCCGATGCCGGCGTCTTCGTCGATATCCCGTAATATATTCGTGATCTGAAGTGCCCGGCCCAGATGGTGGGCCAGCATTTTCCCGTCGGATTCAGTCCAATCCGAAAACCCGCACGGAGAGACGCCCCACGGCGCAGGCCACGCGATCGCAATAGAGGTCGAGCTCCTCGAGGCTCGGCGCGCGGATGTCGGCGCGCGCATCCATTTCCACGCCGTCGATGACGGCCAGGAAATCGTCTTTCACCAGCGCATATCGCGAAATCGCCTTCGCGAGACCTTCAAGGCCGGGCGGCACCTGGCCGGCGTAAAGCGCATCGATATTTTCGCGCCACGCAGCAAGCAGCGCCAGCTTGTCGCCCGGCACATCGCCATCGGCGATATCGTCGACCGCGCGGCAGAAGGAATAGATCTCGAACATCGCCTCGCGCTGCTCGCGGCCGAGAATGCGCATGGCGAGATAGAACGAACTGCCGCCCGCGCGCGCGGCCGCCGGGCGGGCATCCGCCGGGCTGCTGGACCTGCGCCGTCATTGCACCTGATACCTGTGCGCGGGCACGACTGCGCGCAACAGCCGGTGCAATCCGGCACCGACAGCACCGCGCACCGCATAGCCGGCGGCCTGCGCCTTGCTGAGATGAACGGGCTCGCTCAAAGGATCGCGCCTTGCAAGAATGCGCAACAGGCGTCTGGCGAGCGTCTGGATCACCGCAATTTCAAGCCCGAGGCGCCTGTCCTTCACGCTCGCCGCAAAGCCCTCGCTCTCCTGCAGCAAGTCTGCGGTTTGCGCCACGAGGCCCTTTGAGACATTCGCGCAGCGCGGGGCTCGCTCGATTGCGGGCCAGCATGTCGACGCTCACGCCCGCTGCCGCCATGGCGTCGAGCGGAATGTAGATGCGATTGAGCCTCTGATAATCGGATCCGCAATCCTGCAGATGGTTGATGATCTGCAAGGCCGCGCATAGCGCATCGTTGGCCGGCCAGGTCGCTTTCGATTCTCCATGCACGTCGAGCACGAAACGGCCGACAGGCATCGCCGATCGCGAGCAGTAGTCGATCAGATCATCCCAGTTCGCGTATCGCTGCTTGGTGGCATCTTGCCGGAACGCGTCGAGCAGATCCTGCGCGTGACGCGGGGTGAGCCGTTGCGCTTCGAGAACGCCGCGCAGCTTCACGCCTTCCGGCTCGTGATCCGATTTTCCAAGCAGGCTCGCCTCCAGTCCCATTGAGGCGATCGACCTTTTCCCCGCTCGTCAGCGAGGCATGATCGGCGATGTCGTCGGCGACGCGGACAAATTCGTAAAAGGCGAGGATCGCCGGGCGATGTTGCGGCTTGATCAGCCAGGACGCGACCGGAAAATTCTCGTCGCGCGACCCTTTGCCCGATCGAAGTTGTCCGCTGGTGGTCTTCATTGCACGCTCGGCGCGTCGGCATGGACGCGCCCCTTCCACTGGCCGCCTCTACGCCGGAAATGCTGATACGCGGATTGCAAAGTATAGAACATGTAAAGCAAAGCGATTCCCGGAAGGGCCACGCTCCATATGGGCGAAAGCCGATAGTACCGCAACGTGGGCACGAACGATAATGTCATCGCCGCCCAGGCCAGAAGCCCAAGATATCGCGGCAATCCCGATGCAAACAGCGCCAGCATTGGCGGCGCAACAAAGGTGATCGCCATGCCCAAGGTTGTGGCGATCAAAGCGAGCAGCGAGTAGCGCAACTGGCTGTAGGCCGAGCGCGAGACCATCCGCCCAACATCGGCAAAGGTTGGGTATGGCCGGATGCTCTGCGCACGGTTGGTCAGGCCAAGCCAGATCGGCCCCACCGTTTTCAGCCTGGCGGCCAACGAGCAGTCGTCGATCAGCGCACCACGGATACTGGCCAAGCCGCCGACGCTCGCGAGCGCGTCGGCGCGGACGAGCATGCAGCCGCCGGCAGCGGCGGCCGTCGATGAATCGGCGCGCGCGACCCACGCGAACGGATACAGCATCTGGAAAAAATAGATGAAGGCCGGGACATGGATCTTCTCGGCGAGGCTGACACAGCGCAGCTTGGCCATCAGCGACGTCAGCACAAATCCGCCAGCCATCGACTGCGCCACCAGCCAGGAGAGCGTGTCGGGCGCGTGCTCGATGTCGGCGTCGGTGAGCAGCAGGTATTCGGGATGGGAGGCTTCGGCCGCGGCAATGCCCTGGCTCACCGCCCACAATTTTCCGGTCCAGCCGGCGGCCGGCCCTGTCGTTCTGACGACGCTCAGCCGCCCGATCGCCCGCGGCGGCATCTGTTGCGACAGCGCCGGTGCCATCGTCGCTGTCATCGTCGACGACCACGATGGTGAGCGGCCCGCGATAGTCCTGCCGCAGCAGCGACGTCACGCTGCGCGCGATGCATTCGGATTCATTGCGCGCCGGGATGACCGCGGCAACCGCAGGCCACGGGCCTGGCATGCCCGCGATGCTCGTGGCATCGCGCACGCTCGCGTGCCAGTACGCGCCCCGCGCCAAGATCAGGTAGGCCCAGATCGCCACGCAGATCACCGCGATGATTATGCTCGTCGCCATCACCTTTCCGCCTGCATCAGACCGACCCAGCATCAACCTCGATTACTACATTAAGTTCAACTCGTCTCCCGAACCATCTGACAATGTGAGAGAATTCGACGGGCTTTACAGGGTCTGCGCGTTGACATGTGGAAGTGGGTCACATACACTCCGGCCCTCTCGGATGTCAGGCTTCCTTCGGTGAATAGCTCCGCGCCCGCCAAACTTCCCCGCTCCGCCGACGTCGTGATCGTCGGCGCCGGCAATGCCGCATTCTGCGCCGCGCACGCCGCCGCCGAGCATGGGGTTTCCGTGCTGGTGCTCGAGCGCGCGCCGGAGGAGGAATCCGGCGGCAACAGCCGATTTACGGCCGGCGCGTTCCGATGCGTCTACGACGGCGTCGACGATCTGCGTGCGCTGATGCCGGACCTCACCGATGAGGAAGTCGCCAATACCGATTTCGGCACCTACACGCAGGACAAGTTTTTCGACGACATGGGCCGCGTGACGGAATACCGGACCGATCCCGACCTGTGCGAGGTGCTCATCACGCGCAGCAAGGACACGATGCTCTGGATGCAAAAAAAGGGCATCCGGTTCATCCCGATCTACGGCCGGCAAGCCTACAAGATCGACGGCAAGTTCAAGTTCTGGGGCGGCCTCACGGTGGAGTCCTGGGGTGGCGGCCCGGGGTTGATCGAGGCGCACACGACGATCGCGAAAAAGAACGGCGTCACCGTTGCTTACAATGCGCGCGCACTGTCACTCATCGCCGATGACGACGGCGTCAAAGGCATCCGGGTCAAGCACGACGGCCGCACCGTCGACGTCAAGGCAAAATGCGTGGTGCTCGCAGCCGGCGGCTTCCAGGCGAACAGCGAGATGCGCACGCGCTATCTTGGCCCCGGCTGGGAACTGGCGAAGATTCGCGGCACGCGCTTCAATACCGGCGACGGCATCCGCATGGCGCTCGATATCGGCGCGATGCCGACGGGAAACTGGTCCGGATGCCACGCCGTCGGCTGGGACCGCAACGCGCCGGAGTTCGGCGATCTTGCGGTCGGCGACAACTTCCAGAAGCACTCCTACCCGTGGGGCATCATGATCAATGCCAATGGGGAGCGCTTCGTCGACGAGGGCGCGGACTTCCGCAACTACACCTACGCGAAATACGGGCGCGTCATTCTCATGCAGCCCGGTCAATTCGCCTGGCAGGTCTTCGACAAGAAAATTATTCCGATGCTGCGCGACGAATATCGGATCAAGCAGGTCACCAAGGTCCGCGCCGACACGCTCGAGGATCTCGTCAAGAGGCTCGACGATGTCGATGCCAAGCGCGCGCTGGAAACGATCAAGGCATACAACAAGGCGGTGCGCACCGACGTCGCCTTTCAATCCCAACGTCAAGGACGGGCGGCGGACCGAGGGCCTTGCCATCAACAAATCGAACTGGGCCAACACGATCGACGAGCCGCCGTTCGAGGCCTATGCCGTGACCTGCGGCATCACTTTCACCTTCGGCGGGCTGAAGATCGATACGTCCGGCCGCGTGATCGATACCGACGGTCAGGTCATTGCCGGCCTGCATGCGGCGGGCGAACTGGTAGGCGGGCTGTTTTATTTCAACTATCCCGGAGGCACCGGCCTGATGGCGGGCTCGGTCTTCGGCAGAATTGCCGGCACGACGGCCGGCCAGCGCGCGGCGCAAACACCGGCGTGACGCGTGAGACGCGGCGCGTGCCGGACGCTATTTCCGTGACTTTGGAGGCCCGCTCCCGCAGGCGATAGAACTGGATAGCGGCTCGGGCTGTTTCCGGCCGCAGCCTGTTGAACCTTTCAAAATATTCGGGAAATTCCCCGCCGGCCCCGCTGCGGACCGCGAGGATAGCTCGCGTCGTCTTCCAGGACAGGTTGATCGACTTTGCAAGGACCAGCAGCTGATCGCCGGTGTCGTGCACCAAGGCCCGCTCGATTGCGCCAACCGGCAACTCCGTGAGCAACGACAATGCGGCCGTTGTTTCGTCGAACTTCCCACTTTCGGCAAATCGGCAAAGCCGCTGTTCGGTCAGTTCGCCTTTCTGATGGAGCTGCTCGACATGGGCCATGGCCGCGGCAAAATCAGATGAATGGTCGCGCAGGCTCGTCTGAAGCTGGTCCGCGGCCTGCTTGATCATCTCGTGGACGAGATCCGCCTTGCTCCGGTCCGCCGCCTCAAATTTGCGCTGCACGGTTTCTGAGGCCGACTCAAACAGCGTCAAGAGATACTCGCGCGGAATTTCCGGCCGGGCCCAGACCAGAAGCGCAAGTTCGCTGTCATTTTTGGAACGCGACACCAGTTTCGTGTAGCCAAAATCCGAGAAACGCGCGCCGGCATTCGCGGCCGTGCTTATCACCACTTTCTGATCACCGCGCTCGACGAGGACGTCGGTGACGCCCTCGCTCAGCCTGCTGCGCTGCGATATTGCGAAGAGGTGATCCTGACCCTTCGTCTTGGCGCCGGCAATCAGGGTATCGTCGTCGATGCATTCGGAGCGCCTCAGCACCGGACCGGCGACGTCGATCGAATCGTCGAGCGCAAGCTCACGCGTTATTCTCGGCGGGGTATTCGACAAATTGGCGATCCGTTCGCCGAAAGCGGCGCGTGCGGAATGGTCGATCTCATTCACCAGTCGACCCATGACGTCGTCAAATAGAGACGTTTGTTCGCTGCCGAAATTGGCCGATCCGGCGGCAAACAAATCGGTAATGCGCCGCAAAATCTCGGCGCGGGACGCAATATTTCTCTGCGAAATTGCAGCTTCAAGTTCATCGATCAGCGATTGGCGTGAAACCACGACGGCTGGACGAGCGCCGCCACCGCGCTGGCGACGCTCCGCTGCTTCTGCGGGTGCAACGCTATGCGGCATTTTCGACTTCGGGGACGCTATAGGCGCTGCGGAAGTCAATTTCCGACGGCAAACACGGCGCCTGGAACAGGAAGCCCTGCAACGATGTAACGCCGGCAAGACGCAACAGCCGGTACTGGTCCACGGTTTCGACGCCTTCCGCGGTCGTCTCGATGTCGAGGCTGCGCGCGAGCGTGAGCGTCGCCGCAATGATGGCGGCGCATTCCGTCCGCTTGGTCAAGATTTTGCGTGAACGACTTGTCGACCTTGATCTTGTCAAACGGGAACATCAGCAACTGGCTCAGCGACGAATATCCTGTGCCGAAATCGTCGAGCGTGATCGCAATGCCCAGATTTTTGAACTGCCGCAAAATCGGCAGACATTCGGTTGCCGACTCAATAAGCGCCGTTTCCGTTATCTCGAGTTCCAACCGCTCGGGTGACAGGCCGGACTGCGCAAGCGCACAGATCACGATATCGACCAAGTTGTTCTTTCTGAATTGAACGGCGGAGAGATTGACCGATACCTTGACGCCAATTGGCCACGTCGCCGCCTCGGTACAAGCGGTCTGCATCAACCATTCGCCGATCTGCGTGATCATCCCGGTTTCTTCAGCGAGCGGGATGAACTGATCCGGCAGGATCACGCCCTTGGTTGGATGTCGCCAGCGAATGAGCGCTTCTGCTCCGCAGATCCGAAGTGTTTGCGTTTCGACAATCGGCTGATAGTACAGCTCGAGCTCGTTGTTCTGAATCGCGCGACGCAGTTCGCTCTCAAGCTCATGACGCGCGCTTGCTGCCAGAACTCATTTCAGGGTCGAAGAAGCAGTATCTGTTTCGGCCAGCCGACTTCGCGCGATACAGCGCCAGGTCCGCCATTTTCATCAGGCTGTCAGAACTCGTCGCGTGCTCGGGCGCAAGCGCGATGCCGATACTCGTGGCAATGTTCACTTCATTGCCCTCGATATCGAAAGGCTTCGAGACGATATCGATAATACGGTCGGCAAGCGCGCTGGCCGCTTCACGCTGGTTATTGTCACTGTCCTGAATGATGGCAAATTCGTCACCGCCCAGGCGCGCCAGGACATCAGTCTCCCGCAATGATGCCTTCAGGCGAACGGCCGTTTCGCGCAGCAGCGCATCACCAACCGCATGGCCAAGCGTATCGTTGACATGTTTGAAGCGATCGAGATCCAGCAACAAGACCGCAAACGAATCCCCGCGCCTGCGGTGCCGCGCAACCGCCTCTTCGATTTTGTCCATGATCGAGAGACGGTTGGCAAGGCCGGTCAGCACGTCGTGATGCGCCATGAAGGCGATGCGTTGCTCGGATCTTTTCCGCTCGGTAATATCGTCGATAACAACAACCAGATGTCTCGCCGACCCCGGAGGCATCGCGAGCCACGATGCGGCTGGTTGCCAGAACACGCGTTTGGCCTTCCGGCATTTCGACTTCATAGTCGTTAGAGCACCTGCCGACTGCACCTGCCAGCGCCTCGGAGTCCGAAGCGTCCATCCGCTCCGCATCTTGCCTCTGGTAGATCTCGAATACGGTCTTCCCCAGGACTTCATTGCGGCCGACCTTGAGCATCGTTTCGAATGCCCGGTTCACCAGCACGAACTTGCGCGTGACGGCATCTTTCACGACGACGGCGATCGGAATGTTTTCAATGATTGAATCCAGGAACTGCCTGGTTTCGTCGAGCTGCTGCTCGGTACGCAAATGGGCTGTGATGTCCTGGTGGACGGCAACCGTGCCGCCGTCAGGCATGCCGCGCCGGGACACGGCCAGCGTCCGGCCGTCCTGAAGCTTGTCGATGACGTAACCGGTGTCAGGAAGAAACGCTTCGTGCAATCGGTCTCTGACGTATTTTTGCGAGTCCGCCGGACAGGAACCTGCGGCGACCCGCAACTGCAGGACCTCCGCGAGCGTCATTCCTGGTTTTATGGCATCGCGGGCAAGACCATACATGCGTGCTGTAAAGTTCGTTGGCGAGCACAAGTTTCGTATCGGGTCCGAACATGCAGATGCCATGCGGCATATTCGCAAGCGTCGCGTTCAAAAGCATATTGGTGTGCTCGAGGCGCTTTTTTGCCGCCTCACGCAGCATTTGTCCCCTGATGCTCAGCGCTGTTGCGCAGGCAATCAGAAGCGTCAGCAATCCTGCAATAAAATAGCCTGACTTTCTTTTTCGCCTCTACGCGCGAGAAAATTTCCGGAACGGCAACACCGACCGTGACGACGAAAGGATAGTCGTTGGCGACCTCGATACGCGATAAGGCGTGGAATGCTGTCGCTCAAACCACTTCCGGTATAGTACCATCCTCCCCGCGTCGACGCCAAACTGGTAAACAGATCGGCGCGCGAAAAATCCTTGCCGAGCACATACATCGTGTCCCCGCTCGTCGCACGGACGATTCCATCGAGACCGATGACGCGTATGTATCCCTTCTGGCCGATATTCACCGAGTTATAGATTCGCGTCAGATATCCCGAATCGAGCGAGGCGGCGACGACTCCGTCAAACCGACCATCGGCGCGCAAGATCCGGCGAGAAAGTTCGACCGTCCATTTGCCGGCTGCCGTTTCCGACAAGATCGGCTTTCCGACAAAAAGCTCGTTGGTCTCGCTTCCACCTGGGTTTTAAAGTAATTACGGTCTTTGACGTTTGTGCCACGCAGGCTTGCATCGCTACTCAGCAATACAATTCCATTGCGATCAACTATGCTCACGCGGGATATTGCGTCCGACAGGGATCGATTGGCCTTGAGCGAACCCAAGCAAATCAAAATTTTCAGGCCTTTGAGCGTAAAGCGCGGCGATCACGGTCAACGAACGATCGACCTCGCCCAACGAATTGGAAAGATGGCTTGCCAAGGCTCCGGCAAGGTTTGTTGAATTCTGAATTGCCGCGCGTTCAGCGCTATCGCGTTCGTTGGCGAGAAAGAAAGACAGCGAAATCCAGACAACGCCGATCAGCAGCGCTCCAATCAACACTGATCGATGCCTGACGAGAGGCTGCCATATCGTGGCGAGTTTGGTCATCTGCGAGGTGCCGCCAAGCCTCGAGGCCACACTGCAAACACCGAGAAAAATTAGCGGAAAGCCATTGATATTCCGTTATTTGATGCATCTTTTGGTCCCTTCGGACGATGTCGCGCCTGCCTGAAAACTGAGCCAAAAACGCGTCCGCGGATCATTAATGCTTTATTTTGCGTTACGTATATCCGGGCGTCGCAAGCATTCGAACCCGCCCGCGGAAACTATTCCGCGCGCCAGTTAGATCATCCGCGTCATGGCACAGACAATCTCCCCGATTACAACCGACATCCCGGCACGGCTTGACCGGTTGCCGTGGGGCCGCTTCCACACGCTCGTCGTCGTCGCCCTCGGCATCACATGGATCTTCGACGGCCTGGAAGTGACGCTTGCAGGCAGCCTGGCTGGCGCACTGAAAGAAAGTCCATCGCTTCGATTTTCGAATACCGATATCGGACTTGCGAGCAGCGCCTATCTTGCCGGAGCCGTGATCGGAGCAATTTTTTTCGGCTGGCTGACCGATCGACTCGGCCGCAAGAAACTCTTTTTTCTGACGCTTACAGTGTATCTGACCGCAACCGCAGCCACGGCGTTCTCCTGGAACATTGCAAGCTTTGCATTCTTTCGATTTCTGACTGGTGCCGGCATCGGCGGCGAATATTCCGCGATCAATTCCACCATTCAGGAGCTCGTTCCCGCACGCGTGCGCGGATGGAACGATCTTGTCATCAATGGCAGCTTCTGGATCGGAGCGGCTCTCGGCGCGCTGGGCTCTTTGATCCTGCTTAATCCACGGTTTATCGATCCGGATTTTGGCTGGCGGCTCGGATTCCTGATTGGCGCCTGTCTGGCCTGCCTGATCTTTTTTATGCGACTCTGGATTCCGGAAAGCCCGCGATGGTTGATCACGCATGGCCATACAGAAGAAGCCGAAAAGGTCATTGCCGATATCGAGTCCCGCTTTCTCCTCGCTGCCGCCGGCACATGGATTGCCGCGTGCCCAATTGCGCGCCCGACGTTCAACGCCGCTGCACGTGGTGATGGACGTTCTGTTCCGGCAACATCTTCGCCGGACGATGGTTGGCCTAAGCCTGATGGCGTCCCAGGCGTTCTTCTACAATGCAATATTTTTCACCTATGCATTGATCCTCACTGACTTCTACGGTGTCGCATCAGGCCATGTCGGCTGGTACATCCTGCCATTTGCGATTGGAAATTTTCTCGGACCATTGCTGCTTGGTCGTTTGTTCGACACGCGCGGCCGCCGACCCATGATTGCGTTCACTTACATTGTTTCGGGAATACTGCTTGCACTCACCGGATGGCTGTTCTTGCGAAATCTCGTGGACGAGACAACCCAGACCGTCTGCTGGATGGTGATTTTCTTCTTCGCCTCAGCAGCGGCGAGTTCGGCCTATCTCACCGTCAGCGAGACCTTCCCGCTTGAAATCCGGGCACTCGCGATCGCTTTCTTCTACGCGGTGGGCACCGGCGTGGGCGGCGTCGTTGCGCCCTGGCTGTTCGGTGTCCTCATCGAGACCGGCTCGCGCGCAAGTGTCTTCGGTGGATATCTGACCGGCGCCGCTCTCATGGTGCTGGCAGGCTGTATGGCGTGGCGTTGGGGCGTCGACGCAGAGCGCAAGCCGTTGGAAAGTGTCGCCAGGCCCCTGACGTTTCTCGATTAAAGGGCGCTGCTCGAGACGAGATCGCGCAGCGCATCCGGCGCCACGATTACGATCCCGCCCCGCTCCAGCTTGAGCCACTTCCTGCGTTGCCAGGCCTGAAGCTGCTTGTTCGCGCTTTCGCGCGACACTCCGATCATTTGACTTATCTCGCGCTGGGTCACCTGAATTTTGGTCTTTGGCGGCGCGTCCGCCGACGGCCGATAAAGATGGAGCAGCACTTTGGCGAGGCGGTTCGGCAAACCGAGGAAAACAATGTCTTCGACCTGCTCGCTGGTTTTGCGCAGACGCCCGCAGAGCACCTTGATAAGTCGTAAGGCCAGCTCGGGATCGTCTTGAATCAGAGGGATAAAATCCCGCCGCTCGATAATCATGAGCTCGCAATTGTCGATGGCGACGGCATCCGCCGTTCTTTGCCCGCCATCGAGAAACGCAATTTCCCCGAACAAGTCGCCGGGGACGATCAAATTAAAGATTGCATCCTTGCCCTGCTCGGACGGAGCGCTGATTCTCACGGCGCCTGACCGAACGGCATAGAGCCGCGAGCCGACATCGCCTTTCCGGAATATGATCGCGCCCTTTTTTATTTTGCTGTTTATGACGCGAGGCGCCAGCCGCTCTATGACCGCGTCGCCGAGATCCTTGAAAAAGGGATGGGCCCGAAGCAGCGTGTTCCTGTCGAACACTTGCGTTCGCGATTGCCCGCTCGTCCCAGCTGCCATCTCGGTCAAATCCAGCGTCCAAGCCAATAGTCGCAAAGATACGATAAATCGGTCCGGCGCGGCAGCCTCTTTGGCGCAGCTCTAAAACCCACCAAGGCATGCGAATTTATTGGGCCAAAGCTGCTCCAATTGTGCCGTTTCGAGCGATCACGCGATCGGCAATTTCCGCCCCGGCGAGCGCTTCATCGCCCCAAACTGGCCCCGGATCGGGCACTGCAATCTTTTGGCGAACTGTGAGCTAGCTCACCGTGCCCATCCCAAAGCCCGTGCTACCCGATCTCCAATATGGAGGTCGCGATGCGTATATCAGCCGACTTTCGAAAGGCGCAGCGCCGGCGGGCAGAGTTGCGCAGCCACTCTGAAGCCGCGGTGGCCACCATCTGGCTGGTTTTCTATGTGCTCGGGCTCGCAGTCGCCGTTTCCTCGCCGATCATATCGCGCGCAATAGAGCTCGCCGCACACTAGGTGCAAGCCGATGAAAATACGCCAGGTCACTTATTTTCTCGCGCTGTGCGAAGAGCAAAGCTTCACGCGTGCCGCCAGGCGCTGCGGCGTGGCCCAGCCATCGTTGACGCGGGCCATACAACTTCTGGAGCAGGAAATCGGCGGACGGTTGTTTGAAAGAAGCAATTCAAGCGTTCGTCTGACCGACCTCGGAACTCTGGTGCATCCGGACTTCGTGCGCATCAGTCAGTCCACAGAAAACATCGAACGCACCGCTGCCGGTTTCTTGGCATCGGGCCCGGACACCTCCGATCAGAGACTAATGGAGGGGCTCACGCGTGCGCTCTCAATAGGCGCGGCGACCATCTCGATCCTCGCGGCGGCCACGGCGCTGGAGTCCACTCAAGCGGGCACCCACGCCGACCCTTTCACCCTGCAGTCAGGGGGTGACGGGCACTCACTTCCAACGCAAAAGACGGAGGACTTTTTCTGATGCTTGCAGCGGAATGGCACCTGATCGACGAGAGCTATGGCTGGCCCGCATTGGGCTTTTCGACCACATGGACGACAAAAACAGCGCAAACCGGCGATGAATTGTGCCGATTCCGACGCACCCTGAGCGACTGCTGCGAGGCGTTAATACGCGCTCCGGTAGCTCATGAATGAATTCTTAAACTTCGTGACCTATTTTTCGGAAGGCATCGCTTCGAAATGAACCCCTGCCCTTTTTGGACAGGTTTTAAGGCGCGACAACCGATGTCGGGATCGGATCCAAAAGACAACATCGCCGTGTGCCCGCAATGCCGGACCGAAATGGTTCATGTTGCGGTCACGCCGCATCCGGTCGTCCGCAACATGCAACGCAATACTTTTGTCTGTTACACGTGCAAACGCACGCGCACTTACATGCTGCCGGGCACGTTTACGCCCGAGATGCGCGAGGGCACTGCCGCACAGAAGGCATCTTAAGTGACAGATCCACAAACCCTGAACGAACGCAGGCAAGACACGCGCGTATCCACCCATCGGCGCGGAGTCATCAAGTTCGGTCCGGCCGGGCAAGAGCTCTCATGTACCGTGGAGGACCTGACCACCACCGGCGCCGGCCTTCACGTTCCAAGCACCTTTGGGCTGCCACGGGTCTTCCGGCTGACAATTGACGACGAGGTCGGCTCAAAACATTGCCGCGTCGTTTGGACGGATGGCAAAAGGGTCGGCGTATCGTTTGAGTGAGCCGAAGGTTCGGCAATCAGCCAATTAGTCTTTTTGCCCAAAAAACAAATTCATAGAATTTGTCTGGGTAGGCAATAAAGTAGAAAATCAGAGCTGGTGGTGCCAGCAAAAACAGCCAATCGCGCATTGGCGGCTCCTGCGATGGGGCACATAGTCGGGCAGACAGTTTTATTATTAGATAAAAAGTTGCATCAGATTTTAGGGATGATGCGCCGCAACAGCATTTGACGGCTGAGGTCGCCGGCAACGGGCGGCTAGATAAATGTGACACCCATTTTGGTGTCGGTTCTCCATACCGCACGACACGGGCGGCGAACGCCGTCGAGCACGACATCGAAGCTCATGGGAATTCCATACGTCGTGGAAAGCTGCAGGCACGCGCCCGTACTCGAAAGATTTCGAACGGCACAATCAAGCTTTGGTGCTTTGTCGCTGAGGATAATATGCGCGGTCTTCAATACGCGTTTGCGGAAGGTGGTTCGTTTTTCTTGCACGGCTGAGCGCCTGGAATCGACGTGGCCTAAGTGACAAGAGACCTGGCGAAAGTCAACTTGCGGCTTCAGACGCATATATATGAATGTGTGAAACACCGAGTTGAGTTCCTTCAAACGGTTTTCCCGCCAAGTTCCGCAATCACTTCATTCTTCCGTACAATTTCCTGCTCCAGTCTTTTGATATTGTCGAACAGCCGCTCACTCGTCAGCCGCATGAAAATAGAACCCGAATTGCGGATTTTGGAAGTACAGCTCCTTGACCTGCTGGTACGTTGCAGTCAGAACCTCTCCCGTCCTCTGTACATTCGATCGTCTGGGTTCGCCGATTGTCGGGCGCAAGAAAACCCAGATCGCCGAACACTTGCCCTGCTGGAATTTCTATCCCCATCTCCTTCAGCCGGTAGCGCCCGGTGACACTGTAATACATCGCATCCGCAGTATCGCCCTTGCGGAATACGATGTCGCCCTTACGGAAGCTGCGGCGCGCCATGAATGGTTTCAGCCAATCTATCGAAGTTTCTCCCATCGATGCGGCCGCCTCCACGTCCTGAATCAATTTCCGCATCTGATGCAGGCGCAATGTGTTGAGCGGCAGGAGAACGAGGTTGAGCACCAGCGTGGGGTATATGCCCCCGAAAAACCCGTAGATGATGAACAGGCTATTGCAGGTCATGCTCACGATGCGGAGAGGAATCATCGTCTTCATCGCGCAGGTGATGATGCTCGACGATGACGGCCGCGTAGCCAAACCACATTGGCCATTCGGTATGACTCAGGAATTGCATTCTCATCCCCCGCGATCTAGTTCGCGCGATAACCAAGAGATCCAGCCCATGCACCGACCTGGCAGGGCGGATAGCATACTTAATGTATTCTATTACAGTATCAGGTGAGCGCACGCCGTACTATTTTCAGCGGCATCATATGCGTCCCGGCATCACGGGGTGAGCTCAAGTGTCCGGTTATCGTGGCGCCACAGCTATCCCACTTTCTGCCATCGAACGGCTTGATCGAGATTTACTGTACATAAAGACATGGTCACTCTGGCTCGATACCAGGATTCTTGTACGAACAATTATCCGCGAATTTATTTCGGGGTCGGGCGACTGACGCTCTCCTAGCCGCAATCTAAACCGTTCGTCTTCGCGTGTTCGACGAAGTGAATGCGCTGAAACTAGACGCGCGATGCGCCGCGAAAACACAGAACTGGAAAGTGAACGGTCGGGTTTTTTCATTATTCTTAGAATTTCGGCGCACTGCGCTTACAGACGTACCCAACACGTTCGATATCGTCGTCGTCTAGATTACTTCCGTCTGCACTTCGATCAGTTCCAGCCTTGTTCGCCAGCCGATGCACGCTGCCGATAGGGATGTAGCCGATTCATCTTCATGCACAGCACGGACCTTCTCGCCAATGGTCACCTCGGCGGTGCCGCACCACGACCCAATGTTCGGCGCGATGATGATGCTCTGGATCAGGCGTGATAATCGGCAAAACACGAGCAATTGCATTCCTCGAATGATCATGGTCTGTTTCTGCGCGCCGGCAGAAAATGAGTCGTCTGGCGGAGGCTGGGGCTCGCATTGACGCTTGCAACCACGACATCTGCCAGTTACGGAACGGGCCTTTTCGAGCCGTACCGAATCGCCGTGCTCGTGCCTTGCTTCAACGAAGAGGCCGCAATCGACAAGGTCGTGAAGGATTTTCGGGCAGCTTTGCCCGCAGCCGCGATTTTCGTCTTCGACAACAATTCAACGGACAGGACCGCCGAAATCGCCCGCGCCGCGGGTGCCAAGGTGTTTCCAGGAAAAGCATCGCGGCAAGGGTTTCGTGGTCAGGCGGATGTTTGCCGACGTGGATGCAGATATCTATGTGCTCGTCGACGGCGACGCCACATATGATGCGCCGAGTGCCCGCCGGATGATCGAGACGATTGATCGATGGCCAGCTCGACATGGTCGTCGGCAGCCGCGTCGATAACGACAAGGTCGCCTATCGCACGGGTCATCGCGCGGGCAACAGAATTCTGTCGGCTTTGTCGCATGGGTCTTCGGTCCATCCTTCAACGATATGCTCTCCGGCTACCGCGTCTTTTCTCGCCGTTTCGTCAAATCGTTTCCGGTTCTCTCCGGTGGGTTCGAAATCGAGACCGAGCTCACGGTGCACGCGCTCCAGCTCGGCTTGCCGGTCGATGAGATCGAGACCCCATATTATGCGCGGCTCGAGGGATCATCGTCCAAGCTCAGCACGTGGCGTGATGGCTTCCGCATCCTGCTTACGATCGCAAATCTCTATCGTGCAGAGCGGCCGCTTCCCTTCTTTGCGGGCTTCGGCCTGATTGCGGCTCTTGTTTCGATCGGCCTTGCGGTCCCGATCATCATCACTTTTCTCGAGACGGGGCTGGTGCCGCGATTGCCGACCGCGGTGCTCTCGACAGGGCTCATGCTATTGGCATTCCTGTGTGCCGGGATCGGCCTTGTGCTGGACACCGTGACGCGCGGCAGACGCGAGATGAAACTGCTTGCTTACCTCTCCCAATCCGCGCCCCGGACACATCCGCACGGTTGAACTTTTTCCGTTTTCATCAATTAGCTATAATCACGATAACGTAACATTCCCCACCTATGGGCCGGTGTATCGTTTGACCCCTATAAATTAATGCCGTGGAGGCTCTTATGCGTTTTCTTGCATTGATCGGCGCTCTTGCAATCATTGTGGGGATCGGCGCCGCCGTATTTTTCCTCGGCGGTTTTTATAGCGTGGCAGGCACCGCCGAGGACCCGGGAATTGTACGCTGGGCGCTAATCCAGGTCCGAACGGCATCGATCAATCGCCACGCAACCGATCAACCTCCGGCCAACATCAACGATGCGCAGATGGTGCAGGCCGGCGCGAAGGCATTCGCCGCGCACGGCTGCGCGAACTGCCACGGCGCGCCCGGCGTCCCCTGGCAGAAATATTCCGAAGGGCTGCATCCCGACCCGCCGGACCTCAAGGAGGTCGTCGATCATCAAACCCCGGCGCAGTTGTTCTGGGTGGTCAAGAACGGAATCAATATGACCGGGATGCCGAGCTTCCAGCTGGCCGGCGCCAAGGACGAAGAGATCTGGGCGATCGCCGCCTTTCTGAAGAAGCTGCCCACGGTGTCCGAAGCCGATTACAAGGCCTGGACATCACCGCCGGCGCCGCCCCCTGCTCCAGCCGCAGCGCCTCCGCCGGCGCCAGCACCTGCTCCGCCGCCGGCCGCCCAGCCCGCGCCCAACCCGCCGGCAAGCAACAACTAGCGGAGAATATTCGCTACACTCCGGCGCATGAGTTTTGTGCGTCTTTATCTGCGCGTCCTAGAACAGCTCGGGTCGGACCGGCGTCTAGCCTGGTTTCTCGCCGTCGCCAATGTCACGCTGGCTCTGGCCCAATTCGCCGAGCCGGTGCTGTTCGGCCGCGTCATCAATCTTTTGGCCGGCGCCCAAGCCAATCCCGCTTCGGCTGACTGGGCCACACTCGGGCTGCTGCTGATCGCCTGGGTGGCCTTCGGGCTGTTCACCATCCTTTGCGGCACCTGGGTTGCGCTTTATGCCGACCGCCTGTCGCACCGACGCCGCTTGCTCGTGCTGACAGACTATTTCGAACACATTCTGCAACTGCCGCTGGCCTATCACGGCGAAACGCATTCCGGCCGGCTCATGAAGATCATGCTCCAGGGCGCGGACACGCTTTGGTCGTTCTGGCTCGGGTTCTTCCGCGAGCACCTCGCGGCCTTTGTCTCTCTATTCATCCTTGTGCCGCTCTCCCTTGTCATCAATTGGCGCCTTGCCATCCTTCTGATCATCCTTTGCGTGCTGTTTGCGATGCTCACGGCACTGGTCCTGCACAAGACCGAGCATTTGCAGAGCATCGTGCAGACCCATCATTCCGATCTCGCCGAGCGCGCATCCGACGCGCTCGGCAACATCGCGCTCGTGCAAAGCTTCGCTCGTGTTGAGACCGAAGTGAGCGCACTCCGATCGGTCAGCGAACGGCTGCTGGCCGCACAATTTCCGGTGCTGTCCTGGTGGGCAATCGCGACAGTGCTGACGCGCGCCGCCACGACGTTGACGGTCCTCTCGATCATCCTGCTCGGCACCTGGTTGTTCAAGCAAGGCACGGTCACGATCGGCGAAATCGTCACCTTCATGGCGCTGGCCGGCATGGTGATCACACGGCTCGAGCAGGCGGTAAGCTTCGCCAACCGCATGGCGATGGATGCAGCGCGCCTGCGCGAGTTCTTCGAGATCCTCGACACGGTGCCGGCCCTGCACGACCGGCCGGGTGCCATCGATCCCGGGCGGTTCCAGGGACGCATCGAATTTGACAATGTCTCATTCGGCTACGACTTCATACGGCCCGCGGTCGTGGGCCTGACATTCACAGCGTTGCCGGGAGACACCGTGGCGCTTGTCGGCGCGACGGGCGCCGGCAAGTCGACCGCCCTCGCACTCTTGCATCGCGCCTTTGACCCACAATCGGGACAGATCAGAATCGACGGCACCGACATACGCGACATCCAGCTGAGCGCCCTGCGCCGCAACATCGGCGTGGTTTTTCAGGAGTCCTTGCTGTTCAATCGCTCGATTGCGGAAAACATGCGCATTGGAAAACCGGATGCAACCCATGACGAATTGCGCGATGCCGCTGCGCGTGCGCAAGCACTCGATTTCATCGACGCAAATCCGGACGGGTTTGACGCCATGGTCGGAGAGCGAGGCCGCTCGCTCTCCGGTGGCGAGCGCCAGCGTCTGTCCATCGCGCGCGCCTTGCTGAAGGATCCGCCGATATTGATCCTCGACGAGGCAACCAGCGCGCTCGATGCGGCGACCGAAGCTCGCGTGCTGACGGCGCTGGACGAGGTCATGAAAAACCGCACCACCTTCGTCATCGCCCATCGCCTTGCGACCATCCGCAAGGCGACCAAAATTCTGGTGTTTGACGGCGGACGCATCATCGAGACCGGCACATTCGAGGAGTTGCACCGGCTCGATGGCCGCTTTGCGCAGCTGACCAAAATGCAGTTCAGCCCGATCGGGGTTCAGCCGGGCTGAGTAATGCCGATAAGCCAGCGATACTGGCGAGCACGGTCCAGTAGCCGTAGCGGAAATCGGACGCGACCCCCACCGAGAAGAACGTCAGCACATAAAGCGAGGCCGATCCGCAGACCGCGATTGAAAACGCACCCTCCGGCGTATCCCGCCGGCGTAATGCCAGGCCGAATATCGCCAAACAGGCCAGCAGCCAGAAGCCTACGCGGAAGAAAACGGTTGGCTTGAGGACATCGTGAACAACCATCAACACGGCAAATGCCGGACGCTCCGGAAAGACCGTCTCGTCAGGTTTCTCGATATCGGCGACCCACATCGTTAGATTCGGGTTTCCCAGGAAATTCCACATGAAGCTGGCGCGATGCTCCAGGTAGGCGATCGGGTGCCGCGCGATCGCACTTGCCCACGCATTCGTGATCACGGGCGTGCCGAACAGTTTCTCTTCTTTTTCGATCTTGCGCATGACGAATTCGCACGGCTCGAGTCGCCAATAAAGATCCCATTCGGTTGGTCGATAGCAGCCGTTCAGAAGCAGGGCCGTGTCGCGCTCGTTCCACGTGACCGGAAACTGGTTTTCCTTGGTGAAGTGGCTGATCCCGCCGAGGTCAAAAATCATGATCGACTGCAACGGATGCTGCCGTGTCGCTCCGAGCGCGCCGTAATAGATGAACTGCACAAGGCCAAAGAAGGCAGCAATCGCGGGGATGTATAGAATGGCGGTGCGCTTCCATCGCATCTGCAACGGCCAGACGATGTAGATGGCAAGCAGTGGCGCCGCGATAATTGAATTCGGCCGAAGCAGAACACCGAGACAGCAGAGCGCAAATGCGATGATTTGGATCGGCACACGTCGTTTTGGCGGGCCACTCGTAACGGCGAACGTCAGCACAATCGCGAGAAGCCAGGTGACCGCGAACAGCACGTCGCGCCATATCACGCCAACAAAAACGAAGGCCGGCGGCAGCAGCGCGAGAAGCGGCGGCAGCGCGCCCAGCGCGGCAGAGCGGCCCGCGAGCGCGAAACCGAGCAGGCCAAAAGCCAGCCAATAGGCCGCCGCAGTCAACAGGAACATGCTGGCCGAACCTGGCGCGATCGGATCGATCAGCGCCCAGAGCACCGTCATCACCGGGGATTGCCAGTCCTCCAAAGTGTGCTTTGCGATGTACTCGTATACGAACTTGGCATCGTAGGTCATGATACCGGGATAAAAGATCAGCAGCGTCAGACCGAATCCTGCGGCGGCCAGGCCGGCGGCCATCAGTCTGCCGCGTCTTGCCCGCTGGGCGTCAGGCGAGCGCTGCATAGATGTCCCCGGAATTGGCCGAATGCGGCAGCACCGCCAGCCAGGCCATCATCTCATCTCCACCGATCCATTGCTCGTGGGTCAGCACCTGGCTCTCGCCAAGCGCGCTGTTGAAACGCGCGAAGCCGAGCGTATGGCAACGCTCGATGCAGGCGCGAGCAACCTCTCGCTGGATCGTGGTGAATTCGAACGAAAGCGCCCTCACCTGCTGCGTCAGGCCTGCCAGCACTTCGGCCTCGTATCCCTCGACATCGATTTTGACGAAGGCCGGCTTGCCATGCTTTGCAATGAGGGCATCCAGCGTCGTCACCGGCACCTGAATTGTTCTGGTCCAGCGTTGGGATTCCCAGCCCGGAGCATCGTGCGCGGCCCTGACAAATTCCTGCGACGCGGTCGAAACCGTCGGATTGCGGGGATTGATCATCAGGTTTGCCGATCCGGACTCCCGCCCGACGGCAACGGGCTCGATTGTCACGGAGGAATTCCGGCCATGGAGCAATTTCAGCACTGCGACCATCGCAGGCTGAGGCTCAACCGCAATAACACGCGCACCCAGACGGCTGAAGGAGGCCACGCGATCGCCGACATGCGAGCCCACATCGAAAACGAGTTCGCCATCCTTGATGAATTGGCCATAGAGGCGATCCATGGCCGAGGCGTGCCCGCGATTGCCGTAGTAGATGCGAAGAGACCGAAGAATTCCGCCAGTCGTTTTCAGCAATCTGAGCACGTGTCAGACCGGACTGAGGGATGGCATCGGTGACGCGGCCTCAACGGCGGGCAGCGCGAGCGCGCGCAGCGCGGTGGGCGGCGCCGTTTCCTCGGGCAGACGGCCAATGCCGACGCGGACGCAAAAAGCTCCAACGCGCGGCCAGGCTGTCACCATCGCGAACGGAATGGAAAATGCCAGGCCGGCCGCGAGAAAGGCCTCGTAGGGAATCGCAGCAGGGCGCGTCGCGGCCAGGGCAGCCAGTGCTGCAACCCCGAGCACCGTGTGCGGCCACAACGTACGGAAGGCCAAAGATAATGACACTGTGTGATCTTCGCGCGTTTGCCCGATCCACCCGATTTCACGCCCGAACAGCAAGCCGACCAGAAAGAGCGTGTGGCCGAACCAGAGCACCGGCACCAGCAAGATCGAATAGACCAGCTCGATCCAATAGTTCGCCAAAAACCGCACGGTTCCTCCGAACGCGCGGCGAAGATCGGGTCGCAAAAGAATATCAAGCGCGGTGGCAAATTTGGGCGCGAACCACATCAGCACCACCCAGACGAACAGGGCAATGCCTGCATCGGCACGCATAAACCTGACGGTTGGATCGGTGAAAAAAAACAGCAGAACGGTCAAAGCAAGTATTGCCGTCCACGCCGGAGAGCCGATGAACATCAGAATTGCGAGACCCAATTGATAGCGGCTGACCGGTGCGAGGCCGGGATGAACCAGGAAGCGCCAGTACTGCATGTTGCCCTGGCACCAGCGCAGATCGCGCCGGATGAATTCAATCAAGGTCGGCGGGTTCTCTTCCCAGCCGAGATTCTCTTCTGGCAGGACGCGGACCTCGTAGCCGGCGGCGCGCATCAAAGCCGCCTCGATCTGGTCGTGGCTGAGGATATGGCGATCCTGCGTTCCGTCGGTCGACAGAACCGGCAGGACGCAGTGCTCGATGAATGGTTTCAACCGCAACGCTGCGTTGTGGCCCCAATATGGACCGCAGTCTCCCTGCCACCATGCGCTGCCGATCGTGTAGGATCGCATGCCGAGCCGCATCCCGAACTGGAAAATGCGCGCGAAGGCGCTCGTCGACGGCAAGCCGACGACGAGTCTCTTGCAGAATTCCGAGCCGCGGATTTGCCTGCATCAGGCGAACCAGGCGCAAGATCGCATCCGCAGTCATGAAGCTGTCGGCGTCGAGCGTGACCGCAAGTTCGTGATCCCTGCCCCATCGGTCACAGAAATCGCGAATATTGCCGGCCTTATATCCGGTATTGACGGTGCGCCGCCGGTAGGTCGCGCCGATGCGATCTTTCCATCGCGTGGCCAGCTCGCCGAGACGAACCTCTTCCGCCTTCGCAACCGAGCGATCATTCGTGTCGCTCAGCACATATAGGTGGAAGCGATGCGCGATTCCGGAAGCCTCCAGCCCTGCAAGCATTGGCTCTAGGTTACGCACGATGCGCTCCGGCGCCTCGTTTCGGATGCACAAGACAATGGCGGTCGAAGCGACGATGGGCTCATCGCCGCGAATGAACGCCGCCTCTGGCACCACGGCCGCAATAGGATCGCGCGCAAAGCGCATGATCAGGAATCCGATCAAGGCATTCCACAGGCCCGCGACCATCCATGGCAGCGTGATCGCGAACAGCACCAGCAAAACAATGTCGGCTGCATCCAATCCACCAGGCGAGAGTGCGAATGCCGCAAGTGCCAGCGAGCCCCACCATGGTGGCGGCGAAAAGCAGGGCAAACAGTGTACGGCGCCAGGTCATTTCACGCCCGGCGACACCAATATTCATCGATTGCGGAAGCGAGCGTTCTGACACGCGGTTAACGACTTCTATTCCCCGACGGCCCGTGCGAACTTGATGATATAACACGGGAACGTTTTCAATAGTCCAATCCGAGGGCTCGACGATAGTGACGAAGGACGGCGCTACTAAGGCTGCCCAGGCGCTTTGGTATACGGCCCGCGGAAAAGCGGAGATCCGGCAGGAAACGCTGCAGCCGCCACGGCCGCATGAGGTGCGAGTCCGCGCGCTGTTCGGTGCGCTCAGCAGAGGCACCGAAGCTCTCGCGCTGGGCGGAAAAGTCCCACGCAGCGAGTTCGAACGCATGCGCGCACCGTTCATGGCGGGCGATTTTCCGTTCCCGGTGAAATACGGCTACGCCACGGTCGGTGAAATCGAAGCAGGTCCTGCCGAATTGGCAAGCCGTAAGGTTTTCGCCCTGCATCCCCATCAAACGCATTTCAATATTCCACAGGACGCCGTCGTGCCGCTGCCCCCGGCGGTCTCGCCGCAGCGCGCCGTGCTTGCGGCAAACATGGAAACGGCGCTCAACGCCGTATGGGATGCGGCGCCCGGACCGGCGGACCGGATCGCGATTGTAGGGGCCGGCGCGGTCGGCGCCATGGTGGCATTCATTTGCGGGCACTTTCCGGGCGCGGAAGTCACTCTCGTCGACACGAACACCGCGCGCGCGAAGTTGGCGCAGCAGCTCGGAGTTGGCTTTGCCGCGCCTGATTCGGCAAAGGGCGATTGCGATGTCGTCTTTCACGCGAGCGGCACCGCCGCCGGCCTCGATGCGGCCATCGCATTCGCAGGCGAGGAAGCAACAGTCGTTGAATTGAGCTGGTACGGCGAGCAGCAAGTTGCTGTATCCTTGGGCGGCACCTTCCACAGCCGCCGCCTGCGCCTGATATCAAGTCAGGTCGGCAAGATTGCGACGTCACACCGGCCTCGCTGGACGCACGGCCAACGGCTTAGGGCCGCGCTCAATTTGCTTGCCGATGCGCGCCTTGACGCGCTTCTTGCTCCAGCGGTGCGGTTTCGCGATCTGCCGTCGCGTCTGCCTGCACTGCTTGATCCGAAGAGCAATGTCGCCGCCCAACTTATTTCTTACGACTAGGGGGGTTCCTTTGTTTTCCGTAGAAGTCCGTGACCACATCATGATTGCCCATTCGTTCCGTGGAGCGATGTTCGGGCCAGCGCAGGCTCTGCACGGGGCAACATTCGTTGTCGACGCAGCCTTCTTTTCCGAGAGTTCTCGATTCGAACGGAGTCGTAATCGATATCGGCCGCGCGCACGAAGTGCTGAAGGCCGCCCTCGCCCCGCTGAACTATCGCAATCTCGATGACCTGAGCGAATTCAAAGGCGTCAACACGACGACCGAATTTCTGACCAAACACGTCCACGATCAGCTTGCGAAAGCCGCTCGCGCAGACCAGCTCGGCCGCCCCGGCCGCGAACTGAAGGCGATCCGCGTCACATTCGGCGAATCTCATGTCGCATCGGCGTCCTACGAGGCGAACTTGTGGTAAAGCGGCTCGCCTTTGCAGTGCCTGGCGATCTTTCCACGCCGACCGGCGGCTACGCCTATGACCGGCGAATGATCGCCGAGCTCGAAGCCCTCGGCTGGACCATAGAGCGCATCAATCTCGGCGAGAACTTCCCCTGGCCCGCCAAAGAGACCCGAGCGACCGCCGAAGCACGGCTACTGATGGTGACTGAAGGCTGTCCCATCATCGCCGACGGACTTGCGCTCGGCGCCTTGCCCGAGGCGGCGCGCCGTCTGCGGGCGCATCACGTGCTGGTGGGTCTTGTGCATCACCCGCTGGCGTTGGAAACCGGGCTTACCGAAACGCAAGCCAACGTCTTGCGCGCCAGCGAAAAGGCATCCCTGGCGGCTGCCAAACATGTAGTCGTGACAAGTCCGTCGACGGCACAGCGACTGGTCGCGGATTATTCCGTTCCGTTGGACAAAATCACCGTTGCAAGGCCGGGAAACGACATTGTGGCATCGATACCGGCAAGTCGCGATGGTGTCGTGCGAATACTCTCGGTCGGCGCGGTGGTACCGCGCAAAGGCTTCGATATTCTTGTCGCGGCGGTTGCCACGATGCCCGATCTGCCGTGGCACCTCACCATCGCCGGCGACCGCGGCCGCGACACAAAAGCCGCCGCGCAGCTCGATGGCGATATCGCCCGGCTCAGGCTTAGCGACCGTGTGACGGTGCTGGGCTCGGTATCCGCGCAACGAATTGCCGAACTCTACGCCCATGCCGACATATTCGCCCTGGCCTCGCGGTTCGAAGGCTACGGCATGGCCTACAGTGAGGCGATCGCACATGGGCTGCCGGTCGTCGGGACGAGAGCGGGAGCGATCCCTGATACGGTGCCGGCGAACGCCGGCATTCTGGTTGAGCCCGACGACGTGCCTGCGTTCGCCCTGGCACTGCGCCGGCTCATAGCCGATGCCGACGAGCGAAAGCGCTTCGCAGCCGCAGCACGGGCGGCTGCGGTCAAACTTCCGACCTGGCAGGAGTTCCGCGAAAATTGTAGCACGCACGCTGGAGACGCTCACGTGAGCGGCTTCTCCGCCGACTGGCTTACTCTGCGCGAGCCTTATGACCTGCGCGCGCGCAGCCGCGAAATTATTGCCGCTGTGGCAGCTTCGGTCGCCGCGCTGCCGTCGGTCCATGTTGTCGATCTCGCTTGCGGCACCGGCGCAACGGTGCGCGCCCTGACCGAACATTTTCAGTCACGGCAGGTCTGGCGGCTTGCCGACAATGATCTTGGTCTTCTTGGGCGGGCGAACGCGATGGCGCTTGGCGACAATGTCAAAGTTACGGCAGTTCCGCTGGATCTCAACCGGGACCTCGAAGCCGCGCTCGATGGCGCGATTGACCTGGTCACCACCTCGGCATTTCTCGATCTCGTTTCCAAAGACTGGCTTGACCGGCTGTCGACCGAAATCGCCGCACGCTCGATCCCGTTTTACGCAGCGTTGACCTATGACGGCCGTATCGACATCACTCCGAATGAACCGGCGGATGCGTCGATCATTGCGGCGATCAACAAGCACCAGGCCACCGACAAAGGATTCGGCTTGGCGCTCGGGCCGGAGGCTGCCAGCTATGCCATCGCCGTCTTCGAGCGGCTGGGCTACGCCGTCACCCACCGCCGATCGGATTGGACGATGGGGCCGAATGATCGCGACATTCAGCTGGAGATTTTTGACGGCTGGGCGGGTGCGGCACGCGAGATCGGCGCGCTGTCGCTCGCCGACGCCGCATCATGGCTGACGCGCAGGCGCACCAGCGTCGCCGTGGGAAAGTCATCCCTCCGCGTCGGTCATGTCGATCTTTTTGCGCTCCCTACCGGCAGGCGCTGAGCTGAAAGATCGCAGTCGAACAATATCTCATCGTCAATTCGATGCGTGCGCATCGCCACCCGCATGGCCATGTCGGCGCGTTCGACCGGCGGCAGCGCGATGCCAGGGCGGCCCGCGCCCAGAATGATCGGCGCGACGATCACGTGCAGTCGGTCAAGGCATCCCGCCGCAAGAAAGCGCGAGACTGTGTCGGCGCCACCTTCGATCAGTATCCGGCGCATGCCGCTAGCACCCAGCGAAGCAAGGATAGCCGCAGGCGAAAGGTGCCCATCGGCAGTGGGCAGCCGGACAAGCTCTACGCCCGGGACCGGCGCAGCGGCATTTCCTTCCGCCGTTACAACAACGCGACGGACACCATCCTCACTGAAGACCCTCGCTTTGCTGCCGAGACGGCCGTTCGGATCGATGACGACGCGTGCCGGCTGCTGCCCGGCGACCCGGCGTACGGTCAGTTGAGGATCATCGGCTATCGCAGTACCGACGCCGATAACGACCGCGTCTACCAAAGCCCTCAACCGGTGCAGGTGGGTCAGTCCGGCCGGCCCATTGATGTATTTCGAATGCCCCGATTCCGTCGCAATGCGGCCATCGAGCGACTGGCCGATCTGGCCAACGACCATCAACTCATCGACGGTACCCCGGCGAAGCGGGTCGAAAATTTCGCTCCAGGGCTGCGGAAGGGGCTGGTCACTGGACCGGAAAATATTGCTAAACTCCAACCATGGGTCGGATGACTTGCCGCCGATCCCGCTATTTGGGTTATGGGGAAAATTTCTTAATGACATGGCAGCTAAAAGCACGCCCCGTGCGTTAACACCGGATACGGGCGCCAGCAGGCTGGCATAAATTCGGCCTCTTTGCGACCGGAATGGTTACACGGCACGCGGTGTTCTTATATTGGCGGGCGTAAAAAACGGAAAGTCTCGGAATGAATTCAGTACGCAGTGGCGTAAGCCCGGTATTATTTGGCAGCAAAGGTCCCGTGGGTGTCAGTCGCGGTCTCGCCGAATTTCACGGTAGACGACCCGTTCTCATCAAAGCAAAAAACGAAACGCTTCTTGCGCTGCCCGTTGAAGCACTCGATGCTGCTCGCTTGACGGCGTTCATGGCGCTTTGCGCGCCACGCACGCCGCGTCTCATTGTTACAGCGCGGCGCGCGCTGGCGCTTGGACTGGACGCGCGGACGCCGATGGCCCTGCGGCTGTCGCCCGACGATGATGCGACCTCGATCGAGGCGCTTGTCAGTGATGCGACGTGCGATCGTATTCCCGAGGCAAAACCTGCAGGTCCGGCCGCTGCAGCGGCGATTCAACTCGTGAAGCTGTCGCAAGGTTTGCCCGCGGTGCTGGCAGTGGAGGTTTCCCCGGATGCCCTGCCTCCTGAGGCGGACATCATCACAGTCGATGCTGAAGCGGTCGAACAGTTCGCCGACGAAGCGATCCGGTCCCTGACGCTGGCGAGCGAAGCTTCGGTTCCCCTCGATTCGGGTACGCAGGCGCGCTTTGTCGTCTTCCGCGACGCGATCGGCGGCAATTCCACCGCGATCATCGTGGGCAAGCCGGATTTTTCGAACGCCGTCCCCGTCCGACTCCACTCGGCATGCCTCACTGGGGATGTGTTCGGCTCGCGGCGCTGCGATTGTGGCGATCAGCTTCAACTCGCCATGCGGCGGCTCGAAGATCTTGGCGGCGGCGTCGTGCTCTACCTCGCGCAGGAAGGCCGCGGCGTCGGCCTCGCCAACAAGATGCGTACCTATCAGCTGCAGGACGACGGTCTCGACACCGTCGATGCCAATACGACGCTTGGCTTCGACGATGACGAGCGCGACTATGGCATCGCGGCGCGCATGCTGCAGATGCTCAATTGCACACGGGTTGTCCTTTTGACCAACAATCCCGCCAAGCTTGACGGTCTCGCCAAGGCCGGCATCGAAATCGCAAGCCGGATGCCGCTTGAGGCCCCGATTAATGCCGACAATCGGCGCTACATGGCCGCAAAGGCCGTTCGCGCCGGGCACCGCCTCGATCATCTTATGGCTTCGCTCGCCGAACCGTCGTAACCACCGCACGGCTTTCCACTGGCATCATTGAACGGCGCTGATATCGTCTGCATCGGCGCCGCCTATTGCGGCTCAAAGAGCTGACATCAGCCATGCCACAAGACGTGCCGAGCCGGTCGATCGGCGAGTTGACCTACCTGGACATTGCGAAGCGCCTGCGGGCGAGCTCGATCTTGTGCCTGCCGATCGGCTCAATCGAGCAGCATGGACCTCACCTGCCGCTCAATACAGACGTTGTCCTGGCGGAGGAATTCACGCGCCGCATCATTGCGCGCTGGGGCGACACCTATGATCTGTGGCAAATGCCGACGCAAGCGGTCAGTCTTGCGCGCGAACATGAATGGGCCCCGGGTACCCTATCGCTGTCCGTCAGGGGCCTGACCGAACTGATCCATGATCTTGGGCGCGAAATCGCCCGCAGCCTCCCCGCGCGTAATCTCGCAGTCATCAACGGCCACGGCGGCAACCGCGGCATCCTGGAAGTTTTGGCACAGGATCTGCGCGGCGATTTCAAGCTCAATGTCTGCATTCTGCATCCGACCACCTGGGCGGACATCCATGCGGCGTCAAAAACGCCGGAAATCCATGGCGGGAAGAACGAAACGTCGATGATGCTTGCAACCGCGCCGCATTTGGTACGCGTCGACGAAATCAAGAAACTGCAGGCCGTTTCCAGAGCCGACGCCGTGCGCACGACCATCCTCGATCAATCAGTGACGTGGCCATGGACGACGAACGAGAAGGCGGTCGCCGATATGGGAATCATCGGTGATGCAAAATCTGCCTCGACGGAATTCGGCCAGCACCTCCTGGAGAAAATCACCGACGCGGCAGGCGGCGTATTCAAGCAGCTTCTGGAACGCCAGCAGCTTCTGCGTGGCTAGACACAATGCAGGCTGCATCGCGATCGTCTGCCCGCGAGGAGAGAATTCTGCGCAATCTGGCTGTGGCCGCCGGCCTCGGCTGGTCGCTGGCCTTTGTCGTCGTTGCGCTCGTTTATGAGCTCCAGCTCTATGCCGACGGCGCGATATTTTCCTACGCGGTTGCGGTCCAGGACGTGTGGGCATTCCATTGGCACAACATTGCCAACCGTGCGTCAGTGTTTTTCCTTTCGCTCTGGCCCGCCGAAACCCTCGTCGGGCTGACCGGAAGCCCTACGGCCGGCATTGTCGCCTACGGTTTTCTTTTCTATGTCGCGCCACTTTTAGGCCTCGTCGGGACATTGGCAGCCGACCGTTCACGCGGTCGCATTTTCTTTGCCTATGCGTGCGCCTCGACGGCTTTGCTTTGCCCGCTGATCTTCGGCTTCCCGACGGAAATGTGGATGGCGCACGCATTGTTCTGGCCAGCGCTCGCGCTGGCCCACTCTGCCGGCCGGAGCATCCTTGCGGCGGTCATCCTGTCAATCACGATGACGGCGCTGGTCCTGACCCATGCGGGCGGCGTCGTGCTTGCATTTGTCGTTGTCGTAACGCTTGCGCTGCATGGTTTCCGTCATCCTTTGTTCCTGCGAGGGGCAGTTGCGCTGTGCGTCGCGACGGCACTTTGGGTCATCGTGAAGCTGATCTATCCACCCGACGACTATTTCGCCGATGTTCTTGTCAGAGCCGGCCTCCATTTTTTCGACCCTGCGATTTTTCAGGTAAACCTCGTTGTCGTGCTGATCGTCGTTCTCGCCGGTTACAGCCTCCTCTTTCTTGCGCTGTCCCGGATCATGCCAACAGAAACGGCGCTGCTTGCGGCACTCGCCGTCAGCGCAATCGCCCTGCTGATTTACTGGCTGCAGTTCGACCAGTGGATCCATGCAAGCAACCGATATTATCTCCGCACGACGCTGGTCGTCATCACTCCGGTTTTCGGTGTGTTGTCAGCCGTCTATGCGATGCAGGCAGACGCCGCGCCGATTGCTTGTCCGCAACTGCTGCAGATCGCGAAATTCCTAGCTGGCGTCACGGTCATCCGGGCCTGCACCGGTGCCATCATTCTTTGCGCGGCCATTCATGGTGTTCAGACCGCAAAATTCGTCACGGTCTGGACAGTATACAAAGCGGCAGTGAGGGCGCTCGCATTGGGCAGCGCCTCCGATCCCGCGCTCGGCGACCCGCGCTTCGTCTCATCGCAACGGATTTCACCGGAGCTCAATCAACTCAGCTGGTTCTCGACGGTCGAGTACCTGTCGATCATCGTGTCGGATTTCAAACCTGTGCGGATCGTTGTCGATCCCGCGGGAAACTATTTCTGGCTGTCCTGCGAGACCGCGACGGAAAACGCAAAGGCTAAGCGCTCAGTCCCCATGCCGGCGCGCGATCTCGTCAGAATTTACTCCTGCCTGCACCGCTAAAACGGCTATCAAGCCTCATCCAGGGTAATCCATCTGCCCTCGGCGGTACTGCGATAGCAGGCCTCCACCAGCCTCACATCGCGGATGCCGGCCGACAGATCGCTCGCCAAAGGCTCGTCGGCGACGACGTGCCTGAGAAATCGCTCCCATCCGATGCGGTAGGGATTTGCATGGACGGCCGGTCCAGGAACCTCCTTCCAGTCCCGGCGATAGTCGAAACCGATGTCGGCCACGGGATTGATGTGGCGAACATCGGGGGTATCGCTCGCGCCTTGCGCCCAGCAGCGATGCAGGCCCGCGATCGCCGAGCCGCCGGTGCCGTCGACCTGGAATGTCAGAAGATCGTCGCGGCGCACCCGCGTTGCCCAAGAGCAGACGATCGTACCAACGGCGCCATTGTCCAGCTCCGCCAAGGTCAGAGACGTATCGTCGACGTCGACGTCATAACGGGCGCCGCCTTCGTCCGCACGCTGTGGAATGGCTGTCGCGGTAGCGGCAACAATGCGCCGGATCGGACCGAGAATGCTTTCGATGACGTACCGCCAATGCGGATACATATCCATGGTAAGCCCGCCAGCGCCGCTTCGCCGGTAGTTCCAGCTCGGCCGCTGGCTCTTGCGCTCGAACCCGTCAAACACCCACCAGCCGAAATCGAGACGAAACCCGGTGACCCGGCCGAAAAACTTCTGGCCGGCAAGATGCGCGAGTTTCTGCAGCCCGGGCAGGAAGATCTTGTCCTCGACGGCACCGTGCTTGAGCTTGCGCGCACGCGCCGCGGCCAGAAGCGACATGCCTTCCGAAACGGAGAGCGCAACCGGCTTCTCGCTGTAAATATGTTTGCCGGCGGCGATCGCTTTCGTCAGCGTCGGCACACGCTGCACCGTCGCCGCGGCGTCGAAGAACACGGAATAGCCGGGATCCGACAGGGCCGCATCGAGATCGGTCGTCCAGCGATCAATTCCGTTGCTGCGCGCGAGTGCGGCGAGGCGTTTCTCGGCACGGCCGGCCAGAAGCAAATGCGGCACGACCTGATCGTCTCCGACGGTCAGCCCACCCTCTGCGCGGATCGGCAGCAGCGCATTCGCCAGATGCTGCGTCGAAGCGATACGCCCAGTTGCACCGTTGACGATAATGCCGATGTCCCTGACAGCCAAAACCTTGACCCCCCTGCCCGCCTTCCTATCATGCCGCGCCAGCGCCAGTATTGTAGGCGAGGCTCTAGAGTGACAATGCCATGCCCCGCCACATCGTCTGCCTGACGTTCGATTTCGATACGCAATCCGGCTTCATCGCGCGCGGAATGACGACGCCGACGCCGCTGTCGCGCGGCGAATTCGGCGCGCTTGCCTCTCGCCGGATCCTCGACTTTCTCGCCTCGCGCGCCATCAAGGCGACCTGGTTTATTCCCGGATTTACGATCGAAAGCTGGCCGCGCGAATGCGAGGCCGTTGTCAAGGCCGGGCACGAGGTTGCGCATCACAGCTGGGCCCATATCCCGCCGGCAACCCAAAGCCGGGAAGAAGAGGAAGCCGACCTTGTGCGCGCCAACGACGCAATTGCGCGTCTGACGGGCAAGAAGGCGCGCGGCTACCGCTCGCCGTCATGGGACCTGAGCGATCACACCATCGACCTGCTGCTGGCGCACGGCTTCACCTACAATTCCAGCCTGATGGGATCCGACTACGTGCCTTACCACGCCCGGCGCGGCGACGTCGCAAAGCTTGGGGAGCCCTATCATTTTGGCGAGCAAACAAAGCTGATTGAAATGCCGATCAGCTGGTCGCTCGACGATTATCCCCATTTCGAGTTCGTGCGCACACAAACCTCGGTCCTCGCAGGGATGCAGCCGGCGCGCGCTGTCCTGCAGAACTGGTTCGACGAATTCCTCTACATGAAGAAGACCGTGGACTGGGGCGTTCTGACCTACACAATGCACCCTTATGTGATCGGCCGGGGCTATCGCATGCTGGCGCTGGAGGACATGGTCGACAAGCTTGCAAAGGAAGGCGCGACGTTCATGACAATAGAAGATGCCGCGCACGAAGCCGAAAAGCATCTCCTGTCGGCGAAGCGCTAGAGGGCGCACCAGTCGCGGATGATCGCCGAATAAATCTCGGTCGCCTGCTCGATCCGTGACACGACAGCAATACTCGTCGGTCTGGTGCGCAAGCTCCAGCTCTCCGGGACCGATGATCGCGGTCGGCGGCTCGCCCATCGCCGGCGTCAGGATTGAAGCATCGGTAAAATACGGCGCGGCGCCGATCTCGCCCCCAACTCCGGCAATCTCGCGGGCGGTGCGAACGACTTTCCCGATCCAGGCATCGTTCGGGTTGGTCCACACGCTCTGCGCGTCGAGCTTGGTGCCAAGCTCGACATCGGTGCCGAGATAGCTCGCGAGCTGCGCGCGGATTCCGGCGTGGTTTTGCCCCGGAATCGTGCGGATATCGATGCCGATGGCGGCGCGGTCCGGGACGGAATTGATGTTGAGACCGCCGGTGATCGTGCCGACGTTCAGCGTCGGCCCGCCGAGCACATCGTGGCGCGCGACATTGAAATCGAAATCCTGCAAGGCCGTAACGGCGCGGGCGGCCTTATAGACCGCATTGACGCCTTTTTCCGGCATCGAGCCGTGTGCGGTCAGCCCTTTTGTGACCGCCTCGAGCCACAGCGCGCCTTTGTGGCCGACCAGAGGCCGGTTGCCGGTTGGCTCCGCCACGACAAACGCGCCGACTTTCGGCAGGTCTTTGAACTCCTGCGCGAGCGCCGCAGCGCCGGTGCAGCCGGTTTCCTCCCCCGCCGTGATGACCAGCACCACGCCGGGCGTACCCGCGAGCTTGTCGGACAATTGCAGGCAGGCGACGACAAAGGCCGCGACGCCGCTTTTCATGTCCGACGAGCCCCGGCCGTAGAGCCTTCCGTCGACAATTGCGCCGGCGTGCGGGTCGACCGACCACGGCTGCGCGCCGAGCGGAACCGTATCGAGATGTCCGGTAAACCCGATCGGCAGTTTCCCTGAAGCGCCGCCGATGCGGGCAACGATCTGCGCGCGGCCATCGCCGAACGGGACGACGTCGACCGTGAAACCTCCTTCTTTCAGCAAAGCGGCAAGCGTTTCAGCGCAGGCCCGCTCCGCACCTGGCGGGTTGATGGTGTTGAAGCGAACGAGGTCCTGCGTCAGCTCGACTGAAGATGTCATGACCTAACCGAAATATGCATCGCGGACTTCCGGCTGCGCAGCGAGTTCGGCCGGATTCCCGCTCGCGGCGACGCGCCCCTTCGATAGCACGAATCCGAAGTGCGAAATCGCGAGAGTCTGATGCACGTTCTGCTCGACCAGAAGCACCGTGATACCGCGTTCATTGATGCTTCGGATGATGTTGAAGTTCTCCTTGACCAGCCGCGGCGAAAGCCCGAGCGACGGCTCATCGATGAGCAGCAGCTTGGGCGCGCACATCAGGCCGCGCCCGATCGATATCATCGCCTGCTCGCCTCCCGACATCGTTCCGGCGAGCTGGGTCCGGCGCTCCGCGAGACGCGGAAAAATCTGCAGAATCTCCGCAAGACGCGACGCGACCGCTCTGTCCGACCGCTCCTGGTAGGCGCCGACACGCAGATTTTCCTCGACGGTCAGCTTGGGAAACACTTTGCGGCCCTCCGGAATACACGCAATGCCTGCCGCAATGATCTTATGGGTCGGCAGATGCGTTATGTCGGCGCCGTCAAAGACGATCCGGCCGCCGCGCGCCGGAGTCAGCCCGAGAACCGAGCGTACCAGCGTGGTCTTGCCCGAGCCATTTGAGCCAAGCAGGCACGTGATATGTCCGGCATTCACGCTCAGCGACACGCCTTGCAGCACATCGGCCTTGTCGTAGGCGGTGTACACATTTTCGATCTCAAGGATGCCCGCCATCACGCCGCTCCGAGATAGGCTTCCTGGACCTGCGCGTCGGCGGCAACGGTGCGGTACGGGCCCTCGGCGATCTTCCGCCCGAAATTGAGCACCACGCAGCGATCGGTAATGCGCTCGATCACGCCCATCTCATGCTCGACGATGATGATGGTGAGATCCTTGATTGCGCTTGCGCACCAGCAGGATGTCGTTCATGAGCTCCGCCGTCTCGTCGTGCGTCATCCCTGCCGAAGGCTCGTCGAGCAGCAGCAGTTTCGGCGCGCTGATCAGCGCCCGGCAAATCTCGATGCGGCGACGGTCGATCATCGGCAGGCCGGCGACCGGCTCGAACATGCGCCCCGCCAGTCCCGGCTCGAACACCTCCACCAATGCTCGTGCGTCCGCGTAACTGCGTTCGAATTCCCGTTTGAAGTCGCCGCGTTTCGCCAGATTGAACCACAGGCCCTGATTGAGGCGCTTGTGGTTGCCGATCATGATGTTGTCGAAGATCGAGAGCGGCAATGACAGCCGCGAACGCTGGAATGTCCGCGATATGCCGGCCTGATAAATTGCCCGCGCGCTCGCATTCGTGACGTCAGCGCCGTCGAACATGACGCGCCCGGCATCGGCGTCGTAGATCCCGGTGATCACATTGAAAAACGTGGTCTTGCCGGAACCGTTAGGGCCGATGAGACCGAGGATCTCGTTCGCTGCGACTGCAAGATCGAGCCCGTCGAGCGCCTGCACGCCGCCGAAGTGCTTGGATAACCCGTGCGCTTCGAGCAAGGCGCTCATGGCCGCCATCCCGGGAAATAGCGGCGCACCGGCCGCGGCAGCAACCCTTCGGGCCGGAACAGCAGAACCGCGATCACCATCAGCGCGTAAAGCAGGAACCGGTACTCCTGAATGGTCTGCAATTTCTCGGGCAAGACCACGACGATGATAGTCGCAACCATGAGCCCCCACGGATTTCCGATGCCCCCAAGCAGCAGGATCGAAACCAGGATGAGTGAGTCGGCAAATGTGTAGTTGTTGGGCGCGACAAACCCGCCGACCATTCCGAACAGCGCTCCCGCAATACCGATAAGAAAGTTTCCGATCAGGAATGCAGTGATCTTCCAGCGCACGATGTCGAGGCCAAAGCAGCCAGCCGCGGTTTCATCGAGCCGCAGAGCGTCAAGGTTGAGCCCGATCCAGGACCGCTCGAGCCGACGCACAAGAACAAACGCGCCGACCAGCAACAGCAGGCTCAGAACGAAATAGTTCATATAGAACGACAGCGAGATTTTTCCGATCTCGATATTGTCGTTGAACGACCAGCCGAGAATGCGCATGCCCTTGACCTGCATGCCCTGCGGGCCGCCGAGCACGTCGTTCACTTCGAGAAAAGTCTTGAACAGCAGTGCAAAGGCGATCGTGACGACCGCGGCGTAATGCCCGCGCGTTCGCAGCACCGGCAGCAGCAAAAACGAGCCCACGAAGGCCGCCAGCAGCCCGCCAACCAAGAGGACCAGCAAATGCGGCACGGCCGTGTAGGCATTCAGGACGGCGGACGTATAGGCGCCGATACCGAAAAACGAAGCGCCGGCGAAATTGAGCACGCCCGCATAGCCGAACTGAACATTGAGCCCAAGCGTCGCCACCGAATACAGCAGCACGGTGATCACCAGCAAAAGCACGAAGTGATTATCGTGAAAAACCGCCCCCACCGCGCACGCCGCGCCGATGGCGCAAACGGCCAAGGCGTCCTCGTGCTCCACGAATGACGCGCTCACAGTCTCGAGCAGGCCGAGCCAGGCAGCGGCAAGCACAGCCACGATTCCGGCCGCCAGCAGGATGATGATCAGGTTCTGCTTTTCGGCGCCGAGCATTGCAATGAAATAGCCCGTCGCAATCGCAAGGGCGATAATGCCCGGCCACACCGTGGTGCGTCCCTTCTCCGCCATTCCTAGACCCGCTCGCTGATTTTTTCGCGGATCAGGCCGGTCGGCCGCCAGGCCATGATGGCAATGACAACGGCAAACGCGAACACGTCTTTATAGGCGCTGGCAAACGGAAGCATGACGGTGCCGATCGTCTGCAGGCCGGCGAACAGGAAGCCACCGAGAATCGCGCCATAGATGCTGCCGAGACCGCCGATAATGGCGGCAGAAAACCCGACCACGCCGAGGTAAAGGCCGATCCCGAAATTGATCTCGTTGTAATAGAGGCCGTTCATGACGCCCGCGAAGGCCGCAAGGCCGGAACCGAGCGCGAAAGTCACCAGAACGATCGCAGTGAAATTGATGCCCATCGTGCGCGCGGTTTCCTCGTCCTGCGCGACGGCACGGATGGCCAGGCCGAGCTTGGTGCGGTTGAGCAGATACTGAATGCCGACGATCACCAGGACACCGGCGGTCAGCATCAGGACGTTGTCGAGCCGCAGATTGAACTCGCCCAAATCAATCGATGCTCGGGGGAGCAAGGCCGGAAACGGCTTCGGGTTGGCGCCCTGTGGGTAAAAAAGCCGGACGGATTCGCGCAAAACCGTGCCCAACATCAGCGTGATCAGCAGCGTGTTGAGCGCCGGCGCCGAGCGCAGCGGCATCACGAGATAACGGGCGATCGCCATGCCGAGAAACGCCATGGCCAGCGTCGCCACCACCAGCATGACGACAAGTTCGAGCCAGTTGGAATTCAGCCCCAGCATTCGCAGTCCGACGTAGGTCGCGAGCGCCGCGAACGCGCCGACGGTCAGCACATCGCCGTGGGAAAATTTGATGACGTCGAGCACGCCGAAGAAAAGCGTGAATCCGACCGCTACCAGGGCATACATCATGCCGAGCATCAGCCCATTCATGACGTACTGAGCGAGCAGGCCCGCGTCCATGTCCGGCGATCTTGTGAGGCGTTAAAGGAAACGGGGCCGCGCCTGCCGCGGCCCCGGTCGCGTGAACCTATTTCTGCCCCGGCAGCTTACGCTTGCCGCTGGCATACTCACTGTCGTCCCACTCCACGAACTTGCCGTCCTGCACGACGTACTTCGTGATGACGGGCACCGTATTCTGCCCATGATCGTCGAACGTGATCTTTCCGACGATCGAGTCCCGATCCTTCACGTTCGCCAGGTCCGCGATGACCTTTTTGCGATCCGGCCCGACCTTCTCGATCGTATCCAGGATCATGTCCATCGCAGCGTAGGCGAATGGACCATAGGCTTCCGGCGGATTGTCGTATTTCTGTGCATTGTATTTTTCCATGAAGAACTTGCCGCCGGGCAGTTTCTCGGCCGGAGCGCCCTCACGGAAGGCCAGCGTGCCTTCGGCGAGAGGACCCAATCCCTGGATGTAGGCGTCCGACACAATGCCGGACGTGCCGTCAAAAGCGGCCTTGATGCCGAGCTTGTCCATCTGCGAGCGGATGCGCACGCCAATGGGCGTCAAGCCACCGAAATAGATGACGTCCGGGTTGAGCGCCTTGATCTTGGTGAGTTCGGCGGTGAAGTCCTGCTGATCGGCCGTGACGCCAAATGTGCCGACGATCTTCGCCTGGCCGATCTTGGCCAGCGCCTTGCTGAAATATTCGTTGTGCCCTTTGCCGTAATCGGTCGTGTCATGGATGACCGCCACGGCTTTGTAGCCGAGCTTGGAGATTAATTCGGCGTTGGCGTCATTCTGGTTGATCATCGTGCCGTTGACGCGATGAACCTCGTCATACTTGTTGCGGTAGGTGATGTCGGGAAGCACCGCACCCCACACGATCACCGGGAAATTGAACTTGTGATAAGTGTCGACGGTCGCGATCGCCGTCACCGAGCAATAGTGCGTTGCGCCGGCGATAATGTCTTTGTCGGCTGCCATCTTGGTCGCAACCTGCACCGCGACGTTCGGCTTGCACTCGTCGTCAAGTACGACCATTTCGTATTCGTATTTTGATTTTGGATCGGCATTGCGCAGACGGACCGCCAGGTCGGCGGAGTTGCGCCCGCCAAGTCCGTTCACCGACACGCCACCGGTCAGCGGACCGATGAAGCCGACCTTCACCTTGTCCTTTGCCTCGGCGGCTCCTGCGGCAACACCAAGAACGAGTGCCGCAATCAGCGCTGCAAATTTCGGAGTTGTACTCATAAGCCCTCCCTCACCAAGTATCGAATTTGGACGTCTTCTCGTTGGCGCCATAGTCGCGCGGCAAGCGCACCACGGCAAGGGCTGCCCGGCCCCGGACGGCGGCGTTCCTGGCGCAAATCGGCTCGCAATGACATCCGATCGCTCGGAATTCTCACCAGTTAGGACGAAAGGCTGGACCTCAGCGACTACTCGAAAATAAGTACGTTGGGCAATGAAGGATCGACTTGCCGCAAGGCGGTGTAGCCGACCCCGGCCATGCCGCGGAAGAGGCCTAAATTAAATCGCCGCTCTCCGCTGTTCCAACGATAGTCGCCTTCATCTGCGGCGTATTGCAGCACGCTGGCCAACTCACGTTTGGCAAGCTCCTGAAGATCGCTGCGTCCAAGCAGATCACCCGCCTCGCACAAGAATTCGACGCTGCCCAATGTCCCGCAACACAACGTATCGAGGGACGGTGGCCATGCAGCTTGTGTACCGTCAACGGCGCCTTGAACATCCGCATTCAAGACCGGGTTGCTCATCTTTGGCAGACGAGCCATCCCGATCCTTCCAAGGCCTATGCCGGGTGCTCCGTGACACCACTGACAGGGCCAGGCCTCCCCCCCATCGACACGCAAATCCGGCCAGTTGCCACGCTGCGAACTGAAGCTGGAATCCTCAAAGTCAACGCACTCCTGCGCGGCAGCAGCAAAATCTTCGCGGCCGGTCGCGGCAGACAAAGAAGCCAGCGCATATGCAAATCCGGCCGCACCATGTGACATCCCGTTGAGCGCGCGTGAGCCCAAACCCTGCCCCACCCAACTGCGCCGCCCCGCCTCTCCCATCCGGCCTTGGGCAAGCAAATGTTCGCCGCACCTGACGGCACGGCGAAGCACCGCCTCGGATTCATCGTCACGGTAAAGACGGAGCAAGCAAAGGATGGCGCCCGCACTTCCTCCAATCACATCCAGACGTTTATCTGCCGCGATCAGTTCGTCGGTTAGAAGTTCGGAGGCAAGGTGGGCATCGCCACGCAATTCGGGATCGCGCAAATTTTTCGACATCGCCGTCAAAGCGTAGACGATCGAGCCGAGCCCCGTGCCGCCGCCAAGGCCGAGAGACCGGGCGATTCTGGCTGCATTCCGGGACCTGATCTGCTTTCGAACCCGCGCAACGCCGGCGAGCGCCAGCTCTCGCGAGGCCGATTGCCCCGTGACGGCAGCATGTGCGGACAGAAAAAGGGAGAGACCCGCCGTGCCGTTATACAAATCGGTCCCCAACGTTACGAGCTGGAACACCTCGGCATCGCCAAGCCAGTCGAGTCCGATCCAGGCGGCGGCCGGACCGCGTTGCATAGCGTAAGTTGCCAATTCGTCGGCGACCCGCTGAGCCTCGGCCCGGAAAGTCAGATCCGACGGCGCCGGCCCCCGCAATTCGGGCAGCTGCCGCCGCGCAGGCGATAGTCGGTGGACGCCCAGCCGCCACAAGCGAGTTCGTGTTGATCTTGATGACCTTGACCTGCCAATCGATCTCGTCACGATCAAGGTGGACGAAACGCGCAGTTGCGCGAGTAAGGCCGTCGGTTGACGGCATCCGCATCCGAAAGCCCGCCTCATCCTTCAGCTCATCGCCGTCTGTCGCCGAGACAAAGTGCGGAACGTTCAGCGCCAGAAGCGCGGACCTTTCCGCGCGCTGGACCGGCCAAAGCGGATCGTCGGCGGCATCCCAATCGGCGAGGCGCGCCACGAAGTCCGCCTGCGCCGACCACGTCACACCGTCATCCATCGTTTTGTGATTTTTCAAACGCTGGAGCAACATGGCGTAGAACCGCGTAGCGCGAACGACCTTTCGGACAGTAAGTCCGGAAAAGCCTTCGAACAGCGCAGCGCTTTTTCCCTTTTCCAAAAGAAATCGCGCATAAGCGTCAAAGCCCGCAATCAGTTCCTCAATGTGATCCGAAAATTTCGCGTAAAGCCCGTTCACGTGCGGCAGATTGGGATTGTTTGTGGCAACGTCTTTCCAGCGCGTCGGACGCATGTCGTCAGAATTGATGTTCTCCCACCTGATTTTGATTTTTGTATTCCAGTCCGCCGTCACGCCGCCCATCGCAAAAACCTTACCGTCCGGGCCCCGGCCATAGGCAGGAAGCAACCCGGTCGCCATCACCGAATTCGCGAGCTTTTCCGTAGCGGCGTCAAATGCAGCGTCTTCCGGCGCGGAGGGTTTCTGCTCGCCGCTGGACGACTGGAGGATGGTCTCCAGGTCGATTGGTACGGGATGGCTTCCGTCGGCAACGATGTTTTCCTGATGCATGTCGTTGGCCGCGAAGCAGTGAAAGAGCGCGAGCCAGGCCCCTACGCGCTTGAAGAAGGTCTTGAACTCGTCGGGCGCGACACATCCGCCATGCTCGATGCATGCGGTCCACCCATAGCCGTCGCGCGCAATCGCGCGCGCCGTTCTCAGTTCGACCGGGGGCGCCGCGCGGTTCAAACGGTCGACCAGTTCCTGCCAGGCAACATCGACCCGCAGATCTTTCGGCTTGTAAACGACCTTCGAGCCGTCTGCGAAAATGACGATCTTTACCGAACGGCCTCCGTTGTGCGGATCGGAGAAGCCACCTTCAATCTGAACGACCCCGCCCTGCCCGCCAGCCTGTACGGCGCTGCGAATAGACGGCAGGTCGGCATCAAGCCGCTGGATGAATTCCCGAGAGGTCTCGACCCACTGCCGGACGATCGTGCTGATCAGCCGCAGAAGCACCGGCTTCTCCTCGAAGAGCTGCCGGAAGCCGCCGACCTTCATCTCGGAGACGAATTTTTCGTAGAGCGACGTCCGAGCATTCTGCCGAAGCCCCGCGGTTTCGGCCGCGTTCCGCATCGCTGCAAAGCGTTCGTAAAACGCCGGGGCGGCCAACTCGGAAAGTTCGGTAAGAAGCGCACGCCGCAGGCAATCGTACGCAGATGCCTTCAGGTTTGCGGCCGTTTTGTCGCCGAGTCCGGATTGCAGCAGCGCTGCAGCGCGTTCCACCAACGCCGGCCAAAAGATGCTCGAATGCCACCGGCTCGGCTTTGCTCCCGAGCAGCTCGGCTGCGGACTTGCTGGCTGTCCCTTCAAGCGCGGGCAGAATCCACGCGGCATCCGCCACCCATGGCGGCATCGGCGCGGCTGGCTTTCGCCGGACCGCCGTCAGCCGCGCAAGAACGCCGGCAGAATCCAGCCCGTCACGTTCGATCCTGCGCCCGAAGAGCGACCAATCGCCGCTGGCGGCAGACTGGCACCAGGCGGCCAGACGGCGTTGACCGAAGCCAGCATGATCCGTTTCTCCGGGTATGGCTTCGAAGTCGTCTGAAAGAAGCTCGTCGATTGTCGCCGCACGATTGATCAGGCGGTCGTAGAAGGAATCCATGCGGCCTCACACGAGTGCCCAAGGATTATATCCGAGCGGGCAGCGAATACTCGGTACGCCAGATCAGTGCTGCATCGCCAAACTCGGGCCAAGGCTTTTGAATTTACGCGGGAATTTGCACGAATTGGAGCCAGACCAGGTGACCCGATAGCAACTGCAGGAAGCTAAGCACCTTAACCTGCAACCAGACGGCACCACCGCCCGGGAAATTCCGTCGTGGAACGGTCATAAGTAACTGCAGGGATAGGCTTTTCCCCAATTGACTTTGCAAATTCTGCATCGGATCATAGAGGCATGGCGCTGGGGGGGCTTTGAATTTACTAGCAACCTTCTCAATGCCGGCGCCGCTGGCAATAGAAAGGATTTATGCCATGACAAATGAAGAAGACATTCTGGCTTTTGAAGTGTCCGATGAGGCGCTGGAAGCGGCTGCGGGTAGCGAGCAGGTGAACTACACCCTTGGCGCTTGCACCGGTCTCTCGGTCTGCCCAGGCTGAGGATTGTGAGATAGGTCCCTCGCGGGCCAATCGATGATCTGAACCTCCGACGAGGCGCCGGATTTTTATTCGGCGCCTTGTTGTTTTTCAGGCTCTAATCCAGTCATTCGGCGGCAACGCGGTGCTTTCCTCGAAGAGGGGCGTCTGCGATGCTGAGCCATCAGCGGCGCTGAACCGGCGGCCTTCAAAATCCGTGCGGTTCGCGCATAATGGCCATCTTGCGCGAGCTGAGTATCTGGAGTGCCAATGGACCGCCGATCCTTGATGAAAACCGCCCTCCTCGTGCTCGCGGGAGGGCCGCTAGCGCTGAAAACTTCACTGCAAATTTCAGCCGCGCAGGCACGTGAGCCGGCCACCACCTGGCGGCACGGTCTCTCGAAACTTTCCAACCTGAAGTATCCGGCGGGATTTAAGCATTTCGACTACGTGAAGCCGAACGCCCCAAAAGGTGGCACCGCGTCGCAAATCGCGCTCGGAAGTTTCGACAACTTCAATCTCGTCGTTGGCGGCGCGAAGGGCACTTTGGTGAGCGGCATTGAATTTCTCTACGACACCCTCATGGTGTCGGCGCTCGATGAAGTTGCCAGCACCTATGGCCTCCTCGCCGAAGCTGTCAGCTTATCCAGACGATTTTTCTTCGGTGACATTCCGATTGCGCTCCAACGCAAAATGGCATGACGGCAAACCGGTCACGCCCGAGGACGTGGTCTTTTCATTTGACGCCTTCAAGAAGCTCAGCCCGCAGGCCGCGGCGAGCTACCGGCAGGTCACGAAAGCTGAAAAGACCGGCGAACGCGAAGTCACTTTCCATTTCGACGGCGCTGGAAACCGCGAATTGCCGCAAGTCGTCGGTCAACTCACGGTCCTGCCAAAACACTGGTGGGACGGAACTGACAGCGAAGGCAAGAAACGCTCGATCGGTGAGACGACACTTGAACCGCCGCTCGGCAGCGGCCCATACCGCATTAAGGAATTTTCTGCCGGCCGCAACATCACCTACGAACGCGTTCAGGACTATTGGGGGAAAAATCTTAACGTCAATACCGGCCGCGATAACTTCGACAATTTGCGATATGAGTATTTTCGCGATGCGACGATTGCGATCGAAGCATTCAAGGGTGATCTGGTCGACTGGCGCACGGAAAACAGCGCAAAAAACTGGGCGACCGCCTACGACTTTTCGGCAGTCACGGAAAAGCGCGTCCTCCTTGAGGAATTTCCCATCAACAGCATCGGCCTGATGCAGGCCTTCGCTTTCAATTTGCGCCGCGACAAGTTCAACGATCCGCGCGTGCGGCTGGCTTTCAATTACGCATTCGACTTCGAGGAAATGAACAAGAAGATCTTTTTCGGACAATACACACGCACCTCAAGCTACTTTGAAGGAATATCCGAGCTTTCTGCAACGGGCTCCCGGGCGGACGCGAGCTCGAATTATTGCAGAGCGTGCGCGACAAGGTGCCGCCAGAAGTATTCACCACCCCGTTCAGCAATCCGGTCAACGGCAGCCCAACGGCGGTTCGTAACAACCTCCGTGAGGCACTGCGTCTTTTCAAAGAAGCGGGTTACGAGAGTACGCAATCAGCAAATCGTCAATACCAAGACCGGCGGACCGTTTGAGGTCGAGCTGTTGACGAACGCGCCGCTGTTCGAGCGCGTCTACCTGTTCTACAAGCCTTCGCTCGAAAAAGTTGGCATTACTGTATCGGTGCGCACTGTCGATCAGGCGCAGTATGAGAACAGGCTCCGCACTTGGGACTTCGACATCATTACATTCGGGTGGGGGCAATCCCTTATGCCCGGCAATGAGCAACGCGGGTACTGGGGCTCGGCCGCGGCTGATCAGGTCGGGTCGGACAATGTCATGGGCATCAAAAATCCGGCCGTCGACGCGATGATCGAAAAAATCATCTACGCGAAGACGCGCGAGGACCTCGTGGCCGCCGCCAAGGCGCTCGATCGGGTCCTGTTGTGGAACCAGTTATGTTGTGCCGCAGTGGAGCTACTCGAAACTGCGAACCGCGCGGTGGAACAGGTTCAGTCACCCGGAGACAATGCCGAAATACGGCATGTCCGCATTCCCGGCCGTGTGGTGGTGGGATGCCGAAAAAGCGACGAAAACCGGCGGCAAAAGACCGCTGTAGTGCGGTTTTGTCACAGATACTGCCGGAAGATTTGATTTCAGGTCGGCTCTGAGCGCGCGGGCGTCGTTTTTGATGATCGCCCGAGATGCGACTGCATTTCCCGCGAGATGAATTCGCGATAGTTCGGCGGCTCAAAGTCAAGCAGCGTCCCACCCGAAGCGAAGTGCTGGATGAACACCATGCCGATCGCGTAGGTCGCGGCCACAGCCAGCGCAGGCGTTACAAGCACTCCGACCGCCGTTCCAGCGATTGGGATGCTCTTCACCACACTTGCCATTCCGACACCCGTACTCACGGGAATGACGGTGCCGGCAATGCCGGCGATCAAAGCCTTTCCCCGATTTTCCGAGAAAGGCACGTCGTAAACCCGTGAGATCAACCGAAGCATCTGGATTTGCAGCGCGGCAACGGCGGCAAGGTCGACGAACGGAATTGGAAGCAAACCTGCGACACCGGACCAGAATGAAAAGCGTTCGACCACTTTTGTCGCGCGAGACCGCCGATCGCTGTCGGCGGCGGCCCCTGCTTTTGAGCGAGATGGCGAGACCTTTCCTGGATCGGGCGTAGCGGTACGCGATGCGCGGGCTGTCTCGGTAGCCGGTTTTTTTGCAGTCGGTCGAATTGCCTTCGGGAGCTTCTTTTTATTCATCGCTCACGCCGCTGCTTGCAGGCCGGTCAGCGCGTCGATTTCGGCCGCGATTGCGGCGATTTCACGCGCGGCGGCCCCCGCCGGCTCGATCAGGGTCGGCGTGGCACCCCACAGTGCCGCCTCGGCATAGATGACCCGGTTATTCATTTCGGTATTGAGCACCGGAAAGCCCGCCTCGGTCAATTCAGAACGTACATGTTTCGCGATAACCGAGTCTCTCGTCGTTTGCGTGAGAACACACCGGTACAGCGGCCGTCGGCCACCCGAAGCCTCGATCAGCGAATTGAGCGTGTCCAGCATGCGATCGATGTCCAGCGGAGATGCCTTGACGGGCACGAGAAGAAAATCCGCCGCGGCAATGCAAGCCAACGTCGCTTCGGAACGGAATCCTGCGGTATCGATCACGACCTGACGGCCGCTGGCAGCAAGCTTCCGGGCTGTTTTCCACGCGTCCACTGACGAATCTTCAACGACTTCGACGCCGCCAAGGGCGCGTTCGCGCGCTGCCAAACGTGCAATCGAGCGCTGCGGATCGGCATCAATGACCGCGGGATTGCGACCCGCAAGCTGCCAATGAATTGCAAGGCAACTTGCCACCGTGCTCTTACCACTACCGCCTTTCATCGTTGCAACCGTGATGATCTGCCTCATGGTTCCCCTGCTCCTTACGAGCGTCTGGCGAATCGGTTGCAAACGATGCTAACGGATTTTTGCCCTCTACGCTTCGAGGATCGGCTGCTTAGCGAGCACCGACGGCCGCTTTCCCCATACGGGAAAGGCTCTTTTTCCGCCCAAATTCCGGATTTTCAGGTCGCTCAGCGGCGGCCGCAGGTCGCCGTTACAACGGCCTTGAACATATCAAACGACTGCACGCGCACCTGACAGTTGGTCTGGCCATCGACGGCAACGTTCAAGACGTCTCCCGTGCCGAGCGGTTGGCGCTTCCCATTGATATTGAGAGTCACGCTGTCGTTTGTCGGGGCACCGACCAGCCCGACGGTCAGGCGCCCCCCGCCCACGATCAGAGACTGATTTGCTTTGATGTTGTAGGTATTTTCCGACGGAACCAGTTCGTCCAATGTTGCCTGGAGCTTCGCAATACCGCTTTCCATCGCGCCGAGCTTTAACGCTCTCGCCGGCCATCTCGCTTTTCATCTTCTGGTTCTCAGCCCGGCTCTGCTGGAGCGCCAGTTTGCCCGCTGACATTTCGACGTAGGCTGAATTCAGACCGAGGAGATAACCGACGATCCCGCCCATCAACGCGGTGACCAGCAAATAGCGGCCCTCCCGCGTCATAAACAGACGATGGGTACGAGACCTTGCCGAAGTCGGTTGAGTTGATCGTGCAGAGTTGCTCACGTCCCGATCCCCTCGCAAACACTCACTTTGTCAACGCCCACATCATTACAAATGATTTCAGTCATGAAAGGCAATCCGAAAAGCCTACTGTTACTGGCGCGGTGGCGCACTCTCGGCCGGGCGCGATCCGGTCGTGGGACTCAACCATTCCGGAATGGACGGAAGGATCGCTTTGAGGCGGGAAAGATCGAACTGGGCATTTGAGCCCGGCTGATCCTCCTTGCCCGCAAGCGCCGGCGGCTCCCCCGTGGTCGGCTTAGGATCGGCCGGGACACCGCCGACAGAAGGAATTGCAGAACTCTTGCCCGGGACTGACGCGCCGTCCTCGGGCTTCGGTTGCGTCGCCGGCGGGCTATCCACGTTTCCAAGAATGATCGGCAGGCCATCCTTCCCGCTTCCGATTATGACAATTTTTGAATTTGGGGATTGTGCGAGCGCGAGCGTTGCCTCGATCCCGCGCCAGCGCAGGTACGAGTTCGGAAATTCCCTGACCTACAATCCGCTGAAACGCGGCAATTCCGTTCGCCTCTACCTGCTTACGCGTCGACTCCTGGGCTTCACGCTCAACCCGATACTTGAACTCCTGGATTTCGTAGAATTGCTGCGTTTGCCGATTGATCGCCGCAACGATCGGTGGCGGTAATTCGATGCTCAGGACCAACGTGTCGATGATTTGGATCGAGTTCTGAAGGAAGTCGTTATAGTGCTTGGGGTCAGGTTGCTCCATTGCTTCCGGCTGAACCAGGCTGTTGAGGTGGCCCGCCAGGCTCTTCTGTGCTTCCTGCCTGATCTTGTCCTGGATCTGTTCGCGCGAAGTGTAGACCTCTTGCGCCGTGTACTGCGAAATCACTTCACGCGCGCGGCTTCCGATTTCGGGGTCCACAACCGAATAGAGATAATTCGGTCCGATGAACTTGTGCAACACGCCAACGTAATTGTGCAGCAGCTGGTAGCGCATATTGATTTGCGCATTGACGCAGACGCCGTCCTTGCTGATGGCGTTGTAAGTCTGAGTTCTGGACTGCAGCCGCAGGTTATAGAGAAATAATTTGTCCCAGGGCCAGATCACGTGGAGCCCTTCGTCGCGCAGCTCCCGCGGGTCGACGATCGTGCCGCGACCAACGAAGCACCAGCAGTAAAGGTCGTAGCTATTGAACCGTTTCCAGAGGACGCCGACCTGACCGCTCGGCACCGTGATCACGATAAAAGGAAACAGAAACGTCGCGACCAGCATCACTGCCAGCAGCATGATGGTCAGGCTGGGGAAATGGCGGCGGACAAACCGGCGGAACGCGCGCGCGTTCGGCGGCACTCCGTCAGTTGAACCCAGATAATACGCCATTACTGGCCTCCCCCTCACCCAACCTTACTAAGAAATCGAATGCTGCTCGACTATTCGGCCTTCGTCCATGCGAATTCTGCGCGCAGGCAAATGTAGCTCGTCGAGATAGCGGTCATCATGGGTGATGACCACCACGGTTGCCCCGGCTCGCCATCAGCTCGGGCAAAAGCTCGTCATAGAATTTGCGCCTGAATTCAGGATCTTGTTCCGCCGTCCACTCATCCAGCAGGAGGATTGGGCGCTTCTCGAGCAGGCTCACAATAAGCGCAAGGCGTCTGCGCTGCCCGCCCGAGAGGTCGAGCGTACGGAACTCCCCTTTTGTCAGGCTGGTTTTTGTATCCAGCCGGAACTGCCTCAACAGCCGATCGACCTCCGCGGGGTCCGGATCGGGAATGCCATAGAGTTTGTGGAAGAGATGATAGTCGAAAAATATCGCGGACATCAGGGAGCGGTATTTGTCCCGCGTCTCGTCGCTGATCAGCTGACCATTGAGGCGGATCTGGCCGGAATCGGGCGGATACAGCCCCGAGAGCACCCGCAAGAAAGTCGATTTGCCGGAGCCGTTGCCGCCGGTGATGAAGACGAGTTCGCCGGGATGCAGGCTAAAATCGATCGGACCGATCTTGAACGTTGCTTCGGAAAACTTGTCGACATAACGAAACTGGATGCCTGTCATTTCTATCGCGTCAAATCGGCTTGGCGCTGCGAACCCTGCGGCGTCGAGTGCGGACGCTGTCGCCTGCAGCTCGATTTCCAGACTGCTCGATCCGGTCTGCCGCAGCATTGGCGTTCAGCAGGATCGGGATTGACTGAACAAGCCCAAAGCATGCGCCCACGATGAACATCAGAGCGGTCGTGGTCTTTGTGAGCGTCAATCCGCCCAGCGCTTCACTGAATTGCGGCGCGACAAAAACAACCGCGCCGATCAGGACGTACATCGAAATCTGCGAGGTCACGATCAGTTTGAACGTTTCCGCCTGGCTGTTGATCTTGATATTGGCCGCGGTTCTCGAGACTTCGCTGGCATCTTCGAAGAGGTCCATGCTGCGCGCCGCGTTGAGCCTCACCTCCTTGAAGCCGTCGAGGAAGTCCGTAAGGCGATCGAACAGGCGGCCTTCCCATTCCGCCGACTTTTGCTTTTCTGCCGCCAGTCGCCTGTTCTTGTAGTGAAAGATTATCCCCGCAACGCCAATGATCAGGATCGTCGTCACGATCGCGGCCAGCGAAAGAAAGGCCACATAGATTGCAACAAAGAAAACCAGCACTGCGCCCTGGATCGAAAAGCAAAGCATATTGCTTGCCTGTGTCAGGATGGCCGTATCGCTGGTGATGGCGGCTACGATCCTCGAACGACCGATCGCCTCGAGCGACAGAAGCTCCGAGCGCCGGATGTGATCCATCACGCGCAAACGGATTTTGTGAATGATGGCTTCGATCTCGGCCGTGGTCGTGATCGTCACGTAATATTGAGTCTTGATGAATAGAAACAGCGCGACCAGAAACAGGGTGGCCGCCCATAGACTTCCAGTTCCCTGCAGTCCGGCATTGATGGCCGCCAGAATCGCCGCTGTGCTAAGGCCGCCGAGCGCAGACATGACCAGCAGTCGCGGGAGGGAGCCGTGCATTTCACGGCGAACAAGCTCTAGGAAGGACATGTCTGCGATGTCTTTCCGTTCAAACCGACACTACGCACTGACGCAATTTCAGCGCTTGTGTCTCCCCCATGACAACAAGGCGATCTACGAATTTCGCCGACGCCACCACCACCCGACCCGTCCCGATGATGGGGCAGTGAGCAGCAAAATCGGCAGAACGATAAACGGAGTGGTGACGATCGCGATCAGAAACGTCCCGAAGAAGCCCATTCGCCGGTCGATCCCGAGCAGCCCCGTCAGGACGCAGAAGATGATATAAATGACCGCTTCGACCATCAGCCCCTGTCCCGCCATCGCCCGGGCCCAAGCATGCCAGGATTCCGGTCACACCCGGGCCCGAAGCAAGTTTTCGGACATCAGCTGCCCGCCGTGCTCGCCGCTTCGCCTGATGAGACTTGCCACTCCGGCGTGAATCCCACATGTCCCGCTGGGCTCTGATGAACTCCCGATAATCCGGCGGGTTGAAATCCAGCAGCGTGCCGCCCGACGCAAAGTGCTGAATGAACGCCTTGCCGATGGCAAAGTCGCGCCAGCAGACAGCGCCGGCATGACAAATCCGGCCGTAATCGTCCCCAGCACCGGGACCGCCTTTAAGCAGACTGGCCGCACCAATGCCACTTGTGGCCGGAATCAGCGAACCGCGAGGCTCGCGACGATTGCTTTGGTGCGATTTTCCGAGAAATCGACGTCGTAGATCTGCGACAGCCGGCGCACCATTTGGATCTGAAGTCCGCCAACGGCAGCGACATCGATCACCGGGATGGGTATGAGCCCCGCAACGCCCGACCACAGAGAGAAGCGATTGACCAAATTCAGTGCCGTTTCGTCGCGCGATGCGCCTTCGGCAATCGCTTCGTCAGTCGATGTGCTCGTGGACGATGATTTCTGTGCCATGGCAGATCCTTTCTCGTCTTTTTCAGGCTGGTCACGACCTGGTCGACAATTGAACTTATTGCCGAATTCCCCCGAAAATACTGAAAAAGCGTATCATGCAGGGTATACGGTGCCAAGCGCCCCGCCGGCGCACTTCTTGCGGATTTAAGCCTGTTCTTGCCATCGCCGACCCGATCTCATAGAAGCCAAGGAGGTCGTGTGGAGGTCACAAATGCGGCCAAACAACGCTGGCCCAAGCGCCTCGGAAGCGCACCCCGATTGGGAGGCGCCGGCCTTTACGAAATTGCCGATTGCCAGCCGGACCGGGGTCGGGCGCGAATGTGGCAAACGATCCCCCTCGCGTGGTCGAACCGGCAGCACCTGGCCAGCCCCTATCCAAGCTCGGCTTTTCATTTGAAATGGCGTTTCCGATGTCGTCGCGGTCGGACAAGTAATCGCAACGCCGCCAATTGAAGGCTGCGCCGCTTCGCTTCCGCACTGTAAGATTGTTGGCAGGTCCCGGCACTCTCGACTGTCTGGACGTCAGCGGAGCCGTTCTTTGAATCTCACCGTCAACAGCGTCCTCGTTCAAGAGACCGGCCTGTCAGCCGCCGAGCTCGATGGCCGCGTTGTCGTTCTGAGCCTGCAAGCGGCCTCCTATTTTGATTTCAACAAGGTCGCGAGTGAAATCTGGGGCATGCTCTCAAGCCCGCGCAGGGTCGAGGACATCCTGCAAAAGCTTTCGCAGCATCACGACGTGGACATTGAAATTATGACGCGCGACGTCATGAGCTTTCTGCAATCGCTGGTCACACAACGTCTTGTCCGGATTGTTGCCGTCGAGGATGCCCGATGAAATTGCGGACCAGGCGGCGTCTGTATCTGCGCGAAGCTTTCGTGATGTTTATTTTTGCGCGGCTTGCAGTCCGCCTGATCGCTCCCGCCCGAATCTTCGCCTGGGTTGACCGCCCTCCGCGGCGAACGAGCCGATTCTCCGGCGATGAAGTCGGATGGATAAACTGGGCTGTCGACATGGTCTCAGCGAATTCACCGCGAAATGATCTATGCCTGCCTCGCGCGCTCGCGGCGCACGCCATGTTGCGCCGGCGCGGCATCGCCAGCAGACTTTGCCTTGCGGTGGCACGCGAGCAGCAGGAGTTGGCCGGTCATGCCTGGGTCGAGGTCGACGACCACACGATCATCGGTGACACGGGCGGCGACCGATTTACACGCATTGCCGAGTTCGGAGTACCGAGAACCGTTTAGGCATTTCGTCGATGAGCGGCATAGCCGGCATAGTCCGTTTTGACGACAGGGGCGTCAGGCGCCAGGAGCTCGAGCGCGTGGCGAACGCCCTTCATCAATATGGGCCGGACAAAGACGGTGTCATCGCGCAGGACAATGTCGGACTTGTTCACGCCCTGATGCGAATGACTCCCGAGGATCGGCACGATCATCAACCGACTCGAGGCGTCGGCGGAACGATGATCACCGCCGACCTGCGGATCGACAATCGCGACGATTTGCTCGGCCGTCTTTCTCTCAATCGGCAGCTTGTCGCGGAATGGTCCGACGCACGTCTGCTGCTCTTTGCCTGGGAGAAGATCGGCGACCGCATTTTTTCGATGCTGCGCGGACCTTTCGCGGTTGCCATATGGGACGGCAGCAAAAGGTCGTTGACCCTCGCACGCGACCATCTGGGTCTGAATGTTCTGATGTGGCACCGGGACAAGCACTCCTTTGCCTTTGCCACGATGCCCAACGGACTGTTTGCGTTCGACAACGTGCAACGAGAGCTCTGCGAGGAAAAAATCGCCGATTTCCTCGTGCTCAATCACGCCGATCATGCCGGCACCATCTACCGGAACATCTTTCGCATTCCGCCCGCACACCTGATGCGGGTTGGATCCGACGGCTCACTTGAGCTGCAGCGCTACTGGGCGCTCGATGAAATTGCTCCGGTCAAGCTGAAGTCCGATGCCGCCTATGCGGAAGGGTTGCGTGAGCAGCTCGACCGCGCCGTTCGGCGCCAAATGCGCAGCCTTCATCCGGTAGGCGCTCTCCTGAGCGGTGGCCTCGATTCTTCATCGGTCGTGGCTCTCGCCGCTCGCGCACTCGCAGAGAAAAAGCAGAGGCTGCCCGCGTTTACAGGCGTCCCCCGCCGAGGCTTCGACGGTCCGGTGCCGGACGGTTCTTATGCAGACGAAACTCCTTTCGTCGAAGCGATCAAGGACAAGCTCGGCAATGTCGATCTCCACTATGTGCACAATAACGAGTGCGACGACTTTGCCGCGCTTGAGCGCTTTTTCATTGCGCTGAATGGGCCGGTGCGGAATCCAAGTAACTTCGGCTGGACGTTAGGCGTTCTCGAACACGCGCGGCGGCAAAACTGCCGCGTATTGCTCGGCGGCCTCCATGGAAACTACACGATAAGCTGGGACGGCTGGTCACAGACGGTTTCCCACCTGCTGCGCGGGAGATTTCTGCTCGCTCATCGTCAATGGCGGCTCTATTACCGCAGCACGCCGTTTTCGCGGTCGGTCGCATTCAAAAGACTTTTTATCGACCCTCTCGTCCCATTGCCGGTTGGCAATTGGATCGACCGCCGCCGGCGGCCAAATCATGCCGCGGCCTGGCATGACCATTCTCCGATCCGAGTGGACTTCGCAAATGCCATGGCTGTTGAACGTCGGGCACGCAAGTTCGGCCATGACTTCCTCTACCGTGTCCGCCGCAATGAGCGCGCACAGGGGCTCGGACAGGTTGACTACCTCGGAGACTGGCACGCTGCTGAAAAGGCCGTCACCGGAGTTGAGGTCCGCGACCCGACGGCGGACATCGATGTTGTGTCCTATTGTTTCGGAATCCCACCCGAACAATTTCTTGCCGAAGGAACCGACCGGTCACTCGTTCGTCGCGCCATGTGGGGAATGCTTCCCGAAGCGGTCTTGACCAACCGCTCGCGAGGTCTTCAGGCCGCGGACTGGTATGAAAAGCTCGCGGCAAATCGCGGCGCGCTATCGCAACAGGTCGCTGCGCTTTCCCGTTCGCCGCTAGCCCGCAAAATGATCGATCTCCCCCGCCTGGAGAGCGCGATCAGGACGTGGCCGGAGACGGGATGGGAAAGGCTGGAGGTGTTCCGTGAATATAACCTCGCGCTGACACGTGGCATCGCCGGCGCGCGCTTTTTGCAATGGTTTAAATCGGCGAACTAGCGGCGCTTAGAGACCGTGATCGGGGATCACGTCGGCGGCAACCAGCCGGTTCCAGATAAAGAGAATGAGCAAAGCGCCGACGCTTGCTCCTATAAAGCCTGCGCTTTCTCCCGGGCGGTACATGCCGAGCATATGACCGATGTAAGTTGCCAGGAATGCTCCGGCTACGCCTAAAACGATCGTGAGCACGAAGCCCTTGGGCCTGTTAGGTCCAGGCATGAGCACGCGCGCAACCGTGCCCGCGACACAACCAATGATGAGGACCCAGAGAAGGACGCCCATGCGACGAGCCCCGTCGTCAAAGCGGCGACGCGACCATCGGCCATTTCACCAGCTCGGACAACCTAGCCGCTTTCGCATGTCGCGTCCAACGACCGCCTGCTCCGGCTATCGCTGCGGCCCCGACAGCCGAAGATCTCGCTCCGCCCGGAAGACGTTGCTGTAGAGATTTGCGATCCATTGGCGGCCGCTCGACGTGACGTTGAGATAGCGGATTGCGGTCTGGATGTAAGGCGAGACCGTCTTCCAGTAGAACTGAGGATACAAATCCGTGAGGTCGGCGGGCGACCCGTATCCGAGCTGCTTGTTGAGACCGACCTCCTCAAACTCATAATAGAGCGCATTGGCCTTCCGCAGATATTGAGGGTCGCCAAGCTGACCGATGAGATCGGCGGCACGCACGAGCTCGCCTTCCTCGCTGCCGTTTCCGTTCGGTTCGGTCGCCGCAGGAAAGCGCGTGAACTCAATTGAGCGGGCAATCCTTGCAGCATCGAGGAGATCGCTGCTGCCGATCCGGTCCATGACAAAGAGCTTCGACCTGTCCACGTGGTGCATCAGCAGCGCCGCATCGGAAGATCCGCGCGGAATCTTGGTGCGGCGCCCTTGCCCGTCGACGACATATCCGTCGGGCACCGTCTCCCTCCAGAATGCCCCGTACATAGCCAATGTCGTGAAGCAGGCAGGCGACGAGGACGTGCGCGAAATCGGCCGGCGAGGTTGGCGTGAGCAGCGCCCGGCCCTTCATGATGTCGTAACCGACAAGCGTCACGAGCATCGTGTGCTCGACATTGTGGTAGAGCGCGTCGCTGTTGCCGATACATTCCAAGGCAAGCCGGGCGACCGAAGGGACAAGCTCGGTCAACTCGGCTTCGGTCGACGAAAAGCGGCGGCCGAGATGCGACGCTAAAAATGATCCAAGTGCTTCTGCAGAGAGTTCAGGAACTGTGATCATTGTGCACCCGCCCCCACATAGAATTTTTCTATGCTAGCGGTACCGCCCATGCGGACGCTGTGACGGCCATCACAATCGTGAGGCAAAAGTCACTGAATTAACGTGATATTTCTTCCACATACGGCTAAAGCCGCTGCTTGAGCGCCGCCGCCGCGAGGGCGTAGCCACCCTGGGCACCGTCGATGAAATGGACATGGCTGGCCTGCGAGGGCGAAGGCGTGAAGCACGTCATGATGGCGGCGTTTTCGCGGTGACAACCGTAGCGGATGTGTCCATCCTTCTCCGCCGCCGCCAGAGTGTCTTCGATTTTCTGCGCCATGCCAGGCGAACAGTCGACGATCATGCGCAGCGCATCGTCGAACTTCCGGAAATCCGAATTCGCGGCCACCTCGGACAAATATTTCCCTGGGACAAAGCGGCCGACGCGCAGGTTAAATCGCATGATGAGGAAAATAAAGAAAAGTTCGCGCATAGACTTTCAGTCTAGCCACGGAGGCCGATTCTCCCGCGCCTTCGGCTGGCCAGCGCTTCAAGGTCACCGCCCTGCGAAGGCCATTTTAATTGCATGGCCTCGCGCGTGGCCGGCCGCCCGCACTCGGGCGACGCTTCCACCATGCTGATGATCTGCTTGACCACCGCACGGAAGGCGGACATGCGCGCGATGTCAGCCGGCAGCACCAGCACCGAAAGAATTTGTCCGTACTGCGTGGGAAACTGCTCGAAGCGGCAGGATAAGCCCGACAGATCGGGCCGCGCTCCGTCTGGTGCGCGCGGAACGCTTATTTCGTCACGTTTCATCGCCGCATCCGCCCACGCAACTCCGCCACCCGAGAACATTGCGATGCTGATATTGTCCGAAACGGCGTACCGCCCGACGCGGACGTCGTGGCCGCTCCGCCGGATCTCTCCGACGGACACCATCCCTACCCTCAATGTCAGATCGAGATCTTCGCGGACCCAGGTCGCGGTTTCGGCAAGAGCTTGCCGGGCTATCGCTGCGTCGGCGGGCGAAACAGCAAAGCTCGCCCCGTCGCCACCGAACACAAAAGGGAAATCTCTCCCATCAACGGCATTGGCGATCGCAGCAATCACGGCCGCTCCAGCCATGTTCACCGCTTTGTAGCGCTTGTCCTGAATTGCCTTCGTCGACTGCTCAACATCGGTCACCCCGATGAGCCAGTCCTCCGGCAGTGGACTGAAAGAGAATTCATCCGTCACAAGCCGGAAATCGCGAAATGTCGGAACCGTGCGATAGAAATCGTCGCTTGTTGAATTTGGCGCCATCAGGCCAATTCAATCACACAAGCGCGGCCCGGACCAATCGCGCCACAGGTCGATCCGCAGAATCAGGGCAACGGCACCAGCTCCGGCGGAAAGTTTTTCATGCTGCTCGGCAAAGCCACATGCAGACCATAGACGATGACGCCGTTCTGAGCAGGCGACTGAGCGGCCTGCGAATTTGCAACCGTGGTATCGCGCGAGGCCAATACGTTCATCAGAACCCCGGCGACGACAAGTGCGACATTGAGTGCTCTACGCATGCGAGCCTCCTGCGCTGCCCTCCCCAGAATCGACAGTCGCACAGCCCCTTTTGACGCTTTGTGGCGCCGCTCACACAGAGCGCAGAATTTTTATGCGATCAATGGCGGGGGATAGAGTTGCGATTATGTATACACGTCTGTATTTCCCGGCGGCCCCCTTCTCCGGGCACGCGGGTTGTGACAAGTAGGGGAATTCCGGACGTTCGCGAATGTTAGTAAAATCAGACTAATATTGATGGCTTGGCGGACCAGAATGCGATGCTCAATGTCCTGATCATTGTCGGTTGGCTTCTGGCGATCCTCTGCATGCTCTATCTCGCGAAAGAGCTGGTGAAGGATCGTTTTCACGCACGCCGCGAAAGAAAACTCGCCATCAGAAACGCCATCCGCGCCAGACGGCGCGAGCAATTTATGGAAAATCGCCGGCGATGGGCGGAAATCAATACCGGCGTGATCCAGCCACGGCCCGCCGAAGCACAGGCTGTTCTCGACCGCCGGCAGAAACAGAACCAGAGATTGTTCGGCTGGGTCGTGTTGCTGCTGTGGCAAGGGTACTGGGTGGTGGAAATTGTCGATCAATTCAAGAAGAGCGATAAACCGCTCCAATTGCCGTATTTCTTTTTGTTCGTGATCATGGTCGTCATCCCATATTCCATTTATTGGTTTTCGCGCCGGCGGAAACGACGCGCGAGACGAGCATCGGACCAGGCATTACAATCAGCTAATCTGCGATAACGGCCGTTCCTTCGATCTCAACTTTGGCCCGTTGCTCGAGCAGGCCAGCGACAACCAATAGCGTCATCGCCGGAAAATGCCGGCCGATCGTTCTGCGATAGGCCTCGCCAATCTCCCTCTGACGGGCCACGTACTCAGCCTTGTCCGTCACATACCAAGTGAGACGCACCAGATGCTGCGGCTCGCCGCCTGCAGCCGCAAGAACATCGACGATATTTTTCAAAGCCTGCTCGACCTGAGCGACAAAATCGTCGCTTTCGAATTTCCCCTGCCCGTTCCAGCCGACCTGACCGGCGATGAAAACCTGCCGGCCCTGCGCGACGACGCCATTGGCATAGCCTTTCGGCGCCGCCCAATTCTTCGGCTGCACAATTTCGATCGTGCTTTTGTTCATGAGACCTGTTCTCGCAATTTAAACCGCTGAATTTTTCCGGTCTGTGTCTTTGGCAAGGCGTCGACGAATTTGACCAGCCGCGGATATTTGTATGGAGCGATGGTTGCCTTGACGTGATCCTGCAGGATCTTGATGCGCAGGTTGTCCGCTTCGATGCCTGCCTTGAGCACAACAAACGCGGCAACAACCTGCCCCCGCTCAGAGTTGTTTGCGCCAACGACCGCACATTCCGCGACTTCCGGGTGCGCCAACAGCGCCGCCTCGACCTCGGGTCCAGCGATGTTGTAGCCCGCCGAGATAATCATGTCGTCGTTGCGGGCAGCGAAATGGAATTGGCCGTCATGGTCCCGCACAAATGAATCGCCGGTAAGGTTCCAGCCATCGGCGACATAGTTTTTCTGCCGCTGGTCGGCGAGATAGCGGCAGCCGGTCGGGCCGCGCACGGCCAACCGTCCGATTGTGCCGTCAGCCACATCTTTCATGTCGGCATCGACTATTCTTGCTTCGTAGCCGGCGACCGGCCGCCCAGTCGCTCCCGGCGTGGCGTCTCCGATGCGGCTTGTGATGAAGATGTGGAGCATCTCGGTCGAGCCGATGCCATCGAGAATCGGCTTGCCGGTTTTGCGTGTCCAATCCTCGAACACCGGACCCGGCAAGGTCTCGCCCGCCGACACCGCCAGCCGCAGCGACGACAGGTTGGCGCCCTGGTCCATAGCCGCCATCATCGCGCGATACGCGGTAGGTGCGGTGAACGAGATGGTCGCCTTATAGGTCTCGATGATCTGCACCATGTTGGCGGGCGATGCGTTTTCCAGAAGCGTCGCAGTGGCACCGAAACGAAGCGGAAAAATCGCCAGCCCGCCGAGGCCGAAGGTGAAGGCCAAAGGCGGAGAGCCGACGAAAACATCATCGGGCGTTACGTTGAGAACTTCCTTGGCGTAACCGTCGGCAATGATCAGCAGATCGCGATGGAAATGCATGGTGGCCTTGGGCTCGCCGGTGGTGCCGGACGTGAACCCGAGCAATGCGACGTCGTCGCGGCCAGTGGGCACTGCGTCGAACTTCACCGGTTTGTCGAGCGCAATGCGATCGAGCTCGGCATCATGGTTGGACGTGCCGTCGAAATTGACCACCTGCTTGAGAAATTTGCTGACTTTGGCGCAGGCCACCAACTCGTCGGCGATACGGCTGTCGGTCAAAGCCAGCCCGATCTCGGCCTTGTCGACGATCTTGCCGAGTTCGCCGGCGCGCAGCATGGGCATCGTGTTGACGACGACGGCGCCCGCCTTGGTGGCGGCAAGCCAGGCCGCGACGAGCGCAGGGTTATTGCCGGAGCGGATCAAGACGCGGTTGCCCGGCTTGACCCCGTAGTTCTCCACGAGGGCATGCGCCAGCCGGTTCGACCAATCGGCCAGTTCCTTGTAGGTCCGCCGGCGGCCATTGCCGATCAAGCGCGATGTGGTCGCCGAACCCGCGCTCCACCATGCGGTCGGTCAATTCGACCGCAGCGTTCAATCGCTCGGGATACTGGAATTCGGGCCGGTCGAGCAGGATATCGGGCCACTGATCGAACGGCGGGAGATTGTCGCGGGTGAAGGTGTCGACATGCGCGGACGGCCCAAGTTTGATGTTTCTGGTCATGTCAGCGGCCCCCCCGCAGATGAAAGCGCAGATCTCGCAATAATGATTTTCTGCACGTCGGACGCGCCTTCGTAAATTCGCAACGCGCGGATTTCCCGATAGAGCATCTCGACTGGATGGCCCGCGCGCACGCCATCGCCGCCATGAATCTGCACGGCGGCGTCGATCACGCGTTGCGCCGCTTCTGTCGCGTAGAGTTTCGCCATTGCTGCCTCGCGCGTCACGCGCGCCGCACCCATGTCCTTGGTCCACGCGGCGCGATAGACAAGAAGCGCCGCCGCGTCGATCTCGACCGCCATATCGGCAATGTGGCCCTGGACCATCTGCAATTCCGACAATGGAGCGCCGAACAGTTCGCGGCTCTTGGCGCGCTTGATCGTTTCGGCCAGCGCACGGCGCGCGAAACCAAGCGCCGCGGCCCCCACCGAGGTGCGGAAGACATCGAGCGTCGCCATCGCGATCTTGAAGCCGTCACCGGGCGCGCCGATGAGATCGTCGGTGCCGACACGGCAATCCTTGAAGGTCAGGCGCGCCAGCGGATGCGGCGCCATTACCTCGATACGCTCGGCGACCGACAGTCCGGGATTATCGCCGCGCACGATAAAGGCCGACAGGCCCTTCGCGCCTGCCGCCTCGCCGGTGCGGGCAAACACCACATAAAGATCGGCGATCCCCCCGTTCGATATCCATGTCTTCTCGCCGTCGAGAGTGAAACCGTCGCCGCTCCGCCGCGCCGTCATTGAAATGTTGGCGACGTCGGAACCGGACGCCGGCTCTGAAAGCGCAAACGCCGCGATCGCCGCACCGCTGCGGGTCTTCGGCAGCCAGCGCGCTTTTTGAGCGGGCGTGCCGAACAACGAAATTGGGCCGGCACCAAGGCCCTGCATCGCGAAGGCAAAGTCTGCGAGGCCGGAATGACGTGCCAGCGTTTCACGCACCAAGGCGAGCGTGCGAACGTCGATCTTGTCCGACGGGCCCTCACCGGGCGCAGTGTGATTGAGCCAGCCATCGCGGCCGAGATTGCGCACCAGCTCGCGGCAGGCGGCATCGACATCACGGTGATCGACATGCGCACAATGCTGCGCGGCCCATGTTTCCAGCTGTTCGGCAAGCGCGCGATGACGCTCCTCGAAAAACGGCCAACGCAGGAAACTCCGGTCGAGCATCGTCAATTTCCGGCAAACTGCGGTTTCTGCTTTGCGACAAAGGCCTCATAGGCCCGGCGGAAATCTTTCGTTTGCATGCAGACCGCCTGCGCGAGCGCCTCCGCCTCGATTGCGTCATCAAGCGGCATCGCGAACTCCTGGTGCAGCATGGTTTTCGTCATGCCGTGCGCGAAGGTCGGGCCGCTCGCAAGCTGCTGCGCAAGCGTCATCGCATCCGCTTCGAGCTTGTCGGAGGCGACAATGCGATTGAAAAAGCCCCAGCGCTCGCCCTCCTCCGCCGTCATGACGCGCCCGGTATAAAGAAGCTCCGACGCGCGGCCATGGCCGATGACGCGCGGCAGCAGAGCGCAGGCACCCATGTCGCAGCCGGCAAGCCCGACACGGGTGAACAAAAATGCGGTCTTGGCCTGCGGCGTGCCCAAACGGATGTCGCTGAACAAGGCGATCATCGCGCCCGCTCCCACACAGACACCGTCAATCGCCGCGATAATCGGCTGCGGGCAGGCGCGCATCGCCTTCACGAGCTCGCCGGTCATCCGCGTAAACTCGAGAAGTCCCTTCATGTCACGGCCCGTCAGCGGCCCGATAATGTCGTGAACATCCCCGCCGGAGCAGAAATTGCCACCGTTCGAGCCAAACACGACGACCTTGATATCGCGGGCGCGCCGCAAGCTCGCGGAAGGCCTGCCCGAGCTCGGCATAACTTTCGAAGGTGATCGGGTTCTTCCGTTCGGCGCCCTTGAGGGTGATCACGGCAACGCCGTCCTTGAGCCGCCCAATTGAAATGTTTCGGCTTGAAGTCGCTCATGGTCATGCGCGCGACCCTCCATTGCGAATGCGGCTGGACAATCCGTCGAGATGGCGGATCAAGGTGTCCGCCTCGCCCGCGTCGAATTCGGACAGCAAGCCATCGACCCAGGTCTCATGCGCCTTGGCCATCGCCGTGAACTGTTTCAGGCCGCGTGGCGTGAGCCGCACGATGATGGCGCGGCGGTCATCGGCGGGTGCCTGGCGCACGACCATCTTGTCCGCCACCAGCCGATCAATGATGCCGGTGACGTTCCCGTTCGAGACCATCAGGAAGCGCGACAGCTCCGTCATCGTCATGCCGTCCGGCTTCCTTTCGAGCGCCGCCATCACATCGAATTGCGGGAGCGTCACCTCGAACTGGACACGGAGCCGTTCGCGCACCTCGGCTTCGATCGCACGCGCGGCGCGCAATATGCGGATCCATAACCGCAGTCTTTGTTTGCTCAGCGGCTGCGTCGTCTGCCGTGGCTTCGACTTGATCGCGATCGTCATGCCGCACCCCCGGCAATGACTATGGCTTCGCCGTTGACTGCATTTGCCGCCGGCGAGCACAGCCACAGGACCTTTGCGGCGACATCGTCCGGGGAAATCAGCCGGCCATCGGCGTTGTCCTTGGCGAGCGCGGTACGTGCCTCGTCGATAGAGCGCCCGGTCTTGCCGGCGACCGCGGCGGCCGCGGCATCCAGGAGCGGCGTATCTGTGTACCCCGGACACACAGCATTCACCGTCAGCCCGTCGCCCTTGAGTTCTGCCGCTAAAGCACGCGCGAGGCCGACAACCCCGTGCTTGGCGGCACAATAAGCCGCTACGTAAGGATAGCCCTTCAAGCCCGCCGTTGAGGCGGTGAACACAATGCGCCGTGTCCCTTTGCCTTTGCGCGTCACGTCGCCCAAAGCGGCCTGCACCGTCAAAAACGCGCCGGTCAGGTTGACCCCGATCATCCGCTGCCAGTGCTCGGCCGAGATTTTTGCGGCCGGCGCGCTCTCGGCCGCGCCAGCATTGGCAACGACAATGTCGATCGGCCCGTGAGCGGCGTGCGCGGCCGCCACCATTGCCTCGCAGTCTGCGGCATTTGTTACATCGGCGATGATCGCGATCGATTTCGGCAAATCTGCGCGCGACCTGCATCGAGCGGCGTCTTCCGGCGTCCGACAAGCGACACGGCGGCGCCCTCCTTGGCGAGCGCGCGCGCGATCGCCGCCCCTATGCCGGTGCCGCCGCCCGTGACCAACGCGTGCAAGCCGTCGAGCGCGCCCATCACACTTTCCCCGTCATCACATCGGGACGCGACTTCAATCGATGCAGCTGATCGCGGCCCGCCCAATAGGGCTTCGGCCAGGCCAGACCCACATAACCAAGGTCCGCCGCGGCGTGCAGCGTCCAGTACGGGTTGGCAAGGTGCGGCCGCGCAAGGCAGACGAGGTCGGCCCGCCCTGCCATCAGGATCGAATTGACGTGGTCGGCGTCGTAGATGTTGCCGACCGCGAGCGTCGCGATGCCCGCTTCGTTGCGGATGCGGTCGGAGAACGGCGTCTGAAACATGCGCCCATAGACCGGCTTCGCCTGTTTAGACGTCTGTCCAGCGGAGACATCGATCATGTCGGCGCCGGCATCGGTCAGAATGCGCGCGACCTCCACCGCATCACGCGGCGAGATGCCGTCGGATACCCAATCATTTGCGGAAATGCGCACCGACATCGGCTTGTCGTCGGGCCACACCGCGCGTACCGCGCGAAAAACCTCGAGCGGAAACCGCATGCGGTTTTCGAGATTGCCGCCGTAATCGTCGGTGCGTTTGTTGGTGAGCGGCGTGATGAACGCCGACATCAGGTAGCCGTGTGCGTAATGCAGCTCGAGCCAGTCGAAGCCCGCACGCCGCGCCATCTCCGCCGAGCGGACGAACTCGTCGCGCACCTTGTCCATGTCGGCCCGCGTCATCGCTCGCGGCGCCTGGTTCTCCGGGCTCCAAGCTACCGCCGACGGCCCCATCACCGTCCAGTTGCCGGATAGCAGCGGCGCATCCATCGTTTCCCAGCCGAGCTGGGTCGAACCTTTCGGGCCGGAATGGCCAAGCTGGATGGCAAATTTGGCGTCGCTTTCGGCGTGGACGAAATCGACGATCCTTTTCCACGCGGCTTCATGCTCAGGGCGATAAAGCCCCGTGCAGCCGGGCGTGATACGGCCCTCCGGGGACACACAGGTCATCTCGGTAAAGACCAGCCCTGCCCCGCCTTTGGCGCGCTCGGCATAGTGGACCAGATGCCAGTCAGTCGGCGTGCCGTCGACCGCGCGGTACTGCGCCATCGGCGACACCACGACCCGGTTCTTCAATTCGATGCCGCGCACGCGGAATGGCACGAACATCGGAGGCCGCTGGATCTGCGGCTCCCGCCCTGTCGCCTGGCGCTCGAACCAGCGCTCCGCCCCGCCAAGCCAATTTTCATCGCGCTCGCGCAGGTTTTCGTGGCTGATGCGCTGCGAACGTGTCAGCAGCGAATAGTTGAACTGGACCGGATCGAGATGAAGATAGCGCTCGACGTCCTCGAACCATTCGGTGGAATTTCGTGCCGCGCTCTGTAAGCGCAGGACTTCGAGCCGCCGCTCATCTTCGTAGCGGCGAAAAGCGTCCGTCATGGTCGGCTCGCTGTGCAAGTAATCTGCGAGCGCAATGGCACTTTCCAGCGCGAGTTTCGACCCTGAGCCGACCGAGAAATGCGCAGTCGCCGCGGCGTCTCCGAGCAAGACAATATTTTTGTGGCTCCAGCGCTCGCACAGGACACGATTGAAGTTGAGCCAGGCCGAACCGCGCAGATGGCGCGCGTTCGACATCAATTTATGACCGCCGAGATTGCGGGCAAAGATTTTTTCGCAGGCGGCAATCGTCTCCTCGGTGCTCATCTGCCTGAAGCCAGCGCGGCGCCAGGTCTCTTCCGAGCATTCAACGATGAAAGTCGCGGTGTCGCCATCGAACTGGTAGGCGTGCGCCCAGATCCAGCCGTGCTCGGTCTGCTCAAAGATGAAAGTAAACGCATCGTCGAATTTCTGATGCGTGCCGAGCCAAATATACTTGCAAGCACGCACGTCGATGTCAGGCTTGAAGACGTCGGCATGGGTCGCGCGTACCCGTGAATTCACCCCATCGGCGCCGACGATCAGATCGTAGTCCGCGTAAGCGGAAACGTCCGCCGCCTCGGTCTCGAACTGGAGCTTGACCCCGAGGGCGCGCGCCCGCTCCTGAAGGATATTCAGCAGACGTTTGCGGCCGATGCCGGAAAAACCGTGACCGCCCGAGCGCACCGTCGCGCCGCGATAGTGCACAGCGATGTCGTCCCAATAGACGAAAGAGTTGCGGATGAGCGCCGCGCTCTCCGCATCGTTGGCTTCGAGATTGGCGAGCGTTTCGTCGGACAGCACCACGCCCCAGCCGAACGTGTCGTCCGGCCGATTGCGCTCGACGACGACGACCTCGTGCGCGGGATCCCGCCGCTTGAGCGAGATCGCGAAGTAGAGGCCGCCGGGACCGCCGCCGAGACAAACCGCGCGCATTGCCCGATCCGATCGTTCAGTCGAATTATTATAAGCCTATAATTTCTAAACTTAAAGCATTTTTCCGCAGAAATTTGCGCTCCTCCCCGCCTATCGGGAGGGCGCAAAAACCTCGCTTTTACTGGGTCTTGCAGTCCTTGGCGTAGCCGTCGGCGTGGTCCGAGTAGATCTTCTCGACGATCTGGGTCTCGTACTTGCCGTCGGCGCGCTTGGCGACCTTGGTGAGGTAGAAGTCCTCGATCGGGAAGCCGTTGACGTTGAACTTGAACGGCCCGCGCACGGACGTGAAGGCAGCTTTCTTGAGCGCGGCGCGCAGCCCATTCTGATCCGACAGGTTGCCTTTCACCGCCGTCACAGCGCTGTTGATCAGCATCGCCGCGTCGTAGGCCTGCATCGCGTAAGATGCCGGCACCGCCTTGTAGGCCGCTTCATATTCGGACACGAACTTCTTGTTGGCGGCATTGTCCATGTTCGGCGCCCAGGTCAGCACGCCGTAGACATCGACGGCATTGTCCTTGAGCACCGGCAATGTCGCCTCGTCGGCCGTGAAGGCCGACACGATCGGGACCTTTCCTTTGAGTCCCGCCTGGATGTACGTGTTGAGGAGATTGATGCCGAGCCCGCCCGGCATGAATGTGAACAGGGCGTCGGGCTTCGCCGCGGAGATTTTCGAAACCTCCGGCCCGAAATCGGTGGTGTTGAGCGGGGCCAGCGACTCCTCGACGATCTGCCCCTTGAAGGTTCGCTTGAAACCGGCAAGCGCGTCCTTGCCGGCCGGATAGTTCGGAACCAGAGCGTAGACCCGCTTGTAGCCGAGCTTGTTCGCAGCCTCGCCGATCGCCTCGAAGATCTGATCGTTCTGATACGATGTCACGAAGAAGCTGGCATTGCAGCTCGCGCCGGCGAAATTCGACGTCCCGGCATTGGTGCTGATCAAGATTTTTCCGGCGTCGATGACCGGCTTGTGGATCGCCACCAGGATATTGGAAAAGATCGGGCCGACCACGAAGTCGACATTGTCACGCTCGAGCAAGCCGCGAACTTTCTGAATTGCGACGTCGGGCTTGAGCTCGTCATCAACCGCGACCAGCTCCACATCCTTGCCGCCCATCTTGCCGCCGAGGTCTTTCACCGCGAGCTCGAAGCCGTTCTTCGACTGCTGGCCGAGCGCGGAGGCCGGACCCGACATTGTGTAAATGAGGCCGATGCGGATCTTGTCCTGTGCCGCCGCCGCGTTGACGACAAACAAAAATGCAGCGGTAGCCGCCAATCTGCATACGCAAGCACGCATGATCGAACTCCTCCCAAAACACCAGCATTTCCAAGCCTATTGGTCCAATAAAGCGCAGCAGAGTCAATCGCTGCCGCGAGGCGGCCGATTGCGTCGGCGGCCGGCAAGCCGCAATTATGCCCTGCGTTATTGGTGTCGGGCGTAAGTTATGAAGGCCATCATCGTCGGCGGCGGCATTGGCGGGCTGACAACGGCCCTCATGCTGCATGCGCGTGGGATCGATTGCGAGATTTTCGAGCAGGCCGACAGCGTGCGCGAGCTGGGCGTCGGCATCAACACGCTGCCGCATGCGATCAAGGAGCTGGCACAGCTCGGGCTGCTTATCGAGGCTCGACCAGGTCGGAATCCGGACCCACGAACTGTTTCTATATGAACCGCATCGGCCAGGAGATCTGGCGCGAGCCGCGCGGCACCGATGCCGGTTTCGAATATCCGCAATTTTCGATCCACCGCGGCCGATTGCAGGCGGTGATATATGAAGCCGTGCGCGAGCGGCTCGGCGAATCCCGAATTCATACCGGTCATCGGCTGGGCTCTTTCACGCAGGACGAAGGCGGCGTCACCGGATATTTCTTCGGCCGCGACGGCTCGCACCGCGCGACCGCGCGCGGCGACATTCTGATCGGCGCGGACGGAATCCATTCGATTCGTCCGCGAAACGCTGTACCCGAACGAAGGCCCGGCACGCTGGAACGGCTCGATGCTCTGGCGCGGCGCCATCGACTGGCCGAAATTTCTGACCGGCCGCTCGATGGTGATCGCGGGCGGAATGGCCGGCAAGCTGGTTGTCTATCCGATCGGCGAAGGTAGCCCGTGAGGACAAGCCGCTCACCAATTGGGCGGTTCTGGTAAAGATCGGCGAAGGCGGCGCACCGCCGCGGAAGGAAGACTGGTCGCGCACCGGCAGGTTCGAAGATCTGATGCCGCATGTCCAGCGCTTCAATATCCCGTTTGTCGATGCCAAGGCACTGATCGAATTCGACACCGGAATTCTGGGAATATCCGATGTGCGACCGCGATCCGCTGCCGCATTGGTCGCACGGCCGCGTGACGTTGCTCGGCGATGCCGCGCATCCGATGTATCCGGTCGGATCAAACGGCGCATCGCAGGCAATTCTCGATGCGCGCTGCCTGGCTGACCGGTTGCGCGAAGCCGACCATGTCGGACAAGCACTTTGGGCCTATGAGCAAGAGCGGTTGCCGATGACGGCGCAGATCGTGCAGTCAAACCGGTCCGGCGGGCCGGAAGGCGTCATCGACGCAGTCGAACAGCGCGCACCCGACGGCTTCGACAATATCGACAACGTCCTGTCCTATGAGGAACGCAAGGCGATCGTGCGCGGCTACGCGGCCAAAGCAGGCTTTGCCAAGGAACAGGTCAACAAAAGCAACAAGGTCGCCTAGGCGCCGGGCGGGGCGGCAGGAAGTTGACTTCGTGCTTGGCCGACAGGGCGACGACGTCCGGCGGATTTTGCTCTTTCATCGAGTGGATCGCCCAGAACAGATCGTAGAGCTTGCGCGTCGGCGTCACCCAGAAAAGACACTTGAGGACCTGATCGGACTTGTTGAAGAGTCCGTGCGGAATGCCCATCGGCAGCTTGATCAGGTCGCCGGCGGTCGCCGTGAATTCTTTGCCGTCGATCAACGCGTCCATGCGCCCTTCGAGCATGTAGACGAACTCGTCTTGCGTCGGATGAATGTGCGGCGGCACGAAAGTGGTCGGCGGCAAAGTCGCATGCCAGGCAAACGAACTTTCGGAGAGCTGCTTGGGAACATAGGTCTGCCCGAAAATACTCCAAACAATTCCGTCGAGGCCCGAATTGGCCTTGGTGACGCCCGGTGCCATCGCCTGCATTACCCGTCTCCCTCTCATAAATTTTGCGTAACCTAATTGATACATTCCGGGAACACCAGCAGTGGCGCGCTTTGCTAGCGCGCGCCGAATTCCGGCGTGACGAAAGCTTGTCGTCTGCCGGCAATTAAGCGAGAATCGCATAACGGCTATTCGGCTGGAGGTAGGGTCATGGTCGGCCGCAAGAATATGACCGCCGTCCTCTTCGTCTGTTTTGTCGCCGGCACACTGCCGGCACAGGCCGCGACCCATGAAGAGATCGTCGAGTCCTGTCGACAAAGCGTAGGCCGTCCGATCGTCCAGGCCTGCATGGGCGGACGCCGCGACATGCTTGAGGAGTGCCGCCAGAAGGCGACCCCGGCCGTGCGCGCCTGTGTGATCAAGGAAGAGCAGCGGATTGCGGCAACCAAGGCCGCGCCAGCCACACCGAAGGATAAGGAAGAGGAAGCAGCGCTCAAAGGCGACCGCGGCATGGTGGCTGCCGGTTTCGTTGCGCCGCCGCGCACGATCGCGGACATCACAGCCATTCTCGACAGCGAGAAGCCCGATCCCGCAAAGATCGCGCTGCGCAAGACGGCCGCCGACGCGGAGCCTCCGAAAGGCGGATCGAAGAGTGCGCTCGCACAATTCTACTACGACCGCGGCAACGCGCGCGCTTCGCTCGCGCGCAATGAAGACGCGCTGAATGACGCTTTAAAGGCGTGGGAGGTTGGCCAGGGCGCCTTCGAAGAAAAGCAGGACACGCGCATCATCCAGTTTGTCGGCCTGCAATACCTGGCGGCCGGCAGGCCGAAGGAAGCAATCGATTTCTGGCTCAAAGCCATCGGCCTCGGTGAACAGCCCGGACGTCGCGGAGCCTTGATCAATGCGGCGCGCGGCATTGCCCAGGCCTATGTCGCCATGGGCGACGTGACCCAGGCCGATGCGTTTGCACGCCGCGTTATCGCTCGCGTGCAGGAGGCGCGCGGCAGCCCACATCCGAAATGGCGCGAGGTGTACAAGAACGCTGGCACAAGCTGGGAAGCGGACAGCGACCTCGCCCGGGCGCTCATTTTTGAAGCGCGGGGCCAGTACCGCGAGGCTGAGGCGGCCTACAGGCGATCGGAGGCGTTCCGCCGCGTCTCTGTCGTCGATTTACAGCGGCTCCCCTTCCCGCCACCGCGCGAGCAGGTTCTGGCCGGCGTCAACAGCACTCGCCTGGCCATTGCCCGCATGGAAGCGAGACAGAGCCGCTTGGCCGAGGCCGAAGCGGATGCACGCAAGGCGCTGCTGGCGGCGCTCGGCATCCAGGGCAAGTATCATCCCGGCACACCGAAATACATCACGGGGTTGGCGGCGATCCTGCTCGAGCAGGGGCGTTACGCGGATGCCGAGAAACTCAACCGCTCCGCGCTCGACATTCTGCGCACCGTCGGCATCGCCGAAGACAGCCCGGTGATGGCCGGCACTCTTTCCGAACTCGGGAATATCCTCACGCTTCAGCGCAAGGACAGCGAGGCAATCAAAACTTACGCCGAACTCGAGGGGGTGATCGTCAAATGGGAGCCAAACCGGCGCGATGCCTTCCTGCTGAGCGGCTCGCGCATCGTCGCGCTCTACGCCGCCAATCGCGTCGATGCCGGCATTGCGGCGGCCGAGGCGCTCGTCAAGCGCCAACAGTCGCGGGTTGGCGAAGGCCATTACGACATCGCCTCGGCTCGCGGCACTTTGGCAATCGGTTATGCACGGGCCGGACGCAATGCAGATGCGATTCGCGAGTTCAGGCTTGCTATTCCGCCCATGATCGCCGCGTCGCGGGAAAATTCAGAGGATGACGATTCCGCGTCCGTTGCTGCGCGCAGCCAGATGCTGCAGACAATCGTCGAAGGATATATCGGCCTGCTCGCACGCGACGCCAATCGCAGTGGGGAGGTCGCCGTCGAGACGTTTGCACTTGCCGATGCGGTGCGTGGCCGCTCGGTGCAGCAGGCGCTGGCCGCATCGAGCGCGCGCATGATCGCCAAGGATCCGGCGCTCGCCGAGCTGGTGCGCGTCGAGCAGGATCATGGCAAGCAGATCAATGCGTTGCTGGCCACCCTGAACAATACGCTTTCAATGCCTGCAGCCGAGCGCGACGAGGCTGGGATCCGCGCCATCAATGCAACGCTAGTTCAGCTGCGCGCCGACCGCAAGAAAGCACGTGACGACATCAACCGCCGCTTTCCTGCCTATGCCGACCTGGTCGATCCAAAACCGCCGACCGTGGACCAGATCGCCGCAGCCATGCGTCCTGACGAGGCCTTTCTCTCGTTCTATTTTGGCCGCGATGTAAGTTTCGTCTGGGCTGTTCCGAAAACCGGTCCGGTTGCATTTGCCGCGGTGCCCGCCACCGCGACCGAACTCGAAGCCAAGGTCCGGCGGCTGCGCGAAGCGCTCGATCCGCAGGCCGCGATGATCTCCGACATTCCTGCTTTTGACGTCGGCCTCGGTTACGAGCTCTATGCGCTGTTGCTCAAGCCGGTCGAGCAAGGCTGGAAATCGGCGAAAAATCTTGTCGTCGGTCACCAATGGCGCGCTTGGATTGCTGCCGCTGTCGCTGCTGCCGACCGCGCGCGTCGACGTCGAGCAACAGGGACCGACGTTTGCCGGCTATGCCAAGGTGCCGTGGCTGGCGCGCACGCACGCCGTAACGATGGTGCCTTCGGCCGCGGCGCTGCGCACCTTGCGAGCTCTGCCGCCGGCCCGGCCACACGCGGCAAGCTCATCGCGTTCGGCGATCCCTATTTCAGCGAGACGCAGGCAACCGAAGCCGAGAGCGACAAGCCGGTGACGATCGCGTCCGCAGACGGCGTCGCCACGCGCGGCCTGCCGCTGAAGCGGCGGTCGAGCCCGCAGACGCAAGGCGTCGACAGCGCCGAACTCGCGCTGCTGCCGCGCCTGCCCGATACCGCGGACGAATTGCGTTCCATCGCGCTGGCGCTCGAGGCAGATCCCGACCAAGGCCCTGTATCTCGGCAAGGAGGCCAACGAGAGCGCCGTACGAAAGCGTCGATCTGTCCGGCTTCAAGATCGTCGTCTTCGCCACGCACGGCCTGGTTCCCGGCGACCTGAATGGCTTGACCCAGCCTGCATTGGCGCTGACGGCGCCGAAAGTCGCGGGCGTCGAAGGCGACGGCCTGCTGACCATGGAGGAAATCCTCTCGCTCAAGCTCGATGCCGACTGGGTTGTGCTCTCGGCGTGCAACACCGGCGCCGGCGTCCGGCGCGGGCGCCGAAGCGGCATCCGGCCTGGGCCGCGCTTTCTTCTATGCCGGCACGCGCGCCATTCTCGTGACCAACTGGTCGGTGCATTCGCAGTCGGCGCGCGAACTGGTGTCCGACCTGTTCCGCCGGCAGGCCGCGGATTCCAAGCTCACGCGCGGCGGCCGCGCTGCAGCAGGCGATGAATGCGCTGATCGACGGAAAGGGCTTTGTCGACGAAAAGGGCAACACCGCTCTTCAGCTACGCGCACCCGCTGTTCTGGGCACCCTATAGCCTCATCGGCGATGGCGGCTGACCAACGCGACTCAGTCTCTTGCTCGCGCCTTCGATGGCTTGCAGCATCGCGCCGACCGCGGCGCGCTGCGAGAGCCCACCGTCACGGACCAGGCTCCGCCACGTATAAAAACTCAGTGCCAATGCGAGCATCGCCCGTTGCCTGGCATTGAGCTTCGCGCCGAGCGTCTCGTGATAAGCCGCGATGGTTGGTCCCATCCGCAACGCGACAGTTTCTCTCACCGGCTCATGTGTTTCGGCGTCGCGCAATATGCATGCAGCTAGTTCGGCGCCGCGCTCAAACCAGCCATAGATCGCGGTGAGGCCGACGCGCAGCCGTTCGTGCCGGTCCGCGATACTTCGCCAAGGTGTGGGGTCCGGCAGCGGATCGCGCTCGAGGGCCAGCGCCGAGCAGGCCATCAACAGGCTCCGCTCGTCGGGGAAATGCGCATAGAGCGTATGACGCTGAACCCCTGCCCGTTCAGCCACCATGCTGAAAGTCGTGCGCGCCGGGCCAGACCGTGCCGTGCAGATCCACGGCCGCTTCAACGATGCGTTGCCGTGTCTCCGCCTGCTGCTCGGCGCGGCGCTTGAGGGTATAGGTTCGTGCCATCAATTTCATTGCACTAGCATGTGCAATCATTATTGACAAGCTCGAAAATTTCGATACACATAGCTGTATCTTCAAATCGAGCGCTCAGGAGGCAGCTGTGGAGACCAAAATCACTGAGATCGCCGACGGCATTTACCGGCTCTCGACCTTCGTGCCGGACATCGCCCCGCCCGCCGGCTTCACCTTCAATCAGTTTCTGATCCAGGCGGACGAGCCGCTCATGTTCCACACCGGCCTGCGGAAGATGTTTCCGCTCAACCGGGACGCCGTAAGCCGCCTGATTCCACCTGAACGCCTGCGTTGGATCGCTTTCGGCCATTTCGAGGCCGATGAGTGCGGCGCGATGAACGAGTGGCTTGCCTTCGCCCCGAACGCGCAACCCGCGCACGGCAATACCGGTTGCATGGTGTCGCTCAACGATTTTGCCGACCGGGCACCGCGCGTGCTTCAGGACGGCGAAGTCATCGACCTCGGCCGCGGCAAGAGAGTCCGTTACCTCGACACGCCGCACACACCGCATGGCTGGGACGCCGGCGTGGTTTTTGAAGAATCGACCGGCACGCTGTTGTGCGGCGACCTGTTCACCCAGCTCGGCAACGGCCCCGCACTGACCGAGGGCGATGTCGTGGGGCCTGCGGTCGTCGCCGAAGACCTATTCCGTTACTCCGCGCTCAATCCCGCCATGGGAACGACAATCCGTGCACTCGCAAAAGTATCACCGCGAACGCTGGCGCTGATGCACGGTCCGTCGTTTTCGGGAAATGGCGCGGCCGCACTGCACGCGCTCGCCGACGAATACGACCGGCGTATCCAGCCGGCAGCGTCCAAAAACTGAACGAAAATGGAGTTCGCAATGACCGATGTTGTTATTCATCTTTCCAGCGTAAATCCGCGCCACAGTCAGATTGTCGACGAGACGCGCCGTGTGCTGGACGGATTACCTGACGCCGTGCTCAAGGACATTGGACTTGTGCGGAGCGATATTCCCTTCGTTCCGGCAAACTTATGTACAAATGTAAGGATCCGGCGCGCGACGCGATCGACCGGTTCGACTGGAACGCAGTGTGGCGGAACGCGACGATGCTCCGTTTGCCGGAAACCGTCCTTCGCCTCACGCTTGTGGCAGCAGCCACTGTTTCAGCTGTTTTCGTCCTTTCATCCGCCATCCTGGCTTAGCGCGGACGGTTCCATGCCGTAGGCCCATGGTCCAACTCGACCGGCCCCGTCAGAGGGGCCCTAATTGTTCCGAAGGGCGTGCGGTCGGAGCACGGCTATGCCAGCTCTCGCCTTCCTTGCAGCGGCAGGTTTGACGCTGATCGCGTTGCTATTCCTTGCAGACGCAACATTCGAGAAGGACGATTCGCCTGTGATCGTCACCAGCCAACGCTCGGGTTTGCCGGAAATCTCTCACCGTTCCGACAACATACCTATTCTCACCACCGCACCGGCGCCCGAGCCCGACATGACATTGCGAGCCGTACGTGATGCGCAACCCAAATCCGAACCTCAAGATGCGGTGAAGATCCACCCGGAGGCGCGCGCGGCGCGCGCGGAGGCGCCGCCTCACGATACGCGCGTCACGCAACCTATGAACTACCAGTCCCCGATGAACTACCAGTACCGAAGAAGCCAAGTGGTCGACAGATTTTCCATCAAGGGTCAATAGGGCTGAACCCTACTTGTATTAGGGAGATTAATGTCATGCAGGCAACAACCTCAATGCCACTGCCCCACCGCCCAATGTTGCACGCGCTTGCCAAGTCCTGGTGGGTTCTGCTGCTGCGGGGAATCGCCGCCATTATTTTCGGCGTTCTCGCATTCGCCTGGCCAGGACTGACCCTGGTGACCCTGGTCCTACTCTACGGAGCCTTTGCGCTGGTTGATGGCGTGCTGTCGCTGATCGCCGCCTTCACGAGCAGCGCCAAGCCAATTCCGACCTGGTGGCTCATCGTGGTCGGTCTCCTCGGCATTGCCGCCGGCGTCGTAACGTTTCTATGGCCTGGCATCACCGCTGTGCTGCTGGTGATGTTCATAGGCGCCTGGGCCCTGGTGCACGGCATCTTCGAGATCATCGGCGCGATTCAACTGCGCAAGGAGATTGACAACGAGTGGATGCTGATCTTCGGCGGACTGCTGTCGGTGTTGTTCGGTATTGTGGTGCTGATCGCACCCGGCGCCGGCGCGATCGGACTGGTTTGGGCGATCGCCACCTACTCGATCCTTTTCGGCATCACATTTGTCGCTCTGGCGTTTCGCCTGCGGAGCCACGCGCATTCCACAGTCGCGGCTTGAGTTCGGCCGCCCGGGCGAGAGTCCAAATCATTGTCGAAAACTAAAGCCGCACCAGTCTTGGACTGGCGCAGTCCATGTGGTGCGCGATAGAGTGCGGCCGAAACATGCAGGGCGGCAAATGCCCGTTCGCGCAATCGACCATATCCTGATCGCCATGCCGGCCGGGCAAGAGAGCCAGGCGCGGGCTTTTTATCAGGATGTTCTCGGGCTCACCGAAGTCGCCAAGCCGCCGCAGCTTGCCGCACGCGGCGGTTGCTGGTTCAGGAACGGCGTGCTGACGGTTCATCTGGGTGTCGACAAGAATTTCGTCCCGGCGCGCAAGGCGCACCCGGCTTTCATCGTCGACGGCCTGGGTGACATTGTCGAAAAAGCCGGGCGCGCCGGCTACAAGGTCGAGGATGAAGACGAGCCGATCGAAGGCTGCGAGCGCCGGCACGTGCAGGATCCATTCGGCAACAGGATCGAGCTGATCGAGCCGCATCGTTAGCGCGACGTGTCACGCGCTAAGCAGCACCACCCGCTTCGGATCGACCGTGATGAAAACCTCTTGTCCGGCCGGCATCGGATCGAGCGCCGCACAGCGGGCGATGAGCCGTTGATCGCCCCAACAGAACGTGCACCTGGGTGAAGTCGCCCTGGAACACCGTCTTCTCGACGCGCGCCGGCCACACGTTGCGATCGCCAGCCGGGCGTTGCGGCGAAATCTGCAGATGCACGGTACGCACCGACACGGTGAGCTCATCGCCCGCGGGACGGCCATAGGCGCTTCCGTAGATCACCTGCCCGCCCAGCGTCTCGAGCGCGAGCAGACCGTCCTTCGCGAGATCGCGGCGGTTGCGTCCGTGTACTAAATTGGCCGAGCCGACGAAATCAGCAACGAAGGCGCTGCTCGGCAGGCGGTAGATTTCATCGGGCGTGCCGGTTTGCTCGACCAGCCCGTCACGCATCACCACGATACGGTCCGACATTGCCAGCGCCTCTTCGAGATCGTGGGTCACGTAAACTGACGTGATGCCGAGCCGGTGCTGCAGCTCTCGCAATTCGATGCGCATGTCGGCGCGCAACTTGGCGTCGAGATTGGACAAAGGCTCGTCGAACAGAAGCACCGAAGGCTGGAAAACGAAGGCGCGCGCCAGCGCGACACGCTGCTGTTGTCCGCCCGACAATTGCGAGGCGCGGCGATCGGCAAGCGCCTGCATCTGAACGAGCGCCAGCGCCTGCATGACCTTGTCCCTGATCGCAGCCGCCGCCTCGCGCCGCACGCGCAGGCCGTAGGCGACGTTGTCGAACACGCTCATGTGCGGCCAGATGGCATAGGACTGGAACACCATCGACAGACCGCGCTTCTCAGCTGGGACGTTGATGTTGCGCGCCTTGGAATAGATCGGCGCGCCCTCAATACGGATTTCGCCGGCAACGGGCTTTTCGAGGCCAGCCACGGCGCGCAAGGTCGTTGTCTTGCCGCAGCCCGATGGGCCGAGCAGCGTCAATTGCTCGCCATGCATTGCAGTGAAGCTGACGCCACGCACCGCCGGCACCGCGCCGAAACTGACCTCGAGATTCTCGACCTCGATATGCGGCTTCGGCGCCATTTAGTTCACCAAATGCGTGCTGACGCGGCGCGTCACGACAACGAGGACGGCCACCGCTGCTGCCACCACCGAAGTCTGGATCAGTGCCAACGTGGCGGTAAGTTCCGAAGCGGTTCCGAACCAGGATTCGACAATGGACGGCGTGATCACCTTTGAATGCGGCCCCATCAACAGAATGGAAGCGCCCAACTCGCGCACGCTGGCAATGAACAGCAGCAGCCAGGCCGCGACCAGGCCCGGCACCAGCAACGGGATACTGACGGTGCGCATTCGGAACATCCAGGACGCGCCGCACATCTGCGCGCATTCCTCGAGGCTCTTGTCGACCTGCAGCATCACGCCCGCGATGGTGCGTACGCCGAGCGGGAGGAACACGGTCAGGTAAGCGATCAACAATAACCACAACGTGCCGTAGATCGGGATCGGGAAGACCAGCCAGGCCCACATCATCCCGAACGCGAAGACAAGCCGCGGCACCGCTTGGGGAAACATCACCACATATTCAATCAGCCCGGCGCCCGGCAGCCTGGAACGATAAATGAGCCAGGCGAGAAGCCCCATGAGCGCAATACCGGTCGTTGCAGTCGCGAAGGCGAGAATCAGGCTGTTGGTCAGCGCGGAGCCGGCCGCGTTCATCGACGCGGCGGCGCGGAAGTTATCGAGGGTGAAATTATCGGCAGCGGGAAAGGCGACGGCGATCTTCTGGACGGATGCAAAAAGCAATGTGGCGATCGGTAGAGCGACCGACGCCACCAGATAGAGCATGCACACGCAAAACAGCAGGTAGCGCAGCCGCCCCACGTCGGCGACCCGTGGCCGGAACGCCTTGCCGGTGATTGTGACGTAGCTGCCCGCCGTAACGATGCGCCGGTAGATGAAGAGCATCACGAACATCACCGCGAACAGCGACGTCCCCATTGCGGCAGCGACCTGGATGCGCGGCGGATACTGCTGAATCAGCTGGTAGATCGCGGTGGTGATGACGTAATAGCGGTTCGGCGTTCCGAGCACGAGGGCGACCGCGAACGAGCCGAGCATCTCCGCAAAAACAAAGATCGCCGCACCGAGCACGCCCGGAATGACGAGTGGCAGCGTGACGCGCAACATCGTGCGGAGCCGGCTCGCGCCGATGACCTGCGAGGCCTCCTCGAGCGAGGGATCCATCGACTTCATCACCGCGCCAATCATCACGAAGGCGACCGAGCCTTCAAACAGCGCCATCACCCAGGCGATCCCGTAGGGCGTGTTGATATCGATCACGTGTCCGCTGCCGCCGAGCGCGCGCCAGAACTGGTTGATGAAGCCCGATTCCGGCGATCCCAGCATGCTCCACGCGAGTGCGCCCAGCAGCGGCGTGAGATAGTAAGGCACCGCCATCAGCTGCTCGAAGATGAGCCGACCCGGCACGTTGGTGCGTGTGAGGATCCACGCCATGATGAAGCCGATGACGAGCGCCATCAGTGTCGCGGCGAACGACACCGACAGCGTGTTGAGCATGATCTGCGGATAATTGAGCAGGGCCTCGAAATTATCGAGACCGTAGGCGGTCGGCGGCCGCGTCTGCGGATCGCCGACATCGAAGGCCGCCTGCAGCAGATAAAACACCGGGTAAAGGACGAGCACCGCGGCAACGGTGGCGACCCCATACCCGGCGATCTTCGGCGCGGAGAAAAACTCCGTCGATGAAGCGGCCGCGCTCACAGCCCGAGCATGCCGTTCCATTCCTTCAGGAAGGTCGCGCTCTGCTTGGCGTAGTCGTCCCAATCCTGCGGATAGAGCAGCTTGAACTGGGTGAGGCTGACGCCGGTCGGCATCGGCGGCGCGTCGGTTCGCACCGAAGCGTAATAGAGATTTGGATTGGTCTGGTACCAGGCCTGGCCGCGCTGCGACATCGCCCAATCGACGAACAGCTTGGCGGCTTCCGGATGCGGCGCCTTGTTCACGGCGCCGACGACGAGCGGCGTCGCCACCAGGCCGTCGGCTGGCGCGACAAACTCGACCTTGGCGCCGCGGCTCTTGAACAGGATATAGGCCGGATATTCGCCGATCGCGGTGATCGTATCGTCGCCCTTCGACAGCCGGTCGAACAACTGCACCCGCGAATCGAAAGCGTGCGGCTGCAATTTGGCGAATTCCTTCCAGAAGCCGTCGCCGTAGAGCTTGCGCAACATGTACCACTGCACGAATTGCAGCCCCGAAGCCGAAATCTTGCAGCTGATCTTGCCCTTCCAGCGCGGATCAAGGATGTCCTTCCAGCCTTTCGGCGCATCGGAGCCGGCGACCTTATCCGCGTTGTAGGCGATGCCGGCCGGATCGACGCCGGTCCAGAAGAAATAGCCGTTCGGCGAGCTCAGGTTGTCCTTCTTGTACGCGCCGGATTCCGGCGACTCATAGTGTTCGTAGCCGCCCTTCTTCTGGAAATCGAAAGCCGGCGACAGGTCCGAGAGCTGGAGCACGTCGACGTCGAAGCGGCCGGCCTGACGCTCCGCCAAAATCTTGCTGTAGAGCGCGCCGGTCTGCGCGCGCACATAGCTCGTCTTGATCTTCGGGAAATCCTTGCTGAAGCCTTGCATGATGCCGGCGGTGCCGGCCTCGTTCTCGTGGCAATAGAAGACGAGCTGGCCTTCCTGCTCGGCCTTGGCAACGTCGGCATTTGTCTGGAAGTCCAGCACTTTGGTCGGCGATTTCGACAGCGGCTGCGACAGCACATTTGGCGCCGCGATGCCGACGAGTGGAAGCGCCGCGCCAGCTTTCAGCAGTGCGCGCCGCGTGATATGTCCGCATTTATTGTGCGCCATGGCGTCTCTCCCTGGTGGCAATTTCCGACGCGGCCTTTGACGGCCGTTTTTTTCGAGGCGATTGCAGCCATTGCATCACTACTCGCGCGTTTCGCAAAGGCCGGCGCGCGGCTTTTTGCGCGAGCGGCATAACTGCTTGATGGAACTGGCTTTGGTGGCTGGGGCGCCAGGATTCGAACCTGGGAATGGCGGAATCAAAATCCGCTGCCTTACCACTTGGCTACGCCCCAACAGGTACCGGAAAGCCGCAGCGAAGCGATTTCGTGCGCGGCGGGCGGACCATAGCGGCGCGGCCCTGCCCGATCAATGTCCGCAGGCGCATATTATATGTAGCGCGCGTTGACCCACCCTGCCCCGGCACTAGATTAGCCAGCCATGACCTACCGCGCCCCGATCGCCGATATCGCATTCACCCTCAAGCATGCCGCCGGCCTGAAGGCCGCGTTGGCGGAAGGACTTTACGGCGATCTCGACGAGGAGACGGTCGACTCCGTCCTTGCGGAGGCTGGGCGCTACGCCACGAACGTCATCGCGCCGCTCAATCAAGTCGGGGACAAGTTTGGAACGCCGTTCAAGGACGGCAACGTTACGACACCGCCCGGCTGGAAAGAGGCGTACACGGAATGGGCCGCGGCGGGATGGAACGGCCTCGCCTCGCCCTCTGACTGGGGTGGCCAAGGCCTGCCGCAGGCGCTGAACGCAGCCTGCATCGAGATGTGGAACTCCGCGTCCATGGCCTTCGGCATCGGACCGGTGCTGACGATGGCGGCAATCGACGCGTTGCACGCCTACGGCAGCGAGACGCTCAAGAAGCAGTATCTCGGCAAACTCGTGAGCGGCGAATGGATGGGCACGATGCAGCTCACCGAGCCGCAGGCCGGCTCCGATGTCGGCGCGCTGCGCAGCAAGGCTGAGCGCGCAGGCGATGGGACCTATCGCATTACCGGGTCGAAAATATTTATCACCTATGGCGAGCACGATCTGACCGACAACATCATTCATTTTATGCTGGCGCGGCTGCCCGGCGCGCCGCCGGGCACCAAAGGGATTTCGCTTTTCCTGATTCCCAAGATCATGCCGGACGGCTCGCGCAACGACGTGCGCGCGCATTCGGTCGAGCACAAGCTCGGGATTCATGCCTCGCCGACCTGCACCATGGTCTACGGCGACAAGGGTGGCGCTACAGGATTCCTCATCGGCGAGGAAAACAAAGGCATGGCCTGCATGTTCACGATGATGAACCGTGCGCGGCTGGCCGTCGGCCTGCAGGGCGTCGGCATTGCCGAACGCGCGACGCAGCAGGCCCTTTCTTACGCCCGCGAGCGCAAGCAAGGAGCCGCCGGCGCGATCATCGCCTACCCTGACGTAAAGCGCATGTTGCTCACGATGCGAGGCCTGACAGGCGCAGCACGCGCGATCTGCTATGCGACCGGCATTGCCATCGACCGCTCGCTGCGCGCCAAGACCGACGCCGCCCGAAAGGCCGCGCACGAACGCGCATCATTGCTCACTCCCGTCGCCAAGGCATTTTCCACCGACATCGGGATCGAGGTCGCTTCGCTTGGCGTCCAGGTGCACGGCGGCATGGGTTACATCGAAGAGACGGGCGCAGCACAGCACTTCCGCGATGCGCGCATCGCAGCGATCTACGAAGGCACCAACGGCATTCAGGCGCTCGATCTGGTCGCGCGCAAGGTACCGTTGGAAGGCGGCAAGACGATCGCACTCTATATCGACGAGCTGCGCCGGACCGTTGAGGCCGTGCGCACAAGCAACGCACCGGTCCTGGGCGAAGTCCGCGGCCCGGCTCGGCGAGGCGGTCGACAGTCTTGAACGATCGACCCGCTGGCTGCTGTCGCAGAAGTCATCCGATACGGCACTCGCCGGTGCGACGCCTTTTCTACGCCTGTTCGGCAACGCTGCCGGAGGCTGCATGCTCGCTGAGGATGCCCTGGCCTCGTTGCGCGACGGCGATGGAAACGCACGCGGCACGCTTGCGCGCTTTTTTGCCGAAAACATCGCTGTTCAGGCAGGCGGTTTCGAGCGCACAATCGTCGAAGGCGGTGACAGCATCAACGGTGCCCAGGCCGCGCTCGCTGAATAAGGACAGCATCGATGTCGCTGAAGGGAAAGACCCTGTTCATCACCGGCGGCTCGCGCGGCATCGGCCGGGCGATCGCGCTGAAAGCTGCGTCCCAAGGCGCCAACGTCGCCCTCGCTGCCAAGACGGTCGAGCCTCACCCAAAGCTCGAGGGAACCATTCATACGGCCGCCGCTGAGGTGGCCAAGGCCGGCGGCCGCGCGCTGCCGCTCGCCGTCGACGTCCGCGACGAGGCGGCCGTGCGGGCGGCGATCGACGAGGCCGCCGAAAAGTTCGGAGGCATCGATATCGTGGTGAACAATGCCAGCGCCATTCAATTGACGTCTGTCGCGGCGACCGACATGCGCCGCTACGACCTGATGCAGCAGATCAATGCGCGCGGGACGTTCATGGTGTCGAAATTCGCAATCCCGTATCTCGTGCGCGCCGCGAACCCGCACATCCTGATGCTTTCGCCGCCGCTCGACATGTCCGAGAAATGGTTCGCGCCTCACACCGCCTATTCGATGGCAAAATTCGGGATGAGCCTCGTGGTCCTTGGGCTCGCCGGCGAATTGCGCGGCAAGGTTGCGGTGAATGCGCTCTGGCCGCGCACCACGATCGCGACCGCCGCGATCCGCAACTTGCTCGGCGGAGACACGATGATACGGCGTTCGCGCAAGCCGGAGATTCTGGCCGAAGCCGCATGCCGCATCTTCGAAAAGCCGAAGAGCTTCACCGGGAACTTTCTCATCGACGACACATTTCTGGCGGGGGAAGGCGTGACCGATTTCGACCAATACCGCGTCGATCCGAGCCAACCTTTGCAGATCGATTTTTTCGTGCCTGACAGCAGCCGGCTCGCCCGATGGCGTCCGGCTGGATGCAAAATCGCGATAAGCACTTCCACCCGGCCATGTGAGCGTTTAAGTCTAGGCAATGTCCACGCTTCTGCTCAGCCATCCCGCCTGCCTGAACCACCTCACGCCTGCCGGCCACCCGGAGCGGCCGGACCGGCTGCGCGCGATCGAGCAGGTCCTGGAGGACGAAAAGTTTCAGTCGCTGGCGCGCGTGGAGGCGCCGCGCGGACCGCTCGACATTATCGCGCTCTGCCACCCGACGGACTACATCGAGGCAATCCGCGATGCCTCACCCGCCGAAGGGCTCGTGCGCCTGGACGCCGACACCGCGATGTCACCAGGCAGCTTCGAGGCGGCCTTGCGGGCCGTCGGCGGAGCCAAGCTTGCAGTCGATGAAGTGATGGCCGGCAAAGCGTCGAATGCGTTCGTTGCGACACGCCCGCCCGGACACCACACCGAGACGGCGCGCCCGATGGGCTTCTGCCTCTTCAATAACGCGGCCATCGCGGCGCGCTACGCGCAAAAAACGCACGGCGTCGAGCGCGCGGCAATTGTCGATTTCGACGTCCATCACGGCAATGGTTCGCAGGATATCTTCTGGTCCGACAAAAGCGTGATGTACTGCTCCACCCACGAGATGCCGCTCTACCCGGGCACCGGCGCGGTCGGTGAGCGAGGCGAATTCAACACCGTCGTCAACGCGCCGCTGTCGGCCGGCGACGGCGGCGAGCGCTTTCAAGGAGGCGTTCGAGACCGTCATTCTCCCGCGCCTGCGCGAATTCAAGCCGGACATCCTGATCATCTCGGCCGGATTCGATGCGCACACGCGTGACCCGCTCGCCAATCTCAATCTCGTGGAAGCCGACTACACGTGGGTCACCAAGAAATTGATGGACGTCGCCGATGCGAGCGCCAAGGGCCGCATCGTGTCCTTGCTTGAAGGTGGCTATGATTTGCAGGGGCTTTCGCGCTCGGTCGCGGCCCACGTGACCGCCTTGATGCACGGATAGAAAATCCGGGCTATCTTTCACCCATTACACGACTAAAAGAAGCGCCGGACAGCAATATGGCCGAGAACAACATCGACGTGAAGAAAATGCCCTTCGAGCGGGCGATCGAGGAGCTTGAAATCGATCGTCAAGCGCCTGGAAGAGGGCAAGGTGCCGCTTGAGGAATCCGTCGCCATCTATGAGCGGGGCGAGGCCTTGAAGACCCGCTGCGAGGAATTGCTGCGCCAGGCTGAGGCCCGGGTCGAAAAAATCACCCTGAACACCAGCGGAAAACCCACCGGCAGCGAGCCGCTCGACGTCGATTGAGCGGCTGGGCCAGAGGCCGAATTGCCCCTCGAGGTAAAAGTGGTGTAAGCCATGCGGCTGGGGCTGGGGATCGCCGCTATCCCTCCGTAAAATAATCAATTGGAGTTGTGCGTGTCCGAAGTGTCCAAGACGCCGTTGCTCGATCGCGTCAACCTGCCAAGCGATCTCAAGAACTTATCACCCGAGCAACTCAGGCAGCTCGCCGATGAGCTGCGCCACGAGATGATCGACGCCGTCGCCAGGACCGGCGGCCATCTCGGTGCGGGGCTTGGCGTCGTCGAGCTGACAGTCGCGCTCCACTATGTCTTTGACACGCCGACTGACAGGCTGATCTGGGACGTCGGCCACCAGGCCTACCCGCACAAGATTCTCACCGGCCGGCGCGACCGCATCCGCACGCTGCGGCAAGGCGGCGGCCTGTCCGGCTTCACCAAGCGCGCCGAAAGCGAATATGACCCGTTCGGCGCCGCGCATTCGTCGACGTCGATTTCGGCCGCACTCGGCATGGCGGTCGCCCGCGATCTCCAGGGCAAGAGCAACAACGTCATTGCCGTGATCGGCGACGGCGCGATGTCGGCCGGCATGGCCTACGAGGCGATGAACAATGCCGGCGCGCGCAACGAGCGGCTGATCGTCATTCTCAACGACAACGACATGTCGATCGCGCCGCCGGTCGGCGCGATGTCGGCCTATCTCTCGCGGCTTCTGTCCGGGCGCACATATTTGAAATTGCGTGACGTCGGCAAACAGCTCACCGCGCACCTGCCGAAGCGGCTTGACGATTTCATCACGCGCGGCGTCGAGCATGCGCGAGGGTTCTGGACCGGCGGAACGCTGTTCGAGGAGACTGGGGTTCTACTATGTCGGTCCGATCGACGGTCACAACCTCGATCACTTGCTTCCCGTCCTGCGCAACGTGCGCGATGCCGAAGCAGGCCCGATCCTCGTGCACGTCGTGACGCAGAAGGGCAAAGGCTATGGGCCGGCGGAATCGTCCGCCGACAAGTACCACGGCGTGGTCAAGTTTGACGTTGCAACCGGTGCGCAGGTGAAGTCGAAGTCGAGCGCCCCGCAATACACGAAAGTTTTCGCGCAGAGCCTGGTCAAGGAAGCCCGCAAGGACGACAAAATCGTTGCGATTACCGCTGCAATGCCGTCCGGCACCGGACTCGACCTGTTTGAAAAAGAATTTCCGAACCGCTGCTTCGATGTCGGCATCGCCGAGCAGCATGCGGTTACCTTCGCAGGCGGACTTGCCACGGAAGGGCTCAAGCCCTTCGCCGCGATTTATTCGACGTTTCTACAGCGCGCCTACGATCAGGTCGTGCATGACATCGCGATCCAGAGCCTGCCGGTCCGGTTTGCGCTCGATCGCGCCGGGCTCGTCGGCGCCGACGGACCGACGCACGCGGGAGCCTTCGACGTCACCTATCTCGGCTGCCTGCCCAACTTCGTCCTGATGGCAGCCGGCGATGAGGCCGAGCTCGTGCACATGGTTGCGACCGCAGCTGCGATCGATGACCGTCCTTCGGCAGTCCGCTATCCGCGCGGCGAAGGCCTCGGCGTGCCGATGCCTGATGAAGGCAAGCCGCTCGAGATCGGCAAAGGCCGCATTGTGCAGGAAGGCCATAAAGTGGCGCTCCTGTCATATGGCGGCCGGCTCGGCGAATGCCTGACGGCGGCCAAGGAACTCAAGGCCCTCGGCCTGTCGGCCACGGTCGCCGATGCCCGCTTTGCCAAGCCGCTCGACGTCGAATTGCTGACGCGCCTTGTGCGCAACCACGAAGTGCTGGTGACGGTCGAGGAAGGCGCCATTGGCGGCTTTGGCGCGTATATCCTGCAGGCACTGGCCGAGCACGGGCTGATCGAACGCGGCCTGCGCGTCCGCTGCATGGTATTGCCCGACCAGTTCATCGATCAGGACAGCCCGAACGCGATGTACGCCCAGGCGGGGCTCGATGCAAAGGGCATCGTCGCGAAAGTCTTCGAGGCGCTCGGCAAGGATGCCGCAAAGGAAACGGTACGACTCGCTTAGGCTTCACTGCTTCCTCTTCCTTCGCGGCACCTTCTTTCCTTTCTTTCGCGCTTCAGACAGACCGATCGCTATTGCCTGTTTTCGGCTCGTAACCTTCTTGCCGCTACGGCCGCTTCTCAGCGTGCCTTTCTTGCGTTTCTTCATAACGCGTTCGACATCCTTTGAAGCGCTTCTTGAATATCTACGTGCCATACTGTTTCTCCTCGATCCAAATGCATGTGGCGGTGACAAAACATTTGCCGCCCAAAACTGCTAACCGTCGTACATGGAACATAGTTCCTCATCCAAACTCCGAAGGAAGCACGGTGTGAGCGCGCCGCGCCAACGTGCCGACCGCCTTCTCGTCGAACGCGGCCTGTTTGAAAGCCGCGCCAAGGCTCAGGCGGCGATCGAAGCCGGGCTTGTATTTGCCGACGATCGGCCCGTGCGTAAGGCGTCTGACGAACTGGCGACCGATTCTGTCATACGCGCGAGCGCGGCGCACCCCTATGTTTCGCGAGGCGGCATCAAGCTTGAGGCTGCGCTTGAGTATTTCCGCTTTGATCCTAAAGGGCACGTCTGTCTTGACGTCGGCGCCTCCACTGGCGGATTTGCACAGGTCCTACTCGAGCACGGGGCAAAGCGCGTCTTCGCGGTCGACGTCGGGCATGGCCAGTTGCACGAGGCCCTGCGGGGCCGACCCGACATCACTTCGCTGGAGGGGACTGATATCCGCTCGCTTTCCCCCGCCTGTTGGACGAAGCGCCGGATTTTGTCACTGTCGACGTCAGCTTCACGTCTCTAAAGAACGTGCTGCCGTCGGCGCTCGCATTCGTCAAAGGATCTGCCCGGCTTATTGCATTGATCAAACCGCAATTCGAGGCCGGTCGCGGCGCGTCGAAAAAAGGTATCGTTCGCGACCGCGCCGTCCACGCGGCAGTCTGCGGCGATGTCGAGAAATTTGTCACAGCGCTCGGCTGGCGTGTCGTGGAAACGATCGAATCTGCCGATCACCGGCGGTGATGGAAACATCGAATTCCTGCTTGGAGCTGTGCGTGACTGAACAGCTCACGATTTCGCGGCTCGGCCATCGCGGCGACGGCGTCGCCGACATGGCTGAAGGCGCGGTCTACGTGCCCTACACGCTTCCCGGCGAATCCGTCACCGTCGAGCGCGTCGCCTGGCCATCCCGACCGGCGGCATCTGCTTGCATGTCGACAAACCCAGCCACGAGCGCGCTACGCCGATCTGCAAACATTTCGGCACCTGCGGCGGTTGCGCTCTGCAGCACTGGTCTCTCGCCGAGTACCATCTCTGGAAACGTTCGCTTGTCGCCGAAGCACTGGCGCAGGCCAGCATCGTCGCGCCGGTCGCAGACCTAATTGACGCGCACGGCGCGGGCCGGCGTCGCGCGGTATTTCATGCGCGGCGGGGAACCCACGATGTTCTGGAGGTCGGCTTCACAGCCCCACGCGCGCACCATATCGTCCCGATCGACGATTGCCCCATTCTGGCGCCCGGGCTTGGCAGGCGCCGTACGCGCCGCCTGGGCTATCGCGGAAGTGCTCAAGAGCGCGGGAAAACCGCTCGATATACAGGTGACCGCAACCGATAGCGGGCTGGATATCGATGTGCGCGGATCAGGAACGGTCGGTGCCGACCGGCTCACGGCGCTCGCGAATGTCGCTGAGACGCACAAGCTCGCGCGGCTCACGCGTCACGGCGAGCTGGTGGCGCAACGTACGCAACCTTTGTTGCGCGTCGGGCGCGCCGAGGTGCCGTTGCCTCCGGGCGCTTTCCTTCAAGCAACCGCCGAAGGCGAAGAAACATTGGCGCGCCTCGTGTTCAGGGCACGCCGGAAAGTCGCGGCGCGTCGCCGATCTTTTTACCGGCATCGGTACCTTTGCTCTTCGCCTGGCCGAAACCGCGCGGGTTGCGGCCTCTGACAGCGAGCCCGCCGCGATCAAAGCGCTGCAGCAGGCCGCCGGCAAAACAAGCGGCCTCAAGCCCATCGATGCCCAGGTGCGCGATCTTTTCCGGCGCCCGCTGATGGCCGCCGAATTGAAAGACTTCGACGCGGTGGTGTTCGATCCGCCACGGCAAGGCGCCGAAGCGCAGGCGCGCGAGCTCGGCAAGAGCGCCGTGCCCATCGTCATCGCGGTATCCTGCGACGCAAACACATTTGCGCGCGACGCAAAAATTCTGGTCAGCGCCGGCTACCGGCTCGCAGCCGTTACGCCAGTCGATCAGTTTCGCTATTCGCACCACGTGGAAATCGTGGCGAAATTCACCCGGTAGCTACTGATAGCCGCCCCAGCGCTCCTGCCACAACCTCTCGCCGATCGTGCAGGAGACGCGCGCACGGGACGCAGCGGGCACAACTTGTGGCTCGGGCTGCCGTCCGGCAACTTCCAGGATGAGTTTGGTGCGTGTCGCCTCGATGAATTTTTCGCGCTCCCGGATCGGGATAACAAATGCGCCCGGTCCGCCGATCACGCAATCCTCGTAGTACTCGTCGAGATTGTCGATATCCATCGTCCCGGTATATGGGCGCTTGAGCATGATGGGCAGGCCGTTGATCGTGATGCCGGCCGCAAGGACATCGTCGCGTGTGAGCTCAACGAGCGGGCCGGCATTGTTGGCACCGTCGCCCGAGACATCGATCACGCGCCGCAGCCCCTTGTAACCGCTGTCGTCGAACAGCGGCTTGGCAAAACGCAGCCCGCCGGAAATCGACGTTCGCGAGGCGCGTCGATACGGCGCGCGCGCGATTTCCGCTGCGACTGCATCGGCGGATTCGGGACCGTCGATCAGCCGCCACGGCATCAGAATCTTCTGGTCTGATTGCCCCGCCCATTCGAAATAGGTGATCGCGATCTTGCCATGTGCGCCCTGCCGCAGCGCCTGCAGGAATTCCTTCGACGTGAGCGCGAGCACGTATCCTTCGCGCTGCAGTGCCTGTTCGTCCGGATCCATGGAATAGGAAACGTCGACGGCGATCACCAGCTCGACATCGACGGGAATGGCGCTTGCGCGCGTGTCGGCAAATTTCGGCGGCGTCGGCGCTGCCGATGCCGCTAGCGCGAGACCGGCTGCCGCGACGGCTAGCAATGGCTGCGAAATTACGAAACCATCGCCCCATGCCGGAATGCTGGCATGCGGCATCGGACGAAAAAAAGGCCGGTCGCTCAGCTTTCCAGCGTTTCCGTCGTCACGATTTCGATGCCGAAACCGCCCAGACCGACATAAGTGCGCTTGGTCGACGCCAGCAGGCGGATCGAGGAAATGCCGAGATCCTTGAGGATTTGCGCGCCCAAGCCGATCTCGCGCCACTGCTGCGAGCGCGCCGCATCGGTGCCGGTGTCGCCGTGCGGAATATCGGCGACCGGAACGCCGGCGGTGCCGTCGCGCAGGTACACGATCACGCCGCGGCCGGCCTTTTTGAAGACGCGCCAACGACGCGCGAATTGATTTGGCGCCGCCGAAGACGTCGCCGATCACGTCGGCGCGATGCAGTCTGGCCGGGATGTCCTTTCCGCCAGCGATATCGCCGTAGACGAAAGCCATGTGATGCACGCGGTCGAATGGCGTGACATAGGCATAACCCTGAAGTGTGCCGATCTCGGACGCCAGCTGGAATTCGCCGACGCGCTCGACCAGCTTGTCGCGGTTTTGCCGGTAGGCGATCAGGTCCGCGATCGAGAGCTGCGCCAGCTTGTGCTTTTTCGCGAAGGCTGCGACTTCCGGTCCCCGCATCACCGAACCGTTGTCGTTCATCAACTCGGCCAGCACGCCGACCGGCGGCAGCGAAGCGAGACGGCAGAGATCGACGCAGGCTTCGGTATGGCCGGATCGCATCAGCACCCCGCCCTGCCGCGCAACCAGCGGAAACACGTGACCCGGCCGCACGAAATCGGCGGCGCCGCTGTTGTCATTGGCCAGCGCTCGCACCGTATTGCAGCGCTCCTCGGCCGAAATTCCCGTGGTCAGACCGTGGCGGACGTCGACCGACACCGTAAATGCCGTGCCGAGCGGGGCCTCGTTGTCCGCCACCATCGGGTCGAGATGCAGGCGGCGGGCCTGCTCGGCGCCGAGCGGCGCGCAGACGATTCCCGAGGTGTTGCGGATGATGAACGCCATCTTGTCGGGCGTGCAGTGCGAGGCCGCAACGAATAGATCGCCCTCATTCTCGCGGTCATCGTCGTCGGTCACGACGACGATTTCGCCCTTGGCGAAGGCCTTGATCGCGGATTCGACGCGTTGATGGTTGTCCGACACGGCCTTACCTCGAAGTCGGCGTCAGGGCTTGAACGGCCACGCCGTCCCCTCGCCGACCTGCCCGCGATGCATCAGATAGTGATCGGCCAGCACGCACGCCATCATCGCCTCGCCGATCGGAACCGCGCGGATGCCGACACAGGGATCGTGCCGGCCTTTGGTGACGACCTCGGTTTCGCGACCATAGCGATCGACCGTCTTGCGCGGGGTCAGGATCGAGGATGTCGGCTTGACCGCGAACCGCGCGACGATGGCCTGGCCGGTCGAGATTCCGCCGAGAATCCCCCCGGCATGATTCGACAGGAAAACCGGCTTGCCGTCGTTGCCCATGCGCATCTCGTCGGCATTCTCGACGCCGCTGATGGCGGCGGTGGCAAAACCGTCGCCGATCTCCACGCCCTTGACCGCGTTGATCCCCATCAGCGCGGAGGCAAGATCGCCGTCGAGCTTGGCATAGACCGGTGCCCCGAGCCCCGCCGGAACGCCTTCGGCCACGATCTCGATAACCGCGCCGCAGGACGAGCCGGCCTTGCGGACGCCGTCGAGATAGTCCTCGAAGAATTTTGCCTGCTTGGCGTCGGGGCAGAAAAACGGATTCTGGCCGACCTCGTTCCAGTCCCAGCGCGACCGATCGACCTTGTGCGGGCCCATCTGCACCAGAGCGCCGCGCACCGTCAGTCCAGGCACGACCTTGCGTGCGATCGCACCCGCAGCGACCCGTGCGGCCGTCTCGCGCGCGGATGCCCGGCCCCCGCCGCGGTAGTCGTGGATGCCGTATTTGACGTCATAGGTGTATCCGGCGTGGCCCGGGCGATACTTGTCCTTGATTTCCGAATAGTCCTTGGAGCGCTGGTCGACGTTCTCGATCATCAGCATGATCGGCGTCCCGGTCGTGACCTGCCGGCCCGTCTTTTCGTCGGTGAAGACGCCCGACATGATCTTGACCGCGTCAGGCTCCTGCCGCTGCGTCGTAAAGCGCGACTGGCCCGGCCGCCGGCGGTCGAGCTCACGCTGGATGTCGTCGACACTGAGCGGAATCCGCGGCGGGCAGCCATCGACCACGCAGCCGATCGCCGCTCCGTGGCTTTCGCCGAAGCTGGTGAACCGGAATAGATGACCGAAAGTATTGAATGACATGGAGCTCGGCTGCGCGGTTTGGTAGCCCGCGCCTCTGCGGCGGTCAAATTAGCGGCACGCGCGCGGCGAACCGAGCGCGATACGGAGAATTTCGCAGCACAGATTACAAATTTTCCGCCGGCACTGAATGGATATTCACCCCGCTGAGCGGAAGCTGAATGGTCATTAAGCTGCGGAAAAATAGAGAGTTTTTCCGTTTTTGCAATTGCGGACGATCTACTCATAACGCGTCAGCCGGTCGCCTTCAAAGACATAGACCACGCCTTGCGCAATATCGAGCAGCGGCGCGGCGGCCGGCTTCGCGATACCGAGAAAAGCGATTAGCGCGCGCGCGGTGCCGCCGTGCGCGACAGCCACCGTGTCACGCGCAAGCCTCTCGTACCATTTGCGCATCCGCACGAACACCGCCTGATAACTTTCACCACCGGGCGGAACAAAATGCCACTTGTCCTGCTCACGCGCAGCGATGCGCTGCGGATCGCGCGAATGAAGCTGCGCGATCGTGAAGCCCTCCCACTCGCCGAAAGCGATTTCAGCAAGCTGCGGCTCGATGCGATAGCCGTCGGCGGGAAGCCCGAGCGGCGCGCGCGCCAACTCCATGGTCGTGCGGGCGCGGCCGAGCGGGCTCGAGACGAAGTCCAGTTCGGCCACGTTCCGGCCGTCGCGCGCGAACAGTTCCTGGAGGATTTCGCCGCAATGCATGGCCTGCGCGCGGCCGCGCGCGTTGAGCGGGACGTCGCGCCGGCCTTGCAGCCGGCCGGTTACGTTCCAGTCGGTTTCGCCGTGGCGGATATAAAAGACGACCGGTCGCGACTTTTCAGTCTGACCCATCAGTCGGTCTTGCCGACGGCGATGTCCGGCGCGTCGGGATGCTTGATGCCGACGATATGGTAGCCCGCATCGACGTGGTGGATCTCGCCCGGTCACGCCGCTCGACATGTCGGAGAGGAAGTAGACGCCGGCCTTGCCGACTTCTTCCAGTGTCAAAGTTGCGACGCAGCGGCGTGTTGTATTCGTTCCACTTCAGGATGTAGCGGAAATCGCCGATGCCCGATGCGGCAAGCGTTTTGAGGGGGCCAGCGGATATCGCGTTCACGCGGATATTCTTGGCGCCGAGATCGGCCGCGAGATACCGCACCGACGATTCCAGCGCCGCCTTGGCAAGCCCCATCACATTGTAGTGCGGCATCCACTTTTCGGCGCCGTAATAGGTCATTGTCAGCAATGAGCCGCCGTTCGTCATCAGCTTCTCCGCACGCTGGGCGAGCGCGGTGAACGAGTAGCAGCTCACGACCATGGTCTTGATGAAATTGTCTTCGGTCGTATCGACGTAACGCCCGTCGAGCTGATCCTTGTCCGAGAAGGCGATGGCGTGCAGCAGGAAATCGAGCGACCCCCATGCCGATTTCACATTGGCGAAAACGGCGTCCATGGAGGAAGGGTCCGTGACATCGCACTGACCGGCCACCAGGCCGTCAACTTCCTCGGCCAGTGGTTCCACCCGCTTCTTCAGCGCGTCGCCCTGATATGTGAATGCGAGGTCTGCGCCGTGGTCGCGGCATGCGCGAGCAATGCCCCAGGCGATCGAGCGATTATTGGCCACGCCCATGATCAACCCGCGCTTGCCGCGCATCAGACCCGAGATTTCCGGCATGATCCTTCCCGTTTGCCGGTGACCGCCGGCGATTTCCTATGGCACAGGCATTTTGGGCCAGCAAGCAAAGCACTTGTGGCGGCATTTGTACTCTTAATTCAATTCGATTTTGGGAATATGATTGGATGGGCGGGGTTTTTCTGACACTGATCCGTACCCGCGCCGATGTCGGATTTATCCGATATCGGCGGTGTTGTACGCGATGTCGGCGGCCTGGCAGGCAAGTGGCCCGCAAGGGCGTTTGGTCAGCATGCAACGAAAGTCAACGGAGGCCCGGTTTGCCCACGTTTCGGCAAAACGTCGAAGCAACCATCCCTGCGCTTGCGCCGTTATGCACGCGCGCTGACGCGGGATGCCGACATCGCCGACGACCTCGTGCAGGACACGCTCGTACGCGCACTACGCTCCGAGCATCTGTTTCACGGCGGCGATGTGCGGAGCTGGCTGTACACGATCCTGACCAACCTCAACCGCAACCGGTTGCGTTCGCTGGCCAGGCGGCCGGTGTTGTCGCCGATCGAGGATAATGACGCTCCGGACCTAGCCGGTCCGGAAGCAGGCGGGCGCGACATCGAGCGCGCGCTTGCAACGCTGGTCGAAGACCAGCGCAACGCCTTGTTGCTCGTGGTGCTTGAGGGATTGAGCTACCGCGAAGTCGCCGAGGTACAGGGCGTTCCGATCGGTACCGTCATGTCGCGTTTGGCGCGTGCGCGCGTACAGATCAAAACCTATCTCGACGGCGAGCGCCCAGCGCTGCGCCGCGTGAAATGAGAAAGAAGGTGAACCCATGATCGATCGCAATTCACCCGTGACCGAGGATGAACTGCACGCCTATATCGACGGCGAATTGCCGGCCGACCGCATGGAGGCCGTCACCGCCTGGCTTGCCGCTCATCCGGAACAGGCAGTAACGGTCGCCTCCTGGCGCGCGCAGTCCGAGCGGATCCGCGCGCGTTACGGCGCGATCCTCGAGGAAGCCGTGCCCGAGCGGCTCCAGCTCGACCAAGTGATCAGCAATGAACGCGCCAACGGCCGCTCGTGGAAGGCATTTGCGGCGGCCGCGGCCGTCATTGCGTTCCTTGCCGGCGGCGCGACCGGTTGGTTCGCGCATGGCGCTTCAGTCGTCCAGCGGACAAGCTCGTTTGCGCTGGCAAGCGAAGCGCTCGATGCCTACAAGCTCTATGTCGTCGAGGTACGCCATCCGGTCGAAGTGCCGGGTACCGAACGCGCTCACATGACGCAATGGCTGTCGAAGCGGCTCGGCGAGGAGCTGCGCGTGCCCGACCTGCAGTCGATCGGATTAAAACTCGTCGGCGGTCGGCTGTTGCCGGGCCCGACCGGTGCGGCCGCGTTCTATATGTATGAGGGGCCTTCGGGCGAGCGCTTCACGATCTACTGCGCGAAGGCGAGCCGTGCCGGAAAGCGCGTTGCGCTACACGGCCGGGGACCGCGCCGCCGCGTTCTACTGGGTCGATGGCAAGGTCGCTTATGTGGTCAGTGGCCCCGCCGATCGCGAAAAGCTCGAGAAAGTGACGAAGGCCGCCTACGAGCAGATGGACAAGAGTTCAGCGAAGAAGTCGTAACGATTAGCCGCCGGCAAATTGCGGAGCCGCTCACTCCATGCCCCCGCGCGGATCGTAGGGCTTGTTGTCGCGCCACGTCTTCATGAGCTCCTTGAATTCGTCATCGACGCGTTCAGGCATCACGATACGCACGGTTGCGAGCAGATCGCCGGCGCCGCTTTTTGCCTTCAGTCCTTTGCCCTTGAGGCGGAACGTGCGCCCGGAATTCGTGCCCGGCAGGAATTGCGAGCTCCACCGCGCCGTCGAGCGTCGGCACGCGCACCTTGCCGCCGAGTGCCGCCTCGTAGAGCGTAATCGGCAGATCGAGGCGCAGGTCGTCGCCATCCGGCTTGAACAGGGGATGCGGCGCGACATTCACGGTTATGAGCGCATCGCCCGCCCGCCCGTTCGCGCTCGGCCAGCCCTGTCCTTTCAGCCGGATCTGCTGACCGCTCGCAATCCCCGCCGGAATCTTGACCTCGATGTCCTTTCCGGTCGGCAAATGGACGCGGGTCTTTGTCCCCTTGGCTGCATCGCTGAGCGTGATGGTGAGCGAGGCATGCAGATCCTGCCCCGCGCCGGTGCCTGCACCGAAATCCTCGCCCTCGAACGGCGTGCCGGCCCCCGTGCCGCGCGCTACCGCGCGCGCGCCGCCAAACATCCCGCGCAAAAGCTCGTCGATGCCGCCGCCGACCCACCGCCGCCGCCACCGCCACCTGAGCGGCGGAAGCCGTCGGGACCGAAACTGAAACTCTCGAAATGCGCGCCGCCGCCCGGATTGAAACCGCCGCCCGGTTGCGCGCCGAAACCTTCGAAGCCCTGGAAGCGCGGCTTGCCCTCGGCGTCGATCTCGCCGCGGTCGAACGCCTTGCGCTTGTCGGCATCGCCGACGATCTCGTAGGCGGCGTTGAGCTCGGCAAAACGCGAGGCCGCCTTCGGATCGTGCTTGTTGGCGTCCGGATGCAATTTCTTCGCGAGCCTGCGATAGGCGCTCTTGATGTCGCCCTCGCTCGCACCCTTTGAAACCCCCAGAACCTCGTAGGGGTCGCGCATCTGATCCAAACTCCCGTAAATTCCCCTGCCCGCGGGCCGCACGCCTGCGTTTCACCATATCAATGTGGGGTTCCACAAGCGCCGATGCAACGCGCGTCGGGCAGCAGGCGCGTAATTACGACCGCTTCCAGGGCTTGAACGAGCGGACCTGCCAATCGCCCTGCTGCTGCTTGCAGGCTTCGCCCTGCACCCAGGATTGCGAGCTGCCGGAGACAAAGCTCGCGAGGAAATCGCGGCACGTCTGTCCGTCCTGCGTATAGGCGGAGGCGATCGGCGTGACCGTGCCGCGCGCTCCGGTGCGCGGATTTTCCCACGGCATGCTTGAGTCCTTGTCGCCGCGGCTGAGCACCGCGCTCGCAGCGGCTCGCGCATAGGCAAGATCGGCGGGCGGCGGCAGCTGTGCCTTCCTCTTTCGCACTCGATGGCGCGACGGTGCCGGTGCGGTCTGACTTGTCGCTGGAGGGAAAGAACGAGTCCAACTGGCCGGACAGGCTGCAGCCGCCGAGCGGGGATTGCGAGTAGCGCGGCAATCAGCCACCTTGCGCCATAGGCGCGGCCACGCGCATCCACTATAAAGGACGGCAGATTTGACGGGTCTTAGTCCCGGCCACGTGAAGCACCCCAGCAGATGTCCGACACCACACCAATTGAACACCCGAGTTGGTTAACGACTGGTGATTTCACCGCCGCCGACGAGCCTTTGCGGCTGTTTGCCGCCTGGCTGACCGACGCAACGGCCTCAGAACCGCGTGACCCCACCGCCATGACCCTCGCCACCGTCGATGCCGACGGCCTTCCGAATGCCCGGATGGTCCTTCTGAAAGGCGCCGATGAGCGGGGATTCGTCTTCTACACCAATATGGACAGCCAAAAAGGGCAGGAGTTGGGTGCCCACCCGCAGGCGGCGCTGGTTTTTTATTGGAAATCCTCCAACCGCCAGGTGCGGGTGCGCGGCACCGTGGAACGGGTGACCGATGCCGAGGCCGACGCCTATTTCGCCTCGCGCCCGAAGCAGGCCCAGATCGGGGCCTGGGCAAGCAAGCAGTCAGCCCCGCTCGAAAGCCGGCTCGCCTTCGAGAAGGCGGTCGCGGTCTATGCCGCAAAATACGCCATCGGCGACGGTGCCGCGTCCGCCCAACTGGTCCGGCTACCGCATCGTGCCGCTGTCGATCGAGTTCTGGCAGGAGCGGTCCTTTCCGCCTGCACGACCGCATCGCGTTCACGCGCGATCAGTCCAGGCGCCGCGTGGAACAAGACGCGGCTCTATCCGTAAGCTAGCATCGTCGAACGATCGCTACGCTAGAACCATTCCAGGAACGGCATGCCGAACTCGCAGACGAACCAGCCGCGCCGCACGCTGCTTCTGACCGGAGCAAGCCGCGGCATCGGGCACGCGACGGTGAAACGGTTTTCGGCCGCCGGCTGGCGCGTCATCACCTGCTCGCGGCATCCGTTCCCGGAAAATTGCCCGTGGGAAGCGGGACCCGAGGATCACATCCAGGTCGATCTCGCCGACGAAGACAACACGAACGAAGCCATTGCAGAAATCAAACGGCGGCTCGACAACAGGGAACTGCACGCGCTGGTCAACAACGCCGCGATCTCGCCGAAGGCCGACGGCGGCAAGCGACTCTCAACGCTCAACACCAGCAACGACGACTGGCACCACGTATTCCAAGTGAATTTCTTTGCGCCGATCATGCTGGCGCGCGGGCTAATGGAAGAGCTCAAAGCCGCCAAGGGCTCGGTGGTGAACGTGACGTCGATTGCCGGCTCGCGCGTGCATCCGTTTGCCGGCGCGGCCTACTCGACGTCGAAGGCCGCGCTTGCGGCGCTCACCCGCGAGATGGCGAGCGACTTCGGACGGCTCGGCATCCGTGTCAACGCCATCGCGCCCGGCGAGATCGACACCGCGATCTTGTCGCCGGGCACCGAAAAGATCGTCGAGCAGATCCCGATGCAACGGCTCGGCACCACCGACGAGGTCGCCAAGATCATCTACGTGCTGTGCACCGACACGAGCTCCTACGTGAACGGCGCCGAGATCCACATCAACGGCGGCCAGCACGTGTGAGTGCGATCTGTCGCACGCTGTTGCGTTAAAATACGCGCGACGTGGAAGCCCGCCTCTCAGGTTTGCGCTACAACCACTTCCGCCACTTGAAATAGAGATACGGAAGCGCAGCCGCCAGCAGCATCAGGAGCAGCGCGAAGGGATAGCCGCCGACCCAGTCCAGCTCCGGCATGTGCTTGAAATTCATGCCGTAGATCGAGGCGACCAGCGTCGGCGGCATCAGGACGACGGCCGCCACCGAGAAAATCTTGATGATGTTGTTCTGCTGGATGTTGACCACGCCCAGCATGGCGTCGAGCAGGAACGTGATCTTGTTGGTCAGATAGGTTGCGTGATCCGACAGCGAGCCGACGTCGCGCTGCATCGACTGCAATTGCGCGCGCATGTCCTTGGGCCATTTCATGCTGTCGGCCTCGTTGGCGAGAAACAGCAGCAGGCGCCCGATCGACACCAGGCTTTCGCGTACCTTCGAGGTGAGGTCGCCCTTCCGGCCGAGCGCCTTGAGCACGTCGTTGTAGGACGGCGGCTTGGCCTCCTCCTCCGGCTCGAAAATCGAATGCGAGACCTGGTCGACCTCGGCGCCGATGCGCTCAAGAATGTCGGCGGAGCGGTCGATAACGGCATCGAGCAGATCCATCAGCACGCTTTCCCCGGACACTTTCGGGGGACAGGTGCGCGCGAGCCTGTGCTCGACGATGGCGAAGGGCCGCGGGTCGTCGTAGCGCACGGTGGCCAACCGGTGGCTGGAGAGAATAAAAGTGACCGCGCGTGGTCTTCGGTGCCGGCGTGTCCGACTGGCACATCAGCGTCGCGGTCATGTAGCGCGCGCCGTTCTCGACATAGAGGCGGCTGGAGACCTCGATCTCCTGCATCTCCTCGCGGGTCGGCACGGCGATGCCAAGCATCTGCTCGACCAGCTTGTCTTCCTGCACGGTCGGCGTGACCATGTCGATCCACACCGCATTATCCGGCGGCGGCGAGCCGGGTTCGACGGCGATGCGCTCGAGCGTCGTGCCGTGCGGGACGTAGACCGAAAGCATGCAGCCACCATCTTGCGCGCGATTCGCTTCCGCGATCACGCCACGGTCGGATCACCTCTCATGACCCGATCGCGCGGAATTGCGCAAGACATAAATGCTGCTTCGGCGCAGCCGCTACGGCGGCCGCGCACACAATTGTCGTGGCGGTGTGAAGTACGAAAGCCGTCCGGCTAGCAGTCAGCCGGCGCGCGCGGCACGTCAGTCGCGATCGTAGGGCTCGAGATGGGCTTCGGTCGCATGGCGCTGTCCACCCTGGTGGCACACCGCCGCCGCAACGGCCGAAATCCCGATCTTGCCGTAACGGTTGTCGAGGTTTGTGTATTTGCGTCCGGAGTCTTGCTTCTGCTCCGTTGCCTTGGTCATTTCCATAGTCCTGAACTCCAGTCCTTCCTTGCGTTTGTCCCTAAGCCCACAAGATGGTGCACGAGTGGGGCGGAATTGCGCGGCAAATCGTATGGTCTCGTGACCATTTGCGTCGCCCAGTCCGCGTCCCGCATTATAGGCGCGCCCATGGTAAACCCGGCCTTAAGCTGTTGCGGCCAAAGTCGTTTTGTGATGTTGCGCCGCATTGGTGCACTGCGACATTCCTGCAACAGGTCCACAGGAAGGTGATCACAGACCCGCCAGAAACATAGCAATGGCGCGGCTTTTTCGGTTAATTGCGGCGTAGGCAATATGGTGCGGGCGCTCGAAATGGCGACCGGGAAAACGAGGAAGACAATGGCGGTCAGGGGGTTGGCGGTTGTCCTGCTGGGTGGCCTGGTTCTCGGTGGATGCATGCAGTCCACGATCGAGGTGGCCTCGGACGCGAACCTGACACCGCGCGACAAAAAGTTGCTGGCGGCTGCGCCTTACGAAAAAGCGACGATCCCCGAGCCGTACAAGCGCCACATCGTGGCGTATCACCGCAAGGAAACGCCCGGCACAATCCTCATCGATTCCGATGCGCGCTATCTCTATTACGTGCTGCCCGACGGCAAGGCGATCCGCTACGGCGTCACCGTCGGCGAGGAAGCGCTGGCTTTTTCGGGAGTGGCCAAGATCGGCCGCATGACGGAATGGCCGACCTGGACGCCGACCGAAGACATCAAGAAGCGCATGGACGTGCCGAGCTTCGTTGGCCCCGGCCCGCAGAATCCGATGGGCGCGCGCGCGATGTACCTGTTCGAGGGTAACAAGGACACGCTCTATCGCATCCACGGCACCAACCAGCCGGAATATATCGGCCAGGCGATCTCCTCGGGCTGCATCCGCCTGACCAACGAGGACGTCATCGACCTCTACAAGCGCGTGAAGCAGGGAACAGTTGTCGTGGTGCTGGCCCCGAATCAGGGCGATTCACCGGCCAATCCGCGCGTGGCCTCGGTCAATCCGTTCCGCGGCAACTGAGCAGACCGACACCGATTGTAAGAACGGCGCCCGATCGGGCGCCGTTTTGTTTGACGCAGACGCTGCGCCGGATCTATTTGCCGATATTGATCAGCTGAACGCGTCGATTTTCGGCCGCATCGGGCTTGCTGCTGTTCAAAAGCTGCTCCTCGCCCAATCCGACGGCTTCTATCCTCGACGGCGAAACGCCGAACGGATTGATCAACGCATCCCGGATCGCATCGGCCCGCTGCTGGCTCAGCTTGAGATTGTACTCCCGGCTTCCCTTCGCATCGGTGTGGCCAACGATGAGAAATTTGTAGCCCTGCAGGTATGGAGAATAGAGCGCGTCGGCCATGAGGCCCACGGCCCTGAAGGAATCCGGGACGGATCCGTGCCGAATTGAAATCGAACTGAACCGCGATCGTGAATTGCGCGAGCTGATCGAGCTGCGCGAACACGGGCGCGCGATTGACGCGTTCGCTGCGGGCGGGGTCGGCGATCGACTGCGCCGCAAGCTGACGCAACTGCGCGGCGCTTATCCTGGTCGTTGGCGCCTCAACGCCCTGCAGGCTGTTAACGAGCTCGGCCGACGTCAGCTTGATCGGACCGCGGGTTGTCGAGGGTGAGGCAAGTCCCACTTCATATCCGGCATCCGCAACCGCCTGCTGGCAGGCGGCGCTTATGTTTTCTTTCGTCTTGTAAAAAGCACTCCAGCAGATTTCCGTCGCCGGCCTCAACTCCCGAACACCTTCTTTTTATGTCGAGATCGCATACGCGCATTACCGAAGCACGCGCCGCCGCGCGCTTCTGAAGGAGGCCTGTCAGAGCATTTATGGAGCCGACACAACGCGTCGAAACGTTGCCCTGATTGCGCAGAAGACACTGACGCACCCGGCCGCCACCAAGACTTTCGTTCTTGCAGTACTTGGCAATGTCTGGTCCGCAACTGGTGCCAAGCTGGTCTATTGCATCGGCATAGCCGACCGTTTGGGCAAATACAGGCTGAGAAAAAAGCACTGCAAATACAACCGCGAGAACCAAGCTACGACCGAACATTAATGCCCCCTTTTTTTGCGATTCACTCATGAACTAGAACCGCGGCAGGACCCTTGATCTAGGTCAATACCGAAGGCCGGGCGGCCGTTTCGGCGGGGTTTTGGCACCCAAGACCTGCGCGGGGGGAAATGCAGCTCCGTCCGAAATAACGCGGTCCGGCAAGGATTCGTTAACCACGAATCTGGCCTGATGGCGGCACTCGCCTACCGAAGTCGCCTGTTGCCTTGTCGCGTCACGATTGCGTTTGCGCAGATCGTTTGTCCGCGAAGGCTCCCGCTCGGGCCAGCCACGACATCCAGGAGATGAAACGATGAAACGCTTGATACTTGCCGCGGGTGCGTGCGCCTTGGCCTTCGCATCGGTCTTGCCGTCATTCGCGGCCGATATGCCGCGCGGTCGATATGCCGAGCCTGCCCCCTCCTACTTCAGCTGGAGCGGATTCTATGTCGGACTCAACGGCGGATACGGTTGGGGCACATCCGACTGGAGCAGCGGCGTGACGGCGGGCTCAACCGATCCGGCTGGCGGCCTGTTCGGCGGCACCGTCGGCTTCAACGTGCAAAACTGGGGCTTGGTCTTCGGTGTTGAAGGCGACCTTGCCGGCAACTGGATGCGCAACAATACCAGTTCGGGAACGGGGATCTGCGCGGTGCCAGGCTGCACAGTTCAGACCAGCTGGTTCGGCACTGCGCGCGGGCGCGTGGGCTACGCCTTCGACCGCGCGTTGTTCTACGTCACGGCGGGCGGCGCCTTCGGCGATGTTCAGATGACGGCCGGCGGCGCAACCGCGACGGTCGAGCGAGCCGGGTGGACTGCCGGCGTGGGCCTTGAATATGGAATCCTCGGTCCCTGGTCGGCGAAGATCGAATATCTTTACGCCGATCTCGGCAACGCGACGTGCGGCGCGGCCTCCTGCGGCGTTGACACGAGCGTGAGCTTCAAGACCAGCATCGTGCGATTTGGTGTGAACTACCGCTTCTGGTAGCGGCAGAAGTCACACACCCAAAGTCACACGCACATCTCCGGCGGCATACCGAGACGCTTATCGAGCGACAGGAACCGCCGGACGCGGCGGCGGCAGCGGAACTTGTGCGGCAACTTCGGTTTTGGCGGGCTCGCGCACGTCCCATTGGCACATCCGATAGCCGTGTGTGCGCTCGATCAAATCGAGATGGATGTGCGATTCATGCTGCGCATCCGCGCCAGGGCCGAGCACCGTCGTGAAGCGATGGCAGGCGCTGTCGCGGATCTCGTCGCGGAAATCCTTCGCAACCGAAATGTCGGTCAGTCCAATCGAGCGGCCGTCCGCCAATACAAATGAACGCACGTCAACGGCGTTGCCCTTGCCGTGCTCGCTCAGCTTCGCACCGGCAACACGATTGCGGCCGCGACACTCGAAATCGTCAAAGGTCTCGACCGTACGCAGCGGCGCGCCGAGCTTGTCGACGCGCGGTGCCGCTTCATCGCGCAGCCAGGCGGCGACGGATTCGGCAAACTCGCAGCGCAGCACCGGCGCCGGCTTGATTTCGATGCGCGTGCCATCGGGGCGCAGCGCCGCCGCGAGCCGCAGCATGTCGCTGCCGCCGCAGGCATCCGGTCCGATCAGGCGCGGCAGCGGCTCGGCGACAGCGATTGCCAGGATGCGCTTGTCACACTCCGTCGGTTCGCTGGTGACGCCTGCCGAGTCGAAATCCGGGCCGGCGGCTTCGCGGAAGGACTGCGGCTCGATCCAGATTGGCGGACGCGGGCGCGGCAAAGGCACCTCCTCGGCGACGGCAATGCCGCCGCCGGCACCGGCCAGCCACAGGAGCGCAAACAAAAGCCGCATGCGATGGATGTCCGCCGTGATTGAGGCATTTCTACGGGATCAAGGTGCAACCGGAGACGCCAACCGTCCGTATCTCATCACGAAACCGTTGCGCCGCCCATTCCGGCAGCTAACCTTAGGCCCGGCTGGCGAGGGGCGCCGGCCCAAAAGACGAATAACCAGGAGGGGAATGCCATGCACGGCCTGATGCAGGATTGGCCATTGCTATGCCATCGCATCATCGACCATGCCGCCACGTTCCATGGCGAGCGCAAGGTCATCTCGCGCTCGGTGGAAGGCCCGATCCACACCACCACCTATGCGGAGGTCCGAGCCCGCGCGTTGAAGGTTGCGCAGCGGCTCGAAAAGGACGGCATCAAGCTCGGCGACCGGGTGGCGACGCTCGCATGGAACACCTGGCGCCATCTGGAGGCCTGGTACGGCATCCTCGGCATCGGCGCCATCTATCACACCGTCAATCCGCGTCTGTTTCCTGAACAGATCGCCTGGATCATCAATCACGCCGGCGACCGCGTGATGATGACCGACCTCACCTTCGTGCCGCTGCTGGAGAAGATCGCCGACAAGCTGCCGAGCATCGAGCGCTACATCGTCCTCACCGACGCGGCGCATATGCCGAAGACAACGTTGAAGAATGCAGTCGCATACGAAGACTGGATCGGCGAAGTCGACGGCGACTTCACCTGGAAAAGCTTCGACGAAAATACTGCGGCCGGCATGTGCTACACGTCCGGCACGACCGGACACCCGAAGGGCGTGCTCTATTCGCACCGCTCGAACGTGCTGCACGCCTTCATGGCGTCGATGCCGGATTGCAAAGGCCTGTCTTCTCGCGACGTCGTGTTGCCGGTGGTGCCGCTGTTCCACGCCAACGGCTGGTCGCTCGCGTTTTCCACGCCGATGGTCGGCGCCTCGATGGTGATGCCGGGTCCCAAGCTCGATGGCGCCTCGATCTACGAGCTGCTCAACACCTACAAAGTCACTTTCACCGCCGCGGTGCCGACGGTGTGGCTGATGCTGCTGCAGGATCTCGAGAAGACCGGCGGCAAGCTGCCTTATCTCAAGCGCGTGGTCATTGGCGGCTCAGCCTGCCCGCGCGCGATGACCAAAGCTTTCCAGGACAAATACGGCGTCGAGGTGGTGCATGCCTGGGGCATGACGGAAATGAGCCCGCTCGGCTCGCTCTGCACGATGAAGCCCGAATATGCCGAACTGACCGGCGAGGCGAAGCTCGACATTGAAATGAAGCAGGGGCATCCGCCGTTCGGCGTCGAGATGAAGATCACCGACGACAATGGCAAAGACCTGCCGTGGGACGGCAAGACCTTCGGCCGGCTGAAAGTGCGCGGGCCGGCGGTCGCGCGAAGCTACTACAAGGTCGATGGCGACACGGTGTTCGAGAACGACGGCTGGTTCGACACCGGCGACGTCGCCACCATGGACCGCTACGGCTACATGCAGATCACCGACCGTGCCAAGGACGTGATCAAGTCGGGCGGCGAATGGATTTCCTCGATCGACCTTGAAAACCTTGCGGTCGGTCATCCGAAAGTGGCGGAAGCCGCGGTGATCGGCGTCTCGCATCCGAAATGGGACGAGCGGCCGCTGCTCGTGATCGTGCTCAAGAAGGGCGAGACCGCCACCAAGGAAGAGATACTCGGCTTCATGCAGGGCAAGATCGCGAAGTGGTGGATTCCGGACGACGTCGCGTTCGTCGAAGAGATCCCGCACACAGCAACCGGCAAGATCCAGAAACTCACGCTTCGGCAGCAATTCAAGGATTACCGCCTGCCGACCGCTCAGGCCGCGGAGTAAGCGCGCTCACCGCGAATCCATACAATTTGAATTTATCTTTTAAGGCCTCCGAAGGAACCACTCGCCTACAGGTTGAAAATCCGGTGGGAGGCCGGCGGCGCCATGGCGCTGCAATCCGCATATTCCGCGACGTTCAACGGGGGCCCCACAGTCCTGCTCTGGGGTGACGCTGCCGGAATGCGCGCGCTCAGCGATCTTCTGCGCAAAATGCTGGTCGTTCCCAGCGCCATGACCCTCAGCGAATTTTGCGAAGCTGTCGACGGCAAGACCTGTCACCGTCAGGATGCGCGCAAACCGGCGTGACACGGGAATGCGGCTTCGTCACGAGGGCCTGGAATGGACGTTGCGTCCCCAATCGGCCGACGATTTCGCGGCTCTCATCGACGCCCTCGCCGCGTCGGGAAAGTCCGGGCACCAGTACCTCACCTGCGGCGTCACCGACGAAATCACGGTGATGGTATCGCACCGCGAATATCCGGAAAATCTGCGCCCGTAGCAGCGCTTTTCCCTGCCGCGCCCAGCGCCTTGCCGGCTTTGTCATAATCACCTATCTATAATGTCAATAATGACATCTGGTTTATGACCGCAAAAGAAACGATTTTCGCTCCGTACGCACCAAACGGAGTTAAAGACAATGAAACGCTATGTGATCGAACGCGACGTACCCGGCATCGGGGGAATGAACGGCGCGCAGTACAAGGACGTGGCGAAAACATCCAACAGCGCGCTGGCGAAGCTCGCCGGCAAGTGCCAGTGGGAGCATTCCTACGTGGTCGACAACAAGACCTTCTGCATTTACCTCGCCGAGAGCGAAGCCGCGGTGAAAGAGCACGCCAAGCTCAGCGGCTTTCCGGCGACAAAGATCACCGAGGTGCGCACCGTTCTCGACCCGATGACGGAGGCAGCCTGATTGCCCGGTGCCGCCCTTCCGTTCCCGGCGAAGGGCGGCACTCTCGGCCTGCAAGGCAGGAGAGTTGCGCCGTGATACATTTTGGCAAAGCGGATGCCGGACAGTTTTGCTGGCTCGACCTCGCTGCCACCGACGCCGGCAGCGCAAAGACGTTTTATCGCAATCTGTTCGGCTGGACGTCGCACGAGCAGCTGGCGAACGGCGGCAGCTTCACGCGTCTGCGCCTGTCCGATCACGACGTCGGCTCCATCTACCAGCTCAGAGAGACCCTTCTGGATAACGGGATGACGTCGCATTGGACACCCTATGTGCGGGTGAACGACATCGAGCACGCCGTCGGGCGGGCGACGCAGTTTGGCGGCACGGTCGTGGTCGATCCATTCTCTGGTGTCTGGCGTTGCGCGCATCGCACTTATCCTGGATTCGGTGGGTGCCGTGGTCGGCCTCTGGGAGCCGATCGCGGCCGACGGAAAGGCGAACGGGCATGGCTAAAAAAGCGGCGTCCAAGCGACACACGTTTCGAAATCGGCAGCCCAGCGGATCGCTTGCTCGACGTGACGGTCGTTCTGCTCGAGCACGGCTACGCGTCCACGGCCATCGCGCCCATCGAAATTTTCCATTCCGCCGGCGTGGTCTGGAACTGGCTGCATGGCGAAGCCGAGACGCCGCGATTTCGGGTGCGAACCGCATCGGTCGATGGACGCAAAGTCCGTGCGGCCGGCTCGCTTGTGCTGACTCCGGATTGCGCAATCAAAGACATCAAGCACACCGACATCATTCTTGTCGCCGCGCCTGGCTGGGACGAGCTCGACCGAATCGCGAAAAGTACGCCTCTCGTGCCGTGGCTGCGCAAGTGGCACGCGCGTGGCGCGTTTATCGCCGCAGCCTGCACCGGCGTTGCCTATCTTGCCGAGGCTGGCCTTCTGGATGGACACGAGGCTACGACGCATTGGGGCGTCGCGGATCTCTACCGGCAGCGCTATCCCAAGGTTCGCTGGCGGACCGAGCAATTCGTGACGGAAGACGGCCGGATTTTCTGCAGCGGCGGTGTCTACGCCTCGATCGATCTAAGTCTCTATTTGGTTGAGAAATTCTGCGGCCACGAAATCGCGCTCAAGGTCGCCAAATCGCTGCTGTTAAGCATGCCGCGCGGCCGCCAGTCGGGATATTCGGTGGTGCAGCTCTCGCGCCCTCATTCCGACGAGAAGATCCGCCAGACCGAAGAATATCTGCAGCAGCATTTCGACAGCGACATCTCGATCGAGCATCTCGCCGAGCGTGCCGGAATGGGTCCGCGCAATTTCATCCGCCGCTTCAAGGCAGCGACCGGCCGCGTGCCTGGCGCCTACCTCCAGACGCTGCGCGTCTCGGCAGCCAAGGAACTGCTCGAGACCGGCGCCTCCTCGATCCAGGCCGTCTGCGCGAAGATCGGCTACGAGGACATCGGATTTTTCCGCAATCTGTTCAAACGCCATACCGGAATGACGCCGGGCGAGTACCGTGAACGCTTTTCGCAAATGAGCTTTCGATCGTGGTGAGCTGATGGCCGGACGGCTGAACGCCTGACGCGCCTGCGCATTGCAGTCATGCGACGGTTGCGGTCCGGAACTTCACGCCGATTTTAACGCGGCTCGGCTTAAAACGACGCAGATTTCCCGAATGCGCGCGCGCAAAGCCACGCAAAACAAGCACCCGCGCGCAGTTAATAGGAAGTTTTTTATTATAAGTTGAGGAAATGTCCCTCCAATCGCTTAATGAGCCACTGCGTAGGGTCCGCTGTCCGGTGGAGCAGTTTTTTGCTCGGGGCCGCAGCAGACCTGGGACGCGATGGTGCAAATTGTAATTCTCGACGACCGAGAAACCAATCGGAAGATCTTCTCGAAACTCGCCGGCTCGATCGAGCCTGGCGTAACCGTTCACAGCTTTGGCAATCCCGTCGAACTCCTTGCGCTGGCTTGAACATAATACGCCTGACCTGGTCGTCACCGATTTCAAAATGCCGTCGATGGACGGCGCGGAATTCATCTGGCGCCTGCGCGCTCTGCCGCACTGCGGCGAAGTCCCGGTCATCGTGATCACGGTCTACGAGGAGCGCGAATTCCGGTTGCGCGCGCTCGAGGCCGGCGCGACCGACTTCCTTAACAGCCCGGTCGATCACCAGGAGTTCGTGACCCGCGCGCGCAACCTTCTGAAGCTGCGCAAGCAGCAAATTCAACTCGCCGCGCGCGCCGAAAACCTCGCGCAGGAGCTCAAGGATTCCGAGCGCTCGCGCGAGGAAGCGCTGCGCGATTCGAGCGAGCGGCTGGCGCAGGTCATCGACACCGTTCCGGCCATGATCAGCGCGACCGACAGCCAGGGGCGCATCCTGTTCATGAATGCCTATCTGGCCTCGCTTGCCGGCATCGGTCCAACCGAAGCGGTTGGCTTCGATATGCGTCCGGTGTTCGGCGAGGATCATGCCGCGCGCAGCAAGACCCTCGATCGCAAGGTCATCAGCACCCAAGCCGCGCTGCCCAGCTTCGAAGAGGACATCGTCGACTGCAACGGCACCAAGCGCGTCTTCCTCACCACGAAAACGCCGTTGCGCGACTGCTCGAACGCCGTGGTCGGTGTGCTCACCTCCTCGCTCGACATCACCGACCGCAAGCGGGCGGAAAACCACCTCTTCTACATGGCGCACCACGACGTCCTGACAAACCTGGCGAACCGCGCGCTGCTGTCCGACCGCTTGCGCCGTGAGATCGCCCGAACGCGCCGCGGCGACAGCCCGTTTGCGCTCCACCTCATCGATCTCGACGGCTTCAAGGACATCAACGACGGCCTGGGTCACCAGGTCGGCGACCAGTTCCTCGTCGAGGTCGCCAACCGGTTGCGCTCGGTCGTGCGTGACACCGACACGGTCGCCCGCCTCGGCGGCGACGAATTTGCGGTCCTGCAGACGCGCGTCACGCGCAACGAAGACGCGGTCGACATGGCCAACCGCATTCTGGAGGCGGTCAACAAGCCCTGGTCGCACGCCGGCGAGCAGGTCACGCTCAGCGCCAGCATCGGCATCACCGTGCACCCGACCGACGGCACCGATGTGCAGGAGCTGCTGCGCAACAGCGACCTGGCGATGTACCGGGCAAAGCACGACGGCGGCAAGGTCTTCCGCTTCTATGCCTCCGACATGGACCGGCGCGCGCGCGCAAGCCTGATCCTCGACACCGATCTGCGCACCGCGATCGACAAGAACCAGTTCGTCCTGCACTACCAACCGCAAATCGCGCTGCGGACCGGGCGCGTTACCGGCGCGGAGGCGCTCCTGCGCTGGCAGCGCCCGGGGCACGGCCTCATCGGCCCGAGCGAATTCCTTGCGCGTGCGGAAGAAAACGGCCTCATCATTCCGATCAACGAATGGGCGCTGCGCGAAGCCTGCCGGCAGGCGAAGCTCTGGCAGCAGCGCGGCCACCCGCCGACCCGCGTCGGCGTCAACCTGTCGTCGATCCAGTTCTTCAAGCAGAACGTGCCGCTGATGGTGGCGAAGGTCCTTGCCGAAACCGGCCTCGATCCGTGGCTGCTCGACCTCGAGCTCACGGAAAGCATCGTGATGCACAATACCGATGCCGTGTCCAAGGACCTTAAGCAGCTGCGCGAGCTCGGCGTCGGCATCTCCATCGACGATTTCGGCACCCGCTATTCGACGCTCGCCTACGTCAAGCACTTCCCGGTCGACCGGCTGAAGATCGACCAGTGCTTCGTGCGCGACATTGCGACCAACCCGAGCGATGCCGCGATCGTGCGCGCGATCGTGAGCCTCGGGCACAGCCTGGACCTTGAGATCGTCGCCGAAGGCGTCGAGACGGTGCAGCAGTCGACGATGCTGCGTGCCGAAGGCTGCGATGAGGTCCAGGGCTTCTATTTCGGCGGACCGATGAGCGCCGAAGATTTGATCGCTTTCGTCCAGGAAAATCGCGCACGGGCACGCAGCGCTTGAGGCTGACGATGAACACTGGGCTTCCTCAGAAAAGCCTTTGTGCCCGGAGATGTCCGGTCTGCGCATCCGCAGCCGCCTTTCGTGGGTCGCGAGCCGGCTGCGCAACCGCCCGGATTCCGAACACGAGCTGACGGTCAACCGCCTCGCGCTCAGCGGCACTGCTTTCGCTTATCTCATCATCGCTGCGATGTTTGGGCGAGCCGACGCCGCACGAGATGCTGCGCGAGCAGTGGGTGTATTTCGCGCGTTTACGAGATCGTTTCAATTTCCCTTTTTGTCCATCTTCTCTATCACCCGGGCATCTCCGTCGGCCGCCGCCTGATCGGCATGGTCTCGGATCTCGGCCTGTTCTCCTACGGCATGTATGTCGGCGGCGAGGCCTTTGCCCCGCTCTATCCGATCTACCTGTGGACCATTTTTGGAAACGGGTTCCGCTTCGGCGTGCCGTATCTGTTCGCCGCAACCGCGACCAGCGTCGTCGGCTTCGGAATTGCCATCGTCAGCGCACCGTTCTGGCACGAGCACCGCGGGCTGGCTGCCGGCTTGATGGCGGGCCTGATCCTGTTGCCGCTTTACGTCTCGACCCTGATCCGCAAGCTCTCGCAGGCCAAGCGTCAGGCGGAGGAGGCAAACCGTGCAAAGAGCGCCTTCCTTGCAAGCATCAGCCATGAATTCCGCACGCCCCTCAACGCCATCATCGGGCTGAGCGATCTTTTGGGCAAATCCAAGCTCGACTCCGAGCAGGAGGAGATGTCTGAGACGATCGGGAAGTCGGGCCACCAGCTGCTGGCGCTGATCAACTCGATCCTCGACTTCTCACGGGCCGAGTCCGGCCGCATCACGGTCAAGGCGGCCGACTTCGACCTCGTTTCCATGCTCAGCGAAATCCGCAGCATGCTTGCGCTGGAAGCGCAGCGCAAAAATGTCGGGCTCACGTTCCATTGCACGGCGCGCACGCCGCAACTTCTCGTCGGCGACAAGAACCACCTCGAGGAGGTGCTCACCAATCTTGCCGGCAACGCCGTCAAGTTCACCGAGCGCGGCTATGTGAACATCGCGGTCGATGCCGTGGCATGGGGTGCCGACAGCGTACGGCTGCGTTTTGAGGTCACCGACACCGGCATCGGCATCAGTCCCGACGCCCAGAGCCGTATCTTCGATCGCTTCACCCAGGCCGATGAGACGATCATCGACAGGTTTGGCGGCACGGGCCTTGGCCTTGCCATCGCCAAGCAGCTCGTGGAGTTGCAGGGCGGCACGATTGGCGTCGAGAGCGCCCCCGAAAAGGGCAGCACGTTCTGGTTCGAGATCGACTTCAAAACCCAAGCGCAGGACCAGACGCAGTCCCATATGGCACCGACGCCGGTCGTACTGGTCGGTGGAGATGAAAATCTCCGCAAGATCGTGAGCGGCTGCCTGCCGATTGCAAAGGCGGTTGCGGATATGGACGAAGCGGCCGCTGCGCTTGCCTCGCTGCGTGCCGACGGTGTGCGCCGGCCGATCGCGATCATTCACCGGCAGGCCTGTGCGAACACGGACGAGGCGACGTTCCGGCGCATCGCGGGTGATAACCTCGGGTGCGCGCCGGCGCTGATCCTGGTAACGGATGAGCCGGTCGCAGGGCTGCCGGCGCCCGTCACGCGCAGCCGCTTCGTTACCACACTGGTCGAGCCGGTCGATCCGACAAAGCTCGCTGCGGCCTTGCGGATTGCGCGCGGCAACATGGCCGGTGACCGGCCTGAAGAATCCCGCAGCATTGAAATCGTCCCCGCGGAGAGGTCGCTCTCGATCCTGGTCGCCGAAGACAAGCGCACCAACCAGATCGTGATCGCCAAGATCCTCGACCGGGCCGGCCATCGTGTCACGCTTGTCGACAACGGCGAAGCGGCGCTCGACATGCTGGAAATGCAGGAATTCGACCTGGTGCTGATGGACGTCAACATGCCGGTCATGAACGGCATCGAGGCGACCAAGCTCTATCGTTTCGCCGCGCTCGGCAGGCCGCACGTGCCGGTCGTGGCGCTCACGGCAGACGCGACCGAAGAAGTGGCGCGCCGCTGCGAAGAGGCGGGCATGGATGCCTGCATTACCAAGCCGATCGAGCCCAATCGTCTGCTTGAGATCATCGCAACGCTCGTGCCCGACGAAGGCAAGCCCGCGCAAGAATGCGCCGAGCAGCGCCGAGATCGCCAGCTATCCGGCGGCGCGGCCGCGCCTGCGCGCGGCCACGACTTCAGCAGTCGACGTTCAGACTCTGAATGCGCTCGAGGAGCTCGGTGGCAAGGATTTCGTCGACGAGCTGGCGTCGCAATTTATCAAGGATGGCAGCGAAGTCCTCGACGCGCTTGCCGAAGCCGCAGCCTCAGGCGACCTCACGGCGTTCCGCGAGCAGTTGCACGCCCTGCGCAGCGCCGCAGCCAATATCGGCGCGCGCGGCATCTACGAAATGTGCCTGGGATGGCGTCATATCGCGCCCGAGGACTTTGCGATCGGTGGCGAAGCTCACCTCAAGAAGTTGAATGAGGAATTCGAGCGCGTGCGCATGGCATTGCGCGGGCGCCTATCGGGTCACACTGAAGCCGCCTGACGAACGGCAGCGAGTCTATGAATTGACGCGTTGCACGCGGCGCAGTTGCGCGCTGGCAAGCCGCTCCATGTTGCGCAGATCCGTCTCCTGAAGCTTCATCGCGTGCTCAGCCCAGATGTCGGTCACATCGCGCAATTCATCGAGCGACAACGGATTGACGCGCATGCCGACTTCGCGCACGCGACGGTGCACGGCATGATGGCGGCGGTTATGCAAGATGTAGTCCCGGACAGCCTCTTCCCCGCGCCCATCCTCGGCCAGGATATCGATCAGCCCCATCTCGTAAAGCTCCGGCGCGCTGAAGACGCGGCCGCTGAGGATCATCTTATGGGCGCGCGTCACGTCCAGCTTGCGGGACAAGAAACTGAAGGCGCCCATGCCCGGAAACAGATTGAACAGGATTTCCGGCAAGCCGAACTTCGCTCGTTTTTCCGCCACCAGCACGTTGAACGACAAAGCGCCTTCGAAACCGCCCCCCAACGCATCGCCCTGCACGAGCGCGACGGTGATCAGCGGAAGATGGAATCCCATCATCATATGATAGGCGACATCGACACAGTCGTGGGCATAGCTGCGCAGCGCATCGATGTCGTGCGCTCGAATGCTCTTGATGAAGAAATTGAGATCGCCGCCGAGATTGTACATTCCTGGGATGCGTGAACCGCCGACAAAATATTTCACCGGCGCGGCTTCGCCAGGGCGCAGGCCGGCGAACAGGCGCTGCAGCAGCCGCCGCATTGAGATCAGTTCGTGCAATAGTGTCGGCGTGAAGCTCGGCGGCCCGTTCGGCCGCATGTAGCACCAGATGGCTTCTTCGCTGACAGTCAGATCGAGCTCGTTGAACCTTGCGCCGGCCAGTTCGGCGCTAAAGTCGACGCGGGCGCGCGCGACCGCATCCTGCACGCGTGCGGTCACGAGATTGCTGTTGGACCAAAGTTCCAGCTGCGTCGGAGTTTTCGGATCCGTGGCCTGAGCCAAACGCCCCAAAGGCGTAACGGTCTTTGGCACAGCCGGACGCAAACTATTTCCCGTTTTCATTGACCAGCCTGTCCCATCCAGACAGCGCTTCTGCCCCCGCCAAGGCAAACATTAATCAATCATTAACCTTCGCGGTATGGTTGTTCCGCAGGATGGTTAATCATGACTGTGATGGCCGTCACAAAAACTGCGATTTGTTGTCGGCCATGTCGAAAGTGCCGCAGTGCCACACCGGAATCGCATGCAGTAACCGGTATCCCTCCACCACGCGAAAGGGCCGAAAAGTTGCGGCCAGAACGACGATCCGGCCGGCACCGGAAGCACCTTGCATGTGCATCAGGGACCGCGGACCCAACCGACCCGCAGCCGCGCACAGATATCCGATGCACAATATGAAATCGGCCCGGCGGCAGCGACATTGCGCGGTCTTGCGCCACCCATTATCCCTGCTGGCCAATGAGCGTTGGTGTGGGCGGAATCGCGACGGGCGGCGGCGTGCGATTCCTGGGGCAGCGCCGATCCTATTGGCGGCTGCTCATCCGGGGCGCGGTGCTGCTGATGTTCACGCTCGGCATCTACCGCTTCTGGCTGGCCACCGATGTGCGACGTTTCCTCTGGTCGAACACCGAGATTGCCGGCGAGCCGCTCGAATATACCGGCACGGCGCTCGAGCTCCTGCTTGGCTTCCTCATCGCGATTGCCATCCTGATTCCGGTCTATGCCGGAATTTTCCTGGCCGCGCTCGACCTCGGCACGATCGGCAAATTGTCGGGCGTGGCCGGCTTTGCGGCGCTCGCAATCCTCGGCCAATACGCGATCTACCGCGCGCGGCGCTACCGGCTGACGCGCACGATCTACCGCGGCCTGCGCTTTCATCAGGGGGGCTCGGCGTGGGCCTTCGCCTTCCGCGCGGTTGCGTGGTGGGCTGTCACCGCCCTCACCTTCGGCCTCGCCTACCCGTTCCAGGTCACAAGCCTCGAGCGCTACAAGATGCGCCACACTTACTATGGCGATCTCGCCGGGCGCTTCGAGGCATCCGCCTTGCCGCTGCTGCTGCGCGGCTTCCTCATGTGGCTTCTCGTGATCGGCCCGCTCGCATTCGCCGTCGTTGTCTTCGCCAGCACTGTCGACTGGGTTGCGCTTGCCGACGTGCTTGCACAAGGCGGCGACGACATGATGAGCAAGATCGAAGGAAGCAATCCCAACCTCGGAGGCGCCATCGTCTTCGGCATGTTGATGAGCGCTATCAGCGTGACCATGGCCGCCCTGCTTTATCCGGCATTCCAGGCCGTCGTTCTGCGCTGGTGGTCGTCCGGGCTGCGCTTCGGTACAATTGAAATGCAGTCGCGCCTGCGCATGCGTAATGTGTACGGCGCCTATGCCCGCTTCGTCGGGTACGCAATCCTGTTCAGCATGGCGATGGGTATCGTTGCGGCAATCGTGCTTGGAATGATTGGGGCTGCGGCCAGTATCGGGAAATTGGGCACCGCCGGCGAAATCGCGGCAACGCTTGCGGCATTGATCGGCTACGTGATCGCTGCGCTCGGCTATTCGACCATCTATCGCGCCACGGTATTATTGTCCCTGTGGCAGCTGGGCATGGAATCGCTGCAATTGTCCGGTCTTTCGGCGCTCGAGAACGTGAAAGCCACCGGGCAACCAAGCTCGGCGATCGGCGAAGGTCTCGCCGATGCCCTCAATGTGGGTAGTTACTAATGAACGCCATGGCATCCGGCGCCGGCGTCTATTTCGACGGCGTGACCAGCACGCGGCACGAAGTGCTCGTCGCTCTCAAACCGGCTTCCCTTCAGATCTCCAGCCATGATGGCCGCGCACTTAGCGAGTGGCCTTACAACGAACTGGAGGAACTGTCGGCGCCGGATAACCTTCTCCGCCTTGGCCGCCTTAACAACGCGATTCTGGAACGACTGGAAATTTCCGATAAGGCTTTTGGCGCCGAAATCGACGCGCGCGCTGCCCTGGTCGACCGTACTGGCGCGCTGCAGCGCCGCCAGCGCCTCAGCGTGGCCGCCTGGAGTATCGGCGCCACCGCGTCTCTCCTTCTGGTCGCCTGGTTCGGCGTCCCGGCCATTGCCGAGCGCCTGACACCGCTTCTGCCGGCCGCGGTCGAGCGCAAGCTTGGCGACGCCGTCGACATGCAGATCCGCGGCATGCTCGACCCTCGCCACGCGGGTGCGTCATTCGATTGCGGTAAGACCGCGACGGAGGCGCCGGGGCAGGCAGCTCTCGAAAAGATCGTACGCCGGCTTGAGGCGGCTGCCGCTTTGCCGTTCGCCTTGCGCACCGAGGTGGTGCGGCGCGACGAGGCCAACGCCATCGCATTGCCAGGCGGACAGGTCTATGTTTTCCGGGGACTAATCGAGAAAGCCGGCAATGCCGACGAGATCGCCGGGGTGATCGCGCACGAAATCGGCCACGTCGCTCATCGGGACGGCACCAAGGCGATGCTGCAGGGCGCCGGCCTGTCTTTTTTATTCGGGATGCTGCTCGGCGACTTTGTCGGCGGAGGGGCCGTCGTGATTGCGGCAAAATCCATACTGCAATCGAGCTATACGCGCGAGGCCGAAACGGCCGCCGACGCCTATGGCGCCGGCCTCATGAATAAGGCGGGCGGCGATACGCGCGCGCTTGCAGTGATCCTCGACAAAATCGGCGGCGCCACCGAGCCCGGCATGAAAATTCTTATGAATCATCCGGAAACCAGGGCGCGTGTCGCGGCAATCAATAGACTGGCTACCGCCCAGGCGCCCTCCGCTTTCCTCGATCCGGCGGAATGGTCAGCGCTCAAGAAAATCTGCGGGTCATAGGCATGTCGCGCCGTTCCTTGCATGAGCTGCCGATGTCGAAGACCGCCGCTTGGGCCGCGCGGATCGCCTTTTTCGCGCTGGCGGTGGCGGCGATGTCGATCATCATCGTGCGCTCGCAGCTCCTGGAGATCGTGCCGGCGCTCGCGACGTTCGGGGCCGCGCTGGTCGCTCGCCGGCGTTGCGATCCTGTTCGCCTTCGGCGCTTTCATCGTGATCTGGCGGCAGGGCTATGCCGGTCTCGGACGGGCGCTGCTCGCTTTGTTTATCGGCATCGCGCTGCTCGCCTACCCTGCCTATCTCGGCGTGCGCGCGCTGAGGCTGCCGGCGATTTTCGACATCAGCACCGATACGACCAATCCGCCGCGCTTCGATGCCCTGGCGCGTCAGCGTCCGGGCGATCGCATCAACTATCCCGGAGCCGCCATTGCCCAACTGCAGCACGCGGGCTATCCCGATATTGCGCCGCTCGACCTCGAAGTGCCGTCGCGAATGGCCTTTGACGCTGCGCTCGCGCTCGTGACGAAGCGCAAGTGGGCGATCAGTGATTCACGCGCTCCCACGCTTGCGCGCCGCGACGGCGTGATCGAGGCAACCGCGCGCAGCCCGATCATGGGATTCCGCGACGACGTCGTGATCCGTATTAGCCCGATGGGCCAGGGCACGCGCATAGACGTGCGCTCGGCCTCGCGCGTCGGCACGCACGACCTCGGCGCGAATGCGTCGCGCATTCGCAGCCTGCTTGAGGACATCGACGACGTCGTAAGTTCGGCGCCGGAACCGCGCCAGCCGCCACCGACGAAGACGCCTCCTTCGCAGAAGGGCCGCCAGCCCGACAAGCGTCAGCCGGCCAAGCGATAGACGCCGTCAATCGCCGGCTGGCCGTCGGTTGCGACGACGCCGCGCGTGACCAGATCCTCCAGATGCGCGAGTACCGATAGGCCGGCAGCACCGGTGAGGCGCGGGTCGATGCCGATATAGATCGCGCGCACGATTGTGGGGATGTCGGTCGCGCCCTTTGACAGACGGTGCAAAATTGAATCCTCGCGCGCCTTGCGATGCAGGATGTAATAGTTGACGAAGCGTGGCGCGTCGGCAATCGCCGGGCCATGACCCGGAAAATAGATCGTCTCCTTGCGCTGCGCGAGCTTGCGCAGCGAGGCCATGTAGTCGCTCATGGCGCCGTCCGGCGGCGCGACGATCGAAGTCGCCCAGGCCATCACGTGATCGCCAGCGAACATCAAGTTCTTCTCCTTGACGGCATAGGCCATGTGATTGGCGGTATGGCCCGGCGTCGTCACCGCCTCAACGGTCCAGCCGTCGCCGCTGACGTGCTCACCGTCCTTAAGGGCAACGTCGGGACGGAAATCGCGGTCGGCGCTGGCATCGAGCGGATTGTGTTCGCCGATATGCAGGGGCCGCGCCGCGCGATGCGGCCCCTCCGCATAGACGGTCGCACCTGTTGCCGCCTTGATGGCCGGCACGGCCGGTGAATGGTCGCGGTGGGTGTGGGTGACGAAAATGTGCGTCACCGTCTCGCCGCGGACGGCATCGAGCAGCGCGCCGACATGCGCCGGATCATCGGGGCCCGGATCGACGATCGCGACGTTCCCGCGCCCGAGGATATAGCTCACGGTTCCCTTGAAAGTGAATGGACCCGGGTTGTTGGCCATCACTCGACGCACGCCCGGCACCGGCTCGTCGACCATGTCCGGTGCAAGCTCGAGATTTTTGTCGAACGGAATGTCTTCGCTCATGTGCCCTCGACCGCGCTTGCGGGAACCGGCCTACCACTATTTCGGCCATACTTGCACCCTAGCGAACGGCACATGACCGATGTCCTTCGCGCATTAATTCCGGCGATGTGGCTGCTGTGGCTCGCCTACTGGGTCTTGGCGAAACGCAACCACAAAGCAACGCTGCGCCAGGAAAGCCCGATGTCGCGCGTCAGCCATTATGGTCCGCTGGTTCTCGGCGGCGCGCTTCTCGGCGTACCCAATAGTGCGGGGCCGGCGCCGGAACAGCCTTTCCATTCCGTCACACCTGCGTGGCTTCTGGCAGCCACGGCGCTTGTGGCGACAGGGCTGGGCTTCTCCGCCCTGGCGCGCCTCTGGCTCGGCCACAACTGGAGTGCGCAGGTTACCGTCAAGCAGGATCACGAATTGATCCGCAGCGGACCCTATGCACTTGTGCGCCACCCGATCTATGCCGGAGCACTGCTGGCCCTGCTTGGCACCGCCATTTCTGTCGACAAATGGCGCGCGTTGCTGGGCTTCTGATCGTGGTGGCGTTTGTGCGCAAGCTCATGATCGAGGAGCGCTTCATGGACGAGCAGTTCGGCGAAGCCTATGCGCGTTACAGGGCCGAAGTGCCGGCGCTCATTCCGTTCGTAGTGTAGATCGCAGCATTGCGATCAATGAATTTCCGGCTCTGGCACGACGCCGAGCGGTGCGAGGAAATCGAAATCACAGCCCTCATCGGCTTGCCCGATGTGCTCTGAATAAAGCGCGCCATAGCCGCGCGGATAGCGTGGCGCAGGCTGTGTCCAGCTGGCGCGGCGGCGCGCGATTTCTTCGTCGGTAACATGGAGATGGATGCGGCGCGCCGGCACGTCCACCTCGATCTCGTCGCCGGTTCTTACGAAGGCAAGAGGGCCGCCAACGAAACTCTCAGGCGCCACGTGCAGAATGCAGGCGCCGTAGCTGGTGCCGCTCATGCGCGCATCGGAAACACGCAACATGTCGCGGACGCCCTGCTTCACCAGTTTTTTCGGTATGGGCAGCATGCCCCACTCCGGCATGCCCGGCCCGCCCTTCGGACCGCCGTTTTTGAGCACGAGAATGTGGTCGGGCGTCACGTCGAGGTCGTCGCGCTCAACCTCGCGTGCCATGTGGTTGTAATCATCGAAGGCGATCACTTTGCCGCGATGCTTGAGCAGCCGCTTTTCAGCCGCCGACGGCTTCATTACGCAGCCGCGCGGCGCCAGATTTCCGGTGAGAACGGCGGTGGCGCCCTCGCGCGACACGGGATCGCCCAGCGGGTGGATCACCTCGCGCTTGTAGACCTCGGCGCCGGCGATATTGTCACCGATGCTTTTTCCGGTCACGGTCAGGCACGACAGATCAAGCGCGCTCTTTAGTTCACCCATTAGTGCGCGCAATCCACCGGCATAGAAGAAATCTTCCATCAGGAATTTTCCGGATGGCCGCACATTGGCGAGCACCGGAATCTCGCGCGAGATCTCGTCGAAGCGCTTCATGTCGAGCTTCAGGCCGGCGCGGCGCGCCATCGCGACGACGTGAATGATCGCATTGGTCGAGCCGCCCATCGCCATGTGGACACGGATGGCATTGTCGAAGGCTGGCGACGTCAGGATTTTCTCCGGCGTCAGGTTTTCCCAGACCATCTCGACAATGCGGCGGCCGACAGCGGCGCACATGCGCGGATGTGCCGCGTCGGCTGCGGGAATCGAGGAAGCGCCCGGCAAGGCAAACCCTAAAGCCTCGGTGATCGCCATCATCGTTGCCGCCGTGCCCATCACCATGCAGGTGCCGAAGGAGCGGGCGATGCCACCCTCGAGCTCAGCCCAGTCGGCCTCGCTGATGCGGCCCGCGCGCTTCTCGTCCCAGTATTTCCAGGCATCCGAGCCCGAGCCGAGCTCCTGGCCCCGCCAGTTGCCGCGCAGCTGCGGACCGGCAGGCACATAGATCGCGGGCAGGCCCATGCTGACTGCGCCCATGATCAGTGCCGGCGTGGTCTTGTCGCAGCCACCCATAAGTACGGCACCGTCGATCGGGTGGCTGCGCAACAGCTCCTCCGTCTCCATCGCCAGGAGATTGCGATACAGCATCGTCGAAGGCTTCACGAAGGGCTCCGACAGCGACATCGCCGGAAGCTCGATCGGGAAACCGCCGGCCTGCAGCACGCCGCGCTTTACGTCCTCGGCGCGGTCGCGCAGGTGCGTGTGGCAGAAGTTGATATCGCTCCAGGTATTGACGATACCGATGACCGGCTTGCCGCGAAAATCGACGGCATCGAATCCGCCCTGCCGCAGGCGCGAACGATGCCCGAAAGCGCGCAGGTCGTTGACGCCAAGCCAGCGATGGCTGCGCAGATCTTCGGGACGTTTACGGCTCGTCATACTTTCCGGTGCGCGGGTCCGCTAGTTGATCGACAGGTTGGCCGCGTGCACGACCTTTTCCCATTTCGCCGTCTCGTCCGCTACGAGCTTGCCAAAGTCAGCAGGCGATCCGGGAATAGGCGTTCCTCCGAGGTTTTTCAGCTTCTCAATTATCATCGGATCCTTGAGCGCGAGATTTATTTCTGCGTTCAGACGATCGACGATCTCCTTGGGCGTTCCATGCGGGACGCCGAAGCCGAAGAATGCGCTCGCCTCATAGCCCGGCACCGTTTCGGCAACGGTCGGAACGTCGGGCAGCTCCTCGGAGCGTTTTGCGGTGGTTACCGCCAGCGCGCGTAGCTTGCCGGACTTGATATGCTGCATCGAGGACGGCAGATTGTCGAATGTGACCTGCACCTGGCCGCCGATCAGATCAGTAAGCATCGGAGCCGAACCTTTGTACGGCACATGGGTCATCTTGATCCCGGTCATCATCTTGAACAGTTCACCGGAAAGATGAATCGACGTTCCGTTACCCGACGACGCGACATTCACCTTATCAGGATTTTCTTTCACGTAGGCGATGAACTCGGCGACGGTCTTTGCCGGCACCGACGGATGTACCTCCATCACGTTCGGCACGCGAATCACTCCGGCGACCGGATCGATGTCGCGCAGGAAGACGAAATTGAGATTCTTGTAAAGCGACGCGTTGATCGTATTCGCGGGGTTCACAAGGATCAGCGTGTAGCCATCGGGCGGGGCCTTGGCGACCGCTTCCGTCGCGAGATTGTTGCCAGCGCCGGGACGGTTTTCGACGATGAACTGCTGACCGAGGCTCTTGCTCAGCCAATCGCCGATCAGCCGCGCCACAATGTCGGTCGAGCCGCCCGCCGGATAGCCGACGATAATGTGAGGCGGACGGGTGGGATAATCGGCCGCTTTAGGACTCTCCGCCGGCAGTAACGCCAGGCAGGCTGCGGCCAGGCCGGCACGCGCAATCAACCCCTTAATCCGCTGCATAATTGCGATCCTCCCAGAGGGTCCGGCATTTGGCCGGTGTTTGCCCCGGCCTGCTGACGCTGACGTTACGCGGCGCGGCCAGCATCATGCAAGAGCGCCGCGATTATGTGGGTAAACCCGCACAAACGAGCGGCATGACTGAACGATGTATTAACGAAGCACGCCTTTAATTGTCGTGGATGTAACCGCAGGGGTGAGGGCCGGTCGTTGATTTGGAGTTGCACCATGGCCGCGCGCAAGTCATCCCATCGTCACTGGATGTTGCGGGATATTCCGCGCACTTACGTGCTGCTTACCTGGCTCGCCTTTGGCGCCGCCCTTCTCATCTATTCCAACGACTGGCACCCGAGCGGCTGGACCGCGCTGCGCCAGGAAGCGACCGCCCCGAAACCGCCGGTTTCCGTGACCGAACAATACACCGGCTCGATCATCATTGTCCCGTCGCGCGGCGAGGATTGCCGCCAGATGATGCTCGACAATCGCACCGGAAGAATGTGGGACAAAGGAGTCGTCAATTGCTACGAGGCGGTATCTCGCCCCGAACGAGATCAGCGCAGCGGAATGAGCTCACTGCGCATGAATGCGATCGGCAAGGCATTTAATCGCCGCGACGAATAAGGCGCGGACGTCGATCTTCAAAAAACGGCCCTATGTGGCCCGTTTCACATTCAGGCAGAGCGCAGTATCATTAAGTGCGCGGTACGGTTTGACAAAAACGGATTGCCTCTGGGGGGCAGATGTCGCGCGAAAACGACGGTTTCGAATTTCATCCGACAGGGCTGCAGCGATTTCTCGACGCAGCCTATCGCATCATCAACGTCTTCGTGCGGTGGGATCAGCTGCCGACGCTCATGGCGGCATTCAATATCGCCGCCTTTCGTGACAGGCTCCGCGCGCGCAATCTTCATCATACCGGCTATGGCGTCGAATCGCCGGGCCATTGGCATCCTGGTTACGAGCGCTGGCGATCTGCCGGACGGCTCATATAATTGCCTTGCGCATCCGCGCATGGGAATGGCGGGAACGCGGTTTGCTCGCAACATTCCCTTGGCCGAAGGAGTGCCCGAGACCGGCGACGCGCTGCTCGAGCCAAGTCCCCGCTTGATATCGCGAGAGCTGCTGGCGCGGCACGAATTCATTCCCGCCTCTGCTCTCAACCTTCTGGCGGCCGCCTGGATCCAGTTCGAGATTCATAACTGGTTCAGCCATGGACGGCCTGAGGAAGGAAACGAATTCAAGGTCCCGCTGCCGCGCGGCGATGACTGGCCGGAGAAGGAAACGTTCGACGGCTGCATGCATATACAGCGCACGGCCCACGACAAGACACCGCGCGAGCCATGGCTCGGCGCCACGCCGACATTCATGCAACATCAATTCGCACTGGTGGGATGCTGGCCAGCTCTACGGCCATAACCATCACGTACAGATGAAAATCCGCTCCAAGCGGGACGGCAAAATCAAGTTCGACGGCGAAATGCTGCCGGAAGACCCGGACATCGAGGGCGTCGATTTCACAGGCTTCAATGACAATTGGTGGATCGGATTGGCACTGCTGCACAACCTGTTCGCACGAGAGCACAATTCCATCTGCGATGCGTTGAAGTCGGCTTATCCAAAGTGGGATGACGAAGAGTTGTTTCAGCACGCGCGGCTGATTAATGGCGCGCTGATTGCGAAAATCCATACCACCGAATGGACCCCCGGAATCCTCGCGCATCCGGCGCTTCAGTTTGGCATGGCCGCCCAATGGTGGGGAGCGCCCTAACGTTGGCTGCACTTACTGCTGGGCGAGGACAATGAAGTGTCGCGCGGTATCCCAGGCTCGGCCACCGACCAACATAGCGCGCCTTACGCAATGACCGAGGAGTTCACGGCCGTTTACCGCATGCATCCGTTGCTTCCGGACACTGTCAGCATTCGTCCGTTCGAGAAAGGCGAGTCGGAAACCCTGGACTTTGTTGAATGTGCAAGGCAAGAAGACACGCGCGCTCATGAACAAGCACGGCTTTGTCAACGTGCTCTACTCTCTCGGCATCCAAAACCCGGGCGCGTTGCGCATCCGAAACTATCCAAACTTCCTGCGCCAATTCCAGAAGGACAGGCTGCGGGACAAGACGCAAGCCGCCACGCATCCGCTGATGGACATTGCGGCGATCGATATCATGCGCGACCGCGAGCGCGGCGTGCCGCGCTATAACCGCTTCCGCGAACTGGTCGGCAAGAAGCGGGTGACCTCGTTCGAGGAAATCACCAGCATCCCGGGCATCGCCGAAAAGATGCGCGAAATATACAAGGACGTCGATCGCGTCGACCTCCTGGTCGGGCTGATGTCGGAAGATCTGCCCGAGGGCTTCGGCTTCAGCGACACCGCATTCCGCGCTTTCATATTGATGGCGTCGCGGCGTCTGAAGAGTGACCGCTTCTTCACCGACGACTTCCGGCCGGAAATCTACACCGAGCTTGGAATGGACTGGATCCGCAACAACTCGATGAAGTCCGTGCTGCTCAGGCATTTCCCGCGGCTCGGACCGGCACTCGAAGGCATCAACAACTGCTTCTCACCCTGGAACGTCGTGACTTGAGCGATTGCTTATGGCTATAAGGATCACAATTCCCGGCGTTATTCGGCTCGCCTGGCTCACGGACCCGGACGAGATCGTTGCCGCCAATGACAGTGGCGTCGTACAGCGCTCGCTCTCAGGACTGGGAGGGCTGGTGCAACGCTCCATCGCCGCCAAATTGGCCGTGTTCCGGACCGCTGATGGCGATATCTGGCCCGCCTTTCGCGATCGCAGCGGACCCCCTGCGCACAAAGCATCAGAAAAAGCTGGAAAAGGCACTGTCCGACACGCGGAGCCTGCTCAAGCGCGTTGCACCGGAAACGGGTGCGCTTGCGAGCTATATCCGCAGCGGCAGCAGCAACCGTCCTCCCGAAATCATCGTCCAGCAGATGGTCGGCCGGCTTTTCTTTCCTGACTATGCGGCCAGCGAGGAATCCTACGACGCGGCGCGCACGCTGCAGACCTGGGTGTCGGGCGGACCGATCAAGTCATTCCTGTTGAAGTGCAGCGGCGAGCTGAAGCGCGCGCTGAACCTGATCGCCACCCTTGCGCGCGGCGACACGTCGTGCGCGCATGCAACCGCAATCGCGATGCACAATATCGTCGACGCGATCGAGCGAATGCGCGGAGCTCGCGAAACAAATGAAAATCTCAAAACACTCAGCCCACAGGAAGCAATTGCATCCGCGCTCCGCGCGCCGAAGCAGGTCATTCGCGAGACGCGCGACGGCGGCCAGGTTTGTGGCACGCATCTCGGCGCACGCACGCTTGTCATTCTTCGCCTCGAGACCGCGCGACGGCAAAAACCCGAGGCGGGCATCGAGTTCTTTGCGAAAGGCTGGAACCAATGTCCCGCTCACTCGATCGTGCCGGCGCTGCTTGCCGAGATCTGGAAAAAGGCGAAAGCCGCCAAAGCATAAGCGTCCGCTAGCTCTTCCATTGCTAGGCTAAATCGCTACGATGCCCTCTCGTGAAATTCGGGGCAGCAATGAGACATCACAAATTCCTGGCGTTTCTGGGCAGCGCGGCGCTGGCGGTGGTTTTTATCGTCATGCCGGCGCATGCGCAGGTTCTCAAAGTCCGTCAAGGATCGCGGCGCGCTCAATTGCGGCGTGAGTGAAGGCCTGAACGGGTTTTCCGCTCGCGACAGCAACGGCAATTGGAGCGGGTTTGACGTCGATACGTGCCGGGCGATCGCCGCGGCAATCTTCAACGATGCCAGCAAAGTCAAATACGTTCCTCTCGACGCCAACCGGCGATTTGAAGCTCTCCAGGCGGGCGACATCGATGTGCTTTCACGCAACACCACCTGGACAATATCGCGGGAAGTCGATCTCGGGCTGATCTTTGCAGCGACGAACTACTATGACGGCCAGGGATTCCTTATTCCCAGATCCATGAACAAGGAAACCGCGCTCGACCTCAACGGCGTGAAGGTATGCGTGCAGACCGGAACGACGACCGAGCTCAATCTCGCCGACTATTTCCGTGTCAACAACATGAAGTATGAGGTGATTGCCTCGCCGACACTTGAGGCGGCGATCAAAGGTTACGATTCCGGCCAATGCAACGCGCTCACGGCGGACGTATCTGCGCTCTGGGGGATTCGACTTCTGCTGTCGAAGCCGGGTGAGCACGTCATCCTGCCGGATGTCATTTCCAAGGAGCCTCTTGGCCCCGCGGTGCGCCAAGGGGACATGCAATGGTTAAACATTGTGAAGTGGGTGAGCTTCGCGCTGGTCAACGCCGAGGAGCTCGGTGTGAGCTCGAAAAATATTGACGAGGCTCTCAAGTCTGAAAAACCGGACGTCAAACGGCTCGTTGGAATCGAAGGTAACTATGGCGAGCGAATGGGCGTTACCAATGATTGGGCCGCCCGTATCATCAGGCTGGTCGGAAACTATGGAGAAATTTACGAGCGAAACGTCGGCGTCGGCTCACCGCTCGGCATTCCACGCGGCATCAATCAGCTGTGGAATAAAGGCGGTATCCTTTACGCCCCACCGATCCGTTGATTGTGATCATGACGGATGGGCAGAGATGATACGTTCGTCGGTGGAAGGACCGATGGTCGACTACGTTCAGCTGATCAGTCGCGCAGTTGCGACACTTAACCCGAATACCCGCGAAGCGCGTCAGGCACTCTATCAGCGGGCTCGGCAAACGCTGGTCGACAAACTCCGCAGCATCGACCCGACATTGTCCCACACCGACTTGAACGCGGAACGGGCCGCGCTTGAATCGGCGATCCAGCAGGTCGAACGGGATGCGGTGCGCCGCACCGCGCCGCCTCAACGGCAACCCGCCCAAGATCGCGGCCCAAGAGCGTGCCCAGGAACGCTACGACTATCGCGACAGACCGCCGTTGAAGGATACCCGAAACTGGCTGCGCACCGCCGCCGTCGCGCTCGGGGTCTTGCTGGTTTTTGCTGTTGGCGGGGGCATCTATTCGTTCTGGCCGCGCAGTCTGGATGACGTGCGCAGCATGGCGAAGCAACGAAACGCTCTCTTCGACGTCCGAGCCGGAAGAAATCAAGTCCGACTTTGTCCGTCTGCGGCAGCTGGTTTACTACCGGACCACTCAGCCTGTGGGAACAATCGTGGTCGACAAATCGCAGACCTTTCTCTACGTCGTGCGGCCCAATCTCTCCGCGTTGCGCTACAGCATCGGCGTCGGCACGAATGCACCGCATTGTCCGGCCTCTACCACGTCGCACGCAAGGAGGAACTGCCCGGCGGGAAACAGTCCGGCCAGCAACCGCCCGTTCACCCGTCCTCTATCTGGACAAGGCGGATTATCGCATTCACGGCTTTGACGGATCGGCCAGGATATCTCTGCCTGAAGGTTGCATCCGGCTCATCAAAGACGACGTGATCTACCTCTACAACCACACGCCTCTCGAACGCGTGTCGTCGTAGCGAACTAACGCACGCGCTTGGGCTCGTTCGTGGAGCGCGCTACTCCGCGGTGATATTCCCTGTCTCAACCACTTTTTTCCAGCGCTGCGTTTCGCCGACGAGAAATTCGGCGAATTGGGCTCCGTTGCTCGCGACCACATCGAAGCCGATGTCATTGAACTGTTTCTTGACATCCGGCGAATTGGCCGCGGCCGCGATTTCGGATTCAAGTTTGGCACGCACATCTGCCGGCAAGCCCTTGGGCGCCGCCGCCGCCTGCCAGGAATAGACCACAAGATCGGCAATGCCCGCTTCCGTGGCGGTCGGAACATCCGGCAGTGCCGCAGCACGTTTATCGCCCGTGACCGCCAGGGCTTTCAGCTTTGCCCGCTCGGATATGCTGAGCGACGGCGCCGAGATTTTGAAAAGAAACGTTGGCGTGACCACCGATCAGATCGTTGATCGCGGGGCCGCCGCCTTTGTAGGGCACGTGCACGCCTGTCGTGCCGGTCTTTTGCCAGAACAGCGCGGCCGTCAAATGATCGGACGAGCCGATTCCGGAAGACGCGAATGTCACATGATTTGGGTTCTTCTTGAGATGCGCGATCAGATCTGCCGCAGTGTTCACCGGGAAATTTGGATTTGTGACCAGCACATTCGGCGTGCGCACCAGCAAGGACAGAAGATCGAAATCCTTGAGCGGATCGTATTTCAGATTCTTGTACAGGACCGGATTGATGGCATAAACGCCAATCGATCCGATCAGCAACGTGTAGCCGTCGGCTGCAGCCGATTTCACTCCGGCAGCCCCGATGCCGCCGTTGGCGCCGGCGCGGTTCTCGATGATCACGGATTTTCCAAGCCGCTCGCTGAGCTTGTTGCTTGTGAGCCGCGCCGTCACGTCGGAAGCGCCGCCCGGCGGAAACGGCACCACAACCGTGATGTTTCGCTCCGGATAATCGGCCGCGAAGACCGGTTGGGTAAAAGCGCCCAAGAGTGTCAGAAGCGCTAGCGTGCAGATTGCTTGAGGTTTCATCGACGAGATCTCCCGCGGACGACTTTAGAATCTGACGATTGTAGTGACTCAGGCCAGCATCGCGAAAGCTCTGTCCGCCGGTGCATGCTGCGGCTTTTCGGCATACACGCCGATGCCTTCCGACCATGCCGTACATGGCGGGTTGTGCTATCGAGATGCGGTAAGTAATGGTCGGAGTGGCAGGATTTGAACCTGCGACCCCCACGTCCCGAACGTGGTGCGCTACCAGACTGCGCTACACTCCGACTGATGGCCGGTCTTATAACCCCGGCGTCCTTAAAGGCAAGCTTGAGAGACACGATGACTGCCGAGCCTGGAACACGCGTTTTAACGGCCGACGACAAGGCGATCGAGGCCGCGGCGCGCTGCCTTGCGGCCGGCGGGCTGGTCGCGTTCCCGACCGAGACGGTCTACGGGCTGGGCGCCGATGCGGGCAATGGCGAGGCCATTGCGCGCCTTTATGCGGCCAAGGGGCGGCCGGCCTTCAATCCGCTGATCGCGCATGTCGCCGAGCGTCGACGCCGCGCGCACGGCCGGCGTCTTCACCGACGCCGCCGAAAAGCTGGCGGCCGCGTTCTGGCCCGGACCGCTGACGCTCGTGCTCGCCAAGCAGCCGGATTGCCGTGTCGCCGATCTTGCGCTGGCCGGGCTCGACACCGTCGCGGTGCGCGTGCCCGCGCATCCGGTCGCGCACGCGTTGCTCGCCGCCTTCGGCGGACCGATCGTCGCGCCCTCGGCAAACCGCTCCGGCCACGTTTCGCCGACAAGCGCCGCGCATGTGCTCACCGATCTGCGCGGCCGGATCGACCTCATCGTCGACGCCGGCCCATGCAAGGTCGGCGTCGAGTTCGACGATCGTCTCCTGCGCCGGCGAGCCGACGCTGCTGCGTCCCGGCGGGCTTCCGCGCGACGCCATCGAACGGGTCCTGGGCGCGTCCGCTGGCGATGGCCTCGACCGACGAAGAGGCGCCGCCTGCGCCGGGCATGCTGGCTTCGCACTACGCGCCGAAGGCGTTGCTGCGCCTCGAGGCCGACTGACGCCGAGCCGGGCGAGGCGCTGCTCGCTTTCGGGCGGGCGCCGGATTTTTCCGGCCCGATGCTCAATTTGTCGCCGCGCGGCGACCTGATCGAGGCCGCCGCCAACCTGTTCTCGCATTTGCGCGCGCTGGACGCTTCCGGTGCGAAGCGCATCGCGGTAATGAAGGTACCGCATGACGGCCTGGGCGAGGCGATCAACGACCGCCTCAAGCGCGCCGCCGCACCGCGACAAGGATAGCCAGTGAATGAATGAGCAGTTACGACGCGCGCCCTCGCCCGACCTGCTGCCGCGCTTTGCGGCCATCGTCGGCGACAGATACGCAATCACCGATCCGGCTGCGCTCGAGCCTTATCTGATCGAAGGCCGCGGCATCTATCATGGCCGCTCGTCGATGCTGCTGCGTCCCGGCTCGGTCGCCGAGGTGCAGGCGATCCTCAAGCTCGCGAACGAGACCAAGACGCCGCTGGTCCCGCAGGGCGGCAATACCGGCCTGGTCGGCGGGCAAATCCCGTTCGACGGCGAACTTATCCTTTCGCTCACGCGCCTCGACAAGATCCGCGAAGTGGATGCCGCATCGAACACGATGACCTGCGAAGCCGGCGTCGTGCTGGCGAAAGCGCAGGACGCCGCGGCGGCGGTCGACCGGCTGTTTCCGCTTTCGCTTGGCGCGGAGGGCAGCTGCACGATCGGCGGCAATCTCTCCACCAATGCCGGCGGCACCGGCGCAGTCGCCTACGGCATCGCGCGCGACCTGGTGATGGGGATCGAGGTGGTGCTGGCCGACGGCCGCATCATGAACCTGCTGTCGAAGCTGAAGAAGAACAACACCGGCTACGACCTGCGGCATATCTTCGTCGGCGCCGAAGGCACGCTCGGCGTCATCACCGCCGCGGTGGTCAAGCTGTTCCCGCGCCCGCGCGCGGTGGAGACGGCCTTCATCGGCGTGCCCTCCCCAGCCGCCGCCGTGAAGCTGCTCAACCAGGCGCAGGCGCGCGTCGGCGGCACGGTGACGAGCTTCGAGCTGATCGTGCGCGACGTCATCGAGTTCGCGCTCAAGCACGTGCCACGGCACGCGCGATCCGCTCGCGAGCAAGCATCCGTGGTACGTGCTGATGGAAGTCTCGTCGCAGCACGGCGACGGCCTGCGCGAGAGCGTCGAGCAATTGCTCGCCGACGCGAGCGCGCAAGGGCTGGTCAAGGACGCAACGATCGCCGCGAGCCTCGACCAGGCAAAGGCCTTCTGGCACCTGCGTCACGTGCTTCCCGAAGCCCAGAAACCCGAAGGCGGCTCGATCAAGGCCGACGTGTCAGTGCCGATCGCATCGGTGCCGCAATTCCTGGAAGAGGCCGCCGCCGCGGCGAAAGCCATCGTTCCGGGCTGCCGGCCGGTGCCCTTCGGGCACCTCGGCGACGGCAACGTGCATTTCAACGTCAGCCAGCCGGTCGGCGCCGACAGCGCGCAATTTCTCGCGCGCTGGGGCGAGATCAACGACGCCGTCAACAAGATCGTGCTCAAATACAACGGCTCGATCTCGGCCGAGCACGGCATCGGCAAGCTCAAGCGGGACTTGCTGCCGAAGGTGAAGGATCCGGTCGCGCTCGAGTTGATGCGCGGTCTCAAGCGCATGCTCGATCCGAACGGCATCCTCAATCCGGGCAAGGTGCTTTAGCCGCACCGAAGATCGGTGCCGGCCCCTGCTCCTTAGAACAGCACGCCCTGCCCGTCATCTTTCTTGGTGCGCCTGGCAGGCTGCTTCTGCGGGGTGGGCTTTTGCTTGGGCGCAGGCTCGGCGGACGGCGACCAGCGTTCCACCAACTTTGGATTGTCGTTCGCCGTTCGGTTGACGGCGGTCGAGACCTCGTAGGCCTCGAGCACCGCGTCCGGCGCCGGCGCGACCAAAGTCATCGCGGTCTCGACATCGACATTCGCGCAATCGAGCCACAGGTTGAAGGCATCCGGCGGAACGATCACCGGCATGCGATCATGGATGTCGCCGAGCGTTCGGTTGGCGCGCGTGGTCACGATCGCCGCCGTCTCGAGCTCTTCGCCGTTCGGCCCCATCCAGGTCTCCCACAGACCGGCAAACGCAATCGGTCCGCCGGATTTCGCACGCACGAAGTAGGGCTGCTTGCCTGCCTTGCTTGCCTTCCACTCGTAAAAGCCGTCGGCCGGGACAAGGCAACGCCGGCGTTTCACGGCAGCGCTGAAGGCGGGCTTGTCCGTTAACGATTCGCCCCTGGCATTGATCAGCAGCGAGAAATTTTTCGGATCCTTGACCCAGGGTGGGAGCAGTCCCCATCGCACCAGCGCAAATTGCCGCTTGCCGTCGACCAGCCTTACGATCGCGATCGGCTGCGTCGGCGCGATGTTGTAGCGCGGCGGGAAATTGGGCTGCTCGGGGTACCCGAACAGGGCCCGGATTGCTTCCGGCGCCGACGTCACGGCATAGCGGCCGCACATCAAACGAGCCCTAAATATCGGGTGCTTAAGCGCAATTTAACCCCGCATCGTGACACTGCGGCCCGATCCGCTTCGGGGAAGGGGCTCGATGAAATATCAGAACTGCGCCGCCGTGGCGCAAGCTGCGGACGAGCCGCTTGATCTCGATGTGGGCCTCCGGCTCTCGGACGCCAATATCAATCCATCGACGGGTCTGGCGACCGACTACCTCAACCGTTTCAACGAAGCGGTCATGCTGCTCGACATGCTGGCGACCTGCCCGGAATTCCGCGATGACTTTCTGTCCTGGGAGCCGATGAGCTACCGCGAGCATTTTCGTGCCTCCCACTCCCGGACTCGCGATCTCGCCATTGCCGCCTACGAGACCGCCGACCCGAACGTGCGCGGCGGCCTCGACACGCTGGCCGCGACGATGACCGTCGTGCTAGAGGCGACACGGGCGGCGATGACCTCCGACCTCAAGCCGGAAACAATCGCCGCGCTTGCGGGCAATGCCGTCGGATGGCTGAAGCCGATGATCGCGCGCGCCGGCGGGATCATCAACGGCGATGAAGAGGTCACGGATGCAGCGTCGCCGCAGGCGGTCGTCGATCAACTGATGAAGCGATAGAGCGCGTGGCTGACGAGCGAACCTATCCGCAACGCCCCTTCCTGGCGGTGAGCGCTGCCATCATCCGCGATGGCAAAGTGCTGATCGTGCGGCGCGCGCGCAAGCCGGCGCTCAACCTTTACACCTTGCCAGGCGGTGGTGTTGAAGCTCGGCGAGCAGCTTGCCGATGCGGTTGTTCGCGAGGTGCGCGAGGAAACCGCGCTCGACATCGAGCCGGTTGCGCTCGCGGGGCATCGCGAAGCGATCATGCGTGACAAAGAAGGCCGGGTCGAACGCCATTTTGTCATCCTGTGTTTTGCCTCGCGGTGGCTCAGGGGCGAGCCGGTCCTCAACAGCGAGCTCGATGATGCACGCTGGATCGATCCGGCCGAGCTTTCCGGCTACAAGACGACCGAGGGCCTGGCCGAAATTGTCGCGTCCGCTGTAGCGCTGATCGCGGCCGCGCGCTGACCCTCCCCCGTCTTGCGATTGCCTTCGGGCCGGCGCATATGTTCCGCCACTCATACCGACTGGTTTTCCGTGAAAAAGCTGCTCGCCATCGCCTTGATTTTCTTCTGTCTCGCCGTGCCGGCTCGCGCGCAAAGCGACGCGCCGGCGCCGTTCGATGGCGATCTTGCGCGGCTGAGCGAGATCCTCGGCGCCCTGCACTATCTGCGCGCGGTCTGCGGCGCCAATGACGGCGCGAAGTGGCGCAACGAGATGCAGGCGCTCATCGATGCCGAGGCGCCGGGCGGCGAGCGCCGGCGCAAGATCGTTGCCAGCTTCAATCGTGGTTATCGCGGATTCCAGCAGACCTATCGGACCTGCACGCCCGCCGCCGATATCGCCATACGCCGCTACCTCGACGAAGGCGCGAAAATCGCCCGCGATATCACGGCGCGGTACGCCAACTAGGCGGCCGCAATTAACCTTCTCTTAATTGCAAGCTATTGCCGCCTGATCCCCGTGCTAGCGTCTTTTTTGGGACGTGTTGGCGTCCGCCTGGACGCCTGGGGACTTAAATTATGCCGGTTACCGAGAATCCTGTTCACGCGCGCGAGCCAATTTCCGACCGCGAACAAAAAATGATGGCACTGGGCTACCTCCACGAAGCCTGGGCGGAAGCGCGCCACGACGGCATCGATGTCGACTGCCTTGCGCAGGCATGCCTGTTCGCCGCGCTCGCCGAGTTCGTGACCACCTATGGTGAGGAAGCCGCCGCAACGTTCACCGATGGCCTGAGCGCGCGCATCCGTAACGGCGAATTCACGCTCGAGCAGCCCCGGCAATAACGGCTCGACGTTTTTCAACTCGCAAGCGTTTCCAGAAATCTGACGCGCTCACCCTGGGCCGGTGTCGCAAGCGCGCCCTGCCACATCACCTTGCGTCCGCGCACGAAAGTCCCGACCGGCCAGCCGGTCACGGTCACGCCGTCATAAGGCGTCCATCCCGCGCGCGAGGCCATCCACTTGTCGGTGATCGTTTCGCGCCGCTTGAGATCGACGATGGTCAGATCGGCGTCATAGCCGGCAGCGATGCGTCCCTTCGTGGCGATCCCGAACAACCGTGCCGGCCCGGCGCTGGTGAGATCGACGAAACGCAACAGCGACAGCCTGCCCGCGTTGACGTGGTCGAGCATGATCGGCACCAACGTCTGCACGCCGGTCATGCCCGACGGACTTGCCGGATAGACCTTGGCCTTTTCCTCGCGCGTATGCGGCGCGTGGTCCGAGCCGAGGACATCGACAACGCCCTGCGCAATGCCGCTCCAGATTCCGGCGCGGTGCGCGGCATCGCGCACCGGCGGATTCATCTGCGCGCGGGTGCCGAGCCGCTCGTAACAGCCCGGCGCCTCCAGCGTGAGGTGATGCGGCGTCGTCTCGACCGTGGCCACATCCTTGTGACCGGCGAGGTATTCCATTTCCTGCACCGTCGACACGTGCAGCACGTGGACGCGCGCGCCGGTTTCGTGCGCGATCGTGACCAGGCGTTGCGTCGCCTTGAGCGCGGCGGTTTCGTCGCGCCAGACGGGATGCGAACGCGCGTCGCCCTCGACTCGCAGGTTTTTGCGCTCGTTCAGCCGCGGCTCGTCCTCGGCATGAAATGATGCGCGGCGGCGGATCGACCTTCAGCACCGCGCGCAGGCCGGCATCGTCGGCGACCAGCAGCGAGCCGGTGGACGAGCCCATGAAGACCTTGACCCCGGCGCACCCCGGCAGCCGCTCCAGCTCGGCGAGATGCCTCGTGTTGTCGGCGGTCGCCCCGACGAAAAAGGCAAAGTCGCAATGCATGCGGTGATGCCCGCGCTTGACCTTGTCGGCGAGCGCCTCGGCATTCACGGTCAGCGGGTCGGTGTTCGGCATCTCGAACACCGCAGTGACGCCACCCATCACCGCCGAAAGGGAGCCGCTCTCAAGGTCTTCCTTGTGGGTGAGGCCGGGCTCGCGGAAATGAACCTGGGTGTCGATCACGCCCGGCAGGAGATGCAGTCCCCGGCAGTCGATCACCTCGCCCGCAGACGCGCGCGACAAGTCGCCGATCGCCTGGAAACGGCCGCCGCGAATGCCAAGATCGCGCACGCCCTCGCCGTCATGGTTGACGACCGTGCCGCCCTTGAGGATCAGATCGTAAGTGTCAGCCATGCGTTGCCGGGACTGGACTTGAGGCCTGTCCGACAGCGCTTACGTTCCGCCGCGAGTTCTGGCAAGAGACTATCGAAACAGACCCCAGAGAACCGGCATGCAGGCAGCACTTCTTCCCGATCGCGGCGTGGTCAAGGTCGTCGGCGACGACGCCCGGCGCTTTCTCAACGGGCTGGTGACCGGCGACATGGCCAAGGTCGCGGCAGGCAAGCCGTGCTTTGCGGCGCTGCTCACGCCGCAGGGCAAAATCATCGCCGACTTCATCATCGCCGAGGCCCCGGCCGAGGACGGCGGCGGCTTTTTCCTTGACTGCCCGCGGGCACTCGCCCCGGCGCTGGTGGAAAAACTGAACTTCTACAAACTGCGCGCCAAGGTGATCTGCGAGGACCTCTCGGAAGTGCTCGGGGTGATGGCGGTCTGGGGCGGAATGGCCGACAGCGAATACGGCCTGAGCTACCCGGATCCGCGGCTGCCGGCGCTCGGCTCGCGCGTCATGTTGCCCCCGCATCTGGCGGCCGCTGCCGCCGCCGATCTCGGCGCCAGCTTCACCGATGCCGACGACTATGAAACCCATCGCATCGCGCTCGGCGTGCCGCGCGGCGGGCTCGACTTCATCTATGGCGACACGTTCCCGCACGAAGCCGACATGGACCAACTCAACGGCGTCGACTTCGACAAAGGCTGCTATGTCGGCCAGGAGGTCGTTTCGCGGGTCGAGCACCGCGCCAGCGCCCGCAGCCGCGTCGTGCCGATCGCTTACGACGAGTTCGCGCCAACCTCGGGTCTGCCGATCATGGCCGGCGAAAAGCAGGTCGGCACGCTGGGCTCGACCGCGAAAGGCCGGGGTCTTGCGCTTATGCGGCTCGACCGGATCGCCGATGCTTTGGCTGCGAAGACGACGCTGGAAGCGGGTGGCATCACCATCCGCCCGGTGAAACCATCCTGGGCGAAGTTCGACTGGCCGGGCGAGGCAAAGGCGATTTCATGAGCAAAGTGATTGTCCACGCGGACGGCCTCGTGCGCTGCCCTTGGCCAAAACAGGATCCGCTCTACGTCGCCTATCACGACGATGAATGGGGCGTTCCCGAATATGACGACCGCGCGCTGTTTCGAAAAACTTGTGCTCGACGGCTTTCAGGCCGGCCTGTCGTGGATCACCATCCTGCGCAAGCGCGACAATTTCCGTCGTGCATTCAACGATTTCGAGCCGGAAAAAATCGCGCGCTACCCGAAGCGCAAGATCGAGTCGCTGATGAAGGACGCCGGCATCGTGCGCAACCGGGCGAAGATCGAAGGCGCGGTGTCGTCTGCACGGGCGTGGCTCAAGATCATGGAAAGCGGCCCGGGTTTTTCAAATTTCCTGTGGGACCACCTCGACGGCAGGCCGCAGGAAAACAACTTCAAGTCGACCAAGCAGGTGCCGGCAGAAACACCGCTGTCGAAAAAAATATCGAAAGAACTGGTTGCGCATGGTTTCAAATTCGTCGGCCCGACCATCGTCTATGCGTTCATGCAGGCCGTCGGCATGGTCAATGATCATCTCGTCGACCTGTCATCGCCACGCGGCCGTGTCGAAAGCTCGCCCGGAAACGATGAGCAAGCCGACCACCGCGCGAGGCTCGAAGGCGCCGCCGCGCGCATGGCAGCGGATGTTGTCGGGACGGCGCCTCGATCTGCTCGACCCCTCCCCGCTCGACGTCGAAGTCGATGACATTGCGCACGGCCTCGCGCGCGTCGCGCGCTGGAACGGGCAGACGCAAGGCGGCCACATTTTTTCCGTCGCGCAGCACTCGCTGCTCGTCGAAGCTCTGGCGCGCGCCAAGGTTCCGCGGCTCGACCACAAAGGCCGCCTTGCGGTCCTGCTGCACGACGCGCCCGGAATATGTCATCGGCGACATGATCTCGCCGTTCAAGGCGGTGATCGGCGACAGCTACAAGGCGGTGGAGAAGCGACTGCTTGCCGCCATCCATTTGCGTTTCGGGCTGCCGGCAAAGCTGCCGGAGCCGCTGCAGGCGCTTATCAAATCCTCCGACAGAAGCGCCGCGTATCTCGAGGCGACGCGGCTGGCAGGCTTCGCGGAAGCCGAAGCCCGGAAATTTTTCGGGCCGCCGCCGAAATTTTCCGCCGCGCTCGAACGTGACTATCTCAAGCCCTGGCCCGCGGGAACCGCGCAGGCCCGCTACCGGGAGCGCTTCGAAAAGCTGCTCTGCAGCTGAGCCTTTCCATGACGCAATCCAGAGCCTACATAAGAGCCGAGAATCGCACGAACGGTCCATGATCCACGTCTGCTCACTTTCCCGCCTGCATGCCACGGTCGACGAGACCGGCGCGCAGCACATCGTAACCTTGCTGCGACTTGTCGACCGGGTTCAGCGGCCGAGCCATATCGCGCCCCAGAACCACCTGGTGCTCTCCGTCGACGACATCACTATGCCGATGGACGGCTATACGCTGCCGGCCAACGACCACGTGCGAGCGGCTGATCAATTTCGTCACGACCTGGGACCGCAAGACGCCGATGGTGATGCACTGCTTCGCGGGCATCAGCCGGTCGACCGCGGCGGCCTATGTAGCCGCCTGCGCGCTCAATCCGCAGCGCGACGAAATGCAGATCGCCTGGGACATCAGGCGCTCATCGCGAACCGCACAACCGAACTCGCGCATCGTCTCGGTCGCGGACCGCTTGCTCAAGCGCGATGGCCGCATGATACGCGCAATCGACGCTATCGGCCTCGGCGATGCGGCGCCAGAAGGCCACCCATTCCGGCTCGATCTGGTCTAAGAGCCAGCCCACAGGATGCCACGGACGCTATCGGACTCCCTCCCGGCAAAGTAGCATTGCCGCGACTTCATCCGTCGGGGGCGCGAGATGTCGGAAGTGGTCGGAGTCCTGCTTCTCATACTTCTGGTCCTGGCGATACCGGTCATCTCCATTGTCTGCCTTGGTCATGACGCTGAATGCCCGCGATGGCGTGCAGGCGGCTGGAGGCGTCGGATCGCGACGCTGGAAGCGACGCGCGCCGGTCGGCCAAGCGTTACTCCCGCCGCAGAACCTGCTCCCGCTGCCCCGGTACAAGCTGCCGAGCCGCCGCCAGTTATTGTCGAACCGGTGGCCGCCCGCGAAATTCCGGAGCCTGTCGCATCGGTACCGGCTGCGCCGGCGCCAAAGCGGGCCACGCTGGAGGAACGATTTGGCACGCAATGGGTCGTCTGGATCGGCGGGCTTGCGCTCGCGCTCGGCGGCATTTTTCTCGTTCGCTACACCGTCGAGATGGGCCTGCTCGGCCCAGGCGTCCGGATATTTCTCGCCGCGATTTTCTCGGCGCTCTTGATCACGGCCGGCGAGTGGGCGCGGCGGAACGAGGTCGCTGCCGGTATCGTCCCAATTCCAAGCCAGCACATCCCGGGCATTCTTACTGCTGCCGGCACGGTCGCGGCCTACGCAACCGTTTATGCGGCCTTCGCGCTTTACGGTTTCCTGTCGCCGGCCTCCGCGTTTGTCCTGCTCGGCCTTGTGGCCCTGGCGACATTGGCGGCTGCGTTGCTGCATGGCCCCGCGCTCGCCGGCCTCGGCCTGGTCGGCGCCTTCGTCACGCCGGTCCTCGTCAGCACGGAATCGGCGGACTACTGGGCGCTCTATTTCTATCTCGCCGTTGTCATGGCGGCAGCCTTCGCGTTGGCACGCATGCGGCTTTGGCGATGGCTTGCGGTCACCGCAACGGCGATGGGCGTGCTCTGGACATGGGCGGGCGCCGAGCCCGACCACATCGAGGCATTGGCCGCGCATCTGTTCCACGTCGTTGCAGGTTTTGCGCTTGCGGCCGCACTTATCGTGTCCGGGCTGAAATACGGCCCGCCCGCCGAGCCGGGGAAAATTGACGGGGTGTCCTCCGGGTCGATCGGCGCATTTTTGTTTGCCGCGGCTTTTCTGGTCATCAACAGCGACCATGACAGTGTGGCACTCACGATCTTTGCGTTGCTCGCGGCCGCAACCGTCGCGATCGCGTGGCGCACGGAAGCGGCGCTCTGGGCCCTGCCCGCCGCGGGCCTATTCGCTGCCGCGGTGATGATTCAGTGGGCGGCCCCCGAATTCGTGGAAATACTTGTGCTGTCGCCTGGCGTGACACGCGGCGCTATTCCGGGCCCGCCCGCGGGAACAACATTGCATCTGGCCTTCGGCGCAGCGCTCGCGGTGATCTTCGGATTGCCGGCCTTCGCCGCGCAGGGCCGGACCGCAACTGCGCTCAATGCACAGCTATGGGGTCTGACCGGCGTCGTCGTTCCCATCGTCATCCTGATCGCGCTTTACCTGCGAATTGCCAATCTCGACCGCTCGATCCCGTTTGCCGCCCTGGCGCTCGCCTTGGCCGCACTCTACGGCTATGCGACCGAATATCTGGGCAAGCAGCAGCCGCAGCCGGGACTGGCGTCGGCAGCGGCCATTTACGCGGCGGGCGCGGTTGCCTCGCTCGCGCTTGCGCTGACATTCGCGCTCGACAAGGGCTGGCTGACCGTCGGTCTCGCATTGATGGTGCCTGGCATCGCCTGGATTTCGGAACGGCGGCCTTTGCCCGCTCTGCGCTATCTGGCGGCCGCCATCATCATCGTTGTGCTGATGCGCGTCGGTTACGAGCCGCGCATCGTTGGCCGCGACGTCGGCACGACGCCGATCTTCAACTGGCTGCTCTATGGATACGGCGTGCCGGCCGCGTCGTTCTGGTATGCCGGCTATCTGCTGCGCCGGCGTGCCGACGATATGCCCACGCGCCTGGCCGAGGCAGCCGCGATCCTGTTCACGGTCCTGCTCGTACTGCTTCAAATTCGCCACTACATGAACAATGGCGACGTCTTCCGGCAATCGGCGGCCTTGGCGGAAATCGCCATGCAGGTTTCCGTCGGGTTTGCGATGGCAATCGGGCTCGAGCGCCTGCGCATGCGAACCAATAGCGTCGTGCATAACGCCGGCGCGCTTCTGATCTTCGTGGCGACCCTGCTAGCGACGCTGCTCGGTCTGGTCGTGGGCGTCAACCCGATGCTCACGGGTCGACCGGTCGGAGGAGTGTTCTTCAATCTGGTTCTGCTCGGCTATGGCATTCCGGCGCTGCTTGCGGCGACACTTGCGCTGATCGCACGCAACAGCAGACCCCTCGCCTACCGTGCCATCGCCGCAACGACGGCGGTCGGTTTGGCCCTGATGTATCTCGGACTAGAGGTGCGGACGCATCTTCCACGGCGAATTTCTCACGCGCGGCGCAACGACGGACGCCGAGCAGTACACTTATTCCGCGGTCTGGCTCGTGTTCGGCGTCTTGTTGCTGATCGCCGGTTTCTGGCTGCGATCGCAGCCGGCTCGCCTTGCCTCCGCTGCGGTTGTCGCGCTGACCATCGGCAAGGTGTTTCTGGTCGACATGTCGGACCTGACCGGCATTTTCCGCGCGCTCTCCTTCATCGGCCTCGGCGCGGTGCTGGTTGGCATCGGCTGGATTTACCAGCGCATGCTGTTCCCCACGCGCAGGAACGCTATAACGTCGGGATAACCGACGCGGGGAATGGCATGAACAAGAGCGCGAAGACCTATGGCGTCGTCTCGCCGGACGTCCTGAAATCGTACGATGGCCTTTCGTTTCTCAAGGCGATCATCGCCGGTGAACTACCCAATCCGCCGATCAGCGAGCTGATGGACTTTCACCTGGCCGAGGTGGAAGACGGCCGCGCGGTCTTCGAAGGCCTGCCGGACTTTCGTCACTACAACCCGATCGGGACCGTGCACGGCGGCTTTGCGGCAACACTTCTCGACTCCGCGCTCGGCTGCGCGATCTTTTCGACGATCGCGAAGGGCGACACCTGGACGACGCTGGAACTGAAATTCAATTTTGTGCGGCCTTTGAGCAAGGACACGGGCCCGGTGCGCGCGGAAGGCCGCATCGTGCACCGCGGGCGCACGGTCGCGACATCGGAAGGCGACCTCAAGGACCGCGCGGGCAAGCTTTATGCGCACGCCACGACGACGTGCATGATCTTTCCGGCGAAAGGCTGACGCTCAGTTATTGGTGTCGGCGGCGAGCGTCGGACGCAAGCCCAGCGGCTGCGCGGTCTGCGTACGCTGCACGCCGTGCGCGACGGTCGTTCGCCCGCCGTGCCGCGTGAAGTCGCAATAGGCAAAGCCCAGCCCCGATATCGATCCGCGGAAGCTGTTTGCGCTCGTGCGGTCCAGATTGAAGCAAGGCTGCATCGGCAGGCCGCGCAGCGAGGCGCAGACCGACTCGCCTTTGACTTGCAGCGTATTGGCCGGCAGGTGCGCGTGGCGCACCTCGCCTGCACCCTGGAATTGGATGGAGCCGGTCACCGAGCCGTCGGCATTCACGCGGCCGAGCCCGCGCGTGCCCTCGAAACAAGTGTAGTTGAACATCTTTCCGATGACGAAGCGGCGGGCTTCATCGGCCGACATCTCGCCCGCGATCGCCGGCACCGCGGCCAACAGGCCGACCATCAATGCAAAACTACGCACCATCCCCGTACTCCAACTGACGCAACAGTTTACTGCACCCTTGGCCCGAATTTCAGGCCTGACAAATTATGCACGGCTTTCGTCGACAAATCCTGAACGCGTTTACCCGATTTTGACCACGATTCTGCCCCGGACCGCGCCCGAAACGATCTCGGATGCCGCCCCGAATACGTCCGAAAGACCTATTTCCCGGGTCATCGTGGCCAGTTTTTGGCGATCCAGGTCGGTTTCCAGCCGTTTCCAGGCCTCCTTGCGCCGGTCGAGGGGGCACATCACCGAGTCGATGCCGTAAAGACACACCCCGCGCAAAATGAACGGGGCGACCGACCCGGGCAGATCCATACCGCCGGCAAGCCCGCATGCCGCTACCGCTCCGCCGTAACGGGTCATCGACAGCAGATTCGCCAGCGTGGTCGAACCGACGGCATCGATCGCGCCCGCCCAGCGCTCTTTCGCCAGCGGCTTGGCCGGACCGGCCAACTCCTTGCGCTCGACGATCTCGGTGGCGCCCAGCCCTTTCAGGTAGTCAGCCTCCTGCGGACGGCCGGTCACCGCGTGGACTGCAAATCCACGCTTGGACAGAACCGCGATCGCGACAGATCCGACGCCGCCGGCCGCACCGGTCACTGCGATCGGACCGCTCGAAGGAGTGACGCCGTGGCGCTCAAGCGCCATCACCGCCAGCATCGCTGTATAGCCGGCGGTGCCGATCGCCATCGCCTCGCGCGTGCTCATCGTCTTCGGCAGCGGCACGAGCCAGTCGCCTTTCACGCGTGATTTTTCGGCGTAGGCGCCGAGATGCGTCTCGCCGCAGCCCCAGCCGTTGAGGATGACCTTGTCGCCCGGTTTCCACGCCGCGTTGGTGGACGATTCCACCGTGCCCGCAAAGTCGATACCCGCGATCATTGGAAAGCGCCGCACCACCGGCGCCTTGCCGGTGATGGCGAGCCCATCCTTGTAATTGATCGTCGAATATTCGACGCGGACGGTGACGTCGCCGTCCATCAGGTTGGCTTCGTCGAAATCGGTGAGAGCGGCCTTGGTGCCGCCCTCCGCTTTCTCAATCACAATCGCCTTGAATGCCGCCACGTGCGCCTCGCCGGTTCATCCCGGCATTCATGGCGCGGCACGGCCCCGGGCGCAAGCGCTCAGGCAGGAACCGGCTCGGCGCGGAGCGACCGGCTTTTCGATGATCGGAAGATTGATGACCGCCGAGATGATGCCGAGCGCAATCGACAGCCACCAGATCACTTCATAGGAGCCGGTGCGCTCGAACAGCACGCCGCCGAGCCATACGCCGAGGAAGCCACCGACCTGATGGCTGAAGAAGGCAAAGCCGAACAACGTCGCCATCCATCGCGTGCCGAACATCAGTGCGACAAGCCCGGACGTCGGCGGCACGGTCGAAAGCCAAAGCAGGCCCATCGACGCGCCGAAAACGACCGCCGAAACTGACGTGACGGGAAGAGAAATGAAGATTGCAACGGCCAGCGAGCGCAGGAGATAAATGACCGAGAGCAGGTAACGCTTCGGCATCTTGTCGCCGAGCCAGCCGGCGGCGATCGAGCCGAAGATGTTGAACAGGCCGATGACGCCGATGGTCCAGGCGCCGGCATCGACGGAAAGCCCGCGGTCTACCAGATATGACGGCAGATGCACGGTGATGAACAGAAGCTGGAAGCCGCATGTGAAGAAGCCGATCACAAGCAGGACGTAGCTGCGATGGCCGAAAGCCTCTGACAGCGCCTGCACCAGCGATTGCTTCTGCGCACCGCCCGGAGTCACGGCAACATCCATCGGCGGCGTGCGCACGCCGAAGGCACATGGAATCATGAGAAGCGTGAAGATGCCGAGCGCGATCAATGCATGCTGCCAACCGAGAATGCTGATCAGCCCGACCGCCAGCGGCGAGAACAGGAATTGTCCGAATGAGCCGGCGGCCGTCCCGACGCCGAAAGCAAAGCCGCGCCACTCGAGCGGCATCAATTTGCTGAACGCTGCCAGCACCAGCGTGAACGAGGTACCTGCAATGCCGAGGCCGGTGAGAACGCCAGCGGAGAAATCGAGCATGCCGGGCGTGGTCGAATGCGCCATCAGCACCAGTCCGGCGCAATAGAGCACCGCGCCGAATGACAAAACGCGCAGCGAGCCGAAGCGATCGGCAATCGCACCGGCGAAGGGAGTCGCCGCGCCCCAGATCAGGACCTGAATGGCAAGCGCGAGCGCGAACACGTCGCGGCCCCAGCTGTAGGCCGACGACATCGGCGTGAGAAACAGGCCAAGCGCCGCGCGCGGGCCGAAGCCGATCGCACCGATCAGGCAACCGCAGGTGATGATGACCAGCGGCGTGCGCCATGCACTCGCCGCGATCGATTTCCCCGCCGTCGATTGCACTGACATTGAGTTGCTCCGGCCGAATTGATGCGCGGAACATATAGGTTCATTCAGCGCCGCCAAAACGATAATTCGTGATCGTCCGCATTTAAGCGGCGCATACGCCGCACGTAGGACGGCTTATTTGCGGGCGCTCTGGCGCAGCGACGCCAGCCCTTCTTCCGATTTAAGCCATTCTTTGCTGTGACTTACCGGGCCTTGTGCTTCTTCCTTGGCGGCTTCTTTCTCGGTTTCCGCAGGATCGCCCCAGGTCGGTTCATCCTCGCCGTCGCCCCATGCGCGCGGGCGATAGAAGGTATGCACGCCAAGCTTATAAACTTTCTTCATCTCGTTAACCCAATCCGGGTGGACCCAATAGGCGTGGTAGTGGGTCGACTTTCGATACCTCCGGCATCCAGAGCTTGCCGTCGAGCATGTCGCGCGCAATTCGCCTCGGCGCGCTCCCAGGCGTCGGGTTCCGTGACGATGTCGGGGATGCCGTCGCAGGCGAAGGTGAACTGGCAAGCCAGATGCCGGCCGGAATTTTGATAGACCACGCCGCAGACGTCGTTCGGATAGAACGGTGAGAAGACGCGGTTCATGACAACCTGCGCCACCGCGATCTGGCCGCGGACGGATTCGCCACGCGCCTCGAAGTAAACGGCATTGGCAAGACACTTCTCGGCCTTGGCACGCGCGGTCCCCGTGAGCGCGAGGCGCTCGGCCGGAGATCGCGGCCGCTGGTCGATACCAGTCACCTCGCCTTTGCTCGCGACGCTTTCGCCGCCCTTGTTTTCGTCGCCTGACAGCGACGGTGACAGAGCCGACTGCTTGATATCCGGATCGCCGCGTGACGCCAGCACCACCGGTGCCTCACCCGGCGCCCAAGGCACGATTCTTGGCGCGATTTTTGGCGCGATCTTTCCGTCCCCGGCCGCCATCGAGTCGACGCCGAAAAACAGTTGGGCCGCATCCTTGTGCGATGCGTTTTGCGGCGCCGTCGGCGTCAGGTTTGCCGGTGGAATGTCCGCATAAGGGATATCGACGTCTGGTGTTGCCGTCCGCTGATCGGGAGCCGGGACAAATTCGTATTGCGCGTATGGATCGAAGCGCGCGTTTTCATCCTTCTTGAGCGGGGCGTCGACCTCGGCCTGCGGCACGGGCTCGATCATCAAGCGCCGGCGGCAACGGCGGCATCGGATCGCGCGGGCGCGCGACCAGGGAGTCGCGCTTGGTCTTGCGATTGGGTTTCGGAAACTGAATCGGCGCCATCGGATCGCCGAGCAACTGCCTGCCGATCGAGCCGGTAATATCGGCCGGGTCGAAATTCGCCAAGGCATAGATCGGCGGATGCGGAATGGTGGTGCCGATCGGCCGCGGCAGGCTGAACATGGCCGCGTGGATCGTACCGAAGGGCGATGCAATGAGATGCTGCTGCCAGCGCTTGGCGACGGCCGGCTGCCGCGCAAGCAAGGCGCCGAGATCCTGAAAGCCGATCGTGTCCGGAAAGATCGCGAGTAGCGCGAGCCCAATGGCGAACGACGCAGCACTCGGCCGCCGACGCAAAAGCGAAACTGCTCCCCGTCCGCTCAACGCCACACCGCAACGTCCTGCCACCGCCCGCCGCCGGGTGGCGACAACGCGACATGTTTTTTTATGAACCGATTAACCTTGCGAAGGTGTTAACCGCGGACCTGCGCGCGGCGCTGTCGTAAACGCTTGGTCAACGGCCGACCAGATGCGCAGCAATGAAGTTCCCGGCGAGAAAGAGGGCGACGCCTGCGGCACATCCCAGACCAAGGGCGCGCTCCGGGATGAGCTTCGGCACCGGCTGCTGCCGAACGACGCGAATAACGAGCAGGCCGACTGCCAGCACAAAGGCATAGACGATGAACGGATGCGCGAGAATATTCTGTCCGAACGGCCGCCTTTCGCCCAACAGGCCGAAGCCGAGCCCGGTCACGCAAACCGCGCCATACCAATAGCCCAAGCGCCGTCCGCTCCGGGTCATCGCGCCGATCTGCGTCCTACCGTTATGCCTCGGAAAATCACACCAAATGGTAGCCCAGGCGCCTGTCAACGAATGGGAAAGAACAATTAACTATATCGCAATCGCTGCATCCGAATATCGCCAGAGGTAATTTTAGGACCAGCATGTTCGTGTCTCTCCTGCCGTCGACTGTCGTAGGTCAACAGGTGATTGCCGCCCTGTGCTTTGTCGCCTTCATCCTGGCCTGTCTCGCCTATCGGCGCCTGCGGAATCAGAACCGCAGGATCTCTACGGCGCTGAACAACATGTCCCAGGGCCTGAACATGTTCGACGCGCAAGGCCGCATTATCCTGCTCAATAGGCGCTACCTTGAGATGTACAAACTTGATCCCAAGGTTGTGAAACCGGGCTGCACGCTCAAGCGGCTTATCGAGTATCGCAAAGAGACCGGATTGTTCTCCGGCGACGTCGACAGCTATGTGCAGAAAATCCTCGACGGCGATGGCGCAGGGCACAAGCCAGTCGCATTACGTGCAGGCAAGCGATGGGCGCATCGTGCTTGCCAAGAACGAGCCTTTGGCGGGCGGCGGTTGGGTCTCCACCCACGAGGACGTGACGGAGCAGCGCCATGCCGAGCAGGAACGCGCCGCCATCCGCAGCCAGGAGCAGCGGCGTGCGACAATCGACTCTGCCATCGCCTCGTTCCGTCCAAATATCGAGAAACTCCTGTCCAGCGTCAGCAGCAGCGCCACCGCCATGCGCTCGACCGCGCGCGCTTTGTTCGGCTCGTCCGAGCACACCTCGCAGCGGGCGGAGAGCGCGGTGCAGGCCTTCAACGAAGCTTCCGCGAACGTGGAAACTGCTGCGGTTGCGGCCGACGAGCTGTCACGATCGATCGGCGAGATCAGCCGCCAGCTGACGCAAACCAGCAGCGTCGTCGGGCTTGCGACCAACGAGGCGCGCGCAACCGACGGTGAAATTGCAGGTCTTGCAGACGGCGCGCAGAAGATCGGCGACGTGGTCAAGCTGATCCGTAACATTGCCGGGCAGACGAACTTGCTCGCGCTCAACGCCACCATCGAGGCCGCGCGCGCAGGCGAAGCCGGCAAGGGCTTCGCCGTGGTTGCGTCCGAAGTGAAATCGCTGGCGGTGCAGACGGCCAAGGCCACCGAGGATATCGCCAATCATATTCTGGCCGTGCAGAAATCGACGTCGGGCGCGGTCGAAGCGATCCGCCAGATCGCCGAGCGCATGCAGGACATCAATGGCAATACGTCGGCCGTCGCCGCTTCGGTCGAGCAGCAGAATCTGGCAACCGGCGAAATCTCGCGCAGCGTTCAAAGCGCGGCCGAAGGCACAAATCACGTTGTGTCGGTGCTTGGCGAGGTCGCCGGCGCGGCTACGCAGACGCGCAGCTCGGCCGAGGTCGTGCGTGATGCCTCCGAAGCGGTGGAGCGTGCGGTCGCCGACCTGCGGCTGGAAGTCGGGGACTTCCTCGGCAAGGTGGCCGTTTAGGGCTTTGCGGAGCCGCAAATCAGACTTGAGCTGAATAGCCGCCGTCGACGGCGATCGCCACGCCGGTGACGAAGTCCGAGGCAGGCGATGCCAGGAATACGGCAATTCCCGCAAAATCGCCCGGAACTCCCCAACGCTGGGCCGGAGTACGAGCCAACACCTTCTCGTGCAGACCCTGAACCTGCTTCGCGCGCCCCTTGGGTCAGCTCGGTATCGATCCACCCGGGCAAGATCGCATTGACCTGGATATTGTCCTTCGCCCAGGCGACCGCCATCGATTTGGCCAATTGAACGATGCCGGCCTTGCTTGCGGCGTAGGGCGCGGCATAGGACGAGGCGAACACCGACATCATCGATCCGATATTGATGATCTTGCCGCCGCCGGCGCGCACCATGTGAGGATAAGCCGCCTGCGAGCACAGAAAAGCGCCGGTGAGATTGGTGTTCATCACCAGGTGCCACTCCTGCGCCGTCAGATCTTCCGGCTGCTTGCGGACCGTGGTCCCTGCATTGTTGACGAGGATGTCGAGACGGCCAAATCGCTCGACGGCATTCTGGATTGCCTGGCGGCATGACGTTTCGTCCAGCACATCCAGATCGACAAATTCGGCCGGCGCCCCGAGTGATCGAAGCTCCGACAGAGCCGATTGTGCCTTGGTCTTGTTTCGACCCGCGATGACGATTGAAGCCCCAGCCCCGGCCAGACCTTTGGCCATGCCAAGCCCGATGCCTCCATTGCCGCCGGTTACGAAGGCAACTCGATTTTTCAGGTCAAAAATTGCCATTGCAGACTAGGCCTGGCTGGCGACGGCTTTGCCGAGCGCGGCCTGGGCCGCGGCAAGGCGCGCGATCGGCACGCGGAACGGCGAGCACGACACATAGTCGAGCTTGGCCTCGTGGCAGAAGGTGATCGAGGCAGGGTCGCCGCCATGCTCGCCGCAAATACCGACCTTGAGCTTCGGGCGCACCTTGCGGCCGCGCTCGACGCCGATCTTCACCAGCTCGCCGACGCCCTGCGTGTCGATCGACACGAACGGATCGACCGGCAAAATTCCGCGCGCGGTATAGATGCCGAGGAAGCTCGCCGCGTCGTCGCGCGAAATGCCGAAGGTCGTTTGAGTGAGATCGTTGGTGCCGAACGAGAAAAATTCCGCGGTTTCGGCGATCTCGCCCGCCATCAGCGAGGCGCGCGGCAGCTCGATCATCGTGCCGACCTGATAATTGACCTTGGCGCCCTTTTCCCTTGCGACCTCCTGGGCCATCGCGTCGATGCGCGCTTTGACCAGATCGAATTCCGCCTTGGTGGCAATCAACGGAACCATCACCTCCGGCACCACCGGCTTGCCGGTGCGCTTGGCAGCCTCGACCGCCGCCTCGAAAATTGCGCGCGCCTGCATCTCGGCGATTTCCGGATAGGCGATGGCGATGCGGCAGCCGCGGAAACCGAGCATCGGGTTGAATTCGGAGAGCTCGCTGGCGCGCGCCGCGAGCTTCGCCGGATCGGCGCCCATGGCGGCGGCGACTTCGGCGATCTCCTCCTCGCCGTGCGGCAGGAACTCGTGCAGCGGCGGATCGAGCAGCCGGATCGTCACCGGCCGCCCGGCCATGATCTCGAACAATTCGACGAAATCGGCGCGCTGCATCGGCAGCAGTTTGGCGATCGCCGCGCGGCGCGTTTTCTCGTCGTCGGCGAGGATCATCTCGCGCACCGCCTGGATGCGGTCCTCATCGAAAAACATGTGCTCGGTGCGGCAGAGCCCGATGCCTTCGGCGCCGAAACGGACCGCGGCTTTCGCGTCGGTCGGCGTGTCGGCATTGGCGCGCACGCCAAGCTTGCGCACCTTGTCGGCCCAGCCGATCAGCGTGGCAAATTCTCCGGACAGCTGCGGCTCGATCATCTCGACCTTGCCGGCCAGCACCTGGCCGGTCGATCCGTCGACCGTGATGAAGTCGCCCTTTTTGAACGTCTGTCCGCCGGCCGTCATCGAGCCGCCGGCATAGTCGACGCGCAGCGAGCCTGCGCCCGAAACGCAGGGCTTGCCCATGCCGCGCGCGACGACGGCGGCGTGCGAGGTCATGCCGCCGCGCGTGGTGAGGATGCCCTCGGCCGCGTGCATGCCGTGGATGTCTTCGGGCGATGTCTCGACGCGCACCAGAACGACCTTCCTGCCGTCGGCTTTGAGCTGCGCCGCCTCGTCCGGCGAAAAAACGATCTCGCCGGTTGCGGCGCCCGGCGACGCCGGCAGGCCGGTCGCGATGACGCGCCGATGCGCGCGCGGATCGATCGTCGGGTGCAGCAGCTGATCGAGGGTGAGCGGATCGATGCGCAGGATCGCGTCGTTCTTTGATATGAGGCCTTCGTGGGCGAGTTCGACCGCGATCCGCAGCGCGGCCTTGGCCGTGCGCTTGCCCGAGCGCGTTTGCAGCATCCATAGCTTGCCCTGCTCGACGGTGAACTCGAGGTCCTGCATGTCGCGGTAGTGGCGCTCGAGCACGTTGTAGATGCGCTTGAGCTCGGCATAGGCCTTCGGCAGCGTGTATTCCATCGACGGCTTGTCGGAGCCCGCCTCCTTGCGTGCCTCCTCGCTGATTTCCTGCGGCGTGCGGATGCCGGCGACGACGTCCTCGCCCTGCGCGTTGATGAGAAATTCGCCGTAGAGCTTCTTTTCGCCCGTCGACGGATTGCGCGTGAAGGCAACGCCGGTCGCCGAAGTGTCGCCCATGTTGCCGAAAACCATGGCCTGCACGTTGACGGCCGTGCCCCAGCTTTCGGGAATGTTGTGAAGCTTGCGGTAGGTGATGGCGCGCTGGTTCATCCACGAGCCGAACACGGCGCCGATCGCGCCCCAGAGCTGCTCGTGCGGATCCTGCGGAAAATCGCTGGCCCAGCTCATCCTTGCACGCGCTTCTTGTAGCGCACGACCAGCTCGGCCCAGTCGTCGGCGGAGAGATCGGTGTCGAGGCTGTATCCCTGCCGCTCCTTGTGGTGATCGAGCAACTCCTCGAAATGCTCGTGGCCGACGCCGAGCACGACGTCCGAATACATCGTGATGAAGCGGCGATAGCTGTCATAGGCGAAGCGCCGGTCGCCTGATTTTTTTGCCAGCGCTTCGACCGTCTCGTCATTGAGCCCGAGATTGAGCACGGTATCCATCATGCCCGGCATCGAGGCGCGCGCCCCCGAGCGCACCGAAACCAGCAGCGGGTTGGACCTGTCGCCGAAAGTCTTGCCGGTGATGCGGCCGACCTGGGCCAGCGCCTTCTCGACCTGGCCGCGCAGGTCTTTCGGATATTGCTTGTCGTGCGCGTAATAGTAGGTGCAGACGTCGGTGGTGATCGTGAAGCCCGGCGGGACCGGAAGGCCGAGATTTGCCATTTCGGCGAGCCCCGCGCCCTTGCCGCCCAGCAGATTGCGCATGGAGGCTTTGCCTTCGGCGCGGCCGTCGCCGAAGCTGTAGACCCACTTGCCTTTGGCCTGCCCGGTAGCCGGCTTTGCTTTACGCCCGGCGGACTTCCGTACCGTCTTTTTCCTTGATTTTGCGCTGGCGCGCGAACGTTTTCGTTTGGCCATGGGTCAATAGCTATCGGTAGGGACGACGGCCCTTAAGAACACTTCCGAACAGGCGGGCGCAAGCCGGAATTTGGGCTACTTGAAAAGTCCGAGACCGAGCAGCCCGGCAATGATGAGATAGACCGCGACGATGATGTTGAGCAGCCGCGGAATGACAAGAATGAGAATACCGGCGATAAGCGCGATAATGGGCTGCAAATGCGCAATACCGATGACCATGATGAGCTCCTCAATTGGCTGGCAATCGAAAGAAACGGCGAGACGGTGGCAGTAGTTCCCTTTGGTGTCACACGCGACACTCAGGAGCGCGCAGCGAGCGCTAGCCTTCGATCTTCGAAAAATCCGCAACGGCGCGAGTCGCCTCGCGGATTTCGTTGAGCAGCTTGAGGCGATTCTCGCGCAAGGCCTTGTCGTCCACGTTGACCGTCACCTTGTCGAAGAAGGCATCGACGCGCGGGCGAAGTTTGGCCATGGCCCGCATCGCGCGAGCGAAATCCTCCTTGCCGACGGCGGCAGCGGCTTCCTTCCTGGCGACATCAATGGCCTCGGCGAGCGCCTTCTCTTCCGGCAGCTGGTAGCGCTTGGCGTCCGGGCGCGCCGGTATATTCGCGCTTGTCCTTCTTCTCCTCGATGCGAATGATGTTGGTCGCCCGCTTGTAGCCGGCAAGCAAATTCTTGCCGTCGTCGGTGTCGAGAAATTTGCCGAGCGCCTCGACCCGGCGCACGATCATCAGCAGGTCGTCCTGGCCCTCGAGCGCGAATACCGCGTCCACGAGATCATGCCGCGCGCCCTGCTCGCGCAATTGCACCTTCAGGCGGTCTGCAAAGAACGAGAGAAGGTCGGCGGATACACCGGAGATTTTTGCCAGACGGAGCCGCAACGTAATTGTCGAGCACAATGCGAATGACGCCCAATGCCGCGCGGCGAAGCGCATAAGGGTCTTTGCTGCCCGTCGGCTTCTCGTCGATCTTCCAGAAGCCCGTAAGCGTATCGATCTTGTCGGCAAGCGCGACCGCGATTGACACCGGATCGGACGGCACAAGATCGTCCGGCCCTTTCGGTTTGTAGTGATCCTCGCAGGCGTGCGCGACCGCCTCATCTTCGTCTTGCGCTTCCGCGTAATAGCGGCCCATCAAGCCCTGCAATTCCGGGAATTCACCGACCACTTCGGTCAACAGGTCAGCCTTGCAAAGTTGCGCGGCGCGCTCGGTCTTCGCGACGTCGGCGCCGACCAGGGGCGCCAGCTTGCCGGCAAGCGCGACAATGCGCGCGATGCGCTCGGCCTGCGTGCCAAGTTTTTCATGGAAGACGATCTGCTCGAATTTCGGCAGACGTTCTTCGAGGCGCGTCTTTAGGTCGGTCTCGTAGAAAAATTTCGCGTCGGACAGCCGCGCGCGGATCACCCGCTCGTTGCCGGCGACGATCGCCTTGCCGCCGTCGGCCGCTTCCTCGTTGGCGACCAGAATGAACTTGTTGACGAGCTTCGCGGTCTGCGGATCGCGCAGCACAAAGCATTTCTGGTTGTTGCGGATGGTGGCGCGGATCACCTCGTCGGGGATCGCCAGAAACGCCTTGTCGAAACTGCCCATCAGCGTCACCGGCCATTCGACAAGACCGGCGACTTCGGCCAGTAGGCCTTCGTCTTCGACAAGCTCGAAGCCTTGCGCGAAGGCAAGATTTTTCGCGTCGGCCAGAATGATGTCGGCGCGCCGCGCCGGATCGAGCACGACCTTGGCTTTTTCAAGCTTGGCCACGTAGTCGTCGAAGTGGCGCACCTTGAACGGCGCCGGCGCCATGAAACGGTGGCCGCGGGTTTCGTCGCCAGCCGTCAGGCCGTCCACGCTGAAGCGCACGATGTCGGGCTCTTCAGTCTCGGGCCCGAAGGTCGCAATGATGGAGTGCAGCGGACGCACCCAGATTCAGCCGCCCGGAGCCCCAACGCATCGACTTCGGCCATGGAAATGTCCGTACGACATCGGGCATCATCTCGGCGATGACATCGATCGCCGCCCTGCCCTGCTTCTCGATCACCGCGACGTAGAAGTCACCCTTCTTATCTGGCTGCACTTTGGCATCTTTGATCGATTTGAGCCCAGCCGCCTTCAGAAATCCCGCAATCGCGTTTTCCGGTGCGCCGACGCGGGGGCCTTTCTTTTCTTCCTTGATGTCGGGCTGGCGTGCGGGCACGCCGTGCACTGATAACGCAAGACGCCGCGGCGTCGCGAAGGCCTTGGCGCCCTCATAGACGAGACCCGCCGCCACCAGCCGGTCGGTCACCAGCTTGCGCAGGTCCTCGGCCGCGCGCGCCTGCATGCGTGCCGGGATCTCTTCAGACAAAAATTCGAGCAGCAGGTCGGGCATATCTGGACGGACTTGGATGACGTGTTCGCGCGGGCCTGCCTAGCAAGGTGGCCCGCGGCTGTCACGCGCGCGCGCTGGTTTTACCAGCCTCCTCCACCCCCGCCACCTCCGCCGCCGCCGGACCCGCCGCCCCCGCCAGAAAACCGGATGAGCCCGACGAAACCGGCACCGCGCTCGCAAGCGCACTGCTCACGCCGGCGATCGACGATGAAACGGAGCTGCCGAAATTGCTGCTCGACCAGCTGCCGCTTGAGCTCCAACTCGGAACGGTAGTGGCTCATCGGGTCCGGATCGTCCGGGTGCGCACGGCGCAGCGCGGCGGCAAAGGCATCGGACCAGGGTTTCTCCACGTCGAGCGCGACGGCATAAGGCAGCAGAGCTTCAAAGCGCTCGGCGGTGATCTCCGGCGCGTTCAGATTGAGGCGGTCGGATTCCGCCGTCTCGAGATAGAGCCGAAGGCCGGCGAGCTGATCCATGATCGGGCGGCCGAGCGCGGTCGGCGCGCGCAGCAGATAGAAGAACAGGCCGTTCACCATCGCAAACGCGCCGACCAGCACGAAGGAGAATGGATAGTTCTCGACGAAGGACCAGACTTGCGGGAGCGCATCCGATCAGCGCCTTCGGGGACCACTCCTTTCAAAAGCGACTTGGGAAATCGAGATGAAAATTAACGAAAAAGACGACCGACATCGCGCCACGGACCAGCCGTCAAAGCTGAAGCCCTGGCAAGAATCATCTGCAGCATATGCACGCACAAACATACCGGCGATAAAACCGACCGAACGCAAAGCCGACCGAGGACCGCAATGTCCTGTTCCTGCAGTCCACCGAACGCGAGCACGCCGCCAATCACGGCAGGCTGTCATCGCCAGGCCGGCGAGGACGTAGCCGAGGTTGCGGCGGAAAAAGCGGTTGCGGTTTTCGTTCTCGATGCTTTTTGTGAAATTGTCGCCGACCTTGGCGACCGACGCGCCATGGGCGCTGCTGATGATCGCCAGCGCCACCCTGGCCTTTCACCCAACCCAGGATCAGCGCTCTCGCCGGCCGGCAGCTGCTTACACTGCCGGGCGGCTCCTTGCCGGTCGCCTTTCAGAGTCAGCATGAACCGCCGGTGTCGTCAAAGCGCAAAAGGCCACGCACCGCAAGCGACAAGGCGGCCGCGGTGAAAGCGCGCCATTTTCGCGGCCGAAGCCCCAATCGTGGATGTAGTTGGCAAGTGCCGGCGAAATATTCGGCGGCGGATGAAACAGCGGAATGATGGCGCCGCCCTTGGGATCGCGTCCGACCGCTTCCCACGCGGCGAAATAATAGCCGAGCACGACAAGCAGACCGATGCCGCCGAAAATCCAGGCCCGGTTGTCGTAAAGCCGGTACCAAAGCAGCTGCGATTCGCTCGGCGGGATCGACCGCGTCGGACGGAAGCTCGGCAACAACCGTCAGACCTTCGCCTGGCGCGAGCCGCCGCGTGGTCGCGACCATCAAAGCGCCGGACGTGTCGGTGGTCGCCCGCCAGTTGCCCCCACGCGCGCCCAGACGACCTGTATAAGCGGTCCAGCGGAGTGGCCTCGCTCCACCGGCGAGCTCGAGGTTGTAGTTCACCGCCAAAATCGGAAAATTCCAGAAATTCCCGGTGACGTTCCAGTTGAGCTCAGGCCTGCCGTCGAACCAGCGGATCTGTCGTCCGGTCCGGTAGCGAAAGACATACGTATGCTCGCCGCGCGGGACGTCCACATCCTTGCTGCCGGCGTAGATACGAATGACGCCGTGCTGGCGCGTCGTGGAATATCTCTCCGGCCTGCCATCGCGCTCGACGCCCAGCAACTTGAAGTCCACCTCACGCACCTTTCCGCCCGCATCTTTGAAGGTCAGCGGAAAATCACGATAGATGCCATGCCTGATCTCGCGCCCTTCCGCCTCGACCCGTATGGCCTCGGTGACGGTCAGTTCGCCATCCTTGGCAACGCGAACGGTTGAATCGAACGAGTGAATGACCTCCGCCGCAAAAGCGGTCGTCGCACCGCACAGCAGCAACAGAAAAACAAGCGCCGGCCGGCCCCGAAGGAGTTTCGACACAACCGGCCGAAGCTGGTCTCAACCATGAACGACGTCCGTCAGCCGGGACCGTCCGGGCAACGCGACCTGCGGCACATCGCGCTCGGCTGCGTCCGACAACTCGAAATAATCGCGCGGCCCGAAACCGAAGGCCCCGGCGACCAGATTGCCGGGAAACGACTGCACCAGAACATTCTGGTTTCGCACGGTCCCGTTGTAGTAACGGCGCGCCATCTGCAGTTCGTCTTCGAGGTTGCTCAGCTCTTGCTGCAATTCGAGGAAATTCGCACTGGCCTTGAGGGCGGGATAGTTCTCGGCCAGCGCGACGAGCTTGCCGATCGCGCTCGTCAAGGCGCGCTCTGCCTGCGCGCGGCCGGCAACGTCGTCGGCCGGAACCTCGCGGGCGGCGTTGCGCAGCCGCGTCACCTCTTCGAGGACCGACCGCTCGTGCGTGGCATAACCTTTGACGGATTCGACCAGATTCGGGAACGAGCTCGGAGCGCCGCTTGAGCTGGACGTCGATGCCGCTCCAGGCCTCGTTTGCCATCTGGCGCGTGCGCACCAGGCTGTTGAACAATGATGATCGCGTACAGCACGACTGCCGCCGCGATAAAAACGATTGCCCAAAACAGCATGATCGCTCGGCGCCCCCGTGCCGGATCAAATAATTATAGCCGCCAATTGCAGGCGCAGACGCGGCCTCGCCGCGATGTGCACCGAAAATCTTACGATGCCCCGCCGCCCTCGGTCGCCAGCCACGCCTCGCCGCACGCTTTTGCAAGCTCACGCACACGCAAGATGTAGCTCTGTCGCTCGGTCACCGAGATGACGCCGCGCGCATCGAGAAGATTGAAGACATGGCTCGCCTTGATGCACTGGTCATAGGCCGGCAGCGCCATGAGGTGGCGCTCCTTCTTGCCGTTGGCCCAGCCTGCCGCGAGATATTTCCTGCAGGCCGCCTCCGCCATCTTGAACTGCTCGAACAGCATGGCGGTGTCGGCAAATTCGAAATTGTGCCGCGAATATTCCTGCTCGGCCTGCAGGAAGACGTCGCCATAGGTGACTTTCTTGTCGTCGTCGCGGCCGTTGAAGTTGAGCGCGAACACATTGTCGACGCCCTGCACGTACATCGCGAGCCGCTCGAGCCCGTAGGTGAGCTCGCCGGCGACCGGCTCGCATTCGAATCCTGCCACCTGCTGGAAGTACGTGAATTGCGACACTTCCATCCCGTCGCACCAGCATTCCCAGCCGAGTCCCCAGGCGCCGAGCGTGGGGCTTTCCCAGTCATCCTCGACAAAGCGGATGTCGTGGATCTTCGGGTCGATCCCGATCGCCTTGAGCGAGTTGAGATAGAGGTCCTGAATGTCCGGCGGCGACGGCTTCAGGATCACCTGGAACTGGTAGTAGTGCTGAAGCCGGTTCGGGTTTTCACCGTAGCGGCCATCCTTCGGACGGCGCGAGGGCTGCACGTAAGCGGCGTTCCACGGTTTCGGGCCGAGCGCGCGCAACGTGGTCGCCGGGTGAAACGTGCCCGCTCCCACTTCCATGTCGTAGGGCTGCAGGATCACGCAGCCCCAGTTCGCCCAGTACTGCTGCAGCGCAAGAATGAGCCCCTGGAAAGACCGGGACGGGTCCAGGTTGTCTGGATGCGTGCGCTCGCTGGCACGAAGTTTGGCTTCAGCCATCGGATGGAAACTGATTCTTAAGCACAGGAAGAGATTCGACCCTAGAGGCGGCCCCAAAGGGGGTCAAGTCGAGGCGAATTTACGTGCCGTTGAAGGGGCCACTGCTACCCACGCGATCCGAATGGGGGATCGTAGGGGAGACCGCCGTGGTCGAGTTTCAGATTATCGGGTGGGTGCTGATCGTGCTGTTCTTCACGGCCATGGTCGGCGGCCATCGTAGCGTCACCAACCGCCATCTCGATTAGGCCGGCAGGGACTGCCGATCGTCAGAGCCGATATTCGCCGGTGGTCGGATCGCGGCGCAAGGTCGGACGATTCTCCGCATCCGTAATCTTCGCCTTCACGCGCCTCGCCTGCTCGAGCTCTTCATTGATGCGGCGCGCTTCCTTAACGGCCCAATGCACGATCATCGCGCCGCCCAAAGCGGCGAACGACCATTTCACAAAGGGCGACAACAGAAACGACGGCATGGCGAGCTCCGGTCGACTACCGACGGCGCAACGTCGGGCTTGAAGGCGGCATTTTCGGGGCAACTGCCCTGCGACCACGAGACAATAGCGCCTACGGGACGTCAAGCTGGCAGAATGGCCGGCGGACGCGCTAGGCTTTACCGGGGTTATTTCAGTAAGCGCCGCAACGGCCACCGCGAAGAATGGCCGCCCGGCCCCCCGGGAGGATTCATGAGCAAACCAGCAAAGCCCGCCTGGGCATTCTCGATTCTGGCTGCGGCACTCTTTCTAGTGTCGCCGTTGCTGTCACAACCGAGTGCGGCCGCGGACGCCTGGCCCAACCGGCCGGTGAGATTCATCATCACGCTCGGTCCGGGCAGCGGCGTCGACATCGGTGCGCGGCTCTTCGCCGACAAGCTTTCCGCGAAATGGGGCCAGCCGGTCGTCGTCGAGAACCGTCCCGGCGGCGACGGCATGGTCGCCATCACCAGTTTCCTCCAGGCGCAACGACGATCATGTGTTGCTGGTTTCGCCGTCAGTTCGTTCACCGCCCACCCCTATTTCCACGACAAGCTGCCCTACGACCCGAAGGATCTCATTCCGATCGCTCGCATCTCGAAGACCGTGGTCGCGGTGAGCGTGGCAGCGTCGCTCAACGTCAACTCGCTCAAAGAGCTCGAGGCGCTTGCACGCGAGAAGCCAGGCCAGCTGAACTGGACGACCGCGACCGGCTTCACTGATTTCGTGTTCGCCGGTTACCTGCACTCCGTCGGGTTGAAGATGGCGAAGGTGCCGTACAAAAATCCGGCAGGCGCCGCGACCGATCTCGCAGCCGGCGTGATTCAGGTTTACATGCCGGCCTACGCGATCGTGCGGCCGCAGGTGGAAGCCGGCAAAGTGAAGGTGCTCGCGGTTACCAATCGCGAGCGCGCGCCCGCCATTCCGGATATTCCGACCGCGGTCGAAGCGGGCTACCCGTCGCTGCAATTCGACGGGCTGGTCGGACTGTTCGGTCCGCCGGGGATTGCGGACGAGGTACGCACCAAGATCGCGACCGACGTCAAAGACGCGGCGGCCGATCCCGAACTCGCCAAGCGGCTGACGGCCACGGGACAAATCGTGGCCCCGGGCAACGCCGCGGAGTTCGCGGCCTCGATTGCCGAGCAACGGGAGCAGGTCGCCGCTGTAGCAAAATTGTTCGGAAACAAGCCGGTTCAGTAAACTTACAGGCCGTAACGGCCCCACATCGCGCGCACTTCCAGTGCGGATATAAGGTCGTCGGCGATGCCAGGATAACGCACGATCGCGTCCGCAAAATTGACGCCGGGTAACCGCCGCCCGAGCAGCGAGCGTTCGGCGGAGATGAGCGGCGTGTAAACCTTTTCGCCAAAGCGCTCACGCAAGATCGAACGCAGATCGCCCATGCGATCGGCCAGTCCGAGCTCAATCGCTTTGTCCGCCGTCCAGAACTCTCCTGAAAACAGCGCCTTGTCCGAGCCGTTGAGCTTGACCGCCGCGGCGCGCCTTCACCAGCGCGATGAAGCTCTCATGGATGTCTTTCTGGATCGCCTTGATGCGCTTCACATCGTCGGGCTTCTCGGGCAGGAACGGATCGAGCATCACCTTGCGGTCGCCGGCCGTGTAGAGCCTGCGCTCGATGCCAAGCTTGTCCATCAATTTCGTAAAGCCGAACGTTCCGCCGACCACGCCGATCGAGCCGACGATCGAATATTGGTCGCAGATGATTTCGTCGGCCGCGCAGGCCAGCATGTAGCCGCCGGAAGCGCCGACATCTTCGACGAAAGCCAGCACCGGAATGTGCTTTTCATCGGCCAATTGCCGGATGCGGCGGTAGATCAGATGCGATTGCGAGGGCGAGCCGCCCGGGGAATTTATGACGAGCGCCACGGCACGCGCACGCGGCGTTTCAAAGGCGCGCTCCAGTGTCCGGGCAACCGTCGACAGAAGGACCCCCGGCCGCAACGGCGTAACCACGCCGATGACGCCGCTGAACCGCACGACCGGTACAACGGGGATGTCGCTGCGGAAGCGGCGTGGCACCAGCCGCGCGAGAAATTGAATCATGCGTCTACCTGGATTGTGCGGGGGACCACCCGAGGGAACCTGCCATACCACTCAGATAGGTAGCTGCCACCCATTTAGTCAAAGGCCTGTTGCGCGCGATGCAGGCGCGCACGACCCTACCGTTTGCCAAGGGTCCGAGCGCATCAAATACCGGCGACCTGCATCGAAAACGCCGGGTGTTGCCTATTTTTTAACTTTGGAATGCTTTTTGCACCGCGGTTGGCGTGAAACGCGTTGCGACGCATTGAACAGGACGGCCCGATGGAGCCCAAGATCGCACTTTTCTTCCTTCTGATTGCCAGCGTTATTGGGCTTTCGCACCTGAACGATGAGGTTGTGGGCCGCATGCGGCGCCAGCTCGGCGAGGGGCGCTGGCGCGAAATTCTGCCGCGGCGGCGCAGAGTTTAGGCAACCTCAGGCTTCTGCAATCGGCAGTGTTTTTCCGTCGCGCATGATCGCCTCCGCAACGGGGGTTGGCCGGCCTGCTTCATCGTTGAGAACGAGTGGCGGATAGCTCTTCCGCGAAATACCGCCTCCTTTTTCGGCACGCACCAGCACGCGGATCGGAGCGGCATCCTCCCGGGGATGCACATGCAGCACCGCTATTGCGCCGAACACCGGTTGCAACGTTTCGATGACATCGTCCAAGGCGTCCGCGCGCCAGATCAGAACCAGCACGCCATTTGCCTTCAGAAGCCAGGCTGCGCTGTCGACCCAACGCTTGAGCAAGCCGGCCTCGCCGGAATGCGCCAGCCGCCGGCCGGGATCGGGAGAGACATTGTGCCGGCGCGCGTCATGAAACGGTGGGTTCATCAGCACGCGGTCGAAACTTTCCGGTGACAGGCCCAGCCGATTTCAGGCTCTCGATGCTCTCTGCATCGACGCCAAACACCGTGACACGGTCTTCCAGCCTGTTGAGCCGCGCATTGTGTCTCGCCAACGCGCAAAGTGCCGGATCGATCTCGACCAGCGTCACCTTCATCCCCGGAGCGCGCGCGGCAATCGCAAAGGCGGCAGCGCCCACGCCGGCACCAAGTTCGATCGTGCGCTCGGTCGCACGCGCGCACGTGGCGGCAGCGAGCAGAATGGCGTCATGGCCTACGCGATGACCGCGCAGCGGCTGACGCACGCGTAACCTGCCGCCGAGAATGGCATCTTCGCTGGTTTCGCTATCAGCCGCCATCGGGACGCAACTCGTGGCCCAATCCGGCGTCCTCCAAAAGCTTGCGCGCGCGAAGCTCATGCTCCTCGGAGACAAGCACGCGACGCGGCAGCACGCCGAGCGAGCCCTCGAGCACGCTCATGTTCTGGTCAAAGACCAACGGACGGATGCCGGCGCTTTCCAGCAACGCGACCACCGCCGACACCAAAACTGCGTCATTCGTACGGATCAATTCACGCATGCAATTTCCGTGTGCCTCAGGGAACGGAATATCCGGCCGCTACGGGTGTTGTCTGTGTCGCAGCCACGGCGCCTTTTTGCCCACTGCACCTCGCATCAAATTTGCGGTAGGAGCCAATCTACCGCACTTGCCGCATGAGCATAGCGTTTCTATGCTCACTTTTTCTCACTGCCGGGAGATGTGTTTTGGCCGTCGTCCTTCCCTTTGAAAGCCCGAACCCGGCTTCGCTCAATCGCCTTGTCGAACTGGTGGCGCCGGACATGGAGCGTGTCAACGCAACGATCCTGGCCCGTACCGGCTCTGAAGTCGCGATGATCCCGGAGGTGGCCAACCATCTTATTGCCTCCGGAGGCAAGCGGTTGCGTCCAATGCTGACCCTCGCCATGGCAAGGCTCGCAGGCTACGCCGGCGACGGCCATATCAAGCTCGCTGCAGCGGTCGAATTCATGCACACGGCGACACTGCTGCACGACGACGTTGTCGATGAAAGCAGCATGCGGCGCGGCAAAGTCGCCGCCCGAATGCTGTGGGGCAACGAAGCGAGCGTGCTGGTGGGTGATTTTCTTCTCGGCCAGGCATTCAAGATGATGGTCGAAGTCGCCGACCTGCACGCGCTCGAAATCCTCTCGTCGGCGGCCGCTGTGATCGCGGAAGGCGAAGTGATGCAGCTCGGCACGGCCAAGAACACGGCCACCAACGAAGACGAGTACCTGTCCGTTATCCGCGCCAAGACCGCCGAGCTTTTCGCAGCCGCCTGCGAAGTCGGGCCGGCGCTGGCCGCAAAGGAAAAGGCCGAATTGGCGGCTTGCCGGTCGTTTGGGATGAACCTCGGCATCGCGTTTCAGCTCATCGACGATGCGCTGGATTACGGTGGCAAGTCGGCCAAGCTCGGCAAAAACGTCGGCGACGACTTCCGCGAGGGCAAGATTACGTTGCCGGTTGTCCTGTCGTTTCGCCGCGGCACCGAAAGCGAGCGCAAGTTCTGGAATCGGACACTGGGTGACGGCGACATCCGTGACGGCGATCTCGACCAGGCCCTTTCATTGATGGCAAAGCATCACGCGATCGAGGATACCGTCGGACGCGCCCGGCACTATGGAGCGATCGCCACCGACGCGCTCGCCTTGGTCCCGCCGTCGGACATCAAGTCGGCGTTGGAAGAAGCGGTCGCGTTCTGCATCGGCCGCGCGCACTGACGCGCCGCTCTTTGTCTATAGCGGCGAATATCCTGTCGCCGGATCACGCATCAGCTGCAGCCGGATGTTGGGGTCGGGATCCTGGCCGATGTATCTGCCGTAGTTATAGACCGGTGGTGCGCACCCGTTGGGCTGCGGCGCGCGCTGCCCAGGGATCAGAAAATTCCACGAAAAGTCTTGCGGACGGTCGACGCATTGCGACCGGGTTTTGGATTTTGTCCGGGCCAATGCGGGATCGGCTGCAGCGATCACGAGCGCCGCAAACAAAACAACCGCGCAATAAAGTCTCATGGTGCACCCCGCATTCCGCCGGTGACTATCGGAAAGCCGGCGAATTGCCAACCGTTTCCCGCAAAACCGGCGAATTCATGTTTTCCCCGGCACGGCTCCGATCGCGGCCGCTTGAACCCACCAATTCTTGCGCTCGCCTGCGAGCTCGTTGCGCCGCCGCCGCCGCCTCTTCGCGCGAGCCGAACAGCGCAAAGCATGTCGCACCCGATCCGGACATCCTCGCAAGCACACTCCCTGGCGCGCTGCGAAGGGCCGCCAAGACTTCCCCGACGACCGGCGCGCATGCGGTTGCGGCGACGGTCAGGTCGTTGTCCTGCTGTTTGAGAAGTTCGATCAATGGGCCGGTTTTCGTCGGCACGCCGGCAAGGTCTGGGCCCTGCGTGTGCACCCTTGAATTTTCCGAATACCTCGCGCGTAACAAGTGCAACGCCTGGGTTCACCAGGACCGCCGGGATGGGCGGCAGATCGATCGGCGGCGACAGCACTTCGCCGATGCCGCGCATGATGCGCGGCCGTAAATCCAGGCAGACCGGCACGTCGGCGCCGACAGACTGCGCCGCAGCCATGAGGCGGGAATCGTCGAGCGCAATTCCGTTTGCTCTCGCCAGCAGCCTGAGCGCTGCCGCGGCGTCCGCCGAGCCGCCGCCGATGCCCGCGGCGACCGGAAGATTTTTTTCAAGGCGAAACCGCCCGCCTTTCAGGCCGGGGATACGCCGGCGCAGTTCCGCGACCGACTTGAGCACAAGGTTATCGTCAACCGGACCGCTCTTACCTGCGAACGGCCCGGACATCTCCAGGCCGTCGGTCGAGCCAGGCTCAAGCGTCAGCGCGTCGGCCACATCCGCGAAAGCGACCAGGCTTTCGAGCTCGTGATAGCCGTCGGCGCGCCGCCCGAGTACGCGCAGAGTAAGGTTGATTTTGGCAAATGCCTTTTCGGACAGCGGCGCGCTCACGCGAAAAGCCTGTCGCTGCGCATCAACTAGCCGCCGTCGCCACTCTTCTTGCCGGCCTTTGCCTGCGAGGACGTTTCTTCGGGCAGGCCGTCCTTCAGTTTTTCCTCGATCTTCGGAAGCTCTTCGGGATCCGGCTTGAGATCACGCGCATGTGCCCACTGGAATTTGGCCTCGAGCACGCGGCCGACCCGCCAGTACGCGTCACCCAGATGGTCGTTGATGGTCGGGTCTTCCGGCTTGAGCTCTATGGCGCGCTCGAGCTGCTTGGTCGCTTCCTCGTAGTTGCCGATCCGATAGTAAGCCCAGCCGAGGGAGTCGACGATGTAGCCGTCGTCCGGACGCTGCTGCACGGCCTTCTTGATCATTTCCATTCCCTCGTCCAGGTTCACGCCCTGGTCGATCCAGGAATAGCCGAGATAGTTCAGCACGTGCGGCTGATCGGGATACAGCTCGAGCGCCTTCTTGAGATCGGCTTCCGCCTTCGGCCACTGCTTTGACCGCTCGTAGCAGATGCCGCGGAAATAGAAGATCACCCAGTTCGCTTTTTCGGGATTGGGAATGCCAGCGACGCCCTTCGAATATACGTTGGCGCATTCCGAAAATTTCTTGTGCCCGCGCAGGACGTTTCCGAGCGCCATGATGGCTTCCATGTCATCTGGATGCTGTTTGATCAGCCCTTCGAGATGCTTTTGCGCTTCGTCGGCGCGCTCGAGGCTATCGAGGTTTGCGGCCATTTGAATTGCCGCGTTTCGGTGCAGCGGCGAATTTGCCGGCACGCGCTCGTAGACCTTGATCGCCAGCTCCGGCTTCTTGAGCGATTCATAAAGATCCGCAAGCGACAGCAGCGCCAATGGATGACTGGGCACAAGGAAGAGCGACAGCTGCAGATAAACGAGACCCAGGTCTTCTCCGCCGCGGCGTCCCAGCGAGGCGCCAAGCCCGTACAGAGCCTCGCCGGCTCCGGCCTGCGCGTTCGACACGAGCGGCGGCAGTTTTTCGCCAGCCTTGAGCTTACCCATCGCTTCGACGACAAGGGGATGACGCGGCAGCGACTTGTCGAACGTCTCGAAAATCGTCAACGCTTCTTTCGGCGATCGGTTGCGCGAGACCCAGCTGCCATAGGCCTCGACTACGCGCAGCGCGGTCGCGTCGAGCTTGTAGGCGTGCTCGAGACGCTTGCCGGCTTCCTTCTGGTTGCCCGCGACATCGTAGATCATGCCCGCGTGTAGATCTTTGAAGATTGCATACCAGTCCGGCCCGGCGAGCCGGTCGATCGCGGCCACTGCGCCCTTGGAGTCGTTGGCGCCGTACATGCTCCAGGCCGACAGCAATGTCGCGGTGAGATCGGTGATCGGTCCGCGCACAGATTGGGCAAGATCGCGGCGTGCCGCCGGATATTGCTTGCGTTTGAGTGCGTGCACGCCGAGCACGAGCCGCGCGACGCGATCGTTCTTGTCAAGCTGAACGACGCGATCGGCATATTTGACGGCTTCATCCACCTCACCGTCCACAAGGAACGAAAGGAACGCGCGGTCGAGCAGTTCGCTGTTGCCCGGGTCACGTTTGAGCGCCGCCCGGTAATAGGCCGCAGCTGCCCCGGCGTCGCGTTGCTGACCGGCATGACGGGCTGCGAGATAGCTACCGGACGCTGAGATGCTGCCGAGTTGCGGCGGACTCGACGCCTGCGCGGCAAGCTTGACGGGTGCCGCCGCGAGAATGGCAGCAAGCGCGCTGCCGGCAATGCAGCGGGCGAGGCTCGAAGACGTCACGGGCTAGTGCTCCAATGAGGCGGCCGGTCGCTGATTACGCGCGAACCGCAATGTTGCGCCGAGAATGGCCTTTTTGCGCCGCTCCTGCAAGAACGTGCCGGGCGGCACCGACGAAAACCAGCATGAAAGCCATGATGTGGCGTTATCGTGACGGTGCCGGCAGGATCAAATCACATCTTTCGGTATTGCGCCGGCCACGGGAACCGGCTGGCCGCGACTCAGCAGGCCGCTCCCGGATTACATGTTCGGATAATTCGGCCCGCCGCCGCCTTCGGGAGGAACCCAGGTGATGTTCTGGTTGGGGTCCTTGATGTCGCACGTTTTGCAGTGGACGCAGTTCTGCGCGTTGATGACGAATTTCGGTGCGCCCGCTTCCTCCACCCATTCATAGACGCCGGCCGGGCAGTAGCGCGCAGAAGGGCCGGCGAACACATCGTGTTCGGAGGTTTTTCTGCAGCCCAAGGTCGGCAACGCGCAGGTGAACCGGCTGATCTTCTTCGTGATTGGTGTTGGACAGGAATACCGACGACAGCCGGTCGAAGGTCAGTTTGCCGTCAGGCTTCGGATAGGAAATCGGGCTGCATTCGGACGCAGGCTTGAGCGAAGCATAGTCCGGCTTGCCGTGCCCAAGGGTGCCGAAGAGCGAAAAGCCGAGCAGGTGTTCGTCCACATGTCGAGCCCGCCGAGCGCTGATACCGAGCCAACGTTCCGAATTTCGACCAGAGCGGCTTTACGTTGCGGACTTTCCAAAGGTCCTTGCCGATGGCCGAGGAATCGCCAGCCACCTCATAATCCACAAGTTCGTCATGGCTCCGGCCTGCCGAAAGCGCGCTGGCGGCGGCCTCCGCCGCCATCATGCCCGACAGTATGGCGTTATGCGTCCCTTTGATGCGCGGCACATTCATGAATCCGGCATCGCACCCAATAAGCGCGCCGCCCGGGAACGACAGCTTCGGCACCGACTGGTAGCCGCCCTGGTAAGGCGCGCGCGCCGTAAGCGATGCCGCTTGCCGCCGTCGAACGTCGCGCGCACGAGCGGATGAGTCTTGAAACGCTGAAACTCCTCGAACGGCGAAAGATACGGATTCGCATAGTTCAGGTGCACGACGAAACCGACTGACACCAGGTTGTCATCATAGTGGTAGAGGAACGAGCCGCCGCCGGTCGAGCTGCCGAGCGGCCAGCCGAAAGTGTGCTGCGTCAGGCCCGGCACGATGCTTTTCCGGCGCGACCTGCCAGATCTCTTTAAGGCCGATTCCGAATTTCGGAACGTCGCGGTCTTTTGCGAAGTCGAACCGCTTCAGAATTGTCTTGGCGAGGCTGCCGCGCGCGCCCTCTGCGAACAGCGTGTATTTCGCACGCAATTCCATGCCGCGTGTAAAGCCGTCTTTCTGCTCGCCGTTTTTGCCAACGCCCATGTCGCCGGTTGCGACGCCTGCCACCGCGCCACCGTGATCGTAAAGCACCTCCGACCGCGGCAAAGCCCGGATAGATTTCAACGCCGAGCGCCTCGGCCTTGGTCGCCAGCCAGCGGCAGACGTTGCCGAGCGACCGATGAAATTACCGTGATTGCTCATCAGCGGCGGCGTCAAATTCAGCGGAAGCCGCAATCGCGCCGCTTTCGGTGAGGCAGTAAAAGCGGTCGTCAGTTACTTCGGTCTTGAGCGGCTTCTCGGGATCGTCGCGCCATTCAGGCAGCAGGCGGTCGATCGCCGAAGGATCGAACACGACGCCGGACAGAATGTGCGCACCGACTTCGGAGCCCTTCTCCACCACGACGACCGAGATATCAGCGACTGATCTGCTTGAGACGGATGGCGGCAGCCAGCCCCGCGGGCCCGGCGCCGACGACAACAACATCGAATTCCATTGCCTCGCGCGCAGGTAAATCAGCCATGGCAAACCCCCAATCCTTTCAAGTCTAGCGTGGCTCGACTCCAATGGCTCGCCCGACAAACTTTAACAGCGTCTGACGCGTTATACTGCCTGCGGGCAAGCGTGCTCGCGGCACCGAGACCCATAACTCATGACGTACTGGACCGTTCGACGAGCTCTGCCTGCCCTCGCGGTGATCCTCCAGACCGCGACCCTTGCGCCTGCGCAGGATGGCTCGCCGCCCATTCATCAACAATGACACGATCGGCGAACTGCGCCAGCACCAATCCGGTTCAATCCTCTTGCCACAGGGCCAGCCACCCTTCCCCGCGGTCATCGTGCTGCATGGCTGTAACGGCGTTTCACAGAACACGTTTGCCTGGGCGCGCCGTCTTGCGTCCTGGGGCTACGCCGCGCTGATCATCAACAGTTTCACGCCGCGCCATCTGGTGCAGGTCTGCGACGGCAGCAGGGCTTTGCCGGGTCCGGAGCGCGCCAAAGACGTATTCGCCGGAGCCGCCTATCTGCGTACACGCTCCGACATCGATCCCGCCCGGATTGCCGTCCTGGGCTATTCGCATGGCGGCTGGACCGCACTCAACGCGTCGACCGTGAAACGCATCGAGCAGCAAGGCGCGCCCAGCCTTTCGGGCAATCGTCGCTCTCTATCCGTTCTGCCCACCCAAAATTGCGCCACCGCTCGCCAGCGATATCCAGATACTTGCCGGCGATGCCGACTACTGGGCGCCGGCCTCAAACTGCAAAGCTTTTGTGGAAAAATATGGTGAGGGCGCGCGGCATCGGCCAACTTTGGTGATCTATCCCGGCGCGCAACACTCTTTCGATGCAAACCGGCCGGATCGGGCTGTACTTTGGTCATCGGCTGGCTTACGACCCGACCGCCGCAGCCGACGCGTTCGAGCGAACGCGAAAATTTCTTGATGAACGGATGCGCCGCCAACCGCAAGGCTATGATCCCTGACCGCACCGATGCCGCCCGCGACCTGCTCGCTTTCTACAGCGAGTCTGGTGTCGACGCGGTCCTCAACGAAGAACCGATCGATCGTTTCGCAGCGACCGCGACGCCGGTCATCGCGCGCAAAGTCGCAGTTGCGACGGCCGACTTCGATGCAGGAAATGCCGGTCATGTGGCGGCGCCTCCGGCACCGGATGAAGCGACCATGGCTGCGCGCGACGCCGCAAAGCGCGCGGCAACACTCGACGAACTGCGCGCCGTGCTCGACAGGTTCGAGGGTTGCGCCCTCAAAGCGACTGCAACCCAGTTGGTCTTCGCGGATGGCAATCCGCAAGCGCGGCTGATGTTTGTCGGCGAAGCGCCGGGACGCGACGAAGACATCGAGGGCCTGCCTTTCGTCGGCCGGTCCGGCAAACTGCTCGACCGGATGCTGGCGGCGATCGGCCTCGATCGCACGTCGGTTTACATCGCCAATATCGTGCCCTGGCGGCCGCCGGGCAACCGCACGCCGACCCCGCAAGAGTCGCAGATCTGCCTGCCTTTCATCTCGCGTCAGATCGAGCTGGCCGACCCGGACATTCTGGTCTGTCTCGGCGGCCCGTCAGCGCAAACGCTGCTCGGCATCAAGGAAGGCATCACCAAGACGCGCGGACGCTGGTTCACCTTCAATACCGGAAAACGCGAAATCCGCGCCATGCCGACATTTCACCCGGCGTTTCTGCTGCGCAGCCCGCTGCAGAAGCGCTTCGCCTGGCGTGACTTTTTGGCGATCAAAAAGGCGCTCGGCTAGCCGGTCACCGCGAATTTGATCGCAAACAGCACCGCCAGCACCATGACCGCCGGCGACGCCTCGCGCGCCTTGCCGGAGATGATCTTGGCGAGCGCGTAAGTGATGAAGCCAAGGCCGATGCCGGTCGCGATCGAGTAAGTCAGCGGCATGGTGATCGCGGTGACGACGGCCGGCGCATACTCCGTGATGTCCTCCCAGTCGATCTCCGCCAATCCGCGCGCCATCACGCAGGCGACATAGAGTAACGCAGCTGCCGAGGCATAGGCAGGAACCATTCCCGCGAGCGGGGCAAAAAACAGCGCCAGCAGGAAAAACAACCCGACGAAAGCTGCCGTCAGTCCCGTGCGTCCGCCGGCGGACACGCCGGCCGCGCTTTCGATATAGCTTGTAGTCGTCGATGTGCCGATGACGGCGCCAAACATGGCCGCGAAACTGTCGGATATCAGCGCCTCTTTCATCCGCGCGAGCTTGCCGTTCTTCATCAGGCCGGTGCGGTGCGTGACACCGATCAACGTGCCGGCGTTGTCGAACACGTCGATGAACAGAATTGAAAACACCACGATCAGGAACGTGAGTTCCCACAGCCGCGAGAAATCAAGCTGCAGGAGCGTCGGCGCGATCGACGGCGGCATTGAGACCACGCCAGTGAACTTCGCGAGCCCGAATGGCAAGCCAATGATCGTTGCCGCGAGAATGCCGATCAAAGTGCCACCCAGAACGCGCCTGAAGTTGAGCGCGGCGATCAGGACGAAGCCGAGCAGCATCAGGAACGCTTCCGGATTTCTCAGATCGCCGAGCGTGACCAGCGTCGCAGGATGATCGACCACCACCTTTGCTTCTTCGAGCGCGATGATTCCCAGAAACATGCCGACGCCGGCGGACACCGCAAGCTTCAGGTTCTGCGGGATCGAGTCGATGACGTATTGCCGGATGCGGAACACGGAGATCAGGAAGAACAGCACGCCCGAGCAGAACACGGCGGCGAGCGCCTGCTGCCAAGTGTACTTGTAGGTCAGCACGACCGTGAAGGCGAAGAAGGCGTTGATGCCCATGCCCGGCGCCAGCGCGATCGGATAGTTGGCGTAAAGCGCCATCACCAAAGTGCTGACCGCCGCGGCAACGCAGGTCGCGACGAAGACCGCGCCCTGGTCCATCCCCGCCTTTCCGAGAATGATGGGGTTCACGAAGACGATGTAGACCATCGTCAGAAACGTGGTCACGCCGGCAATGAATTCGGTGCGGACGTCGGTGCCCTGCTGCGCAAGGCCGAAATAGCGGTCCAGCGCGGAACGCGAAGGGAGCCTCGTTCTTTGTGCTTGCCCTTTTGGCCATGTCCACCCTCCAGCAAGCGCCCGGGGACAAATCTAACGCGCCGGCCTTCGGCCCGTCAGAAGCGATTGAGGTGCTGTGGATAGCTTGGCGGCGACCTTTTTCCGCTTCGATTTATCGCAGGATTGGAACGCAATAGGCTCGCCATGATTTAACGGCCGCGCCTATACTTGCACGAGGGGTACCCGGTCGGAGGGTGTGATGGATTTTGATCCTGTCCTGCTGGCTCGCCTGCAATTCGCCTTCACGATCATCTTCCACATCATTTTCCCGAGCTTCACGATCGGGCTGTCGGCCTATCTCGCGACCCTCGGCGTGATGTGGCTGCGCAGCGGCAACGACCGCTACCAGCATTTGATGCGATTCTGGACGAAGATTTTCGCCGTGTCGTTTGCGATGGGCGTCGTTTCCGGAATCGTGCTTTCGTACCAGTTCGGCACAAACTGGAGCCGCTTCTCGGTTGCCACCGGCAACGTGCTGGGACCGTTGCTCGGCTATGAGGTGTTGGCAGCATTTTTCCTCGAGGCGACGTTCCTCGGGATATTGCTGTTCGGGTTCAATCGCGCGCCGCCCTGGCTATACGTCTTGTCAGCGGCGGTAGTCGCCACCGGCACGGCGATTTCGGCATTCTGGATATTGGCCGCCAACAGCTGGATGCAGACGCCGACCGGCCACGAAATACGCGATGGCATCGCCTACCCGGTCGATTGGCTAAAGATCATTTTCAATCCAAGTTTCCCGTACCGTTTCGCGCACATGCTCAACGCGGCCTATCTCACGACAGGCTTCGTCGTGCTCGCGGTTGGCGCGCGCTATCTCGTGGCCGGACGGCACATCGAGGAAGGCCGCACCATGCTCCGGATGGCGATCGGCCTCACCGCAATCCTAGCGCCTTTGCAATTGGTGATCGGCGACCAGCACGGGCTCAACACGCTCGAACACCAGCCGATCAAAGTGGCGGCGATGGAAGCGCATTGGGACGGAAGCAAGCCCGGAGACTTTCACATCTTCGCGTGGCCCGACGAAGTGGCGGGGGTGAACCGCTTTGAGTTGTCGATTCCGAAGGCGGCCTCCCTCGTCCTGACCCACCGAATGAATGGACTATTTCCGGGTCTCAATAGCGTGCCGGCTTCAGATCGTCCGCCTGTGAAGATTGTGTTCTTCGCCTTCCGCATCATGCTGGCGGTCGGATCTTTCATGATCGCCGCTGCCCTGTTCGGTGCGTTCCTGTGGTGGCGTGGCACGCTGTTCGAGACACGCTGGTATTTGCGCGTCATGGCGCACAGCTGGTGGGTCGGCTTCGTTGGAGTGATCGCTGGCTGGATCGTCACCGAGTGCGGACGTCAGCCCTGGATCGCGCACGGGATCATGCGCACGGCGGACGCGACATCTCCGGTCCCGGGCGCGACCATTGCGGGCACGCTGGCTCTTTTCGTGCTGGCCTATGGCGTCGTCTTTTCGTTCGGCATTTACTACATCAACCGGCTGATTGCACAGGGGCCGCGTCAGGACGCGTCCGAAACGCGGGCAATTCTCATCGCGCCCGATTTCAGCCGCGCAGGATGCCGGCCGCGAAGCAATGCAACGTTAATGGGAGCGAAGCCATGGAATGGTATCTCCCGCTGATCTGGGCTGCGGTGATCGGTATCGCTGTCGTCATGTACGTGCTGCTCGACGGCTTCGATCTCGGCGTTGGCATCCTGTTTCCATTCGCTGCAGAACGAGAGCGAACGCGACCAGATGACCGGCTCGATCGCGCCGTACTGGGACGGCAACGAGACGTGGCTGGTGCTCGGCGGCGCCGGGTTGTTCGTGGCTTTTCCAAAGGCCTATGCAGTCATCATGCCGGCGTTCTACCTGCCGGTGATCGTGATGCTGTTGGCACTGGTCTTTCGCGGCATTGCCTTTGAATTCCGTCATGTTTCGCGCAGCAAGACCGGCTGGAATATAGCTTTCGCGGCCGGCTCGACGCTCGCAACCTTCGCGCAGGGCGTCATTCTCGGCGGATTGATCCAGGGCGTTTCGGTGCGCGACGGCGCCTACAGTGGCGGCTCGTTCAATTGGGCAACACCGTTCGCATTCGTCTGCGGGCTCTCGCTGATCGCCGGTTACGGCTTGCTCGGAGCAACGTGGCTGGTGATGAAAACCGAAGGGCCGGTTGCCGAACGCGCACGTGCACACGCCAAGACATTGTTGATGGCGGTGCTGGCATCCATGGTTATCGTGAGTTTATGGACGCCGCTCACCGAGCCCCGCGTCGCGGCCCGTTGGTTCTCGTTGCCGAATTTCTATTTCCTGTGGCCGATACCTGTCGTCACCGCGCTGATTGCCTATCTTGAGTGGCGCTGGCTCGAGGCGCGGCGCGAGGTTCCCCCGTTCCTGGCGACGATGGCCCTGTTCCTGCTCGGCTATCTGGGGCTCGTGATCTCGAATTTTCCGTATCTGGTGCCGCCATCCCTCACGGTCTGGGACACAGCTGCCGTGCCGGCCAGCCAGATCTTCATGCTGCTAGGCACCTTGCTGCTGCTGCCGATCGTGATCGGCTACATCGTATTCATCTACTGGCTGTTCCGCGGCAAGGTTCGCCAAGGCGAGAGCTATCACTGAGGCGCCGCCGGCCGCAGCATCGACCAGCCAAGGCGAATGAGTGGCAAAACGCCTTGCACCGTGCGCGGAAACGAACGCGGCACCTCGGTCACCAAGTCAGGAAACTGTGCCTTGAGCGTCGCAGGAGGCGTGCCGGTGTTGTCGGCGGCCGGCCAGACGAGGATGCCGCCGTGAGTGCGGAAATCTGCGGGGCTGGCCCAGGGGCTGCGGTGAGGCGCCCACGCAAAATAAACGTGCGGCCGGTTCGGAGCAGCGAGCGCGATCAGCGGCGCGAGCCGCGGATCACCGCTCAGATATGCGAGCGGCTTGCCGGTGCGGCGCTGAAAAATGTCTCCGTAGAATTGCCCTTCCGCGCTGGCTGGCTGCATGATTCTGAGATCGATGCCGACGATCCAGGGCGAGATCGCAAGGCCGATCACGACCAAAGCTGGTGGCGCAAACAGCAGACCGAACCAAGCCGACGACACCAATCGTTCGCGATAGAGCAGAATCTTGTCGCCAGCGGCGAGAACTACCGCAAGCCCTGAGAGCACGACGACGGTGTAACGCGATCCAACGGGCCGAGGCGATTGCTGACAAAGACAACCGCAATCGCGACCAAAGCAGGTGCGATGGCAAACAGATAAACGAAAGCGCGCGCGAGTGGCTCAACGGGATGTCGCTCGATCTCCGGCGCGCGTTCCCGGGGATGACGCGGCCAACCGCTCGCCAGCATGACGAGAAGCGCGAGCCCGAGGTGCGTCAGAACCAGCACGGCGAAGAGCCAAATGCCCGGCGACAGCCGCCCCGCGGCGCCCGACGTTCTCGTCGAAGCCCTCCAGAACCAGCGAACGATTTCCGGCCAGCCAGAGCGCATGCGGAAAGACGACTATGAACAGGAGGATCAGCGCGATCCACGGCTCAGGATGCAACAGGGATGCGCGACCGCGCGGCGTCAATGGAACGAAGACGACGAACAGAACGAAAAGGATCAGCCCTGCGTAGCTTGCGAGCATGAGCAGTCCGAGAACAAGCGCAAGCAGGAACCAGTAACCGCGGCGCCGCTCGCCAAGGGCGCGCCAATAGTAAAGCAACGCCAGGGCCCACAAGGGGGCAGCGAGGATCGCCGGCCCGAAGTCCGGGCTCGGCACCGAGAACGCGGCAATCCCGACCATCAGCAGCACGGCAAGAACCGCGTGGCGTATGCCGACGATCGCACAGCCGAGCCTGAACACCGCCCAATAAGCGAGGACGATGCAAGCTTGCGCCAAAGCATACAGCCCGAAGGCCCCTGCGATCCGGAAGGCTATTTCACCGAGCCAGAATGCCAGCGGTGGTCCGAGATAGCTGCCGAGCACGAACTCATGGCCTATGGCCAGCAGCATCGGCACTTCGCCGGGCGGCGCGCTGTAGAACAAGGCCGGAATGAATGTCCAGAGCGCCGCCTGCGTAAGCGCAACGGTCCAAAACACGACCGCGGGACGCCCGCGTAGAAATTCAATGAGCAGGGAGACGTAATGCATTGGCCGGGCGGGGTGAAAACGGACGGAGGCTTATTTCTCGCACATGATCTTATCCGAAAACTTTCGGTTTTGGGGATCATGCGTCCGGAGGAATAGAGAAGCCGGGCTAAAGAGGCAATAACTCGGAGATTACCTCGTCCGAGGCGCCGCCAAGGGCCGCAAGCTTGGCCGCCACCGGCGCAAACGACCTGCGGTGGTGGATCGTCGGCCCGAGCCGCGCCAGTGCGGCGAAATGCTCCGGCACGCTGTAACCCATGTGGCGCTCGAAGCCGTAGCCGGGATGGGCAAGGCCGAGCCGCATCATCAGCCGGTCGCGCGTCACCTTGGCGACGATCGATGCCGCCGCGACCGACAGCACAAGCGCATCTCCGGAAACCACCGTTACGCAGTCGCAACTGCAATCGATCTTCTGATTTCCATCGACGAAGACCAGTTTCGGCAGGACCGGCAGCGCCTTGACGGCGCGCGCCAGCGCCCAGAGCGAAGCGCGCAGTATATTGTCGCGGTCGATGCGCTCGACTGCGCCGAAGGCGACCGCCACCTGCGCGGTGGCGCAGATCTTTTCGTAGAGCTTCTCGCGCGCCTCAGCATCGAGCTTCTTGGAGTCGTTAAGCCCCCGCGGAATCCGGTCGGGATCCAGAACGACGGCGGCGGCCACCACCGGTCCGGCGAGCGGGCCGCGTCCGGCCTCGTCGCAACCGGCGACCGGCCAGATGCCTTTATTAAGTGCGCGCCGCTCACGCCGGAAAGTCGGCCGCAAAATCGGCTCGTCGAGCGGCAGTCGAGGATCTGGCTTGGACTTTTTTGACCATCGCCGCGATGAGTGCGCCGCGCGCGGTCTAAGTCAACCTCGAACGATAGAGCCTGTGAACAGTCTGCGACCGAGCCCGCTAATCCGGCAGCTGCAGGCGTCCATCGTCGGTCAGGGGAAAGTGCGGATTGTAGGCCACCTCCCAGAGATGGCCGTCGAGATCCGAGAAATAGCCGCTGTACCCGCCCCAGAACGCATCCTGCGCGGGCTTGCGGATTACCGCCCCGGCCTTGTCCGGCGCGTCTGATCACCACATCGACGTCGTGCTCCGATCGGCAGTTCCAGGCCAGCGCGATGCCGCGAAAATTTTCGGCCATGCCCTCGAACGCAATGTTGGCGTCGTTCGCAAGTTCCTCCGACGGAAAGACGGCGATGGCACAGGCTCCGGCCTGGAAAAATCCGACGCCGTCGGCCGCAAGCACCTTGCGGCGAAAACCCAGCGTTTCGTAGAAAGCGATGCTGCGCTTGAGATTGGCGACGCCGAGCGTCACCAGCGACAGGATCCCCGAAGGCTCATTCATGATCCGAATAGACTCAGCTGTTCCGTGCCTGGTTTCGGCCGGCGGAAGTGTTCGGTTGTGAGCTGTGTTCGCGAAACATTGAGCCCGAGTTTCTCGCAAGCCATCTCGAAGCGACGGCCGATCATCCAGGCATAAGGTCCGGTGCCCTTCATGCGCGTGCCCCATGTCGAGTCGTAGTCCTTTCCGCCCCGCATATCGCGGATCAGCTTGAACACGTGGCGGTACCGGTCGGGATAATTCGCGATCAGCCATTCGCGAAACAGGTCGCGGACCTCGAGCGGAAGGCGCAACAAGACGTAACCGGCTTCTTTCACGCCGGCCGTGCGCGCAGCCTCGAGGATGCGCTCGATTTCCATGTCGTTGAGGGCCGGTATCACCGGCGCAACCATGACCGTTGTCGGCACGCCGGCCTGTGCGAGCCGCCGCAGCGTCTCAAGACGCCGCATCGGCGTCGCGGCCCGCGGCTCCATCTTGCGCGCAAGCGTCGCATCCAGCGTGGTGACCGACAGCGCGACCTTTGCCAGATTGCGTTCGGCCATGCGCGCAAGAATGTCGAGGTCGCGCAGCACCAGCGCCGACTTCGTAACGATGCCGACCGGGTGGCCCGCGCGGTCGAGCACTTCAAGGATGCGCCGCATCACTTTGTAGCGCCGCTCGATCGGCTGATACGGATCCGTATTCGTGCCGATGGCGATCACTTTCGGTTCGTAGCCGGCCGCTGACAATTCCTTTTCGAGCAAGTTTGCCGCTTCCGGCTTCACCAGCAGCTTGGATTCAAAATCAAGGCCGGGCGACAGGCCGAGATAGGCGTGCGTCGGTCTCGCAAAACAGTAGATGCAGCCGTGCTCGCAGCCTCTGTAGGGATTGATCGAGCGATCGAAGCCGATATCGGGCGAGTCATTGCGGGTAATGATCTTCCGCGTGGAGTCCACGGTGACGGTGGTCTTGAAAGGCGGCAGCTCATCCAGCGTCCGCCAGCCATCGTCGAATGCCACCCGCGCCAGCGGCTCGTATCGCCCCGACGCGTTGCTCTGCGCACCGCGTCCGCGGCGGCGTTCGTGTTCAACGACGACGCCCAGCAATTCGCTGACGTCGTCATAGGCGCCCGCCGGCGCGGAGGGCAGCTCCCTCACCGGCGGGCGACTCTGGGCTGCGTTTGATCGAGCCATGAGTTCACCCTAGCCGCGAATGTGAACATAACAAGAACAGATTTTGGCAGCTTCCGCGCGTGTATAATTTTGGCGCTACTCGCCCTATCTCGTGGCGGCGAACGCCATACGCCACATGATATGGTGGCAACGGTATCGACTGGCTACAGTTCCATGTTGAGTGCGATCATTTCCACGCAGAATTCAGAGCGGAGCCTGGTTCCGACCCTTTCGGCGCTCGTACCTGCGGCCGCGGCCGGTCTTTTGGCCGAAGTTGTCATTGCCGACGCAGGCTCCCGCGACGCGACGGCTGAAGTTGCCGACATCGCCGGCTGCCGTTTCACGAGCTCGACCGAGGCGCTGGGAAGCCGTCTCAAGGCCGCCGCAGCGACCGTGCGCAGCCCTTGGGTCATGTTTCTGCGCGCCGGGGCTGTGCCGCAGCCAGGGTGGATCGAGGCCGCCGACCATTTCATCCAGACGACTGGCCTTCTGGAAGGCGCTGGGCGAGCAGCGATATTTCGCCTCTCCGGCCTGACCAATGCCGTGCGCCCAGGCTTTGCGGAGCTTCTGGCAATGGTGCGCGCTGCGATTGCTCGCGGCCCAAGGCCCGAACAAGGCCTGCTCATCGCGCGCCGCCTTTACGATGCGATTGGTGGCCATTCCGCAGGAGATGATGCCGAGGCCGCCATCTTGCGCCGCCTCGGCCGCCAAAGACTGGTGGTGCTGCCCGCCGCAATCACGATACCTGAATACTTGACTTTGTCAACTAATTAGCCGACGCTGCTGCGCATGGCCAGCCAGCGGACGATCGCGGCCGTTCGCCGCTTCAACCGCTTCTACACGCGGCAGATCGGCGTGCTGCGCAAGAATTATCTCGACAGCCCCTACTCGCTCGGCGAAATGCGCGTGCTCTACGAGCTGGCCCAAAACGAAAAACTGACGGCGAGCGATATCGCCCGCACGCTCGACCTCGATATGGGCTATCTCAGCCGGCTCCTGCGCAACTTCGAGAAACGCGGGCTCATCAACCGCAAGACCTCCGCGAGCGACGCACGCCAGAGCCACCTCGCCTTGACCGCGCGCGGACGCAAGATGTTCGCGCCGATGGAACAACGCTCGCAACAATATGCCGCCTCGATGCTCGCCAAGCTCGACGGCACGCAACAGGAGCAAATCGTTTCAGCCATGAACGCGATCGAGACATTGCTGGCCGGCACGCCTGCGGCGAAAGCCGAGCGACTCGAGCCGCCTATACGTTGCGCGAGCCGCGCGCCGGCGATTTCGGCTGGATCGTGTCGCGCCACGCCGAGCTTTATTTGCGCGAATACGGCTGGGCCGACCCGTTCGAGGGCCTGTGCGCGCAAATCGTCGCCGACTTCGTCAACAACTTCGATCCCGAGCGCGAGCGCTGCTGGATCGCCGAGATGAACGGCGAGAATGTCGGCTGTGTCATGCTGGTGAAAGACGACCAGCCCAATGTCGCGCGCCTGCGCCTGTTGCTGGTCGACCCGAAGGCGCGCGGGCTCGGGGCTAGGCGCCAGACTTGTCGACGAGTGCGTTCGTTTTGCGCGAGCCAAAGGTTACGCAAAGGTCACCTTGTGGACACACAGCGTGCTCTCCGCCGCACGACATGTTTATGAGGGCGCGGGATTCAAGCTGACATCGAGCGAGCCCCGACGCAGCTGGGGCAAGGACGTCGTCGCCGAGTTCTGGGATCTCGAACTCTAGACCTCGAGCAAGGAACGGCTAAGCCGTCGCACCTTTCGCTTTAGGCCGCCGCAGATGCTCATCGAGCCTCGGCAAAATCTCCACGAAATTGCACGGCCGATAACGGTAATCGAGCTGGTGCACCAAAATTTCGTCCCAGGCATCGCGGCACGCGCCGGGCGAACCCGGCAGGCAAAAAATGTAAGTCGCATTGGCGACGCCGGCCGTCGCCCTCGTCTGGATCGCCGAAGTGCCGATTTTCCTCTCGCTGACCAGCAGGAACATCGTCGCGAATCCGTCCATCTTCTTCTCAAACAGCGGCTCGACTGCTTCCGGCGTGACGTCCCGGCCGGTAAAGCCCGTGCCCCCGGTGGTAATAACCACGTCGATGAATTTGTCTGCGATCCATGCCTTGACGTGCTGACGGATCGCCTTGACCTCGTCTTTCACGATCGCTCGTTCGGCGACGACATGCCCTGCGGCGCGGATACGCTCAATCAGCGTCGCGCCGGATTTGTCCTCGGTTGCGTCGCGCGTGTCGGAAATCGTCAACACCGCGATTTTCAGCGGCACAAACTGTCGGCTTTGATCGATCCCGGGCATCGTTCGTTCCTAGAGCGACGTCGCGGAGAAGGTATTGCAGGACGATACCTTGCCCTCTTTCAGACCGATCGTGAACCAGCGCTGCCGCTGCGCCGATGAGCCGTGCGTGAAGGCATCGGGCACGACATAACCGCGCGACTGCTGCTGCAGCCGGTCGTCGCCGATCGCCGCTGCGGTCTGCAATGCGGCTTCGACGTCACCCGGCTCGAGCGAGTTCCAACGCTGATTGGAATGATGCGCCCAGACGCCGGCGAGGCAGTCAGCCTGCAGTTCGACCCGCACCTGGATGCGATTTGCTTCCGCGCGGTTGCCGACCCCGCGTTGCGCTTCTTGCGCCTTCGGCAGGATACCAAGCAGGTTCTGCACGTGATGGCCGACCTCGTGCGCAATCACATAGGCTTCCGCGAATTCGCAAGCCTTGCCGCTGCAGCCGCGGAATCGAACCTGCATGTCACGGAAGAAAGAGGTATCGAGATAGATGCGCCGGTCGTTCGGACAATAGAAAGGGCCCATCGCCGATTGTGCGAATCCGCAGCCACCCTGGATCGCTCCTGAGTAGAGCCGCAACCGCGGCACACGATACTGCTGCCCTCCACTCTTGAAGATTTCGGTCCAAGTGTCCTCGGTGTTGCCGAGAACGGCGGCCACGAAGTCGCCCAACTTGTCTTTCGGCGCGCCGGCCTGCCGCGGCTGGCTCGGTTCGTAGGGCTGCTGGGAGTGCCTGCCGCTGTTCACCATCTCGGCGCCACCGATGAGGATGCTCGGATCGATGCCGAGCGCCCAGCCGATCAGGCCGAGCACGACGATTGTTCCGATGCCGAGGCCCCCGCCTCCGACCGGAATACCGATGCCGCCGCCGCCGCCAAAACCACCGTCTTCACCACGGCTGTCCTCGACGTTGTCGCTGCGACGGAAATCATCCCAACGCATCGCAATTCCCTCCACACTTTGCGCGATCATCGCCGAACTGCGCGCGCGCGTCCAACACTACGCGGTATCCGCATAAGCCCAGATCAAATAGGCAGAATTTGCCCAGTTGCGAGCCGCGATCATAAACCGGTTTTTTACCTTGGACGCTCAAGATGCAGGCCTGTCGGTTGTAGGTCCCGCGTCGCCGACCGCGTCACCTGAGTCAGAGTCCTGAGTCATGGTTGTGTCGCGTCGCGGGGCGCCCAATAGGGCGCCCCGTGGAGTATCAGAGAGTCTGCAACCGCATCGCGTTCTTGCCGGGGATTGCGTCGCCGGAATGGCGAAACTCCCGGCGGCTTCCGTCGATCTCGTGTTCGCCGACCCTCCGTACAATCTCCAGCTCGCGAGCGATCTCAAGCGCCCGGACGATTTGCGCGTCGATGCCGTCGATGACGAATGGGACAAGTTCGCAAGCTTCTCTGCCTACGATGAATTCACGAAAGCCTGGCTCACCGCGTGCCGGCGCGTGATGAAACCGGCGGCGACGATCTGGGTCATCGGCTCCTATCACAACATTTTCCGGGTCGGGACGATCATGCAGGATCTCGGCTTCTGGATCCTCAACGACGTGATCTGGCGCAAGTCGAACCCGATGCCGAACTTTCGCGGCCGGCGTTTCACCAACGCGCACGAGACTTTGATCTGGGCTTCGCGCGATGCCGATGCGCGCGGCTACACGTTCAATTACGAAGTGCTCAAGGCCGGCAACGAAGATATCCAGGTGAGGTCAGACTGGACCTTGCCGCTTTGCACCGGAGAAGAGCGCCTCAAGGGACGCAACGGCAAGAAACTGCATCCAACACAGAAACCGGAAGCGCTGCTGGCGCGCGTGCTCCTGTCCAGCACGCGACCGGATGACCTGGTGCTCGACCCATTCTGCGGCACCGGCACAACCGGCGCCGTTGCCAAACGTCTCGGACGCCGTTTCATCGGCTGTGAGCAAGATCCCAAATATGCGAAGGCGGCCGAGCAGCGCATCGGCCGGGTCAAGCCGCTGGAAGCGCCAACGATCGCGCCGTTCGTGACGGCGCGCGAAGCACCGCGCGTGCCGTTCTCTGCGCTGATCGAGCGCGGTCTGGTTACGCCGGGCGCGCGCCTAGTCGATGCCAAGAAACGCCACAAGGCGCTGGTGCGCGCCGACGGCGCGGTGTCGCTCGATGGCACGGTCGGCTCAATTCACCGCATTGGCGCGCTGGCGCAGGGTCTTGAAGCCTGCAACGGCTGGACCTTCTGGCACGTGGAGACACCGAAAGGCCTCAAGCCAATCGATGCCTTCCGCGCTGTTATCCGCTCCGAGATGGCCGAGGCCGCAGAATAACGCGGCTCAAGCCGCAATTACTTCTACAAGTAGTTCGAGCGAGCGTTTCGCGAAAGCATCCATGTTCGCCAACCTGTCGGCGCTGCCAGTGCGCAGCGTGGTGGCGCGCTCGATAGGGCCCGCCACGGCCATGCAGGTGTGCCCCGCGGGATCGCCATAGCGATTGCCGGACGGACCGGCGGCTCCGGTTTCGCCGAAGCCCCATGTGGCATCATGACGCTCGCGCACAAGCCGCGCGATCAGCAGCGAATAGTCTTCAGTCGCCGGGCGCAGGCCCTGCATTTCTGCGTCACCGATGCCGAGGAGCGCCGCGCGCGAGGACTTCGTGTAAACCACCGCACCGCCAAGAAAGTATGCAGAGGCGCCAGGCACGGCGAGCAACGCCGCGGCGACAAGACCTCCGGTCGAGGATTCGGCAATTGCGATCGTCTGCTTGCGCACAATCAAGCGCGCAGCGATTTTTTCCGCAAGCGGCAGCAGCGCTTTCACAGATCGCCTCGTCCGATCTGGCTGAGCACGCGGAACACACCCACCTCGGCCCCGGGAAACTGCCCCGATAGCCGCTTGCCCAGCGCCTCTGCGTCAGACTGGTGCAGGGTATCGACCATCAAACAGGCTTTGATCTTCTTGTCGCCGCCGCGCAGCTTCTCCTCCGTGGACACCGGCATGCCGGCGGGGTCGAGTGCAATCCAGATTTCGCCACCGGCGATATTGGTGTCCTGCACCAGTTCGTCGAGCGCTGCAGTGAGCGCGCCGATATCCGGTGTTTCATTGAAACGCGCGGTCACCGCGAAAGCGCCGCGAAACGCGCCGCGCCGGATCGTCCGCCGGCATACCGTGCGGTTCATGTTGAGAAACACCTCGGACATGACCCGCTTGGTCATCGGTGTCGGATTGTCGAGCCGCTCGAGATAAGACTTGGAGGTCAGCACTTCGGGAGATTCGACAAGATAGAAGTTGAAATAGCCAGCGCTCCCGGAAATCGCCTGATGCCGGCGGCCGAACAGAAATCCGGGGACGGCGAGCCGCTCTTGCAGATGCTCCCCCTGGAACCAGGCGTTGAATTCGTCCTCGCGGCCGGCACGGCAGTCGTTGAAAATCGCGAGGATTCCGGGTTGCGCAGCCGACATCGCTATTTCGCCGCAACCACCATGATCTCGACCTTGTAGTCGGGCGCCGCAAGCCGCGCCTCGACCGTCGCGCGCGCGGGCGTATTGCCGGGCGCGACCCAGGCATCCCAGACCGCATTCATCTCGGCGAAACTCGCCATGTCGGTGATCCAGATGTTGGCCGACAAGAGCTTGCTCTTGTCGGTGCCGGCCTTCGCCAGGAACCCGTCGATCTGCCTGAGAATGTCCTGCGTCTGCTCCTTGACGCTCTTGCCCTTCGGATTATCGGCGACGATGCCAGCCAGGTAGACGGTATTGCCGTGGACCACCGCCTTGCTCATGCGCGGGCCAACTTCGTGACGTTCGATGGCCATGCCACTCCCCTTTCAAAAACTCAAAAACCATTCCTACCGATCTTTGGCGGCCGTGGGAACCGGCACCGCCGGCGCGACTTATCGCTTGGAACAGAAGTCAAGGAGGCGCGTCATGGGATGGTTTTCACCCGACATGCAGACGATGAAGGATCTGTTCCTGCACTCGCTGCAGGACATCTATTACGCCGAGCACCAGATCGAGAAGGCTTTGCCGGACATGGTCGAGAAGGCGTCCGACTCCGAGCTCAAAAAGGGGTTCCGGACTCATCTCAAGCAGACCAAAGGTCAGATCAAACGGCTCGACCAGGCCTTCAAAAAACTGAAGGTGACACCGCAAGGGACAAAATGCCCGGCGATCGACGGCATCATCGACGAGGCCAAGGAAATCGCCGGCGAGATCGAAGACAAGATGGTGCTCAACGCCGCGCTGATCGCGGCAGCGCAGGCGGTCGAGCACTACGAGATCACGCGCTATGGAACGCTGGTGGCCTGGGCCAAATTGCTGGGCCGCAACGACGTCGCCAAAGTGCTGAACATGAACCTCAAGGAAGAGAAGGCGACCGACAAAAAGCTCAACGGAATCGCCAAGCGCAAGATCAATCGCAAAGCCGCAGCGCGGAATCGCAAACGGCCTGATGCGATCGAACGTGCTGAGAACTCGATGCTGGTGGCAGCGGCGGGGATTCCGGCGGTCTAACGGCCGTCCAGTGCGTGCGCCAACACCTTGCGCATGACATTCGGCAAGGCTTCGCCGGAGCGCATCGGCGAGCCTCACCCAGCGCGCGCCTTTTGGCGCCTTTGCCGCGCCGCGGAACGCGCGCGACAAACACCGCGAGCTCGAGCGGGAAATGCGTAAAGACGTGACGGACAACGCCCGGAATCCGTCGCCACTTCGCGCGCGCGATAGCGCGGCGCGAAACGCGACGCGCGGTCGAAATCAAAATCGTGCGCCCATTCGCTGCCGGGAACTTCGCTCATGCCGCCGAGCAGGCCTTTTTCCGGGCGACGGCGCAAAAGCACGCTCGCATCGTCGCGCAGCACGACGAAGGCCGCGCCGCGCCGCAGCTTGCCTTCGCGCTTCGGCGCCTTGCGCGGAAACGTCTCCTGGTCGCCGCGCGCATTCGCGACGCATGCGCGATTCCACGGGCAGAGAGCGCAGGCTGGCCGCTTGGGCGAACAGATGGTCGCACCGAGATCCATCATTGCCTGCGCGAAGTCGCCGGAACGTTTGGCAGGCAACAGCGATGCCGCCAGCTGCTTGATCACCGGCTTGGCGCCGGGCAATTCCTCCTCGACGGCGAACAGCCGCGCGATGACGCGCTCGACATTGCCGTCGACCGGCACCGCCGGATGATCGAACGCGATCGCCGCGATCGCCGCAGCGGTGTAGTCGCCGATGCCGGGCAGCGCGCGCAGCGCCTCGATGTCTTCGGGAAATTTTGCACTGTGCCGCTCGACCACGGCCTTGGCGCAGCCATGCAGATTGCGGGCACGCGCGTAGTAGCCGAGCCCTGCCCAGGCCCGCAAAACATCTTCAAGGTCAGCACGCCGCCAGCGCCTCGATCGTCGGCCATCTCGCCAGGAAGCGGGCGTAATAAGGCGCGACGGCCTTGACCGTCGTCTGCTGCAACATGATTTCGGACAGCCAGACACGATAGGCGTCCGTGCGGTGGCCGCGGCCCTGCGCGCCAAGGCAGCACGCGCGCATGCCTGTCGTACCAGGCGAGCAGATCGACAGCCTCCGGCAGGAGTGCTTTCTTCCGCGACGGCGATCGGACTGCTACGGTCATGGCGCCGACGATGGCATAAGGCCCGTCCCGATGAGCAAGCCCTCGCGCAGTTTTCCCCGGCCGCTTTCGGAGTTGTTGGACGCGACCCTGAGCGACGTCCTCAAGGCGCAGGGCTTTGCCTCGACCGAGATCATCTCCCGCTGGAACGATATCGTCGGCCCCGAGATTGCCGGCCACAGCGAGCCGACTCAAGATCAACTGGCCGCGCGCTCGCGACCGACGAGAAGCCGGAACCCGCCACTTTGGTGCTGCGGGTCGAGGGTCCCGCGGCGCTCGAAATTCAGCACCTGTCAGCGGTCATTCTCGAGCGGGTCAATCGTTTCTTCGGTTGGCAGGCCATCGGCCGAATTGCCATTCGGCAAGCCCCGCTCCGGCGCCGGGAACCGCCGTCACCCCCAAAAATCGATGATGCCGCGGCCGCGCGGATCGCCGACGCTCTCCCCGACGTCAAGGATGACAATCTGCGTCAGGCGCTGGGCCGGCTGGGTTCGGCGATCAAGGGAAATTGAGCCATCCGAACGGCTTGGCAGGCGGGCGTGCCATTGCCACAATTGTGCGGTCCAGCTAGCCAATACCGCTGAATTCGACCGGCGTTTAGCCCAGGAGCCTCCTTTGCAGATCACCCGCCGCAAATTTTGCCAGACCACGGCCACCCTGGCGCTTGCCACCAGCATGCTTGGCTTCGCGTCGCTGCTCTCCGTTCCCCGATATGGCGTTCGCCGGAAACGGTGCCGACCGACGAATTGATGAAGCCAGAGGCGTTGCCCGACATGGCAATGGGCAACGACAAGGCGCCCGTGACTGTCATCGAATATGCCTCGATGACCTGCCCGCACTGCGCGCATTTCCAGGAGGTGACATTCCCCGAACTCAAGAAGCGCTACATCGACACGGGGAAGGTCCGCTACATTTTCCGCGAATTCCCGCTCGACAGTCTCGCCGCCGCGGCTTTCATGCTCGCGCGTTGCGCCGGCAAGGACGACAAGGACAAATATTTTGCCCTGGTCGACACGTTGTTCCGGCAACAACGGCAATGGGCCGTGGAAAAGCCGATCCCGCCGCTGCTCGCCATCGCCAAGCAGGCGGGCTTCACCGAGCAGACTTTCAATGCCTGCCTCGCGAATCAGCAGATGCTCGATGGCATCGAAAGCATCCGCCAGCGAGCCATCAAGCAGTTCAAGGTGCAGTCGACGCCGACATTTTTCATCAATGGAACGGCTCATCCCGGCGCCCTGTCCATCGACGAAATGGCCAAGGTGATCGACCCCTATCTCAAGGGCTGATAAGGGTTTTTTGGCCTGGCAGGACGCCGATACGGCTCCGTTTTGCGCGCCGCCTTGCGGCCGCCGCCCGAAAGGTCTGGAAAACCGTGGCCGCCGTCCGCACGGCAGTTGCCCTTGCGAGCGCGGCGATTCATTCTCCGCCCGACGCGGCAAATGGGCAGCCAAACCCGGCCAAGCCCCGGGAAGGCTTGCTGAATTAGTGAATGCAAAACTTGATGGACCGGCGGGCGCTCTCGTCCCGCCTCGCGCAACGACCCAACGAGTCGCCGTTCCCGCAATTCCGATTTGGCGGTGCAGGAAGGTCGCAACGTGTGCGCCAACAAAAAAGTGCAATGAGGCCTTAACGCAATGAAGCTCACGAGGCTGCGCCTGCTTGGCTTCAAGTCGTTCGTGGAGCCGACCGATTTTGTGATCGAGCCCGGACTGACGGGCGTCGTCGGGCCGAACGGATGCGGCAAATCGAACCTGGTCGAAGCGCTGCGCTGGGTCATGGGCGAGTCGTCGCACAAATCCATGCGCGCTGCGTCGATGGACGACGTGATTTTTTCGGGATCGAACACGCGACCCGCGCGCAACAACGCCGAAGTGGCGATCGCCATCGACAACTCGTCGCGGTCGGCGCCTGCCGCCTTCAACGACCAGGACTCGCTCGAAATCGCGCGCCGTATCGAGCGCGACTCCGGTTCGAACTACCGCATCAATGGACGCGAGGTGCGCGCCCGCGACGTCCAGATCCTGTTTGCCGACGCCTCCACCGGCGCACGCTCGCCCGCGCTCGTGCATCAGGGCCGCATTGGCGAGATCATCCAGGCCAAGCCCGAGCAGCGCCGGCGCGTGCTGGAAGATGCCGCCGGTGTCGCCGGCCTGCATGCGCGCCGCCATGAAGCGGAATTGCGGCTGAAGGCCGCGGAAACCAATTTGTTGCGGCGTCGAGGATGTCATCGGACAGCTCGCCGCGCAGATCGACGGCCTGAAGAAGCAGGCCCGGCAGGCGATCCGTTACCGCACGGTGTCGTCGCAGGTGCGCAAGGCGGAGGCGACGCTCTATCATTTGCGCTGGACCGCGGCCAACAACGAGGTGGCGGAGGCCGAGCACGCCAAAGACGTCAGCGTGCGCACGGTTGCCGATCGTGTCGGGGCCGAGGCGGAAGCCTCCAAGCGCCAGGCATTGGCCGCCGCGGCATTGCCCGAGCTGCGCGAGGCGGAGGCACGCGCCGGCGCGGCGCTGCACCGCCTCAATATCGCGCTGCAGGATCTCGACCGGGAAGAGGCGCGCGCCAAGGACCGCATCGCCGAGCTCGATCTGCGGCTGGTGCAGTTCGCCGCGGATACCGAGCGCGAGCAGCGGCTTGCCGTGGACGCCGAACAAGCGATCGCTCGCCTCGCCGCCGAAGAAGAAACCATTCGCGCGGAGGCACGCGAGAGCGCCGGCCGCCGCAGCGGCATCGACGCCAAGGTGGCCGAGGCCGAGGGCGAACTCGGTGGTGCCGAGAAGATTTTTACCGACGTCACGACCGCGCTTGCCGACCTCGCCGCCCAACGCAACCGCTTCGAGAACGCCGCACGCGAGCAGGGCGAACGCGTCGCAAAAATCTCTTCCGAAATCGCCGCAATCGAGCGCGAACTTTCGACGCTGCACAGCGCCGACAATGCCCCGCTCACTGCCGCGGTCGAAGGGGCACAGGCCGCGCTGACCGAGGCGGAAGCGGCGGCGATTGCCGCCGAAGCCGCGCACAACGTCGCGCGCGGCGACCTGGAAGCGGCGCGCGAGGCGCTGGCGGAATCGGAAAAACGCGTGCAGCGGCTGGAAACCGAGGCCAAGACGCTGTCCAAGATGCTGTCGCTCGAGACCCGCAGCCTGTGGCCGCCGGTGATCGATCATGTTGCGGTGGAGAAAGGCTACGAGAAAGCGCTGGGTGCCGCGCTCGGCGACGATCTCGATGCCCCGATCGATCCCTCGTCGCCCATGCACTGGAGCGAGGTCGCAGGCGACGGCGGCGACCCGGCGCTGCCGGACGGGCGCGGAGCCGCTGGCGCGCTATGTGAAAGCGCCAACGCAACTCGCGCGGCGGCTCGCTCAGATCGGCGTTGTCGAGCGCGATGCCGGTATTCGCCTTGCCGCGGGCCTCAAGACCGGTCAGCGGCTCGTTTCACGCGATGGCGATCTGTGGCGCTGGGATGGTTTCGTCGCAGCCGCGCATGCCCCGACTGGCGCCGCGCGCCGCCTCGCACAGCGAAACCGGTTTGCGGAGATCGACACCGAGCTCGAAAGCGCGCGAGGCGACGTCGAGGCCAAGCGCCGCGCGCTGGAGGCAGCGCAATCGGCCTTCGATGCAGCAAGCAGCACTGAAACCGAGACGCGGGCGCGCGAGCGCGACCTCAACCGGCAGGCTGCGCGGCTTTCGGCGCTCGCGGAGGCGCGGGCACGGCTGACCATGAGCCGCGACGAGGCCGCAGCGGCAAAGACCGAGGCTGAGTCGTCGCTCGGCGCGCTTGCCCCCGCCGCCGATCTTGAAACGAAGCTTGCGCAGGTGCGCGACGATATCGCCGGCAAGCGCGCCAAGCTTGCCGAAGTTCAGGCCGAACAACAGGCGATCGTGCGCGAAGCCGAACTTGCCGATCGCCGGCTGTCGCAGCTCTCCACCGACAGGAACGGCTGGGTCGAACGTCAGCAAGGCGCCCGCACGCAGATCGCGACGCTCGAGCAGCGCATCACCGAGGCCAAGCGCGATCGCACCGAGCTGGAAAATGCGCCGCAGGTGTTCGCGGAAAAGCGCAGCGCCCTGATCACCGAGGTGCAATCCGCGGAGGCCGAGCGCCGCGCCTGCGCCGACCGCCTGCAGCAGGCCGAGAACGCGCTGGCGGAGGCCGACCGCGATGCGCGCGCTGCCCTCGAGGCGGCCAGCGCCGCGCGCGAGGAACTCGCCCGCGCAGAGGAGCGTTTCGAGGGCGCCAAGCGCAGGCTTTCGGATGTCGGCCGTGAAATTCACGACATGCTGGAGATTCCTCCGTCGGCGGTCGCCGAGCTTGCCGAGATCAAGCCGACGCGATCCGCTGCCGGATCTCGCCGAGATCGAATCCACGCTCGAGCGCCTGCGGCGCGAGCGCGAGCGGCTCGGCGCAGTCAATCTCCGTGCCGAAGAGGAACTGCGCGGGGTCGAGAGCCAGCATGCATCTCTGACCACCGAGCGTGACGACCTGGTCGAAGCGATCAAGAAACTCCGTCTCGGCATCCAGAGCCTCAACCGCGAGGCGCGCGAGCGGCTGCTGACCTCGTTCGAGCAGGTCAACAAGCACTTCCAGCACCTGTTCAGCCAGCTGTTCGGCGGCGGCACCGCGGAACTGCAATTGATCGAGAGCGACGACCCGCTCGAGGCCGGGCTCGAAATCATGGCGAAACCGCCCGGAAAGAAGCCGGCGACATTGTCGCTGCTGTCAGGCGGCGAGCAGGCGCTGACCGCGCTGGCGCTGATCTTTGCAGTGTTCCTGACGAACCCGGCGCCGATCTGCGTGCTGGACGAAGTGGACGCCCCGCTCGACGATCACAACGTCGAACGCTTCTGCGACCTGCTCGACGAGATGATCAAGTCGACCGACACGCGCTTTGTGATCATCACGCACAACCCGATCACCATGGCGCGCATGAACCGGCTGTACGGCGTCACCATGGCCGAGCGTGGCGTGTCGCAACTCGTGTCGGTCGATCTCGAAGCCGCCGTGCGGTTCCGCGAGGCGAGCTAGCGTTAGGCGGCTGCCGTTTTTGAAGCCGGTCCTGGGCCACAAGGCGCGGCTCGCCGGAAAGCCAGGCAGAACTGACTGTCCATTCGTGATCGCGCCCGCAGGCCGGGCAGCACATGTGCGCCGTAACCTTCGGCAATCTACGGAACGAACTCGCCTCAGTTTCGATTGCCGTCGAAACCGCTCTGCCTGTTACTGGACACTTGATCATCACCAAACTCATGGGTGATGCCCTCCGAATTTGCTCCCACCCTTGCCCGAAAGCGATGGAACTTCAGGACCATGACCATCTGACGACGGATTTTGGCCCTGTGGATAAATTTTAGGTCATCGCGATACCGCCCGGAACCATTGCCCGCTGCCGGCGTTAATGCCGCGTGTATTTCAGCTGGGCGGCTCCCCCCTTACCCCCCGAATAGCCGTCTGGCGAAGAGACCCCGGGTTTCCGCTCGGGGTCTTTTTTTCCGCCCACGCCCCTGGCGATGAGCCTTTAATGGCTTCCAACCGACTACCGGGATGCCGCCGCGCATCCCTAGCCGGTTGCCGTTGGCCGCTGTGGTCTTTCTTGAGATAAGCTGTTTTCGTTCAAAGACTCACCGTTTCCCCAATCCGGAGCCGTTTCATGTCCACCACCAGTTGGGTCGTGCTCGGTGTCATCGCCGTGATCGTGGTTTGGGCGATCAGCATCTACAACCGCCTCGTCGCCATGCGGCAGCGGACCAACCAGGCCTTCGCCGACATCGACGTGCAGCTCAAGCAGCGCCATGACCTCATTCCAAATCTGGTCGAGACGGTGAAAGGCTATGCCGCGCACGAGCGCGGCACGCTCGAGGCGGTCGTCCAGGCAAGGAACGCGGCGATCGCGGCGCCCGGCGTCGAGCAGAAGGTGGCGGCGGAAAACGTGCTCACCGGCGCGCTGCGCCAATTGTTCGCGCTGTCGGAGAGTTATCCGGACCTGAAAGCCAACGCGAATTTCCAGCAGCTGCAGAGCGACCTGTCCGACATCGAGAACAAGCTCGCCGCCGCGCGTCGCTTCTTCAACAACGCCGTGCAGGAATACAACACCGGCATCCAGCAATTCCCGGCGTCGCTTTTCGCGGGTGTCTTCGGCTTCACCCAGCGGACGTTCTTCGATCTCGGCGAAACGCGCGCGCAGCTCGACCAGGCGCCGAGCGTGAAGTTCTAGCTTTCTGCCAATCCGGTGCGCGGACGTCTGTCTTCGGCCGTCCGAAGTGACGGAAGAAAACCATGGCCGCCTACGGACTCTACAGCCATATCCAGTCGAACAAGCGCCGCTCGATCGCGCTGCTGATCGGGCTCTTCTTCCTGGTCTATCTGCTGGTATTTGCCGGCGCGCTCGTCGCCGAAGGCCTCACCACAAATGCGCCGCTCGATTATCTCGTGCAGGCCGCCATTTACGATTTCACCAAGGCCGCTCCATTCGCCACCGTCGGCACGATCCTCTGGGTGGCGATCGCCTACAAATTCCACCAATCGATGATCGACGCGGTGACCGGCGCGCGCGAGGTATCGCGCGCGGAAGAGCCGCGGCTCTATAACCTGCTCGAAAATCTCTGCATCTCGCGCGGCATCACGATGCCCACGCTGCGCATCGCCGACGATGACGCGCTCAATGCCTTCGCCACCGGCCTCAACGAGAAACAATATTCGATCACCGTGACGCGCGGCCTGATCAACGCGCTCAACGACCAGGAAATGGAGGCCGTGCTCGGCCACGAGCTCACGCACATCCGCAACGGCGACGTGCGCATGCTGGTGATCGCCGTGGTGATCGCCGGCGTAATTTCATTCTTCGGGGAGATGATTTTCCGCCTGTTTTTCCAGAACGCTTATTATGGGGGCCGGCGCAGCAGCGGCGACGGCGACCGCAAAGGCGGCGCAGGGGCAGCGATCATTATCGGCCTGGTGCTCATCGCGGTTGCCTGGATTCTGTCGATCGTCATCCGCTTTGCCTTGTCGCGCCGCCGCGAATTCCTCGCGGACGCGGGCTCAGTCGAGCTCACCAAAAACCCCGACGCCATGATTTCCGCGCTGCGCAAGATCGAAGGGCGCGGCGAACTGCATGCCGCCAATTCCGCCGTCATGGAAATGTGCATCGACAATCCGCGCGAAGGCTTTGCCGACCTCTTTGCCACGCATCCTTCGGTCGAGGCCCGAGTCGACGCGCTGGTGAAGTTCGCGGGCGGGCACGATCCTGGGCCGCTGGCGGTCGGCTATGAAGAGCCCGGCCGTCTTCCCGCACCGGAACCGGATGGACCATGGGGGCGCGGCGAGCAGAACGAGAGCCAAGGCAAGCCTTTCCTGCCGGACGAGCCGCCGGTCGATCTCGGCGGCGGTCAGGGCGGACCGTGGGGACCGCGCCGCGGCTAGTGCCCTTCAAATGAAATCAGCGTGTGCACCGGCACATTGAGCTTGCGCAATTTGTCGGCACCGCCGAGTTCGGGCAGATCGATCACGAAGCAAGCGGCCAGCACGTCGGCTCCCAGCTGCCGCAACAGCTTGACCGCGCCTTCCGCCGTGCCCCCTGTGGCAATGAGGTCATCGACAAGGATCACGCGTTCGCCCTTCGCCACCGCGTCCTCGTGCATCTCCATTTCGTCAATGCCGTATTCGAGCGAGTAGCCGATACTCACGCGCTTGTAGGGCAGCTTTCCCTTCTTGCGGATCGGAATAAAACCCGCCGACACCTGATGCGCGACCGCACCGCCGAGAATGAAGCCGCGCGCCTCGATGCCGGCAACCTTGTCGATCTTCATCCCGGCCCAAGGCTGCACCAGCTCGTCCACGGCACGGCGGAAGGCGCGCGCATCGCCCAACAGCGTGGTGATGTCGCGAAACATGATGCCGGGCTTGGGATAATCCGGGATCGAGCGGATGGCCGCGCGCAAATCATTTTGTACTGCACCGGATTTCATCGTTGTACTCCACCACCGGGCAGCCACCGGCGCGGCGTCTCGCGCTTGTCGTCATATGCGGCCTCGAACACCGGCGCCGCGAGTGTCGAACTCGATATGTAAGACGGCCTTCCCGGCATTGGAAAAGCCGTGTTTTCGTCCCGCCGGCACGATCACCAACTGTCCATTCGTCAGCGTGACATGCTCATCGTCGATCCAGACGTCCGCGGTCCCCTCGCGCACGCACAGCACCTCCTCAACCGCATGGAGATGTGTCGGCGCCCCCTGGCCCGGCTCGCACCATTGCTCGAACATGCAAAGCTGCGTTGCGTTGTTGGCGGCGGATGCTTTCATCCGCGTCATGACGCCGGAGCGCCATTCCTCTTTGGATTGTTGCTGCAGATCGACGATGCGCATCGGAGTCCTCGTGCGTGGTGCGGCAGTCTGGCCAACAATATCGGCAGGTACAATAGGTGAGGTATCAACGGGACTTGAGCACCCTACCCACCACCGCATCGAGCTTCCTGATGATCTCCGGGTCCCGCGCCTCGGGCGCTGTAATCAACGCGGTGTCGAGCGCACGATCCGAGCCGACCGGACAGGGTTCGTGCTCACGCGGAAAGTCGCGCGCGAGACGCGCAACCAGGCGCTTGGCTTTCTCCGCATTCGACAGCAGCACCTTGATGATGTCCTGCACGGTCACCGCATCATGGTCGGGGTGCCAGCAATCGAAATCCGTGACCATCGCCGCCGTCGCGTAGCAAATCTCTGCTTCGCGGGCGAGCTTGGCCTCAGGCATGTTGGTCATGCCGATCACCGAATAGCCGAGATGCTTGTATGTCAGGCTTTCGGCGAGTGTTGAGAATTGCGGCCCTTCGATGCAGACATAGGTGCCGCCCCAATGCGGCTCGATCCCTTCCGCCCGCGCCGCTGCGCGCAAATGCGCGCGCAAATTCGGCGAGACCGGGTGGGCCATCGAGACATGGGCCACCATGCCCTTGCCGAAAAAAGAGCTCTCGCGCTCTGTGGGTGCGGTCCACAAACTGGTCGACCAGCACGAATGTGCCCGGCGGCAGCTCCTCGCGAAACGAGCCGCAGGCCGACAGCGACACCAGATCGGTGACGCCGGCCCGCTTGAGAACGTCGATATTGGCCCGGTAGTTGATGTCGGACGGCGACAGCCGGTGCCCCTGATCGTGACGCGACAGAAAAACGACCGGCAACCCGTCGACATCGCCGATGCGCAATGCGCCGGACGGCTCGCCCCAAGGACTTTTGATGCGCTCCTCGCGCACATTCATAAGTCCCGGCAGGTCGTAAATGCCAGACCCGCCGATAATGCCGAGGACTGATTTGGTCATGCCGGCTTTCCGCGATCCCCGATCATTGTGACCTAGTCCCTTCAATTCTTGCCGTGTATATCTTCATCAAGGGCGCAGCAATGCGCTGTCGGACAGTAGCAGCGGGCATGGGTGAAGGCATTAATCGATTGTCGGCGTCCCAATGTCTTTAGACCGGCTCACCCCGCTGGGCTGGACGCAAGGCCTTCTTGTCATCCTCGCCGGATTGATTGTCTCGTTCTTTCTGTTCGGATTTTTCAATCCGTATTGGCGGGTTGCCGATCAGGATATCCTCCTCATCTTCGATGCCTTCCTGCAAAATGACGGCCTGCCCCGACAGATCGATTTCCATCCGGCCCATCTTATCGTCGCCATGCTCAGCGCAACCTATCGTACGCTACATCGTCTCGGTCTGCTGGAAACCTACTCGCTCTCGACGATGCCATTGGCGAGCGACGTCGCTGCGTTTACGCGAAGTTGGACCAGCGCCGTCCAGATCGCGCGGCTGCTTTGCCTGCTCATTGTCCTCGCCTACGTAACGGCGTTCGCCTTTCTGCTCCGCGTCTTGGTAAAGGACTGGCGCGTGGCACTGCTGGGAACATTTGCAATTGCGTTTTCGGGCGGGATTGCGATGTCAGTCCGGTCGGTCAAGCCCGAGCTTCTCTCCGGTGCGTTTTTCGCCATTGCCTTGCTCATCTTGCTGATTTCAGCGCGTTCCCCACGCATGGCAATGCAGACCGATGCTGATAGGTGTTGGTGCCTTTTTCGCAACGCTCGCAATGGACAACAAAGTCCAGGCAATATTCCTGATCATCACACTGCCGGTCCTACTGTTGCCCTTTGGCGAGCGCTCGCAGCAGGGCGGCTTTTGGACCGGGCGTCGCGCCGGCTGGGCGCTGGCAGCAAGTGCCCTATTTGCCGTGTTCGCCACCATAGCCGCCGCACCTCTTGTGCGGCAGGGCCTTTTTGCCGATGAGGCACTGCTCACGATGCGTCGTGTCTTCGACACGGGTGTTTTCCAGGCAATGCTGATTGTCTGGATTGCATCGGGAATGCTCGCGTTCGGCCTGCTCTGGCGCGTGCCGCTGGCCGAAGGCCTGACCGCGGCTTTCTCGGTTATTGCCGGCGTCTCGCTCGGGCTTCTGCCGCTTTATTTTTATCGGGCCACATCGTCGATCGCGAAGGTCATTAGTCCGCTCGACGCGTTGTATTATTTCGTCGCTCCCGCGGACTCACAATGCGGTCCCGGCGGCTGCGGACTTCCTCTTGCGATGCTCTTCGACAGCATCAAGGGCTTGTTCATCCATCACACGTTTTTTCTTCAAACCTCGCCGCGCCCGGAGATTTTCCTTGAATGGGTTATCATCGCGGGAATCGCAATCGCGTTCCGGCGGCGTGAATACAAAGTGGCGCTACAGGCGTCGTTCCTGATCTGCGCCGTGTTTGCTGTCGATACCCTGCAGGCCGCCCGCGCACTGAAGCAGGACTATTTCAATTATACCGATCCGCTCATCATCATTGCTGGAGCATTTTTGCTCGCCAAATTGACGGATCTGCAAAACCATCGGTGGACCTATCCGATCGGCGCCACCTTGATCGCATTGCATGTTGCATTCAGCCAGGCGGAGCCAATCAAGCACGCGTTTCTTCGTGCGCGCCGGCCCTGAAACCAAATGCGATGTGCTGAACGGCCTGCGCGGAATGGAGCGCTTTCCATTCTGCAGGACTTGACCGTCCGGCAGTTTCAACGCCTGAATTTCCTTGGTCAGTGCCCGCGCTTAGGCGTCGTGCCAGACTTTTTTCTTGGTGAAGTACATCAGGCCTGCAAGCACGATCAGGAAGATCATCACCTGCAAACCGATGCGCTTGCGCTGCACGAGATGCGGCTCGGCCGCCCACATCAGGAATGCCGCCACGTCCTGGGAATATTGATCGAGCGTCTGGGGAGCGCCGTCATCATAGGTCACCTGGCCGTCCTGCAAGGGCGGCGGCATCGCGATGTTGTGACCGGGGAAATATTTGTTGTAGTGGCCGTTCGGCGGCAGCTGGAAGCCCTGCGGCGGCTTCTCGTAGCCTTTCAGGAGCGCAGCGATGTAATCGGGGCCCTGCTCCTGATACTGCGTAAACATGTCGAACACGAACCAGGGAAAGCCCCGCTGATACGTCCGTGCTTTCGCCAGCGTCGACATGTCTGGAGGCGCAACGCCGTGCACCGCTTTTGCGGCAAGCTCGTTCGGGAAAGGTGACGGGAAATAATCGGCTAGCCGGCCAGGACGCTCGGACGGCGCGCCCTTGTCATCGAGATCCTGGATCTTGGCCTCGGATGCGACAGCCGCCGCCTGTGCTTCGCTGAAGCCAGGGCCGCCTGGTTCGGCGAGATTGCGGAAGGCAACCATCGACATCGAGTGACAGACCGCACAGACTTCCTTGTAGACCTTGAAGCCGCGCTGCAGCTGCCCCTGGTCATATTTCCCGAACGGCCCGGCAAACGACCACTTGTGTCTTGGCGGTGCGACCTGCTCTTCGGCCGACGCAGGCAAAGCCAGTACGGCGGTCAGCGCCGGCGAGGGTAAAGCCGAATTACGGTGCGTCTCAAAACTGACATTGCCCTGCCCCCGCTCACGCCTTGGCGCCCAGAACCGATTCCGAAATCGAATTCGGCAGCGGCTTGGTTTTTTCGAAGATGCCGAGCAGCGGCATGACGATCAGGAAGAAGGCGAAGTAGTAGACCGTGAATATGCGCGACAGGATGACGTAAATGCCCTCGGGCTGTTTCGAGCCGAGCCAGCCGAGGCCGATGCAGGCGATCACCCAGAGCCAGAAGAACTGCTTGAACAGCGGACGGTAACGCGCCGAGCGCACGCGCGAGGTGTCGAGCCAGGGGATGAACGCCAGCACGACAATCGAGGCGAACAGCGCGATCACGCCCATCAGCTTGTCGGGGATCGACCGCAGGATGGCGTAGAACGGCAGGTAGTACCATTCGGGCACGATTTCCGCCGGCGTCACCGCCGGATTGGCCGGGATGTAGTTGTCGGCATGGCCGAGGAAGTTCGGGATGTAGAAAACGAACCACGCATAGAGGATACAGAACACGGCCATGAAGAAGCCGTCTTTGACCGTCGCGTAAGGCGTGAATGCCACCGTGTCCTTGTCCGATTTCGGCTCGATGCCGGTCGGATTGTTCTGCCCGGCGACGTGCAGCGCCCAGATATGTAGCACCACCACGCCCGCAATCACGAAGGGCAACAGGTAATGCAGCGAATAGAAACGATTGAGCGTCGGATTGCCGACGGCGTAGCCGCCCCACAGCCACGTGACGATCGCGTCGCCCACGCCCGGGATGGCGGAGAACAGATTGGTGATGACGGTCGCCGCCCAGAAGCTCATCTGGCCCCAGACCAGCACGTAGCCCATGAAGTCCGGTCGCCATCATCAGCAAATAAATGATGACGCCGAGGATCCACAGCACTTCGCGCGGCTCTTTATATGACCCGTAGTAGATGCCACGGAACATGTGGATATAGACTGCGAGGAAGAACATCGAGGCGCCATTCGCATGCAGATAGCGCAACAGCCAACCGAAGTTGACGTCGCGCATGATGCCCTCGACCGACTTGAAGGCGAGATCGACATGCGGCGTGTAGTGCATCGCCAGCACGACGCCGGTGATGATCTGCACACCCAGCATGAATGCGAGAATGCCGCCGAAGGTCCAAAGATAATTGAGGTTGCGCGGCGTCGGGTACGCGACGAATGAAGAATGAATCAGGCCACCGAGTGGCAGCCGTTTCTCGAACCATTGCAGAAATTTGTTCTGCGGCTGGTAGGTCGAGTGTCCGCTCATGATTGAACCTTAAATGCGCTTTCGCTCAGCCGATCTGGATCTTGGTGTCGGAAACAAACTTGTAGGGTGGCAGCGCCAGAGTTCTTCGGTGCCGGCCCGCTTCCGGATGCGCCCCGAGGTATCGTACTGACGAGCCGTGGCAAGGGCAGAACCAACCGTCATATTCGCCCTGATGCGCGAGCGGAATGCAGCCGAGATGCGTGCAGATGCCGATGACTACGAGCCACTGGTCATGGCCCTGCTTGACGCGCGCCGAGTCCGGCTCCGGATCGGGCAGGCTTGCGACATTGACCTTCTCCGCCTCCTCGATCTCCTTCTTCGTGCGATGGAAGATGAAGATCGGCTTCGAGCGCCAGAACACCTTGATGATCTGGCCGTCGGCGATCGGAGCAAGATCAACTTCGATCGGTGCGCCGGCCGCGATGGTTGACGCGTCCGGATTCATCTGCGCGATCAGCGGAACGAGAACCGCCGCAGCCCCCACCGCGCCGACGGCGCCGGTGGCGATATAAAGAAAGTCGCGGCGCGTGTGCTCCGCCGAAGACACGGTCGTCACGTCTTTAGCCCTCTCCTCCGGTGGCTTGTTCATCCCGCCCGAGGCTGGAACCCGGGACCGAAGTCCGAAGGGCGGCGGGGCGGACCGGTTGCGGCAACCCTGAAAAAGGCAGGGCAGCGCGTCGGTGGGTTCTATTGGCACCCTTGCCGTAAGAGCGCAAGCCCGCAAAAGCGCGCCCAGCAAAAGTGGACACCGGTTTTGCGTCCGGGCGCGCTTTAAATGTTACATTATGCGCGCAATACCGGGCGGCTAACCGGTACCCACTTAGCCTGATCGCGCGCCCGCGCCGCGAGGATTAGTCGCATAAATCATTTGTCTACAGCGGCTTCGTGCCGGCCAACGAGGAGTGCCGGGCCCACCATGCGGATCGCGCTTTACGAACCGGATATCCCCCAGAACACCGGGACGATTCTCCGGCTGTGCGCCTGCCTGGGCATCGAGGCGCACATTATAGAGCCGAGCGGATTTCCCGTGACCGATCGCGCCTTCCGCCGCGCCGGCATGGACTACATCGACAACGTCAGTATTGCCCGTCATGGCTCGTTTGCGGCCTTCGAGGAGTGGCGGCAGGGCGAGCGGCTTCAGCTTGTCCTTCTGACCACGGCAGCAGAGCGCTCTTATCTCGATCATACATTCACCGGCAGACCAGGTGCTGTTGTTCGGCCGCGAGAGCGCCGGCGTTCCGGCTGCCGTCCATGAGCGGGCCGACGTCCGCCTGCGCATCCCCATGCAGTCCGGCATGCGCTCACTCAATATTGCGATGGCGGCGGCAATGGTGGCCGGAGAGGCCTTGCGCCAGACGCGGGATTTTGCGCGGTGATAGGATTGTTCTAACGAGTTAATGAGAAAATGGATCACTCCGCACTCGATAGCCGCAAGGCCAAGGCGCGCGCCTGGTTCGAAGCACTGCGCGACGATATCTGCGCCGCGCTTGAGGGCCTGGAAGATGCGCTTGCCGGCGAATGCCCCGTTTCGCCGACCGCAGGGCTGGCCGCTTTGTCCGCACGCCCTGGCAGCGCACCGATCATGGCGGAGCGCCCGGCGGCGGCGGCGTGATGGCGATGATGCACGGCCGCGTCTTCGAGAAAGTCGGCGTGCATTGCTCGACCGTGCACGGCGAATTCCCGCCGGAATTCCGCAAGGAAATACCGGGCGCCGAGAAGGATCCACGTTTCTGGGCGTCCGGCATTTCGCTGATCGCGCATCCGCATAATCCGAACGTGCCGGCAGTCCACATGAACACGCGGTTCGTCGTGACCAGCAAATCATGGTTCGGCGGCGGCGCCGATCTCACGCCGGTGCTCGACCGCCGGCGCGTTCACAACGACCCGGACAGCATCGCCTTCCATGCCGCGATGAAGACCGCATGCGACTCGCATGCGGAGATCGCGCCTTACGACAAGTACCGGAAATGGTGCGACGAATACTTCTTCCTCAAGCACCGCAACGAGCCGCGCGGAATCGGCGGCATCTTCTACGACTATCTGGAAACCGACTGGGACGAGACTTTCGCCTTCACCCAGGATGTCGGCCGCGCATTCCTGCGCGTCTATCCAAATCTGGTGCGGAAAAACTTTGCGCAGCCGTGGACGGACGCCGAGCGCGAGGAGCAGCTGATCCGGCGCGGCCGCTACGTCGAATTCAACCTGCTCTACGACCGCGGCACGATTTTCGGGCTGCGCACCGGCGGCAATGTCGAGTCGATCCTGTCCTCGATGCCGCCGGTCGTGAAGTGGCCGTGACCTGCGGCGGAACGCGTCAGCGCAACGCGCCATAAACCAGAAATACGCCGCCCAACAGCACCACCGCGTCGAGGATCGCCGTGTGTACATGGACCGGCATGCGCTCGACAAAAGCCTTGGCCAGGAATGCCCCGGGCAGCGCCACGATCCCGATCAAAAGCGCAAAAGCAACCACCTGCGCGGTGATCACACCGACCAGCCCGAAAACGGAAATTTTCACGATCCCGATCACAATGGAAATTGCGGCATCAGTGGCGATGACGCCCGCCCCTTCGACACCGGCCGCCATCAGCAGCGACAGCAAGATCACGCCTGACCCGGCCGTGCCACCCACCACCAGGCCATAGCCCACCGAACCCAACCCAAGCCCGCCATCGCCGACCTTGAAGCCGTGATGGCGCAGGAGACGCCGCAACGGCACGCTCGCGATCAGCATGCCGCCGATCACCAGCGCCGCGCCGGCGCTGGAAAGGCGCGTATAACCCCAGGCGCCGAGCACGCATGTCGGCACCGCTGCGACGAGCACGATCGCGGCGCGGCGCCAGTCGGCATATTTCAGAAACGCAAAGACCCGGCTGGAATTTGTGAACAGCGCCGAGATGGCGATGATCGGCACGACCGGCTCGGCGCCAACCAATGGCACCAGCACGAGCGGCATCAGCGCACCGGTGCCATAACCGGACACGCCGCCGATGATGGAGGCAAACAAGGCCACCGCCGCAACCGGGACCAATTGCCAGAAAGAAATGTCGGCAAAGCCGGAGAGGACATTCATGAACCGGCCGCGCTTTTCGCGGCGGCATCGGCAATGTCATCCAGCGCACGTCGCTCTTGCGTAAATCCCGCCGCAATCCAGGCACGCTCGGCCGCGGCAAGCGCTGCTCCCAGCGCCGGCCCTTGCGCCACGCCACGCTTCATGAAATCCGCCCCCTTCAACGGAAATTCCGGTGCCTTCCACCGCTGCGGAAGCGTCGCGAGCTCGTGCCATTTTGCATCATGGGCGTTGGCCTTGGATCGGGCCCATCCGAGCAGCGCATGATCGGTGAAGTGTTGCGCATTGAGGCGGTAGAGCAAGGCCTTTGCCGCGTTCTCGCCGAATGCCGGCGAAATCCGCCGCCAGCCCTTCCGCCATTGACGCAAGTCGCTCGTGCTCGCTGTTCGTGAGCCGCAACTTCTGCCACAGCCGCTCGGCGTCTTCGGCAATAACGACGCCGAGTGCTCCGAGACGGCGCACCGCATCGGGAGTCGCGCCAATCGCTGCCTCGACCTTTGCCACGTTTTCGAAATCGGCGAGATAGGGCACGCCGCCGAGCACAAGCAGCAGCAGCCCGGCATGTCGCCATGACGGCAAGGGTGGCCGTCGCGTGAGGAGCCACCAGCAACTTCAGAACCTCCATGCGCACGCGTTCACGCGAAAGCTGGTCGAGTCCTTTTCGCGCGGCAATGCAGGCAGCCAACCCAGCGGCGTCGGGATGACCGGCGCCATAGGCGGCGTGAAAGCGGAAGAACCGCAAAATGCGCAAGTAGTCTTCCTCGATGCGTTTTGCGGGATCGCCGATGAAACGCACGCGGCGATGAGCAAGATCATCGAGGCCGCCGGCATAATCGTAGAGGGTGCCATCGCGTGTCACGGACAGCGCGTTGATCGTGAAATCGCGCCGCTCGGCATCGCCTTGCCAATCGCGGCCAAATTCGACCTTGGCATGCCGGCCAAATGTTTCGACATCCTTGCGCAGCGTCGTTACCTCGAAAGGCTGCTTGCCGATCACGACGGTCACCGTGCCGTGCTCGATGCCGGTCGGAACCGCTTTGAAGCCCGCCGCGGTCACGCGCTTCACGACTTCGTCCGGGACAGCGGTAGTGGCGACGTCGACCTCCAGAACCGGCACCCCCAGCAACGCGTTGCGGACCGCCCCGCCCACGGCGCGCGCCTCCTCGCCGTCACGATCGAGTACGGCCAATAGCTGCGGCAATGAGCCGGATGTGAGCCAGGCGGCTTGCTGAATTTGCGGTCGGTGCGGCCAGCCTGCGGAGCCATTATTTCGTAGTCCCCGGCACGAACTTGCCGTCTTCCATATGGGCGGGCACGTAGGTCGAACCAGGCGGCGCGCCCGAGAAGTGCGCGAAATAGATAAAGCTGCCGAGCACCAGCAGCAGCGCCACGATGGCGAGCGTGACGACGCGCACCAACGGCCACGACTTTAGATCCAGCACGCCGGATTTCGTTGCCCACAGAAAAACCGCGTAGAGCACGAACGGCGTGAGAAAAAGAAGGACTTCGGTGAGAACCGGGCGGATCATCGATAAATCCGATCGTAAAGATTCCGCAGGATACCAGCCGTCACGCCCCAAATGTAGCGGTCGCCGAAAGTGATTGCGTAGTAGTGCCTCGTCATGCCCTGCCAATCGCGCGAGTGGCGTTGCACGTTGCTCTGGTCCATCAGGAAATCGAGCGGCACCTCGAAGGTCGCGTCGACTTCGCTCGGATTGAGCTTGAGCGCGAAGCCCGGTTTGACGCGCGCAATCACCGGCACAATGCGGTAGCCCAGCGTCGTCATATAGAGATCGAGATAGCCGAGGGGTTCGATATGTTGGCGGTCGAGTCCGATCTCTTCCTCGGCTTCGCGCAGCGCCGACGCACACGGATCGGCATCACCATCATCGATCTTGCCGCCAGGAAACGAAACCTGCCCCGGGTGATCGGGCAGATGCTGCGCGCGCTGGGTGAGCAGCACCGCCGGTTCGGGATGGTCGACGATCGCAACCAGCACCGCGGCAGGACGGATCGGCCGCACTTCGGCGATCTTCCGCATCACCGGATCGGCATCGTGATCGCCGCGCACAGGCATCACGTTCGGATCGGTAAGACCCGTCGGCACGTCGAGCGTTAGCCGCGCGCGCAGGCGCGCGAAAAAATCTTCGGCCGAAAGCGCCGTCAGCGGATGCTGCATCAAGCGAACTCCCGCACGACACTGGCTTCCGCCATGGCGAAGAACTCGCCTTGCGAAGCAACGCCGAACATCGCCTTGCCGCCGACGTCACGCTCTTCACCAAGCGCAACAAGGTCATAGAACAGCGCGCGCGTGACCTTCGCCCACAGATCGCGCCGCACATGCAGGTACGGCTTCAGTCCGCCCGTTTCCGATTGCAATTCGAAACGCAATGCATGACCGGGCCCCGCAGTCACCCAGTCGTCGACATTGGTACGGAATTCGAGGACCTGCCCGCCATCGCCGCGCGAGGTTTTCATCTCCACCGCGAGGAAAGGCGCATCTTCCACCTCGATTCCGACTTTCTCGACCGGTGTCACAAGAAAGTGTTTGTCGCCTTCCCGCTTGAGCACGGATGCGAACAATTTGACCAAAGCCAGCCGACCGATTGGCGACTTTTGGTAGAACCAGGTGCCATCTGATGCGATCCTCATGTCGATATCGCCGCAAAAAGGCGGATTCCAAAGCTCGACGGGCGGGGGTCCCGTTTTCGCGAGGCAGCCCTGCCGCGATCGCGTCCAACCCGCTCTGCCCTGTCTTCGCCATTGTTTTCCTTCGATATTTAGGCCGCCGCGAGCCTGTTCGCATCTTCGTGATTCACCCGGCCCGGCGGCGGAAGATAGCGTAAGCTTGCCCGGAGATTGAGGCAAATTCGGCCCAAATAGCGCACCAAAATCATTTGGCGCGTTTGTTGCACAGTGCTGTGCTGCATCGGTCGGGCCACGAAAGGAATCGACATCATGGCGAAAGCCGGCGGCGAGAGCCTGGAAAAGTTGGAAGACATGATCGTACGTGCGGCTGAATCGACGGCCACCCATGTACGCGCGGCGAAAGCGGCAATCGGTACGGTCATTTTCGGCCAGGATATGGTGGTCGAGCGCGCGCTGGTCACCGTCCTCTCTGGCGGTCACGCGCTGCTGGTCGGCGTTCCCGGTCTCGCGAAAACAAAACTGGTCGACACCATGGGCACCGCTCTTGGTCTTGACGCGCGCCGCATTCAATTCACGCCCGACCTGATGCCATCAGACATTCTCGGCACCGAAGTGCTTGAGGAAAGCCCGGGCGGGAAGCGCAGCTTTCGTTTCATTGCCGGTCCGGTGTTTGCGCAATTGCTGATGGCCGACGAGATCAACCGCGCCTCGCCACGTACGCAATCGGCCCTCCTGCAAGCGATGCAGGAACAGCATGTGACGGTTGCCGGTGTCCGTCACGATTTGCCGAAGCCGTTCCATGTTCTGGCGACGCAAAATCCGCTCGAGCAGGAAGGCACCTATCCGCTTCCGGAAGCGCAGCTCGACCGCTTCCTGATGGAAGTCGACGTCGACTATCCTGATCAGGACGCCGAACGGAAAATCCTGTTCGACACGACGGGCGCGGAGGAATCGCGCGCCAAGCCGGCAATGACGGCCGAAGATTTGATGTCCGCGCAGCGGTTGGTTCGCCGGCTGCCCGTCGGAGAGTCGGTCGTCGAAGCAATTCTCGCGCTTGTGCGCTCGGCACGTCCGGGTCCTGAAGCGGGCGAGATCGGCAAACTGATTTCCTGGGGCCCGGGCCCGCGTGCCAGCCAGGCGCTGATGCTTGCGGTGCGCGCGCGCGCTCTTCTCGATGGCCGCTTCGCGCCCTCGGTCGACGACGTGCTCGAACTGGCCGAGCCTGTGCTGAAGCACCGCATGGCGCTCACATTTGCGGCACGTGCGGAAGGCGAAACCATCCCGAATGTGATCCGGCGGCTTAAGGCGCGCATCGGATAGTTGCGATGGCGGAGTCGAAGGCGAACGACATCGAGATCGGATCCGTAAGGCAAGCGACGGTCGGTGCCCGCAAGCTGGCCGATGCAATGCCTCGACTCATTCTTGAGGCGCGTCGCGTCGCTTCGACGGTCATCCACGGATTGCACGGACGGCGGCGCGCCGGGCCTGGCGAGAACTTCTGGCAGTATCGCCGTTTCATGTCTGGCGAGCCTGCCCAGAATGTCGACTGGAGACGCTCGGCGCGTGACGATCATCTTTATGTGCGCGAACGCGAATGGGAGGCGTCGCACACGGTGTGGATCTGGCCCGACCGTTCGCCGTCAATGACTTTTACTTCTGCTCTGGCGAAAGACAGCAAGCTTGAGCGCGCGCTTGTGGTGGCCTTTGCATTGGCCGAAGTGCTCGTGCAGGGCGGCGAGCGAGTTGGTGTTCCCGGTCTTACCCGGCCGACCGCGAGCCGAAACGTCATCGAAAAGATGGCCGAAGCAATCCTTCACGACCCTACGGAGCGCGCGAGCCTACCGCCGTCTTTTGCGCCGTCTCCCCTCTCGGAGATCGTACTGCTGTCGGACCTGTGGGTGCCGATGAGCGAGGTGCGCGGCAAGGTTACGCAGCTGGCCGCGACAGGCGCCCATGGCCACGTCATCCAGATTGTCGATCCGGCCGAGGAGAGCTTTCCCTACTCGGGACGGGTCGAATTCATCGAACCCGAGGGCGCCGGTAGCGTCACCGCGGGCCGAGCCGAGGCATGGCGCAACGATTACCAGGCAATCGTCGAGCGTCATCGCGCCGCGATCCGCGCGGAGACCGATCTGCGCGGATGGAGCTTCGCAATCCACCGCACTGATCGTCCGGCGAGCGAACTTCTGCTCGTGCTACACTCGCGTATGGGCGACAACACGCAGCCGTTCGTCGCCAGCACCAGGCACGCCACGGCTAACCCAGCGAGCGCCGCATGATCGGATCACTACCGCTTGGGTTTGCGCAGCCCCTGGTGTTGCTCGGCTTGCTCAGTCTGCCCGTGCTGTGGTGGCTGCTGCGGCTGGTTCCGCCGCGCCCCCGCCGTGTCGATTTTCCGCCGACGCGCCTGCTGTTCGAGATCGCCCCGAAAGAAGAAACCCCATCGCGCACGCCCTGGTGGCTCACGCTGCTGCGACTGACTTTGGCCGCCCTGATCATCATCGCGGCCGCCGGGCCGCTGTGGAACCCTCCGCTCGCGACGACAGACCGCGCCGCCCCGCTGTTGATCATGCTCGACGACGGCTGGCCCGCGGCAGCGTCCTGGGACGCGCGACTGCGAACCGCTGACGAGATGATCGCGCGCGCCGAAGCCGACAACCGCGGCGTCGCGATCCTGCCGCTGTCGGAGACCGATCGCGACATCTCCCTCGGTCTTGCAGGCGCTGCCCGCGTGCAGATCAAGCAGATCAAGCCGAAGCCTTTCGGCATTGACCGCAGTGCAGCCTTGCCGCTCATCGAGCGCTTTCTTGCCGCCGCACCGAACGTGGAAGTCGTGTGGTTGTCGGACGGCGTCGATCTCGGCAAAGGTGCGACGTTTGTCGACGGCTTGAAGCAGGCAATAGGAAATCGCCCGCTCAGCATCGTCGAAGGCGGACTGCCGATCCCGCATGCGTTGGCAGCTGCCGACAACGCAGCGGGCGCGCTGATCGTGAAGGTGCTGCGCGCGCAAACCGGCGCAGGCGACGTCGGCATGGTGAACGCCATCGATCTCAAGGGCCTGCCGTTGGGCGAGGCCCCTTTCAACTTCAAGTCCGGAGATCGCGAAACCGACGCGGTGATCGATCTCCCCGTCGAAATTCGCAACGACGTCGCACGCCTCGAAATTGTCGGCGAGCGTTCGGCAGGCGCTGTGCAGCTCTTGGACAAGCGCTGGCGGCGGCGCACGGTCGGCATCGTATCCGGATCGACCGCGGATCGTTCGCAGCCGCTGATCGGCGCGACCTACTACCTCTCGCGCGCGCTTAATCCGTTCGCGGACGTGCGGCTTGCCGAAGGCGTTGCGCCGGCGGAAGCCATCACCCAGTTCCTCGACCGCAAACTGCCGATGCTGATCCTTGCCGATGTCGGCAACGTCAACGAGGCGCTCGATCAGCTCAACAAATGGATCGACAATGGCGGCGTGCTTGTGCGCTTTGCCGGGCCGCACCTCGCCGGCGCCGACGACAAGCTCGTGCCGGTGAAGCTGCGCCGCGGCGGCCGCACGCTCGGCGGCAGCCTGAGCTGGGACAAGCCGCAGCAACTCGCCGCTTTTTCGCGCGAGGGCCCATTCAACGGCATGGCGGTCCCGACCGACGTCACCGTCACCCGCCAGGTGCTGGCCGAGCCCGAACTCGCAGCTCACCGATCGGACCTGGGCGACGCTTGCCGACGGCACCCCGCTCGTCACCGCCGAGCGCCGCGGCAAGGGGCTGATCGTGCTCTTCCATGTAACGGCTGACACGCGCTGGTCGGATCTCCCCCTGTCCGGCGCATTCGTCGACATGCTGCGCCGCCTGGTGGCTCTGGCCGGATCGAGCGCAGCCGCAGAGGCCAGCAACGCGGCCAACGAAGCGGCCGGCAGCCGGGCGGCACAGGTCGTGCCGCCGACCCGCGTGCTGGATGGCTTTGGCGCATTCTCGACCCCGCCACCGACGGCACGCCCCATTCCCAGCAATTACACCCAACGCGGCAGCCTCGATCATCCGCCCGGTTTCTACGGGCCACCGGAAGGGCTGGTCGCGGTGAACACGCTCGCGCCGGACGACCGCCCCGTGCCGCTTGATGCGTCGTCGCTTAATGCGCGCGTCGATGCCTACCGGCAAGGCGAGCCGCTCGACCTGCGCGGACCGATATTCCTGGCCGCGCTGGCATTGCTCGTGATCGATGCGCTGGTGGTGATCTGGCTTTCGGGCGGCCTGTCGATCATGCGTCCGCGCCGCCGCGCCAGTGTCGCGTTGATCGCGTTCGGACTGTTGTGCGGTCTTGGCCTGCCACAGGACCTCGCGCAAGCGCAGAGTCCGCCCCGGCAGCCGCCATCGATTGGCCCCGTATGCCGACCCGGCCGATCCAACCTCCGTCGCCGGCTCCGGGCCCGAACGCGACCGCCGACGAATTCGCCAAGAAGGCAACGCTGCAGACACACCTCGCTTATGTCATCACCGGCGACGCCGCGGTCGACGAGGTGAGCAAGAACGGGCTGCAAGGCCTCACGTTGTTCCTCGCCCAGCGCACGGCGCTGGAAGCCGGCGATCCGATCGGGCTCGATCCCGCGCGCGACGAACTCGCTTTCTTTCCGCTGATCTACTGGCCGATTGCGCCGGGCGCGCCGAAACCAACGCAGGCGGCGCTCGACAAGATCGACGCGTACATGAAGCGCGGCGGCACCGTGCTGTTCGACACGCGCGACGCGATCGACGCGCCGCCGGGCCGCGGCGGCGAGATGCGCGGGCCCGGCATGGTCGCATTGCGATCGATCCTGTCCTCGCTCGACATTCCCGAGCTCGAGCCGGTGCCGCACGATCACGTGCTCACCAAGACATTCTTTCTTCTGCGCGATTTTCCGGGCCGCTTCACCAACGGGCAACTATGGGTCGAGGCTTTGCCCGCGGCCGGCGAGGAAGAAGAGAGCAATCGTCCGGCGCGCGCAGGCGACGGCGTGTCCTCGATCCTGATCACGTCGAACGATCTGGCAGGAGCCTGGGCGCTGCGCCCCGATGGCCAGCCGATGCTGCCACTGGTGCCGGGCGAGCCGCGCCAGCGCGAGCTGGCGTTCCGCGCCGGCGTCAACATCGTGATGTATGCCCTGACCGGCAACTACAAGGCCGATCAGGTGCACATTCCGGCTTTGCTGGAACGCCTGGGGCAGTAGGAGCGTATCGTGAACCTCGGCATTTCATTTGCCCCGCTGGTCCCCTCCTACGTGGTGTGGGCGGCCTTCGCCGTCGCCGCACTGATTTCGATTGCTGTTGCTGCTGGCGCGCAGCCGCGGCGCACCGCTGCGCGCGCTGGCGCTGGCGCTGATGGTCCTGGCGCTCGCCAACCCTTCGCTCACGCGTGAAGACCGCGAGCCCATCCCCTCGGTCGCCGCTGTCATCGTCGACAAGAGCCCGAGCCAGAGCTTCGGCGACCGCGCGCAGCAGACCGAGGCCGCGCGCGCCGCCCTCGTCGAGCGGCTCAAGCGGATTCCCGGCCTTGAAGTGCGCGTGGCGGAAGCCGGTGCGGCGGACGGAGAAACCGACGGCACCAAGCTGTTTGCAGCGCTTTCCTCCACGCTCGCCGATGTTCCGCCTGACCGCGTTGCCGGCGCCGTCCTGATCACCGACGGCCGCGTGCACGACGTCCCGGCGGATGCATCCACGCTTGGGTTTTCAGCCCCGTTGCATGCGCTGATCACCGGCCACAAGGACGAAATCGACCGCCGCGTCGTGCTCACGCAGACCCCGCGTTTCGGAATCGTCGGGCAATCGCAGACGATCGGTTTCCGCGTCGAAGATCAGGGCGCGAAGATCGGCGCCGCCGAAGTCACCGTGCGCCGCGACGGCGAGGTGCTCAGCAAGCGCGTGGTCAACGTTCACACCGACATCAAGTTCAATGTGCCGATCCCGCACGCCGGGCCGAACATCGTCGAGATCGAAGCGTCTCCGCTCGACGGAGAACTTACGCCGGTCAACAACCGCGCGGTCGTCTCGATCGACGGCGTGCGCGACAAGTTGCGCGTGTTGCTTGTCTCAGGCGAACCGCATGCCGGCGAGCGCACGTGGCGCAACCTGCTCAAGTCGGACGCTTCCGTCGACCTCGTGCACTTCACCATTCTGCGTCCGCCGGAAAAGCAGGACGGCACGCCGATCAACGAGCTGTCGCTGATCGCCTTTCCGACCCGCGAACTGTTTCAGCAGAAGATCGGCGAATTCCAGCTGATCATCTTCGACCGCTATGCCAGGCAGGGCGTGCTGCCGCTCATCTATTTCGACAACATCGCCAAGTACGTGCGCGACGGCGGCGCCGTGCTGATCGCGGCCGGGCCGGACTATGCGAGCCCGACCAGCATCTGGCGCACGCCGCTCGACGGCATTCTCCCGGCCGAGCCGACCGGCGAAGTGACCGAACGCCGATTCCAGCCCCAGCTCACCGACGCGGGCCGGCGCCATCCGGTGACGCGCGATCTTGAAGGGTCGGACAGCAACCCGCCGCACTGGAGCAACTGGTTCCGGCTGGTCGACATCAAGCGCAGCACCGGCACAAGTGTGATGCAGGGACCCGACGGCAAGCCGCTGCTTGTCCTGGGGCGCGAAGGCCAGGGCCGCGTGGCGCTGCTGCTGTCCGATCACATTTGGCTGTGGGCGCGCGGCTACGAAGGCGGCGGGCCGCATCTCGATCTGTTGCGGCGCCTGTCGCACTGGCTCATGAAACAACCCGATCTCGAGGAAGAAGCTCTGCGGCTCATCGTGCGCGGCCGCGACATCACCGTGCAGCGCCAGACGATGGCTGACACCGTCAATCAGATCACGCTGACGTCACCGACCGGCGCAACGCGGACGATCGATCTTCAGGCGGTCGAGCCAGGGCTTTGGCGGGCGGCGACGACCGCCAACGAGCTTGGCCTCTGGCGCGCGACCGACGGCAAGCTCACCGCGCTTGCCAATGTCGGGCCTGCCAACCCGCGTGAGTTTGCCGAAGTGACCTCGACGCTCGATGTGTTGCAGGCATTGAGCAGCGCCACCGGCGGCGATGCCCGGCGCATTGCGGAAAGCAACAATCTCGACGTGCCCCGCGTGGTGGCCGTGCGTACCAGCACGACATTCAAGGGCGACGACTGGATCGGCTTCAAGATGCGCGACGTCAGCGTCGTACGCGGGATCGGCGTGCTTCCGGTTTTCACTGGTCTGATCGGCTTGCTCTTGCTGGTCGGCTCGCTGGCCGTGACCTGGGCGAGAGAGGGACGTTAGGCCGTCTCCCAATCCGGCCGGATCAAGCCGGCTACGCCGTCGAAGGCGCCTGCAGCCAGCTCTACCACCAGAAGACGCGCAGGATCGACGGGCCCAGGCATTTTCACCTGTCCTTTCGGAATGCGTTTGAATCCGGATTTGACGTAGATCGGTTCATCTCCCACCAGCACCACCAGTCTGTGGCTGCCGTTTTTCGCCTCCTGCAGCGCACGCTTGACCAATGCAGTGCCGACGCCATGCGAGCGGAATGGCGGCTCGACGGTCAACGGCCCGAGCAACAAGGCCGGCGTTTCGCCGATGCAGATCGGCGTCAGCCGAACGGAGCCAACCATCAATGTGCCAATTCGCGCCGTAAACGACAGATCGAGGATATGGGCTCTGCCCTCACGAATGCGGAAAGCCGTACGCGCGAAACGCCCCGGCCCGAAGGTGCGCTCGTGCAGGCGCTCGATCGCGGGCGCGTCGGCGGCAGTCTCCGGCAGAATTGTGAGCGCGGGTTCGCTCATGGACGTCAAATATCCGTGTCAAGCGCTGCCGCTTAGCATTTGGCCCGATTCTGGTCCATTGCCCGTGGCGCAACACATCGCAACAGCCTAAATGAAGAGCGGCGAAGGTTAAGGAGATCGGCATGGGACTTCTGGTCGATGGCGTCTGGCAGGACGATGTTTCGCGTACCAAGGACGGCCATTTCATCAGGCCGACGACGAAATTCCGGAATTGGGTGACGCCGGACGGAAGTCCGGGCCCCTCCGGCAAAGGGGAATTTGCCGCCGAGGCGGGACGCTATCACCTCTATGTTTCGCTTGCCTGCCCGTGGGCGCACCGCACGGTCATTTTCCGCAAGCTGAAGGCGCTCGAGAACGTCGTGTCAATGTCGGTTGTCTCGCCCGATATGCTGAAGGATGGGTGGACCTTCAACGTTCGCGAGGGCTCGACCGGTGACAGCGTCTACGGAAAATCGAAACTGTCGGAGATCTACCTGCTCGCGGAGCCGCGCTATACCGGCCGCGTGAGCGTGCCGGTGCTCTGGGACAAAAAACGAAAAACCATCGTCAACAATGAATTGCCCGAGATTATCCGGATGCTCAATTCGGCGTTCGATGCGTTCACAAACGTGCGGACCGACTTTTATCCCGAGCCGTTGCGCGCGCAGATCGACAGATTCAACGACCTGATCTATCCGAACATCAACAATGGCGTCTATCGCGCAGGGTTCGCGATCCTCGCAGGCAGCCTATGAGGAGGCATTCCGCAATATTTTCGATACGCTTGAGGAGATCGAGCAGGTCCTGTCACAGCATCGCTACCTCGTCGGCAACACGATCACCGAAGCCGACTGGCGGCTGTTCAGCACGTTGATCCGTTTCGATGCGGTCTACTACTCGCACTTCAAGTGCAACTGGCGGCACATCTATGAATACCCGAATCTGTCGAACTACCTGCGCGATCTTTATCAGGTGCCAGGCGTCGCCGAGACCGTGAGCATCGAGCAGATCAAGCGCCACTATTACGGAAGCCAGCGGCAGGTGAATCCGACCGGCATTGTTCCGGTCGGGCCGCAGCTCGACTTTGCCGCACCTCACGATCGCGCACGTTTCGGCGCGTAGCGCTCACCAGAATTCGCTGACCGGTGCGTTGCCGAACACTTCGGCCACGCGGGCGCGCGTGCCACGGCCAGTATCGTCCGGCAATGCATCGGGGTGGAAGAAGCCGTGTGCCACGATTTCACGATTGGGGCGCGGGTCTCCGTCCTGGAGAAAATCGCGGACGATGAACAGAGCAACATGGTCGCGCCGCGAGGCCCGTTTGTTGAAGTAGATGCCGAAAAGCTGCGGGCTTGCGCCGAGCCGGATGTTCCCTTCCTCGACGAGCTCCCGTGCAAGCGCATCGAGAAACGTTTCGCCGGTCTCCACGCCGCCGCCGGGAAGATGCCATCCGTCAACATATGAGTGCTTGACGAGGAAGATCCGTCCCGTGCCGTCGATGACCATGGCGCGGGCGCCCAGCGTCGCGGCGCGCGAGAAGCGCCAGTAGAAATGCATGACCCGGCTGATGACCGGTTCAAGCGCGCGCCGCAGGCGATGCAATCGCTCCATTATTCTCGCTCGTCCCGCAGGCCTTCCGGCCTCGACCGGCCGGTGGAAACTGTCGATTTCCTTGTTTAGAATGATTCCAATATATGTCATAAAACGCTCCGCGAGCGACAACGAGGTAGAGCGTGAAACGGTTTTCCGATCTCAGCGAGCAGGAAGTTCTGGCCCTCGCCATCACCAACGAAGAAGAGGATAGCCGCATCTATCGCGGTTTTGCCGAAGGTCTGCGCGAGCAGTTCCCGGCCTCGGCAAAAGTATTCGACGAGATGGCCGAAGAGGAAGTGCATCACCGCACGATGCTGTTCGATCTCTATCGCAAGAAATTCGGAGACTACCTGCCGCTGATCCGCCGCCAGGACGTCAAGGGCTTCCTGCACCCGAAGCAGCCTTTGTGGCTGACACGGCCGCTCGGCCTCGAGGAGGTGCGCAAATTCGCCGAGAACATGGAGTTCGAAGCCGAGCGCTACTACCGCAAGGCAGCAGAAAACGCGCGCGACGCCTCGGTGCGCCAGCTGCTGGTCGAACTGGCGGAGGCCGAAGCAGGCCATGAGAGCCTGGCGCACAAATTAAGTCAGGCAATTCTCACCACGGGCGCGCGCGCCAAGGAAGATGAAACCGCGCGGCGCATGTTCGTGCTGCAATACGTGCAGCCGGGCCTCGCCGGGCTCATGGATGGCTCGGTATCGACGCTCGCGCCGCTGTTTGCGGCAGCCTTCGCGACGCACAGCACCTGGGAGACATTTCTGGTCGGCATGGCGGCTTCCGTCGGCGCGGGCATCTCGATGGGCTTTGCCGAAGCGCTCTCTGACGACGGCTCCCTGACCGGCCGCGGCGCTCCGTTGTTGCGTGGCACGGTGTGCGGCACGATGACCGCGATCGGCGGGCTCGGTCACACACTGCCCTTTCTCATTCCAGATTTCCATGTGGCGACCGTCGCCGCGATCCTTGTGGTGGCGGTCGAACTGGCCGCCATCTCCTGGATCCGGCACCCGCTTCATGGATACGCCCTTCCTGCAGGCGGCCTTTCAGGTGGTGGTCGGCGGCGTGCTCGTGTTCATTGCGGGCATCTTGATCGGAAGCTCGTGATCCCGCATCAAGGAAGCGATGCTGACCCTCGCGCATCTCTCCGACCCGCATCTCGCGCCTCTGCCGGAGCCGCGCTGGAGCGAGCTGATCGGCAAGCGGGTGACCGGCTACATTAATTGGCAGAGAAAACGCCGATTTATCCACGACCCGGCTGTGCTTTCGGCGATTGCTGCTGACATCAGGGCGCAAGCGCCGGACCACATCGCGGTCACCGGCGACATCGCCAATATCGCCTTGCCCGCCGAATTCCTGCGCGGTCGCGACTGGCTGGAAAGCCTCGGCTCGGCCCAGGACGTGACTTTTGTCCCGGGCAACCACGACATTTATGTGCGTGAGGCCGGCGCCCTCGCCGCGCGGCAATGGGGCCCGTATATGTGCGACGACGATGGGGAAGACGGATTTCCCTTCCTCCGGCGCCGCGGCAATGTTGCATTGATCGGCCTCTCAACCGGAGTGCCGACCGCGCCTTTTCTCGCAACCGGATGGCTCGGAACGAAGCAGCTCGCAGAGTTCGCAGCAATTCTCAATAGCCTCAAGGACGAAGACTTTTTCCGGATCGTCCTGATTCACCACCCGCCGGTCAGCGATGCGGCGCGCCACAAGCGCTTGATGGACGCCTCGATCCTCAAGCGCATAATCGCCGCTCACGGAGCTGATTTGCTGCTACATGGCCATGATCACGTTCGCATGATCAACTGGCTGCACGGACCCAAGGGCACGCGCATTCCAGCGATCGGCGTACCGTCGGCGTCCAGCGCGCCCGGACGCGACAAGGACGCCGCCGGTTACAATCTCTACAGAATCGACGGCACGCGCGGTGCCTGGCGCTGTGACATGATTTCGCGCGGCCTCGGCTCTGCGGGCGCGGTCGTGCAACAGGACAAGATCAAACTGATCGGCTAGGGCCGCGTCATCATGGCGAGCGCAATGAGCCCGGCGATGCCGGCAACAAGCCCCAAGATGAACATGACTAAGGCGCGCCAGCGCCGCTGGCGGCGTCCGTGATGCAGGACTGCCTGCGCGACGCCGCGACCGGCATCGTCGGCAAGCGCGCGCTCACGTTCGACCAGCCGACGCGCAACATAACGCTTGATGGCATCCGCCATCGCGGGCACTTCATAGGATTCCGCAAGCACCGCGCGGCCATAACGCGTGTCCTGCACGAAACGGTATTGCCGCTTGTCGCGGCCCATCTCGACATGCGCGACAACGTCGATCCACAGACGCGGAATGTCGCCCTTGCTCATGCCGCGATCGAACAGGTCCACGTCGTTCGGAACTTCGTCGAACAAAGGATCGAGCGCATCGTTGAGCAGATCGAGCCGCGCAACATCCGCATCCCGCAGGTCGACGACGACGCCTGAGCGCTCGGCTGCTTCGATACGCGCTTCGCGCACCGCATCCTTCAGCGGCTGCGGAGTCTCTCGCAGTCTTGTCCGGATCTTTTTTGTGTCCCCACATGACGACAATCTAGCAACGCCCGCCCGAACCGCAAAGCGAAAAAGCGTTAGTTTTCAAGAAGTTTGATGGACAATAGTGGATTAACGCGGCGGGCCGACGCCATAGGCGCGCGCCCAGCCCAGGCCGTCTTCGGTGCGCCCGCGCGGCCGATATTCGGCGCCGATCCATCCGCTGTAGCCGAGCCGATCCACCGCCTCGAACACCGCCGGATAGTTGACCTCGCCTTCATCGGGTTCATGCCGCGACGGCACGGCGGCACATTGCAGATGACCGATCACCGGCAGGAACTTTTCCAGGCGGCGGATCAGATCGCCGCCCACAATCTGCACATGGTAAAAGTCGAACTGCACCCGGATATTCGGCTTCCCGATCTTTGCGATCACATCGGCCGCGTGCTCGACGTGATTGAGAAAATAATTCGGCCGGTCGCGCGCGTTGATCGGCTCGATCAGCAATGTGATGTTTTTGGCTGCCGCAAGGTCGGCCGCGCGTGCAAGATTGTCGATGAATACGCGATCGGCAGCGGGCCGCTGCTCGGGCGCGACCTTGCCGGCAAGACAGTGAATTGCGCTGCCGCCGATCGCGCTCGCGTAATCGAGAGCGCGCGCAAACAGGACCTGCCAGTCTTTCTCCCGGCCGGGCACCGCCGCAAGCCCGAACTCGCCCTCCCGCTCGCCGGGTGGCGTGTTGATGCCGAGAATGGTCAGGTTATTTTTGCCGATCGCAGCCTTCACCGCAGCGGCCGGCACGTCATAAGGAAATTGCAATTCGACCGCCTTGAACCCGGCGGCCGCCGCGGCGTCAATCCGTTCGAGCAAAGGGCGTTCGGTGAAGAGATATCCAAGATTGGCGGCAAACTGCGGCATGGCCTCCCTCAATGATCCCTTGCGTACAACCGCGCGGACGTATTCATTAGCGCCGCGACCGCCACAAGACCATCCGGAAATTCCATGACCGCAAACACCGCCTTCCATATCGCTGTTCTGCCGGGCGACGGCATCGGGCCGGAGGTGATGGCGCCTACGCTCGACATCCTGCGGCGGATCGAAGCGACCACGCCGAGCCTGAAATTCCGGTTCACCGAAAGCGCGGCAGGCGCCGGCCACTACAAGGACACCGGCAAGTCGATGCCGGAGTCGACCGTCAAGCTGTGCGAGGAAGCGGACGCTATCCTGCTCGGTGCCTGCGGCCTGCCGAGCGTGCGCTATCCCGACAATACCGAGATCATGCCGCAGGTCGAGCTGCGCTTTATTTTCGATCTTTACGCTGGCGTGCGCCCTGCCCGGCTCATTCCCGGCGTGCCAAGCCCGATCGTCGACGCGCATAAGCGCGGCATCGATTTCATCCTGATCCGCGAATCGACCGAAGGCCTGTTCGCGTCGATGGGCAAAGGCATCGTCACGCAGGATGAGGCGCGCGAGACGCTGGTGATCACGCGCAAGACCTCGCAGCGGCTGTTCGACTTCTCGCTGCGCCTTGCCGAGCGGCGAAAAAAGCGCGGAAAACCGGGCCTTCTGACCTGCGTCGACAAGGCCAATGCATTCAAGGCGTATGCGTATTTTCGTTCGATTTTCGATGAGCGAGCAAAAGCTTTTCCGAACGTGAAGACCGATCACGTCTATGTCGACGCCTGCGCCGCGTTGATGGTGCGCAAGCCGTGGGACTTCGACGTGATGGTGATGGAGAACATTTTCGGCGACATCCTGTCCGATCTCGCCGCCGGCCTGATCGGCGGCCTTGGCATCGCGCCGTCGGCCGATATCGGAGACAAGCATGCGGTCTTCCAGCCGTGCCACGGCACTGCGCCCGACATCATGGGACAGGGCAAGGCGAACCCCACGGCGATGATCCTGTCGGCGGCGATGATGCTGGACTGGCTCGCCGACAGGCACGACCATCCGCCGGCAGCGGACGCGGCGTTGCGGATCGAGCGTGCCGTCGACAAGGCCTATGCCGGCGGCATCAAGCCCATGGAATACGGCGGCGGCGACGGTACGGCAGCAATCGCCAAGGCCGTGCTGGCATCGCTCAACTGATCGGAGGCAACAATGTTGTTCTCGGTTTTCACGCTGGACAATCCCGATGCAACCGACAAGCGCAAGGCCGTGCACGGCGCCCACGTCGCGCATCTGAAGAACGCGAAAGCTTTCGGGGTAACCATTACGGTCGGCGGACCGCTGGTGTCGGACGATGGCGCCACCTCAATCGGCAGCCTGATGGTCCTGGAAACATCTGACCGCGCCAGCGCGGAAAAGTTCAACCGTGCCGATCCATTTCATCAGAACGGCGTCTGGGGAAAGGTCGAGATCCGGCGATTCGATCGGAAGGAATAGCTAAAGCCCTGACAAAATCGCCGATTGCGGCAAGAAACTGCTTGGGCTGCTCGAGCGGCGGACAATGGCCGCAACCTGGCAATTCGATGTATCGCGCGCCCGCGACTTTCTCCGACGATCTGCTTGTTGAGCGCCGGCGGCGTCGCCTGATCAAATTCGCCGCACACGACCAGCGTCGGCACCTTGAGGCGATGAAGCTGCGGCACAAGATCCGTTTCCTGCAAGATTTTGCAGGCCGCCTGAAACGCCTTCGGATCGATCGCAAGCAGAACGTTCTTGCGCTCCTCGATCTTTTCCGGATGCGCGGCAAGATAGGCCGGTGAGAACACGCGCTTCGCCGCAATCTCGGCAATGCTGCCAAGGCCGCCTTCGGCGACCTTTTCCGCCATCACCGCGAAGGCCTCTCGTCCTTCCGGAGGAAAGGCGGCCGCGGCATCGCTCACCACCAGCTTGGATATCCGTTCGGGATGCGCGAGTGCAAAAGCCAGCGCGACGGTGCCGCCGAATCCATTTCCCAGCAGAATGGCATCCTTGGCGATTTCGAATTCATCGAACCCATCTTCGATCGTGGCGAGATAGGCATCCATTAGCGCCAGCATCGCCGGCTGCGATCCGTGGAATCCGGGCAGATTGAACAAGGTCACGCGATGTTTGGCGGCCAGTGCCTCCAACACCGGATCGAAGGCATGTCGGTCGGCAAGGAGCGAATGGAGGATGACGAGGTCGCGGCCGGCGCCCGTTCGTACGGCAGTCAAGGCGCCGCGCCCGGCACTCAGTCGTTGCATTTGCATCGAATCCTCCTGGGCCGCCCTATTCCCGGTCGCCGGGAAATTTGACGTTGGGCACGGTCCCCAAACGCAGAAACTATAACGCGCAACCTCGCATTGCTTTCCATCCTGTGCAAAATTGCCGGCAGGGCAAGGCGGGGCTCAGGCTTCGCAGCTGCCGTTATAACCAGAAACGACTAGCTGGGAGGATAAACAATGATCCGACTTCACATTGGAGCATTCCGGCCCGCCGCCTTCGCGGCGGGAGGCTTTGCGGCGCTTATGCTCAGCGCAGGCATCGCCGCCGCGCAAACCTACGGCTTTGCCACCATGCAGCCGGGGACGCTCAACCACACTTCGGCCTCGGCTGTCGCCAAAGTGCTCAAGGAAAAAGCCGGCATGAATGTCGTCGTGCAGCCGACCGCGGGCGAATCGGTGCTCATCCCGCTGGTCAGCCGCGGAGAAGCCGAGTTCGGCATCGCCAACATTTTCGAAGTCGAGAATGCCAAGCAGCCAAGTCCCAATCTCCGCCTGATCGGCTCGCTGCACCCGCTGCGCGGCGCCTTCTGGGTTCGCAAAGACACAAATATGAAGACCATTGCCGACCTGAAGGGCAAGAAGGTCGGCATGGGCTATTCCGCGATGCGCACTATCGACCCGATGGTCAAGGCGATCCTCGCAACTGGCGGGTTGACCGAAAAGGACGTCGTTCCGGTCCTCATCCCGAACGTGATCCGCGGCGCCGACGATTTCGCCTCCGGCGCTGCCGACATGTTCTTCTTCGCCTTCGGCGCGCCTAAAGTGCGAGAGGTCGACGCGACCGTCGGCGGCATCCGCGCACTGGAGATCTCCGGAAAGCGGCATGGCAGCGGCCAAGAAACTTCTGCCGGAAGGTTACCTGACGCCCGGCTGTCCCGAATGGCTTCTTCATCGGCGTCGATCAGCCGATGGGAGTCTACACCTGGGACAACATGATCTTCACCAACGCCAAGGTGACGGACGACGTCAGTCTACAAGTTCGATCGATACGCTGGAGAAGAACAAAGCCGATCTCGTCACCATTCAGCCGGCCTTGCGCGAGTTTTCAGCGCCGCCGGGCTCTACAAGAAGTATGATTTGCCGTATCACCCCGGCGCCTTGAAATACTTCAAGGACCACAACATCCAGGCCAAGGCGCTCAATTGAGCGAAGAACGTATTATCCCCGATGCGGCGGAGTTTGCCTCCGCCGCATCGCGGGCCACTGTTCTGTGGACCAACGTTTTCCAGTCGCTGCTGGTCGCGGTGGTCGTGCTTTGGGTGCTCGACGTTCCGCGCGCGGTCTTCAACATGTCGTTCTATACCGAACAGATGCTCACGGTATGTCTCGGGCTCACGCTCGCGCTCGCCTATATCGCCGACACGTCACGCCGGCGACACTGGAGCGATTGGGTCGCGGTCATTACTGTCGCTTGGCCTCTGCGGCTACATCGCCTGCCGCTACGCGACACTGACCGATCGAGATGCGCCTCATTCCGCTCGGCGGGCTCATCGTCAGCACCTTGCTGATCGTGCTGATCATGGAAGCAAGCCGCCGCACCAACGGCTGGGGCTTCGTCAGCATGATCGCGGCGATGGCGGTCTATGTTTATATCAGCCCGCATCTGTCGGGCGATTTTCAGACGCGCTACGTTTCGCCCGAGCGTATGACGGTCTATCTCGGCCTCGACATCAACGGCGCCATCGGCTCGATCCTGCAAGTTGCGGTTATCGTCGTGATTCCCTTCACGATCCTTGGCCAGGTGCTGGCGCGCACCGGCGGCGCCGATTTCTTTGCCGATATTTCGATGGCGGCCATGGGCCGCTTCCGCGGCGGCGCCGCCAAAATCGCGGTCGTCGGCTCGGCGCTGTTCGGCATGATTTCCGGCAGCGCGGTCGAGCAATGTGCTCGCAGTCGGCATCGTCACCATTCCGACGATGGTGCAGCTCGGGCTTCACGCCTTACCGGGCCGCGGCAATCGAGTCGGTCGGCTCGACCGGCGGCCAACTGATGCCGCCGGTGATGGGCGCCGCGGCCTTCATCATGGCCGAATTCCTGCAAGTGCCGTATGGCTCGGTCTGCATTGCTGCCGCCATCCCGGCGGTCCTTTATTACGCCTGTCTGTTCTTCCACGTCGACCTCGAAGCCGCCAAGCACAAGATCGGCGCCGCCAAGATCGCGAAGCGCCCGCGTGTCCGAGGTGCTGAAGTCCGGCTGGCACTTCCTGGTGCCGATCGTCTTTCCTCGTCTACGCGCTGATGTATCCGGACATCACACTGCTGACGCCGGAAAAGGCCGCGATCGTTTCGACCGCGCATCCTCATGGTGCTGGCGATGATCTTCGGCTACCGCGGCAAGCGGCTCGGCGTCGTCGACATGCTCAAGGCCATCATGGACACGGGACGCGTTTCGCTCGACATCATCCTGATCGGCGCAGCTGCCGGCATCATGGTCGGGATCATGAGCATTTCCGGGCTCGCTTTCAGCATGACTATTCAGCTTCTGGCGCTCGCTGGCGGCAACGTGTTCCTGCTGTTGCTGCTGATCGCCGTGCTCGCCTTTGTCCTTGGCATCGGACTGCCGACAGTGAGCGTCTACATCCTGACCGCAACGCTGCTGGCGCCGGCACTCGTCAAACTTGGCGTCACGCCGATGGCCGCACACATGTTCGTCATGTACAACGGCATTCTCTCGATGATCACGCCGCCGGTGGCGTTTGCGGCCTATGCCGCCGCCAATATCGCGCGCACTGACGGCTGGACCACCGGCTGGATCGCCTGCGTGGTTGGCTGGAGCACGTTTATCCTGCCGTTCCTATTCGTGCTCGACGCCCAGCCTGCTGATGGACGGAAGCTGGACTCGAGATCGTGCTCAATTTCAGCCGCGTGACTCTTCGGCATCTGGCTCGGCACCATGGCGGCAGTCGGCTTTGCGTTCGCCCGGCTCAACGCCGACCGGCCGCGCGATCTATGCCGCTGGTGTCACTGGCAGTGGTCCTGCCGCCTGAAACGTTCACCGGCGCGATCTGGATCAATGCCGTGGGCGTCACGGCGGCCGCCACAGTGCTGGCAATAGACTGGACGCGGCAGCGCGAGCCACGCAGGACACGGCAGCCGAGGCCGCGCAAACACCCTATTGAGACGCCAGCTCAGTTGCCTTCGCGCCAGATGCCGAGCGCTTCCTGCGCCGGGCGGTCGGAGATCGAGAACAGCACCGCCTCCTCGCTGGCGTTGTGCTGGTAGCGCTTCCACGGCGGCACCACGAACACGTCGTTGACGCCCCAGGAAAGCTCCTTGCCGTCGACGACCGTCGTGCCCTTGCCCTCGGCGACAGCAGAACATCGGTGCCGTCGGTCGAGCGATAGGGCTCGCCTTTGAAGCCTTTCGGCAGCAGCGCGAGATTGGCACCCATTGTCGGCAGCACCGGCCCGCCGTTGATCGGGTTGGCGTAGCGCACGCGCGCGCCGTGACGCTTGTCGATGTCGCCGGTCGACTTCAGCCGCTCCAGGATCGGCCGCATCTTGGCGTAGGGATAATTGATCACCGGCGAGCGGTTGAGGTGAACCGGCGCGCCGTCCGGCAGCACGCCGGTGGCGTAGCGCTCGAACGAGTCGCCGTCCTGGTGATTGACGTTCTGCATCTTCTCGTCGAAGTGCGAGGCAAACGATGCCTGGAAATGATTGATCGTCGGCATGTCGAGCACGTCGAGCCACATCACCGGCTCCTTGCCCGGATTGCCGTGATCGTGCGGCGCCCAGTTGGCCGTGATGATGAAGTCGCCGTGCTCCATCTGCGCCTTCTCACCCTCGACCGCCGTGTAGGCGCCCTTGCCCTTGAGCACGAAGCGGATGGCGGAGGCGACGTGCTGGTGCGCGTCGGCGATCTCGCCCGGCAGGATCAGCTGGATGCCGGCAAAGAGCGAATTGGTGATGCGCGACTTGCCCGGCTCGCCGGGATTTTCCAGCACGAGCACGCGGCGCTCGGCCTCCTCGGCGGTGATGACATCGCCGGCCTCGAGCATCAGCTTCTCGACCTCGGGAAACTTCCACAGCGCCGGCTGCATCTGCGTCTTCGGCTCGGGCGTCACCAGGCCCTTGAGCACCTCCCACAGCGGCGCGAGGTGGTACTTGGAAATCTTGTCGTAGTAGGCCTGACGCGCGCCGGTGATGTTGTGCTTGTTGCCGGCCTGCGCGGTGTCGATCGCGAGCGTCATTGGGCTCCTCCGTGAACCGTTTATTCCATTTGTAGCGAATATAGCCCACCGCGTGCGCCGCTTAAACCCGTGAAACCGGGCGCATAACGGCTATGTGGCGCGCAGACGTCTGGCCTACTGACGCTGCTTTTCAAAACTTGGCAGTGCGCCGATGCCCGAAGTCCAGCGCTGGGCGGATCGATACCAATATTGCAGCTTCGGCATGAGCTGATCGCGCTGGCTGAGGGTACCGACGCGGATCGAGTGGATCTTGGGATCGGGTTCAGTGCTGGTCGAATAGATCGGCGAGCCGCATTGTGGACAAAAAGATTGCGGCCGCTTGTTTCCGCTCTCGCCCGTCTTGACGTAGATCTTCAGCTCACCCTGCAAGAGCTTGAAGCTGCCCTTTTTCGTCGGCACCACAGTGCGGAACGCCGAACCGGACAAGGTCTGACAATCGGTGCAGTTGCAGATCGCGACCGTATCCGGATCGATTTCAGCTTCGTAACGGATGTGGCCACAATGGCACCGGCCGTCGACCTTCATCGCTCCGTTCTCCTTCAGTTATTGACCGACCCGCCATCGACCACGAGCGACTGGCCCGTCACGAAATCGCTGTCGCTCGATGCGAGAAATACAAGCGCGCCGAGCAGGTCTTCCGGGATATGCGTCGCGCTTGAAGGCGCGGCTGTTCCGTACCGGAATGCGCTCGTCCTCAACATGCGCCGTGTTCTCAAGCCCGGTGTCGCTCAGGATATAGCCGGGCGAGAGCGAGTTGACCGCGATGCCGTATTCGCCGAGCTCGCGCGACAATGAGCGCGTGAAAGCAAGGATCGCGCCCTTCGACGTCGACGTAAGGCAGCATGCGCGGCACGCCTTTGTACGGCGCGCCCGAGGCGATGTTGATGATCTTGCCGCTGCGCCGCGCCATCATGTGCGGCGCGACGTGGCGGACCATCAGATACGTCCCGCGCACGTTGATCGCCATCACGCGATCCCACAACTCGCGTGTCCCACTCATTGAAAGGTCTCGGCTTCAGCGCGGAATAGAGCGCGGCATTGTTCACCAGCACATCGATCTGGCCGAACCGCTCGATGGTTTCGGCGACCAGACCTTTCACCGCTTTCTCGTCGCTGACATCGAACGTCGCGCTGGCGACGGAATTCGCGCCGTGGCGCCCTGCGATTTCCTCGGCAAGTCGCGCGGCCGTCCGCGATATCGGCGATCATCACGCGCGCGCCTTCGGCCGCGAGCGCCTGCGAATAGTGCCGGCCGATGCCCTTGGCACCGCCGGTGACGATCGCGGTTTTTCCAGCAAGTCTCGGCATACTCTCCTCCACCCGCTCGTCATGCCCGGGCTTGTCGCCAGCAAGTCGGGTCTACCCGTCTTGCGGCTATCGTCATAACCATACGCAACTCCGGCAGGCCGGGTTGCGTGTGCCATCCACGTCTTTATGGTTGATCATGCAAGACGTGGATGCCCGAACAAGTGCGGGCATGACGCTGCCATGAGGGGGAGCCAACTCATGCCGCGCGACACCGCCGACCGTCTTGCGATCCGCGACCTGATCGAGAACTGGGTGCTCTGGCGCGACGCGCGAATGTGGGATCGCTTCCGCACCGTCTGGCACAAGGACGGGCAGATGTGGGCGACCTGGTTTCAGGGCTCCTACGAGGATTTCATCCGTGTCAGCCAGGAAGGCTACGACCGCGGCGTGCGCATCATGCACATGCTCGGCGGCATGAGCATCGACATCAAGGGCAAGCGCGCGATCGCGCAGACCAAGATGACGATCTCGCAGCGCGCAAAGGTCGAGGGCGTGCTGTGCGACGTCGTGTGCAGCGGACGCTTCTACGATTTTCTGGAAAAGCGCAAAGGCCGCTGGGGCATCGTGCTGCGGCGGCTCGCCTACGAGAAAGACCGCATCGACCCGGTTGAGCCCGATGCAAGGCTCACGCTCGACAAGGCGCATCTGGCGCAATTTCCGGAAGGCTACCGCCACCTCGCCTACCTGCAGAGCAAGATCGGCTACACGATCAAGGACGAGCTTCCGGGGCTCGACGGAGCGCCGCTTGCGGCGCTTTATGCCAAGGGCGAGGCCTGGCTCAAGGGCAAGAAGCTCTAGAAACGACGCGAGGGGTTGGCGCACGCACCAGGAAGTGCGATTTTGAATGGTGGTGGGCGCATAAACCACCGGGGGGACAGCTGCCATGTCGCTTGCCGACAAATTCAACCTGCTCAATGAGTTCAATATCCTGCGCATCATCTGCGCGGTGTTCTTCATTCCGCACATCGTCGGCAAGATCACCGTGCCGGCAACGCTTGAGTTCTTCGTCAAGGCCGGCTTCAAGCCGCCCGCAACCTGGATGTACATCGCGGGCGACGATCGAGACGGTCCTGTGCATCGGCTTGTTTTTCGGCATCTACCTCCAATATGTCGCCTTCATCGCCTTCATCCATCTGCTGGTTGCGGGCGCCGCCACCTACAAGGTCACGAAGAGCTGGATTTGGGTGATCGGCGGCATCGAATATTGCGTGTTCTGGGCGATCTGCTGTCTCGTCGTCGCCATGCACGCCTATCACACCGGCATGTGACGTTTTCTCAGTGAAAGGAAGCCTTCCCAATGGCTAGCGTTCTGTTTTCTCCCCTCACCATGCGCGGACTGACCCTGCCGAACCGGGTCGTGGTCTCGCCGATGTGCCAGTACAATTCCAACAACGGCTCGGCCAATGACTGGCACCTGATGCATCTCGGCAATATGTCGCTCGGCGCCGCCGGCCTGGTGATGTGCGAGATGACGAACGTCAATCCGCAAGGGCGCATCTCTCCGAAATGCGCCGGCATGTGGTCGGACGACAACGAGGCCGCGCTCAAGCGCGTGCACGATTTCTGCCGGCAATACGGCGTGGCGAAGCTCGGCGTGCAGCTTGCCCATGCCGGCCGCAAGGGGCCGACCACGCCGCCGGCCGCCGGCGGCAAGCCGATCCTCGAAGGGCCGGACGCCTGGACGCCGGAAGCGCCGTCAGCCATTCCTTACGACACCGGCTGGCCGGTGCCGCACGCAATGACGAAGGACGACATCAAGCGCTGCATCGGCGAATTCGCCGCCGCCGCCAAGCGTGTCGACCGCATCGGCTATGACGTGATCGAGCTGCATGGGGCGCACGGCTATCTCGCGCACCAGTTTTTGTCGCCGCTGTCCAACCAGCGCATCGACGAATATGGCGGCTCGCTCGAAAACCGCATGCGCTTTGCGATCGAGATGTTCGAGGCGGTGCGTGCCGTGTGGCCGGAGCAGAAGCCGATCGGCATGCGCGTGTCGGCGACCGACTGGGTCGACGGCGGCTGGACGCCCGAAGAAACCGTTGTGCTTGCCAAGGAACTCAAGAAGCGCGGCATGGATTACATGGACGTCTCGACCGGCGGCCTCTCGCCGCTGCAGAAGATCCCGCTGGCGCCGGGTTATCAGGTGCCTTTCGCCGAGAAGGTGAAGAAGGAAAGCGGCATCACCACCATGACGGTCGGGCTGATCGCCGGCTACCAGCAGGCCGAGGACATCGTCGCATCCGGCAAGGCGGATCTGATCTGCCTCGCGCGCGCGGCGATCTGGGATCCGCGTTGGGCCTGGCACGCGGCCGAAGAGCTCGGCGCAGAGACGCCTTACGCGCCGAAAACCATGGCCGGCCACCCGAAGCTGCGGCCGCAGCTCTTCCCGAAGCGGGCGCAGGCGGCGGGCTAGGCGCCCGCCTTCACGCGGCTGATGAATTTCGCGAACGCGGCGAGCTGCGTCTTCACGGCATCTTTCGTGCCCTGATCCGTCAGCTCGAGCGTGTCCTTGTTGAACTTGGTCGCCGCGTTGCCGACGAACACTTCCGGCGTGCCGAAGATGAAAGCCTTGAGGAACGTCATCGACATGCGCCAGTGATACTGCATGCGCGCACCGCCAAGCGGACCCTGCGAACAGGACTGAATGGCGACCGGCTTGCCTTCGAACGGCTGCTCTTTCATCCGTGAGACCCAGTCGATCGCGTTCTTCAGCCCGCCCGGCATCGACCAGTTGTATTCGGGCGTAACGAACAGGACGCCGTCGGCGGCGCGGACCGCCGCCGCGAGATCTTGCGCCGGTCCCGGAAAACCGGAGGCCTCCTGCATGTCCGCGTTGTAGAGCGGCAACGTCTCAAAGGCAGGCGCCGTCACAAATTTCATTCCAGGCGGCGCCAGACCCGGCAACGCGCGCGTCAGTGCGGCATTGTACGAACCCTTGCGGAGCGACCCGCAAATGACGAGCACGTTGAACTGATCGGCCATTTCATTCCTCTTGTTGTTGATGTTCGCTATTTCGCTTCAAGGCCGGCCGTTTTTGCCACCTCCTCGAATGTCTTGATGTCGGATTGAATGACTTTGCTGAAGTCTGCGGGTGATGACAGATTGGCAACCGCGCCGATGCCTTCAAGGCGCTTCTTGACGGCGTCCTTGGACAGAACTTCCTGCATCGCCTTGTGAAGCTTGTCGACAATCGGCTTCGGCGTGCCGGCCGGGAACACCAGGCCGTACCAGCCGAGATAGCCAATCCCGCTCACGCCGCTCTCGGCGAGGGTCGGCACATTCGGAATTGCCGGCCAGCGCGTCGGCGTGGCGACGGCGATGATCCGCAGTTCGCCGGAATCCACCTGCCCGCGAATGGGATGATAGAGCTCGACGGCGAAGGCCGCATCGCCGCGCAGCAGCGCGCTCACCACCTCGCCGGTCGTGCGATATGAAACCGCCTGCGCGTTGATCGACGCGCGCTGACGCAAATGCTCGGCGATAAGATGCTGCGTCGAGCCCAACCCGACCGTCGAATAGTTCAGCTTTCCGGGCTGCTTGTTGACGTATTCGATAAGGCTTTTGATGTCGGTCGCCGGGGAGTTCTTGGGCACAACGACGACGAAGGCGGAATTGGTGAATATTCCGACCGGCTCGAAATCCTTCACGGCGTCATAGGGCACCTGCTTGACCATGACCGCCGAAACGGAATGGCCCATGCTGATGGCAAGGAGGTTGTATCCGTCCTTCGGCGCCTTGGCAGCGATGCCGCCGGCAATCGTGCCGCCGGCACCGGGTCGATTTTCGACGATGAATTGCTGACCCAAAGCCTCGGCCAGACCGTCGGCGAGAATGCGCGTGGCGACGTCGGTGCCACCGCCGGCACCGAATCCGATCAGAATGTGAACCGGCTTCGTCGGCCAATCCTGTGCGCGCGCAGACGGCGCAACCACCGTGATGGCCAAGGCCGCAGCTGCATACGCAATATAGGTGCGTTTCACGATCGTCCTCCCTATGTCCGGCGCGCCTCCCCCACGGGGCGCGCCTGTTATTGTTGTTTAGGGAACGCGTTCGCACACCGCATTGTCAACGGGAAGGACGGCCTTACTTCTCGTCCGCGATGGGATTGCGCAAAACACCGACCTTTTCGATCTCGATTTCGCAGGTATCCCCGGCCTTCATCCAGACCGGATCGGGCTTGCGCGCATGGCCGACGCCGGACGGCGTGCCCGTGAGGATGACGTCGCCGGGCTCCAGCGTCATGCCCTTGGTGAGATAGACGAGGGTCTCGGCCAGCGGGAACATCATGTTGTCGGTGTTGTCGGACTGCATGGTCTTGCCGTTGAGGCGGCTCATGATCTTCAGGCCCTTGCCGCCCGGCGGCACTTCGTCCGCCGTCACCATCCAGGGGCCGAAGCCGCCGGTACGATCGAAGTTCTTCCCCATGCCCCATTGCGTCGTGTGGCGCTGGAATTCGCGAACCGAACCCTCATTGGCGCATGAATAGCCTGCGATGCAATCGACGGCATTGCCCATCGACAGATGCTTGGCGCGCTTGCCGATGATCGCGACCATCTCGGCTTCGTAGTCGAGCTGGATCGATTTCTTCGGCCGCATGATCGGCTGCCTGATGCGGCACCATCGAAGTCAGCACGCGGAAGAAAATCGACGGAAATTTCGGGATGTTGTCGCGCTGCGGGCCTTCCTTCACATGGTCGAGGTAGTTGAGGCCAAGGCAGATGATCTTGCCCGGATGCGCGACCGGCAGCGCGTATTTCAGTCCATCGAGGGGGCGGCGCGCGGATGCCGGCGCTTTCTTCGCAAGAGCGCCGATCGACGAGAGGTCGCCGTTGCTCCGGCGCAGGACCTCGGCGAGATCGGCCGGCACATTCGCATCCACGGCCTGCAGATCGACGACATTGTCGCCATCGACCACACCGAGACGCACGCCGTTGTTCGCTTCAAATCCGACGATCTTCATAAGTCCTTCCACCCTAATTGAATGAATGAGCCCGACCGCAGGTGGATCGGGCTCCGGCAGGATTAGCGCAGGCGCACGAAGGCGAGCAAGTCACTTGAAGGACTTGCCGAGCGTGAAGGCCTGGATGGAGAAATATTTGCTGGAATCGGTCCACGCCCCTGCAGGCAGCCAGCCGGCGCCACGCGCGAGAGCACCAAGGGATTCGATGCTGTATTTGTAACTGTTCTCGGTATGGATCGTTTCGCCGGCGCGGAAATCGATCGTTTCACCGGCCACCCGCACCTTCTGGCGTTTCAGGCTGGCGAGATGCATTTCGATGCGGTGTCTTTCACGATTGTAAAAGGCGTGATGCTCAAACATATCGAGCCGGAAATTCCCGCCGAGCTCGCGATTGATGCGCGTCGAGCAGATTGAGATTGAATTTTGCCGTCACGCCTTCGGCGTCATTATACGCGGCGTTGAGCACCTCGGCCGGCTTGATCAGGTCCACCCCGACGATAAGTGTCGCGCCCTCTCCCAGAATATTTGCGGCATTGCGTAAAAACTCGGCTGCCTCGTGCGGCTCAAAATTGCCGATGGTTGAGCCCGGGAAAAAGCCGACACGTGCGGGCGCGGCTTTGGCTTCTGCCGGCAACGCAAACGGTTTGCATATGTCCGCGGTGACGGGCAGCACCTTGAGTTGCGGAAAATCGACGCGCAGCTCGGCGGCCTCGCGCTCGATCATCTCACCGCAGATATCGACCGGCACATAGGCGGCAAGTTTCGGCGCAGCGCTCAGCACAATGCGCGCCTTTTTGCTCGAGCCGCTGCCGAACTCCACGAGTGCCGCGCCCGCAGGGATGAGTTTCGCGATGTCGGCGGAGTGCCGGCGCAAAATGCTCATTTCGCAGCGGGTTGGATAATACTCTGGAACTTCCGTGATGCGTTCGAACAGATCGGAGCCGACGGCATCGTAAAAATACTTTGGCCGGGATATGTTTCGGTGTGGCGCGCAGGCCGCTGAGCACATCGGCCTCAAATTCGGATTGCTCCTGATGCTGCGGAATACGTTTTCTGAGTGCTGCTGCAACCATCTCGCGCCTTTCAGATGAACTCGGCCAGACGCAACCCGCTGAACTGCCAGCGCGCCGGCGGATAGAAGAAGTTTCGGTAGCTCACGCGCTCATGGCCTTCGGGCGTCGCCAGCGAGGAGCCGCGCAGCACCATCTGGCTGACCATGAACTTGCCGTTGTATTCGCCGAGCGCGCCTTCGGCGGCGCGATAGCCCGGATAGGGTAGATAGGCACTGCGCGTCCATTGCCAAGCGATGCCGAAGGCGTCGGCGATGATGTCATGGCGCGCCGCGATCTCCCATTCCGTCTCGCTCGGCAGATGTTTTCCGGCGAAGCGCGCGAAAGCGTCGGCCTCGTAATAGCTGACGTGTTGCGCCGGGGCCGCCGGTTCGACGGGCCTGAGGCCACCCAGCGTCATGACATGCCAGGCTCCGTCCTTCTGCCGCCAATAGCCCGGTGCCTGCCAGCTTTCGTTCTGCACCGCTGTCCAGCCGTCGGAGAGCCAAAGGGACGGCGTCGTGTAGCCGCCAGCGGAGATGAATTCGAGCCACTCGGCGTTCGTGACGAGATGACGGGCGATGCGCACGCGCGGGATGAGCTCGTCGTGAACCGGTGTTTCGTTGTCGAAACAGAAGCCGTCACCATCATGGCCGACCGCATGCACGCCGGCCGGCACGTCGACGTAACCGCGCGGGCCCAGCGTCGGGTGCGGAGGCTGCCATTCGGGGTCGTAAACCGGGTCGGTAGGATTCTGCGCAAATGCGTGGAGAATGTCCGTGAGCAGCAATTCCTGGTGCTGCTGCTCGTGCTGCAGTCCGATCTCGACGATCGTGAAGACCTGCTCCGCTGCTTCGGCCGGAACCTGTCCAATCAGTCGCTCGACCGCGGCATCGACATGCGCGCGGTAGGCAGCGACTTCCGAACCGTTTGGGCGCGTGATCAGGCCTCGCTGCGGCCGCGCATGGCGCGGACCGGCGGCGACATAATACGAGTTGAAAAGAAACGGAAATCGTTCGTCGAAGATCCGGTAAGCGGAGTCGTGCGGCACCAGAAGGAATTGCTCGAAGAACCAGGTAACATGCGCGCGGTGCCACTTGGTGGGGCTGGCATCCGCCATTGACTGAACGATCTGGTCCTCGGCCGACAGGTGAGATGCGCGCTTTTCGGTTTCCGCCCGTACACGGCGAAAAGCGTCAAGCCAGATTGCACGAGCATCGTCCAGCGAACGCTTGGGCTTGTGCGCCGGTCCTTTACGGAGGGCCGGCGACATTCCGGTTCGCGCCATGGAAATCCTCCGAGACTATACAACGGGCTTCGGCAGTCGATTTACGTACAAAGACGAACTATGACCGCAATTGTTCCATCGCAAGGACACCCTAGCAACCTTGGATGTCTTCTCATCACGTGCCCACGGGTTGTGATGCCCGACATCGCGGACTCGAAATGCGGCAATCCTTTGTCTTTGTGGAAGAACCTGCGGAAGCGAAGGTCACCTCAGCCAGCTGATTTGTTGACTCCGAAGGCGATCAGAACGAGCGCGGCCGCCAGGAGCATCCAGCCAGGATGAAATCCGCGCGTCCCCCAAAGGTTGCCGACAGCGCCATACAGATAGAGGCCGCCAACAAACAGTCCGGTCGCGAGCCTTGCTTCCTGACCAAACCAGAGTGCGGCGGCCATCAAGGCTAGTCCGCCGAGGAAACAGGTGATCGTGCTGAAATGCAAGAGCAGCGGCACAATTCGCTTGATCGGAGCGGTTATCCGCGCGTCCGCGCGAAAAAGATCCTCATATGGTGTGACCATAAGACGTTGGACCAGGATGCCGTGAACCACCGCCACGCTGCTTCCGCTGACCCCAGCCATCGCCAAAGCAGCGTCTTGCCAATTCATGACCATCCATAATGTCAGTATCGCTACCGTGGCCCAAAAGGGCGTAGGCGACGGTCGCCAGGAGCGCATCCCCAACGGGCTCCGTGCGGTGTCCCCAAAGTTGGTAGCGGGGGAGGGACTTCGAACCCCCGACCTCCGGATTATGATTCCGCTGCTCTAACCAGCTGAGCTACCCCGCCATTCCGAAACAAAGCGCCGGAATGGGCGCGATATAGGAAGCCGAAGCAAACACTGTCAAGCAATGCAGTTCCCGCTTGCCCCAGAGCGCTTATTTCGGCTGAACCGATTGGTCCCCTCCGGGGCTGCCGGGCGGCGGAATGACCGGCATCGAGCCGCCGGTCGGCGGGGTCGGTTGCCTGATCTCGGGATCGACATGCTCCGGCGGGCAAATGACGCCGCCCGAGCGCGCAAGCTTTTCGCTCAGGTCGTCTTTTCCGTCCGGGCGATGGATCTGGACTTCGCCGCCCTTTCCGACTGTTGTTTGCGTGTCCGGCTGCGCGCACGCGTTCGGATCGAGCTGATCTGCCTTGGGCGCGACCGGCGCCTTCGTCGGCGGCGGCGCCTGCGCAGTGGCCAGCGACGGCAGCAGCAGCGCCGACATTACCAGAACGAAAAAACGGATTTCGCGAGCCATGGCACGCTCCCTGCGCGGACATGCAGAGGGTAGATAACGATTTGATACGAGAGAGAGTTCCGCTCAGGCGCCGTTGCCGAGGCGCTCGAAGCGGATCAGCGAGAAATGGCCGAGCGGCGGCATCGGCCGGTGCTCCAACACGCGCACTCCGCCGTGACGCTCCGCCCAATCGGCCAGGCGGCCGAAGCGGAATTCCGGCCGCCAGCCCAGCCTGCGCGCGATCGGCGCAAAGCAGACCTCGAACGCGCGGCGCGGACCCGCTTCCGCGCCGATGTGATTGACCAGAACGATCTCGCCGCCCGGCCGGATCACGCGCGCGAACTCGTTGAGCGTCGCTTCGGGATTCGGCACTGCCGTGATCACAAATTGCGCCACCACAACATCGAATGACCGGTCGGGCAGCGCCATGCGCTCGGCATCCATGACCGCCAGTGTCTCGACATTGGACAGGCTGTGCTCGGCGACGCGCTCATGCGCCTTGCGCAACATCGGCTCGGAGAGATCGATGCCGACAAGCCGGTTTTTTCTCGAATAGTCGGGCAACGAAATTCCGGTACCGACTCCGACTTCGAGAATCCGCCCGCCCTGCTCGCCGCAAGCCTCTTCAGCGACAGCGATCGCGGCGCGCCGGCCGGCATCGAACACCGCGCCGAACACCAGGTCATAGACCGGCGCCCATCGCGCATAGGCGCGCTCAACGCTTGTTTTATCGATGTCTGCCCCCACGGCGCGAACTAGCTGCGCATCGCAGGGGCTGCCGCGCGCGTGTCACTGGCGGAACGACTATCGCCGGCCGCGACCGCGCTCTTGATGAATCCGCCGCCCAGCACGCGCGCCTGCCCCTCACCCGCGTCATAAAAAACGCACGCCTGGCCGGGCGACACGCCATGCTCGCCATCGACCAGCTCAACCTCGCAGCCGTTTGCGCCGTGTCGCAGCCAGGCGGCCTGCGGCGGGCGCGTCGATCGGACTTTCACGAAGACCTCGCGGCGATCGTCGGCCAGCGCCTCCTCGAGCGACCCTTCGCCGATCCAGTTGACGTCGCGCAGCACGATGCGGCTCATGCGCAGTGCCTCGCGCGGACCGACGACAACACGCCGCTGCTCGGCATCAAGACGCACGACATAAAGAGGCGTGCCAGTGGCAACGCCAAGACCGCGCCGCTGCCCGACAGTGAAATGAATAATGCCGGAATGCGCACCCAGCACTTTCCCATCAAGATCGACGATTTCACCGGCCTCCGCCGCGCCGGGCCTCAGCCTTTCGATAATGTCGGCGTAGTGGCCGGTCGGGACGAAGCAGATGTCCTGGCTGTCGTGCTTGTCGGCGATAGCAAGTCCGAAACGACGCGCAAGCTCCCGGGTCTCGGTCTTGGTCCGCTCCCCAAGCGGGAAGCGCAGAACGTCGAGCTGCTCGCGCGTCGTGCCGAAAAGGAAATAGCTCTGGTCGCGCTCCTCGTCGCGCGCGCGGTAGAGCGCCCTGCCCCCGCGGGGCAACGAGCGTGACGCAACATAGTGACCGGTCGCGAGCACGTCGGCGCCAAGCTCGCGCGCCGTAATCAGCAGATCGTGGAACTTGATCGACATATTACATTCGACGCAAGGAACCGGCGTCTCGCCGTGGATATAGCTCTCGGCGAAACGGTCGATCACGGCTTCCTTGAAACGTGTCTCGTAGTCGAGAACGTAGTGCGGAATGCCGATGCGCTCCGCTACATTGCGGGCATCGTAGATGTCCTGGCCTGCGCAACAGGCGCCCTTGCGATGCACCGCTGTGCCGTGGTCGTAGAGCTGCAGCGTCACGCCGACCACGTCGTAGCCTTCAGCCTTAAGTAGGGCAGCCGTCACCGACGAGTCGACGCCGCCGGACATGGCGACAACGACACGCGTTGTTTCGGGGCTGCGATCGAGTTCGAGACTGTTGGCCATGGCCGTTCTTACTATAGGTGGCGACCGGGTGTGCGCAATGCGAGGCGGCCAACCGGCAAATTTTGCCGCTTTGTTATCGTGCGTGCCGGGCGCGGCGCCCTTTTCTTCAATAGGCCGCCTCCGCAAGCGGTTGAATAAAAACATAAATCCGGCAATTCCGGGGCTGGCCTGACGATTGCACATCAGACGGCGGAAATCCGGAGGTCCGCCTGTGCCACAAGTTGCGTCAGATGCCAAAATTCATGCGCCTAACCCGCATATGCCGCGCGTCGCACGTCCAGCGCCGTCCGACCGTGCGCCATCCCCGTTCGAAAGCCTGATCGAGGACACGTCGCAGCCTCCCGAGGCTGCACCGCCGCCGAAGGACAGCAAGGTTGCCAAGAACGACGACAAGCAGGCGCCCGCAAAAAGCAAGGACTGCAAGGCAGTCGAACCGAACGACGACACAAAGCCGGCAAATACCGACGAGGTCACTGCAGCCGACGAGGTGGCCCCTGACGGAAGCACCGCAAAAGTTGACGGCAAGAAAGTCGCAAAGCCCGACGCCACCAGCGACGTCGGCGACAGCATTCAGCCGGAATCCGATCATGAGCCGACTGCCGGACAGAAGACCAGACGATGCGAACGCGGCGACGCCGGCCGACGGGGTCGTGACTGTCACCAGTTCCGACTGCGATCTTAATCGCTCAAACGCCGGCGCAAACGCCCAATGAGATGCCGGATGACGGCAAGCAACAAGTCGAGCAGCCGCTGCAACAGGTGGCACTCGTGGCAGATGCCGCACCCAAGATAAATCAGCTCGGCGCGGATTTGCCGAAAGCTGTTGTGGGGAAGAAAGCCGACGACGGTAAAGCTAAGCAAGTGGATGCGGATGACCAAGTCAAGACTGATCAGCCGACCGACGAGACTGACGATGCTTTCCAGATTTTAACCAAGGACGCCGCGCCGCAGCACGCAGAAAGCAAGCCGCAAACCGAAACGGGCGATGGCGACAAGCAGCATGTCTCGCAAGTTCGCGGCGACGTCAGTCACGAACAATCATCGTTCCGACGCGAGCGGACCGACCCGGCGGGCAGCACAGTCTCTCTGGGACCGCGAAAGTCTCGAACGACATGCCGGCGCAACTTCCAATTCCCAGCAGGCGACGCACGCATCGGCAAATGCCGCAGCGCCGGCTACTACTTATTTCGCAGCCCGGCCCACAGCCCGTCGGCTTCCCGCTCTCCGGAGTCGCCATTGAGATCGCCGGCAAGGCACTTGCAGGCAAGAACCGTTTCGAAATCCGGCTTGACCCACCCGAGCTTGGCCGCATCGACGTGCGACTCGACGTCGACCGCGACGGTAACGTGACATCCCGCTTAACGGTCGATCGCCCGGACACGCTCGATCTGTTGCGCCGTGATGCGGCGGGCCTCGAACGCGCCCTGCAGGATGCAGGCCTGAAAACCGCAAACAACGGTCTTCAATTTTCCCTGCGCGATCAGTCAATGAACGAGCAGCAGGCAGGCACGTCTCCTGGCGCGGCAGTTTTGGTCGCGACCGACGAAAGCCTGCCTTCCATCGATGTCATCCCCCAACGATACCGCCTGGCCGGTCAAGGCGGCGGTCTCGATATCCGCGTCTGAGGTTTTTGACATGGCTACGGTTCCCCCTATCACCACCGGCACTGGCACCAGCTCGGTTTCCGGCGCACTGGATAACGTCGAGATCGCCAGCAATTTCACGACGTTCCTGCAATTGCTGACGACGCAACTGAAGAACCAGAACCCGCTCGATCCGCTCGACACCAATCAATTCACCCAGCAGCTCGTCCAGTTCGCGCAGGTCGAGCAGCAGATGAAGTCCAACGACCTGCTCTCCGGGCTGGTCCTCCTGGAGAAAAGCTCGGAAGCGACCGCCGCGCTCGCTTATGTCGGCTCAACCGTGGTGGTCGATGGATCGACGGCACAGCTGGCCAATGGCCAGGCGAAGTGGACCTTGAATGTCAGCAAGCCCTCGACCGCGACCATCACGATCAAGGATGCGACGACCGGACAGTCGGTCTATACCGGCACCATCGGCGTCAACCCGGGCAATCAGGCATTCACCTGGGACGGCCGGGGCAATGACGGCCGCGTCTGGCCGGACGGCAGCTACACGTTGACCGCCACCGCAGTTGACTCCAACAAGCAGTCGGTCGGCATATCCACCGAGGTCGAAGCCGTCGTCGATTCCGTCGACCTCACGGGATCCTCGCCCGTTCTGTCGATCAACGGTCAGAACTACACGCTCGACAAGATCAAGCGGATCGTCCGGTCGTCAGGCTAAGGCGCCGGCTTCAAGATGCGGACGCACGCGGACGGGCGCGCGCATCGCCAATGACCTGCTCGATGGCGCGCTCAAGCACAGAGAGCTCGAACGGCTTGCGCAAAATATCAAAGCGACCGTCGGCCGCCTGAGCCGCATCGGAAAAGCCGCTGGTCAGCAGAATCGGCAGATCCGGAAATTGCTCGCGGCAGACCTGCGCCAGGCCAAGCCCGTCCATCGTGCCCGGCATGACGATGTCCGAAAACAACAAGTTGAATTCGATGCCCTGCTGAAGGTGACGGAGCGCCTCGGCGGCATTTTCTGCCCGCACCACGCGGTATCCGAGTTGCTCGAGCAACGCGGATGTCACGTCGGCGACGTCGCGGCTGTCTTCCACGACAAGCACCGTGCCCTTGGACGGTCTCACGCCCCGCCGAATCACTCGTCCCCGGCTCCGCCGGAACTTCCGTGTGCGCGCGCGGGAGATAGACGGTCACAACGGTGCCGCGGTCGGGCTCGCTTGCGACCGTGACCGCGCCGCCGGACTGGTTGGCGAAACCGTGCACCTGCGAAAGCCCGAGCCCGGTCCCCTTGCCGACCGGCTTCGTCGTGTAGAACGGCTCGAACACCCTTTGCAGTACATCTGCTGGAATTCCGGTTCCGGTATCGATAATGGCCAGCGCGACAAAGTCTCCTTCCAGCGCGCCTGCGGCCGAACCTGGGGTGAGAACGACGTTGCGCGCCTGCAACGTAATTGTGCCGCCGTCAGGCATCGCATCGCGGGCATTGACCGCGATATTGACGAGCGCGAGTTCCAGTTCGCCCAGATCGACTTCAACGGGCCAGATTTTGTCTTCGATGTCGACGACAAGTTCGATATTGCCGCGCAGCGACGGCGCCAGCATGTCGCGCACCGCACCGATGTGCGGCATGCAGATCGACGACCACCGGCATGAGCTGTTGCCGCCGAGAGAACGTCAGTAATTGCCGGGTCAGCTTCTCACCACGGCCGGCGGCCGCCCGGATCGCTTCGACGGCCTGGACGTCCTTTGGCTCGCTCAGCTTGCGCTGCAGGATTTGCGCGTAGCCGGAAACGATCATGAGCAGATTATTGAAATCATGCGCAATGCCCCCGGTGAGTTGCCCGAGGGCCTCCATCTTCTGCGCCTGAGCCAGCTGCTCCCGGGTCTCGTCGAGCGCGATCTGGGCTTCACGCTGAGCAGTGATATCGCGGGTTATCTTGGCAAACCCGGCCAGTTCACCCGCATCGTCGCGAATGGTTTCGATCAGCTCATTGGCATAGAAGCGGCTGCCGTCCTTGCGCACGAGCCAGCCTTCCGCCTCGTATTTTCCCTCGCGGGCCGCGGTCTCCAGGGCGTGCTCCGGCACGTTCTGCGCGCGATCTTCCTCGGTGTAAAATTGACGGAAGTGCTGGCCAACAATTTCATCGGCGATGTAGCCCTTGATCTGTTCGGCGCCAGCATTCCAGCTGCGAACGTGACCGCCGACATCAAGCATGTAAATCGCGTAGTCGCGAAGGCCCGTCAACAGCATGCGGATATTCTGCTCTGACTCGCGCAAGGCTGTTTCGGCCTCCTTGCGCTCGGTCACATCGAGGCAAACGCCGAGCATGCGAACGGCGGCACCGTCCTGACCGCGGACGACCTCCCCGACACTGTGCAGATGACGGACGAGCCCGTCACCGCGGATGATCCGCTCTTCGTGGCTGAAGTCACTCCCCGTTTTCAGGGCGTGAGTCAGGCTCGTTTGCACATGGGCGCGATCATCCGGATGGATAAGGTTCAAGAAATCGGCAAAGGTGCCGCCAAATTCGCCGCGCTCCAGCCCGTAGATGCCGTAAAGCTGGTCCGACCAGCTGATGCGATTTTTCGCGACGTCCCATGACCAGCTTCCAAGATTGGCGAGTCGTTGCGCCTCAGAAAGCTGGATGTTGGCATCGGCGAGCTGAGTATTGGTATCAGCAAGTTGCGCATTGGCGTCGGCGAGCTGACTGTTCGCATTGCCGAGCTGGAGATTGGCATCCGCCAGTGCCGCTGTGCGGTCTTTGACGCGCTGGTCAAGCTCGGCATGTATGCGCCGAAGATCGTCCTCGCTGCGGCGGCGCATCTCGACATCGGCACTCAACGCCAGGCTCGGCACCGACACGCTGAGCATGAAGGTGAGCAGGAGCAAGAATGATTCGTTGAGACCCATTTGCGCAAATGGGCCGACCTGGGCAATCGTCGCCCAGATGGCAAAAATCGTGAGAATGACTGCGACTGTCGCGGTGTCGCGCGGCCCGCGCCGCAACGCTGCCCAAACCAACGGCAAAATCGCAAGAAATCCAAGCGGGCTCGTATATTGGGAGCGCGGCAATAGCGGGCTGAACGTGACGAGGCCGACCAGAATAGCGCAGCCGAACACCGCGGCCATGTCGCGCAACTCGCGCCTGTCGATCGCACGCCAGTCAGTAACCGCCCAGAGGACGATGAGCGGAGTAATCACCAGCGCGCCGGCGGTATCCCCAAGCCACCATGTGATCCAGACCGGGGCGAGAGTTCGGCTCAGCCGCAAATCCGGCCAGATAGAGTGTGGCAACGCCGATTGTGGCGCTGAGCATGGTTGGCAAGCCGGCGCACACAATTGCGAACTTTGCGATTCGCGCGGGTGTTACAAAAGCCTGGGCACCGCCACACCACTTCGCGATTAGGTAGCCACCCACCACGCCTTCCAGCGTATTGCCGACCGCAATCGCGGCCGACGTTTCCAAGGTTCCCGCGGTTGCGGCGTTAGCCGCGAATGCGCCGATCAGGATTGCCGGAAAAAATCGCACGCCGCCCAGAATCACGGTGGCAAAAGCCAAGCCCGTCGGCGGCCAGATCGGGCTGGCGCTTGGGTTTATCGAGGCGAGCTGAAGGCCGAGCTTTGCGAGAAGAAAGTAGGCAACGGCCACCACGGGCAGCCAGGCGAGAAACGAGCCGAGACCACCCCGTTGGGTCGATTCCGATGAAGAAGCAGCAGGGAACTTTTTCACCGGCGCAAAATCCCAAGAAACCCGCCCTTTTGGCCCATACTACCGCAATTACGGCGCTTTGCCGCAATGGCCCAAGGGTTGCCCACCGCGCTTCATCTGTAACCAAAAGGTTAGCGGAAACCCGGCAATGATTGCCCGATGCATTTGCCATGCTTAGGCAAATTTTAAGCCGGGACCTGTAGTTTTTCCGCAGTAACTGTCAGTCGAGTCTCGTTTTGTGAGTGTACCAATGACCGAACCCCATCGCCCGAGGGTCAAATACGTGATCGGGCCAGATGGCAGTCCGCTGACCATTGCGGATCTGCCGCCCCCGACGACCAAGCGCTGGGTCATCCGCCGCAAGGCAGAGGTGGTCGCCGCGGTCCGTGGCGGCTTGTTGTCGCTGGAAGAGGCCTGCGCCCGCTACACACTCACCGTTGAGGAATTCCTCTCCTGGCAGTACTCGATCGACCAGCACGGCCTTGCAGGGCTGCGTACGACACGCATTCAGCAGTACCGCCAGTAAACACACTCCCACTCTAGCCCGCACGCCGGCGCAACACGCCGGCGTTTTCATTTGTTCGGGCACCGACTTTCGCAGGCACATCGGCCGGAAATTAACCCGACGCTAACCTTAAACTGGGCAAATCTTGCCGGGTGAGGCGCGCGATCGGCGCCCCTGCGGGTAGGACAAACCGGTGCAAGGCTTCTTCGATTTTATGAAGTCGCTGGGTGCTGCGCGGATGGCGGCGATGGCCGCGGTAACGCTCGCCCTGATCGGCTTCTTCTCATTCCTGATGGTGCAGATGACGACGCCGCAAATGGTGCCGTTATTCACTGACCTCTCGGTCGACGACAGCGCGTCGATCATCAAAGACCTGGAACGGCAGGCCGTTCCCTATCAGATCAAAAGCGACGGCGCGATCATCATGGTGCCCAAGGACAAGGTCGCCCGTCTGCGCATGAAGCTCGCAGAGTCCGGTCTGCCGAAAGGCGGCGGGGTCGGTTACGAGATATTCGACAAGACCGACTCGCTCGGCGCGACGACGCTTCGTCCAGAACATCAATCACCTGCGGGCGCTGGAAGGCGAGCTCGCCCGCACGATCCGCAGCATCGACCGCGTGCAGGCGGCGCGCGTGCATCTGGTTCTCCCGGAACGTCCGCTGTTTTCGCGTGACAAGGTCGAGGCGTCCGCCTCGATCGTGCTCAAGGTGCGCGGGGCGCTCGAGCCGCAGCAGGTGCGCGCCGTCCGCCACCTGGTCGCCAGCGCCGTCAACGGCCTGAAGCCCGAGCGCGTCTCGGTGATCGACGAGACCGGCAAGCTGCTCGCCGACGGGGCCACACCCGACAACGCGCTCAACGGCGCGAGCTCCGATGAGCGCAAGCTCGCCTACGAGAACCGGCTGCGCAGCGAAGTCGAGACGATTGTCTCCTCGGTCGTCGGCCCTGGTCACGCGCGCGTGCAGATCAACGCCGATTTCGATGTCAATCGGATCACGCAAACGTCCGACAAATTCGATCCGGACGGCCGCGTGTTGCGCTCGAGCCAGACCCGCGAAGAGCAGTCCGCCACAAGCGACAACAAGGAGGGCTCGGTGTCCGTCGGCACCGAATTGCCCGGCGGCAGCAGACCGCAGCAACAGCCAGCGGACGGCGGCAGCCGCGGCGACCAGAGCCGCAAGACCGAGGAAATCGTCAACTACGAGATCTCGCGCACCACCAAAACCGAGGTCATCGAGGCAGGCCGCGTCAACCGCATCTCGGCGGCGGTGCTCGTCGACGGCATCTACAGCAAGAATGACAAAGGCGAGGTCGCCTATCAGCCGCGCCCAAAAGAAGAGCTCGACCGCATCGCCGCCCTCGTGCGCTCGGCGATCGGTTTCGACGCCAAGCGCGGCGATCAGGTGGAAGTGGTCAATCTGCGCTTCGCCGAAACCACGCCGTCGCCGATCAACGAAGTGACCGGCTGGATGAGCTACCTGCAGTTCACCAAGGACGACATCATGGGAGCCGCCGAGAAAGGCGTCATGGCGCTGCTCGGCCTGGTCGTGCTGTTCATGGTCGTTCGTCCGCTCGTTCGCCGGGTCATCACCCCGGAAGGCGCGCAGACGCCCGTTCGCCGCCGCGCGCGACGCCGCACGTCCCGCGATGACGGCCGAGACCGCCGCAGCTGCCGGCATGATGCTCCCGGGCGTCAACGGCAACATCACCTCAACGGGCGGCCCGAACGTCTCGATCGTCGGCGGCGATGAAGCTGTCGCAATTTCCAACCGCACATCGGCGATGATCGACATCGCCAAGGTACAGGGCCAGGTTCACGCCCAGTCCGTGCAGAAGGTCGGTGAACTCGCCGACAAGAACCCGCACGAAGCCGTGTCGATCATCCGCAACTGGCTCCATGAGGACGCAGCCTAAGCCATGCCGTCAGCCTATGCCGAGAGCAAAAAGGACAGCAAAACGACGCGCGACGACATCGGCGGGCTGATGGCCGAGCTTTCGAAGCGGCCAGCGACGCAGGAACGCGCCCGCAAGCTGACCGGCCCGGAACGGGCCGCCGTCCTGATGCTGTCGCTCGGCGAGCAATACGGCGCCAAGATCTTCGGCCTGCTCGACGACGACGAGCTGCGCGAAATTTCCATTGTCATGTCGTCGCTCGGCACGATCGAAGCCGAATCCGTCGAGCAATTGCTGCTCGAGTTCGTCTCACGCATGTCGGCCTCCGGCGCCCTTCTCGGCAACTACGACGCCACCGAGCGCCTCCTCAAGCAGTATCTGCCGCCAGACCGCGTCGGCGGCATCATGGACGAAATCCGCGGCCCCGCCGGGCGCAACATGTGGGAGAAGCTCGCCAACGTCCAGGAAGAGGTGCTGGCGAACTATCTCAAGAACGAATACCCGCAGACCGTCGCCGTCGTGCTGTCGAAGCTGCGGCCGGAGCACGCCGCACGGGTGCTCTCGATCCTGCCCGAGGACCTCTCGCTCGACTGCGTCAATCGCATGCTGAAGATGGAGGCCGTGCAGAAGGAAGTCATCGAGCGCGTCGAGCAGACGCTGCGCACGGAATTCATGTCCAACCTGTCGCAGACGCGGCGCCGCGATGCGCACGAGGTGATGGCGGAGATCTTCAACAATTTCGACCGGCAGACGGAAACCCGCTTCCTGACCGCGCTCGAGGAAGACAACCGCGATGCCGCCGAGCGCATCAAGGCGCTGATGTTCACCTTCGACGACCTGGTCAAGCTCGATACCGGCTCGGCGCAGACGCTGATGCGCAACATCGACAAGGAGAAGTTGGCGGTGGCGCTCAAGGGCGCCAACGAGACCGTGCGCCAGTTCTTCTTCACCAACATGTCGAGCCGTGCCGCCAAGCTGCTGGTGGAAGACATGCAGGCCATGGGACCGGTCCGGCTGCGCGACGTCGACGAGGCGCAGGCTCTCCTCGTCAACGTCGCCAAGGATCTCGCGGCCAAGGGCGAAATCATCATCGCCAAGAGCCGCGGCGAAGACGAACTGATCTACTGAGAATGCAATGAAAGCAACGGCCAAATATCTGTTCGACGAGGATTTCGCCGCCGGCGAAAAGCCGACCATCACCATGGTCGAGCACGAGCGCAGGCGCGCCGATGCCGAGTTGCAGGCCTATCGGCAAGGCTTTACCGCCGGGCAGGAGCAGGCACATCAGGAAGCCACCAAACGCATGGCCGACGCGCTCTCCGTGATCGCGGACGGGCTCGACCGGCTCGACGGCGCGCTCACCGCAATCGAGACCCGCCTCGAAACGGAGGCCGTCGAGGTGGCGGTCGCGGTCGCCGCCAAGCTAGCCGCCGGCGCTGATCGCGCGCGAGCCGTTCGCCGAGATCGCGGCGCTCGCGACCGAATGCTTTCACCATCTGGTGGCCACGCCGCTTGTCACCGTTCGCATTGCGGCGAGACATCCACGAGACGGCGAAGGAGAAGATCGAGGAGATCGCACGAACGACGCGGCTTCGATGGCCGGCTTGCCATCATTGCCGACGAAAGCCTCGCACCAGGTGACTGCCGTGTCGAATGGGCCGACGGCGGCATTATCCGCGACAGTACCGCAACGGCGTCGGTGATCGATGAAACGGTCGCCCGCTACATAGCGGCCCGCAACATGCCCGCCGCATAGGAATTCTGGAGACGACGGCAATGAGTGACGACGACACCAAGGTACCGCTTCCCGACCTCGAAAACGGCGGCGACGTGCAGGTCGTGCAGGATGCGGGCACGCTCGCGCCTTCCGACAGCGAGACTGTCAACCGGGGGGCTGCAGACCTCGAAGCGGTGTTCGACGTCCCCGTCCAGGTCTCGGCAGTGCTGGGGCGCGCCCACATGGAAGTCGGCAACCTGCTCAAACTCGGCCCCGGCGCCGTGCTTGAGCTCGACCGCAAGGTCGGCGAGGCCATCGACATCTACGTCAACAATCGGCTGGTCGCCCGCGGCGAAGTGGTGCTTGTCGAAGACAAGCTCGGGGTGACCATGACGGAAATTATCAAGGCGGATCACAACTGATGCGACGACGATCCGCCGTTACTCGAATGACACGGAGCTAAGCCATGCGACTCCTCATTGTCGGCACGCTCGGCGGCCAGCTCACCACCGCAACCAAGCTTGCAATGGAAAAGGGCGCCAGCGTCACGCACGCTGAAAGCATCGACCAGGCGCTCGCGGTGCTGCGCTCCGGACGCGGCGCCGACCTTTTGATGGTGGATGTCAGCCTCGATATCCGCGACCTCAATGGGCGGCTCAATGCGGAGCACATCTACGTCCCGATCGTCGCCTGCGGCGTCACCAACGACGCGCGCGCGGCGGTCAATGCCATTCACGCCGGCGCCAAAGAATATATCCCGCTGCCGCCCGATCCCGACCTGATCGCGGCCGTCCTCGCCGCCGTCGCCGAGGATACGCGCGAGATGATCTACCGCGACGACTCCATGGCGAAAGTGGTCAAGCTCGCCCAGCAAATCGCGGGTTCGGACGCCTCCGTGCTCATTACCGGCGAAAGCGGGACCGGCAAGGAGGTGCTGGCGCGCTTCGTGCACGGGCGCAGCAACCGCTCAAAGAAGCCGTTCATCACCGTCAATTGCGCGGCGATCCCGGAAAACCTGCTCGAATCCGAGCTTTTCGGCCACGAGAAAGGCGCCTTTACCGGCGCGCTCGCCCGTCGCATCGGCAAATTCGAGGAGGCGAACGGCGGCACGCTCCTGCTCGACGAAATCTCCGAGATGGAGGTTCGGCTGCAGGCCAAGCTGTTGCGCGCCATCCAGGAACGGGTCATCGACCGCGTCGGCGGCAATCGGCCTGTCCCGATCGACATTCGCATCATCGCGACATCGAACCGCAATCTCACCGACGCTGTCCGCGAGGGAAAATTCCGCGAGGATCTGCTGTTCCGCCTCAACGTCGTGAACCTGAAGATTCCGCCTCTGCGCGAGCGCCCGGCCGATATCGGCGAACTGGCGCATCACTTCATACGTAAATATTCGCAGGTCAACGGACTGCCTTTGCGGCCGCTGTCCGCGGAAGCGCGCCGCGCGCTCAGCGCCAACCGTTGGCCAGGCAATGTCCGCGAGCTTGAGAACACGTTGCATCGTGCCGTGCTGCTTTCGAGCGGTCTCGAGATCGGCGTCGACGGCATTCTTTCACCCGACGGCGCGCGGCTCGATCAGATGCGCGGCACGGACGTCGCAGCTCATGCGGCAATCGCCGCCGAACAGGTTACCCGCAATCTGGTCGGGCGCACCGTGGCGGAAGTCGAGCGCGATCTGATCCTGGAAACGCTCAAGCACTGCCTCGGCAACCGCACGCACGCGGCCAATATTCTGGGCATCTCGATCCGCACGTTGCGGAACAAGCTCAACGAATATGCCGCCGACGGCGCGCCAATTCCCCCACCGCATGGCGGCGAGCCGCTCAAGGGAGCTGCCTGACATCCGGCAGCAAAGCAAAAACCCGGCGCGAGCGCCGGGTTTTTAGGTTCGACAGCAAAAATTCGGGGCGCTCAGGCGCCGCTCGCATCTTCGGATTTTTTGTTCGCCTTTTGCCGCGTGGTGTCGAGCTCGACCGCCTTGGCCATCAGGTCGTTGCGCATGGCTTCCAAACGCTCAACCAGCTCGCGGCCTTCGCGCGCGAGACCGGTGCACCGGTCGGCCGTCTCAATCAGGAATTCCTCAGTCTTCGGCATGATATCTCCGTTACAAATCTTGACCGGGGATATGCATAGAAAATCCCGCAATTCAAGTCTGTTTTCGGAATGGAGCCATGCACGAAAATTGATCGTTGAATAATAGTTGGAACTCCAACTACATAGACGAGCTGATGCCATGCAGACGCTGTACAAAATTTGTCCCGCGGCACTGTGGCAGAGGCCAACGAGCCGGTGTATTTCGCGGCTCGGAGGTCGATCATCGCGACAATTTCATTCATTTCTCGACCGCAGCCCAGGTTGCGGAAACCGCCGCAAAACATTTTGCAGGCCAAAGCGATCTGCTGCTGATCAGCGTGGATGCCAGCAAGCTTGGCAGCGCCCTGAAATGGGAGCCCTCGCGCGGCGGCGCCCTGTTTCCTCACCTCTATGGCCCTCTCACGCTCGAGGCTGTGCAAACGCGTCGATCCCCTTCCCCTTGGCCCTGACGGAGGTCACGTTTTTCCCCCCTTGCAGGACTAATCCATCCGGGCAAGGCCGTCGTAATTGTGACCGGATCGTCAAAACCGTAAGGTGGGCCCCGAGCCTGCCAAAATCCGGGCCCGCGTCCGATGGACCTCGATGCCAACCGCAGCTTGATTGCCGCCGCGCTCGGCCGGATTCCGGACGGCGACCGTGCGGCACTGCAAACCGTCTATCGCCTGACCTCAGCGAAGCTTTTTGGCGTCTGCCTGCGTATCTTGGGTGAGCACGGCGATGCGGAGGACGTGCTGCAGGAGGTCTACGTGACGGTGTGGCGCAAGGCCGCCGATTTCGATGCCAGGCGGGCGAGCCCGATGACCTGGCTGATTGCCATAGCCCGCAATCGCTCGATCGACCGGCTTCGTGCCTCGCGCACGAGCCGCAACATGGAGGCGATCGACGCCGCGACTGACGTTGCCGACAGCGCGCCTGGCGCCGACGTCGCATTGGAGAGCGTGCAAGAGCACGCAAAACTGCACGGTTGCCTCGACGGCCTTGCGTCACACGAGCGCGCGGCGCTGCGCGGTGCGTTCTTTGACGGCAGTACCTATGAGGATCTCGCGACGCGCATGAAGGTGCCGCTCGGCACCATGAAGAGCTGGATCCGCCGCGCCATGTTCAAGCTGAAGGCCTGCCTGGAGCAATGAGCGACACCTTCGACCATAGCGGCTTGCCCGAAGACGAACTGCTCGCAGCCGAGTATGCACTGGGCGTGCTCGACGGCATCGACCGGGCCACGGCCGAACAGCGCGTCGCGCGCGACCGCGGCTTTGCGCGCCAGGTCGCGGCCTGGGAACAGCGGCTCGCGCCCTGGGCGGCAGAAATTCCCGACAGTGCTTCCGCCGCCGCACGTCTGGGATCGCATTGCCGGCGCCCTGCCCCCGCAACCCCCACGCGCCGGTTTGTGGCAGAGCCTCGCATTCTGGCGCGGACTGAGCTTTGCGGCCGGCGCCCTCGCCGCTGCCTGCCTCGCGGCACTGATTTACCTCGGCACTCTTACGCAGACCAGAGCCTCTTGTCGCAACGATCGAAGGTGGCGGCCAGCGCCATTTCGTGGCGACCATCGATATGAAGCGCGGCACCGTCGCCATCGTCCCGGCCGCCTTCCGCGCCGACGCAACGCGCGTCCCCGAACTCTGGCTGATCCCGCCCGACGGCAAGCCAAGGCCAGTTGGCCTGCTGCGCGCCGATGCGCCGGTTACGCTGACCCTCTCCGGCGATCTCGCCGGTCTGGCAAAAAACAATGCGGTATTGGCGGTGTCGCTCGAGCCGCCTGGCGGGTCGACCACCGGCCTCCCCGACCGGCCCGGTGATCGGCACCGGCAAGCTCACGAACCTGTGACCTCACGCCTGCATCCGTAGTTTCGAGGCCCTCCGTAGCTCTCGATGTCTCCGCCTTAGGGGACAGCAAACAGAGCAACGGAGAGAGCCATGAAACGTATTTCTGCCCTCGCTTTGGCCGGCGCCGCCGTGATCGCGCTCAGCCTTGGAATGAACGCGACCGCCCCGAGCTTCGCGGCCGAAAAGACTGTGATGGTCGGCGGCGCGGCGATGTATCCGTCGAAGAACATCATCCAGAACGCGGTCAATTCGAAGGACCACACCACGCTGGTAGCGGCCGTGAAGGCCGCCGGCCTGGTCGAGACACTGTCCGGCGACGGCCCCTTCACGGTGTTCGCGCCGACCAACGCCGCCTTCAGCAAGCTGCCGGCAGGCACCGTCGAGAGCCTGCTGAAACCCGAGAATAAGGCGCAGCTCGCCAAGATCCTGACCTGTCACGTCGTGTCCGCGAATGCGATGTCGTCCGCGATCAAGAAGATGATCAAGGACGATGCCGGCATGCATCCGGTGAAGACGGTGGGCGGCTGCACATTCACCGCCAAGCTTAGGGGCGACAGCATCGTGCTGGTCGACGGCAAGGGTCACGAGGCCACCGTCACCATTGCGAACGTGAAGCAGTCGAACGGCGTCATCCACGTCATCGACACCGTGCTGTTGCCGGGCTGATTGGTCCTCTGACGTCCGGCAAAGCGGCTTTCTAAAGCCGCCCGGCGGTCCTCTCCTTGTCCCCGGGGAGAGGACCGTCCGGTTTTGGGGTGGCAGCACCGTACCGTTAACCCCGCGCTAACCATAAAATGGGCAAATATTGCCGGGGGAAAGGGGTAATGGCCCACCGCGGCTCTCTACTCGGGCACCGGCAATGGTGCCCCCTTCCGGTTTGATGACGTTCGTATTGTTCCTGCGTGCTCCCGAAAAAACAGCAACCGGTCTCGCGCCGAGCACGACGTTGACATGAGCGATATTACTGCCGCGACGACGACAACCACGATCGGCGGCATCAAGCTGCCCGGCCTCGGCGACGTCGGCGCTTTCTTCAAGCGCGGGGATCTGGCGCTCGCGGTGGGCGTGCTCACCATTCTCGTGGTGCTCATCCTGCCGCTGCCGCCGTTGCTGCTCGATTTCTCGCTGGCAATCTCGATCATCTTCTCGGTGCTGATCCTGATGACGGCGTTGTTCATTCACACGCCGCTGGAATTTTCCGCTTTCCCGACCGTGCTGCTGATCGCGACGATGTTGCGGCTGGCGCTCAACCTCGCCTCGACGCGCCTGATCCTGTCGCGCGGCCATGAAGGCACCGACGCCGCCGGCCACGTGATCGAGGCCTTCGGCAATTTCGTGATGAGCGGTAATTTCGTGATCGGCATTATCGTCTTCGCGATCCTCGTCATCGTGAACTTCGTCGTCATCACCAAAGGCTCCGGCCGCATCGCCGAAGTCGCCGCGCGCTTCCACCTGGACGCCATGCCCGGCAAGCAGATGGCGATTGATGCCGACCTTTCCGCCGGTCTGATCGACGAGAAGGAAGCGCGCCGCCGCCGGCAGAAACTGGAGGACGAAGGCGGCTTCTTCGGCGCCATGGACGGTGCCTCGAAATTCGTCCGCGGCGACGCCATCGCCGGTTTGCTGGTGGTGTTCATCAATGTCATCGGCGGCATGATCATCGGCATTGCTCAGCAAGGCCTCAGCTTTGCCGATGCGGCGCACTCCTACACGATCCTCACCGTCGGCGACGGTCTGGTGACGCAGGTACCGGCGCTCATTGTTTCGACCGCCGCAGGCCTGCTGGTGTCCAAGGCAAGCGTCGCTGGCGCGGCCGACAAGGCGCTGCTCAGCCAGCTCTCCGGCTATCCCAAGGCGCTTGGCATGTCGGGCGCGGTGATGCTGGTAATGGCGCTTCTGCCCGGCATCCCGATGTTCCCATTCATGGCGCTCGGCGGCGGTGCGGCGGCGCTGGCCTTCATCGTCGACAGGCGCATGAAGGCCACGCTTGCAGCGGAAACGCAGAAGACCGAAGCCGCAGCCAAGAGCGAAGCCGCCGACGAACCTATCGCGGCCGCGCTCAAAATCGACGACCTGAAAGTGGAGCTCGGCTACGCGCTTCTGCCTCTGGTCAACGCGCCAGATGGCTCCGACCGCCTGACCGAGCAGATCAAGGCCCTGCGGCGCTCGCTTGCGGTCGAGATGGGCTTTGTCATGCCGGCGGTGCGCCTGCTCGACAATGTGCAGCTCGATGCCAACACCTATGTCATCAAGATCAAGGAAGTCGAGGCGGGCAGCGGCAAGGTCTGGGCTGGCCAGTACATGGTCATGGATCCGGCCGGCGGGCAGGTGAAATTGCCAGGAACGCACACGACCGAACCGACGTTCGGGCTGCCGGCAACGTGGATCGACGGCTCGCACAAGGAAGAAGCTTCAATGAAGGGCTACACGGTGGTCGACGCCGCCACCGTGTTGTCGACGCATCTGACCGAACTGCTCAAGAGCAACATGGCGGAGCTGCTGTCCTACGGCGAGGTGCAGAAGCTGCTCAAGGAGCTGCCGAAGGAACAGTCCGACCTGGTCAAGGATCTTGTGCCCAATCTGATCACGGTTTCCGGCATCCAGCGCGTCCTGCAAATTCTGCTCGCCGAACGCGTATCGATCCGCGACCTTGCGACGATCCTGGAAGGGATCGCCGACGGCATCGCGGGTTCGCGCAACCCGGTCATGCTTGCCGAACACGTGCGCGCGCGGCTGTCGCGCCAGCTTTGCGCCCAGCACACCAGCCCCGGCGGCTATCTGCCGCTGGTGGCGCTGTCGGCAAAATGGGAACAGGCTTTCGCTGAAGTCGATGGTCGGCCAGGGCGACGACCGGCAGCTCGCCATGCAGCCCTCGCGCCTGTCCGAGTTCATTACCCTTGTCCGCGAGCGCTTCGAAGAAGCGGCGCGCGAAGGCGAAGCGCCCGTACTGGTGACATCGGCGAACATCCGCCCGTATGTGCGCGGGATCGTCGAGCGGTTCCGGGCGCAGACGCCGGTTCTCTCGCAAAGCGAGATTCACCCTCGCTCGCGCCTGAAGACCGTCGCCAGCATCTAGCCAGCCTTGCACCCGGCTTCGCGGCGAAACGCCGCTGGCAGCGCCTAAGGTGCCGTGCCTGCAGGCAAATCGCCCCGAAATCACAGGGATTCAACGTTCCGTGATGCGGCCTTGGGAACTGTGGCGGCGTACCTACGTTAAATGCTCGATCCAGTGAACCTTTTGTCAGGACGGGGAGACAGAGGAGCAGGAGCCCCGGAGGACGTCATGAACTGGTCCATGTACACCGCAGACCGCGGCACCCATCTCAAGATCGTGGTGGTCGGGCTTGCTGCCGCGCTACTGATTGCCGTGATCGGCATCTCGGCGCGCGAGTTGAATCTTGGCGTGGATATTATGACTGCGCAGAATCCGATCGGTGATCAAGGCTGGCGGGCCGGTTGTATTCACCGACCGCAACGCGACCGACCGTCCGTTAACGCTCCTTTCGATCTCCCTCTGCAGTTCGACGCGCCGCAAATGCGGCGCGTTTTGTTGCGAAGTGGCCGAATCGAACGAAAATGGCCGACAACATCCCGCATGAAGAGCGGTCCACTTGCTTGGGCATTCCTGATCGTCGTTGAGCTTGCCTGCTCTCGTGCCGCCGGCATGGGCGCAAGCCGTTTCGCCTGCTGCGCTCGCCGACTATCAGGCAAAGCTCGCGCAATATCAGGCGGCACGGGGCGCCTATGACGCCGAAGCCGATGCCTATTGGGATGCAGTCGCAGCCAAGCGCCGCGTTCGTAATGCGAAACGTCGTGAGCACAGGCCGGTCGAACTCAACGACTATGTACTGACGCAGCCCCCGGTTTATTCAGGGCCACCGCGTCCGGTCGATCCGCAAGCTCCGACGCAACCGCCGCCGGAGCGGCCCGATATTCCGGTCGTCGCCGACTTTCTCCAGAACGCCTCCGAGCAATTCGGCTTTGTGCCACAACGCCCGGCGAGCGAACTCGACTTCAAGCGTGCTTATGCAAAGGCGGCGCTCGCCTCGGGCCTGACGCGCGATCAGATTGTCGGCGTCTATGTCTTCGAGACAGGAGGCAACGGCAACTACGACTCGCAAGCGGGGCTGGTGCCCTACCGGCCCGGCGCGCGCGCGATCTCCCCTGCGGTCGGATACAACCAGTTGCTCAGCACGAATTCGGTGTCGCTTCTGGCCGAACACGGCGGCCGGCTCACTGCCATCCTGCGGCAAAAAGCCAATACGCTGAGCGGCAGCGCAAAGATCGCCATGGAGCGCAAGATTGAAGCCTTCAAGCGCATGATCGCGTTCAGCCGCTCGGTGCCCAATCGCTGGAGCGAGCACGACCGGCTGGCAAAGACGACCGCGGGCGGCTTTGGAATTCACGCAGCCGTGCTCGACATCGATATCGGGCCGCTGCTGCAGGTGCAGAAGCTTGTCGATTCACTGCGTTTTGCGCGCGCGAAAGGATACACGGCGACGCTTACCGCCGCTGAGCTAGAAGTGATGAATTTGACCGGCGATGGCAATGGCTTTGACATTGTGACGATGCCGCATGAAATGCGGGGGCGCGTGCCGACGTCAAATTTCTTCCAGCAGCAAGGTTATGAACGAAACCCTGTCGCACGACGAACTGCCGTCGTGGCCAATCTCATTGCCGACATTGAAGGCAAGATGCAGCGCGGCGCGCAGGCGCAAGGGGCGCGCGATCTGGCGAATGCTTTCTAGGAATGCCCTTGTTAGCGTTGCTCGCCCGCGATTTCCTCGACCAGGTCGACGACGCGGCGGCGCAGCTTGGAGTCTTTGATGTTGGTGAAGGCCTTGGTCAACGCAAGCCCGTCAGAGCTCGACAGGAAGTCGGAAACATAATCTGCAACGGGCGCCTTGGATGACCCATCTTCGGATTGCTTGCCGCTGACGCCTTCGAAAAAGAACGACACGGGCACTTTGAGAATCTGGGCGATATGCTGCAGTCGGCTCGCACCGATCCTGTTCGTTCCTTTCTCGTATTTCTGCACCTGCTGAAAAGTCAGCCCGAGTTTTTCGCCGAGCTTTTCCTGACTCATGCTCAACATCAGCCGGCGCATACGCACGCGAGACCCGACGTACTTGTCCGTAGGGTTTGGAGATTTTTTTGCCATCATCTGAAAGTGCCCCCAACGCGATTGGCTGCAAATTTCGCAGCACAACGCCAATGAATTAGAGGGCACCTGAAATTGAGATGCAAGGAAATGTATGTGAATGTATTAATACAAGCGGCCGACATGACCGCGCGCGGCAAATGAAATTCGATGGTGAACGCACTGATTGATCATGTCGTCCGAGCGACTACGCGCGTAAAAATAATTATTGACTCGACACCGCAGTTCAACGGTGCGTCGAATTGCAGCAGCAGCAAATTTCGCCGCTCGAAGGTTGACGGTTCACTCAATGAAAAGAGCCGCCGTCGGCAGCGACCGGCGGCGGCTCGCATTTTCGCGACGCTGAGTGGCTAGGCCGGCGCGCCACCTGCGTTAAAGCGAAGCGCGGCAATCCGGTCGAGCTCGGTTTGCTCGCGCGCATTTTCCTCCGCCTTCTCGCGCTGCTGGTCGCGCTCATCCAGCATTTCGACCTTCTTGAGCTCCTCGAATGCCTCACCGAGGGCGGCCTTGGCATCGTCAAGCTGCACGCGCAGTTCGTCGGTCGAGTGCTTGAGATTTTCGCGACGCGACGTCGCCGCCTTCGCATAAGTCGGATAGGCAAAATGGGCGGGATCGTGGATACCCGCACGGTCCTGCTCGATCTTGATCTCGCGCTCGAGATCGCCGGCAATACGGTCGAACTCGGCGATCATCGCCTCGATCTGGGCGACCTTGCGCCGCTTCTCGTCGACCTGGAATTTCTTAAGGCGGATAAGGGTTTCGCGTGACTTCATCGACTAGGTACTCCCCGAAGCCCCGAATACGTGGGGGGCGGCTTGGCGATCCCGCCAGGGCCGCACGCCCATATTCCGGACTATTCAGGGGCCGGAGTGTCCCCCAATAACGTTAGTTTTGTGTTTCTTCGCCTCTTAGAATCCGCTCCAACCGCTGGTAGCCCTCCGCCATAGGAGTTGACTCTTCCTTAAGCTGGGCCAGGAAGGCCTCCAGCGGCTTATGCAAGGCTATCGCCTCGTCCACCTCCGGGCTGGAGCCGGGCCGGTAGGCGCCTAGCCGGATCAGCTCTTCCATATCCGAGTAGGTCGCCATCACCTGGCGCGCACGATTGATCGCCGGCAGAAAGGTCGGGTCCGCCGCCCGCGGCATGGTGCGTGAAATCGACTTCAGGATGTTGATGGCTGGATAGCGACCGCGCTCGGCGATCGCGCGCTCCATGACGATGTGACCATCGAGGATACCGCGGACCGCATCGGCGACGGGTTCATTGTGATCGTCGCCATCCACAAGCACGCTGAAAATACCGGTGATGGTGCCCTGCTCCGTTCCCGGGCCAGCGCGTTCGAGCAGCCGCGGCAACTCCACAAAGACCGTTGGCGTATATCCTTTTGCGGTCGGCGGTTCGCCGGCCGAAAGGCCGATCTCGCGCTGAGCCATCGCAAAGCGGGTCACCGAATCCATCAGCACCAGCACGTCCTTGCCGAGATCGCGGAAATATTCGGCGATGGCGAGCGTCAGGTAGGCGGCCTGGCGGCGCATCAGCGCCGGCTCATCGGAGGTGGACACAACGACCACAGAGCGTGCGAGGCCGGCGGCGCCGAGATCGTCCTGCAAGAATTCCTGCACTTCACGTCCGCGCTCGCCGACGAGACCGATCACCGAGATGTCCGCCGACACGTTGCGAGCCAGCATCGACAGGAGCACCGACTTGCCGACGCCGGAGCCCGAGAAGATGCCCATACGCTGCCCGCGGCACACCGTGACGAACGTGTTGAGCGCGCGCACGCCAAGATCGAGCGGTTCGCCCACGCGGCGGCGCGCATGCGCAGGCGGCGGCGAGGCACGATAAGGATACGGCGCGGGCCCGGCCGGCAGCGGCCCCAGCCCATCGATCGGCTCGGCGCGCGCATTGACGACGCGCCCGAGCCAGCGCTCGGACGGACGGACGGCGCCTGCCGCGCTCGAGACGACCGCTCTGCAGCCACGGCGCACGCCGTCGAGCGCGGCGAACGGCATCGCAAGCGCATGGCCGCCGGAGAAGCCGACGACCTCGCACGGTATCGGCTTGCCGCCCGTCTCGATGGTCAATCGCGCGCCGACCGACATCGCATGGATCGGCCCGGCGACCTCGACCATCAGCCCGCGCACGGCAACAACGCGGCCGAATATTTCGACGCCGTCGATATCGCCGATCTGCTCAGCGAGAGCTTTCATCGGTGGGGGCCGTCATTGCGACGCGGACCGACCTGCAATCCGGCGGCCCCATAAACCACCCCTTAGGCTTACTGCCAAAGCGGTTCCATTAACTTGGTGTTTACCCGGGTCGTTAATCATTGGGTCATTCGTCCACGGGACTTAAGGCTTGTGAGTTGCCCAGCCAGGACGGAAGGGGCGAGTTGTTAGAGTCGGTTAGACCCGATTCTTAAACTAGGGCATTAGACAGGACGTGGCCAAAAAACCACTCTCCAGCAACATCTTACGCCGATTCGGGCGTCTCTGCCTACGGCACGCTTGCGTGGAAGAATCAGGTTTTGTTAACCATGCCTCGATAGTGTCGATTCGGTTTGTCCCACCGCGTTTTTTTCAGCCTCGCCGCGAGATTGCGGCGTGACCTCATGGCCCGGTTGCGGCGAGAAGGGGACTTAAATGCGCGTTCTACTCATTGAAGATGACAGCGCGACCGCACAATCCATCGAATTGATGCTCAAGTCCGAGAGTTTCAACGTCTACACGACGGATCTCGGCGAAGAGGGCGTCGATCTCGGCAAACTCTACGACTACGACATCATCCTGCTCGATCTGAACCTGCCCGACATGTCGGGATTTGAGGTTCTGCGCTCGCTGCGGGTGTCGAAGGTTAAAACGCCGATTCTTATCCTCTCCGGCCTTGCCGGCATCGAGGACAAGGTCAAAGGTCTCGGCTTCGGGGCCGACGACTACATGACCAAGCCGTTCCACAAGGACGAGCTGATCGCGCGCATCCACGCGATCGTTCGCCGCTCGAAGGGCCACGCCCAGTCGGTCATCAACACCGGCGATCTTGTCGTCAATCTCGACACCAAAACGGTGGAGGTCGGCGGCCAGCGCGTGCATCTGACCGGCAAGGAATATCAGATGCTCGAGTTGCTCTCCTTGCGCAAAGGCACGACGCTCACCAAGGAGATGTTCCTCAATCATCTTTACGGCGGCATGGACGAGCCGGAACTCAAGATCATCGACGTGTTCATCTGCAAGCTTCGCAAGAAGCTCGCCAATGCATCGAGCGGCAAGAACTACATCGAGACGGTCTGGGGCCGCGGCTACGTGCTGCGCGAGCCGACCGACGCGGACGAGAGAATTCCGGCGTAGCCGAAGTTCGACATTCCCCCCGCGTTGCGTTTGCGTGGTTTGAGCCTTCTGGCTCTCTCCCATCCAAACTTCAACCCCGGCCACTGGCCGGGGTTTTTTTGCGCGGTGGCGCGCCCTTCCCCGCTTACCGGTCGGGCTTGAGCTGAACGATTTTCCAGCCGAGCTTTTTGATCTCAGTGTCAGCCAGCGGCGTGATCGTGCCGGTTGCCGCAAGCACCGGCGTCGAGCCGGGGCGGATTTGACGAATTTGTGCGGTCGCCGCCGCAAACGTCTTTTGCTGGATGTCGGTCCAGACAATGTCGTCGAACGTAAAGGCCGCGACGATCGTCCCGTTTCGCGTCATATTGACCGGCTGACCGCCCACGGAGATGAATGACACGAGGCCGCCGAGTTCGTTGCTGCGCGCCGCAAGGATCTGGGCACGGCGGCGGTGATAGAAACGCGACATTGCGCGAACCCGCGCCCGCGGCCTTGTCGACGAAAATTACAGTATTCTCAGCGCCAAGCCGCTTGAGCGCGCGCGCCATGATGAGCAGATCCGCAGGCGTGTAGTTCCGGTTTTCGACCAGGCGATCGATGGTCTCTGGCGGTATTCCGAGCGACGCCAGGGTCGACTTGGCTTCGGCAATGACCTGCGCGGCAGATCTTGTTGCGCAAGCTATCCTTCGCAGTGTCCACGCTCGCGACCGAAGAAACGGCGATCCCGACGCCGCCGGGAACGAGTGCAAGCCCGGCGCGGACGGGCAGACCGCCGCCCGCCATCGCACCTGCCATCTGCTTGAGCCTTTCGGCCAGCGGCGGAAAATCGGTGTAGGGGTCGACGTTGAGATCGACCGCAAGTTGGCGCTGCGTATCGCTGACCCCGAGCAGGCTTTCCATCACGTTGTCACGGTCCGCGCGCGTGTTCGACAGCCCCGCACCGACACGATCGAGCATGTTGCCGATGCCGCTGAGCGAGCGCTCGACGGTATCGGCCGGCTTCGTCAGAAGGTCTGCGCCGAACTTGAGCGGGCCGAGCGCGGCACGGCCGAACGCCTGGCCAAATGCCTCCGACTGCGACATCTTTTCGATAGCAGCGGCGGCCTCCAGCTCGTGCAATCGCAGTTTCGTAAACTCGACGCCGTCAAAAGTGAATTTTCCATACGAGGTATCGACTTCGAAGATGCGCATCACGCCGTCGCTACGCACGGTCGGCTTGACCGTGTAGTTAGGCCCACTCACCTTCGCGCCGAGATACTTCTGCGCAGTCTGCGGCTTTGGCGCCTCGATCACGGCGGCCATTGCCAAGCCCCGCAAGAGGCGCAATGATGATCAGCGGAAAAAAAAGCCGGCTTGCGATCATTCGCGCCGGCCCGCCATGCCCGCTCGGGCGCAGTATCGAGCGCGCCATTCGATTTTGTTGCAGCATTTATCCCCCCCGGGGAACGCAACTGATTTCAATGTGCAACATAGCATCCGGCATGAGCGCGGGGAAAGCGATCCGAACGGGCGACATGCGAACGCACTTAATGCTGGAATAGAAAGTGCCGGGAACCGGCTCAGCCCTGCGCCGGCCGCATGAGCTGCGTGATCACGTCCTTCAATGTCGTCAAATTGAACGGCTTGGTCATGAAGAAATTCGCGCCGGCGGCGATGGCCGCCTCGGCGTGTTGCGCCTCGGAACTGGCCGACATAATGACGATCGGAACGTTGCGGATTTTCGGGTCGGCACGGATCTCACGCACGAGCTCGAGTCCGTTCATGCCGGGCATTTCACGATCCGTCATCATGAACAGAAATGGCTTCTCGCGCAGCTTTTGCAGGGCGGTCGACCCGTCATGGCACTGCTCGACATTGGTGAAGCCGCACTTGCGCAGCATGCCATCCACGATGCGCGTCATCGTGTTCAGGTCGTCAACGACCAGCACCGGATCGACATAGTCGACCAAGATCAACCATCCCCTTCAGGCCGCACTGCCCGTGATCGCGAGGCAGCAACCCCCACGTGCACCGACAAGAGCGGCGCGCCAGCCCGGCGCCTGTAATCTACATCGATTCGTTCGGAGATCAAGCCGCCGGCGCAGGCCGGCTGGCAATTTAATCTTTTCTATACCGCGTTTGGCGGATGCCTCTAAGCTTTTACCGCGGCAAGGCGAATGACATTGTCGGCACCTGGCGCCGGCTGCCTCGTCCCGCTGGTCGGGACGTAAAGCCCACGCTTGTCGGCCAGAGGCTTGAATGCACCGGTGAGACCGATGACGGTCTCGGCTGCGCCCAGCACAAGGTATCCGTCGTCGGGCATCTGCCGCGCGATCCGGTCAAGCACGGCAGTCTTGGTCTCCTGATCGAAGTAGATCAGGACGTTCCTGCAGAACACCACGTCAAATGTGCCTAGCGCGGAGAAGTCGTTGAGCAGATTGATGGGACGGAATTGCACCATGGCAGCGCAATTCCGGAGCAAGCTGCCAAGTTTCGCCAATCTGATCGAAATATTTGACCAACAGCTGGACCGCGAGTCCACGCTGAACCTCGAACTGCGTGTAGATTCCCGTTTTTGCCTTTTCCAGAATCTCCGATGACAAGTCTGTCGCCACGATGTCGATCCGATACCCGGAAATTGCCGTGCCCATTCCTTTGAGCAGCATCGCAAGCGAATACGGCTCCTGGCCGGTAGAAGCCGCGGTGCACCAGATCCGGATGCGCTTCTCGCGCGCGCGTGCGGCAATCAACGCGGGCATGATCGTGTCGCGAAAATGATCGAATGGCAGCTTGTCACGGAAGAAGAAAGTCTCGTTCGTGGTCATCGCTTCCACCACTTGCGTGGTAAGCGAAACCGATCCCTTGGTCTTCATGCGATCGATCAGTTCATCGATCGTGGTCATGCCGTTACGGCGTGCGACCGGCACCAGCCGGCTCTCGGCGAGGTACTGCTTCTCGGCGGCCAGCACCAGGCCCGAGCGCTCGCGCAGAAGCTTGCGCAGATAGTCGAAGCCCTGCGGGGTCACTGACGCTCCCCTGTAAAGAGGCGGGTGATCCTGCCGCCGATCTCCGGCAACGGAAGCACGGCCGAACACAGACCGGCGTTGGTTACCTGGCCCGGCATGCCCCAAACCACGCTCGTCTCTTCATCCTGCGCAATGACGTGCCCACCGGCAGCGACGATCTCTTTTGCCCCGGCAAGACCGTCCGAACCCATTCCCGTCAGCACCAAAGCGAGAACCTTGCTTCCCCAAACCTGGGCAGCGGACGCAAACAGAGGATCGACCGCGGGTTTGCAGAAATTCACCATCGGACCGTCGTCGATGGCGATGACCGCCGTGCCATCGCGACGTTCAACTTTCAGGTGCTTGCCCCCGGGCGCCAGATAGATGGCTCCGGCGTTCACTTCTTCACCGTCGATTGCTTCCCGCACAGGAAACTTGGAGACGCGCGCAAGATGCTCTGCGAGCACTGCGGTGAATGTTGGCGGCATGTGCTGCGTAATCAGGACCGGCGCGCGCTGAATCACGGCATCCATTTGGACAACAAGGCGGTTAAGCGCCTGCGGCCCACCGGTCGAGGCTCCGATGACAAGGACCCGTGGAGGCGTCAGCGGCATCTGCCGCAGACGAGGCGGCGTAATCTCCTCGGTGGTCGGAACAATCGACGGCGCGGATTTAGCGGGACGTGAAACGCGGGCTTTAATGCCATTGCGTAGCCGCTTGGCGCGCAGCCCGAGCTGCCGGATTTTTTCAATAAGGTCGCGGCGGAAGGCGGTCGATGCACTGACCTCGCGATTGCTGCCCGGTTTTGGAATGTAATCTGCGGCACCCAGTGACAGTGCGCGTAAGCTGATTTCGGCATTTCGCCGCGTCAGCGTAGACGCCATGATCACGACGAGATCGCGCTTTTTCTCGAGCAAGCAGCGGAAGCGCAGCGATGCCATCGAGCTCCGGCATGTCAACATCGAGCACGACCACATCGGGGTCGACACGCTCGAGCTGATTGACGGCATCACGCCCGGTCCTCAGGGTGGCGACCACCTCGAGATCGGGCTCGGCTTCGACCCAGCGTGCGAATAGCCCGCGAACGACCACGGCATCGTCGACGAGCATGACGCGGATGCGTCGGCTTATACTGGCAGCAGCAGAGGGCGTAACAACGACGTTCATTTCACTGACTTCACTGATCACTACTGACGCAGACGGGAAGAAGACGTGGCGATCAGATCAGTCCAACTTCCTGGAATTTCGCCTCGACGATTTCCTTGTCGAACGGCTTCATGATGTATTCGTTCGCACCGGCATGGAGTGCGCGCGCGATATGCGCAACGTCGTTTTCCGTCGTGCAGAAGACGACCTTCGGCCCATCGCCGCCGGGCAACCGGCGCAATGACCGCAAGAATTCGTAGCCATCCATCTTCGGCATGTTCCAGTCGAGCAGGATCGCCTCCGGCAGCTGCTTTCGGCATGCCTCGAGCGCCTGCTCACCGTCCTCGGCTTCCACAATCTGGAAATCGAGGCCCTCCAGGATTCGCCGCGCCACCTTCCGGATGACGCTGGAGTCGTCAACAACCAAACAGGTTTTCATCGTACTGCCTCTTCGTGTTCGCGCCTAATTCCCATCCAATTCCGGCCGCATCACGCTGCGACCGCCTTCACCGTGATGTCGAGCACACGGTCGACGTCGAGAACCATAAGTAATTGGCTATCGAGCCGATAAATTCCGGTTGATACGCTTGCCAGACGTGCATCGAGGTTGCTCGGATTTGGTTCCCACGACTGATTGTCCAGCTTGAGCACCTCGCCGACGCTGTCGATGAGCAAGCCGTAGGATTCGCCGCGCGATTCGACGCCGATCGCCATCGACTGCTGGCCATTTTCGCGGCTGCCGAGTCCGAGGCGGCATCGCATGTCTATCAATGTCACGATGCGGCCGCGCAGATTGAGGACGCCCGCCACCTCCGGCGGCGAAAGCGGCACCGCAGTGAGGCGTTCCGGCGCAAAGACGTCCTGCACCCGCAGTATCGGCAAGCCAAACAGCTGGCCGCCGATCAGGGCCGTCACATACTCGTTGAAACTATGGTCGGCTTTCTGGGTCATGCTGTATTTTTGTCACGCGGCCTGGACGACGCCGGTCTGCTCCTTGAGCGCTGCAATCAGGCCCTGGCGGTCAAATTTCGCGACGTAGTCGTGGAAACCGACGCGGCGTCCGCGTTCAATCGCTTCCGCCGAGACCACGGAGGACAGCGCGATAATCGGCAAATTGCCGATGCGCGGGTCGCCGCGCACGGCTTCGGCGAACTGGAACCCGTCCATGTCCGGCATCTCGATGTCGGTGATCGCCACGTCAAATGCCTGCCCTTCGCTCAGGAGCGCCAGAGCATCCCGCGCCGAAGCGGCTGTGATCACGATATACCCGGCCGCCTGCAGCACGGGCGTGAGCATGTTCAGAAAGAACGGGGAGTCGTCCACGAGAAGCACGCTGCAAGGGCGATGCTGCACCTGCTGCTCCTTGCGGCGGAACCAGTCCTCGAACGCGAGTGGCAGAAAATGCCCGACATCGATGATTTCAGTTGCGTGCCCGCGCACAATGGCGGAGCCGAGCACCCCGGGATTTTCGCTCGCAACCTGGATGTTGAGTGTGTCGTCGACGATATCGACGATTTCATCGACGACGAGCGCCATGGACCGGCTGCCGTCCGAAAACACAAGGAGTGGCTGCGCACCCTCCCCTTTTACCCGCACGTTCTCGCTCATGCTGATGAGCGGCATTAGATGGCCGCGGTACTGGACCATGTGCCGGCCGTTCGACAACTCGATTTTCTGCGCGTCGATTTCTTCAAGTCGCGTAACGAGCGAGAGCGGGACCGCCTTTGGCTGCATCGATCCGGCGCGGAAGACAAGCAGCGACGTGCTCGATCCGGCCGACGGCGCAGGCTTGATCTCGGAAGCCTCCGCTGCGGCCAATTGAGACGCCACATTCGTGCCGAACGCCTGCGCGACGCCGTTCGGGTCGATGATCATGATCACGGAGCCGTCGCCGAGAATGGTGTTCCCGGAGAACATCGAGATATGGCGCAGCTTGCTCGACATCGGCTTCACGACGATTTCTTCGGTGTGGAACACGCCGTCGACGACAATGCCGAAAGTCTGGCTGCCGACCTGGGTGACGACAATGAAACCGCCATTGATCTCGCCCGTGTCCTTGTCGAGACCGAACAATTGACGAAGGCTGATGAGAGGCAGGAGCTTGTCTCGCAACCGGAGCACTCGCGTGTTCTTGATGCTCTCGATGCGGTGCTCACTGCCACTGCGTGCGCGCACGAGCTCGACGACGGATAGCTGGGGGATCGCGAACCGGTGCCCACCCGCTTCGACGATCAGCGCCGCCACGATTGCCAGCGTGAGCGGTATCTTGATGGTGAAGCTCAACCCTGCGCCGGCAACCGACTTCACGTCGATCGTTCCGCCGATCTGATCGATGTTGTTGCGGACAACGTCCATGCCGACACCACGGCCGGACACGTTGGTGACCTTCGCCGCCGTGGAAAAACCCGGCGCGAATATGAACTTGTGAATCTGGGCTTCCGGCAATTTCTCCGCGTCGACCTCGGAAACCAGGCCCTGCGCGATGGCTTTTGCCTTGATCCGCTCGGTGTCGAGCCCGCGCCCATCATCCGCGATGCGGATGATGATGTAGCCGCCCTCGTGGTATGCTGAGAGGCGGATCAATCCGTGCTCGGGCTTGCCGACGGCACGCCGCTCTTCCGCCGTTTCAAGGCCGTGATCCGCTGAATTGCGCACCATGTGCGTGAGCGGATCTTTGATCAGATCCAGAACCTGGCGGTCCAGCTCGGTATCGGCGCCCTGCATCTCGAGGTCGATCTTCTTCCCGAGCTCGTTGGAAAGGTCGCGCACGATGCGCGGAAGCTTTTGCCAGGCGTTACCGATCGGCTGCATGCGCGTCTTCATCACGCCTTCCTGCAGTTCGGCGGTGACGTTCGACAGCCGTTGCAGCGGCGTTTTGAATTCCGATTCCTCGTGACGGCGCACGATTTCAAGCAGCTGGTTGCGGGTAAGCACCAGCTCGGAAACCATGGTCATCAACTGTTCGAGCGTGTCGACCGTTACGCGAATCGATTGATTGGCGGACTTGCCCGTCTCATCTTCCTTGACGGCGGCATCGACGGCGGTCGCCGCAAGCTTGGGTGACTTTGTGGGTTCGGCTTCGATCGCCGTGTTGCGGAACGCACGCTCAAGGTCATCGAGCGTATCTTCGCCCTCACGCAAAGGGCGCTCGAGAACCTGGTGAACCAGCGTTCCAACAGAATGCTCGCTTTCGGGCTTGGCGCCCCCAACGCTGATGCGATCGACCATGCCCTCCAGGCTGGTGATGAGATCGTCATCGGCTCCTTCGGGCTCGCGCTGGTCGCTTTCAAGCGACTCGAGAATGATCTTGATGCGGTCGATGGTGGCGAGAATGAGCGTGACAGCCTCACTCGAGGCCGGCGCGCCGTCGCGAAACTTGCCCATCAACGTTTCGGCCGCATGTGCGAGCGCTTCGAGGCGCGGCAGCCCAAGAAACCCGCAAGTGCCTTTGATGGTATGGACCAGCCGGAAGATGTTATCGAGAATCTTGGCGTTGTTCGGATCCTGCTCAAAACGCACGAGCTCGACGTCGACCACGTCGAGACTCTCGTTCGTCTCGGTGACAAATTCCCGCAGCAGGTCGTCCATAAAAAACGCCTTCGTCGACGGGCCTGGCCCGTCCGCCGCTTTCCGTCGGAAGCGCGGCCAGTGTGTCGGTGAAGCGTTTAATTTTGGTTGCGGGACCGCGACATCCGGCCGCCCGTTAACCGCCCGTTAACTGCCGGAAGCGGCTCGCGGCGGACGCTCATTGCGCGGTGATGACGACCTTTTCGCCGTCCATCGCAATCGCCGCTTTGACACCGCAAGCCCGGGCCAGAAGGCCCGCATAGAACGGTTGAATGCGGTGGGCGTCGAGGCCCTCGGCGGTTTCCCCACCGAGCAGCGAAGGCACAGCCGGCGGAACTTTCGCGTTGACGCCGGCGGCAGTGACTTTGAACCCCATTGTTTCGCCGGATCCGATGGGATCGACGGTCAGCGAGCCACCACGCGGAATTGCCTGTCCCGCGATGGCGAGCATGTTGAGCAGAAGCTTGACCCGGTTCTTCTGTAACAGCGCCCGCGGCAGGTTCCAGGCAAGCTTTGTCTTTTCGTCCTCCAGGAAGCCACGTGAGATCGTCTCTGCATCGCCGAGATCGATCTGGGCGCCCGCCGAACCGGCGGCGCCGAAAGCAATGCGACAGAACTGCAATTTCTTTGACGCCGTGCCGGCGCTGCTTTTGATCAAATCGAGCGCAAATTCCTTGGTCGCCTCATCCTTCTCTTCCTCAAGCACTTCGAGCCCGTTCACAATCGCACCGACGGGGCTGATCAGGTCGTGACAAACGCGCGAGCAAAGCAAGGCAGCGAGATCAAGCGCTTCGATGGGCGATTCCGACATGGACTAGTCTCCGCTGGGCATGCACGCTGCGCCGATCGGCGAATCAGTGGTCACGCCGAGATGCTGGCGTGATACACCGCACCTGCATAACCGCCAAGGACTGCCGCACGGCCAGAGGACGCGGTATTTGAATCCAGGATCCGACATTTCGCCCGCGCAGGCACGGCAGCTCATGGATGATCTGACGGCACTTGTCGCTCGTGCGTGCGCCGAGATAGCCGCGACATCACCCGCCACGATGGTCCAGCGTCTGAAGCCCGACCAGTCGCCGGTGACCACGGCCGATGAGGCATCCGAAGCGGTCATCCTGCAGGGCCTCGCCCGGATTTTGCCGAAGGTGCCTGTTGTGGCTGAAGAGTTGGCCGATGCAGTGGCGTCTGCCGACCTTACGGACAGCTTCGTCATCGTCGATCCTCTGGACGGAACGCGTGAGTTCCTTGCTGGCCGTGATGAATTCACCGTCAATCTCGCTATTGTCACGCGCGGCTTGCCGGTCGCGGGCATTATCGCTGCACCCAAACAGCGGAAACTCTGGCGCGGTGTCATCGGCCATGGAGCGGAGCGTCTTCGCCTATCGGGCAGCGGCGCCAGTCGCGCGGAAACAATCAGCACGCGGTCCTGGCCGGACGCTCCGGTTGCAGCGGTGAGCCGCTCCCATATGGATGCTGGCACAGACAAATTCGTGAGCGCGCTCGGCCCGATTACGCGCGTACCCTGCGGCTCGGCCATCAAATTCTGTCACATCGCGGAAGGGAGTGCCGACGTCTACCCGCGCCTCGCCACGACCTGCGAGTGGGATGTGGCGGCCGGCCATGCATTGGTTGTCGCCGCCGGCGGACTTGTGACAACCCCGCTTGGCATCCCTTTGACCTACGGGCGCGCCGCCGAGAATTTTCGTGTGCCGGCGTTCGTCGCCTGGGCAGATCCCGGCAAGGCCACTACGCTCAAAATCCAATCCTGACCGTCATTCACCGAGAGCGCGGGAAACGTCCGGCCATTTGCGCTCGGCCGTAGCAATAATCCGGCCGGGATCGGCGAGGAAAGTTAGACGTGTCTTCTCGCTATAGAAAAAGTAGAGCCTCTGACCGACGACGGCCCAGAACAGCGGGTGGCCGCGAACTGAACGGTCACGGCCGATCGCCACAGGATCATAGCCGCCGAACCGCGGCGCATAGATCTCTGGATGTTGCTCAAAGGCCCCGCGGTTGCCCTCGTTGCTGAACCGCCAGACTGCCCCGTCCTTGTTCAATTCAATTTCCGGCCGTCCGAACAGCGCCTTGCCATCGGTGAAATAGGACACCGGATCGAAGCCACTGATCGCGAGGCCAGTATCGGGATTGACCGTTAACTGGCCGTCGGTCGCCGCGTTTATCGCCTGGGGTGCAAAAATACCCGCTCCGAGGGCGATAAAGAGCGCCAAGCCCATCAAGAATGGCCGCTTCCGTTGCTGCCGCGCTGCAGTCATAGTTCTCAGTGACGGTTGGGTGATTCGGGAACAACCTTTCGCCGCCACATTATTACCGCGGTCAACATGAGCATCCGGTTAAACAGGGCCGTCGGGCCCAAGCATCCGAGGAGCTTTTGATGCGCGCAAACTTGCGCCTCGCCACCCTAGCGCTTTGCCTTGCCACCCTTGCTCCTGAACTCGCCGCTGCGCAAAACCAGCCGCCCCCCGGCTCAACGGCAAAGCGGCACGTTCTCGCCCGGGGAGATCGTTGGCGAAGGCCACAAGTTTTTCGGAACGGTATCGCGCGGTCTTGCCCAGGTCGTGGAAGCAGCCTTCAGCCGCTGGGGCCAACCCAATGGTTACATTCTCGGTCAGGAAGGCAGCGGCGCCTTTATCGTCGGCCTGCGCTACGGCGACGGCAAGCTTTACACCAAGAATGCGGGCGACCGCCGCGTGTTCTGGGAAGGCCCGTCGGTCGGCTTCGACTATGGCGGCGAAGGCGCGCGCACGATGATGCTCGTCTATAACCTGCCGGCCACCGGAGCGATCTATCAGCGTTTCGCCGGTATCGACGGCTCCGCCTATTTCATTGGTGGTTTCGGCATGACCGCGCTCGCCTCAGGCAACATCATCGTCGTGCCGATCAGGTCCGGCGTCGGACTGCGCCTTGGCGCGAACATCGGTTATCTCAAGTTTACGCCGCAGGCGACGTGGAATCCCTTCTGACTCCGCCACATTTACTAATTTCGCTGCGGCAGACGCCGAAAACCGCGACGTGGCGTTCGCTTTAGGCTAATGTCAAAAACAACCAGACCGACCGGCCCCAGTGGCAATGAGTGCGCGTGAGTTGGAGGCGTAAGTTCCATGATTGAACCGATCATGTATTTCGGGATCGGGTTTCTCGTTGCGGCGCTCATTGGGCTGGTTGTCGTTCCACTCGTGCATAATCGCGCGGTACGGCTGACGATGCGGCGGCTTGAAGCCGCAACGCCATTGTCCATGGCCGAGATTCAAGCCGACAAGGATCAGCTTCGCGCGGAATTCGCAATGTCGACGCGCCGTCTTGAGATGAGCGTCGAGCAACTCAAGGCAAAGAGCACAAGCCAGCTTGCCGAGCTCGGCAAGAAAGGCGACGCGATCAATCGTCTCAAGGTCGAACTTGGAGAGAAGACCGCAGCGATTTTTGCGCTGGAGGCGCGCGACAAAGCACTACGCGATCAGTTGCGGGCCACGGAGGAGGAATTCGCGGTCAAGACCACAACCATGCATGAAGCCCAGCGGGCGCTTTCCGACAAGGAAGCAGATCTCGCCAAGTTGATAGGCGACCTTGACGAGCGGTCGACGCTCGCCGACTCGCAGAAAGTCGAAATCGTCGCGCTCAGGACGCAGGTCGAGGCTCTGAAAGAGCGTCTTGACGGAGCCAGTAACGAATTGCGGGCGGTCGAGGATCGACGTGATGCCGAGCGGGTAGAGCTCAAGGCCGCCACCCAGGAATTGCAGGATGAACGCGGCAAGGTTGAAAATCTCGGGCGGCGCGTCGCCGAACTCGAGCAGCACCTCGCCGCGCAGAGCAAGGAAGCTGAAATCCTCGGGCGGCGCGCCCAGGATCTTGAAACACGCCTTGGCGAACAGTCGCGTCTGCTCAATCAGAGCGAATTCGAGCTCAAGCACGTACGGCAGGAGATGGATGCGGCCCACCAGCTCGAAACCGAGCTTCGCACCACGATCATCGAGCTCGAGGGGCGCGCCAATTCGGCCTCGCAAAACCTAAGGAACGAAAATACGCAGCTTCAGGCGACACTCGCGCACACCAAAGAAGAACGGGACCGCTTCGCCCGCGAACTCGCCACCATGAAGCGCGAAACCGAGGAGGCTTGGGCATCGGAGCGGGTGGAGAACGCCTTGCTGCGCGAGCGCATCAATGATGTTGCCGCAGAGGTCGCTCGTCTCGCCTCGGCGCTTGAAGGCCCGAACTCGCCGATTGAATCGCTGCTGGCAGCCGAAACATCGCATGAGCAGATCACCAGCGTTCCCATGAGCGGCGAACAGCCCGATCTCGCCGCGTCGCCGAACAAGCCTTGCCGATCGCATTCGTGCGCTGCAGACCCACGCTTCCCGGCTGGCCCAGGCAACCGACGACAAGACCCGCAACTGACGCCGCGGGGCGGGCCTCGCTTGACACTGCTTGGAGCCGCTCCTTATATCGCGCGTCCGCGATGGCCGGGCGCTTAGCTCAGCGGGAGAGCGTTCCCTTCACACGGGAGAGGTCGTAGGTTCAATCCCTACAGCGCCCACCATTTCAGTGTCCGCTGGTCCAGATCCCCATACCTGACACAAGACCGCGACATCAAGGGACTACTGTCCGGCATTGTTTGGACCGCGGAGTTCATGTCATCCTCCGTTCGATAGTGTCACGCGGTCTAGGGGAGCGAGCGCAACATGAGTGCTTTTCTTCGGCGTCAGCTTACGGACTACGTGGAATACCATCGCGACCCTATGAACTGCGCCTTGCACGTGGTCGGCATCGTGATCCTGTTCCTGGGGGCAGTTCTTCCACTTAGTCTGTTGCCTGTCACGGTGTTTGGCCTTCAGGTCAATTTGGGGATTCTGTTGGCCATTCCAGTACTGATCTATTGGATCCTGCTCGACATTCCGATCGGCCTGGCAATCGCCGGCGCTGCCGCGCTTCTGCTCTTTACAGCCGCGACAATCGCGAGCCACGCGAGCGTTACGATTGTCTGGGCAATCTCGATTGTGTTGATTTTGATCGGCGTGGCGCTGCAGATTATCGGGCATCAGGTGTTTGAACGTCGCCAACCGGCCCTTATGGACAATCCTACTCACCTTCTCCTGGGTCCGGTATTCGTGATGGCAAAATTGTTCATTTCACTTGGTTTTAGACGCGATCTTGCTGCGATAATTCAACAGGGATCTAACTCGGTCTACCAAAGCCAGGGCGGCGTGCAGCAAGATCGATGACCTGCGTTCTTGTCACGGGCGGCAGCGGCTTCATTGGCCAGCACTTGGTGGCAACGCTCGTCGCGAGCGGCCGGCAAACGCGCGTTCTCGATGTACGCCCTCCGGGCCGCACTGTGGCAAATGCGCAGTACGTCAAAGGTTCGGTGCTCGACCGCGAATTGGTGGATCAGGCGCTCGAAGGGGTCGATGAGGTGTACCATCTTGCCGGCCTTCCTGGCATGTGGGTGGCGCGTAAAGACGACTTTCATGCCGTCAATTGCCGCGGCACTGAGGTCGTTATTTCGGCCGCGCGCAAGCGTGGTATTGCGCGGTTGCTCCATTGCTCGACCGAGTCCATTCTGTTTCGTTCCTCGCCCGCAGGAGAGGCCGGCGTGGAAGATACCTTGCTGACCGCAGACGATATGCCGGGCCCCTATACGCGGTCGAAATTGCTCGCCGAGAGACTAGCGATGGAAGCCGCCGCGTCTGGTTTTCCGGTGGTTATCGGCAGCCCGACAATGCCGATCGGGCCTCACGACCATAACCTTACGCCGCCAACGGCGATGCTCCGGCATTTTCTCGGCAAGCGCTTTCAGTTCTATCTCGATTTCGTCCTGAATCTCGTCGACGTGCGCGACGTCGCAGCGGGCCTGATCCTTGCCATGGAACGCGGAAAGGTCGGCCATCGGTACATTCTCGGCGGCGAAAGCATTCCCCTCAAAAAGCTTCTCGAATATGTAGCCGCGATCAGCGGCCGCGATAGCCTGCGCGTCCCCGTTCCGGGGCGGCTCGCCGAGGTGACTGCTGCTATACTGGAGTTTATGGCCGATCACGTAACGCGCGCACCCCCCTTCCGCCACGGCAGAGGCCGTCCGGATTGCATTGCGATCCACAGCCCTCTCGACGGAAAAAGCGCAGCGGGAACTTGGCTACGCGCCACGGCCCATTGAATCCGCTCTGCGCGAAACCATAGCCTACCTGGCCAACACACATGCCGCTTAGTCTCCATCAAATTTTTGCCTCGGTCTGGAGCGGGTGGCTTGCCACCTGGCCGACTGAGCTGCTTGCCCTCATCTGGATTGGTTGGCTTGTCAGCTGGACGCTGGGATCGTTCTGGTCGGCCCGGACAGAAAAGCGGCCTGTGACCTGGCGCGCACGTGTTCACCGGCTCTTCGTCATCATTGGAGGACTGCTGCTCACGCCGTGGATTGCGCAGATCCTGGGCGAACGCCCGCTATGGAACGCTGGCAATGGCGTTACGTACGTACTTGCAATGCTTGTCTTGGCAGGGGTCTTGTTCACGTGGTGGGCGCGAATTCATCTCGGACGTTTTTGGTCGAATGAGATCACGCGGAAAGGAAGGCCATCGGGTCATCGACACCGGTCCGTATGCGCTTGTGCGTCATCCGATCTATACCGGACTCATCGCCGGCAATACTGGCGACGGGTCTCGCCGTCGGGACGGCGACCGCCATTCTTGGTGCGGCGCTGATTTCCTTTGGCTTGTCCGTGAAAGCGCGCGAGGAAGAAAACTTTCTTACCTCAGAACTCGACCCGAGCGCATACGAGTCCTACCGCCGCCGGGTTCCGATGCTCGTACCCTTCCTCCCTCACCGATAACTGCGGCCTCGGCTAAGGCCGGCAATCTAAAGCGAGGAGAGGATCGCGCTGATGACTTTCTGTTGTATGATTTCGTTCTTGTCGATCGTTATGTGACCGACGCCGCCAGGTATATTCTCGACGTCGACATTCGACAGCTCCCCCTGCAAGTTTTTGCCCCGAGCAACGCGTGTGCCCGCACCGTTGCCGATATAGAAATTGATATAGCGGCCGACCTTGCCTGAAAGCGTCGTCTGAAACACGGAATCCAGGCCGATGGCCAACTTGACCGGGGCGCCAAGCCTGGTCAGACGATCGACCATATCCGGCAGAGCCGTCGCGCCGGAAGAGTGCCCGACCAAAATAATGGTCCGCACCTTTCCGCTCTTGTATGCGGCAGCAGCGTCGTCTGCGACTGACGACCAGAGGAGATAGTTCGTAACAGTGGTCGCAATGCCCCGCTGCTCCAGCTTGTATGCGATCTGGTCCATGCCCATTGAGAAGACGTTAAGCACGCCCCTGAGCAGATAGACGTGAGCGGTTGATTTTGAAGTGGATGGTCCCTGCGCGCGGGCACCGCTAGGAACTGCGAGCAGCAGGGCTATAGCTGCAAACGCCGTCAGCGGACGCAGCCATCGCCGATGCGCAAACGTGCCGGCAAATCGAAAGCACCCACCATTCGGCCTCATTTCATTCCCCCTCTTAAACGCTGTGCGCCCCAATGCGTCGCGGCCAAAAACAACCGTCCGTCAAGCACACCGATTTTAGCCGCATCAGCCTGGATTCCAAGCATATTATGGGGGTTCTGCAGCGCGTTAAAATCTGCTTACTCAACTGACATAGATTACCCCGCCCAAAGTGCCGATCGAGCAATACCTCCTCGTCTATTGGAGTGCGTCCAACTGGCCCGGAGTATTGCCATGAGCGATATGCAGATTTCCACCGGCATGATAATGCGGATCAGCGAAGCGGCGCGCGACAATATTGCGGCCGGCATCTGGTTCGCCGTGCTTGCCGGCGCGCTTTTTCTGACTGCCCACGGTCAGTCGATTTTGATGACGGCGGGAACTCATGCTTGAGCTGACCGCGGCCTATTCGACATTCGTATTGTGCGGAAAGGCGGCTCGCAGCCCATTCGTCCACGCAGTGCCTTATGCATTCGCGCTTGCAGGCGCGGTCTTCCTTTGTCTCGCTCCTGATTTCCGGAACGCCGTCCAAGCCAGCCTGGTATTTCTGGGGGTTACGGCATTGATGCACGGATCTGTCGTCTACAGCGCGCTAAAAAACTCGCCTGAGACGGAAGATCCGGTCTACGCCAGCGCGACCTGACGTCGTCTCTACTCTCAATCCGCTGAATGGGCAGCGCAGCCGCTAGTTGCGGCGCGCCGGTGCGATCTCGCGTCATGTTCTTGGCAGCAAGTTCGTCGAGATAGTCCTGCCAGTACGACGCGTAATTGCGCCCAAGGTCGTGCAGGTAATCCCAGCCGAAAATGCCAGTCGAATGCAGGTCGTCGAAAACTAGTCGCACGGCGTAATTGCCGACCGGCAAAACCTCAAGAATCTCGACATTCCGCTTGCCGGGAACGGTCTTTCGCTCTTCTTCCGAATGACCTTGCACTTCTGCGCTCGGACTTTTTACCCGCAGGTACTCGGCCGGCAATTCGAAGCGTTCCCCGCTGTCGAAGGTAACGGTCAGGGCCTTGCGGTCCTTGCGCAGCCGCAATTCGGTTGGCCAGACTTGCGCATCGGTCATCAGTTTACGAACCGTACGGTGCCTGCAACGCTGAGGTCGTAGCCGCCAAGTTCGCGCCCACGCGTGGCAAAATCCGGCGAATGAAAAAACTTCAACAGTGACTGCAACGGAGGCCGAAAATAGTCGCGCTGGCGCATCACCAAGTCGAACGGCTCCCAAACAATCGGGATGAAATCGAGCCCGGCTGCGTTTGCGACACCGCGCGTGGCAATGCCGGTATCGGCGCGGCCAGCGCGAATTGCCTGCGCGATGTCAGGGCCGGTCGGGCAGACCGGCGCAACGGAGGCAAGTTGGTCCAGCGCAATGTCGGCGCGGTGCAACAATGCCAGCAGCAACAGCTGCGCACCGGCGCCTTTCGGCCGCATGGCGATGCGCGCACGTTTCTTGCGGATATCATCGATCGAGCCGAGCTTGAGCGGATTTCCCGCCGCAACCAGGAATCCCTGTTCGCGGCGACAAAACGCAATCATCACGGCATCCTGCAGTTCGCTATGGCTTCGCAGAGCCTCCATGTTGGCGTCGGCGTCGAGATCGTCCAGCGCGTGCAAATGAATCGCGGCGGCAATCGTTTCGCCGGCGACGAAACGGGAAAAACCCGCCTCGCTGCCGAGCGCCAGCGTCGCCAGGCCCGAGCCGCTTTCGCGCAGAGCCCACTCGAAGAGCGGATCGTGGCTGCCACTGACGATTGGTGCTGGATCCGGTCGCGCCGTGCCTGCAGGTCGTGAGATGCTGGAGGCGAGCCAGTGATCGAGTTCGGCCTTCGGAAACAACCAGCGTCCGGTGACCTTCGTGCACGGCACCGTCCCCTCCGACCACCATTTCGTAGATCTTGCGTTCCTTGAGCCGGAGATAGGCGGCAGCCTCGGCCGTGGTGAAAAGCTGCATGACTTCAACCTGCACCGATATGCACCCATTTTAGGATGCCCAAAAGCGCAAAAATAACAAGGGCGTGCGCAAAGAGGTCGCGCCGGCAGGCCCTTAAAGGTTCTGATTAACGAAATCTTTCTCCGCTGCCCGCTGACTGGGCAATCAATTTAGGGGTTTAGCCAATTTTGCCATTTATTTGAGTGCAATTCACAGGAGATGTGACAGTGGCAGAACGCCGTAAATCGGGACGCTCGCGTGTACTGAAGAGCGCAAAGCTTGTTTTGGGTCGGTCCGCGATCATTGATTGTGTCGTGCGCAATCTGACCAACAGTGGCGCGCGCATTCAGATCGCAAATACGGTTGAGCTACCGCAAGACTTCGAGATGACCTTCGATGGCGGCTACTCGATCCGCCCGTGCCGGCTCGTCTGGCGAACGGTAACTGAGACGGGCGTAGAATTCGTCTAGGCGGCGTAACGTAACGCTACTACGGCCTTGAACCCAACATACGCGCCTAATTTATCTCTTACCCAGCCGGCGACTCGTGTTTCCAACAGTCCGCCCGACAATACGCTGTGAAACGATTGCCAAAACTTTGGCTGGAAATCACAAGACCAAGCCGATCCAGTCGTTTTAAGCAGCAATCAGAATTGCAAAGCTGAGCGCCGAGACAACCACCTCCCGCGCGCTCGCTAATAATCATCAACTCGCTGGTCGAGGATTGTCGTGCGAAAAAATAAACCAGATCCGGAAATGATCCGCGAGCTTGTTGGACAAGGCCTCAGTAACATAGAAATCGCAAATAGGATGGGGTGGACAGTCGGCACTCTGTGCGTCAGGTGTTCCCACCTGAAAATCAGCCTCAGGCGATCTTGCAAAAAGGTCCGCCTTAAGCGCTGGCCGAAAATTCCACTCCCCGGATGACCTGTTCGAACAACTACGTCAGCGCGCCAAAATTATGGGTGTCTCGGCGGCTGAGCTTGCGGTGGATTTGCTCAAAGAGATCGCTCGGGATGGCCTGTACGATGCAGTGCTCGATCGAAATGATGCAGAAGTAAACCACCCAGTCGACAAGCGCGCGGCAGTTAATCATGCGTAATAAGATGGCGGTGGCGATGCTTGGCATCGCGCTGGTGGGATGTGCGGGCCGCGACCCGCAACCGCTCGCCACGGTGCAGCCGCAAGATGCGTACGCGGATTGCACAATGATCCAGGCTGAGATCCAGGCCAACAACGTTAAGGTCAAAGAGCTTGCAGACGAGCAGGGTCTCAAGGTTGCGCAGAACGTGGCGGCGGGCGTCGCTGGACTAGTCGTTTGGCCTCTTTGGTTCGCGATGGACTTCAAGGGCGCGGCGAGCAAGGACGTAGCGGCGCTCCAAGCGCGCCAGCAATATCTTGCAGCGCTGGCGACCGAACGGTGCGCTCGGCCGCCGGGCATCGCGGCCAAGCGTGCGCACCGATAGCGCCGCAGATTGTGCAGACCATGCGGCGCCGAAAGACGGCAATGGCGCGTATCCGATTTGAATTAGTCGTTGTGCCAGCGCACCCGTCGTAACAACCAGAAAGTAAGCCACTAGTGGTGCGTTAAGCCCGATTTGCTTGCTTTATATTTAATTGATCGCCGTGCTTTGGTCCGTTCGGTTCGCGGATTTGTCCCGGTCCATCGGTGAAACGCATGTGTAAAATTTGCGACTTCAGAATACCCCAAAAGCCAAGCGATTTCTGAAATCGACATGTCGCTTTCGGCCAAATAGCGACGCGCTAAGGCCGACCGTAAGCCATCTAATATCTTGCTAAAAGAATGCCCTTCGGACGCAAGCCGCCGAGCCAGCGTCCTTCCACTCATGCCAAGTTGCGCAGCAACTGCATCGAAATGCATTTCGCCGTGCGGTAGTAGCACTGCAATTGCATTCTCGACTCTGACCTTCAATGAGCTGGTCTCTCTTTCCCAGACGAGCAAGCGTTTCTTCGCATAAACGTACACACAGCTGATTGAGGTAAGGATCAGCTGTTACGATTGGGTACTCTCCACTTTCCCGGCAAAAAATAATTTCATCAACATCTGCACCGGTTTTGACGGCACAACCGAAGCAATTTCTCCATCTCCGGAACCTGCTTTCTTCTGTCGTGCATAATTCGGATTTCTATTGGTTTGAAATTGGTGCCAATCAACGTTCGGCAGATACGCACAAGCGATGCCATCCAAAACTCAATCTGGTGTACGTCGCTGTGACGCGCGACACCTGAATAGTGCAGACGCACACGAAGAAGATCTCCCTTCTTTACTTCCAAATCGACGCCTTCGTTGGCAACATCGCTGTATCGTGCCACTCTCAGCAAAGAGCCAAGCAAAGTTTCGGCGGAGGCAATGACGTAATACAGCAAACCAATTTCGCGCAGATCGTAAGAATAGGCTAAATGAAACCCCAAGAGTGGATCGCTGGTTGCGTTTGCGACCAAGTCGACGAACTTTATTTGATTTTGTACACCCAGCGGAATGTCTTTGTTTTTTATTTCGCGAAGCGTGAGGTGTGCCTGTCGTAACAATACCTCGACATCAACACCCTCTTTCCGACCGCGCTCATAAGCGAGCCGTGAAAGCAAACCGCCACAGCGGCGGAACGCGGCAATCTTTTTCAGGGCAGACTGTGACATTGGCCCACTTTCATAGTGCGCTGGACTCCGCCGGTCCAGACGCATTGGCAAAAATTATAGCTGCTCATGCTGATGTCGTTAGCGACATCAGTCGTGTTTCCAGCGTCGGGCAAGGCATTTGTCGTGGAACAACTGCCCAAAACTTTGGCTGAAAATCACAAGACCGAGCCGGTCCGTCGGTTTAAACAGCAATCAAAATTACAAAAACAATTTGTGAACGCTTTGACACTAGCGGAGCCGTTGCCGAGCCACAACGGCGGCTCCGCAGCTTTTTAACCGCGTCCGTGCAAAACAACAGGTGAGTTTGGCGAGGTGTCGGAGGAGACAGCGGCATGATCAACGCAGAAGCAATGAACTCAGTCACTGAAAAAAAACAAGGGCGGCGTTCTATTCTCACCAAGGACGTAATGGCTGGCATCCCGGTGCTGGTCCAGCAAGGCTTGAATGCCGAAGCCATCGCAGCCCGACTTGGCTGCACAGCCGGCACACTCAAGGTGCGCTGCTCGCAAGCTGGCATCAGCCTGCGCGTACCCAAAGAGGCCAAGGTGGTGCCGCTGGTACCGCTGGTGCCAGCGTCACCGGCCAAGCCGCCACAATCAAAGCGATGCTTTGCCTTTGCCTTGCCGACCACACTGCAACTCAGCCGAGTTGCGATGTCACGGCTGCGCCAGCGGGCGGAAGCCATCGGCGTGAACGAAGCCCAGCTTGCCAGCGACCTGCTTGAAGTGATCGCGCAGGACGATCTCTACGATGCCGTGCTCGATAGGGCAAAAGGTGCTGCGTGAATAGACAAAGCCTCGGAACATTCGTGAAGGCTGGTGTTGTCGGCGTCATCCTCGCCACCGTTGCGGGGCTTGGGATCGTCACCCTCACGCGGGTGACAATGCTTTTCTTAGGCGCAACCGCACACTTTTAGCGGCAGTCAGATGAAAACAAGCGACATAGCGACCGAACTGGACAGGGCTTTCGCAGCCGTCAAGGGCAACGCGCTGATGCGCGGCGTGGTGATTGGCAACATGGTTGACCCCTTGTACGCCATTCACAAAGCACTGAAGGCCAAACATGCCTCTGGTGGACTGACCGACGAGCAATACACCGAGAAGGCCCGCGAGCTTCTGGCGATGCTCGGCAGGCTCGGCGTCATCATGACGGCGGTTGTCAATGACCCTCCGCGATAGGAACAGGCGACATGACAACAGAACTAGACAGCGTTGCAGCCAACTCACCTGACAACGCCGAAGGGGCAACGCTGAGGACAGCGCACAAAGCAATCAACGCCGCGCACGGCTCTGGCAACATCACGGACGAGCAACAGGCAGAGGCCATCCGTAAACTCCTAATGAATTGCACCGCGCTCGCCGCAAGTCCTGTCAGCCAAGCGGAACGCAAGCGCGAAGGATGGTTGCGCCGCGTGCTTATTGGCTTTGGAGTTCTGTTCCTGCTCACGGTCGCCGTCATCGTGATGGTATCGCTTGGGGTTTATTTCCTGCCTACACAAGGGCCGACATCAGCGCAGAAATATGCCATTCAACAAAACTATGGCCTGAAATCACAAGACCGGGCCAGTGCTGTTGTGCTGTAAAGGCAACATGACCAACGCAGACGCAATGAAACTACTCTCACCAAGGACCAAGTCACTGCTGCGCGAACACGCGAAAGCTCTCAGCGTGGACGAGGCCAAACTTGCCAGCGACCTGTTTGAGATGATGGTGCAAGACGGCGTCTTTGACGCCGTGCTCGATACGGCAAAACGTGCTGCGTGAAATACGAGCAAGCAATGTTGAACAAAAAATAAACGTTCGAGTGCCTGTCAGCGAGAAAGACCCATGTATCAAAGGGAAATTGGTACCCGTGGCGCTCCCTAGGGAACGGGCAGCGTGAGCAATTGCAATGCTTTACCGCCTGTCTCCTGCCCGAAAAACCCGCTCCGTCCGCAAACCAAAGTGTCTCCCCGCCCCGACCGCAAAATTTTCGGTTCGGAAATTTCATGTTCGCTTTCGCGGTCGATATTGGGGGCAAGGCGGACATGCGCTTTTGCGCTGCATATGTCCGCTTATGACCCAAAGCGGACGTATGTGGCGACGTCTTTACTGTACCACTACGGTCGTGCCGACCGGGACCCGCTCATAGAGATCTGCGATGTCCTCGTTCCTCATCCGGAAACAGCCGGATGATTCCGCCTCGCCGACCGAATCCGGATCATTCGAGCCGTAAATCCGGTAGAGCGTACTGCCGAGATACATTGCGCGATTGCCGAGTGGATTGTCCGGATCGCCGCCCTTCATGTGCCTCGGCACATCCCTTTGCCGCGCGATCATCTCCGGTGGCGCCGTCCAATTTGGAAACTCTTTTTTCGCGGTGATCTTGTGCGTGCCCTTCCACTGGAAGCCGGCCCGGCCGACACCGATGCCGTAGCGTAGCGCCGAGCCGCCGCCTTGAACGAGATAAAGCCGCCGCTCCGTCGTATTGATGACGATGGTGCCTGGCGCATACTTGCTGTCATAACGCACGGTGGTACGGCCGAGGCCGGTGCCATCGAAGCCGAAGATGTTGTAGATGCCCTTCTTGGTTGCGCCGCCGCGCAGCATTTTCTGCTCGCTGTCGGACTGGGCTTGCGCGAGACTGACGGAACCAAGCAGGGCGGCGATTGCAGCTACGGTCGCAACATGACGTATCGACACGAGTTCTATCCCCGGATGGAAATGGTGCGGCACTGTAGGAATTGAGTCTACGGTCTCTCCCGTGCGACGGCAATTGCCCCAATCACGACACGGTCGAGCCCGCGCGTGGTTTCGAGCAGTGGGCAATGTCCGCTGTACTTCAATAATACGCAGCCGGGCGAGTTCACCGAGATCAGGGCTATCCTGCCACACGTCGCTGTGTTCGTCTGAGGTCGGCCCGATGTCTGCTTTTGACCCAAAGCAGACACCGAAAAGAACAAACGTTCCTGTGTCTCCCGGTGCAAGCTTTTGAAATGAGCGGGAAAATTTTTGACGTGGCGCTCCCTAGGGGACTCGAACCCCTGTTTTCGCCGTGAGAGGGCGACGTCCTGGGCCGCTAGACGAAGGGAGCCTAGGCCCCTCGAAATAGCCTTGATCAGCAGGTGCGCGCAAGCGTGCTGCCCAGGTTCTTGCGGGGACCATCGCGTCATTCCACGCTGTGCCATCCGCAAGGAGCATGACGCATGATCGATAAAATCGCCGGCCTGGTGAACAGCGACGCCACGCTCGTCCATCGTGGCCGCTTCGTCGACACCACCTTCATGATTGCCATAGATGACGCCCAGACGTTGCTGCGTGTGCAGGAAGGCCGCGTGACTAACGTGGTGCCGGGTCCGTTCATCACGCCCAACTACAGTTTTTGCCTGCGGGCCTCGCGGAGTGTCTGGGAGAAATTCTGGCAGCCGCTGCCGCCGCTCGGCTACACCGATATTTTCGCGCTGGTGAAGCAGAAGCTCATGCAAGTCGAAGGCGACCTGCATCCATTCATGGCCAACCTGCTCTATTTCAAGGACGTCATCGCCGCCCCGCGACGGGAGAGCAAACGATGAGCCCACAATACGAAGCAATTGCCGGCCGCTATCTGCGCTGCAATCTGCTGGGAGAACCGCATCGTCTGTATGTTGAGGAAGCCGGACAGGGCATTCCTCTGCTTTGCATGCACACGGCGGGTGCCGACACCCGCCAGTATCGCGGCTTGCTGAACGACAGCCGCATCACGAAAAACTTCCGCGTGATCACCTTCGACATGCCCTGGCATGGCAAGACCTCGCCGCCGCCTGGCTGGCAGGACCGCGAGTATCAACTGACTGCGCCCGACTATGTGCGTCTGATCCTTGACGTCATTAACGCACTCGAGCTTGAGAGGCCCATTGTCATGGGCTGCTCGATCGGCGGCCGCATTGTGCTGCATCTCGCGCATCAGCATCCGGACCGGTTTCGCGCATTGATAGGACTGGAGTCGGCGGCCTACGCTGAGGCCTACTACGATCTATCCTGGCTCAACCGGCCCGACGTGCACGGCGGAATGGTCTGCGCCGGCGTGATTTCCGGCCTGATCGCACCAACTGTGGCCCAACTGAACGCTGGGAAACACTATGGCACTACATGCAGAGCGGCCCGGGCGTGTTCAAAGGCGACCTCTATTTCTACACAACTCCCGATGGCGACATCCGCGACAAGCTCGATCAGATCGACGTCAAGCTCTGCCCGCTGTTCCTGCTGACAGGCGAATATGACTATTCCTGCACAGCCGAGGCAACGCTCGACATCGCCAAACGCACTGGCGCGCCCGCCACGATCATGAAAGGACTGGGCCATTTCCCGATGAGCGAGGACACTGAAAAATTTGTCTCGTACCTGCTACCCGTCTTGGAGAAAATCCGTGCGCTGTGATCCGCAACTCACTGTGCCAGCCGAACGCGTCCAAGTGGCTTGAGAGTGTTCAAATCGAAGCTGAGCAGTTCGATTGCGCCGTTGACCTCGACGGTAAGGACCACACGCCCCTCCCCGATCGCGCTCGATAGCACCTTTGTCCCAGCGGGCAATGTGGCAGAAACGGATTGCAGAGCCCGCACCCTTTCCTCGCCCTTGAAAACACGGTAGCCGATGACCGCGATGACGGCGGCAACGGCGATGAAGGTGATCATGGTTGCAATCATCATGAGCCGGCGCACTTTGGCGACAACGCGCGCAGCCTCTGGATCGAAAGGTTTCTCAGTTTCGCCGGACATTGCTTGAGCCATGAGAGACGATAGCAACAGAAACTGTAACGATCGGTGCCGACGATGCCGGCCTGAGGGTCGATCGCGTCCTCGCCGCCCATCTTGCGCACCTGTCGCGCTCGCGGCTGAAGGCGCTGATCCTCGCCGGACAGATCACGATCGCCGGACGCACGATCCGCGATCCAGCGGTCACCGTCAAATCAGGAGATTTGGTGAAGGTCGCGCTGCCGCCACCTGTGCCCGCGGAACCGCAGGGCGAAGACATCTCCCTCGATATCGTTTACGAAGACGACGCGATCATCGTGATCGACAAACCAAAAGATCTGGTCGTCCACCCGGCCGCCGGCCACGCGAGCGGCACGCTGGTCAATGCGCTGATTGCCCATTGCGGCGACAGCCTGTCGGGAATTGGCGGGGTCAAGCGGCCCGGAATTGTTCACCGCCTCGACAAGGACACGACCGGTCTTATGGTCGTGGCGAAGACCGACAAGGCCCACCGCGCACTGGCGAAGCAATTCGCCGAAAAGGGAGAAGGCCCGCTCCGGCGCGGTTATCTCGCAATCGTCTGGGGCGCACCCGGAAAGCCGAAAGGCACGATCGACGCTCCGCTCGGCCGCCACCCTCAATCACGCGACAAGCAGGCGGTCCGCGCCAACGGGCGTGCGGCGGTCACCCATTGGCAAGTGCTTGAACGTTTCACCCCGCCCGGCACCAAGACCCCGGTCGCCAGCCTGCTCGCCTGCACCCTGGAGACTGGACGCACCCATCAGATCCGCGTGCATCTTGCGCATCTGGGGCATCCAATTCTGGGAGATGCCACCTACGGCACCGGATTTAGGAGCAAGGCGAGCCTACTTGCCCCAAAGGCTCGCGACGCCCTGTCAGCCCTTGGCAGACAGGCATTGCATGCCTATTTATTGGCCATTGAGCACCCCGAAACCGGTAAAGTCCTGGAGTTCCATTCGGAACTGCCGGGCGATTTGCGTCGTTTACGAGATGCCCTGCACGCGGACGTCCCGTGAAGCAGGGCTCGAGCCGCGCAAATAGACCAGCCGTATCAAAGGCTTGGCAGTTCACTGCGACGCAGTCTGGCGTCACGGTGACGTGACGGGCGCAAGCCTATCTTTCGCCCGGTCAGAGCCGGTATGCTGCAGTTGCGATCGAGGGACTTCGCGGTCGCAACATCAACTGTGCGCCGTCGGCTCGGGGAGCGGCGGCAACAACCCGCCTGCCGATCAAACGGGGGCATGTAAGGAGGGCGCTATCATGGCCCGCACCGCCGCATTGCCGGCACTCAAGGCCGAATCCGGCCTTTCACACTATCTCGATGAAATCCGCCGGTTCCCTATGCTGGAACCGCAGGAAGAATACATGCTGGCGCGCAGCTGGCGTGAGCACGGCGATCGCGAAGCCGCGCACCAGCTTGTCACCAGCCATCTTCGCCTCGTCGCCAAGATCGCCATGGGCTATCGCGGCTATGGCCTGCCGATTTCCGAGGTGATCTCGGAAGGCAATGTCGGCCTGATGCAGGCGGTCAAGCGCTTCGAGCCCGAAAAGGGGTTCCGTCTCGCCACCTATGCGATGTGGTGGATCAAGGCGGCGATCCAGGAATACATCCTGCGCTCGTGGTCGCTCGTCAAAATGGGCACGACCGCAAACCAGAAGAAGCTTTTCTTCAACCTGCGCAAAGCGAAGAGCAAGATTTCCGCGCTCGAGGAAGGCGATATGCGGCCTGACCAGGTCCAGCTCATCGCAAAGCGGCTCGGGGTCACCGAGCAGGACGTCGTCGACATGAACCGCCGCCTGGGCGGCGATGCATCGCTCAATGCGCCGATCCGCGACGATGGCGAGAGCGGCGAATGGCAGGACTGGCTGGTCGATGATGCGCCAAATCAGGAGCGCACCCTTGCCGAGAGCGAGGAGAGCGATAATCGCCACAAGGCTCTTGTGTCGGCGCTCGACGTGCTCAATGAGCGCGAGCGGCGCATCTTCGAGGCGCGGCGGCTTGCCGACGATCCGATCACGCTCGAGGAACTCGCCGCCGAGTTTAATGTCTCGCGCGAACGCGTGAGACAGATCGAGGTCCGCGCTTTCGAGAAAGTGCAGAAAGCGGTCAAGAGCAGAATGGCCGCGATGGAGAAGCCGGCTGAAGCGCCGGCAGTCACGGCGCACTAAGGTCACCGAATGCAAAAATGGCCGGGCCCTGCCCGGCCATTCTGTTTTAGTTGTCACGGCAAACGATCTATTGCCCCCAAGCGCGAAAGGCTTCCTCGAAGGCGCGCGTGCCGGGCGTTCCCTTCTCCATTGCGAGGATCGCACGCTTGCCGCTGGTGTAGACGAGCGGGATGTCGAACCAGTCCCGCTCCTTCAGAAGCTGTATATTGCGCTGCACGTCGACATCGACCGCCGAGAGACCGATCAGGAAATATCCGTTGGTGACTTTGACCGCGAGACCGGCGAGCGGGACACCGCGCGCCTGTTCGTTCTGTTTCATCAGAACGCCGGGCACGTTGTTGATGCCCCCCTCCGGAAAATCCGCCGGCAGCGTGAACATGATCTCGATCGTATGACTCGCGGGCAGCGCCTTGTCGGTATTGCGCCGGAGCGACCATGTCATGCGCAGCTTGCGCTCGGGTATCTCGATGTCCGCGCGAATAGCCAGTTCCGGGGCAAGACCCGGCCCCGGCGATATGGTCTCGGTGCGCCAAAGGGCCGAGCCGACATAGCGCTTGCCCTGCGGATCGCTCGGATCCTCGTCATACAGCACCACTTTCTGTGCCACCGCAGCGGCGGGCGCGTTCGCCGTATTGGGCGACGTCGTGCCCGACTGGCCGATACGATCGGCAATTTTCGGGCGAACCGCCGGCTGGGTCGCATCTTTCGGTTTCTGAGCAGGCTGTGAACGGAATTGCGCCACCATCGTCCCGATGGTGTTGCGCTGCCAGTAGATGGCGCCGGCAATGCCCGCCACCACGAGCAAAATCACGGCGACCTTGATTATCCCGACATAAGACCGTGCGGGACGCGTATAGATATCGTCATCATCATAAGCGGGACGCGATGACGCCGCTGCGCGAGGGGTGGCCGGCGGCGCCTCATCGCTAAGCGTAGGCTCGCTAACCGGCGCAGACTCGGCGGAAATGTGCGGCTCGATGCGCGGTGGCTCAACGGGCATCGCCTCATACGTTGCGTGCGCGGCCCTTTTGGCCTCCGCCGACGCACTGCCGAGGCCCTCCGCCTCGGCCACGGTCTCGCGGAAATCACGCAAGCCACGATCGCGCAGCGAAGGCTCTTCGGGCTCCGGAGCGTCGGCACGCGCGCGCTTCGCCGTTTCGGCTTCAACCTTGCGGATCGCTTCTTCAAGCGCCAGCCGCTCGCGCGTGATGTCGGATTCCTCAAGCGCCGGCTGGACACCGCGCAGCTGGTCGACGAGCGCCACGCGCGCGCGGTCATACAGGGCGCGCCGGTTCTCGCCTGTATTTTTGTCCAAGCCGCTGATGGCCCGGGAAATCAGAGGGTAATAGTCAGCCATTGCGCCTTATTCGCTGGTGCATGATGGCGGTCGAATCGCTGCGTCTCCTAGGGATAGCCATACTTGACCCCGGTTCGTGTCTTTTTTCGGCAATCATAGCTCAAATGGATTTTTCATCAGGATAGTGTCTTCGCGTTCCGGGCTCGTCGACAGGAGTGCGACCGGGCAGCCCACCAGTTCCTCGATGCGCCGCACATATTTTATGGCCTGTGCCGGCAGCTGCGCCCAGGACCGCGCGCGTGCCGTCGGTTCCTTCCAACCGCCGATCGTTTCATACACCGGTTCTGCCCGTGCCTGCGCCTGTTCGCCGGCAGGAAGGTAATCGATTTCGCGGCCATCCAGCCGATAGCGTACGCAAACCTTGATTTGATCGAAGCCGTCGAGAATGTCGAGCTTTGTCAGCGCGAGGCCATCAATTCCGCAGGTCAGCACAGCCTGCCGCACGAGTACGGCGTCGAACCAGCCGCAGCGGCGGGCTCGTCCCGTTACGGTACCGAACTCGCGGCCTCGCTCGCCCAGCGTCTTGCCGACGGCATTGTCCATCTGGTCGGTGGGAAACGGACCAAGGCCGACGCGCGTCGTGTAGGCCTTGCAGATACCGAGCACGTAGTCGATGGCATTCGGCCCAAGCCCAGAGCCGGTCGCCGCCTGTGCCGCGACTGTGTTCGACGAGGTCACATAGGGATATGTACCGTGATCGATATCGAGTAGGGCGCCCTGCGCACCCTCGAACAGGATGCGCTTGCCTTCGCGCCGCTTGCCATCGAGCAGCGACCAGACCGAGTCCATGTACGGCAAAACCTTCGGCGCGATTCCGGCGAGATGGCCATAAACCGTTTCGGTCGCAATCTCCGGGAGATCATGCCCGCGTCGCAGCGCATTGTGATGGACAAGCAGCCGTTCGATCTTGCCGCGCAACGCCGGAAGATCGGCGAGATCCATGAAGCGGATTGCGCGGCGACCGACTTTATCTTCGTAGGCGGGCCCAATTCCCCGCTTCGTGGTGCCGATGCGGGTCGCAGCATCATCCGCCTCGCGCAAGGCCTCGAGCTCCCTATGCAGCGGCAGGATCAAGATCGCGTTTTCCGCAATGCGCAAACTTTCGGGCGTCACCACGATGCCTTGCTTCTTCAGTTGCGCAATCTCGTCGATCAGGGCCTGAGGATCGATCACCACGCCGTTGCCAATGACCGAAAGCTTGCCCGCTCGAACGACTCCGGACGGAAGCAACGAAAGTTTGTAAGTCGAGCCGTCGATGACCAAAGTGTGGCCTGCGTTATGGCCACCCTGGAAACGGACAACGATATCGGCTTGTTCCGACAGCCAGTCGACGATCTTGCCTTTGCCTTCGTCGCCCCACTGGGATCCGACAACCACGACATTCGCCATCAGGATCCCTTCCCTGCGCCAGCGCCCGGACACTTGGAGCCGGGTGCCACCGGCCAGGTCCACCTTCGGATAAAGGAAGCCTCTGTGGGAGGCAAGCCAAAGTCCGTGGCGAGCACGGCACCCGCCGGACGCAACAACGGCTTGATCTTACGTCCGATTTTCAGAAATGCAGCGGCTTAGCCTGCTGCACCTGCGGCAGCGCGCGCACCTTAGCGAGCAGTGCCTCAGGAAGGTCCCCGTCGATCTCGATCAGCGCCACCGCGTTGCCACCCGGCGCGTCGCGCCCGACATGGAACGTGGCGATGTTGATGCCGGCCTCGCCGAGGGTCGAGGAAAACTTCCCGATGAACCCAGGCTTGTCGAGATTGGTAATGTAGATCATCGAAGGCGCGAACTCGGCATCCATCCGGATTCCCTTGATGTTGACGATGCGCGGGCGTCCGTCGGCAAAGACGGTGCCCGAGACGTGCCGGGTCTGGCGCTCGGTCGTCACGGTGACGGTGATAAGGCTTTCATAGTCCTCCGGCATTTCGCGAGTCACTTCTTCGACCACGATGCCACGTTCCTTGGCCACCACCGGCGCCGACACGACATTGACGTCGCCGAGCATTGGCCGCAGCAGGCCGGCAAGCGCGGCTGACGTGAGCGCCTTGGTGTTCATCTGCGCAACCGCCCCTTCATAGGCGAGCTGCACCTTGCTGATGCCGGTTTCGGTGAGTTGCCCGGCGAAGGAGCCGAGTTTCTCGGCCAATGCAATAAACGGCTTGAGCTTGGGTGCTTCTTCCGCGCTGATCGACGGAAAGTTGATGGCGTTGGTGATAGCGCCACGCAGAAGATAGTCAGACATCTGCTCGGCGATCTGCAGCGCTACATTCTCCTGCGCTTCGCTCGTCGCCGCGCCAAGATGCGGTGTGCACACGACGTTAGGCAGGTGGAAAAGCGGGTTTTCGGTCGCGGGCTCGGTGACAAAAACGTCGAACGCCGCGCCGGCCACCTGCCCGTTCTTGAGCGCCTCATAAAGCGCGGCCTCATCCACCAGCCCGCCCCGCGCACAATTGATGATACGCACGCCTTTCTTCATGTTTTTGATCGCGCCGGCATTGATGATGTTGCGCGTCTTGTCGGTCAGCGGCGTGTGCAGCGTGATGAAGTCCGCGCGCCTGAACAGCTCATCGAGCTCGACCTTCTCGACGCCTAAATCATCGGCGCGTTCCTGAGACAGGAATGGATCAAAGGCGATAACCTTCATCCTCAGGCCGATCGCGCGGTCAGCGACAATCGAGCCGATATTGCCGCAGCCGACCACGCCCAGCGTCTTGCCGAAAATCTCGACGCCCATGAATTTGTTCTTTTCCCATTTTCCTGCGCGCGTGGACGCATCCGCCTCCGGGATCTGCCGCGCCAGCGCCAGCATGAGCGATATGGCATGTTCGGCGGTGGTGATGGAATTGCCGAACGGGGTGTTCATGACAATGATGCCGCGCGCGGTTGCCGCCGGAATATCGACATTGTCGACGCCGATGCCGGCGCGGCCGATCACCTTGAGGTCCTTGGCCCACTCAAGGATTTTCGCCGTCACCTTGGTGGCCGAGCGGATGGCCAGCCGTCATAATTGCCGATGACGGCGGCGAGCTTTTCCTTGTCCTTGCCGAGCGCCGGCTGAAAATCCACCTCGATGCCGCGATCCTTGAAAATCTGCACGGCAGCGGGCGACAGTGCGTCCGAAATGAGAACCTTTGGCATGACCGGCCTCACGCGGCTTTGGGCAGCGCGGACTTGGCCTCGGCAAAGGCCCATTCGAGCCAAGGCGTGAGCGCCTCGAGGTCGCGGCGTTCGACCGTCGCCCCGCACCAGATGCGCAATCCCGGCGGGGCGTCCCGGTAGTAGGCGATGTCGTAGGCGACGCCTTCTTTTTCGAGGAGGCCAGCCAGCGTCTTTGCAAAGGCGGCCTGATCATCGGCCGGCAGGCGCGTGACCGCCGCATCAACGACTTTAAGGCAAACCGACGTGTTCGAGCGGAAGGCTGCATCATTCGCAAGGTGCTCGATCCAGGGCGTCGTCGCGACCCAATCGGACAAGACCTTTGCATTGGCATCGGATCGAGCGATGGTCGCCGACAGGCCTCCGACCGATTTCGCCCACTGCAGGGTGTCCAGGTAATCCTCGACGCACAGCATCGAGGGCGTGTTGATGGTCTCGCCGGCGAAGATCCCCTCGTTCAGCTTGCCGCTCTTGGTGAGCCGGAAGATTTTCGGCAAGGGCCAAGCCGGTTTATACGTCTCCAGTCGCTCGACCGCACGCGGCGACAAGATGAGCATCCCGTGCGCGCCCTCACCGCCGAGGGCCTTTTGCCAGGAGAACGTTGCGACATCGAGTTTCGGCCAGTCGAGACGCTGCGCGAATGCAGCAGACGTCGCGTCACAAATCGTGAGGCCTTTGCGATCACCGGCAATCCAGTCACCGTTCGGCACGCGCACGCCAGAGGTCGTGCCGTTCCAGGTGAAGACGACGTCGGTTGCGAAATCGATTTTGCCAAGATCGGGCAGTTCGCCGTAAGGCGCCCTGACGACAGTGACGTCCTTTAGCTTGAGCTGCTTCTCGACGTCGGTGATCCAGCCTTCTCCGAACGATTCCCAGGCAAGCATCGTCACCGGCCGTGCGCCCAAGAGCGACCACAATGCCAGCTCGACCGCGCCGGTGTCGGACGCGGGCACGATGCCGATGCGGTAGTCCGCCGGCACTTCGAGCACCTCACGGGTGAGATCGATGGCGCGTTTGAGCTTTGCCTTGCCGATCTTGGACCGGTGCGAACGCCCCAGAACCGCGTCGGTAAGATTTTGGAGGTTCCAGCCGGGGCGCTTGGCGCATGGGCCGGACGAGAAGTGCGGGGTTGCCGGCCGCACGCCGGGCTTGGTCGCCGTCATTTATCTATCCTTCCAGATAGGCGCCCCTCGTTGGGGAGGGGTGTCCCACTGGCGGAGATAGGCGACTTGCCAGCCGCGGTCAACTCCGTCGTTTTTGGCCGATTCGACACCTTAATAAGGAGTTTGAGCTATACGCAGCTTCGTCAGAACCGCATTCCAGCGCCGATTTTCCCAGTACTGAATGTTGGTGCGGTTTGATTGACCGGCGCGAAAGCGACGAATTCCCATTCGGCGCGGACAAATACGTTCGGGCGTCGCGGCCCAATCCATGCCGAGGCCCGCGGCAACACCGCCGGCAATGGCGTTGGTTTTGGCCGCTGCTGGCCGATTGCTGAGAATGTCCAAGGAATGGGCCTGGTGGATTGGGAAGCTGGTGTGCTGGCTGTCAGTTCACCGTCACGCTTGTATGTAGTTGAAGCGTCCGACGGCGATGACCCACCGCCGCATAAGGCAGGAATTGGCCCCAGGCATAGCCGGCGCGCGCGCGAAGAGCCGCATAGTCGACGAGCTTGAACGGAGTTCGAGCATTGATTGTTACGATTGCTCGATGCTGTCCGACGTGTTGAAGATGCGCGTCAGATGAATCGTTCGCACCCGAGTCCATGTTCGACGGTATTTGTAGGCGAGGTCCACACCGAGGACGAGTTGATCCCATTGCATGTTGTAGCCGATAAACCCGCCAAAGACCGCACCGTTTGTCGTGTTCGAGGGCAGGCTGTCCAGGTTGAAGGGGCTAACTCGGCTTCCAGCGTCGAGTTGCGCAAAATAAATCCGACCAGCGAACTGGTGCTGTTTCCAAAATCGGTTTCATGTTGCCTAACCGGCAAGGACGCCGAACTGCCATCCGTCCCACCGGGCATATGTTGTCTGAGGCGCCAGCGAGCCGCGCAATGGCCAATCCGCCGCTGCCGCGCGCTCGCCCGGCCATATCGCCATCGCCGCGCACATTGCGAGACCGATACTGAAGGATCGTGCGTAAATCCGCTTGGCCGAATGCGGGCCGCTGCAATCAAACAGGCTTAACCGAACTCATGACAAACGTCCCATCAGGTTCGACATCGATTACGTACGCCTTACGGGGCGCCGCCGACCGGCGGCGCCCCGTTTGTCACTAGCCTTTGCTACGCAGCGGCGGGGGCGGCGGCGCATAGTCGGAAGCGCCAAGCAGGAACCGCATGCCCAGCCTGACGTCGTGCGAGGTCAGGTGATTGAATTCCATCGGGTTGTAGAAATTGTTGGTGCCATCGAATTTAACGAGGTCGCCGCTGCGCGCGTCGCCGAGGTCGACATAGCGATAGGAGAGTTCGATCGTGGCGTTGCGCCAGATCTGGTAAGCGAGGCCGGCATGCAATGCCCAGGCAAAATTCCACTTGCTCGCAGTGCCAGCATAAGCGTCGCTCCCGCCAATCCCCGCGCACCCTAAGCTGTTCAAGCAAATCGCTACGTCGCCGAAGTTACTGATCGTGTTGCGGCTCATGCCGACGCCGGCGCCGATAAAAGGCGTGATATTCCACCAGGTGCCGAAGTCGACGTATCCGTTTAGCAAGAACAGCCATTCGGACTTGCTTCCGAAATAGCGATCGTCGGCAAAGCCACCGCCGGGGAGCGCGCCAACGTCCAACGCGTGGAAGTTCGCCTTGCCGCGATATTCACCCGTTACATCAACGCGCAGCCAATTGTTGATCGTGTAGCCGATGCCAAGACCAAATAGAGGGGCTGCGTCGAATCCCTTGTCGATATTGCTGACCGACAGAAAGTCGGAATAGTTCGCGTTGAAAATGCTGCCGACGCTTTGATTGGAGAAGCCGATGTCGCCACGAAGGTACCAGCCCGAAGGATCCGACGGTGGTGTGCGCCAGCGGCATGTCCGCTGACCGTGCTCCGCTCACGGCGGTAAAGGAAGCAACTACCGCCAGTGCCCAATGTTCGAATACGCGCGATAATCATTAATCGTCCCTCACAACCGACGCAGCCACCCCGGGCTACCGTTCGAAGAGACGATGGCATCAAATCCTTAATTGCCGCTTAACCTTAATTCTTAACCACGACTGTTAACACACGGCATCGTGACCACGCGCCGAGCGCAGCTACATAGGGCGAAAATCGCAATTAGGAAATTGTTTACGTCGGACGTTCGTCAACGATTGCGGCGATCCGCCGGCGATCAGGCCGCCGCCTGACTCAGCGCTTCGACGACGTCGTCGACCACTGATTCGACCAATGTCCTGTCGTCGCCCTCGCCCATCACGCGGATGACAGGCTCGGTGCCTGATGGCCGCACGATCAGGCGACCGCCTCCGCCAAGCTTGCGTTCCGCGCTCGCGATCGCCGAGCGCACCTTCGCATTTTCGAGCGGCTTGCCTTTCTGATACCGCACGTTCTTCAGCACTTGCGGCAACGGCTCGAAGCGATGACACACCTCCGACACCGGCTTGTCGCCCCGCTTGATCACGGAGAGCACCTGCAGGGCGGCGATGAATCCATCACCCGTCGTCGTGTAGTCGGAGAGAATAATGTGTCCGGATGGCTCGCCACCAATGTTGAAGCCGTTCGCCCGCATGTGTTCGAGCACGTAACGGTCGCCGACCGGAGTGCGTACCAGCTCGATACCAAGACCGCTGAGATAGCGCTCCAGGCCGAGATTGGACATCACGGTCGCGACGACGCCCGGACGCTGCAGCCGGTTGTCTTGCTTCCAGCTTTCCGCGATGACCGCGAGCAGCTGGTCGCCGTCAACCACGTGTCCGCGCTCATCGACGATCAAGACGCGGTCCGCGTCGCCATCGAGCGCAATGCCGATATCGGCGCGCATCTCGCGGACCTTTGCGCAAAGCGCGCGCAGGTCGGTCGACCCGCAGTCCTTATTGATGTTGAAGCCGTCCGGATCGACGCCGATCGGGATGACGTCCGCACCCATTTCCCACAGTGCCCCAGGGGCAACGCGATAAGCGGCCCCATTGGCACAGTCGATGACCACGCGCAGGCCTTCGAAAGACACGGCCTTGGGCAAGGTCAGCTTGGCGAACTCGATGTAACGATCCTGGACGCCGTCGATACGACGGGCACGGCCGAGGTCGCCGCTCTTAGCGAGCTGCTTGCCGAGATCGGACTCAATCAGTTGCTCGATCTTCTCTTCTGTCTCATCGCTGAGCTTGTAGCCGTCCGGCCCGAACAGCTTGATCCCGTTGTCGTCAAAAGGATTGTGCGAGGCTGAAATCATGACGCCGAGATCGGCCCGCATCGAGCGTGTCAGCATGCCGACTGCCGGCGTCGGGATAGGACCGGTCAGCAGCACGTCCATGCCGACCGAGGTGAACCCGGCCACCAGTGCGGTCTCGATCATGTAGCCGGAGAGCCGGGTGTCCTTGCCGATCAAAACCCGGTGCCGATGATCGCCGTTCTTGAAAATAAGACCGGCGGCCTGTCCGACCTTCAGCGCGAGTTCAGGCGTAATCACGCGATTGGCCCGCCCGCGAATTCCGTCAGTGCCAAAATAGCGGCGACTCATACAACTTACCCCAGACGCCCAAGCTTTGGTTTGATTGCCCCGGACGAGGCGGATCGACGCGCGGCCAAATTTCTCCAGCGGCCGCATATTAATGTCAACGCTGTGAATTTGCTTCAAAAATTGTGAGAGACCATTACCGCGCGCGGTTAACCGTTTTTTGCCGCGGCGACCCTTGAAAACCAGCTATTTCGCGCGGGGCACTGCTGTGCTACCTCATTATTATCGCTGGCAAACCCCCAAAGAACCACTCGCATGAAGAATATCGCCTGCATTGAGGATCTCCGTGCGCTTGCACGGCGTAAAGTTCCAAAAGCTTTTTTTGAATACGCCGATGGCGGCTCCTACAACGAAGAAACGCTGCGGGCGAACCGAGCCGAGCTTGAACCCATCAAATTACGCCAGCGCGTGATGGTCGATGTCTCGGAACGCAGCCTTGCCACCACCATCATCGGCCAGAAAGTCAGCGCGCCATTCGCGCTCGCTCCGATCGGCCTGTGCGGCATGCAGTATGGCGACGGCGAGATCCTGTCTGCGCAGGCAGCAGAAGAGGCGGAGGTTCCTTTCATACTATCCACGATGTCGATCAATTCGATCGAGCAGGTGGCCGAAGCGACGACGAAGCCGTTCTGGTTTCAGCTCTACGTCATTCGCGATCGCGGTTTTTCCAAGGACATTTTGTCGCGCGCGGCCAAGGCCGGGTGCAGCGCGTTGGTACTTACCGTGGACCTGCAGGTTCTCGGCCAACGCCATCGCGACATCCGCAACGGCATGACCGTGCCGCCGCAAATCCGGCTCAAGAACATCATCGACATGGCGACCAAACCGGAGTGGGTGTTCAGCATCCTCAAAGGCAAGAGCAAAACCTTCGGCAATCTCGCCGGCCATGTGAAAGGCATGGATGACGTAACGTCGCTCGCGCAGTGGACCAACCATCAGTTCGATCCGGCACTGAACTGGAAGGACGTTGACTGGATCAAGAAAGTCTGGCCGGGGAAGCTCATCATCAAAGGCATTCTCGATGTCGAGGATGCCAAGACCGCGGTGAAGCTCGGTGCCGATGCGATCGTCGTTTCCAACCACGGCGGCCGTCAGCTTGACGGCGCGCCGTCGTCGATCTCGGCGCTTCCGGCGATTGCGCAGGCGGTCGGATCGGACACCGAAGTGCTGTTCGACGGCGGTATCCGCACCGGCTCCGACATGCTGCGCGCTCTGGCGCTCGGTGCACGCGCCTGCCTGATCGGCCGCGCTTACATCTACGGCCTCGGGGCCGGCGGCAAGGCCGGGGTCGCCAAGGCGATCGACATCCTGAAGAAGGAGCTCAGCGTCGCCATGGCGCTGACCGGCACAACACAGCGTCAGCGAAATCGGGCCGCAGGTCTTGTCGGCGGTGAACGGAAAAAGCCGACGCGCAAACGCTGATAGCGCTGCTACTCCTCTTTTAGTCCATAGGCCAGGCTATTGCCGGTCGCGCCGTAATATTTGAACGGCAGGAATTTTCCGGTCATGCCGATCTTGACGCGGTCGCCCTTTGGGTCCGCCTTGCGTGTAATGTCCATATCGAAGTCGATTGCCGACATGATGCCGTCGCCGAACTCTTCCTCGATCAGCGCCTTCAGGCCGGACCGTTGACCATGCACCAGTTCGTAGAAACGATAAATCAGCGGATCGGTCGGCGGCATCGGCGTGCCGGTGCCGCGCATCGGCACCTCGTTGAGCAACGTCTGCTCGCTCTTTGACAGACCGAACAGCTTGGCTGCGGCCGCGGCCTGCGGCTTGGTCATCTTCTGCTGGCCGAGGATCGCCGCCGGTGATCAGGACCGGCGACATGCCGCCGATCTGCTCGCAGATGTATTTCCAGGTCCAGCCTTTCTCGCGTTTGATGTCGAGAAGTTTTTCGGTGAGATCGGCGCGATTCATGATGGTTCCTCCTCAGCAATGATCAGTGACGCAGCCGCCTGCTGGCTGCGCGTCGGCCTAGTGGATGATTCTTGAGCTGTGGCGATCGTAGGCTCCGGCAGGCCGGGCCGTATGACCGCAACGTGACGCGGATCATAGGCGCCGCGCGCCTCCTGGATGAAAGTGCGGCTGCGGCTCACCAGAAAATCGATGATGTGGTTGCGCGTCGCGTAGTAGAGCGGGTGCTTGTGGAAATCATTGCGCGCGCGCTCACGCGGTAGCGGATTTTCCACGATCTCGGCCATTACCGCGCCCGGGCCGTTGGTCATCAGCACGACCTTGTCGGCGAGATAGATTGCCTCGTCGACGTCGTGCGTGATCATGAACACGGTCTGCCCGGTTTCCTGGCAGATGCGGCGGACCTCGTCCTGCAGGGTGCCGCGCGTCAGCGCGTCGAGCGCGGAAAACGGCTCGTCCATCAGCATGATCTTTGGCTCGATCGACAGTGCGCGGGCGATGCCGACCCGCTGCTTCATGCCGCCAGACAATTCGGCCGGGCGCTTGTGCTCGGCGCCCGTGAGGCCAACGAGATCAATAAATTTTTGTGCGTGCTGCGGCCACCTGCGCGGCGGGCCAGTTGCGCCATTTTGACGATACCGCATAGGCCACGTTGCCAAGCACGGTCCGCCACGGCAACAGCGCATGGCTCTGGAAGATCACGGCACGATCGAGGCTCGGGCCTTCGATGGCCTGGCCGTCGACGATCACCGCACCGTTCGAGGGTGTGTCCAGCCCAGCGAGGATATTGAGTACCGTCGTCTTGCCGCAACCCGAATGGCCGATCACGCAGACAAATTCGCCGCGCGCCATCGACAACCACAGATCCTCGAATACCGTCGTCGCGCCGCCGCCAGGCGCCGGAAAGCGCCGCGCGATACCTTCGATTGAAATGAAATGGTCGGACATGTTCACTCCGGAAAGGTGACCAACCGGGTGAGGCGCGCAAGAATAAGATCGAGCAACATGCCGACGAGCCCGATCACCAGAATTGCGGTGATGACATTCGTGATCGACAAATTATTCCACTCGTTCCAGACGAAGTAACCGATGCCCGTGCCGCCGACGAGCATCTCGGCGGCGACGATCACCAGCCAGGCGATGCCGATGGAAATGCGCATGCCGGTGAGGATCGTCGGCGCGGCAGCCGGCAGAATGATGGTGAAGGCGCGGCGGAAAGTGCCGACTTCCAGCGTCTTCGCGACATTGAGCCATTCGCGCCGCACCGAAGCAACGCCGAACGCGGTGTTGATCATGGTCGGCCACAGCGAGCAGATGAAGATCACGAAAATGGACGACAGGCTCGAAATCCTTGATGGTGTAGAGCGCGAGCGGCATCCAGGCGAGCGGCGAGATTGGCTTGAGCACCTGAATGAACGGATCGAGTGCCTTGCTCATCAACGGCGACATGCCGATCAGGAAACCGATCGGCACCGCCACCGCGACGGCCAGCAGATAGCCGATCGCCACACGCGCGATCGAGAATGCGAGCTGAATGCCGACGCCCTTGTCGTTCGGGCCGTTGTCGTAGAACGGCCGCTTGAGATGGAACCAGAGCTTGGCGCCGACATCGGCCGGCCCGGCATCGCCGATTTGCCCTGGGTCGCGGTCACGCCCATGAGCTTTGCATATTCAGGGTCCATGGCCTGCGCGGGCCCGGTGCCTCGCGTGGCGAGGTGCCACGCGAGGATGAAAGCCAGAAAACAGCGCGATGGAAACGACGGCCGCGCGCCCGGTGAGCGATGCCGCCTTCATCTCAGACCGCCTTCTTGATCTTGAAACTCTTGTATGTACTCCTCGGGCTTCGACGGATCGAATGTCTTGCCCATGACCACGAATGTCTTCGACGTGGCCGTGGGCGGTGTCAGGCCCACTTCCGCCATCAGCTTGGCGGTGTCGGTCGCGAGATAAACTTCCTGCGCGACTTTGGCGTAGTTCGACTTCGCCCTTGATCTGACCCCAGCGCTTCATCTGCGTCATTATCCAGACCGCGAAGGACTGCCAGGGGAACGGATCGAAATCGATCCGGTCCGGCACCTTCTTCACGTTGCCGAGGCCGTCGGCAAAGGTGCCGGTCAGCACCTGCTCGACCACAGTCACCGGCTGGTTGAGATAATTGGCCGGCGCGATCGCTTCGGCAATCTGCTTGCGGTTCTCCGGCTTCGTCGCGAAGGCGGTGGCGTCGATGATTGCCTTGAGCAGCGCCGCATAAGTGTTCGGCGTTTCGGTGACGAACTCCTTCGACGCCGCGAAGGCGCAGCAGGGATGCCGATCCCAGATTTCCTTCGACAGGATATGGATGAAGCCGACACCGTCATAGACCGCGCGCTGGTTGACCGGATCGGGCGCCGAGGAAGCCGTCGATGTTGTCGGCGCGCAGATTCGCCACCATTTCCGGCGGCGGCACTGCACGGATCTGGATGTCCTGGTCGGGATCGATTCCGTGCTCGGCCACGTAATAGCGCAGCAGATAGTTGTGCATCGAATAATCGAACGGCACGGCGAACTTGAAGCCCTTCCAGTCTTTCGGATCGCGCTTGTCCTTGTGCTTGATCGCGAGGGTGATGGCCTGGCCGTTGATGTTTTCGACCGCCGGCATCGTGTAGGGGATCGATTTGGAGCCTGCGCCCAGCGTGATCGCGATCGGCATCGGCGAGAGCATGTGGGCGGCGTCGTATTCCTTGTTGATCGTCTTGTCGCGGATCACGGCCCAGCCGGCCGTCTTGATCACGTCGACGTTGAGCCCTGCTTCTCATAAAAGCCCATCGGCTTGCGCCATGATGATCGGCGTAGCGCAGGTGATCGGGATGAAGCCGACCTTGAGGTCCTTCTTTTCGATCGCACCGCCGCTGGCAAAGACCTCCGTCGCGGTCTTCAGCGGGAAAAATTGCGACAGCGCGGCGAGCGCCGTGGAAGCACCAAGCGACTTGCAGGAAGGCGCGGCGGCCGATATCCTTCGGGAAAATCGCGCGCATCACCGCCGAAGCAACCACGTTCTCGTAGCGTTTCTCTTCGCTCTCGCCCGGCACGCATTGCAGTTGTGCAGCGGCGTCAAGCTCGTGCGCCGCCTGGCTGATATGACGGCCGCAGGAGCAGCCGCTGCTGTTCAATGAACGTGACGGGTTGAATGGATTGTCAAATGTGGACATGACTACGCGCCCCTGTTGGACCGGCCCCCGGACCGGCGATTTACCGTCAGAACTGCAATCGACGTGCCAAAATCGATGCCGAATTGTGCGGCAACTTATGCCGCAGATACCGCTGAAATTTCGGGCTTAGCCGCGCCAATACAAACGGAGGCTGCCCTAATCTTGGGCAAACGCTCTAAACTTCGGCACGCTTGTCAAAAATTGCATCACGTGCGACGGGGGAGCCATGAGTGCTGAGGTGTCGATCGGCAATGGCAAGGGCACGCGACTCACGCCGCACCCATTGCGCGCAGCGATTCTCGGAGAAGTCCATGCGCGGCCCGTTCACGCCGATCGACACGCCGCGCCGTATCCTGCATTTTGCCTTCGACACCGCCGGCGATGCCGCCAAACGCGACCGCGCTGCCCTCGCCGATTTCTGCGCCCGCCGCGATCTCGAGCCGCTGAAACCTTCAGCCAAGCAACATCGCGTGGTTTTTGGCGGTGTTTTGTTGCGCTGGGAGCAGCATTCGGAATTCACCACTTATACCTGGGAGTTGCCGTCGCCGGATGCGACTCCGTTCCATCCCGACGCAGCGTCGCTGGCGGCGCCCATGGCCGGTCTGCCGCAGCCGGGACCGGTGCTGGTGGCGCTGGATCTGCACCTCCTGGCGGAGAAAAAGAAAAAGCTGCCGATCACAAAGCTGTTCGATCGCGCCAGCCTGGCGGTCGCGGAAAATTCCGACGGTCTTGCCTTGTTTGCAACCGACTTCCAGCCCGACGCGGCAGGTTTCGTGCGTATCCTCGTGCTCGATCGAGGTCTGGGCAGCGAGCGCGCCGGGGCCGTGGTCCAGCGTATCATCGAGCTGGAGACCTACAGAACGTTGGCGCTGCTTGGCCTGCCGGAGGCGCAACGCCTGCTGCCTTCGATCAACCGGATCGAAAAGCGACTCGGTGAAGTGACCGAGGAAATGCGCAGCACCGACAAGCTCATCGATAACCACCGTCTGCTCGACGAATTGACTGCGCTTGCCTCCGAACTTGAGGCTGGTGCGACCGCCAGCCTGTTCCGTTTCGGCGCAAGCCGCGCCTACAACGAGATTGTCCATTTGCGGCTGCAAACCATCGGCGAGCGCAAGGTCGAGGGCCTGCCGACGTGGTCTTCGTTCCTGGCACGGCGCATGGCGCCGGCAATGCGCACCTGCATCACTACCGAGGAACGGCAGACGAATTTATCCGAGAAGCTCGCGCGCGCCGCCAATCTGCTGCGCACCCGGGTCGATGTGGAGCTGGAGCAGCAAAACCGCGATCTGTTGCGCTCGATGAACGAGCGCACGCGGCTGCAACTGCGGCTGCAGACGACTGTCGAAGGTCTCTCCGTTGCGGCGATCAGCTACTACGTCGTCGGGCTGTTCGGATATCTCGTCAAAGGAGCACACGACGAAGGCGTGCCGGTCAACGTTTCGTTCGCTACGGCGCTGTTCGTGCCGGCCGCCGTCTCGCCATCTGGTGGGTCGTGCGCCGCGTCAGGCGGAAACATATCGCGGAGACGGATTAGGACGCGGCCAAAAATCCGGTCGGCCCTGGTCTTTCATCCGGTCCGGCTCAGGATATATTTTCCCGCTCATGTCGGATGCCGCGCACGCATTGACGCAGCAGTTTCTCGCCTGGGTGGCGGAGGCGCCACGCAGCTATGCCGAAGCCGATGCCTGGCGCCGGAGTTGCCCGCATCTGTCGATCTGGGAAGACGCCATCTCCGACGGACTGGTCCAGTTCGAGAACGGCAGCAGCATGAAAGAATCGCGGATCGTGCTGACCGCGCGCGGACGCAGGCATCTCGGCGACAGCTGAACGGCCTCTAGGCGTGGGGTTTGTTGACCCCCGCGACACCCTCTCCCTTGCGGCTTGACCTCCTCTGATCGTTGGAGGACACTAGAACAAACCAAGAACATAAAAGCCAGACGGGCCAGCGCGCTGGTCCGAATGTATCCGCGTCTTCAAAGGCTTAGGGATGATCGACCAGCTCCGCCAACGCCTGCAGGCCTTGCAAAAGGCGCCGGGGATCGAGGGCCGCCCCGGCGCCCTGCCCTTCGGCATTCCCGCCATCGATACGATGCTCGGCGGAGGCCTCGCCCGCGGCGCGCTCCATGAAATCGCGGCAACTGGCGAGGCGCATCTTCCCGCAGCGGCCGGGTTTGCTCTGGCAGTGGCGAAGCGTGCTGCCTCCATCGCTTCGCCTGATCTGGATCTCCGAGGACATGGCGCTTGCCGAAAGCGGCGTGCCGCACGGCGCCGGCCTCGATGCCTTTGGCCTCGCTCCGGAGCAGCTGGTGATGGTGTCCACCACGCATCGCCGCGACCTGCTGTGGGCGATGGAAGAAGCGTTGCGCTGCGGCGCAACCACCGCGGTGATCGGCGAAATGCGCGCCGGCGCAATCGACGGCGTTGCGATACGGCGGCTCTCACTCGCGGCAGCGGAAAGCAGCACGCTGGCTTTGCTGCTGCGGACAGAACCTCCGGGCGATGCTTCGACCGCAGCCACGCGCTGGGTCGTCGGTGCAGCATCTTCGATCGTTCCCGGCACACCGCGCGTTGCCGCGCAGCTTGTCCGCAACCGCCGCGGCCCGACCGGAACGTGGATTCTCGAATGGAGTGACAGCGATGGGCAATTCATCCTCGCAACGCATGCTCAGCCTTTGGCTGTGCCGGCTCTCGACCGACCGCATCGTCAGGTCGCGTAAGCATGAAACATTCGCGCCGCTGGTCGTCACCGGCAAACGCGGCAATATCGAAGTTCTTACGGCCGCGGATGACGCAGCAAGACGGCTCGGCCTCACGCCTGGTCTCGCTCTGGCGCAGGCGCGCGCCATGCATCCCGGCATTGACGTCGTCGCTGAAGACGTCGAAGCCGATGCGGCCCTGCTCGACTCCATTGCCGACTGGTGCTTGCGCTACACGCCGCTGGTTGCCTGCGATATGCCCGATGGCCTGCTGCTCGACATCAGCGGCTGCGCACATCTTTACGGCGGCGAGCGCGAACTGATCGCCGATCTCAGCGGCCGCCTGGAAAAATCCGGCTTCGCCTATTCGCTCGCCATTGCCGGCACCATTGGCGCTGCCTGGGCTGTCGCACGTTATGGCGAACCGGCAAGCTATGCCTGCGGCGAGGAACGCAGCGTTCTCGCGTCATTACCGCTCTCCGCGCTGCGGTTGCCGCCGGCGACGGTCACGAGCCTCGCCCGCGTCGGCTTAAAGCGGATCGGCGATATCGTCGATCTGCCACGCGCGCCGCTGACCGCGCGCTTCGGGCCTGACGTGCTGCGCCAGCTCGATCGTGCCCTTGGCCTCGACCATGAACCGCTGACGCCGCGCCTGCCGGTCGCACCCTATGTCGCCGAGCAGCGTTTTCCAGAGCCGATTGGCCGCGAAGAGGACGTGCTCGCCATCACCGTGCGGCTGGCGCGCCGGCTGCAATCCGCGCTGGAGCGTGGCGGTGATGGCGTGCGCCGCATCGAATTGAGCCTGTTCCGCACCGACGGCGTGGTACGCCGCATCGCCGCCGGCACATCGCGGCCGTTGCGCGACCCGGAGGACATCCGGGCGCTGTTCATCGAGCGGCTCGCCGCACTCACCGACGCATTTGATCCCGGTTTCGGCTTCGACATGGCGCGGCTGTCGGTCCTCGTCGCCGAGCCCTGCCCGCCCGAACAGATCGGCATCGCCGGCGGGGAAGATACGGCCGAACTTTGCCGGTTGATTGACCGGTTGAGCGCACGGCTGGGCCCGCGCCGGGTACGCCGTTTGGTCGCCCAGGACAGCCATATTCCGGAACTGGCCGAGACCGCTTTACCGGCACAGGCCGTCAATGGCGATACCGGCTGGAGCACGTTCCGCCGTTATCGCAACGAGGTTGACCTGCCGCCGCGCCCGCTGCGGCTGCTGGCACGGCCGGAGCCGATCGAAGCAGTGGCGGAGGTACCGGACGGCCCGCCGTTGCGCTTCCGTTGGCGGCGCGCGCTGCACGAGGTGGTTGCCGCCGAAGGGCCGGAACGCATCGAAGGCGCCTGGTGGAGCGAGCACGGCGGGCCTGCGCGCGATTACTTCCGCGTCGAGGACAAAAGCGGGCTTCGATTCTGGCTGTTCCGCGCCGGGCTTTACCGCGATCTCGCGCATGGCGCCGGTGCGCCGGCGTGGTTCCTGCACGGCACGTTTGCCTGAGGTTCTGAAGCGTAATGCGTTATCTCGAATTTTCCGCCGCTTCGAACTTCTCCTTCCTGCGCGGAGCCTCGCATCCGGAAGAATTGATGGTGCAGGCCGCCAGTGTCGGCCTTGCCGGACTTGGCCTGTGCGACCGCAATTCGGTCGCCGGCGTGGTGCGCGCGCATCTGGCCAAGCGCGAGCAGAATTTGACGCTGCGATATCACCCGGGTGCACGGCTCGTATTTGCCGACGATACGCCCGACATTCTGGTCTATCCGCGTAATCGCGCTGGCTGGGGAAGGCTTACCCGCCTGCTGACGCTCGGAAATCTTCGCGCCGAAAAAGGCAACTGCATTCTGTACCTCGACGATCTGCTCTCGCATGCCTTCGGACTCGAATTGATCGCCATGGGCGGTCACGCACAGTTCCTGGCGCGCCTTCGTGAAGCTGCACCGCATCGGGTCCGCCTCGCCGCTTCCATGCTCTATCGCGGGCACGACCGCGCCAGACTGGCACGCACAAAAACCATTGCGCGCGATGCGCAGGTGTCGCTGATCGCAGTCAATGATGTGCTCTATCACCATCCTGACCGGCGGCCGCTTGCCGACGTTCTCACCTGCATCCGCGAGAAAACCACCATCGATGGCGCCGGGCGCAAGCTTGCTGTCAATGCCGAGCGATATCTGAAGCCACCGCAGGAAATGTCGCGGCTATTTCGCGATGCGCCGGAAGCGATCGAGGAAACGATGGCGCTCAGTGATGCGCTTTCCTTCTCGCTCGATGAATTGCGCTATGAGTATCCGGATGAGGAGGTCAAAGGATTCGACAATGCCCAGGATGCGCTGACGCATCTCACTTACGAAGGTGCAGCCCGCCGCTATCCGGCAGGCATCCCCGACAAAGTGCGCGACAATCTCGAACACGAGCTCAAGCTGATCGCGCAATTGCAATACGCGCCTTACTTTCTCACCGTCCATGACATCGTGCGCTTCGCGCGCTCGCAGGGCATCCTCTGCCAGGGGCGCGGCTCGGCCGCCAATTCCGCCGTCTGTTTCTGCCTCGGGGTGACGGAAGTCGACCCCGGCCGCGCCGATTTGCTGTTCGAGCGGTTCATCTCGCCCGAGCGGCGCGAGCCGCCCGATATCGACGTCGATTTCGAGCACGAGCGGCGCGAAGAGGTCATCCAGTACATCTACGGGAAATATGGACGCGACCGCGCGGGCATCGCCGCCACCGTGATTTCGTATCGCGGGCGCTCGGCGATCCGCGAGGTCGGCAAGGCCTTCGGCCTCTCCGAGGATGCCATCGGCGCACTGTCATCGTCGATCTGGGGCGGCGGTGGCGGCGCGGTGTCGAAGGACGCCGTCACCCGCACCGGCCTCGATCCGCACAGCCGCCGCATGCGCCAGATCTTGGCGCTGGCGCGCGAAATCAACGGCTTTCCACGTCATCTTTCCCAGCATGTCGGCGGCTTCGTCATCACGCGCAGCCGGCTCGACGAGGTGATGCCGATCGGCAATGCGGCGATGGACGACCGCACCTTCGTCGAGTGGGACAAGGACGATCTCGACGCGCTGGGCATTCTCAAGATCGACGTGCTCGGACTCGGCATGCTGTCGTGCCTGCGCAAGGCGCTCGATCTGGTCGACGGGCATTACGGCGAAGCGATGGACGCTTGCCTCCATCCCGCCCGAAGATCCCGCCGTCTACAACATGCTCGGCCGCGCGGATTCGCTCGGCGTGTTCCAGGTGGAAAGCCGCGCGCAGATGACCATGCTGCCGCGCCTGAAGCCGAGAGAATTTCTACGATCTGGTGATCGAGGTGGCGATCGTGCGGCCGGGACCGATCCAGGGCGACATGGTGCATCCCTATCTGCGCCGGCGCCGCGGGCAGGAACAGGTCACTTATCCGTCGAAAGCGCTCGAAGCAGTGCTGGCAAAGACCTTGGGCGTGCCATTGTTCCAGGAGCAGGCGATGAAGATCGCGATCGTCGCCGCCGGTTTCACACCTTCCGAAGCCGACAGGCTTCGCCGCGCCATGGCAACCTTCAAGCGCGTCGGCACCATTGGCACGTTTCAACGCAAGATGATCGACGGCATGCTGGCCAACGGCTACGAGCGCGATTTTGCCGAGCGCTGTTTCCAGCAGATCGAAGGCTTCGGCGAATACGGCTTTCCCGAAAGCCACGCGGCGAGCTTTGCGCTACTGGTCTATGCCTCGGCCTGGCTGAAATGCCGCTATCCGGATGCCTTTGGCGCAGCACTTCTGAACGCGCAGCCGATGGGCTTCTACGCGCCGGCCCAGATCGTGCGCGACATGCGCGAGCACGGCGTCGAGGTGCGCCCGCCTGACATCAATCATTCGCACTGGGATTCAACGCTCGAACCGGGCCCCCGCGCGGCCGAGCGCATGCATGACCTTCACCACGAGATGCGGAACGATGTCCGGACAACGCACGCCGTGCGTCTCGGCCTGCGCGAGATCAAGGGGCTGCGTGAGGAAGACGCCAGGCTGATCATGGAAAAGCGCGGCGAGCGACCTACGATTCCATGCGCGATGTCTGGCTGCGCACCGGGCTTTCGCCGCGCGTGCTGGAGCGGCTGGCCGACGCCGATGCCTTCAGCTCGCTCGGCCTCACCCGCCGCGAAGCGTTGTGGGCGGCCAAGGCGCTCGGACGGGTCGGCGACCGCGATGATGATCTGCCGTCTGTTTGCAACCGGCGGCGCCCCGCAGGCGCGCCTTGTCTCACAGGAACCCGACGTGCGGCTGCCGCCGATGCCGGTCGGCGAGGAAGTCATCAACGACTATCGCTTCCTGCATCTCTCGCTGCGCGCGCATCCGTCGCAATTCCTGCGCGCCGATCTCGATGCGCGCGGCATCAAGCAAAACGAGACGCTGCGCCAGACGGCCTCGGGCATGCGCACGCGCATTTCCGGCCTGGTCACCTGCCGTCAGCGGCCCGGTTCGGCAAATGGCGTAGTGTTCATGACCATCGAGGATGAAAGCGCGGTCGCCAATGTGATCGTATGGCCGAAAGTGTTCGAGCGTCTGCGGCCGATCGTTTTAGGCGCGCGTTATGTGGCGGTCATCGGCCGCGTGCAGGAAGAATCGGGCGTCATTCACGTTGTCGCCGAGCAATTGGAAGATCTCACTTATTTGCTTGCGCGGCTCGCCGAGCATGGCGCCGAGATCGACGGCCTCGCGCGTTGTGACGAAGTCCGCCGGCCGATCGAGGAGCAACGTGAGGCACGTAATACCGGCAACCGGCGCAACCACCTCGTCAGCCTGATGCGCGAAATGCCCGAGCTTGCGGGCGACATGGACGTTTCCGCCCGCGGCTCGGCGCACGCACCTACGCGGCGGTCTATTGCGGCACCACCTCGCCGCGCCCGACATTGACGCGATTGGTCTCAAGCGAGCCATCCGGCTTCTTGATCGCACGCACGATCGCGATATACGCGCCGGGCTTCAACTCGCTCTTGTCGCCCGCCTGGTAAGCCAGGATACGGGCATCCGGAGGCACGATGATCTTCTTCTCCCCGTCCTTGTACTTAACGATCACCACGCGTCCGTCGACGCTGGCGACCGTCTGATCGACAGTGCCGTTCGTCATCGTGCTGTTCGGCCGTGCATCCCAGGGCCGGTGGCCCTCGCTCAGCCCGCGCTGCGATTCCGCCAGGACCGTCACTTGAATCGCCCGCTGGCTCCCGTCCGGCTGCGGCATGGCGCCCACACCGATATAGGCACCCGGCTTGATGTCGGCGATTGTCGCTTCGGTGACGCCAAATACCGTGGCATCCGCCGTGAGGTTGATCTTCACCTCACCGAGCTTTTCCGATTTGACTGCCAGCACATGACCATCGAAGTTCTCGACGGCCCCGACGACGCGTACGGCGGCCGGCTGTTGCGCAAATGCGCCGGTAGCAGACGCAACAATGATGCCAGCTACGACGATGCCCTTGAACATCACATCGCCGGTGTCACGTTGCGGCCGATATACAGCGTCTTCGCCAGCACCGAGCCATCCGCCTGCTTGTCCCAGCCGAAAATAATGATCGGAGTCCCGGCCTTGATCTCTTCTTTCTTGGCCGGCGCCGCAGCGGCAATGACGGTCTGCGGCGTGACAACGACCTTCTTTTCTCCGTCCTTGTACTTCACCGTCAGAACGTCGCCGTCCTTCTCCTTCACCATGCTCGTCACGTAGGCATTGGTCATCGTGCTGTTGGGCCGAGCGTCCCAGGGGCCGTGCCGGTCAGGGACAACACCGCGCTGTGCCGGCAGAAAGATATGAATCGAGAAGGCCTCGATGCTGTCGTCCGGCTTGGGCATGCCGGCTATGCCGATAAAGGTATCAGTCTTGATGTCGGCAAGAGATGCCTTCTCGAGCGCTGATACCCGCGCATCGTCGGCGAGCTTCACATTCAGCGTCGCGCCGTCACGTGCCTTGAGGACATAGGTCGCGCCATCAACTTTTTCGACCTGTCCGCGGATACGTCCCTGCTGTTGCGCCTGGGCAGATGTCGCGAAAAACAGAACAATTGCCGCCGTGCCGATTGCCCGGCGCGTCATATTCAATTTGTACATTTTAATTCCTCCCGATCCGGTACCGACTTGCAGCCGGACACAATCAGGCGAATAACCCCGTCCTTGTCACCCTTATTCCACGCCGGAAACGCTCACTTCTTCTTGAGCAAGTCGGCTTCGACCAAGGCGCGCAGATCAGGCGTCACTTCCGGGCGCACGCCGAACCAGAGCTGGAATCCTCGGACGGCCTGATGCAGCAACATGCCGAGGCCATCCGCCGTTCGCAGCCCGCGCGCACGCGCCGCTGCCAGCAGTCCCGTTTCCAGCGGGGCGTAAACAAGATCGGCCACCACAAGAGAGGCCGGACAGCGTAAATTGATCTCCAGCGGCGGCTGGCCGACCATGCCCAATGTGGTCGTATTCACCAGTATTCCCGCACCGCCTAGCAGGCCGGTGGTCTCATTCCAGCCCGCAAGATGCACGCGTGCACCGAATTTCTTCTTCAGCGCTTCCGCCCGATCGCGTGTCCGGTTGATCACATAGACACGGCCGACCTCGCGCTGAAGCAGCGCAAACACCACCGCACGCGCGCCGCCGCCGGCACCAAGTACGACGGCGGTCTCAAGACCGCGATCCCATCCCGGCGCCGCCACGTCGAGATTGGCAAGAAAACCCTCGACGTCGGTATTTGTCGATCGCAGCGTGTCGTCGTCATACCAAAGCGTGTTGGCCGCGCCCACTGCACGCGCGCGATCGTCCGGCTCCGATAATGCCAGCGCGTTCTCCTTGTGTGGCACGGTGATATTCGCGCCGATATAGCCGTTGCCGCGCAGGTTCTCGACAAACGCCGCAAACTTGTCGGGTGGCACCGCCTCCCGCCGATACTCGGCGTCGAGCTTGTGCTGCTTGATCCAATAGTTGTGAATCAGGGGCGAACGCGAATGACCGGCGGGCCAGGCGATGACGCAGACAGCTTTGTGTTCTTTACTCATTACTCCGCTACATTATGTTGCATCGGCGATCGGTGCATGTAATCCGCACTGCGCCGCCCGTCAACGCTTGCAAATTAGTTCCGTTTCAGAAACGCCCGAACGAGATTCTCATGAAAGCTATTTTCCTTGACTGCAACGAGCAGCTGGCTCCCGTCTGGAAACGCGTTCTCCGGGCGGGTGATCCCCCTATCGACGTGAACCGCAAGACGTTTGCACGCGACGAGCTTCCGCGCATCATCGGCGGCTACGACATCGCAATCGATGACCATTCTTACATGCCGACACCTCTTGTCGCCCAATGTCCGGAGCTCAAGCACATCGTTTTCCTGGGCACAGGGCCGGCGAGTTACATGAATGTCAACGAACTCAATGAACGCGGCATCAAGGTGCATATCATCAAAGGTTACGGTGATACTGCGGTCGCCGAGCACACCATCGCCCTGATGTGGGCGTGCGCCCGCGATATCGCGCGAATGGACCGCGAAGTGCGCCGCGGCATATGGACGCCGCATGAAGGCGTGCAACTGCTGGGCAAAACCCTGGGCGTGATCGGACTCGGCGGCATCGGCCGCGAGGTGGCGCGCATCGGCAAAGGCATGGGTATGAACGTGATTGGCTGGAATCGGACGAAGCATCCCGAGATCGACGCGCCTCTGGTCGACATTGATGCCCTGCTCGCGCGCGCGGACGTCGTATCGATGAACCTGACGCTCGGCGACGACACGCGCGGGTTTCTTTCCGCGGAACGAATTGCCCGCATGAAGAAAGGCGCGATCTACGTTAATACCGCCCGCGGTGCGCTGGCCGATGAGACAGCGTTGATCGCCGCGCTTCAAAGCGGGCACATCCGTCATGCAGGTCTCGACGTCTTCCACAACGAGCCGCTATCGCCCGATCATGCGCTCGCAAAGCTCGAGAACGTGACGCTGTCTGCACACGCGGCATTCCGCACGCCTGAGGCGTCCGAAACGTTGTTGCGCCGTGCGATCGATATCGTGAAGGCCATTTCCTAACCGTATCAGGCCGCATTGACCTGCCCGCGTTACCGGTCACAATAAGAAAAAATGGGGAGGAGACGTGAAGCCGGCGCCATTCGCATACACCAAGGCGAAAACGCTGAAGGAGGCGGTCGCGCTCCTCGCCAGGCACAAGGACGATGCGCGGCTGCTCGCCGGCGGCCAGAGCCTGATCGCCACGCTCAATATGCGGCTGTCGGCACCCGAACTGCTGATCGACATCAACGGCATCAAGAACCTCAACGGCATCGCCAAGAAGGGCAAGTACGTCGAGATCGGCGCGCTCGCGCGCCATGCTCAGGTCGAGCATTCGGATGTGGTCGCAAAGCATGCGCCCCTGATCGCGCTTGCCATGCCGCATATTGGCCATCCGGCAATCCGCAATCGCGGCACCTTTGGCGGCTCCATCGCCTTTGCTGATCCGGCGGCCGAGTTGCCGGCTTGCCTACTCGCACTTGGCGGCGAGGTCGACATTGCGGGTCCGCGCGGAAAGCGCACAGTAAAGGCGGACGCGTTTTTCAAGGGTCTGTTCGAAACCGCCCTGCGGCCGCAGGACATGATTACCGCCGTACGTATTCCTGCTGCCGACAAGACCACGCGCGTCGGCTTCGCCGAGCTCGCGCGCCGTCACGGCGACTACGCTATTGTCGGCCTGGCCGCGAGCGCGCGCAGCAACGGCAAGGGGCTCGCGGACGTGCGGCTCGCCTATTTCGGTGTTGGCGACACGCCGATCCGGGCGAAGAAAGCCGAAGCGGCGCTTGCCGCCGGCGATGTCGACGCGGCGGTCAAAGCGCTCGATCTTGATCCGCACGACGACGTGCAGGCGACTGCCAAGACGAAGAGGCATCTGGCCGGCATCCTGCTCCGCCGTGTCGCGAAGCAATTGATGGAGGCGCGGGCATGAGCAACCGCACTCTCGATATTTCCCTGACCGTCAATGGCGAGCGCGTGCAAAGGCGGGTCGATGCGCGCAAGACGCTGGTCGATTTCCTTCGCGACGACCTCTTCCTCACGGGAAGCCATGTCGGCTGCGAGCATGGGGTGTGCGGTGCCTGCACCGTGCGTGTCGACGGCGACATCGTGCGCGGTTGCCTGATGCTGGCCGCCCAGTGCGACGGCGCCAAAGTGGAAACCATCGAGGGTCTTTCCGACTCGGGCGAAGTTGCCGACCTGCAGGCGGCCTTTGAGCAGCGCAACGCGCTTCAGTGCGGCTTCTGTACCCCCGGCATGCTGGCCGCGGCCCAGGATCTGCTGAAGCGCGCAAAAAAGGTCCCGAGCCGAGCCGAAATCCGCGAGCATCTATCGGGCAACTACTGCCGCTGTACCGGCTATCACGCGATCGTCGATGCTGTTGAAGCAGTGGCCCAGGGGCGGGCGAAAGGAAGGTAAGCCATGAACGAGCATGCCCATCCGCTGTCGATGTCGGAACGTGCCGACGAGCTCGAAGAAGAAAAGATGCACGAGATGGAACGCATCATCACCAAGTCGACCATCGCACACCTGATGGACGGCGAAGTGAAGATGGATACCAGCCCCGACATGAAGGCAAAGCATCCGGGCAAGTTTTTCCTGATGGGCGAGGACCCGCGGCTCCCGCCGATGCCGGAGAAGCCGACGCTTGTGGACTACTTCCGCCACCGCTTCGCGTCCACCGCACATCTTCTGCAGAGCGCCACGCACGCCCTTAAGGGAGGACAACCGGAAAAGGTGGTACTCGCCTGTCTGCTGCACGACATTGCCATCGTCAGCTTCATTCGCTGTGACCATGGCTACTGGGGCGCCCAGATGATCGAGCCCTATGTCGATGAGGAAGTGGCCTGGGCGGTGAAGACCCACCAGGCACTACGCTTCTTCCCAGACGAGTCGGTCGGCTATGGCTATCCCGATCTCTACAAGGAGCTGTTCGGGCCCGACTACAAGCCGGAGCCTTACATCGTCGAGGAGTACAAGCGTGCGCGGGCGCACAAATGGTACATGACCTCGCGCCTGATTTGTGTGAACGACATTTATTCGTTCGACCCAAATGCCAAGGTCAACCTCGATGACTTCATGGACATCATCGGCCGCAATTTCAAGCAGCCGAAAGAAGGCCTGGGCCTCGACAACAGTCCATCAGCGCACATGTGGCGCACGATTCTGTGGCCGACCCGGTTCCTCTGAGGCTGTAGATCTATGAAAATCGTCGATGACTCCCCGCCTGTTTTAAGTGCCCTCGACCGGCCGAATTCATACATCGGCCGGTCGGTACCGCGCCCGAACCTGCAGCGGCTGATGCAGGGCCGCGGTCAATATGTCAGCGACGTCGTGTTGCCGCGCATGACGCAGGTGGCCTATGTCCGCTCGCCGCACGCTCATGCCCGCATCGTCAAGATAGCGACCGATGCCGCCAAGAAATCGCCCGGTGTCATTGCCGTTGTCACCGGTCCAGAGCTTGCAAAAGTCATGACGCCATGGGTGGGCGTGCTGACCCACCTCAAGGGGCTGAAATCCGCGCCGCAGGCGCCGATCGCCGTCGAGCGTGCCTGCTGGCAGGGGGAAGCTGTGTGCGCTGTGGTCGCGAACACGCGTGCCGAAGCTGAGGACGCCTGCGAGCTGGTCGAAGTGAAGTACGAAGAACTACCCCCCGTCACCGACCCCGAGGTCGCGCTCGACCGCAAGACACCGGTGATCCACTCGTCGCTCGGCGACAATCTCTGCTTCGAGCGTAAGCTTGATGTCGGTGCGGTCGACAACGCCTTTGCGCAATCCGACACCGTGGTCGAAACAACGTTCCGGTTCGGCCGCCACACCGGAGTGACCAACGAGCCACGGTCGATCGTCGCCGACTGGAACGAAGGCGAGCAGCGGATGACCGTCTATCAAGGCACGCAGGCTCCGCACATGATGCAGAACCTGTTCGCGAAGCATCTGGGCGTCGCCGAGCACCAGGTCCGCGTGCTGACCAAGGATGTTGGCGGCTCGTTCGGCATCAAGGTGCACACTTACGCCGACGAAATGGCGACGGTCGCTCTGTCAAAGCTGCTCAAGCGCCCGGTGAAATTCGTTGCCGACCGAATCGAAAGCTTCGTCACCGACATCCATGCGCGTGATCACCGCATCAAGGCCAAGATCGGCGTCAGCAAGGATGGCACCATCAATGCCTTCGAGATCGATGATCTGACTGGAATTGGCCCCTACTCCGTCTACCCGCGTACCAGCGGCATCGAGGCCAACCAGATCGTCAATCTGGTCGGCGGACCGTACAAGTGCCCGAACTACCGAGCGCAAGCGCGCGTCGTATTCCAGAACAAGAACGTAATGTGCCAATACCGCGCGGTCGGCCACCCGATTGCCGTGGCGGTCACCGAAGGCCTGGTCGAGCTTGCCGCCGCCAAGATCGGCATGGATCCGCTTGAGATGCGCCGCCGCAATCTCATTCCAGACGATGCATATCCGACACAATCGGCCGCAGGCCTGAAATTCGAGCTGCTGTCGCACCATGAGGCACTCGCCCATCTCGATTCGCATGATGAACTACGCCGGCCTGCGTGCGGAACAGAAGAGGTTGCGGAAAAAGGCGTCTATCGCGGCATCGGCTTTGCAAGCTTCATCGAGGTCACCAACCCGTCAGCCGCCTTCTACGGCGTCGGCGGCGCTCGCATTACCTCGATGGACGGCGCAACGGTCAAGCTCGACGCGCAGGGCGCGATCATCGTGCACACCGGCGTCACCGAACAGGGCCAGGGCGCGGAAGCCGTCGTCGCGCAATGCGTGGCATCGTCATTCGGCGTGCCGATTGAAAAGGTGCGCGTCGTCACCGGCGACACTGACAACACGCCGTATGGCGGCGGCACTTGGGCGTCGCGTGCGGCCGGCATTGGCGGCGAAGCAGCCTGGCAGGCTGGCAAGGCGTTGCGGGCCAACGTTGTCGCGGTTGCCGCAGCGATGCTGCAGGCAAAGCCGGACGATCTCGATATCCGCAACGGCGTCGTCGTGGACAAAGACAAGGGCACCGAGCGCCTGCCGCTCGATGAGCTGGCGCGCGTCGCCTATTTCCGGCCAGACACGCTGCCGCCCGGTTTCCAGGCCGAGCTGATGGCGACGCGCCATTATGTGCCGCGCGCCTGGCCGTTTGCTTTCACGAACGGCATCCAGGCAAGCTATCTCGAAGTCGATATCGACACCGGCTTCGTGAAGCTGCTGAAGCATTGGTGCGTAGAGGACTGCGGCACCATCATCAATCCGCAGCTGGTCGATGAGCAGATCCGCGGCGGCGTCGTGCAGGGCATCGGCGCCGCGCTGTTCGAGCACTGCCTCTACGACGAGCGCGGCCAGCTGCTTAACGGCAACATGGCCGACTATCTTGTGCCGATGGCCGCGGAGATGCCCGACATCGAGTGCGGCCACGTTGTTTCGCCGACTGCCGACAGCGAGCTCGGCGCCAAGGGCGCGGGCGAAGCAGGCACTGCCGGCGCGCCCGCCTCCGTGATGAACGCGATCAACGATGCGCTGCGCCCGCTCGGAGCGCAGCCGCTTACCGACATGCCGTTCACGCCGGACAAGATCCTGCGTGCGCTGGGTAAGGTCTGAGTGTTCCCGGTGAAAGGCGCGATCAGAACTTGATCATGTCGCTTTTCGTCAGTGTCGTCTTGGCCGACACCGACGGCGCGTTCATGAAAGTGAAGACGGTGCTGTATTCGGCGTAAGGATCGACCGCCGACATGCCGTCGACCGGAATGATCACATTCATGCCGCGGAACGCAGCGCCGCTCGCCGTGTAAAGGACGGCGCCATTGGACGAGGTGCCAACGGCGATGACCGTCGTTATGCCCTTGTCCTTGAGGATCTTCTCGAGGTCCGTCTTTCAGAAACTTGTCCGGGCCGGAGAGGACCGATGCCTCGCCTGCCACCGGCGCCACATCCTTGATCACGTCGGCCGCCGTGGTGTTGGCGATCAGGCTGTACACCACGGTCGCCTTGGCCGCGCGCGCGGCATCGAGCAGCTTTTTCATTGCCGGAATCGTGTCAAGGCAACGCGGACGCTTGCCGCAGTTCTGATTCATGAAATCGAGCATCAGTAGGGCCGTCGTCTTCGGATCGACGGTCACCGGCTTCAGCGTGGGCGCCGCCGGCGCCTTGGTGCTTGCCCACTCATCGACGATGTTGTTCGCCTGGGCAGGCAGCGTCAGCGCGGCCGTCATTGCGACGGCGGCGATCAGATTGCGTTTCATGAATATCCTCCTGGATGGCGATTTTTGAACGAATGCTTGTGGGCCGGATCATGCGCAAGCAATGCGTGTTCGTCAAAGCGGCAACGCCGCACCCCGCTTGCTGAAACACCGGCGGCCAGCGCAATATTGCAACGGGAGCGGGCATCCTTCGACGGGGACGCGCGCCGCAATAACGAGAAGACCGGAAGGAACAGCTTTATGAACATCAAGGTCGGCAAACAAGCGATCGCCGAGGCAACGCAGAAGCTCAAGAACTGGGGACGCTGGGGCAAAGACGACCAGATCGGCACGCTCAATCACGTGACGCCCGAGGACATCGTAAAGGCGGCGAGCCTGATCCGCTCCGGCAAGGTCTTCGCGCTCGGCATTCCCCTCGATCGCACCGGTCCGCAGACCGGATTGTTCGGCGGGCGCTTCAACCCGATCCATCAGATGCTCGCCACCGGCACCGACGCGATCGCAGGCCAGCAGGACTGGAACAAGATCCGCTACGCCGACGACACGCTGACTTTGTGCGTCCAGGGCGCGACGCACTGGGATGCTCTCGGCCATATTTTCTATGAAGACAAAGCCTACAACGGCTACGACGCCAAGCTGATCGACTCGCGCGGCCTCTCGGTGCTCGGCATCGAGCATTCCAAAGACAAGATGGTCGGCCGTGGCGTGCTGCTCGATATCGCGCGCTTCCGCGGCGTGAAGTGGATGCAGGACGGCGAGAGCATTTCGAATGACGAGCTCGATCAATGCGCCAAGCAGCAGAACGTCGCCGATCGGGCGCGGCGATTTCGTGCATTGTCCGCACCGGGCAGATGGAACGCTGCCACGCGGAGAAGGACTGGGGCGGCTATGCCGGCGGCGACGCGCCGGGCGTGAAGTTCGAGAACTGCTACTGGTGCCAGGAAAAGCAGATCGCCGCGATCTGCACCGACACCTGGGGCGTCGAGGTGCGCCCGAACGAGACCAAGGAAGCCAACCAGCCCTGGCACTGGGTCGTGATCCCCGCCATGGGCCTCTGCATGGGCGAGATCTTCTATCTCAAGGAGCTCGCCGAGGATTGCGAGCAGGATGGCATCTATGAATTCTTCTTCTGCGGCCCGCCGCTGATCATTACCGGCGGAACCGGGCTCGCCGATCAATCCGCAGGCGATCAAGTAGTGGCTATGGCTGACGACACGTCCTGTGAGTTTTGCAAACCGGCGATGGTTCTGCTGCAGGACGAACTTGCTTACGTCCGCTACGACAATAACAGCCTTGCACCCGGTCACATCCTGGTCATTCCGCGCCGTCACGTCGCAAATTTTTTCGACATGACGGCGCAGGAAAAGGCAGCCGTTCTTGCGCTTCTCGATCGAGCCCAGGCCATCATCGCCGAAGAGCATCGGCCCGATGGCTACAATATCGGCATCAACGTCGGAACCGCGGGTGGTCAGTCGCGCATGCACGTTCACGTCCACCTTATCCCGCGCTATACCGGCGACGTGGCCGACCCGCGCGGCGGTATCCGCTGCGTACTGGCCGGCCGCACGACAGCGGCACATTGAAGTCCGCAGGCGGCGCACCCGTCTCGCGGTACCCGGAGGAGAGACCATGGCTCGCTATTTGAAACGCGGAATGGACGCGGGGGCGATCAAGGCCGCTGACGCCAAAGTGCGCGAGACTGTGGAATCCATCCTCGCCCAGGTCGAGGAGCGGAAGGACGCCGCAATCCGCGAATTGTCGGAGAAATTCGACAATTGGTCGCCGAAGGATTTCCACCTCTCTCCCTCCGAGGTCGAGCGCGCCATCGCACAAGTGCCGAAGCGGGATATCGAGGACATTAAATTCGCGCAGGCGCAGGTTCGGAATTTCGCGCAAAAGCAGCGCGACACCATGCTTGACCTCGAGGTCGAGACCTTGCCCGGCATCGTGCTCGGCCATCGTCACATCCCGGTCAATTCGATCGGCTGCTACGTCCCAGGCGGCCGCTATCCGATGGTGGCGAGCGCGCACATGTCGATTGTGACCGCCAAGGTCGCAGGGGTGAAGCGCATCATTGCCTGTGCGCCACCGTTCAAGGGTGGGCCGCATCCGGCGATCGTCGCAGCAATGCATTTCGGCGGCGCCGATGACATTTATGTATTGGGCGGCGTGCAAGCGGTGGCCGCCATGGCGCTCGGTACGGAAACCATCAAGCCGGTCGACATGATCGTCGGCCCCGGCAATGCCTACGTCGCGGAAGCGAAACGCCAACTCTTCGGGCGCGTCGGCATCGACCTGCTCGCCGGCCCAACCGAAACCCTGATCATTGCGGACGACACGGTTGACGGCGAGATTTGCGCCACCGACCTGCTGGGCCAGGCGGAGCACGGACCAACCTCGCCCGCCGTCCTCATCACCAATTCGGAAAAACTCGCACGCGACACCATGAGAGAAGTTGAGCGGCTGCTGAAAATCCTGCCGAGCGCCGACCTCGCCGGCCAGGCCTGGAAGGATTACGGCGAGGTGATCGTTTGCGATGACGAAGCCGAGATGATCGCCGAGGCCGACCGCGTAGCGTCCGAGCACGTCCAAGTGATGACACGCGACCCCGACGTTTTCCTCAACGGCATGAAAAACTACGGCGCGCTGTTCCTCGGGCCGCGCACCAATGTCGCCTATGGCGACAAGGTGATTGGCACCAACCATACGCTACCGACCAAGAAAAATGCACGTTTCACCGGCGGGCTATGGGTCGGCAAATTCATCAAGACCTGCACCTACCAGAAGGTGCTGACCGACGAGGCCAGCGCCAAGATCGGCGAAGTGTGCTCGCGGCTCTGTGTGCTTGAAGGCTTCCTGGCGCATGCCGAACAGGCGAATGTGCGCGTGCGCCGCTACGGCGGCCGCAACGTGCCCTACGCACAGGCGGCGGAATGACGGTCGAGCTGACCAGAACCCCTTCCTTTCGTCTCGACGGTAAGCGGGCGCTCGTGACGGGAGCCGGCCGCGGCATCGGACTGTCGGCGGCTTCGGCACTCGCCGATGCCGGCGCGCATTTGACGCTCGCCGCGCGCACTTCAAAGGAGATCGAGGAAGCGGCTGAGGCCATTCGTGCACGCGGACAGAAGGCCGAGCCACTCACGCTGGATGTTCGCGACGTAGAGGCCGTGAAAACAACGATCGCCGCGCAGGCGCCGTTCGATATCCTCGTCAACAACGCCGGGACCAACAGGCCCGCGCCGTTTGTCGACGTGAAGGTCGAAGACTTCGACTTCGTATTTTCACTCAACGTGCGCGCCGCCTATTTCGTGGCGCAGGCCGTCGCGCGCAAGCTGATCGAGGCAAAGAGGGCCGGCTCGATCATCAATATGTCGTCGCAGATGGGTCATGTCGGCGGGCCGACCCGCACGGTCTACTGCGCCACCAAACATGCGATGGAAGGCTTCACCAAGGCGATGGCAATCGACCTCGCCCCTCACAAGATCCGCGTGAACACGCTGGCGCCCACCTTCATCGAAACCCCGATGACGCGGCCATTCTTCGAAAACAAGGCATTCCGCGAGGATACGCTGCGCAGGATCAAGCTCGGCCGTCTGGGCCAGCTCGAAGACCTCACCGGCGCAATCGTGTTTCTGGCAAGCGATGCCGCCGCGCTCATGACGGGGACGTCGCTGGTGGTCGATGGCGGCTGGACCGCGGAATAATTTATTTCAGCCGCGGCAGGTCGGCGAAATATTCCGGGTGCTCCTTCTCGACCTGCTGCATGAAGTCCGGCCGGAACAGGCTCGGCACGTTGAGCCGGGGCGCGCCTTTGAGCGTGTTGGTGAGCACCTCGTCCTCGGCATTCTCGAAGGCGCGCAGCACGTTCGGTGACATGCGCGGATCGAAGCTGATGTGTTTGACCGCCCTCTTTCCGATGGTGACGTCGGTGCCCGGGACCCATTTGGCGAAAATCTCCACGGCCTCGTCGCGATTGTTGCGCGTGAAGTGCGAGGACTGCGCCAGCCCGGCGGCAATGCTCTTGATCACCGCCGGCTTTGATTCGACGGTCGGCCCGTGCGCGACCGCGACCATCACATAGGACATGTGCTGCCCGCCCCGGATGACGAGATAGGACTCGGGCACCTGGGTCAGCGCCTGCGTCACGTAAGGCTCCCAGGTCACGATGGCGTCGACCTTGCCTTCTTTCAGCGCCGGCGCCAGGCCAAATTGCGACCAGATGTTCTCGATGGTGATGTCATCGTACTTCACCCCGGCGCGGCGAAGCACCATCTTGAAATATTCGTCGGACGTCTGGCCGCGCGCGAGACCGACGGTCTTTCCCTTGAGATCGCCGATCTTACCGACATCGATTCCCCGGCCCTTCTTGGTGACGATGGCGAGCGGCGTATCGCAATGATCGTCGGTGGCGTCGTTCATGATCAGGCCAATGACCTGGAACGGGTTGCCGGCGTGCACGGCCTTTAAATAGGTGGTCGTACTCATGTCGCCGACCTGTGCTTCGCCGTTATGCAGGGCGTTGACCATGTCGGTGCCCGTATCGACGACGCGGAAACTCGCGTCGACGCCTTGCGCCTTGAAGAAACCCTTCTCGGCACCCACGAACATCGGCAGATGACCGAAATTGTTGGCAATCACGACGTTAAGTTTCGGCAAGTCCGCCATCACAATTCTCCCCTTCGCCGGCTGTCGCTCCAGGAGCAGTGGGGCAACATAATTACCGACCAGCGATCCTAATACAAACGCGCAAGCTTGCAGTTCACCTGCCAAGTACCTGCGGGTTCACGCAGTTGGGCGGTGTCCCGCCACTGATCAGTGCCTGCAGGTTGTCGACGACGACATTTGCCATTTGCTCCCGCACTTCCATCACGGCGCTGCCGAGATGCGGCGTAAGCACAACGTTCTTCATCGCTTTCAAGGCCGGCGGCAGCTTGGGCTCGTGCTCGAACACGTCGAGACCAGCGCCTGCGATGCGCTTTTTCTTCAATGCCCGCACCAAAGCCTTCTCGTCAATGACCGCACCCCGGGCGGTATTGATGATGAAAGCGGTCGGTTTCATCAGCGCAAACTGCGCGTCGGAAATCATGTGTCGCGTCTCTGCATTCAGCGGCGGATGAAGCGACACGAAATCCGCCTCCGTCAGAAGTCGCTCGAGCGAGACATGCTCCATGCCGAGCTCGCGCTCCGCGTCGTGTTTACGGCGAGGTCCCCAATAGATGATTTTCATGCCAAAGCCGCGCGCACGCCGTGCCGTGGCCTGCCCGATGCGGCCTGCGCCGACGATGCCTATAGTTTTTCCATGCACATAGACACCGGCGAGATGATTCGATTGTGAGCCGGGGAATTTGCCGACACGAACCAGGCGCTCGCCTTCGACCATCCGTCGCGCGACGGCAATCATCAACCCAAAATGGATGTCGGCAGTCGCCTCCGCGACAATCGGCGGAACGACCGTGACGGGAATACCGCGTTTGGTCGCCTCTGCGACATCAATATTGTCAGGCGTGATCGACATCGAGCAGACCGCACGCAATTTTGGATTGGCGGCGAGCACGGCGCGATCGATCCGGTCATGCAGCAGCGAGAAAAGAATATCGCACTTCTTGACCGCCGCAATCAGCTTCGACTTTGCGATGATCTTGCTTGAATCGCGTGTTGATTTTGACATTCGCGATCGCGCGCAGACGGTCCAGCGCGCTGGATGCAATCGGCTGCGTAACAAAGACGCGCGGTTTGGCCGTCACCGCAGCCACCGCACAATGCCGGCGACGCCATCGACGGCGCATTGCACGCCATCGGGAATGTTGCGGGTTGCGTCAAGCACGCCGAGCACCATTGGAATGCCGCGCTCGCGCGCAAGCGATGCCATATGCGAGGTCGAGCCGCCGAGCTCGGCGACAACGCCCGACACGCGCGACAGAATATGGCTGAGCGCCGGCCCGGCCACTTTCGTCACCAGAACGTCGCCGGGCGCGACACGCGACAATTCGCACTCGCAATTGACCACCACCGCGCGGCCTGCTCCCCAGCCTATGCCGGCGGGATGACCGTGCAGACCCGGATGCCGCAGCCAGATTTCATCGGGCACGATCGGCGCTTCGACGTGCAGCGGACGCGATTGCAGCAATTTGAAGCCGCTCTCGTCCATCGCCCATTCGATCTCGACCGGAGCGCCCGCGAGCTGCTCGCATTTGCGCAGCAACCGGCCGAGCGTCACCGCCTCGCCCGGCGTAAGGCACGGCTCGCTCACCAGATCCTTCGGCACCAGCTCCGGCGCCGAGACGCCATGCGCGCAGGTGTCGCGATGACCCTTGCGGCCGGCCTCGACCGTGCGCAGGAAGCCGTTCTTGGCCAGCACGATGCGGTCAGGCACCACCTCGCCCTGCGCGATCGCCGAGCCGAGGCCCCAGGTGGCAGAAATCAGCATCTGCCCTTCGGCGGTCTCGCTCAGGCCGCCGCCCGACGCGCGCGCGGCGATCAGCGGCTGGATCAGCACGCCCATCGCGGTGTCGGCCGGCGACAGTCCGTGATTTTCCATGTAGCGGCGCGCATGCGAGGTCCACAGCGCCGCCCAGCAGGCGCGCACCGCGGTGAGAAATTCGGTTTCATCGGAAAGCCCGAGGAAGCTCTCGAACTGGCCGGCGAAATTGGCGCCCTCGCGGTCCTCGATCAGCGCCGAGGAGCGCACCACGCCAAGCGGCGCAGTCTGCGCGCTGCGCGCGCCAGGCGGCGAGCAGCGGCTCGAGAATCTCCGGCGCGATCGGCTCGCTCGATAGAGCGCGAGCCGGATCTGCACCGACATGCGCCGCGATGCCGGCACGTCGGCCTCGTTGTATTGCGCGCAGCAGATCCTCGATGCCGAGATGCCGCGAGCTGATGGCGATAGGCGTCCGCGGTCAGCGCAAAGCCGCCCGGCGTCGGCAGACCGGCTTGCGTCAGCGCCGCGAGATTGGCCGCCTTCGGCCCGACCCGTTCGGGATCGGTAGCGAAAGGATCGTCGAGCGTAGGATGAAGGCGGTCATCGCGATCGCTTGGATTTCCGTTGTCGTGGCCGGGCTTGTCCCGGCCATCCTGCTTCGGCGGCACAGCTCTGCACGATCCCGGGTCTCACCGCCGGCTGCGGGATGACTTCGGCTAGCAGCCGACAGTCTACTTCACGTGATCCCCGTAGCCCGGGCAGCGGATCGACGACGGTGATCTGCTTCACCGGGAAGTTCGACACGATCTCGATCTCGTTCTTCTTCACGATCAGCATTTCCTCGATGCGCACGCCGTAGCGGAAACGCTTGCCGTGCTGGGTCTCCAGCGCGAAGGTCATGCCTTCCTGGATGTCGATCGGATGGTCGAGCGACCAGATGCGCGAGATCACCGGCGGGTCGTATTGCGCAAGCCCGAGACCGTGGCCCCACAGGTTGGCGGCGGCCTGGTCCTCGTCCTCGTAGCCCCAGGTCTCCATCGCCGACGGCCACTTCAACGCGATGTCGCGCGTGGTGGCGCCGACCTTCACCGCGCCGATCGAGTCGTAGAGCCACTTGAGCGCGGTGGCGTAGGTGTCCTTCTGCTCCTTCGTCGGCTCCTTGCCGACGCAATAGGTGCGGTAATAGCAGGACTTGTAGCCGTTCCAGGTCAGCGCGGCCAAATCCATGAACACGATGTCGCCGGGCTGGATGATGCGGTCGGAGAAGTTGCGCCAGTTCGGCCAGGTGTTCGGGCCGGACGAGACGATCACGTCTTCGACGTCCTCCATGCCGGGAATGTTGTAGAGATATTCCATCAGATGCGCGGTGACCTGGTTTTCGGTGATGCCGGGGCGCAGGAACTTCATGCACTCCCAGTGCGTCGCGTCGCCGATGGCGCCGACGATGCGGAAGCATTCCTGCTCGTCCGGACTTTTGACCGCGCGCGCCTCCATCATCGGCGTCATGCCGTCGGTCCAGTCGATGTTGTTCTCCTTGAAGACGTTGATCATGTTGATGTCGATGAAGTCGACGCCGAGCTTTTGCCCGGCGACGCCGTTGTCCTTCATCGCCTGGAGGACCGCCTTCACGAATTTCTTGACCTGCTGGGTCGAGGCCGGGCCGGCCGCGCCTTTGATCCAGGCGAAGGAGTGGCGGACGTTCTCTTTCGGGATCCACGGGAGAGTGGCGCTCGATCTGGAAGCCGATGTCGCCCTGCTCGAAAAGAATTGGCCGACCGTCGCCGCACAGCATCGCGTAGCGCAGACCAGGCTTGAGACGATTCCAGCCGGGCGTCAGCGTGCCGGTGATGTACCGCACGTTCTCGTCGTACATGCACAGCATGGCGCCGAGGCCGTGCTTTTTCATCATCGTGCGTGCGCGCTCGATGCGGTACTCGCGCATGCGGTCCCAATTGACCCGCTGCTGCCAATCCAACCCGGCAATGCCGAAATTAGCTCCCATGGCGTCCTCCCCGACCCGGCGCTTTTGCGCGCCACGTGACTGATTGCGTGAATCCTATGCCGGTTGGCTGTGCAGGCTAAATAATATATTCTGCCTTCTGCCATTAGATTTTCTAATGTCCTGTTTTTCGGGGGTGTCATGGCCAATATCCCGCTGCGGCAAATCCGCGCCGTTATCGCCGTGTGCGAAGAAGGCTCCTTTACCCGTGCGGCGCAGCGGGAAAACGCAACACAGTCCGGCATTTCGCAACACGTTGCGGCGGTGGAACGCGCCCTGAAGGTCAAACTGTTCGAGCGCACGACTGGCGGCGTGACTCCGACCCCGGCCGGGCTGCGCTACTACAAGCGCTGCGTCGAAGCTGTGGGCGCGCTTGAGCACGCCGCCGAGGAAGCCCGCTCGATGGCCGGCGAGGTCACCGGCGAACTGCGCATCGGACTGATGCCGACCTTCACTCGCGCGGTGCTTGCTCCGGTGCTGGACGATTTCGTGCCGAAATGCCCGGAAGTGCGCCTGCACATCGTCGAAGGCTACAGCGCGCTGTTGACCGAGATGGTGCTCGACGACGAACTTGATTTCGCGGTGGTGCCCTCATTTGAAGGCACCATCGGCCTGAAGTCGCGCATTCTCGTGCGAGACCGTGAAATGCTGATCTCAGGACCGCGCGCCGGCTTTATGCCACTTGCGCCCGTGCGCCTGTCCGAATGCCGCCCTCTCAAGATCGTCGCGCCGAGTCCGGACAACATCCGCCGCCGTAATCTCGAGACCTATTTTCAGGCGCATGGCGTCGAGATCGAGGCGATGCTTGAAATGGATGCCATGATCGCAACCCTCGAATTCGTCGCTCGCTCCGATTGGGTCACGATCCTTCCAAGTGTCATTTCGGTCAATGATATCGGACGTGGCGAGTTGATCGTAAACCCGATCATCGACCCTGAACTGCATGCCGAGTTCGTGGTAATTCAGCCGACCCGACGCAAGCTGTCGATGCAGGCGCGGATGTTCCTCGAGCGCTTCGAGGCGGAGGTCGTGAACATCCACAAAATTTGGGATCGCGCCATCGCCGAGCCGCGCAAGCTCCGCGCCTAGCGTTATTTCCGCACTCGTCCTTTTACGGCGTTTGCGCGCGCCGAATACGTGACACGGCCATTTGCATCCACAGGCAGCCGCTCACGAAGCCGCGCCTTCAGCGTATCGACGTCACTTGACTGCATCGCCCTTACGATTGGACCGATGCTTGGTGTCGTCAAACCAAGCGACAGGAAGTCGTCAACCCCGTCAAAAGTTCTCTGTACAGTAATCTCTCGTGTCTCGACATCGGTCATGCCGGCATCCGTCCACAGTTTGTGCATCGCGTCGATGCGTGATGCGTCGACACTTGGCGGATATACGATCTTTTGGCCGAGCGCTCGCAACTCGGCCTGCACCGGCTCCCATGGAAATCCGCCGCCGCGCATGTCCCACGCGTAGGCCGCAACACTCCCCCCTGGCCGTACGACCCGCACCATTTCTGCAACGGCCTTGGCTGGATCGGGGACAAAGAAGATAACCAATGCCATAACGGCGATGTCGAAAGACTTGTCAGCGTGAGGCAAAGCCATTGCGTCGCCGTGCTTGAACCTGGCTAAACGGGAAGCCGGTCGCGTGCGCGCAAAAGCCAATTGCCCTTCGGCTGGATCCACGCCGTCCACGCCGTCCGGTGCGCAGCGCTGGACGATCAGTTCGGTGAAGGCGCCATTACCGCATCCGACATCAATCCAGCGCTGACCGGCGGCAGGGGCAAGCCAATCAAGAAATTGTTGGCCCGCAAGCTGGCTCCAAACGCCCATCATGCGTTCGTAAGCGGCACCGTCATCGAAACGGATCGGCGGGTCAGTCATGCGTATATCATACCGTCATCCAGGCGCCGTCGGCGTCCGCGGATTTGAAGACCGCTTCGAGCGCCGCTGCCGTCTGCAGGATGCCTGCAGGTGAAATCGGGAATGTTGCCCTGCCCGAGCACAGCCTTAGCAAAATAATCCAGATTGCGGCCAAGATGATTGTCGTGCGGCCGTTCGATCACCTCCGGATCGTCCTTGCCGGCGTAGCGAACAATGACCCGCGCCTCCCCGGCACTTTCAGCCCAGCAATTCTCGCCGAAAACGGCAATGCGCCATCGAAACGGCGTCTTGATCGTGGTGCCAAGCGTACCGGTGGCCCCGTTCTCGAATTCGATCAGCGCTGCGGTGGTATCGCCGGTCGGCAACCTAAGGACACGCGCCCTCGAAAGGGCGCTGATCCGTTTCATCGGGCCGACCAGATCGCGGAAACAATCGAGTACGTGAATGCCCATGCCGGTCATTCCGCCGGCGCGGCTTTCCTCCGCCGCCATGCGCCAGCTGTCGGTTGGATAGTTCGCCAGCCAATCATGGCTGTAATTGCCCTCGACATGCATGATGGTGCCAAACGTCCCAGCTTCCTTCAGTTCCGCCAAGACACGCATCGACGGCATCAGTCGGAAATGATGACCGACTCCGAGAACAATGCTTGCGCGCTTGCAGGCGTCGAGCGCCGCTATGGCATCCGCTTTGGTGAGCGCGAAAGGCTTTTCGCAATACAGATGCTTGCCGGCGGCCGCGATTGCCTCCACCTGCGCGCGATGCTTGGTGTGGGGAGTTGCGAGCAACACTGCCTGGATCGACCTGTCGGCCAATACCTCGTCGAGCGATGTTCCAAGCACGATTTGATGCTCGGCTGCGAAATCGCGCACTGTGTCGGGTTCGAGCGTAACGCCGCGCACAAAACGCAATGGGGCACCGAAGTCACGCGCTGCCTTGACCAGCGTCTTGCCCCACCAGCCGAGGCCGACGATCGCCGTATTGATCATCGGCACCCTTACGCTGCGGCCGGTGCGCCCGGCTGCTTGAGCGGATGCGCGCGTGCGAAGGCATCGATTTTGTTCACCTCGTCGACGATGCGCTTCACTGTCGGATATGGCGCGAGATCGCACTTGAAATAGGCAGCCCCAACAGCCTGCCCGGCAAGGCAAATGTCGGCAATCGTGATCTGGTCGCCCTGGCAGTAACGTCCGGTCTGCTTTGAACCCGCAAGATGAGTTCAAGCGCAGTCAGGGCTGACATATGCCAGTGATGGCCCCATTTCAGCACGCCGGCCTCGTCAATTTTGTACTCGTGCGCGAGATATTCACGCACGCGCGGCACGATCAGCGGATGCGTATCGCATGCGATGATTTGTGCAAGACCACGGACTCTCGCGCGCGCCTTCGGGTCTTTCGGCAAGAGCGGCGGATTTGGATGTGTCTCGTCAAGATATTCGAGGATAGCAAGAGATTCAAAAAGTACCGTGCCGTCATCCTCGATCAATGCTGGAATCGCCATCATCGGGTTGATTTTGCGGAACTCAGCTTCCCGCTGGTGACCTTTCATCAGATTGACTTCAATCACCTCGTCAGGCGCGATGCCTTTCAGATTCAGCGCAATGCGGACGCGGTAGGTTGCAAGCGAGCGCCAGAACGAAAAGAGTTTCATGAATTCCTCCTAAATAGTCTGCGGTGTTCAGGATTTCTTGCGCGTAGCCCAATAAACCGACATGCGCGATCCGTCGCCACCGCCAAAGCCATTCTTTGACCGCGTCTTCGAAGCCGGTGAGTGTCGCCTTTGTCACGCGCATGTCCGCGCCGTTTGCTTCGCCGGTTTCCACCATCGTGCGCAGATCCTTCACGCCATTGGCGATGCTGAAGGTCGTCGGCCCGGGATCGCGCCCTTCCAGCATCGTGACAATCATCTCGGCGCGGTTCTTCAGCGCGGGATTTGCGCCATTGGTATCGACGAAAAGGTCGAGCAGCCGCTTCGGCTCCCAGCCGGCCGAACGCGCGATGGCGAAAGCCTCGCCATAGGCCTGCCAGGCGACCATCAGCGGCAGGTTGATCGCAAGCTTCATCGACGCGCCGGTGCCGACCGGCCCGCAGTGTTCGAGCCTCCGGCAAAGCTGATTGAGCAGCAGTTTGGCGCGCTCCGCGTCGGCGGGCTCCGCGCCCATGAGGCCGAGCAGTTTTCCCTGCCGCGCCGGCGCGGTCGAACCGCCGACCGGACATTCAACGAAGGCCGCGCCCTTGGCGCGCACTTTCGGCGCGAGAGCAAGCGGCACCTTCGGCGGCACCGTGCTCATTTCAATGAGCAGCTTGCCTTTCACATCGCCCGCCAGGAGGCCGTTTGGACCGCTGTAAACGGCATCGATCGCGGCAGCGTCGGTCAGCATCGTGATGGTTGCCTCAACCGCGCTCGCAAGTTGCGCCGGTGTCGACGCAACCTTGGCGCCGCTATCCGCCAACGCCTTGGTCTTCTCAGGCGTGCGATTCCAGACCGTCACCTCGTGACCGACTTCGATGAGCCGCGCCGCGACGGCTGCGCCCATGACTCCGAGACCTGCAACGCCAACTCGCATGCGTCCTCCCGCTCTTTTGCGAGGACGATAGGCGATCGGGGGCTTGCTTGAAAGCGGGCATACTGCAACTTGCGCGACTCGACAGCCCCACACCCAACGCATAAGAGGGAATGGGCAGACGGATGCAATTTCGCATCGGGGAGACAGTGAATGGCGGCAAGACGGCGCAAAGGCACGGTCGGCGTGATCGGCCTCGGCATCATGGGCGGTGCCTTCGCGAAGAACCTGGTCAAGGCCGGCTGGCATGTCGTCGGTTACGACACCAACCCGGCACGCCGTCGTGAAGCCAAGCGCGCGGGGGTCGAGATTGCGCAAAACGCAGTCGAACTCGCGACCGCCGTTCCGACGATCCTGACCAGTCTTCCCAAGCCGGAGGCACTTGCCGACACCGTGCGCAAGATCGCGGCGGCCAAGCTCAAGCGCAAATTGCTCGTCGAAATGAGCACCTTCAAAATTTCAGATAAGGAAAAAGCAGCCGCGGTACTGCGCAAGGCCGGCCATCAGATGATCGACTGCCCGGTCAGCGGCACGGGTGCGCAAGCTAAGAATCGCGATCTTGTGTTCTATGCCAGCGGCGACTCCAAGCTCATTGCGAAAATCCGGCCGCTGCTCTCGGCGTTTGGCCGTGGGGTCTTCAATGTTGGGCCGTTCGGCAACGGCAGCCGCATGAAATACGTGGCGAACCTTCTTGTCGCCATCAACAATGTCGCGTCGGCCGAAGCAATGGTGCTTGGCATGAAGGCTGGCCTCGATCCGCGCATGATCGTCGACCTGATCACGGCAGGAGCCGGCAATTCGCGCGTTTTCGAACTGCGCGCGCCGATGATGGCGAAAGGCCGCTACGACGACGTGACGATGAAGATTTCCGTCTGGGACAAGGACATGCAGGTGATCGGCGACTATGCGCGCAGGATCCGCGTGCCGACGCCGATATTCAACGCGACCAAGGGGATCTACATCAAGGCAATGAAAAGCGGCCTTGGCGGCCGCGACACCGCAGCCGTCTGCGCGGTGATGGAGAAGATGGCGAAGGTCAGGCGGCGCAAGCGCTAGCCCGCGTCTTCGACGCTCTTGCGTCCTTCTTTGTGTTCTGTAGCCTGCCCACCCCACAAAAAGAATAATCCGTGGGAGGGGCGTAGGTAGATGGCGTCGCATCAGCAACGCACCGAGATCCGCGATGGAATGCGGATCGATTGGGACGTGCCGATCACGATGGACGATGGCCTCGTGCTGCGCGCCGACGTTTTTCGCCCGGTGAAAGACGGCAAATATCCCGTCATCCTCAGCTACGGACCTTACGCGAAAAGTCTTGCATTCCAGGATGGATATCCGAGCGCCTGGCAGCGCATGGCGGAAAAGCATCCTGACGTCACCGCCGGGTCAAGCAATCTCTATCAGAGCTGGGAAGTGGTCGATCCGGAAAAGTGGGTGCCGCACGATTACGCCTGCGTGCGTGTCGACTCGCGCGGCGCCGGATGCTCGCCGGGCTTCATCGATCATTTCTCCCCGCGCGAGACGAAAGATTTCTACGACTGCATCGAGTGGGCGGGCGTACAGCCCTGGTCGAGCGGAAAAGTCGGGCTCAACGGAATTTCGTACTACGGCATCAACCAGTGGCACGTCGCCTCATTGCAACCGCCGCATCTTGCCGCGATGTGCGTCTGGGAAGGCGCCGCCGACTGGTACCGCGACATGACGCATCACGGTGGCATGCTCTCGACCTTCTGGGAAAACTGGTACGACATGCAGGTCAAGACGGTTCAGTACGGCGCCGGCGAGCGCGGCAAGCGCAGCCGCGCGCACGGCGAACTGGTGTGCGGACCCGGAGACGCTGTCGGAACCAGAGCTCGCGAGAAACCGAGCCGACTTCGGCACCGAGATCGCGTCGCATCCGATGGACGACGGCTATCACAAGGCGCGCTCGGCGAAATGGGACAAGATCGTCACTCCGCTGTTTTCCGCCGCCAACTGGGGCGGCCAGGGATTGCATCCGCGCGGAAATTTCGAGGGATTTGTGCGCGCCGCCTCCAAGCAGAAATGGCTGGAAGCGCACGGCATCGAGCACTGGACGCATTTCTACACCGACTACGGGCGCGAGCAGCAACTGCGTTTCTTCGATTATTTCCTGCACGGCAAGAAAGAAGGCTGGGCGAAACAACCGAAGGTGCTGTTACAGGTACGGCACGTCGACAAGTTTGTATCGCGCGCCGAAAGCGAATGGCCGCTCAAGCGCACGCGATGGACAAAATTCTATCTCGACCCGTCTGCAATGACGTTGACGACCAAAAAACCGTCGGGCGCCGCGCAATTGAAATTTGCGGCGATGAGCGACGGCTTGACCTTCCTCACGCCGCCGACTCGCCAAGGAGACCGAGATCACGGGACCGTCCGCGCTGAAACTGTTTGCATCTTCCTCGACCGCGGATGCCGATTTCTTCATCGTGCTGCGCGTGTTCACCGGCGATCTCAAGGAAATCGTATTCCAGGGCGCGATCGACCCGCATACGCCGATCGGACAAGGTTGGCTGCGTGCGTCTCACCGCAAGCTCGACAAGAAGTTGTCGAAGCCGTACCGGCCCTATCACACGCATGACGAAAAGCAGCCTTTGAAAAAGAACCAGGTCGTGGAACTCGACGTCGAAATCTGGCCGACGTCGATCGTAGTTCCGGCCGGTTACCGCATTGGCCTGTCGATCCGCGGCAAGGATTATGAATATGGCGGGGCAAGCGGCGGCAAGCTGTCAAACTTCAAGAATGAACTGAAGGGTTGTGGCCCGTTCCTCCATGATGATCCGCGCGACCGCCCGCCCGCCATTTTCGGCGGCACCACCAGCCTGCATTTTGGCCGCGGCAAGGCATCCTACCTGCTGCTTGCCGATCATTCCGCCGAAGAAACGGGCAAGCGGACGAAAGTAGAGCCATGCATGTCTAACCGAATGCGAGATCGCAGCCTTACAACGGCGGCGTGCGGCCATTTGGGGTGTTCATTCGTATCGGACCTAAGGTAAGCTTCGCGACAACCTTCGACCCAACAGAAGGAAAAAGGGGGGAATGGGTACGCAATTCTGGATAGTCCAGGCGTTCAATGGCGTGTCCTATGGCGCATTGCTTTTCCTTGTCGGAGCCGGCCTGTCGCTGATCTTCGGCGTGATGCGCATCGTCAATCTTTCGCACGGCTCCTACTTTTTGCTCGGCGGCTACGTCGCCCTCTCCGTCATCGGGACCACCGGCTCCTGGCTGCTGTCGATACCGATTGCCACGCTCACCATCGCTGTCGTCGGCTTGATCATGGAGCGCCTGTTCCTGCGGCCGGAAGGCCACGCCAAACTCGTGCGCGACGCCCTTATCGCTCTTGGGATCGCGCTCGTGATCCGGCTGGCGATCGGCCCAATCCTGCCGCAACTGCTGCCCGGCCAGATCGGCAGCATTATTCAGGTCACGCTGGTCGTGATCGTCTTCGCCATTCCGATTTTCCTGCTGCTGCAGCGCATATCGGCCGTCGCAATCGAAGCCGATATGTTACGGCAAGTGTTGATGACTGTCGGCTTCGCGTTCCTGTTTCAACAGGCCGCGCTCGACATCTGGGGCGGCAACAATTTCGACATCCAGCCGCCAAGCGCGCTGACGCAAAGCCTCGTCATCGGCGGCACTTATCTGCCGCTCTACCGGCTGTTCATGATTGTCGGGGCCCTTGTCATCGGTATCGTGCTTTGGCTGGCGATGGAAAAGACGCGGATGGGTGCCGCGGTGCGCGCTACCGTGGACGATGCGCAGATGGCGCGCGGCGTCGGCATCGACACCAACAAGATCTCGATGCTGATCTTCGCGCTGGGCGCCGGCATGGCCGCGCTGGGCGGCGTGATCGGCGGCGCCTTTCTCGGCGTCTATCCAGGCCTCGATTTCGAGATGCTGCCGATCGCTTTTGCGGTCGTCATCATCGGCGGCATGGGCTCGCTCGGCGGCGCCGCGATCGGCGCGTTGCTGGTCGGTCTTGCCGACAATTTCGGCAAGGCGCTGTTTCCCGAGCTGGCCTACTTTACCCTCTATGCGCCGATGGTGCTGATCCTCGCGATCAAGCCGACCGGCCTCTTCGGGCGGGACTGACGGCACATGGGCACACAAAACTTCAAGATCGCCGCCGTCATCGTCAGCCTGCTCGTCTTGCTGATCATCGTCCCCTACTGCAATTCCTTCGTCGTATTGCTGGCGACGCGTGCAATGGTTTTCGCTATTTTGGCGATGAGCCTCGACATTCTTCTCGGCTTCACCGGCCTCGCTTCGCTGGGCCAAGCCGCCTATTTCGGGGTCGGCGCCTATCTCACCGCCATTCTCGCCAATAATTACGGCTTCGGGCTGAAGTGGGATTTCTGGCTGATGGTCCCGATCGGCATGGCGGTCGGCGGCGCGCTTGCGGCATTCTTCGGGCTGTTCGCGATCCGCGCGACCGGCACTTACTTTTTGATGATCACGCTCGCGCTCGGTCAATGCGTGTGGGGCCTTGCCTACCGATGGAATTCGATGACCGGCGGCGACAACGGCATCACGATGAAAGGCGGCCGACCGCAATTCGGCATCGACCTCTCCAGCGATATCAATTTCTTCTATCTCACCTTCGGGTTTTTCGCGGCAACGCTGCTTGCGCTTTACATCCTGGTCCGCTCACCGTTCGGCAAGAGCCTGCTGGGCATCCGCGAACGCGAACTGCGCATGCGCATTCTCGGCTATAATGTGTGGCTGCACAAATACGTCGCTTTCATCATTGCCGGCGCTTTTGGCGGGTTGTCGGGCGTGCTGTGGGCGCATGCCAACGGCATCGTGACGCCGGAAACCGTGGTGTTGACGACCTCGGTCGACGCGCTGCTGATGACGGTTCTAGGCGGCGCCGGGACGCTGGTCGGCGGCGCGATCGGCTCGGCAATCGTGTTCGGGCTTCGTGAATATGTCAGCACACTGGTTCCGTGGTGGCAGTATGTGCTGGGCGGGGTTTACGTTCTGACGATCCTTTATCTCCCGACCGGGCTGATGGGGATTCCAGGGCGGATAAGTCAATGGCGAAACAGTCAGAAGAAACGTGAGACGACGAAAATGGCATCTGCGCCTTCCTGAATTGAACGGAAAGGCATCGACCAACTGGAGGAACGACAAATGACAAGTGCGTCAAGAAAGTTTCAATCGATATTGATAGGCACGGCGGTCGCGGTCGGCCTCGGCCTGTCCGCTCCCGCCGGCGCGGAAGAGCTCCGCATCGGCTATCTCGCGCCCCTCACCGGCGGCCTCGCGCAAACCGGCATCGACATGCGCGATGGCTTCCTGCTCTACCTCGAGCAGCACGGCAACAAGCTTGGCGGCATGGACGTCAAGCTCATCATCGAGGACGAGCAGGGCAAGGGCGACGTCGCCGTCACCAAGGCCAAGAAACTCGTCCTGCAGGACAAGGTGCATATGCTCATCGGCGGCGTGCTGGCCTCGACCGGCTACGCCCTTGCGCCGGTCAGCACCGAACTCAAGACGATGTACATTCCGTCGATCCCGGCGGCGGACGACCTCACGCAGCGCCAGCTCAAAAACTTCCCGTATCTGATCCGCACCAGTTGGTCGAGTTCGCAACCCAACCATCCGCTCGGGCAATGGGCCTGCGACCAGGGCTACAAGAAGATCGTCACAATCGCCGCTGACTACGCGTTCGGCTACGAGACCGTCGGTGGCTTCCAGAAGGCATTCGAGGATTGCGGCGGCAAGATCATCCAGAAGATCTGGCCCCCGCTCGGCGCCAAAGACTTCGGGCCATTCATCCCGACGATCAAGGCGGACACCGACGCGGTATTCTCGTTGATGGTGGGCCCGATGCCGGCACAATTCATCAAGCAAATGCGCGGCGCCGGCTTCAAGAAACCGATCATCGGCGGCGGCACCAGCTATGACGAATTCGTGCTGCCGTTCATGGGCGACGAAGCGATCGGCGACGTCTCCGCCCTGCACTACAGCGCGGCGCTCGACACGCCGAAGAACATCGAGTTCGTCAAGGCTTATCGCGCCAAGTTCGGCAAAGTGCCGTCGTACTACTCGGAAAACAATTATACGACCGCGCAGTGGCTGGACGAGGCGCTCAAGAAGGCCGGCGGCAAATGGCCCGGGCCGGAAGAGCTGATCAAGATCATGGTCGGCATCAAGCTCGATGCCGTGCGCGGGCCGGTATCGTTCGACGACATGCGCAACCCGATCCAGAACATCTACATCAAGAAGGTCGAGAAGAAGAAGATGTTCGGCTACGAAAAGGACGAGCTCTGGAACACGGTCACCAAGACCTATCCGAACGTCAGCCAGTTCTGGACGTACGGTAAGGACAAGTTCCTGGCGCAGCCCGTCTACGACAAGAATTTCCCGCCCTGTAAGTTCTGCGAATAACTGCGACAGCGCCGGGGCCCGATCAGGCCCCGGCGCTTTCTTTGTTCAGAACCGAGCCCGCGCGTGACTGACAGCAAAACTGACGTCCCGATCCTTGAACTCAGAAATCTGTCGAAAAATTTCGGCGGATTGAAAGCGACGCGCGACGTATCGTTCCGCGTCATGGCGGGCGACCGCAAGGCGATCATCGGGCCGAACGGCGCCGGCAAGACAACCTTGTTCAACCTGATCACCGGCATCTACCCGGTGTCGTCCGGCGAGGTGCTGCTGTTCGGCGAGGACGTTACCAAGTGGCAGAGCCACCAGCGCACCGCCAAGGGCATGGCGCGCACCTTCCAGATCACCAGCCTGTTTCCGAAACTCACCGTGATCGACAACGTGTTGCTGGCGATCGAGGGCCTTCGCCCGACCAAATTCGTGATGTGGCGCTTCCAGTCCTCCTACAAGGACGTCTACGAAAAAGCCCACCGGCTGCTCGAGCAGGCCGGCTTCCTCGACCGCAAGGACACCGAGGTGCGCAACCTGTCGCATGGCGAGCAACGCCAGCTCGAAATCGTGCTCGGCCTCGCCAGCGACCCGAAAATCCTTTTGCTTGACGAGCCGGCCGCCGGACTGTCTTCCGGCGAGTCGACCGAGATGGCGCACTTTCTGATGAAGCTCGATCCCAAGCTCGCGATCCTCTTGATCGAGCATGACATGGACGTGGTGTTCGACGTGGCGGACGAGATTTCCGTCCTGCACTTCGGAGAGATCTTGGAAACCGGGACGCCTGAGCAGATCAAGAAAAGCCAACGCGTCCAGGAAATCTATCTGGGGACCG
>CAWCEW010000001.1:0-54029 GCA_963794665.1 uncultured Alphaproteobacteria bacterium | reverse complement strand
CCGTACAGTCGCCCAAGGGCAACGGAAGCATCCGCGGCGATCGGTCCGGCCGGCAAATGCCACCGGCAAACTGCCCGGCGTCCTGGTCGTCCACGAGAACCGCGGCCTCAATCCGTACATCAAGGACGTGGCCCGGCGGCTGGCGATCGCGAACTTCATCGCCTTCGCTCCCGACGGTCTGACGACCGTCGGCGGATATCCCGGCAATGACGAAAATGCCGCTGCAGATTTCCGGACTTCGACCGCGGCAAGATGACCGAGGACTTTATCGCGGCGGCGCATGGCTGAAAGCGCGCCCGGATTGCACTGGCAAATCGGCGCCGTCGGCTTCTGCTTCGGCGGAGGAATCGTCAACATATCTGGCGGTGCGGATGGGCGCCGATCTCGCCGCCGGCGTGCCGTTCTACGGCGTTCAGCCGAATGCCGCCGATACGGCGAAGATCAAAGCGCCGTTGCTTGCGCATTACGGCGACCTCGACACCCGGATCCGTCAGGTTGGCCGGCCTTCGAGACGGCGCTCAAGGCGGCGAACGTCACGCACGAAGGTTTGTGTATGCTGGCGCGAATCACGGCTTCCACAACGACACGACGCCGCGTTACGACAAGGCCGCCGCCAAGCTCGCCTGGCAGCGCACGCTGGACTGGTTCGCAAATATTTGCGCTAGCCGTCATTCCGGGGCGGATTTGCGAAGACTATATTCGTCCGAAAGGAGCCAATCGGATGTGTCGTAACATTAAAACGTTTCTCATTCGAGCCGCCGGCGACCGAGGACGAGATCCACGCTTCTGCGCTTCAGTTCGTTCGCAAGCTCTCTGGCTTCAACAAGCCGTCGCAGGCGAACGCCGAGGCTTTTGAAAAGGCCGTGTCCGAGGTTTCGCAGGCGGCCCGCACGCTGCTCGTTTCGCTGCACACGGCAGCCCCCGCGCGCGATCGCGCCGTGGAGGCGGAGAAGGCGAGGGCGCGCGCACGCGAGCGGTTTGCGCCGGCGTCGTACTCCGCTGCAATCGCTGTTCAGGGTTCCCGCTCACCCGCAGGATCTCGATCAGCTTGCGGTCGCGCCAGCGCCGCAGGTCGTCCATGCTGCGGCCGGCGGCTTCCTCGGTCACGCCGTCGATGATCGCCTTCTGCGTCTTTGCGTCGAGCCTCGGCGTGCCGAGATCGTCCATCCAGCTTTGGTTCGCCGGGCCGAGGTGATCCATGAAATGCTTCATGCCGCCGTCGCCGCCGGCCATGTGAAACGTCAAATGCGGCCCCATCAGCGCCCAGCGCAGGCCCGGACCGTAGGCGATCGCCGCATCCGCGTCGGCAACCGAGACGACGCCCTCGGTGACGAGGTGGATCGCCTCGCGCCACAGCGCCGCCTGCAGCCGGTTGGCGACGTGGCCGCGCACTTCCTTTTTGATGTGGATCGGGTGCTTGCCGATCTCGCGATAGAAGTTCATCGCTTTCGTCACGGCGTCGGGCGATGTCTTCGCGCCGCCGACCACCTCGACCAGCGGAATGAGGTGCGGAGGATTGAACGGATGGCCGATCACGCAGCGCTCGGGATGCTTGCACTTTGTGGTGACGCGGCTGATGAGCAGGCCTGACGAGCTCGAGGCGATCACCGAGTTCGGCGGCGCGGCGCGTCGATCGCTGCGAACAGCTCGATCTTGACGTCCTCGCGCTCGGGTCCGCTCTCCTGCACGAAGGCCGCGCCCTTGGCGGCCGCCGCCGGGTCCTTGAAGAATGAAAAGCGCTTGCGGTCGGCGCCGGGCTGCACCGCCTTGAGCTTCTCCAATGTCGGCCAGGCATTGTCGATGAAGCGGCGCGCGAAATCCTCGCCGTTCGGTGCAGGATCATAGGCGGCAACCTCGAACCCGCGCGCCAGAAAATAGGCTGCCCAGCTTGCGCCGATGGTGCCGGCGCCGATGACGCTGATACGTTTTGTCATGATGAACCCGTTGCTTGAATGCGGCGTCCAGCTTACCGCCGTCCGAAACAAGACCACCTCACCATCCAGGATGGTGAGGTGGGTCATGCTCAGGCGTCTTGATGACGGCTCAGAGTATGCACTTGGCCTTCGCACCGACGTCGGCCCTTGCCTTCATTGCGGCGTCGAAGGTCGGCAGCGATTTTTTCGTCAGCACCGTGTAGTTCGACGAAATTGGCTTGAAGGGCCCGGCCATATCGACGACCTGGCAGATTTTGGTGCTGTTGTACTGAACGACGCGGTAGTCGGCAGCTTGTGCGGGAGTGAGAACAAAGAACGCCCCCACGGCGCCCAGCAAAGCAAGACTGAAACGCTTCATCGTAGTCTCCTTGAAATTTCGTTGTGCCGCGTTACGGCGCAAAATCGTATGCCGTGAGGCAACCGTCTTGCAAGACGTGACCCGACAGTTTGCCGATAAATCTCTGCCGCCGGCGATGGCCGAGTTTGTTTATGGAGCAGTTAGATCGAGCAGCGGCCGTGATGCGCCAGTTGGCCCTTCGCGCGCACTGCTGCGCGAAAGTTCGGCTATGGCAGATAGTTGGAGGGGGTCGGCGGCGGCCCGGCCGAAATCATGAGCCTGCCAGTGGCCGCGGCCTGCGCGGAGTGTGTGACGAAAAACGCCGGCTTGACGTCGGCGCTACGCTCCGAGCGATCGCCATCCCCGCACAACATATATCAGGGTGATGCGGGCGGCGGTTTCGACCGCCCCTGCGGCGTTCTGCACGCGTCGCGTGACTGTCCCGACGGTTTCGGCGACCATAAGCGTGGCCTCGTTGGCCACGATGCGGACATTGTCCGCAACGAAATGCACCGCACCAAAAGCCGTATCGCGCACGGCGGACTTCGCGGTGTCGATCCGGTCGAGTTGGGCCTGTGCGGCGATGGCGCGCCGGCGTGCGGCCTCCGCCTTTAGCAAAAGACGCTGGTGTTCAGCGCGCTTGAGCTTCACGTGCTGGATAACATATGTGACCGCCGCGAACCCCGCGAGCAGCACGGTAAAGCTTGCCGACATATAGAGCTGCATGTCGATCAGAAGGGCCGCCCCGAACACAAGGTAAGCACGCCAATCAGCGCGAAGAGTTTCTTGCCGCGGCGCGTGATGGCATAGGCGGCGAATTGCCGGACAAAAGCAGCCCACATAGTCGTTTCTCCGTGATGACCCCGCCGCCCGCGCGGCTTTATGGCCGGGCGGACCGCCGCGCCGGCACAGGTGCGAGATAGGAACGGATTGAGCGGATCGCAATCGGCTATTTCAGCTCATCCCGGCGTCACGCCTTTGGCCCTGAAAACCGCCGTGGCCTCCGGTGTTTTGAGATAGTCGAGGAAGGCCTTCGCCGCGGCCGCGTCCTTGCTGTCGGCGGCGACACCGCCGACGAAGACCAGCTCGTTCTGGAGATCGCCGGGGAAGGGACCGGCAAGCTCTACGCCCGGGGCGAGCAACACATTGGTGAGAAACACGCCGAGCTCGGCCTCGCCTTTGGCGACCGCTTGCGGGATCGCGCCGGGCCCGGCCTGCACTTTGCTTTTGTCCTTTATCTGCTCGGCGATGCCGAGCCGCTCGAAGGTCTTCTGCACGTAGGCGCCCGCTGCGCTTGACGGAAACACGGCGATCGACTGCGCCTTGAGCAGCGTCGCCTTCAGCGATTCCGGTGTGCTCACGTCCGGCTTGGGTGCGCCCGCCTTGATAGCGACGCCATAGCCGACGCGCGCGATATTCTGGGGAGTGCCCGTAAACTTGGCGCGTGCACCGTCGTTCTTCACCACGTCCACCGGCACGACGCCAAGGTCGAACGGCGCCGACGTCGCCATCTTGATCAGCTCGGGAGTTGCCGCGAAGGTAATTTCGAGCTTGTGACCGGTCGCCTTCTCGAAGCGTGGCCCGAGTTCCTTCAGGCTCGCGGTCATCGACCCGCCGGCGAGGATCTTCAGCTCGGATGCGCGTGCGCCGGCGATCGGCGCCATGGCCGCTATCGCCAGGCCCAGCAGTGTTGCGGCAATCGAAGGCTTGTCCATCATCGCTCCCCATTATTGCAAAGGCCAAAGGCACGCGTCATTATTGCGCGGCGGCGTATTCGAAGAAACCCGGATCACGCCGCAATGATCAGATCGGTTCGCGAAAGGGTGGCTCCCATGCGCGCGATGACGATCGCTATTCCAGTTTCAATTTTACTCAACATTGCCGCTATGGCCCAGGACCAGGGCCGGCCGTCTCCCAACCGGACGATGCCTCCACCGGGATCGGCAGGCACGGCGTCCCCGCAGGCGCCGGTCGGCCATCGTCAACCGACGGAGCGCTCGCTGCCGCCCGGCGTGCGCAAGGAAGAGGATTCCACCAAACGGCAGGAGGTGGATCCGCTGGGGCCTATTCCGAAGATTTGCACCAATTGTTGATCGTGGCCGTGGAAGGAACTACAACGCCTTATTGCTCTCCTTCACCGCCGCTTCATCCACATACACCTCGCTGCCCATCTGTCGGAATTTTTCCGACATCTGCGCCATGCCCTGCTCCTTGTCGTTCAGCGTGGCCGCATAGTCCCGCACGTCCTGCGTGATCTTCATCGAGCAGAACTTCGGGCCGCACATCGAGCAGAAATGCGCCACCTTGTGCGCTTCCTTCGGCAGCGTCTCGTCGTGATATTCGCGCGCGGTGTCGGGATCGAGACCGAGGTTGAACTGGTCCTCCCAGCGGAAATCGAAGCGCGCGCGTGACAGCGCGTCGTCGCGCAGCTGCGCCGCCGGATGGCCCTTGGCGAGGTCGGCCGCGTGCGCCGCGATCTTGTAGGTGATGACGCCTTCCTTGACGTCGTCGCGGTCGGGCAGGCCGAGATGCTCCTTCGGCGTCACGTAGCAGAGCATGGCGCAGCCGAACCAGCCGATCATGGCGGCGCCGATGCCGGACGTGATGTGGTCGTAGCCCGGCGCGATGTCGGTGGTCAGCGGCCCGAGCGTATAGAACGGCGCCTCGCCGCATTCCTTGAGCTGCTTGTCCATGTTGATCTTGATCTTGTGCATCGGCACGTGGCCGGGGCCTTCGATCATCACCTGGCAGCCCTTCTTCCAGGCGATCTGCGTCAGCTCGCCCAGCGTCTCCAGCTCGGCGAATTGCGCGCGGTCGTTGGCGTCGGCGATCGAGCCGGGCCGCAGGCCGTCGCCGAGCGAGAACGACACGTCGTATTTGCGCATGATGTCGCAGATCTCGTCGAAGCGCTCGTAGAGGAAGCTCTCTTTGTGCCGCGACAGGCACCACTTCGCCATGATCGAGCCGCCGCGCGAGACGATGCCGGTGACGCGATCGGCGGTGAGCGGCACGTAGGCCAGCCGCACGCCGGCGTGGATGGTGAAATAGTCGACGCCCTGTTCGCACTGCTCGATCAGCGTGTCCTTGTAGACCTCCCAGTCGAGCTTGACGGGATCGCCGTTCACCTTCTCCAGCGCCTGGTAGATCGGCACGGTGCCGATCGGCACCGGCGAGTTGCGCAGGATCCATTCGCGCGTGTTGTGGATGTTGCGGCCGGTGGAGAGGTCCATCACCGTGTCGGCGCCCCAGCGGATCGCCCACACCATCTTCTCGACCTCTTCCTCGACCGAAGAGGTGACGGCGGAGTTGCCGATATTGGCGTTGATCTTCACCAGGAAATTGCGGCCGATGATCATCGGCTCGAGTTCGGCGTGGTTGATGTTGGACGGGATGATGGCGCGGCCGCGCGCGATCTCGCTGCGCACGAATTCCGGCGTGATGAAGGCGGGCACCGCGCCGCCGAACTGCTCGCCGTCGGCGAGCGCGGCCTGCGCGCGGTCGAGCTGTTTCTTGCGGCCGAGATTTTCGCGCTCGGCGACGTAGATCATTTCCTTGGTGATGATGCCGGCCTTGGCGAATTCATATTGCGTGACCGGCTTTCCATCCAATGCCCGCCAGGGCTTCGGCGTATTGGGGAAATTGCGCGCCAGGTGCTTGCCGGTGACATTGCCGTTGTCGACCGGCTGGATCGGCCGGCCTTCATATTCCTCGACGCCGCCGCGCTCCTTCACCCAGGCGATGCGGTTGCGCGCTAGTCCCTTCTCCACGTCGATCGTCACGTTCGGGTCGGTGTAGGGGCCGGTGGTGTCGTAGACCGGCAGCGGCGGCTCGCCGGACGACGCGTGGAGCGCAATCTCGCGGATCGGCACGCGCAGCTCGGGCGCGGCTTCGGGACGCGAATAGACCTTGCGCGAGGCGGGAAGCGAGCCCGTCGTGACTTTCGGGATGACGAGATCGGCGCTGGTGACGGGCTTGTTCATGACATTACACTCCTGGACGGAATCCGAAGTAACAGAGCACGGCGCCGATCACGAGCCAGATCGCAGCCGCGGCGGTTGTAATTTCCTTGCTGGCGATAGCCTTCTTGCCGATCTTTAAGGCACGGTCGGGCGCGAAGACGCGCAGCGCGCCGCTGACCACGGCAATCCAGCCGAGCAAGGTGATGATCAACGGCCAGTTCAGCACCCAGACGTTGTGATTGAGCACGACCGCGAGGCCGGCCGGCATCAAGATCATGCCTGAGAAGAAGATGAGCGCTGGGCTGCGCAGGAACTCCATCGCCATCTTGCGGAACGCCGTTTCGTTCATCAGCAAACTGATGCCCACCAGCGCCATCACTGGCCCGATCAGTCTCGCGAGAAAAACGGATGTCTGCATGGTTGCCCCCTATGCCATGTAGCCTTTGAAAGTAATGAAGCCGCCGACCGCGAGCAGCACGATGCCAGCCCCCAAGAAAAATCCGCTGTTGGCGACGATCGCGCCGGCGACAAAGCTGGAAAATTGCGGCGCAATGATCCGGAACGCCCCGACGCAGGTCAAGAACCAGCCCACGGCGGTTACCGCACTGCGCCAATCCGGTGTCCACACGTTGTGAACATTTAGAATGTAAAGGCCGGCAACCAGTCCAAGAATTCCGGAAAAATAAATGAAGGGGAGGCCGCCTAGGAATTGTGCCGCCATCTCCCGGTAAGTCGGCTGGTTCACCAGCATGCCGATGCCGATCGCAGAAAGCACCGGGCCGATAAGCCGCGCGATGATCAGCGATTTTTGCATCGAACGTCCTGTCCCTTCGCCGGCATGACCCGGATCAGGTTCAAAGGGTTTTTCTCAGCCCCCAATCGGGGACACCCCTAGGAACAGTGTTTAATGTATGCGCGAGGGCAGGAGTGTCAATGCGGGCTGACCATCTATCCACCCGGTCACTAATGCCCTGAAGCCCACTATGGCTACGTCTTGGGTAATTGCGTTACGGCAACTTTCACGGTGCCGGTTGCTTCCGCGATCACGCGTAGCGTCTTTGTGTCGAACTCGATGCCCGTGAGACGCAGGCCGTTTACCGCGGCATCGACGCGCACGCCGTTGCCGACATGCTGAAATTCGGTCAGTGCCGCGGCGATCTTTGTCCTCGCATCATTGGCAAAAGGTTTCAGATCGATCACGGCCTTGTCCGCGAGGGCCTTCTGCACGTAAGGCATCGCGGCGCGCGCAGCGGTGCCGAGCAGGCCGAATGCCGCCTCCGACTCGACTGCGAGCGAAATGTCGGTGAGCCGGAGGATCTGGTTTTCCTGGTCGAGTGCGGGCTTGCCCCAGACATGCACAGTCGCCTCCGTGCCGAAGCCGAACCAGCTCTTCTTTTCACGCGCCTTCACGCGGAGCGAGATCAGCAGGCGATCGCCGGCCGCGGAAAGGTTGGCGCGCAACACCTCGACGTCGACCGGCCCGCTACCGTCGTCGGGAAAGTGCCGGCCCTTAAGCTGCGGCTCCAGCAGCTTGTTGAGCTCGGTGAAAGGCATATCGATCGGCACGCCGACGGCGAGCACGCCATCCTGCATCGGCGGCACCAGCTTAAGCTGCGCGGGGAACGGGCAGGTGGGCTTGGTCTCATTTGGAAGGATGCGCGTTTCCGCCTGCACGCCGACCGTGATCGTGACGTTGCGTGCATCGACCTGCGGCTGCGCCGCCGCGGCGCGCACCGGCCGCATCTCCAGCCAGAGCGGCGGCAAACCGGTCTTGCGGCCGCCAAGCGGAATCGACCGACACATCTTGACCCATTGCTCGCGGGCGACGCGCTCGATCGCCGGATCGTTCCGCAGGCGTGACTGCAATACGGTAATCTGGTTGCCGACAACGGGATCGAGCACCGATTTGATCTCGTTGCTGAGATTGACCTTGATACCCGCCACGTTCGCGCCGGTGTCGCCGAAATCGAGCCGAGCGGCGAGGTTCGGCTCGATGCGCCATGCGGATGTCAGCTGGGGCCGTGACGTAACGATCACATTGCCGCGGAAATCGGTGCGCTGGTCGAGCGTCTTCTGGGCGAGGTTGTCGATCTGCTTGCTGACATTGCCGCCGCCGATCAGGCCGCCAATGGCGCCGCCGATGCCGCCGACCACCTTGCCGGCTGCGTTGCCGATCTGGCCGGTGATGCGGATATTGCCATTGAGCGGCGTTGTAATTGTCAGGGTGTTCGACTGGCCGGTGGCGTACATCGTGCCGCGCGAGACCGTCAGCCCGATCTCGGCCTGGCCCAGCAGCTGCGTCACCGGATTGTCGCTCTTGCCGGCGAACTCGCGCGGCGTCGCCGTATCGAGTGAGTGGCCGATCGCAGCGAGCGAGACAGCGACTGGCGCGACGACGTGGGAGGCCCGCGTGACCGGTTGCAATGGCGGCGGGGGCTTCATGATGGCGAGCGCGTCCGGCAAGCCGCTGTCGGATGGCGGCAGGAGGCGGTTGACCGCCCACAAAGTTGCCGCGAAAAAAACGCCTGCGACGCAGACTGTGGCGAGACCCCAGCGAAAATAGCGCGAGCGCCCGAACACCCGGATCGGCGCGGTCGCGTAATAGATGAATGTGTCGAGCCCTTGGCTCATTCACACGTCTCGCCCGATTCGCCGCCGCGCGAATCCTAGGCCGACGGTCGACGCTTCGCCAGCGCCAGAAATGTCACGGACAGGCTACTGAGCCTAAAGCGGCGCCACAAATTCAGAGGTGTTCCCTCTCCCCAAAGGGGAGAGGGATAGGGTGAGGGGAGTAGGCAGTGGTAACGATGGTCTGCATGACACCATCGATATTGTGAAAGACGTCATTGTTCCAAAATCGCAATACGAAGTAGCCGTACGCTTCGAGATCGGCGGTCCGGATCGCGTCTTGTGCGACACCCTCAGCATGCTGCCCACCGTCCAGCTCGACGATGAGGCGTGCAGCTTCACAGCAGAAGTCGACTATGTATGAACCAACCGGGACTTAGCGGCGAAATTTCAATCCGACAAGGCGGCGGTCTCGCACACGAAACTACAAGGCGCGTTCAGCGTCTGTCTGATCGCGACGAAGTTGCCTGGCTAGACCGACGCGCGACACCGAAAACCCTCACCCGCCCTCGCTTCGCGAGGGCACCCTCTCCCTTCGGGAGAGGGAAGCATCGCTCAACTCCCTCGGTCTTCACATCGGCTATTTGATCGACAAGTTCAGGGCCTTGACCATCTCGCCCCACTTGCCGACTTCGGCCTTGAATAGGGCCTCGGCCTGCGCGGGCGATCCTTCGATTGCATCGAAGCCAATGTCGGACAGCTTCTTGCGCACGTCCGAATTCTTGACGGTCTCATTGATCGCGGCATTAAGCGTCGCAATGATCTGCGGGTCGGTCTTGGCCGGCACGAAGAATCCGACCCAGGAGGCGGCGGTGAAACCGGGGAATCCGGATTCTGCAAATGTCGGCACGTCCGGCGTGGCCGCCACGCGCTTGTCGGCCGCGATGCCTAGACCCTTAATCTTACCGCCGGCGACCTGCGCCGCTGCGCCGCCACCGAGTGTGGTGGCGAGCAGGTCGATCTGGTTACCGAGCGTGGCATTCATCGCCGGGGCGCCGCCCTGAAACGGCACGTGCGTCGCCTCGATCTTGGCGATCTTCTTGAAGAAATATTCCGCGGCAATATGGGAGCCGCTGCCGACGCCGGCCGACCCGAAAGTGACGGCCTTGCCCTTCGACGCCTGGACGAAATCGGCGAGTGTATTGGCGGGATTGCTCGGACCAGTCAAAAGGGATTCCGGGCTCGATGCGACGATGGCGACCGTCCTGAAATCCGCCGCCGTGAAAGGCTTGGTCTCGCGTAGACTCTCGTTGATCGCGAGAGCGGTCGTGGTGACCAGGATCGTGTAGCCGTCGGCGGGCGCGTGGGCGACCGCGCCCGCTGCGATGTTGCCGCCGGCGCCGCCACGGTTCTCAACCACGACGTTCTGGTGCAGGCGCTCGCTCAGACCTTGTCCGACCATGCGCGCCAGCGTGTCGGCGACACCGCCCGCCGCGAAGGCAACGATGAGCGTGATCTTGCCGGAGGGATAAGTCTGCGCCTGGGTCCGCCCCGCGCTGAGGATCGCCGCCGAGAGAGCGAGTGCAGTCAGCGCAAATCCCGGCCGGTACCGTCGTGCCATGAGTATGTCCCCGTTTTTTCTTTCGCGATCGCGGACTCGCGTCGCTGCATCAATGTGAGCCCATGCGGTGCAATTTGAGCGCGGTGTAGACGGTGTCGCTCGCCGGCGTGGGAATGCCGAGCTCGCGGCCGAGCGCGCGCACCTTACCGGCGAGCCAGTCGAGCTCCAGGCGATTGCCGCGTTCGAGGTCGTGCGCCATGGAAGCCTTCATGCCGGGCTCGCATTTGTTGATCACAAAATCCATGCGGTCGTCGAGATAGGAAGGATCAAGGGTGACGCCTCTAGCCCTGCCGACTGCAAAGGCCTCTTCCATTAGCGAGCGAAAAAAGCCGCGCAGCTCGGTGTCGGCAACGATCGGCCCAATCGACGAGCGCAAGGTTGCCGTCGATCCGGCCATCGCAGTGAGGAAGATGAATTTCTGCCACAGTTCACTCTGGATATCGGCCGAGAGGTCGATGTCGAGCTTCGCGGCTTTGCCGGCATCGACAAACGCATTGAGCGTGTCGTCGGGCTTTCTGTCGGCGCGCCCAAAACGCATCCTTGCGAAGGCGCTGGTGTGCTTGATCACGCCGGGAGACGCGATCACCGTCGCGATGTAGGCGGCGCCGCCGATGACGCGATCGGCGCCGAGCACGGCAGATAGCCGCTCGACGCTATCGACACCGTTCTGGAATGTGATGAGGCGACTGTGAGGCCCGAGCAGCGGGCGCGCTGCGGCTGCCGCGGTTTCGGTGTCCCAGAGTTTTACCGCGAACAGCACAATGTCGACCGGGCCAACTTTTGCGGGGTCATCAGTGACGTTTGGTTTCGGCAGATGAAGGTCGCCATGCACGCTCTCGATCTTAAGGCCGTTCTTGGCGATCGCGTCCCGATGGGCCCCGCGCGCAATAAAAAAGACATCGTGACCTGCGGCGGCGAGCCGGGCGCCGAAATAACCGCCGACCGCACCGGCGGCCATCGCTGCAATACGCATGTGTTCGTCCCTGGTTGGAGCTGGAAGGTTTACCCGGCCCTGCCGACGGTGCACAAGCGCGCAAAAGAATTGGCCCGGCCATAGTGGTCCGAAAGGACGGCGTGCTTCGCACGCCTATGGGCCGGGCCAGTGCGGAGAGAATAATTCTCAGTAAACGCTGGTGCGGCGGATCCGGTCCCATGTCGCCTGCGCAGGGCTGGCCGGCTGCGACGCATAGGACTGCATCGCCGACATCTGATGCGCACGTGCCGCAACCGACGTCTGCGGCAGCACGACAACTTTGGCGCCGACCTGCACACGACTGTAGAGGTCGATGACGTCTTCGTTGGTGAGTCGGATGCAGCCGCTCGAGACCTGCCTGCCGATGGTACTCGGCGCATTGGTGCCATGAATACGATATTGCGTTCCGGCGATGTACATCGCGCGCGCGCCGAGCGGATTGCCTGGGCCGCCGGCGGTCATGCGCGGCAGATAAGGCTGGCGAGCTAGCATCTCAGCCGGTGGATACCAATCCGGCCACTCCGCCTTGCGCTCGACCGACCTAACGCCGGACCAGGTAAAGCCTTCGCGGCCGACGCCGATGCCGTAGCGGATCGCTTTGCCGCCGCCGAGCACGTAGTAAAGATACGTGTGCGGTGTATCGATGATGATGGTGCCGGGCGCTTCGCGGCCGCTGTAGCTGACGACTTGGCGCTGCAACCGTGGATCAAGCTGCGCATCGTCGCTCTCGTCAGCCGGAGCGGGCTGCTGGACTTGCGGCGCGACTTGAGCTGGAGCGGGCGGAGTGAGGAAAGCGAAGAGCGGTTCGGCGTTAGCAACGTTGCACGTCAACGCGGCAGCGGCTGCCATCGCGGCAAACGTAACTGACTTGGACATGACACCCTCGTCGGTACACCCTCCCGTCTTCAATCGGGAAAATGAACGAAAAGGTTGAAAGGTTCCCTGAAGGCGAAGCGGTAAAAACGCTTAAGGCTTGGGAACGATTTGCGCGAAAATTGGATTTGGGAATTCTTAGTCTTTCTTAGTCTTGTGTTTGTGCCAGCCGACCACTGCATCCGGGACGCTATCGGTTGAGGCAAAATACGGCTTGATATCGAGCAGTGGTGTGCCGTCCAGGCAATCGAGGCCGACCACGGAAAGCCGGTTGCCATCCACACGCAGGAGTTTGACCACGCTCATGGCGATTGGGTTTGGCCGGGCCGGCGAGCGGAAGCGCGAATGTGCCGTGCTGGACGCCATAATGACCAGGCACCTGCAGGACGAGGTTGCGCGGTGACTTGTCCATCCAGTAGAGGAGCACGAGATGGGTGCAGGTCTCGACGTCCTTTAGGCCCTCATGCCATCGCGGATCGAGTTCGACCACGCAGACGGCTTCGGATTCTCGGGCGTTCTTCGGGCAATCCTTGCGCTCCTTCCATGGGGTGTGGATGCGCCCGATGAAATAGAGGCCAGCGTCCGGCTTGGAAGGCAGGTCGACCGCTTTTTCGCCGTCACGGATCCCGAAGTCCTTGCTGACCATCCTTCCTCCTTTGGCCGCATGCAGCCTTATAAACCAAGCTGCCAAGGCCCACGTCGAAAGCCTTGCCTGATGCCCCTTAAACGTATAAAGATATCCTTATGTAGTGGGAACCAGCCCATAGGCGGCTCATGAACGGCAGCAGCAAGCTCGGTTTCGATGCTCTCAATACGGCGCTCAAGGCGGCCGGCGAGGAGACTCGGCTGCGCGTGCTGGCCCTGCTGGCCGAGGCGGAGCTGACCGTTTCCGATCTCACCGACATTTTGCGCCAGTCGCAGCCGCGCATCTCACGGCACCTCAAGCTCTTGGTCGAAGCAGGGCTGGTGGAGCGCTTTCGGGAAGGGACGTGGGCCTTCTTCCGGCTTGCCGAACACGGTGGAGGCGCGGACGTGGCGCGCGCGCTTATCGAACGCCTCAATCCGGGCGACCAGACCATCGCGCGTGACCGCGAACGGCTGTCCTCTGTGCGGCAGGCGCGTGCTGCAGCAGCGCAGGCTTATTTCCGTGCTCACGCCGCCGAGTGGGACCGCATTCGCAAACTCCATGTCGCCGACGAAGCGGTGGAGGAGGCGATCCGCACGGCGCTTGCCGACAAGCCGTTCCGCTCGCTGCTCGATCTTGGTACCGGCACTGGCCGCATGCTGGAGATGTTCGGTCCGGAGATCGAACGCGGGCTCGGACTTCGATCTCTCGCTCGACATGTTGCTGCTTGCGCGCGACCGCCTCGAGCGAGCGGGGCTAAGAAATTGCAGCGTCCGGCAGGGCGACATCTACGACCTGCCGCTCGCCAACGGTTCCTTCGATGTCGTCATCCTGCATCAGGTACTGCACTTCCTCGACGACGGGGCGCGTGCGATCCGTGAGGCGGCGCGCGTGCTGCGTCCGGGCGGGCGTCTGCTGGTCGTCGACTTCGCACCGCACGAGCAGGAATTCCTGCGCGAGCAATTCGCGCACCGGCGCCTTGGCTTCGCCCCGACACAGTGACGCAGTGGATCACGGCGTCCGGCCTCGATCCTGTGATGCACAAATCGCTCGCGCCCGAGCCTGACTCTGAGGGCAAGATCGCCGTCTCGCTCTGGCTCGCGCGCGACACGCGCGCATTGATGGCGACGCCGCTCCGGCGCGAGGTGGCGTGATGAACAGTCCGGTGCGTTTGAGTCGGTTCGACGCGCGGCGACAAACGGCGCATCGGTGTGTCGTTCGAGTTTTTCCCGCCGAACACCGAAGAGATGGAGAAGATTTTATGGGAGTCGATCGAGCGCCTCGCGCCGCTCATCCCGGATTTCGTGTCGGTGACCTATGGCGCCGGCGGAACAACGCGCGAGCGCACGCATGCGACCGTCAAGCGCATTCTGGCAGAGACGCCGCTGACGCCCGCCGCGCACCTCACTTGTGTTGCTGCGACTTGCGACGACATTAATGCAATCGTGCGAAACTATCACGCTGCCGGCGTGCGCCACCTCGTCGCCTTGCGCGGCGACCCAGTCGGCGGCGCGGGCGAACGTTATGCCCCGCATCCAGGCGGCTACCAGAATGCCGCCGATCTTGTCGGCGGCATCAAGCGCATCGCGCCCGATTTCGAAATTTCGGTTTCGGCCTATCCGGAAAAGCATCCGGACAGCCCGACGGTCGAGGCCGATATCGACATGCTCAAGGCCAAGGTCGATGCCGGCGCGACGCGCGCCATTACCCAATTCTTCTTCGAGAACGATCTTTACTTCCGCTATCTCGACCGTGTTCGGGCGCGCGGCATCGATATCCCGATCGTGCCAGGCATCCTGCCGGTGCAGAACTTCAAGGCGACGACCGGCTTTGCCAAGCGCTGCGGCGCTTCGGTTCCGGCCTGGATCGCCGAACGGTTCCAGGGCCTCGACAACGATGCGGCGACACGCAAGCTCATCGCTGCGGCGGTTGCGGCCGAGCAGGTTTTCGACCTCGTCGACCGCGGCGTCACCACATTCCATTTCTACACGATGAATCGCGCCGATCTCGTGTTCGCGATCTGTCACCTGCTGGGCCTGCGGCCCGCGGTTTCTTCCCTCTCCCAAGGGGAGAGGGTGCCCGAGCGAAGCTCGGGTGGGTGAGGGATCTGGAGGTCGCCGTCGACATGTTAAGTCATTTCCCCCTCACCCTGACCCTCTCCCCGATGGGGAGAGGGAATGCGCCTGAGTAAACAGCAAGTCCCAATGTCCCAAGCGCCCCACACCGGCACCCGAGCTGCATTTCTGGATCTCCTGCGCCAGCGCATCCTCGTGCTCGACGGCGCGATGGGCACGATGATCCAGGGGCTGAAGCTTAATGAGGAAGGCTATCGCGGCGCGCGCTTCGACGCGTGGAACCGCGAGGTGCGCGGCAACAATGATCTGCTCAATCTCAGTCGGCCCGATGCTGTGTGCGACATTCACCTTGCCTATTTCCGGGCCGGCGCCGACATCGTTTCGACCAACACCTTCTCGTCAACCTCGATCGCGCAGGCCGACTACGGCATGGAGGGCATCGCCTACGAGCTCAATCAAGCGGGCGCGACGCTCGCGCGCGAGGCCGCCACGCGGGCCGAAAAGGAAGACGGCCGCCGCCGGTTCGTGGCCGGAGCGCTGGGTCCGACCAACCGCACGGCATCGATCTCGCCGGACGTGGCCAATCCCGGCTTCCGCGCCATTACTTTCGATCAATTGCGCGCCGCCTATGGCGAGCAGGTGCGCGGGCTCATCGAAGGCGGTGCCGATCTGCTGCTGATCGAAACCATTTTCGACACCCTCAACGCCAAGGCGGCCATCTTCGCGATCGCCGAGATCTGCGAAGAACGCGGTGTCGACGTGCCGGTGATGATCTCAGGGACCATCACGGATCGCTCCGGGCGTCTATTGTCGGGTCAGACGCCGGGCGCGTTCTGGAATTCCGTCAAGCATGCAAATCCGGTGACCGTCGGCCTCAACTGCGCGCTGGGTGCGCGTGAGATGCGGGCGCACATCGATGAGATCGGCCGACTGGCCGATACTTTCGTGTGCGCTTATCCGAATGCCGGGCTTCCGAACGAATTCGGCTATTACGACGAAAGCCCGGAATACATGGCCGAACTGCTTGGCGAGTTCGCAGAGGCCGGACTGGTGAACGTCGTCGGCGGCTGCTGCGGCACCACGCCCGATCATATCTCCGCCATTGCAAAGGCCGTCGCCGGCAAAAAACCGCGCGCCATTCCCGAGGTGCCGCGGCAACTGCGGCTGTCGGGGCTTGAATCCTTCGCGCTTACCCCGGAAATCCCCTTCGTGAATGTCGGCGAGCGCACCAACGTCACCGGCTCCGCCAAATTCCGCAAGCTGATCACCGCCGGCGATTATTCCACCGCGCTCTCGATCGCGCGCGAGCAAGTGGAGAACGGCGCGCAGGTGATCGACGTCAACATGGACGAGGGCCTGCTCGATTCCGAACAGGCGATGGTCACGTTCCTCAACCTGATCGCCGCCGAGCCCGATATCGCGCGCGTGCCGGTGATGGTCAACTCCTCGAAGTTCTCGGTGATCGAGGCCGGCCTGAAATGCCTGCAAGGCAAGTCGGTGGTGAACTCGATCTCGCTGAAGGAAGGCGAGGAGGCCTTCATCGACCATGCGCGCAAGCGTGCGCCGCTATGGCGCGGCGGTGGTGGTGATGGCCTTCGACGAGAAAGGCCAGGCCGACACGCTCGAGCGCAAGATCGCGATCTGCAAGCGCGCCTACGACATCCTGGTCAACAAAGTCGGCTTCCCGCCCGAAGACATCATCTTCGACCCGAACATCTTCGCGGTCGCCACCGGCATGGAGGAGCACAACGGCTACGGCGCTCGCCTTCATCGAGGCGGCGCGCTGGATCCGCGCACAACCTGCCGCACGTGCACATGTCTCCGGCGGCGTGTCGAACCTGTCGTTCTCGTTCCGCGGCAATGAGCGCGTGCGCGCAGGCGATGCACTCGGTGTTTCTGTTCCACGCCATCAAGGCCGGCATGGATATGGGCATCGTCAATGCCGGCCAGATCGCGGTCTATGACGATCTCGATCCGGAATTGCGCGAGGCCTGCGAGGACGTCGTGCTCAATCGCCGTCCCGACGCGGCCGAGCGGCTGCTGGATCTGGCGAAGAAATTCCAGGGCGCAGGGCTGGGAAGCGAAGGAGGCCGATCTCGCCTGGCGCGAGCAGCCGGTCGAGAAGCGGCTGGCGCATGCGCTGGTGCACGGCATCACCGATTTCATCGAGGCCGACGTCGAAGAGGCGCGGCTGCGCGCGAAGCGCCCGCTCGAGGTGATCGAAGGTCCGCTGATGGAGGGCATGAACATCGTCGGCGACCTGTTCGGCTCGGGAAAGATGTTCCTGCCGCAGGTGGTGAAGTCGGCGCGCGTGATGAAGCAGGCGGTCGCCTATCTGATGCCCTTCATGGAGCAGGACAAAGACGGACGGCAGCACGGCGGCTCGAACGGCAAGATCGTGATGGCGACCGTGAAGGGCGACGTGCACGACATCGGCAAGAACATCGTCGGCGTCGTGCTCCAGTGCAACAATTACGAGGTGGTCGACCTCGGCGTGATGGTGCCGGCGGCGAAGATCCTCGAGACCGCGCGCGCGAGAAAGGGCCGACATCATCGGGCTTTCGGGGCTGATCACGCCCTCGCTCGACGAGATGTGCCACGTGGCGGCCGAGATGGAGCGGCAGGGCTTCGAGCTGCCGCTGATGATCGGCGGCGCCACCACCAGCCGCGTGCACACGGCGGTGAAGATCCACCCCAATTACAAGCGCGGGCAGACGGTCTATGTGAACGATGCGAGCCGCGCGGTCGGCGTGGCGCAGACGCTGATGTCGGTCGATGCGCCGCGCCGGCTATGTCGCCGAGCTGCGCGGCGAATATGCCCGCATCGCGGCGGCGCATGCGCGCGCGCAGGAGGACAAGGCGCGGCTGCCGCTTGCAGCGGCGCGCGCCAATGCGCTGAAGCTCGACTGGTCGGGCGCCTACCAGCCGCCGGAGCCGAAGTTTATCGGGACCGAGAGTGCTCAACGATTATCCGGTCAAGGAACTGATCGACTATATCGACTGGACGCCGTTCTTCTCGACTTGGGAGCTGTCCGGGAAATTCCCGGCCATTCTCGACGACGCCAAGTTCGGCCAGGCCGCGCGCTCCCTGTACGAGGATGCGCGCGCCATGCTCGACAAGATCGTGGACGAGCACTGGTTCAGGGCAAACGCAGTGCTCGGCTTCTGGCCGGCGAACGCAAAAGGCGACGATATTCTTGTTTATGGCGACGAGGTGCGCGATGAGCCGATCGCCGTGCTGCATTCGCTGCGCCAGCAGCTTTCGAAACGCGAAGGCCGCGCCAATGGGGCGCTAAGCCGATTTCATCGCGCCGCGCGAGAGCGGACTTGCCGACTATATCGGCGCCTTCACCGTCACCGCCGGCATCGGCGAGGACGAGATCGCCGAGCGCTTCAAGCGCGCCAATGACGATTACTCGGCGATCATGGTGAAGGCGCTTGGCGGACCGGCTGGCGGAAGCATTCGCCGAGCGGCTGCACCAGCGCGTGCGCAAGGAATTCTGGGGCTATGCGGCCGATGAGACGCTCACCAATGAGCAGCTCATCGCCGAGAAATATCGCGGCATCCGTCCGGCGCCCGGCTATCCGGCGCAGCCCGATCACACCGAGAAGGGCACGCTGTTCAAGCTGCTCAAGAGCGAGCGCATCGGCGTCAAGCTGACCGAAAGTTTCGCAATGTGGCCGGGCGCGGCCGTGTGCGGGCTCTATTTCAGCCACCCGCAGAGCGCCTATTTCGGCGTCGGCAAGATCGAGCGCGACCAGGTCGAGGATTACGCGCGGCGCAAAGGCTGGACCATCGCCGAGTGCGAGCGCTGGCTCGCGCCGATCCTTAATTATGATGTGCACGCCTCGCCGAGCATCGTGGCGGCGTAACATTCGCCAAATCAAAGCACCGGAGAGCGTGCTCTCCGGTGCTGTAACTGTCCCCGGATCTAGTCCGTTATTGTTGTTTGGCGTCGTCGTCGGCCTCCTGAACTCAGAATGCCCCCAGCAAGATCGCGCCAACGAAAGCAAATACGGCGCACACGGCCAGCACATTGAGCTTCAAGGCAAGGTCCACGGCAGTGCCTCCCTTGTTGACGCCCCAAGGCTAGCACGGAATGAGCCGCAGCGCCGAAGGTACGCCCGTTACCGGCCGGCTCTTTTTGCAGGCAAAATCGCTTACCGCACCTGCGCGATGGACAACCGGTTGATCGTGCGCCTGAAAAAAAGCGAAGGGCCGAAAATTTTGACGGTGCAAAACTCGCGCGACGCCGAATTTTTCATGGCGAATTTACGGCAAATACCATCGATCTTGCGCGGCAATGATTTCGCTGGCTTCGCCGCGAAAGAAATCTAGCCGTCAATCAAACGCACGATAACTTCGGTTGCGCGCCGCACATGCGGGACCGCAAAAAATGCAAGAACGGCGGCCACCGGCCATCCCGTGATGAATGCCTTGAGCCAGCGAGGCACGAAATCGACGCGCAGGCCGATATTGGTGAATGTGACGACAGCGCCTACCACGAAGACGATCAATGCGCTGATGAGTACCGGGAAAATAAACCTGCCCTTGCCTTCCATGGAATACCTTCGGCGTGTGCTGCTGGCGGGCGAGGTCGTCCACGGTTAGCCCCAGCGCCATGTATAGGGTGCGTGCGTTTGGGACGGCCGGTAGCGTCCGGCGCGAAGCCACCGTCTGGCGAGATGATCGGCGCCAAAACGGCACAGTGATAGCTGAGGCAAAGCCCCGTCCGGGTGAGGGTCGCCGGCGGCAAGGAATCCTTATCCTTAACGAAATCGCCGCCCGCCAGCGTTGAAACCCCGTTAAAGAAACTGCTCGCATTTTTGCGGGCATGAAGGGTGGCGTTGCGAACTACCTCGTCGGCGCAGGCGTGCTGCTGGTGCTCGCCGGTTGCGGGCGCAGTATGTTCATGGGTGAGCGCGCGCCGTGGCGGCATCAGGCAGAAGTCGAGTGCATGAAGTCCGGCACCGTGAAGCTCGGCGCCGGCGTTGTGCGCATGGAGCCGATCGAAGGTCCCGGCATGTGCGGCGCCGATTTTCCTCTCAAGGTCGCAGTGCTGGGAGAAGGTGCTGCGGCCATCGGCTACGGCGATGATCTGCGGCCGCCAGGATCGATTCCGAATGCCTCGCAGATGCCGAACTGGCCGATCAACGAACCGCGCTACGCGCCGCCGGCCCCGATTGACCGCGTAGATGTTCAGCCGATGCCCTCGCAGGCGGGACAGCCGCAACATGCGCTGGGTGCCGGGCCCACCACCGGCCGAGCGCGCCGCACCGATGGGCTCGGCGGGGCGGCCGGTCGAGTTGAACCCGACCGGCATCGCGCCCGGTGTTACGCCGAGTGCGGCGCCGTTACCCGACGACATCCCCGACGACGCGGTTTTGCCCAATCGTACTTATCCGCCGCAGCGTGCCCAACCCGCGCCAGTCTATCAGCCGCCGCAACGCACCGCGCCGGTTTACCAGCCATCGCAGCGCAGCGCGCCGGCGCTCGGTCCGGCGCGAGCGCCGCAAATGGTCGCCGCTTCACCTGCAACCTTGACGCCGGCGGCGACGCTCGCATGTCCGCTTGTTTCGGCGCTCGATCGGTGGATGAGCGACGGTGTGCAGCCGGCGGCGATGCGCTGGTTCGGCTCGCAAGTCGTCGAGATCAAGCAGATCTCGTCCTATTCGTGCCGCGGCATGGTCGGCTCGGGCGGCTCTGGCATTTCCGAACATGCGTTCGGCAATGCACTCGATATCGCGGCCTTCACGTTTGCGGACGGACGGCGGGTTACCGTGCAGGAAGGATGGCACGGCACGCCGGAGGAACAGGGCTTCCTGCGCGATGTGCATCTCGCAGCCTGTGACAATTTCAGTACGGTGCTCGCGCCCGGTTACAATGCCGCGCACTACAATCACATCCATGTCGACCTGATGCGCCGGGCCAGCGGCGATCGTCCTTGCCGGCCCGAAGCTATGACCGGCGAAATGGCGGCGGCGAAAGCGCGAGCCCTCTACGCGAAACATCGGGGGCCGGCCTATACGGGCTCGGTGCCCGTCAAGGCGAGCCGCGCACGAGCGGCAGTGCCCGGCGAAGACGGCTACATCCTCGATCTCGACGATGTCACCAGTTCAATTCTTCCCGAGGAGGCGCGGGCGCAATACTCGCGCCAACCGCGTTCGGCCAAAGCGACAGTCGATAGATTCACAACACACTGAGTTTTCAAACGACGGCATCGAGCAGCATAGCGCCAAACAGAATAAGTCCGGCATCGCGGTTGGATTTGAACAGCACGAGGCAATGCGCGGGGTCGTCGATGTCAAGTCGGCTCACCTGCCAGGCGAGATGCGCGGCAAAGGCGACGATCCCGATCGTAAATATTATTCCGCCGCCGGCCATGAAGCCGGCCGCCGCGATCAAGACGATTGCACCCGCATAGAAAGTCGCGAGCATCGTCGGCGTGCGTTCGCCGAACAGCAACGCGGTTGATTTGATGCCGATCAGCAGATCGTCGTCACGGTCCTGATGCGCGTAGATCGTGTCATAGCCGATCACCCACAGTATCGATCCGGCGTAGAGCACGATCGCCGGCCAGTCGAGGCGTCCGAACGCGGCCGGCCATCCCATCAGAGCTCCCCAGGAGAACGCAAGGCCGAGGAAGATCTGCGGCCAGTACGTGATGCGTTTCATGAACGGGTAGATGACGACGACCAGCAGCGACGCGATGCCGGTTGCGACCGTGAAGCGGTTGAATTGGATCAGAACCAAAAAGCCGATGAGCGCCTGGGCCACCATGAACAGTCGTGGCCTGTGCGACGGTGACTTGCCCGGATGGAATCGGCCGCGAGCGCGTGCGCTCGACGCGTCCATCGAGATCGCGATCGACCAGGTCATTCCACGTGCAGCCGGCGCCGCGCATGGCAAACGCGCCGATGAAGAACAGCACGATATGCCACAGGCTCGGGAAACGGTCATTGTGCATTCCCGCGAGACCGACCGACCACCAGCACGGCATCAGAAGCAGCCATGAGCCGATCGGGCGATCCAGACGGGCAAGGCGCAGATAAGGTCGGGCATATGACGGAGCGAGACTGTCGACCCAGTTTCCGGTCGCATCGGCGACGCGTCCGGTGCTTTCGCTCATTTTCCGAGGGGGCTGCCGGTCAAGGTGTCAAACGTGCCGCGTCCCGTCTTGATATTGTTTGAAGTCCGGCACCGGGCCCGGACAGCGCGTCGCTCAAACTTGGGCCCGGCCGGACGCGGCGGCGCGGCCGCAACCTGACAAACTTTAGTACGGACCTCGGATGTCTTGGCAATCCCTTCCTTAAGGTTGACCATCACTTGGTTGGGGATGCCACACCAGGTGGCATTGTCGGTCGCGAATTTGAGCATTTTCGATTGCGCGGCAACAAACGCGTTGAACAGCTGGCATGCCTCCTTGCGGAGAAGCCTTGCGCTCGCCGGCGGCTTTGATCGCCGCGGCTTTCTTTTCCGTGTCTTCACGAAGTTTACTGAAATCTTTTACGCAGGGCGGCTCCTGTTCCGGCGCCGCAGGCCCGAATTGCGCCTGCGCGCTGCCGGCAAAAAGTGCAACGACGCACATGACTGGCACGGCCCGGCGCAAACGCATGAAACCTGATCCTCTCTCTATCCCGCCATTATAGCAGTTTCAATGGGTCAGTACCGTTGCTGGCTTATAACAACCCGAATGCGTCGGGAAGGCGGCGGAAAGGCCCTCGCCGAACCTCGCGAAGTCTTGCCAGAACGCGTAAAACCCGGCCATCGTCTTGCGACAATTAACCCCATGCCGCGCTACGAATTTCGCATGCCCCGGCTTTTCGTCGATGCGCCGCTGACCGCCGGCGCCGATGCCGTGCTCGATCGGGACCAGGCAAATTATCTCCTCAATGTCCTGCGGCTTCGGCTGGGTGACGCGGTTCTGGTGTTCAACGGGCGCGAGGGCGAATGGCGCGGCAGCCTTTCGGGGTCCGGAAAACGGGCCACCGTTATCAGAGTCGAAACCTGTCTGCGCCCGCAACCACGGCCGGGCGATCTGCACTTTCTGTTTGCCCCGCTCAAGCACGCACGTCTCGACTACCTTGTGCAAAAGGCGGTCGAGATGGGTGCCTCGCACCTGCAGCCGGTGATCACGCGGCACACGCAGGTTGCGCGCGTCAACCTCGATCGCATGCGCGCCAACGCAATCGAGGCTGCCGAGCAATGCGGGGTCCTGCACGTGCCTACGGTCGGTGCCGTGCTCGGACTTGAAGCGGCCGCGAGTGCCGACCGGCTTCTGATTTTCTGCGACGAGAACGCTGAGGTCGCAGACCCCGTCGGCGCACTGGCGGCGGCGCGGCCGCGACAGTCACCCATTTCCATCCTGATCGGTCCCGAGGGCGGCTTTGCCGACGAGGAACGGTCGCTGCTCGCAAAGCTCCCGAATGTGGTTCCGATCGCGCTTGGCCCGCGCATTTTGCGCGCGGACACGGCCGCGGTAGCGGCGCTTGCACTGGTCCAGGCCGTTCTCGGCGACTGGTCTGGTGCAAGCTAAAACCTGTGTACCCAAGCCGGGGGCGACCTGCTAAAAAGCTGTGCTAAACTCAGAATTCGGGTCGGGGGAGCGCAACGATGACGGCCTTTTTGTCCTGCCTTCGCGGTCTTGTGGCTATTTCGTTCATAGCGGTCTCCGCCATTTCTCAGGCCAGCGCCGCGAGTTGGCTCGAAAAGGGCATCTATCTCATCGGTCCTCGGTATGACGGCACGCTTCCGGCCTGCGAGGCCGCGCTCGACGTGATTGCGCAGCGCTTTGCGCAAAAGGAAGGCCGCTTCTGGAATTCCAACTTGCAGATTCTAGGCTTCGACCGCGTGCGCGAGACGGCCTTCCGGCCTTGGGCCGAGCAAACGGTTCCGCGCCGGTACTGCACGGCTGTTGCACAGGTCAGCGATGGCCGTCATCACACAGTGCACTACTCGATCGTCGAGGATGGCGGCATGATCGGCATGTTCTGGGGCGTCGAATGGTGCGTGGTGGGCCTCGATCGCAACTGGGCGTATAACCCGGCGTGCAAGATGGCCAAGCCCTGAATCGCCGGCCTGCCGGTCTCTTTTTATTCCAGTTTGTTCTTGGACTGTTCATGGTCCCAAGGTGCCCCTACCATGGAACCTTTGAGCCAAGTCAATTTCCGGTTTGTTCTTTTTCCGCGCTCGTAAGCTGATGATGTGGACGGTATCCATGCATCGTTCGGCGGTGGTCGGCGCCGTTGCGCTCGCCCACCTCGTCATTACCGCTGGAGAGACTGTCGCGCAGGTGCGCCAGCACGGCATGGCCGGCCAATTCGATTTTTACGTCCTGTCATTGTCGTGGTCGCCTTCCTATTGCGAGGCGGCGGAGGATCGGACGGGCGGTCGAGCCCGCGATCGCCAATGTTCGGGCCGGCCATTCGCCTTTGTCGTCCACGGCTTCTGGCCTCAATACGAACGGGGCTTCCCGTCCGACTGCCAAGTGCCGGCGCCGCGGCTCGCGCGCGCGATCGTCGACGACATGCTCGACATCATGCCGAGTCCGCGTCTGGTCTTCCACGAATGGGACCGGCACGGCACATGCTCCGGCCTTTCGCCGAAAGCCTATTTCGGTCTGGTGCGCGCAGCATGGGCCGCTGTGAAGATCCCGCCGGACTATGTGCAAGTCGATCAGCCGATCAGCGTGACGCCCGGTCAGGTCGCCGGTGCTTTCCTGAAAGCAAATCCGCAGCTTGCGCGCGACGCGATCAACGTTTCCTGCGATGGCAGGCGACTGACCGAAGTCCGTATCTGTTTGACCAAGGAGTTGACCTTTCGCAGCTGTCCTGAAATGGCGCGGTACTCGTGCCGCCGGGATAAAGTTGTGATGCCCGCCGTGCGCAGCCGATAGGGCAAGTCCTGTTGTGAACTATCGCCACGAATTTCATGCCGGCAATTTTGCCGATGTTTTCAAGCACGCCATCCTTTGTCGTATTCTTTGGTATTTGCGCGGCAAACCCGCCGCATTCCGTGTCATCGACACGCATGCCGGCGCCGGACTTTATAATCTCACAAGCGATGCGGCGACACGCGGAGGCGAATGGCACCGCGGCATCGAGAAGCTGCTGTTGGCGAAAATTTCTGAAGCAGTCAAACAGCTCCTTGCCCCTTATCTCGATGTTATCGGTGCGCTCAATCAACCGGGCCACCTCACGATCTACCCGGGATCTCCGGCTCTGGTGCGCGCGTGGCTTCGTCCTCAGGACCGCTTGATTGCCTGCGAGCTCGAGCCCAAGGCGCATGTCGCTCTCGCCCGCAATTTGAGCGGCGACAGCCGGATCAAGACACTCGGAATTGACGGCTGGATCGCGCTCAACGCCTATGTGCCACCAAAGGAACGGCGCGGCCTTGTGCTCATTGACCCGCCTTTCGAGGCCGACAGCTGACTTCTCAAACCTCGTCACCGGCTTGGGTGCGGCCTATCGCAAATGGGCAACTGGCATTTACGCGCTTTGGTACCCGGTCAAAGGCCGCCGTGAGGCCGACATGTTGGCAAAACGTCTTGGGCGCTTGGGGCTGCGGAAGGTCTTGCGGGCTGAAATTCTGGTAGAGCCGCTAGGCGATCCAGCCCGCCTCAACGGTGCCGGCATGATCCTGGTCAACCCGCCCTGGACCCTGGAGAAGGAGCTTTCGGCCCTGTTACCGGCCTTAATTCAGGTTTTCGGAGGGGCGGGTAAACCCGGCTTTCGGCTGGACTGGCTTACCGCGCAGCCGACGCCAGACCGCCATTGACCCATGGGCTCTTTCCACAGGCCCCCAGTTGGTGTGTAGTTCCACGCTGGCAGTGACGTTCCGCCTCCTGTGGGGGCCGGCGGAGTGACTGAGGCCGTTTGGCCGACGCTTTCCCCGATTGTGAATGTCCAGCCGAGCCGCCGTGCGTGGGGCCGGCGGCGGAGCAGAGGGGGAGAGGAGTTTGCCGATGGCACAAACGGGTGTCGTGAAATTCTTCAATGGCGAGCGGGGGTACGGCTTTATCAAACCGGATGATGGCGGGCGTGACGTGTTCGTTCATATCACGGCAGTAGAGCAGGCGGGACTGAAAGGCCTGAACGAAGGTCAGCGCATCAGCTTCGATGTCGAACCTGACAAAAAAGGCAAAGGACCAAAAGCGGTGAACCTGGTGGTCACCGGCTGAACAAGCTGCACGCGCTATGAAGACAAAAGCCCCGGTCAATCGACCGGGGCTTTCGCACAATTCATCACCGATCAGAATCGATAATTCAGGCCGGCCCGGACGATGTTCGTCGTGAACCTATTCTGTCCGGACACACAAAAATTTTGATTTGCCGAAAACAAAACCTCGGGCGCTTGGCCCGAGGTTTTCGCGCTCAAAAAGTTTCTGCGCTGATCAGAAGTGATAGTTCACGCCGAGGCGCAGGAAGCTCGAGTGCAGGCCGTTGTCGACGCCAGTGATCGAGTAGGTGCGGCTGCCAAGATCCATGTAGAGATACTCGAGCTTCGCGGACCAGTTCTGAGTGAAGCCATACTCGATGCCCGCGCCGGCGGTCCAGCCGACCAGGGTCTTGTTCTCCTCCAGGCCCAAAAACTCGCCCTTGAGCTCGCCGTAAGCGAGGCCCGCTGTTCCGTACAGCATCACGTTATTGATGGCGAAGCCGGCGCGGCCGCGCAGTGTGCCGAACCAGGGATTCGAAAATTTGTATGGAGCGAATGTATCGTCGGCGGCACTGGCCTGAATGTCGGTTTCGATACCGAACACAAATTGACTTAGCTGCCAGTTGTAACCGATCTGACCACCGCCAGCGATGCCGCTCGGCTCGGTGACGTTGTTTGTGACCTTGCCCCACTCGTAGCCGAGGTTCAGACCGGCGTAGGGGCCGGTCCAATTATAGACAGCTGCGGGCGGCGGATAGTACGGCGCAGGGCCACGCGGAAGATCCGCGGCAACGGCACTCCCGCCTGTTGCCGTCGCGATTGCCATCGCCATGATCGTCTTCTTCATCTTACCCTCCACTCAACTCCGCTCCTTGCACGCCCCAGATGTGTAAAAGAAGGAGCGATCGCGCCGACCCGTCGGCAGACATCGAGAGTTTCGTGGAGGATTTATCGGGCCTTTTAGGTTAAACGGTTGTGAATCCAAAAATGCTCATGGGCGGCATCCCTAAAGAACCCTTAGTTTTATGTTTTTTGGTATGACTTTCTTTACCATGCGCGGTCCGCGCCGGTCAGTTGGCGGCGGACAGCACGCGCAGAGAGCGCAATCGGTGGCACAACGTGCGACCGCGGGGAGATGCCGGGCAGGGTGCGATGGCTGACAGTCCAAAGGGCGCCGCTGGCACGGCGCTGGTCACAGGCGGCGGCCGCCGAATTGGTGCGGCGATCGCGCTTGCCTTGGCGCGTGCAGGTTATGCGGTGGTCCTGCATGCCAACAATTCGCGCGATGACGCAGAGAGGCTTGCTTCCGCGATTATGGTTGCGGGCGGCCAAGCCTGCGTTGTTCTTGCCGACCTTGCGGATCACGGGGCCGTTCGCGGCCTGGTGCCGGCCGCCGCTGCATTCGGCCGGCTCACACTTCTGGTTAACAACGCCGGAGAATTCGAGCCGGACGATATCGAGACATTGTCACAGGCGCGCTTCCAGCGTGCGGTCGCCGTAAATCTCGAGGCGCCCCTTTTCCTCTCGCAGGCCTTCGCAGCGCAAGCGCCCGAAGGCCTTGACGCGTCAATCGTGAATATCGTCGACCAGCGCGTGCTCAGACCCAACCCGCGCTTTTTCTCGTACACGTTGAGCAAGAGCGCGCTCTTTACCGCGACAACCACTCTGGCACAGGCGTTGGCGCCGAGGATCAGGGTCAATGGAGTCGCACCGGGGCCGACGCTTCCAAGCCCGCGCCAGACAGAGGCGCAATTTGCGACGCAGGCAGAAAGCATGCCGCTCAAGCGCGGCCCGCAGCCGGAGGATATAGCTACAGCGGTTCTCTATCTTGCACGGGCCACAAGTGTGACCGGCGTGACAATCCCGGTCGACGGCGGACAGCATCTGGCGTGGCGGACCGCCGACAGCGAGGCCGTGGAATAGCGGCGGCGTCCGCAATTTCCAGTTTGGTCATGCGGAAATGCATGCCGCGCACTATCTTCTCGAGCATGAACGGCACCAATAAAGACATCGATCCGGCGAGCGAGCTGCGCGAGGAGGACGAAGACTCTTCGTTGCCGGAGCTCGAGGTGGAAAATGCGACGACCGGTACATTGGCTGCCGGCCGCGCCGCGATCGCACGATTTGCAAAGCTCGCCCCGTCTGCCTCCGGCGTCTACCGCATGATCGATGCGCAGGGCGACGTGCTCTATGTCGGCAAGGCCAAGAACATCCGGAAAAGGGTGACTGCCTACGCGCGCCCGACCGGGCACGACGGCCGAATTTCCCGCATGATTGCAGCGACGGTGAGCCTGGAGTTCGTCTCCACCAAGACCGAAACCGAAGCGCTGCTGCTGGAAGCAAACCTGATCAAGCGTCTGCGGCCGCGTTTCAACGTGCTCCTGCGCGACGACAAGTCGTTTCCCTATATCCTGATCACGTCGGATCACTGGGCGCCACAGATCCTGAAGCATCGCGGCGCGCGTACGCGGCCCGGGCACTATTACGGTCCGTTCGCGTCCGCTGGTGCAGTCAACCGCACCATCAATGCGCTTGAGCGCGCCTTTCTGTTGCGGTCCTGCTCGGATTCGTATTTCGAGGCCCGGACGAGGCCGTGCCTTCTCTTTCAGATCAAGCGATGCTCGGCGCCATGCACGCGGGAAATCGATTTCGCCGGCTATTCCGAGCTGGTGAAGGAGGCGAACGAATTTCTGTCCGGCCGCAGCCAGTCAGTGCAAAAGGAGATGGCGCGCGAGATGGACAAGGCCTCCGCTGCTCTCGACTATGAAAGGGCAGCGATCTACCGGGATCGCCTGTCGGCGCTCTCGGCGATCCAATCGCACCAGGGGATCAATCCGCGCAGCACGGACGAGGCGGACGTTTTCGCCGTTCATCAGGCGGGCGGCTACTCCTGCGTCGAAGTGTTCTTTTTCCGCACGGGACAAAACTGGGGTAACCGCGCCTATTTCCCGAAGGCCGACCGCAGCATTGGTCCGGCGGAAGTGCTCGGCGCGTTCCTTGCACAATTCTACGACGACAAGCCGCCGCCGCGCCTCATTCTCGTTTCGCACGATTTTGACGAGCGAGCACTGCTTGCCGAAGCGCTGACAGCCAAATCCGGACGCAAAGTTGAAGTGAGCGCGCCGCAACGCGGCGAACGCAAGGAACTCGTGCAGCACGCTTTGGCCAATGCGCGCGAAGCGCTCGCACGCAAGCTTGCGGACACATCGTCGCAGCAAAAGCTACTGGGTGCTTTGAAGGAAACCTTCTCGCTGCCGCGCCTCCCGGGCCGGATTGAAGTCTACGACAACAGCCATATCGGCGGGACCAACGCAGTGGGAGCCATGGTCGTCGCCGGACCCGAAGGCTTTCGCAAAAATCAGTATCGCAAGTTCAATATTCGATCATCGGATCTTACGCCTGGGGACGACTACGGGATGATGCGCGAGGTCCTTGAGCGGCGATTCAAACGGCTGCTCGAAGAAAACCCCCGCACTGTGGCGAACAACGTGCGCGATCTCATCACCGGCGGAGCCGAAGACCAGCCTTGGCCTGATTTGTTGCTCATCGACGGCGGGCAGGGGCAACTCAATGCCGCGCAGGAAACATTGACCGCGCTGGGCATCGTCGACGTTCCGGTCGTGGCGATTGCAAAGGGCCCTGATCGCGATGCGGGTCGCGAGACCTTCTTCATGGCAGGCCGCGCGCCCTTCAAGCTGCCCGCCGCGCGACCCTTTGCTTTATTTCATCGAGCGGTTGCGCGACGAGGCCCATCGTTTTGCCGTGGGGTCGCACCGCACGCGTCGCAAGAAAGACATTCGCGAAGCCGGATTGCAGGAAATTCCGGGGATCGGTCCCACCCGCAAGCGGGCTTTACTTCGACATTTTGGCACGGTGAAAGCGATCGAGCGGGCAAGCCTGCCCGATCTGGCCCAGGTGCCCGGAATTAGTGCGGAGACCGCGCGAAAGATATATGAGTTCTTCCACGAGTCAGCCGTAGATGGAACGCGATAGATGATCATTCAGAGGCAGGAAGACGTCACAAAAGTCGTGACCGAAGCATTCAAGAACACGCAGCCACCTCCGGTTGCGGAAGATTCTCATTTCGCTGGTGGAGCATTTGCACGCCTTTGCGCGCGACGTCCACCTTACCGAGGACGAGTTTGAGAAGGCGGTCCAATACGTCGCGAGGCTTGGGCAGAAGACCGACGACAAGCACAACGAAGTTGTGTTGATGTCCGGCTCGCTCGGCTTTTCAACCCTTATTTGTCTTCTCAATAATGGAAACAACGGGCAGACCGAAACCACCGCGAACCTGCTTGGGCCGTTCTGGCGGATGAATTCACCGCGCACGGAGAACGGCGGCTCGATCGTGCGTTCGCCGACACCGGGGCCTGCGTTGTTTGTCAATTGCTGGGTCAAGGATCAGGCCGGAAAGCCGATTGCAGATGCCGAAGTCGATATCTGGCACTCCTCGCCCGAGGGCTTCTACGAGCAACAGGATCCCAAGCAGGCGCCGATGAACTTGCGGGGAAAATTCAAGACCGACGCGCGTGGTCATTTCAGTTTTCGAAGCGTGAAGCCGGCCGGCTACCCGATTCCCGTTGACGGTCCGGTCGGCGACCTCGTGCGTGCAACCGGCCGTCACAATTATCGTCCGGCGCACCTGCACTTTCTGATCTTCAAGGACGGCTTCAAGACTCTGATCTCGCAGATTTATGTCAATGATGACGAAAAGCTCGAGACCGACGTGCAGTTCGGCGTCACACGTGCGCTGGTCGGCAACTATGTGCGGCACAGCGACGCTCCGCCGGCAAGCGACGTGAAGGGCGAATGGTATTCCCTTGATCAGACATTCGTGATGGAGCCGGGCAAGAGCAGGCTGCCCAAACCGCCAATCCAGTAGAATCAGTGGGGGATTGGGCCGCAGTGCCCGGTTGACCTGACCGCGCTGCGGGTGTTCCTTTCCGGCCATGAATGCCATGAGTTCCCGGCCGTTGCCGGCACGCCCACTGGCGTTGCCGAATTTGCTGACTTATGCGCGAATTGCGGCGGTGCCGGTGGTCGTCGGCTTGCTCTACTGGCAGAGCATTTTCGACGGGCCGTTGTGGCTGCGCTGGGTTGCGCTGGCGTTTTTCATCTCGGCGGGTGTGACGGATATTCTCGACGGATATCTCGCCCGCACGTGGGGCCAACAATCTTCGCTCGGCCGCATGCTCGACCCCATCGCCGATAAACTGCTGGTCGCATCCTGTCTGTTGATGCTGGCGGCGGAGGAAACAATTCGCGGATGGACGCTGCTCGCAGCCGTCGTCATCCTCTGCCGTGAGATATTGGTTTCCGGGCTGCGCGAATATCTCGCGGAATTGAGAGTCGGGGTTCCGGTGACGCGGCTCGCCAAATGGAAGACAACCGCGCAAATGGTTGCCGTCGGCTTTTTGATTGCGGGTGATGCCGGCGATCGCATCGTGCCGGTCGTCACGCAAGTCGGCATCATGCTGTTGTGGCTGTCAGCGCTCCTGACGCTCTACACTGGCTGGGATTATATGCGCGCCGGCTTGCGCTATGTGATCGACGAATGAATGTGAAATTGCGCTATTTCGCGTGGGTACGCGAGCGCGTCGGCAAGCCGGAGGAAACGGTTGAGATTCCACCGGGTGTTACCACCGTCAGTGACCTAATGACCTGGTTGGCCTCGCGCGGCGAAGAATATGCGCACGCGTTCGAAAACCGGAATGTGATCCGCGCCGCCATTAACCAGAGTCACGTGCGGCCCGAGACCGCAATCAAAGGCGCTGGAGAAATCGCGTTTTTTCCACCCATGACGGGCGGATAGCCGGACGGGCGCCGGCGGGCTACATTGCGGCTTATGACACCGACAGTGCGTTTGCAGCGCGAGCCTTTTGACGCCGGCGCGGAAGCGGCGAAGCTCGCGCGCGGCCGCGATGACGTCGGCGCGCTCATCACATTCACCGGAATTTGCCGCGGGACCGAGAACGGCGAACCGATCGCAGCGCTCACGCTCGAACATTATCCGGACATGGCAGAAACCGAGATCGCGCGGCACGCAGCCGAGGCTGCGACCAGATGGCCTTTGCTCGGCGTAACCGTCATTCATCGGTACGGGCGTATAAAGCCCGGCGAAGATATTGTGCTTGTTGTGACGGCGTCGTCGCACCGTGAAGCGGCTTTTGCAGCCGCCGAGTTCCTGATGGATTATCTCAAGACCCGCGCGCCATTTTGGAAGCAGGTCGAAACGGCAAGCGGAAAAACCTGGGTGGCCGCCAAAGCCGCCGATGATACAGCGGCGGAGCGGTGGGAGGTTCGGCGTCGCGAGCGTGAAACAGCGGAATAGCCGCTGTCTGCTGGAGGGCAATATGGTTCCGGTCGTGTTGGCGGCAATCGCTGCCGTGGCGCTCGCTGCTCACCCGGCGGCGTCCGCGGAAGTAACCTACTTTGAAGTTCCGCGCGGAGCGCACCCGCACGACGTTGCGCCAGCGCCGGACGGCAACGTTTGGTACACGGCGCAATTTCAAGGCGCACTCGGCATCCTCAATCCGAAAAGCGGGCAGGCAACTCAAATTGCGCTTGGCGCGGGCTCGGCACCGCACGGTGTTATTGTCGGCCCCGATCGTGCCGCATGGATCACCGACGGCGGGCAGAACGCCATCGCGCGATTCGATCCAGCCACCAAGGCGGTGAAGCTTTTTCCGCTGCCGAAGGAATTCCCCGGCGCCAATCTCAACACCGCGACCTTCGATCGCAAGGGCATTCTGTGGTTCACGGGACAAAGCGGTGTTTACGGGCGTGTTGATCCGTCGAGCGGAAAAGTCGAAGCTTGGAAAGCGCCGAAAGGCACCGGACCCTACGGCATCACGACGACGCCGAACGGCGAGGTCTGGTATGCCTCGCTCGCCGGCGACCACATTGCCAAGATCGATACCGTGAGCGGCGATGCCTTGATGGTGCCGCCGCCGAAGCCGGGCGTCGGTCCCCGCCGCATCTGGTCGGATTCCAAGGGGCTGCTGTGGGTGAGCTTCTGGAATACGGGGGAAATCGGTCGCTACGATCCGATGAACAAGGCATGGAAAGTCTGGAGCCTGCCGAAGAGCAAAGGCGGCTGCTACGCGATCTATGTCGACAACAAGGACAAGATTTGGGTCACCGACTTCGTCGCCAACGCTATTGTCCGGTTCGATCCGGCGACCGAGGCCTTCGAGAGCTTTCCGAGCGACAAGCGTGGTGCTTCGGTCCGGCAATTGCTTGGCCGGCCGGGCGAGGTTTGGGGTGCGGAGTCCGGCGTCGACCGGCTGGTCGTGATCAAGGATTAATGGCGGCAGGGAGACCTGATGGCCCGCACTCAGCGTCCAGATCGCCGCGATATTCTGTGTTTTCTTGGGGGTGGCGCGCTATTGGCGGCCGGCCTGGGTCACGCCCGTGCCGCAGAAACAAGGATCGGCCGCCTCATCATTGAGGCCCAATCCAAAGGCTCAATCTCGGAAAAAATCGACTTCATTTCGGGGGCGCTGCGAGGCACGCGCTATCTTGGCTACACGCTGATCGGCGGCCCGCAGCGGCCGGAGCAACTCGTCGTGCGCGACGATGGGTTTGACTGCGTGACCTTTTGTGAAACCGTTCTGGCAGCCGCACGCGCTGGAAGTCGCGACAAATTCAACTCGATGTTGAAAACCATCCGCTATCACGACGGTGTCGTCAGCTGGCGCGAGCGCAATCATTATTTCTTCGAATGGGGTCAGCACAACGTCGAGAACCAAGGTGTGCAAACCGATTGACATGGCGGGTTCGATTGAAATCGAGAAGAATGTCTATTGGCACCGGGCGCTTGGCCGCCGCCGTTTTGCGATCAGGGTGATTCCGAGTGCCGTATTTCTAGGCGACAAGGCGCTGCTCGCAAATGGTGACATCGTCGGGTTCATCACCCAGCGATCAAACATGGACTATTTTCACGTCGGATTTGTTGCGATGAGCGGCGGAGGCGATCTGATGCTCAGGCACGCGTCGCAAAGCAAGCGGCGCGTCCTCGACGAGCGTATGGACCGTTTTGTTGCGGTGAATCGCGTGCGCTATGTCACGTTGTTGCGGCCGCAGGAGCCGCGCGCCGTTGCCGGCGTTGACTAGGCGGCTGCAGCCTTCGGCTTCACCTCGGCCGTATAGTCGTCCATCAACGTCTTCGTGATCCCGCCGGGATTGAAATTCCAGTGCGCGATCTCCGCGACCGCGGTCACTTCAGCGGCCGAGCCGGTGATGAAGCATTCCGAAAAGCTCGTAAGCTCGTCCGGCGTGATGCGCCGCTCGATCACTTCCATGCCGCGCTTGCGCGCGAGCCCGATGACAGTCTGGCGGGTGATGCCGTCGAGGAAGCAGTCGGCGATCGGCGTGTGAATCTTGCCGTCCTTCACGAAGAAAATATTGGCGCCGGTGCATTCGGCGACGCGCCCTTGCCAATCCAGCATCATGGCGTCGGCATAGCCTTTGCGCTCGGCCCGGTGCTTCGAGATCGTGCAGATCATGTACAGGCCGGCCGCCTTGGCGGAGCAGGGTGCCGTCTTCGGATCAGGGCGGCGATACTCGGCGAGGTCCAGCCGGATTCCCTTTAGTCTCTGCTCGGGGTCGAAATAGCTCGGCCACTCCCAGCTCGCGATGGCGAAATGGATCGTGTTGCTCTGTGCCGAAACGCCCATCATCTCGGAGCCGCGCCAGGCAACCGGACGAACATAGGCTTCCTTCTTCCCGTTCTTTTCGACCACCAGCTTTTTGGCGGCGTCGATCTCGGCCACGGAATAAGGAATTTCAAAATCGAGGATATTGGCGGATCGCTTCAGCCGCTCGGAATGCGCGGTGCTCTTGAAGATCTGGCCGCCATAGGCGCGTTCGCCCTCGAAGACGCAGCTCGCATAATGAAGCCCGTGGGAGAGAACGTGGAGGTTCGCCTCGTTCCAGGGAACGAGCTTGCCGTCATACCAGATGACCCCTTCGAGACGGTCATAGGATTGGGCAGCCATGAACTCCTCCTTCGCTTGCGCAGCGGCGGCCTGTTGACGCTGTGATGGCGCATTTTTCGCGCCCATTCCAACACTTTGCGTCAGCCGGTGACACCCGGTATGACTTGAGCCGACCGGAAAGGACGCCCTCCGAAGCCCTCGCGTGTCATTCGAAGCGGGCCTTTTTGGTACGATCCTTTCGTCTCGGATGCTGTTTTTGTAACATAAAAACAAAATATGTCAATATGGCTGACATAAATGTGAGCAAGGTCGCTGTCGCCGGCACGGGACTGGCAGAACGCCGTTCGACGGGTGGGGCGGCGGCGCGAGCCCATTTGGGACATCATTGAGCTGCTGTTTTTCGCCTACCGTGACTTCGTCGGCGATCCCGACGAGGTGCTGCTGAAGCTTGGTTTCGGGCGCGCCCATCACCGGGTACTGCATTTCGTCAACCGCAACCCCGGCATGAAGGTTGCGGACCTGCTCGAGATCCTCAACATCACGAAGCAATCGCTCGGCCGCGTGCTCAAACAATTGGTCGACCAGGGTTACGTGCTGCAGAAGGAAGGCGAGCAGGATCGCCGTCAGCGTCTGCTGTATGTGACGCCGAAGGGCGAGGCCCTGGCGCTCAGGCTTGCGACGCTGCAGACGCAGCGGATCAATCGCGCGTTCGGCGAACTCGGACCCAACGCGCATGAAGCGGCGCGCCGGTTCCTCACGTCGATGATCGATGCCGACAATCGCGACGATGTTTTGCGCCTGATCGGCCGCGCCGACCGTGCATCGAGGACTCGGGGCTGAACTTGACGGGAGGAGCTTCGGCAATGACCTTGCCCGCAACACTTCCCGACGACGCGCCGCATCTGCTGGTGGTCGACGACGACCGCCGCATTCGCGATCTGCTTTCACGCTTTCTCAGCAGCGAAGGCTATCGTGTCACGACGGCAGAAACCGCGACGGACGCGCGCGCGAAGCTGAATGGCCTCAGCTTCGATCTGCTCATCCTCGATGTCATGATGCCCGGCGAATCGGGTTTCGATCTCGCAAAAGCCATACGCGGCAATTCCAACGTGCCGATTCTGATGCTGACGGCGCGTGATGCGGCGGAAAGCAGAATCCGCGGACTCGAGATCGGTGCTGACGACTATCTCTCAAAGCCGTTCGAGCCACGCGAACTGTCCCTGCGCATTGCCAATATTCTCAAACGCGCCCAGCCGGCGCCGCCAGCGCCGGTCGAGTCGGTTCGCTTCGGGCCCTTCGTGTATCATCTTGCGCGCGGCGAATTGCGCAAAGGCGAGGAAGTCATCCGCCTGACCGATCGCGAGCGCGAGATGCTGCGTATTCTTGCCGCTGCGCCGGGTGAAACAGTTCCGCGGCTGTCGCTTGCCGGGCAGGGCGGTGCTGTCAGCGAGCGCGCCGTTGACGTTCAGGTCAACCGGCTGCGACGGAAGATCGAGCGCAATCCGGCCAACCCGCTCTTCGTGCAGACAGTGCGCGGTGTCGGTTATCGGCTGGTGATCACATCATGACCAGTCTCGACATCGGCAACGGCGTGCGTACCGCGCTGACGAGGCTGCGCGGCGCCTGGGAATGGTACGACGCAATCCCGGTCGTGCGCAGGATCCATAGCGCGCTCGGCCAGGTCGCCGAAGGCTGGCGCAGGGCGAGCCGGTGGCTCAACAGCGTCATGCCGAAGGGCCTCTACGCCCGCGCGCTGCTCATCATCATTGCGCCGATGGTGATCCTGCAGTCCGTCGTCGCTTTCGTGTTCATGGAACGGCACTGGAACGTCGTCACCCAGCGCCTGTCCGCCAGCGTGGTCCAGGACATTGCTGCGCTGATCGATATCTATCGTGGTTATCCGCAGGATGCCGATCAGGCGCAAATACGGCGCATCGCGCAGCAACGCCTCGGACTCGTGGTCGATTTTCTGCCGCTTTCGGAGATGCCGCCGCCCGGCCCTAAGCCATTCTTTTCACTGCTGGATCAGGCGCTGGCGGAGGAATTGCGCAAGCAGATCGGGCGTCCTTATTGGATGGATACGGTCGGCAAGTCCGCGCTTGCTGGAAATCCGCGTCCAGCTCGACAACACGGTGATGCGGGTCTTTGCCCGGCGCAGTGCCGCCTATGTCTCGAACTCGGAAATCTTTCCTGCTCTGGATGGTCGGCACGTCGACGGTGCTGCTGATCGTCGCGATCATTTTTCTGCGCAATCAGATCAAACCCATCCTGCGACTTGCCGATGCGGCCGAAAGTTTCGGCAAGGGGAGGGAAGTGCCCAACTTCCGTCCTCGCGGTGCCCGCGAAGTGCGGCGCGCGGCGGCCGCTTTCATTGAGATGAAAACGCGCATCGAACGCGCAATCGAGCAACGCACGGCGATGCTGGCGGGCGTCTCGCATGACCTGCGCACGGTGCTCACGCGATTCAAGCTCGAGCTCGCGCTTATTAAAAAGAAAACGCCTGAAGTCGAGGCGATGCAAAAAGACATCGACGAGATGGCGCGGATGCTGGAAGCCTATCTTGCCTTCGCGCGCGGTGACAGTGGCGAGACGTCGGCGCCGACCGACATGGCGGAATTTTTGGAGGAACTGCGTCTCGACGCCGAGCGCCATGGCCACAAGGCCACCGTGCTTTTCCACGGTCCGCCGATTGTCACGGTGCGCCCCGCGGCTTTCAAGCGCTGCCTGGCCAATCTTGTTTCCAATGCGGCGCGCCACGCGCCGTCAATCGCTATTTCCGGCCACCGCGACCACCGGTATCTCACGGTCACCATCGACGATGACGGGCCGGGCATTCCGTCCGACATGCGCGAAGAGGTGTTCAAGCCGTTCTTGCGGCTCGACGATGCCCGCAATCAGGACGAGGGCGGCACCGGTCTGGGACTGGCGATCGCGCGCGACATCGCGCGTTCACACGGCGGCGACATTACGCTGGGCGACAGTCCGATGGGCGGATTGCGCGCGACCGTTCGTGTGCCGGTCTAGGCGGCTTCCGCTCCTTCGTCACGCCTGCGACGACGGCGCCGCGGCCCGCGCAAAACGCATCCAGGAATTGCGCAGAGATCGTCAAGGAATCCCTGCCCAGCGCTCGGCGCTTGCAAGCCCGCGATCGAGCGCCGCCATTGTCCGGTCGAGGCCCTCGTCCTCGTCGTCGATCCATACGGACAGCACGCGCGCAAACATCAACGCCGCGCCTTGCGCCCGCAGTGCGCCGCGCGGGCCCGCTGTGCCGATGCCGGCAGCCTCGAGCATCCAGCGTTGCGAGCGCACCGCCATGGCATTGAGCGCGAAGGCGAGCCCGGGATTTCGCCGCGCCGAGCGCATGATCGAGCGGACAGCATCCCTGTAAGGTGCGAGCGCCTCCAGGCGGCGCATCAGCACGTCGAACAGGCGCTCGCGCGCGGGCTCTTCAGCCATGTCGCTGTCGCCGCCGGCGAGAACAACGCGGTCGATCTCCTTGATATGGGCGGCCAAAATCGCGAGCGTCGATCCGAATTCGGCACGGAGCTGCGAAAGCTTGATGCCGGCTCTGCCGGCGACTTCGGCCAGCCCGATTTGTTCGAACGAATGATCGGCGAGCAGCGACATCAGCGCATCGATCGCCTTATCGCGGTCGGTACCCCCTCGCGTCGGGGTCGCGGCCGGACTTCTGCGTGGAACGCTTGGACTTGCGGGCCATGACGGCCTCCCATGGCATAACTCGTCTGCTCTACAATGTAGGGCCGGAATGAGGACGGTTCTAGGGCGTGCCCTAGCCCGCCAGGTCGCGCGACCGGCGCGTAGCGGCGGCGATGGCCTTCGTCATCAGCTCCTCAAGACCGCCGGGTCCCAAAAGCACGTCGAGGGCAGCAGCGGTCGTCCCGCCTGGCGAGGTCACATTTTCCCGCAAGGTTGCGGCACTGAGCTGCGAACGATGCAGCAATTCGCCGGAACCCGCGACGGTGTCATGCGCGAGCCGGGTTGCGAGGGCGGGGGGCAGCCCCGCCGCGATGCCGGCGCTGGCCATTGCTTCCGCCAGAAGAAATACGTAGGCGGGCCCCGAGCCGGAGAGTGCCGTTACTGCGTCCATCAGCGTTTCGTCGCTGGCCCATTCCACTTTGCCGATGGCTGAGAGCAGATTGGAGGCGAGCTTGCGCTGGCGTGCGCTCACCATCGGGTTGGCGCAGGCAACGGTAATGCTGCGACCGATTGCGGCCGGCGTGTTCGGCATCGCGCGTACGATCGCCGTCCCCGCCGGAAGTGCGGCCTGCAGAAAGGCAATGGTCCGGCCGGCCATGATCGACAGTGCCAGGGTCGATTTGCCGACGAACGGCTCGAGCGTCGGGCATGGCTTCCGGCGCATTCTGCGGCTTGACTGCGATGACGACCGCGCTTGCCTCGAAAATTTTTTTGCGGGGATTGATCGTCGACGCCGCGCCGCGCCAGCGCCTGGATCGCCTTCGTGGGATGCGGCTCGAGCACGGCGAGCTTGCGCGGGTCAAGTCCGCGCGCGAGCCAGCCCTCGAGCATGGCCGAGCCCATCTTCCCGGCGCCAAGCAGAACCAGGCGGCCCGAAAGTCCACGCAGCGGCTTATCGGCAGGTTTCGCTCGCTTCATGGCGACGATTATATCGCCATTCGCGCCGTTATGCCTCCCCGGATGTTTCGAACATCGCGGCGTCGAGCGCTTCACGCGCGGTCTTGCCGGCCCAAACCACGAACTGAAAGGCCGTGAAATAGCGTTCGCAGGAACTCGAGCGCCGTGCCGAGCAACGCCTCGCACTGCTTGCCTGAGGCCTCGGTACCGCCCGCGAGAACGAGGGCGTGGCGAAACATCACGATGCCCTCGGTCACCCAGTGGTCAAAATGACCGACCCAGAGGCGCTCATTGATCAGCGTGATCAGTGCCTGCACTTCTGCGCATCGCCGTTCAGGCACCCGCAAGTCAAAAGCACATGCGAGATGCAGCGCTTCGATATCTCCCATCCAGGTATAAGAGAGCTGATAGTCGGTCCAGCGCCCGGTGACCAGGATCGTGATTTCGTCGTCGCTGGCGCGTTCAAATGACCAGTCATTGCCGGTCGCGAGCCGCTCCACCACATCGAGAGGATTGATGCGCGACTCTTCCGCGTAGCTTGTCAGGGACATGACGTCTCCGCTTTGCCAATTGGAGCGCGAGGAAACGCACGCCACCACACGCACGACACAGGGATGACCCGAGATGGGCCCGGACCGTCCTTTGACGCAGGGGTTACGGGATGCCTTGACGGCGAGAGCGAATCACCAAGCGATTCGACTATATCGCGCCTGATTCCGCCCGCCAAAGGCATCGTCAAGGCCAATCAGCCGTGATTTGCCTGACATAGGCAACCGCACCGATTCAACTCTCCACAACCAATGCTGTGGCAAGGTAACTCAACGGTGGATAAGTCAGCCGAGCGGTGCGTTCAGTCGAACAGACTTGACACTGACTCTTCGGTCGCGGTGCGACCGATCGCTTCGCCGATAAGTGGCGCGATTTCCAGTACCCGGATATTGCCGGCGGCGAGAATTTCCTTGGTCGGCTGAATGGAGTCCGTGATCACCAGCTCTTTCAGGCGCGATTCTGAGATGCGCTTCACGGCTCCGCCCGAGAGCACGCCGTGGCTGATATAGGCGTAGACTTCCTTGGCTTTGTTTTCGAGCAGCGCGTCGGCGGCGTTGACCAGCGTGCCGCCAGAATCGACGATGTCGTCGACGAGCACGCAGGTGTAACCAGCGACATCGCCGATCACGTTCATCACCTCGGACTCGCCGGCGCGTTCGCGCCGCTTGTCGATGATGGCAAGCGGCGCGTTGATTCGCTTCGCCAACCCGCGTGCGCGCACCACGCCGCCGACGTCCGGTGACACCACCATCACGTTGTCGAGCTTGAAGCGTTCTCGGATGTCGCGAACCATCACTGGCGAAGCATAAAGGTTGTCTGTCGGAATATCGAAGAAGCCCTGGATCTGACCGGCGTGCAGGTCGAGCGTCATCACGCGGTCGGCGCCGGCACGGGTAATCAGGTTGGCGACCAGCTTTGCCGAGATCGGCGTGCGCGGACCGGGTTTGCGGTCCTGCCGCGCATATCCGAAGTAGGGAATCACTGCCGTGATACGGCGAGCGGAGGAGCGCCGCAGCGCATCGATGATGATCAGCAGCTCCATAAGGTGGTCGTTGGCCGGGAAGGAGGTCGACTGGATCACGAAAACGTCGGCGCCACGCACGTTTTCCTGAATCTCGACGAAAATCTCCATGTCGGCGAAGCGCCGGACTACGGCCTTTGTGAGCGGCAGCTTGAGATAGTCCGAAATCCCCTTCGCCAGCGCAGGATTCGAATTGCCGGCGACGAGCTTGATCGCTCCGTTCTTGCCCGACATCCCGAAATCCTCGCCCTCACTCCGGCCACAAGCGGCGTGGTCATAACAAGGTGGGCAGGGCGCGGCAATACGGCTGGAAATCGCTGTCCCGGCTTTTGGCGGAAAGGATGAATCGCGGCTTAGCGGCGGGACGCCGCGAGCGTCAATGTCTCGTGCGACGATACAAGCGCTGCGGGGCGCCGCCGCGGAAGCGGCACGGGGCCCGTCTCATCCTCGCCGGACGGCTCTGCGCTTGCCGTCGATATGGGATCGGCCTGCGGGCGGAAAATACGGAAAATACCGGCGGCCTCGGGGGAGGAATCGCTTGCGCCGACGACGGCAATCTGAGGCTCCGCCGAGGGCGCGGTTCCGGGCGCGACCGCCGGCGAGGTCAGAAACGCAGCAAGCTGTTCCATGCTCGATTGCGCGATCCGCTGCAGCATGGCGTCATCGGCCGCAGCCCACGCATCTTTATGCCGGACTTTCGCGACCTCCTCGCCGCTGATGCGCAAGGCGCGATGCTCATCCTGGTCAAAGACGTCCCACACCCATGAGATCGGTCGTCTGATGTTTCGACCACTGTCGCAGCGAGATAGCCGCGCACGCGGTAAGCCGACGGCTGTTCGCGCGATATCACTGCGAGGCGGCGCGATTGAGCCTCGTCGTTGAGATCTTTAACAAGCCGCTGGAATTGACTGGGCGGCAGGCCGTCGAGGGAGTCGAATGCAACGGTGGCACCGCGCGGCTGGCTGCGCGGACACGCCTTGGCTATCGGGATTGCAGGCGGCCAGGGCCAGCGCAACGGCGAGCAGGCCGGCGACACGCCACACGCGCCGCGTGCCAAGCACGCGGTGACCCCAACTCCGCTCCATAGACACCCCTGCGGCCGTGCTTTTGCTCTTTAAACCCCTCCGGCCGGGGTAAATCGTAGCGGCAACCACATTCTCGAGTCCAGAGTCATCGCCTCATTGCGTGAGAACTATCCGCTCAGCGCGATTGCGTTGATATGGCGCCCGTAGTCAGGCTCGTTGCGATGCGTGCTGCGGCGGAAGCTGTAGAAGCGCTCGGGCTCTTCATATGTGCACAAACCCAGATCCTCGAATTGCGTGATGCCGGCTTGCTCGACGCGCTGCGCGATATAGCCGCAGAGGTCGAACATCGCGTGGTCCTCGCGCTCCGACGGATTGAAGTAGCGCCCGTTTGTCAGAATCGGCAGCAAGAAACCGCGCGACAAATTCGGGGCCGACTTCGTAGTTCGATTGGCGGATTGTGGGTCCGAGTGCCGCGGCGATGCGTATGCGCCTGGCGCCGAGCCGTTCCATCGTAGCGACCGTGGCCTCGATTACCCCTGACAGCGCGCCGCGCCATCCGGCATGCGCTGCACCAATCACACCCGCCGCACTGTCAGCGAACAATAACGGTCCGCAGTCAGCGGTCGACACACCGATCGCAAGCCGCGGCACCTGTGTAACGACAGCGTCAGCACGCGGACGGCTGTCGCGTGTCCAGGGCTCCTGCACGACGACGACATCCGGTGAATGGATCTGAAAAGGCGTGAGGAGCGGTCCGCACTCACACCCAGCGCCGCCGCCATGCGCGCGCGGTTCTCGGCAACTTTCTCCGGGGCGTCCCTGGAGCCGACCCCGCCATTGAGAGTCGAGTACACGCCTTGCGATACGCCGCCGGAGCGCGTGAAGAAGGCGTGTCGAATGCCTGGGAGGGTGGCGAGAGAAGAAGCCTGCAGCATCGATCACCGTGGAGTGGCCAACAGCCACGCGTCATCAATAGATAGGACGTGCAAGGTCATGCAGCTAGCTCGTTGAAGCCTCGAAACCGGGCGGCGTGCCGATGGAAGGATGTACGAAAGCCGCAACTTTAAACAATTCTCCCATGGCGGTGCGTTCGCGGCCGATCAGGCGCGCCAAGGCCTGGTCAATATCATCGGCGCGCGCGGCCTTGGCCCTGAGTGAAGCCGCGCGCTGCTCGATGCCGAGACGGCGCAAGAATTGCGATTGTTCGATCGGCCCGAACCCTTTCGCGCCCATGGCCTCGACGGCCCGCGACAGGGCCTGAAAATCGACGTGGGCAGTGAGATCGAGCGCGCCTGGGCGCGGTCAACGGATCCGCGTAAGCATGCTGGCCGACGGCCTGGAACGTTTCCCCGATGCCGGATTCGCATGTGGCCGTAGTCGATCACCAAGGCAGCCCCGCGGCCATCCGCAACGCGCCGGCCGACCTCCATCGCCTCGGTATCGCCACGCCATTCGAAGATCGCGCCCGCGCGCGCCGAACTGAACTGTGCCGGCAGCAAGGTTTGGAAAAACGGAAGCGGTTCAGGAGCGATCGTGAAAGCAAGCTGATCGTTGGCGTCGACCTGAATCCGGCGCTCGTGCCAACCGCGGTCGGTCTTGATGGCCTGGTTGACCGGCAGCGCGTCAAAGAACTCATTGGCAAAAATAATCGCCGGTCCCGCAGGCACGTCGGCGAGCTTCGCATGCCAGAAAATCGTCACACCCGCGCCTTCCAGTGTTTTTTCCTGCTGTGCCTGGAGCACCGGGCTGATCTCGACCAGATGCGCGACGATTGCGGAATGAAATTCAGGCACGATCTGCACCGCGCGCAGCGCGTCATTCATCAGGGTGCCGCGCCCGGGACCGAGCTCGATCAGCCGCACATTCTCGGGTGTGCCCATCTGCGTCCACACGGTCGCCGCCCACAGGCCGATCAGTTCGCCGAACATCTGGCTGACTTCCGGCGCTGTCGTAAAGTCTCCGCGCGCGCCGAGCGGATCACGCGTGGTGTAGTAGCCGTGCTCGCGGTCGAGCAGGCAGAGCGCCATGTACTCAGCGACCGGCATTGGCCCCGCCGTCGCGATGCGCCGGCGGATTTCGGTTTCGAGCGGCGAGCGCTCCGACACTAGCGGCTCCGCAGCGGCGGGTGTTTCATCGCGTAGACGATGAAGCCCACGCCGGCGAGGAACAGCGGCACCGACAGCAACTGGCCCATCGTTGCACCGCCCCACAGGAAACCAAGCTGCGCGTCGGGCTCGCGGAAAAACTCGCAGAACATTCGCGCGATCGCGTAGCAGACCGCGAAGCTTCCGATGATCAATCCGGGCCGCTTCAACGCGCCGGCGCGCATCAACAGGGCCAGCACGGCAAGCAGGACAAGACCTTCAAGTGCTGCCTCGTAGAGCTGGCTTGGATGCCGTGGCACCGGCCCGCCGCTCGGAAAGACCATCGCCCAAGGGACATCCGTCGGTCGTCCCCACAATTCGCCGTTGATGAAATTCGCGATGCGGCCGAGAAACAATCCGATCGGGCCGACGGCGCACGTGATGTCGCCCAGCGAAAGCACCGGAATGCCGCGCATGTAGCCGAACGCCAGAACCGCAACCACGCAGCCGGTGAAGCCGCCGTGGAATGACATGCCGCCGTTCCACAATTGAAAAATTTCCAGCGGGTGCGCAGCGAAATGCGGAAGGTTGTAGAAGAGAACGTAGCCGATGCGTCCGCCGAGAATGATGCCAAGTGTCACCCAAAGGATGAAATCGTCGAAGTCGGTCGCGGTCAGGGGCGCTTTGCCGCCCCACAATTTGCCGGAGCGGATGAGGATGCGGGCGTACCCCCAGCCGAGCAGAATGCCGACGATGTAGGCGAGGGCGTACCAGCGGACGGCGAACGGGCCGAGATGCACCAGGACGGGATCGAACGCCGGGTAAGGAATGACGAGCAAAGGCATGCGATGTCCGATTCGCGAAGCGAAGCGTGCCCGTTATGTGGTAGCATGCCGGGTCTTGCGGCGGCATGACCGGATCGCCATTCTGATGACAGCCCTGCGCCGGAGATGAGGCATGACCCAGACCAGCAACCGCTTTTTTGACGAAATGGCGCGCCTGATGAATGACGCCGCCGGGGTGGCGCAAGGGGTGCGGCGCGAGTTCGATACCTTGTTCCGCAATCAGGCCGAACGCATCCTGCGCGATCTCGACGTCGTGCAGCGTGAAGAATTCGAGGCGGTCAAGGAGATGGCCCGGCTGGCACGCGAGGAAAACGAGGCGCTGAAAGCGCGGATTGCCGCGCTGGAAGCAAAAGCCGACAAGCCCGGCAAGAAGTCCAAGGATTCCACTGCGGACTAGTCATTAACGGCCGCCTGCAGGTCCGTGATTTCTTGCCCTTTGCGGCCGTCATCGCTATAACCCGCCCCGTTCGCGGCCCCCGGCACCCCTGGAGGCTTGCCGCGTTCGCAGGCGGCGGAAAATGCCGCCTTTTCCATTGGTTTAGATGAGGGATTCAACAATGGCGACCGTCCAGGAAATGAAGGCGACGGCGCGTCCGAAAGGCGGCAAGGGGGCCGCCCGGTCAGCGCGTCGCTCCGGCAAAGTGCCGGGCGTGATTTACGGAGAAAACAAGCCCCCGATCATGGTGCTCATCGAACACGATGAGCTCCGCAAGCGCATCTATGCCGGGCGCTTTCTCACCACGCTCTACAATCTCGATGTGGACGGCACCAAGCACCGGGTGATCCCGCGCGACTTCCAGCTCGACGCGATCAAGGATCTGCCGATGCATGTCGACTTCCTGCGCGTGTCGGAAGGCGCCACCATTCGCGTGCACATCCCGGTGCACGTGCTCAATGCCGATCAGGCGCCGGGCGTGAAGCGCGGCGGTGCGGTGAACATCGTCACCCACACCGTCGAGGTGGTGTGCCCGGCCGACGCCATTCCGGAATCGATCGACGTCGATATTTCGAGCCTCGACATCAATCACTCGAAGCATCTCACCGACGTCACGCTGCCGGCGAATATTCGCGTCATCGGCAAGCCGGACATGACGCTCGTCACCGTCGTGCCGCCGTCCGGCTACGCGGAAGAAATGAAGGCCGCTGCCGAAGCCGCCGCTGCTGCCGCCGCTGCTGCTGCCGCCGCCGCTGCAGCGGGCACCGCGCCGGCTGCGGAAGGCGCCGCTCCCGGTGCGGCTCCAGGCGCTGCGCCCGGCGCTGCTCCGGCCGCGGGTGCTGCACCCGCCGCCGCCGCGCCGGCGAAGCCCGAGAAGAAGTGAGGCGGCGTACAAGCCGCCTTGTCGGCGTAACGCACATCGCGATAGGGCGGCCTTACGGCCGTTGAAGCCATGCTGCTTTTCGTCGGCCTCGGCAATCCCGGCCCCAAGCACGCGGCCAACCGCCATAACATCGGGTTCATGGCGGTGCAGGCGATTGCGCGCCGTCACAACCTTTCGCCGTGGCGGCGCCGCTTTCAGGGAGTGGCGGTGGAAGGGAATATTGCCAGCGAACGCGCACTTCTGCTTCTGCCCGGCACATTCATGAATGAATCAGGCCGGGCGGTCGCGGAAGCCGTGCACTTCTACAAGCTCGAGCCCGGCAACGTCGCCGTCTTCCACGATGAGGTTGATCTGCGGCCGGCGAAAGTGAGGGTGAAAATCGGCGGCAGCGATGCCGGGCATAACGGGCTGCGTTCGATCACCGCGCATCTTGGCAACGACTACAAGCGCGTGCGTATCGGCATCGGCAAGCCGGACGTCGAAGGAGCTGGTGCCGGGTCATGTGCTCGGCGATTTCGCCAAAAGCGAATGGGCATGGGTCGAAGCGCTTTGCGACGTGATCGCCGACAACGCCCCGCTCCTGGTCGAGGGCAAGGACGCGACGTTCCAGAACAGGGTTCATCTCGCCATGGAGGCCAAGGGCTTCGATGATGACGATGACGACACCGAGCCGCCCGGCCCGAAGTGACAATGTAAAGAAACGGCCAAATCATGGGATTTAAATGCGGCATCGTCGGCCTGCCGAATGTCGGCAAGTCGACGCTCTTCAATGCGCTCACACAGACCGCCGCCGCCCAGGCGGCAAACTATCCGTTCTGCACCATCGAGCCGAATGTCGGCGAGATCGCCGTGCCCGATCCGCGGCTTGAGAAGCTCGCTGTTCTCGCCAAGTCGGCCGAGATCATTCCGACGCGCATTTCGTTTGTGGACATTGCGGGGCTGGTGCGCGGCGCTTCGAAAGGCGAGGGGCTCGGCAACCAGTTTCTTGCCAATATCCGCGAGGTGGACGCAATTATTCATGTCGTGCGCTGCTTCGAAGACACCGACGTCACGCATGTCGAGGGCAAGATCGATCCGATTGCCGATATCGATACCATCGAGACGGAACTGATGCTGGCGGATCTCGAATCGCTCGAGAAGCGCGTCGACGCTCTGGAGAAAAAAGCAAAGGGCAATGACAAGGAGGCGAAGGAGACGCTCGATCTCGTCAACCGTGCGCTGGTCCTGCTGCGCGAGGGCAAGCCGGCGCGCCTGATAGAACGCAAGCCCGAAGAAGAAAAACTGTTCCACTCGCTCGGTCTGCTGACCTCGGCCCCCGTGCTTTATGCATGCAACGTCGAGGAGGCGTCCGCCGCCGACCGGCAACGAGTTCTCGCGCAAGGTCGAAGCGCGCGCAAAGGAAGAGGGCGCCATCGTCGGTGGTGATCTCGGCCAAGATCGAATCCGAAATCGCCATGCTGCCGCCGGACGAACGCGCGGACTATCTCGCCGCGGTCGGCCTGAAGGAAACCGGGCTCGATCGTCTGGTGCGCGCCGGCTACGCGCTGCTGCATCTCGTGACCTATTTCACCGCCGGTCCGAAGGAGACGCGCGCCTGGACCATCACAGAGGGCACCAAGGCGCCGCAGGCGGCCGGCGTGATCCACACCGATTTCGAGAAGGGCTTCATCCGCGCCGAGACGATCGGCTACGACGACTACATCGCCAACAACGGCGAGACCGGCGCCAAGGAAGCCGGCAAGATGCGGCTCGAAGGCAAGGACTACGTGGTCGCCGACGGCGACGTGATGCATTTCAGGTTTGCGACCTGACCTCGGCCGTTGCGGCAGCCGGATGGCTGTCATGCGGGACAAGCCTGGCCGTGGCGGGTTACAAAGCGACGGATGTCGAAGCGCCATTGGGAAGATTTCAAGCCGGGCGCGGTCGCCGTCTACGGCCCGCGGCTGGTGACGCGCGAGGAAATCGTCGCCTTCGCCGCCGAGTTCGACCCGCAGCCGATGCATCTCGACGAGGCGGCCGGCGGCCGCCACGCTGCTCGGCGGGCTCGCCGCGTCCGGCTGGCATTCGTGCTGCCTCCTGATGCGCATGATCGCCGACGGCTTCATCAACGAATTCGAGCTCCATGGGCGCACCCGGCGTCGACGAAGTCCGCTGGCTGAAGCCGCTGCGGCCAGGCACGCAGGTGCGCGTGCGCACGACGGTGCTGGAAACGCGCGCATCCAAGCAGCCGGCCGGAGATGGGATTTGTCAAATGCCTGTTCGAGATGCTCGATGAAGCAGGACACCGTGCTGATCACGCTGACGAGCCCGCTGATGATCAGGCGCCGCGAAGCCGGGAGCGCGGCCGTGAAATATTTCGAGGACATCGCCGTCGGCGAGCGCACCGCGGTCGGCCGCCACACCTTCACGCGCCGACGAGATCAAGGCCTTCGCGACGCGCTTCGACCCGCAGCCGTTCCACGTCGACGAAGCGGCCGCCGAGCGCTCGCATTTCGGCGCGGCTGGCCGCTTCCGGCTGGCACAGCGCGGTGGTTTGGATGCGCCTGATGGTCGCCGAGCGCCGCCGCCAGGCCGAGGCGGCGCGCGGCCGCGGCGAGCCGGTCGCCGCCATGGGGCCGGCGCTCGGCCTGCGCGATCTGAAATGGCTGAAGCCGGTATACGTGGACGACACCGTCACTTATGAGAGCGAGGTGATCGAGACGCGCGTGTCCGAAAGCCGCCCAAATCTCGGCCTGCTCACGGTCCGCTCGACCGGCGTCAACCAGAGCGGTGAACTCGTGATATCCTTTGTCAGCACCACCTTCGTCGAGCGCCGTCCGGTGAACAAATGACAGCTGCCGTCCCGACCGCCAGCACCAAACAGGACGAACGCCGCGCGCTCGGAGTCGCCTGCGGCGCGCATGCGCTGCACGACGGCTATACCGACCTCGTCTATGTGATGCTGCCGATCTGGCAGGCGAATTCGGCCTCGGCTTTGCCGCGCTCGGGCTGATGAAGACGGTGTTCTCCGGCACGCTTGCCGGCTTTCAGATTCCGGCGGGATTTCTGGCCGAGCGTTTCGGCACCGCCGCGTGTGCTCGCGCTCGGCACCGCGCTGGCCGGTCTCGGCTATATCTTCGCCGGACTGAGCGGCGGCGTCGTCACCTTGGTCATTGCGCTCTTCATCGGCGGCCTTGGCGCCAGCACGCAGCATCCTTTGGCCTCGTCGCTGATTGCGCATGCATTCTCCGGGACGCGTTCGCTGAAGGCGCTCGGCACCTACAATTTTGCCGGCGACATCGGAAAGATGACCGTGCCGGCGGCGGCGGCGCTTGCTGATCGTGGTGCTGCCTTGGCGCGATGCCGCTCATGCTGCTCGGCGCATTGGGCGCGATCGGCGCGGTGGCGATCTTTCTTCTGATTCCGCGGCTGGGCGGACGAGATCGCTGCGAGCCAAAAAAAGGACGAAAGCCGTCCGTGCAGCAGGCGCCGCTGCGAGCTTATGCCTTTCCGCTGCTCTTGTCGGTCGGCGTCATCGACAGCGCCACGCGCATGGCCTTTCTCACTTTCCTGCCCTTCGTGCTCACGGCCAAGGGCGCAAGCCTGCAGACCGTCGGTCTTGCGCTGACGTTGGTCTTTGCCGGCGGCGCAGTGGGCAAGCTGGTGTGCGCATTCATCGGCGCCCGCATCGGCGCGGTCGCGACTGTCTGGCTGACGGAAGCGGTGACGGCTTTCGGAATTGTCGCCTTGCTGCCGCTGCCGCTCGAGGCGGCGATGGTCCTGTTGCCGGTTGTCGGAATTGCGCTCAACGGCACCTCGTCGGTGCTGTACGGCTCGGTCCCAGCTCTGGTCGAGCCTCAGCGGCGCCAGCGCGCGTTCAGTATCTTCTACACGGGGACGATCGGCGCCGGCGCCATTTCGCCCGCGATCTATGGTGTCCTCGGCGACGCGGTCGGCGTTCCGGCCGCGCTGACGGTCGTCGCGGCAATCGTGCTGGTGACGCTTCCGATCACGTTGATCCTGCGGCCCGCGTTACCCAGGTGATGCGGAACCCTTTCGCGCCAATGAAATTGTGCTGGCATGCGCAAAAAACCCGACACGGTTGCACGCATGACGCCCGAACAGGCCAGTCTGCTTCGCAAGTTGGCCTTTGATGCTTACGAGCCGGAAGCGTTCAGCGCTGAACTGACCAGGACAGAAGCGGAACAGCGCATCGGCGTGCTGCAGGCGAAACTGAAACTCATGAGCGAACCGCCGCACACACAGTGAAGAAAATCGTGATGTGCCGGCGTAGGCAATGAGGAACCCCTCTCGCCGACCTTGCGTTTGCAGGGCTGGACCGGAATCAAGAGGAGGAACTCATGACCTATTTTCGCCATGCCACGATCGTGGCGGCGGTGGTAGCCGGCGCGACGACGGCGAGTGCGCAGACCACGATCATTACCCGCGAGCCGATCGAGTCGCGGACCGTGGTCACCACCGAGCCTCTGGAACTCACGCCGGTTCAACGGCGCACGATTTATCGTACGATCGTACGCGAGCGCGTTGCGCCGGCTGAGCCGACGATTGAGTATCGTGTGGGCGCGCGCGTGCCGGACCGCGTACGGCTCTATTCGGTCCCGCAAGAAGTAGCGGTCGAAGTGCCGGCGATCCGATCGTACAAATATATGGTGGTAAATAATCGCGTTGTATTGGTGGATCCGGCGACGAGCCAAGTGGTCGAAGAAGTGGTGGATTAATATAAAGGTCCCACCGGCCGAGAAATTGGACCCGGCGCGCAAATTGCGCGCCGGGCTTCGCTTTTTGGTACCACGTATTTACCTTGAGCCTGCCGGGCTGATATGCGGGGGCCCGTAAGTGCTGGATTTTCGACGCTCCAAGGGCCATATTAGCGCTCGAGGAGCTATTGATTATGTCGATGATTAACTACCGTGCCCCGTCTGAACTGTTTCCGAGCCGCAGCCGGAAGTCGCGCCGCCCGATCGGCTACAAGCGCTTTCCGACCGCTGCGGAGGCGATTCGCTTCGCGATCGAGGAATTGCCGCCGGAGCTGCTGCTGGGCGCATATCTCGAGGTCGAAGAGAAACGTTTCGACGGCAACGGCATTCGTGCGCTTTACGACAGCGCCGACTACCCGCTGCCGCGCAAGGCTGCGAAGACCAAAGTCGCTGCCGCCAGCTAACTGATCGCAGCATGTCTGACCGCCGTCCGCTTGCGCGGGCGGCGTTGGACTTTTTGCGCAGGCCCATCGGCCTTGTCGCTCCGTCAGGCATGCAACCAGTTCTGCCTTTCGGCCGTTGTTGTCCACAGCCGATGGAGGCCTCCTATGAAAAATTCGCGCAATTCACTTCATTAGCTGGCTGGCCGGCTGTCGCCGCGCGCCGTCATGGGGATCGTCCATTCGCTGCGGCACGGCCGTCTTCGCCGTCAGATCAACCGCGTCGAAAACAGCCCGACGCAATCACCGGATCGTTAATACCAAATCCGGAGGAATCGTACGCGCGCGATGATGCCGATTTCCAGCAGCCTTCGGCTGGTACGATGCCACCGAGCCCGCCGATGCCGAGCGCGACAGCCCCGACGCAGAGTGAGCATGCGCATAAGCGCAACGCGATTCCCGGCAGCCGGCGGCCGGAGGCGCACGACGGCCGAAGACGCCCGAACGGGTCGACGGAGCGCCGTCAGCATCCGTAACAACGGGCAAAGGCTCGTCCGCATCGAGCGAGCCGCCTCCTTCCGGACCGATCGGCTCCTTCGGCGAAACCATTCCGGCAAAATTCTCGCGGCGCAACGATATCCTCGACCACTCCGATCATGGCCTGGCCTCTCCCGCTGAGCGACGGAGCAACGCAAGCAGATCTATGATGCGGTGATGGCGGAGAAGTCACAGCCGGTTGCTGGCGCTGACGCGCTCAAACCTGCAAGCGAGCTGTCGCCAAATCAGGCGCTCAACGGCATGCGTCCGTTGCCCGAGATCGTGCGCGGCATCGATGGCGCGTCGCGGCTTTACTATATCAAGGCCAAGGACAAGGTTCTGCTGATCGAGCCCAACGTGCGCACGGTCGTCGGTCAGATCACGGCGCCCTGAGGTTCGAAACGGCCATCGCCGGAGCTTCCGGCGATGGCAATTTCATGGCGCGCCTATTCGGCAGGTCTGCTGTAATTGTTCGGCGCGCTCTTCCATTGTGCCAGGCTGTCGCCGATCACCTTCATGGCGGTCATGGCCGCGTGGCTGAGGCTGGCATAGCCGGCAATTTCCCGGCTGACGCGTTCGCCCTCGCTACGAAGCATTTCGCGCACGCCCTGTAGCTCAAGAATGACGCGATCGATTTCGTCCATCGACGCACCGGAAACGCGCCGGATCAGGACGTTGAGGTTGTCGATAACAGGCTCGGATGCCGGCTGCTCCACGTCGTTCCGTTGACGGCGCAGATGGGCGACGTCGCGTCGGACGAATTCGCGAATCTCACCCTCGAAAGCGGTCACCGCCGCCTGCTCGGACTCGGTCCGTTCCGAAGATTTCCGGTTCGGCGCATACGCCTCCGGACCGGTCTTTTCCGGAACCGTCCTGTCCGCACCAAGCCGCTCAGGTCTGATGGCCGTCATTGATCCCCTCCCACAGAAGCGCAAGATCTCGCGCGGATTCCAGTACCCGATTGCCGCATGCGACTAAGGCGACCGTGGGGCGGAAGCGGAGGGGATGGTGCCACATTCCGGCACAACGCGGCCGGAAGCAAAGTTATGCACGGCTTTTTAAAACGTGTCGTGGTATTCAGCAACCAGCCTACCAGTTCAGCTTGAAGCCGGCGGTAATGCTTTTGTTGCTGGTGGTCTGCCCGACGTCGGTGACTGCGGTGGTCACATGCAGCGGACCGTAAAGCTTCTGATCGGCGCTGAAGGTGTTGTGCGTCACCGGATCGTTGCTGGCGGTGGCGAAGCCGGCGCCCAGCGTGGTCCCGGTCGGCAGGACGTTGAACTTGACCGCCTTCTCATTGCCAAAGACCTGCTGCGCAGCGGGCGCGCCGGGTGCGGGCAGCGTCATAAGGGGGAGATCGCCGGGCCCGGATGACGTCTGGCCGAGCATTTCCGTAACCGAATAGGTACCTTGCACGGTCATGGCGAAACGGCTCCCAAATGGGATCGAATGCTTGATCGTCGTGCCAACCTTACCCTGTTCATTTGTCGGATCGACGCGCGCATCTACGCTGGCGAGATTTGGCACGCCGACTGACGCCCAAGCCGCGCCGGCCGGCATGCTGTTGTTGCGCTCCGTGGGCAGAGGCAGCGGATATGCGGTCGGCGTCGATGGTGCGAGATCGGCCGCCGACAGAATCGACCACTCGGTCTGCAAGGGCTGTTTCACCACGACGGTGGTCGAGCCGTCGACTTTCTGCGTGCGTGTGATGTCGTACTCGTTGCTTCTGTGGCCTGGAAGGCGCAACGGTTTTTTTGGTTCTGTGGCGAGGGCACCAGGGTCAAAAACCAGAGCGTTTGCGAGGAGAGCGCTGTCTTCCGGCGTCAGGGGCGC